>NZ_JAKGAM010000030.1 GCF_023061285.1 Chromohalobacter nigrandesensis
GCGCATAGTCACGAGGCGTGGGTTGGCGCTGACCGCCGATGGTCGCTTCCTCCACGATACGGACATGGGGCATGTAGCGGTTGCCCACCTGAAGCCGGTAACGCCGCACGTCACGCTGCGCTAGACTATTGATGCGTCCTTCCACATAGTCATGGCGCAGGTTGCGCATCAGTTCCGAGGTATAGAAGCGCTGCTCGTTGGTCAGCCCCTCGTCGTCGTCCTTTTCCATCCAGTCCTTGAGCGGTTCCAGCGCGTCGTTGCGGAAATTGTTAAGTTCCTGGGTGATGCCGATGGCGTCGCTCAGGACCACGGCGAACCCTTGAAGACCCTCCAGCGCACGCTGGAGGCTTTCGAAGCGCGACCAACGCTCCGCCAGATCGGCGGGCTGGGCATTCTCATCGAAGGGGTCGGTCAACGGCGGAAACGTCTGTTTCTGCAATAACTGTCCCACGGCATCGTCGCGCTGACCGACGAACTCGGCCACCTGGTCCTGCAGCATCGTCGGAGGGATGACACCCTCTCCACGACAGCTATGGGCCAACTCGGCGATGGCAAAGCACTGCAGGGATTCCCTCAGATGTGCGTTCGACTTGAGACGCTCCAGCATCCGAACGCTCAAGGGGTCCGGCAGGAAGAGCATGTAGCCCTCGGAGACATCCTCGACGTCGTTAATGGAGAAGTAAGATACACCACCGCCTTCTTTGGCCGGCTCGTAGGGATTGATTCGACGCAACAGCGCATCGGCGGAGACGTAGTAGCAGTGCTCCCAGCGGTAAGTCCCCAGTCGGTTGACCAGCACGTAAAGGTACCCTTCCCGTAGCAGACGGGCGGCATATTTGGCGTGCGACAATCCGACGTCCGAGACGGGCTCGCCCTGGTATGCCGGCACCTTGCCCAGCGCAGGGCGGTCTTCTTCCTCGGCGTACACCGCGCTATACCGCAGTGGCAGAATGTTGATCGATTTCTTGCAGTCGACCGTCGTGCCATCGTCCTCGGTCTGCGGCATCGCCGAAAGCCGGTCACCGATACGCTGCCCGACACTCAGGGGATCGAGAATACTACCCATGACGCGCCTCGCTGATGCTGTATGAGCCTGTTGTCTTCAGGTTTTCGGCCAGTGGGCGCGGCCCCGAGCGAGAGAGTTCCACCGCCCGCGCGAATGCCGGTTCGCACGACACGTCCATGCCATGAGCCACGCAGTAAGCGGCATAGACGCTCAGATCCTGCGTGCTGCTCAAGCCCGCTTCCCGCGCCTTGGAGATGGCGTTGTCCACGATGGCCAACCGGATACCGGGGCATGCCACGCTGAAAAGCGACGGGGATGACTGTTCCAGTTCGCCGAGAATCTGATGAGACAGGGGGTCATTGCCCAAGGCCTGCAGGAGCGCCGGCGTCAAGGTGATTGTCTCGCTGGCGTCGGGTACCGCCCCCTGTGGCTCCCACGCGCCCTTGTATTCTTGCCAGCCTTCCAGGCCGGGTAGCCACCAGTAACTCAAACTGCCGAACAGCCGATGATGCCAGGGCATGTCGGAGAAACGGTGCACGATAGGCAACACATGGGGGGCGTAATAGCGCAGTAGCTGTTTATCGCCTGCGGTATCCTTCACCACGCAGAGTTCCCCCAGTTTCTCCGCTTCATCCGCCACCGGTTGATGCGTCATCAACAATCCATGAAAGCCGCGTTCTGCCAGGGGGTATAAATCGGTAAGCAGCGTGTCGACATCCGCAGCGAACAACCAGGGGCCCAGCGGCTGAAGCGCGCTATATTCCGGCTGTTGCAGCCATGCGTAGCCTTGAAAGCGCTTCCATACCTCGGCACGCTCCTCGTCGGTCAGGAGTCCGGCTTCCACCACGGCACAAATGGACGTCGACTCTCGGCACGCATCATCCAGCGCGGAGAGGTAATCCTCGATGCGTGCTTGCAACGCCTGCTCGTTCAAATTCATGGCTATACCTTTACCAGGGCGCGCTGTTCGCGTAACGCTTTCAACCAGCAGCTGACGCAAATGGGTTCATCGGTGTCGGGCAGTACGGGTTTGCCAACGTGCATCTCCGTCGGCCCGCCAAAACTCTTCGTCGCGCCGTTGATGGTGACCTTGCCCGGGGCGTGGAGCTCGACATGGCCGTCCTTGATGCGCACGTAGGCGCCGCCGCTGACCAGCAGGATTTCCTTGGCGGCCGACAAGTCGATGGTGTCGTCGCTGGAGGTGACATTGAGGTTTTGCCGCGCGGTCGCCTCGAGGTTGTCCGATTGCGCCTGGAGGTCCACCTTGCCTCGCGCGGCGAACAACTTGATCCCGGCGCGGTAGACGAACAGCGACAGCTT
>NZ_JAKGAM010000031.1 GCF_023061285.1 Chromohalobacter nigrandesensis
ACCTTCGGGTGGCTTTCTCGCTTGACAGTGACGCCGAATTCGGTAAAATGCGCCGCATCTCGAAAGGCCCTGACAACGCCGTCATTTGAAGCGATGTCAGCGATTGTTACGTAGGCTGCGGCCATTGACAATCACGGCGCTTTCGGTAGAATACGTCTTCCTCGTTAGGCGCTTCGGCGAAAACGAGAGCTCCGCTCTTTGTAGAGCACGGAGACGCTCTTTAACAATCGATCAGGTAATTCATGTGGGCGTTTGCTCAGGATAGGGGTGCTAGTCACGACCTATCAAGGCAAGCGACTCGTCAGAGACCTTCGGGTCTTTTTGAGAACGTTTTAGTCTTGAACCAAGTTTGGTCCGCTCAACGGACTATCAGACTTTCAACTGAAGAGTTTGATCATGGCTCAGATTGAACGCTGGCGGCAGGCCTAACACATGCAAGTCGAGCGGAAACGATCCTAGCTTGCTAGGAGGCGTCGAGCGGCGGACGGGTGAGTAATGCATAGGAATCTACCCAGTCGTGGGGGATAACCTGAGGAAACTCAGGCTAATACCGCATACGTCCTACGGGAGAAAGCGGGGGCTCTTCGGACCTCGCGCGATTGGATGAGCCTATGTCGGATTAGCTGGTTGGTGAGGTAACGGCTCACCAAGGCGACGATCCGTAGCTGGTTTGAGAGGATGATCAGCCACACCGGGACTGAGACACGGCCCGGACTCCTACGGGAGGCAGCAGTGGGGAATATTGGACAATGGGCGCAAGCCTGATCCAGCCATGCCGCGTGTGTGAAGAAGGCTTTCGGGTTGTAAAGCACTTTCAGCGGGGAAGAAGGCTTGTCGGTCAATACCCGGCAAGAGCGACATCACCCGCAGAAGAAGCACCGGCTAACTCCGTGCCAGCAGCCGCGGTAATACGGAGGGTGCAAGCGTTAATCGGAATTACTGGGCGTAAAGCGCGCGTAGGCGGCGTGTCACGCCGGGTGTGAAAGCCCCGGGCTCAACCTGGGAACGGCATCCGGAACGGGCAGGCTAGAGTGCAGGAGAGGAAGGTAGAATTCCCGGTGTAGCGGTGAAATGCGTAGAGATCGGGAGGAATACCAGTGGCGAAGGCGGCCTTCTGGACTGACACTGACGCTGAGGTGCGAAAGCGTGGGTAGCAAACAGGATTAGATACCCTGGTAGTCCACGCCGTAAACGATGTCGACTAGCCGTTGGGTCCCTTGAGGACTTAGTGGCGCAGTTAACGCGATAAGTCGACCGCCTGGGGAGTACGGCCGCAAGGTTAAAACTCAAATGAATTGACGGGGGCCCGCACAAGCGGTGGAGCATGTGGTTTAATTCGATGCAACGCGAAGAACCTTACCTACCCTTGACATCCTGCGAACCCGGAAGAGATTCCGGGGTGCCTTCGGGAGCGCAGAGACAGGTGCTGCATGGCTGTCGTCAGCTCGTGTTGTGAAATGTTGGGTTAAGTCCCGTAACGAGCGCAACCCTTGTCCCTATTTGCCAGCGATTCGGTCGGGAACTCTAGGGAGACTGCCGGTGACAAACCGGAGGAAGGTGGGGACGACGTCAAGTCATCATGGCCCTTACGGGTAGGGCTACACACGTGCTACAATGGCCGGTACAAAGGGTTGCGAAAGCGCGAGCTGAAGCCAATCCCGAAAAGCCGGTCTCAGTCCGGATCGGAGTCTGCAACTCGACTCCGCGAAGTCGGAATCGCTAGTAATCGTGCATCAGAATGGCACGGTGAATACGTTCCCGGGCCTTGTACACACCGCCCGTCACACCATGGAAGTGGACTGCACCAGAAGTGGTTAGCTTAACCTTCGGGGGAGCGATCACCACGGTGTGGTTCATGACTGGGGTGAAGTCGTAACAAGGTAGCCGTAGGGGAACCTGCGGCTGGATCACCTCCTTAAACGACCGTGCATCCCGTCCTGGGTAAGCGCTCACAATGAATTACCTGATCG
>NZ_JAKGAM010000032.1 GCF_023061285.1 Chromohalobacter nigrandesensis
TGCGGAGCCAGCTTGCCGAAAGGGCGGAACTCATTGACTTCGGGATTTTTCCATTCGATCTGGCCGGCAATGGTGCAGCCCATCTCCGCACCGACGAAAGCGCGGACCTGATTGCCCGAGTCATCGTTATCCTCGGAAGTCGACATATCCACTCGCTGCTGACCGGGTAGGGTTTGGGCATCCAGGGTGCCGCGTGTGCCTACCGTCCTGCCATCGGGGCGGCTGAGATCGGCATCGATATTCAACTCGGCAGCGAGGCTGGCGCCGATCCCTCCCTCCGTCGTCATGATTAAATGAGAACGGATCATGCCCAGATCGATCAGTTGGGACGGCCTATCGCCGTTATTGTGGCGGCCGGTTTCGGCGCTCTCCGCCTCTGAGTCCGAAGCGGCTTCTCTCATGGGTAGCTGGAAAGCCATGATGTAGCCACCGGGTGGCTCGTAGCAGTGGATTTCGCTCTTGGCCTGGGCCAGCCTCAGCGAGGCGTGCCCACTTGCCTTGATCGATCCGCTGCGCTTGAAGGGGCTGGCATTGCTTGAAATACCACCGGCGCCATACGACCAGCGCATCAGTTGGGCTTCGTTCGTGAGCGCGACCTTGACCGCAGCCGGGTCATGCGCGTCGCTGGGCTCCGTTTCGTCACGCAGTTGAAGGTTTCGGTTGGTGGCCTGGCTCCAGTGGAAGAGTTCCTTTTCCTGGTCTTCCAGTGCCAGCCAGCCGTCGATCCAGGGCTTCTCTCCAGACAGCCTGCTTCTCAGGTCCTGAAGCTGGCCTCGTAGCGTGTCCCAATCGACTTGGCCACCGGCATTGACGATATCCGTGTGGCCGCTGCTGGAGAGCGGATAGCGCGCCCAGTCGGGTGATATCTTTTCCGATCTGACATAGCCCATTCGAAAACCTGCCGATGAGGCGTTTGCTCCGCGACGCTGGAGGGCTATAAGCTCGACGATGTTATTGGTCTCGTCATCGAGGCTTGTCAAGGAGTCGATGACCTCATTGAGCCGAGCATTGGCCTGGTTAAGCGTTCGGCGCGCGAGGTACACCTGTACCGCGACAGATCCCTTGTTCCCGACACCACCGGCCCTGTCGATATCAGGTCGATCGGCAGGGCTAAAATAGTGGCTCTGTACATAGGCGATATATCGGTCTTGCCACTGCTTGAGGTTCGCCATGGCATGTTGCTGCTCTTCTACCAGTGCCTCGAGCGTCGTCATTTCCGTATTGAAGTCGGGCATTGCCTCACGGGGCACCAGCAGTATCGTGTTCGTGCCGGTAAGATAGAACAGTTGGTCTGTGGGGTCGCTCGAAGCCTTGGCGCCTTGTGCTTTGAGTTGAGTCTGAGACTCGCCGTGAATGTCAGTCTGTGCCGGGATGCTCATGACAGGTTGCCTTCTACTGCATCATCGAAGCGATCGAGTATCGTGACTTTCAACTGCTCCGGCTTACGCGTCAGGATCTTCTGAGTGTTGCCTTCGGCATCGGCGCGGCCTTCGAACATTTTGCCCTCTGCCGTTTCAACGCGATAGCTGGCGTATGGCAGGGTGTTGCCTGAACGTTTGTCACTCAAAGTGAAATATTGCTCATAGGGGCCTTGCGATTCAGGTAGTGGATCGAAGCTCATTGGCATGCTCTTCGGTCCACCGAAGTCATGCTGTGCGCCTTTGACGTCGATCTTGCCAGGGCCATGTACGTCGACGTTGCCACCCTCGATGCGGATATAGCCGCCGCCACTCTGCAGCAGAATGCCGTTGTCGGCGTTGATCTCGATACGGCCCTCGGTGGAGGTCACCTTGACGCCTTTCTCCGCAGTGAAGGCCATCTCGCCATCCTGCGCCTGGAGGTCCACCTTGCCTCGCGCGGCGAAGAGCTTGATGCCCGCCTTCTGCACGAACAGCGAGAGCTT
>NZ_JAKGAM010000033.1 GCF_023061285.1 Chromohalobacter nigrandesensis
CTGGCTCATTTGCGCCGGCTTGCGGCGTCAAATGGAGCCACTAGTTAGCTTTTATTGCTGTGCGCTCTATACCGTACTCAATTTTGACAAAAGCTTTAGTCAGCTCGCAAAGGATAATTGCCTCCTCCTCGCTAAAGCTCGGAGAACTTGTGCTTCCATGGCCCGCAAGAGGCAATGAGTTTCGTGAATTATAGACTTCAATTATTTTTTCTTGCATATCTGGAGGTAAATTCGTCCTTTTTTTATACATTTCGAGGAAACCGCCAAGTGATTTATCCTGAATTGTGGGAGCGCCGATAATATCCTTAGCGAGCGTTTCAAATACTGAGGCGCTTGAATGAAGGACCGATGAATAGTCGCCTGAGTTTAGCGAAGACTGCATTCGATCAACCAGAACCCTTATGTTGAGGTGTTCATCTTCATCGGGAGAATCGTCAACAATATCTTCTAAAGACAGAACACGGACAACAACCTCACCGCTGCTTTCATCTATTCTCAAAGATGAATTTTCTCTTATGAAAGCCGCGTTAACCTCATCTTCAGAAAGCCATCCCCGATCAACAATTTCACATAATAGCTCTGCAAAGTGTGCTGTATCATTACGTCTCAAAGCCAATTCGAACTCGCCATTGTGCCATGCGTACTCGCATGGTTCGTACTCATCGCCCTCCAAAACATAGACCGGAAGACCAGCCAAAGATCGAGAGCGATTAATAATGGCATTTCGGTTTATCATTCCAAAGCGCCGGAATTCGTCGTTACGATCAATTAGACGTGTTAAGTAGACCCTCAAATCTTGAGAAACAACTTCATACTCTAAATTTATTATATCACTAGATGATAAAAATATAGGATGCTTCATCGATACTCCTTTAGAAGCTAACGTCAAGCACGGCGGCGCGAGGAACGAGCGTCCGGCGCCGCAGGCGCGCACTGCTGCGACTGGTTATGCATTAGCTGCATCCATCAATTCTCCAAAATACTCAGCCCGCCCCGTCTTAAACAACCCATACCATGCGTCCAAGACTGGAGGCTCATACAAACCAAGAAGCGCGAAGATGTGATAAGCGAAGTCAACAGGTGACATTGCAGAGGCGGTGACAACTCCCCCATCTGTGACCGCTGGCTTATCCTCAAATAAGTCGATTCCCCCATACCCTGTCGCGCTAAGATACTCCAGCGCGTTGCTTGTGTGCCGCCTGGTGTCCAGCAACCCTCCTCGCGCGAGGCCAGCTGTAGCGCCACAAATTGCTGCCACCGGCTTACCAGCGTCGAGGAAATGCTGAGCAACCTCGACAGCTTCGATATTACCACCTTCATCCCAAAGAGCTCCACCTGGCATGATGAACATTGCACTGTTGCTTGGAGCAAGATCGACAAGTGCCATGTCCGGCTGTATGCGCAACCCACCTGCAGTCACGACGGGCGCACCACTGACGGAGACTGTCCGAACTTGATATCTATCGGGCACCCTCTGAAATTGCGGGTTGTTTATTCCGGAGGTAGCATACGCCGCCTCCCAGTCTGACATGCTGTCGAACACCAAAACGTGTACATCCTGTTTTTTCATGACTGACACCTCCTTTTTCCATTGAATGCATAACGAGGCTGTAGAAAAACCTAATTTCGGGCCGCTTCTACCGCCTGCTGCCTTAATTTATTTTCTCAGCCATTAATCTGGCCGATCATCTAGCCCTCGCTGGTCACCCATTGAAGAGACCCGTTAAAAGCG
>NZ_JAKGAM010000034.1 GCF_023061285.1 Chromohalobacter nigrandesensis
AGGCGCCCCATGGGGCGCCCTTTTTGTGTGGCAGGTGCTTGGTCCCGGAGTATCTATCTTGCGAGCTACTATCGGAGGATGACCGATGGCTCCGATTCTTCATCAACTAATCAAGTCCACGCACACTATTCTTTATAAGCTCGACTTGGCGCTTGAGACGGAACCGGAAGCCGAGGCCGATGATGAAATGTCGAGGGTGTAACACGGTAATGTGTGCACAGTGCCTGACCCAGCCCCTTCGTCAGAAACAAATCCTCACAGAACGCCGGTGTCGCTGGGGTACGTTTCACTTTTATCCATGTTAAATTAGGTCCCCTCCACATAAGCGTGGCAAGCGACGATCGTTTGAGTGCGTGCGTTCGTGCCATGCATGACCTTCAGGGACGATGCCATGTCAGAGGCGCTTTTCGACACCTTCGATATCGACCTGTCGCCATCGCAGCGACTGCTGACCCTCGACATTGCCGGGGCGTCGCTGCTGCCGCATCGGCTGGTGGGCGAGGAGCGTGTCAGCGCGCCCTTCAGCTATACGCTCGACTGCATCTCCCAGCAGAATGATCTCGAACTCAAGACGCTGATGGCGCAGCCGGCGAGGCTGTCGATCCGGCAGGCCGATGGCGGTTATCGCCAGTTGCATGGCCTCGTTGCCGAGGCGGCGCTGCTGGGCGAGGACGGCGGCGTCACCTACTACCAGCTCACCCTGGTGCCGTGGCTGGCGATGCTGAAGCTCGGCCGCGACAGTCGGATCTTCCAGGATCGCAGCGTCGTCGATGTCCTCACCGACGTGTTCGACGGCCATGAACTGGCCCGGGGCCGCTACCGTTTCGACCTGCGACGTGACTATCCCGCGCGCAGCTACTGCGTGCAGTACCGGGAGAGCGACTTCAACTTCATCAGTCGCCTCTGCGAAGAAGAAGGCCTGTGGTATTATTTTGAATATCAATCGTCCGAATCCGCCGACAACGACGACGGGGAGACCGAGGGCGACAGCCAATCCTTCGATGGCCACCGCCTGGTCATTACCGACGACGTCGACACCTGCCAACCGGTCTCGCCACAGACAATCCGCTTCCACCGCCAAGCCGCTACCGAAACCGAAGATGCCCTCAATCAGTGGGGCGGCGTGCGCACTCAGCAGCCTACCCGCGTCAGTGTCGGCACCTTCGACTACAAGCAGCCCTCGCTGACCAAGCGCACCGGCCTCGACACCCTCAGCGATCAGGGCAACCTGCCCGCCACCGAGGTCTACGATTACGCCGGCGCGTATTACTACCACGGCTTTGAGCGCGGCGAACGCCTCACCGAAAACCGTCTCGAGGCGCATGAATCCCTGGCCAAGCGCTTTCGCGGCGCTGGTGGTACTCGTCAGCTCCAGGCCGGGCGCTGGTTCGAACTCACCCAGCCCCCGCTGCACGACACCGGCGGTGAAGAAGAACGCCAGTTCCTGCTGCTGGGCATCAGCGTGCATGCCGAGAACGCCCTGCCGGTCTCGGCCCAGCGCCAGGCGCTGCCCGGCAGCCTGCAGCCCCAG
>NZ_JAKGAM010000035.1 GCF_023061285.1 Chromohalobacter nigrandesensis
CAGGTTGCTGACAAAGTCCTGGCTCTTTGGCCAGGACTTTGTTGTCATTAAGGGATGCTAAAAGATCCCGGTCCGACTCAACACGAGCTGGAGATGGTCACGCTGGAAGAGCTGGTACCTTCCGATCATCTGCTCCGGCGCATCGATGCCATCATCGATTTTTCCTTCATCCGCGACGAGACGCGCCACTTGTACTGCGAGGACAACGGCCGCCCCGCGTTGGATCCCGTTCTCCTGTTCAAGGCGCTGTTCATCGGCTACCTGTTCGGCATTCGCAGCGAGCGCCAGCTCGTACGTGAGCTGCAAGTGAACGTGGCCTATCGCTGGTTCCTCGGCTTGCGCCTGACCGACAAGGTGCCGGACGCCTCGACCTTCAGCCAGAACCGGCGCCGCCGATTCCGAGACAGCGATATCGCGCAGCGGCTGTTCGATCATGTGGTAGAACAAGCGATGGCAAGGGGCTTGGTCGGGGGGCGCGTCCTGTACACCGACAGTACCCACATCAAGGCCAATGCCAATCGCCGCCACTTCACGGTGCAAGAGGTGGAAACGACCCCGCAGGCCTACCTGGCCGAGCTGGACGCGGCCGTGGAGGCTGACCGAGAAGCGCACGGAAAAAAGCTGCTGCCGCCTCGTCACGAGGCGGCACCCGAGCCGACCCCCAAGAAGATCAGTGAGACCGACCCCGACAGTGGCTACATGGTGCGAGAAGGCAAGCCCAAGGGCTTCTTCTACCTGGACCACCGGACGGTGGATGGCCGCCATGCCATCATCACCGACGTGCACATCACGCCCGCTAGCGTGCATGACAGCGTGCCTTACCTTGACCGGCTGGATCGCCAGCGCCAACGCTTCGGCTTCGAGGTAGCCGCCGTGGGATTGGATGCCGGCTACTTCAATGCCGCCATTTGCCAAGGGCTGGAGAAGCGTCAGCTCTACGCTGTGATCGGTTACTGCCGACCCAGCAAGCCGAAAGGCATGATGCCGAAACGTCTCTTCGTCTATGACGCCGACCAGGACGCGTACTGCTGCCCCGAAGGCCAGATGCTGCGCTACGCCACCACCAGTCGGGAAGGTTACCGTCACTACCACTCGGACCCGGCACAATGTCGGACCTGTCCACGCCTATCGACCTGCACTCGCAATCAACACTATCGCAAGACGGTGACGCGTCATGTCTGGGAAGACGCTAAGGAACGGGTGGACCGTCGCCGGCTGGAGCCGGTAGGCAAACGCCTTTACGCGCGACGCAAGGAGACGGTGGAGCGCAGCTTCGCGGACGCCAAGCAGCTCCACGGCTATCGGTATGCGCGCATGCGGGGAATCGCGGGGATGCGAGAGCAGGCGTTGCTCTGTGCCGCCGCACAGAACCTCAAGAAGATGGCCTTGGCGGCCTGAGAGGAGCCGCTCCTCGATTTTTCACGCCCGGAGAGGCCCTCAGGAAGGCCCATTTCCGCTTGAGCCCCC
>NZ_JAKGAM010000036.1 GCF_023061285.1 Chromohalobacter nigrandesensis
TCGGGCGATGTCTCTTGGCCAGCGCTCAGCGATACGCGCCATCTGCTTGGCGCTCCAGACCATGATAGCTGGGCACATATGTATTATGTTCTTCCTGCCAAGTGCGAGACTGGCGAATAGCCTCGTCGATCTGCTCCTGGGTCATTTTCTTGGCGACACGTTGTTTGCCTTCAGCGCCAGCGGTGCCGCTAAGGTCGTAATATTTGTAGGCTTTGACAAGATCTTTCTCAGTCCCCATGCCTTTCTCATAGCGTTCAGCCAATATGTGAAAGCCAATATTGATTCCTTTTTCGTATTTATTGAAGACGCTTTTTTTTAGCCACAAAAAAGATTTCTTGTCGTCTCGGGATACTCCTTCGCCTTTTCTATACATATATGCCATCTGTCCAGAAGACCTGCCATCACCGGCGTTACCCGCTTTGCTGAGCCAGTAGATTCCTTTCTCGACATCGTAGGGGTATAGCTCTTCCCACTTCTCACCCACATAGGCTAGGCCCAACATGCGTTGTGCAAGAATATAGCCTTCCTGCGCTGCTTGGGTTGCCAGCTCCCTTGCCTTATCGATATCCTTATCCGTACAAACCCCATTATAATACATGGTTGCCAGAGAATAGCCGGCATCAGTGATGTCACTTTCCCAAGCGTCTTGCAAAAAATCGACAGCCTTTTCGCAGTCTTTCTCAACATGAAACCCTGGAGCCCCTTTTATATAAAAAATACCGAGGAATAATTTTTTCCGGTTCGCATCGGACGTAGATAAATCCTTAAGCTCTTCCTCCGAAAGCTTATCGATGGCCGCGCCAAACGCCTTTCCCGTAGGATCCTGAAACAGGATGTCCGCCTGTACGCTGCTGGATAGGCATAGCACCATGATAAAAATTAAGCGTTTCATTCTCGCGATCCCCATTAATTTCCTAAACTTTCAACATTGAGTATCAATAAGTCGTTCTTGAATGCATGAGTATCTATCGACCTGAAAGCTATTGTGAGACCGACTAATTGGGTCAAAGTGTTTTTTGCGTAGATCTGTGACCACTCCGCTTCGTAAGCCTTATCTTTCAGGGTGAATTCAGGTTGATCGCTTGGGCCACTACCTTGAGTCATGCCATATTCTGAGTTTGAGGCAAGTGATAGCGCTTCACTGCTCCGGTTCTTTTTATAGGTCCAGTCAAAAATGCTTTTCCGTCTTTCTTCACGCGGAACAAGTCGAAGCACCAACTCGATCG
>NZ_JAKGAM010000037.1 GCF_023061285.1 Chromohalobacter nigrandesensis
GCGTCGTCGTCGGTGAACATACCGAGTGCTGGCTAGAAACCCTCAAGGGTTCAATAAGCCAGCATCAATCGACGCGGCGAATAAAGCCGCCTCCGACCTGAATGTTATGCTCTTCTTGCCACGCCTGTGACTGACGGATAGCCTCATCGATCTGTTCTTGAGTCATTTTTTTGGCGACACGTTGTTTGCCTTCAGCGCCAGCGGTGCCGCTAAGGTCGTAATATTTGTAGGCTTTGACCAAGTCAATATCTGTACCAATGCCTTTTTCATAATATTTTGCGAGCGGATAAAAACCCACGCCGGGGCTTTCTGAAAACTTAGCGAAAGCTGCTTTTTTCTGCCACAAGAAAGATTTCCTATAATCCTTTTCGACACCATCGCCTGTTTTATATATGTAAGCTAAATTGCCGGATGACTGTCTATCTCCTGCTTCCCCAGCCTGACTCAACCAATATACTGCCTTTTGCATATCGCGAGGATACAGCTCTTCCCACTCACGCCCCCAGTAAGCCCTTCCTAACATTCGTTGAGCTAACACGTAGCCTGAACTTGCCGCTTCAGTAGCTAAATGTCTGGATTGTGCAACATTCTTATCTACGCATTCACCAGCGTAATACATCGCAGCTAACGCATATCCTGCATCTATGATCCCCGAAGACCACGCCCCTTTTAGAAGACTTGTCGCCTTGTCACAATCTTTTCTTATACCAAAATCTTTGCTTCCTCTCAGATAGAGAAGGCCTAGAATATATTGATTTTTCTCCACATCTGGCCCAGAAAGATCAGTAATGCTCTCTTTGCTCTGGGCTTCAATAGCTTGATTAAGTTGCTGATATGTTGGGTCCTGAAATAGAACTTCAGCTTTTACAGAGAAAACCATTAGCATGGCAGCTAAAAAAATTATCGCCTTCATCTATTAATCTCCATAACCAAAACATCTCTACTTGCTGGTTTGCTTTTGGGGGTAGAGAAAACTATTATGAGCTGAAGCTCTCTTTCAATCTCATTTTTTGAATAAACTTCGCTTCTTTTTAGTATGTAGGTTTTACCTGACGGTTTGAATTGAGGAGTATCTGTGTTTCTTGCGCCACCAAATCCTTCAAACTCAGATGTTGAGGCTAAGCTACCGTTGCCCTGAACTCTTCGATAAGAGTCATCAATCAATGTCTCCCTTGCTCCCGAGATTAGCTGTAAGCCCAGACTCATAC
>NZ_JAKGAM010000038.1 GCF_023061285.1 Chromohalobacter nigrandesensis
TGGTCGAGGAGTATGAAAATCGGCAGGCCGAGATTCTCGAGGACAGCAAGCAGCGGATATCGGCGCAGCGTAAAGCCGAGTTCTTGCAGGAATACGATCGCCAGTATGGCACGCTGCTGGATCAGGATGAGCGGCAGGCATTCGATGATCGGATGGGCGAGCAGTCTCGGCAGCAGGAAGTGCTGATGGCGCCCCGCGTGGCGGACCACCTGGCATGGCTGCAAAGCGCCGCCTTCCTCGACGCCCTGGATTTCTACGACTCGCGCGATCCGACCTGGGGGTGGGCGTACAGCATTCAGGTCATGCAAGCCACCGCTGGCATGGACGGCTCTGAAGCCGGTGCCGCGCTACTGGCTCAATGGTGGCGCGACATGAACATGAACGACCGCTCGAACCTGGCCTGGGCGGTTTATTGCCTGAATCAGTATGAGATCCGCCATGCCGCACAGCAGGATATCGAGGCGTTCCGCGCCAGGGACGCGCGTTTTGCCAACGCCGATGACGATAGCTGGATCGGCCCGCAACCTCAGCGCATCATGGACGGTTTCAAGCAACTGACGGTGGCCTTCAATACGGCCAACGACGTGCTGGAGGGCGGCCAGACGCCGGAATGGTTCAGGAGCGGCGCACTCGGCATCACCCTGGCCTGGTACACCCAGTTCATGCGCGGCTTCTTTGAAAAAGCGCGTCATGAAACGCTGGACCGCGCGACACTACGGACCTCGCTGGGCTTGATGCAGGCCCAACTGGCACGGCATGCCGCCCGGATGGGCGTCAAGCGCCTGTGGTTTAGCAAGGGCCGCGAACGCGAGATCGCCAAGGCCAAACGCTTTCTGGCCCGAGACATAGAGACGGCCCTGGACGGCACAGGCAGCCAGTTCATGCAGTTCCGGCTGGGGGTGGCGGTCGCGATTGTCGAAAGCTATGCGCTTTACCAGACACTCTCCAAGCACGACAAGGACACCCGGGACTACGCCAACGCCGCCGGCTCTTTCGTCGTTCTGGCCGCCGCCGTGGCCGATACCGCCGCCTCCGGTATCAACATGGTGATGGTCATGGGGAAATATCACGCCACCGATGTCGGGAAAGCCGCCCACTTCAGA
>NZ_JAKGAM010000039.1 GCF_023061285.1 Chromohalobacter nigrandesensis
CTTGGTCACCACCTGATCATCCGGGTCGACCGAGGCCACCACATCGTCCCAATTATAGACCTGATTACCGCCGGCGAAGTTGGGACGGTTGATAGTGATTTTGCGGGTCTTGCGATTGAAGCGCACCACGATATGACGCTGGACCAGGCATTCCATGCGGAATATCCAGAAGAGGTAAATAAATGCTGCAAGCATCAAAAGCCAGCCAACAAACAAAATAACAAAAGCCACATAATCAGAAGCTACTACCGCCCTACCAGTATTCAAGGTGAAGCCGTCAAAGAGCCCTGTTCCCATTGGAATTAGGAAACTAAAAGGGAACCCTACAACACCAAGCAATAATGGAAACAATCCCAGTAACACCCCCCCGCCACTCATCAAAAAATGTTCTGACATCCATATAGATATCATTCATTCTGTAGATGGATCGTGCATCGGCGGGCGCGTCGCTGACCTGCCGCTCCTGCATATCCCGATACTGCTCACCGTACTTCTCGGTCGCCTTCTCGAACTCTTTCATATCACCCTCGAACCCGGTGATATCCTTCTTGCTCGCCGTCAACGTCCGGCGCATCAGCCACTCAACGAAATACATCAGGTCACATCCTGTAAGGCCTGGTGAAAGGCACCGACTTCTGCCGCATAGTCAGCGTAATAGTCGGGATGACTTTCTGTCGTAAAGGCGCAGCGTTTACACCATTCTTCAAGTTTATCATCGCCAAATATCCATAACCCGATCGTCAAAATAACCCCGACCCAAGAGGCCAAAGCAAACCCCGTCAAGAGCACCCCGCGCACCGCAGAGGAGGCGAGCGTGCGAGCCAATGGCGCCAATAGGGAAGCCAAACGTCGCGCGAGAGCAGTTTTCCCTTGCTGCGCAATGCGGGATAAATAAGCGGTCGACGATGCCAACGTTATTGCCGTGCCCAAGACTGCTATCCCCACATTAGCTATAAATCTCACACCATAGAAAGCCACAAGTAGATTATTATCCTTTTTATACTGAGTCGTAGCCTCTAAATAATCATCAACCGCCCCAAACAACGCCCCCACCGAGGCCAGCATGCCGCCCCAGAACGAGAAGCCACCCAG
>NZ_JAKGAM010000004.1 GCF_023061285.1 Chromohalobacter nigrandesensis
ACGCCGGGCAAGGCCCGGCGCCTTGTATAGCGCTGCACGCCGAGGCGTTCTTTAGAACTGCCAGCCTACGGATGCGGAGAAGGAATCGATCTGGTAGTCGCTGTCGAAGTCGTAGCGTTCATATTCGGCGCGCACCAGGAAGGGGTTGAAGTTAAACTGCGCACCGGCACCGTAGACCGGGTCTACGCCATCGTTGTCCTTCAGGTCGGTGCTCGCACCGCCGAGATTACCGTCGACGTCGGTTTCCCACTTCGCCATGCCCGCCTTGGCGAAAAGCTCGAACCAATGGGTGATGGGCAGCTTCCCGACCAAGCTGACGCCGTAGGCTTCTGACTCGAGGTCAGTATTGGCCGTGTCGTTGCCCTTGAGCTCGACACGCCCGAGGTCCGCATAGAACGCCTCGGTGGCGAAGTAACGGTTGAAATTGTAGCCGACGAAGCCCTTGAAGACATTGTCGTCATCGTCGGTATCGAAGTCCTCGCTACCCGACTCGATAAAGTCGTCAACGTCGTCGTCATCGTTTTCCAGCGAGCTGAAGCCGGTCCCGATGCCGACGTATAGGCCTTCGGGATTAGGAGCGGCCATGGCGTTGGGTGCGAGGACGAGCAGCCCCGAGGTGGCGACGGTGGCGGTTAGCAAAGCCTTGAGTTTCATGAGGTTCTCCTTGATTGTCTCATCACGACGTATCCTGGTGCATTGGCTTCGTTGCGTGGCACTGGGGCGGTCGTAATGGCATGGCATCCTGCCGTTCATTCCATGCCCATTTGGCATGTAGAAGCGAACGAGCGTTTTATATCTAAGCGTCTGTCTGGCCCATTGACAAGGCGAACAGTGTTAAAAAACGTACTCGGGCGTAGGCATATGGCGACGCCCATAAAAAACGCCCCGCATTGGCGGGGCGTTTCGGTGACCTGCACTCTTTCTCAATAGGCGAGCATTGGAAACGAGTGGTCAGGCTTCCTCGGCGACTGGAATAACATTCGCAGCCGCATTCTGGAACTCTTCGATTTCATGGAAGTTCATGTAGCGGTAGATTTCACCCGCCATGGCGTTGAACTCGCTCATGTAACCCTTGTATTCCTCGACGCTCGGCAAGCGTCCCTCGACGGCCGCGATGGCGGCCAGCTCGGCGGAGGCAAGATAGACATTCGCGCCATCGCCGAGACGGTTGGGGAAGTTGCGCGTGGAGGTCGAGACCACGGTGGACTTGGGCGCTACGCGTGCCTGGTTGCCCATGCACAACGAGCAGCCCGGCATTTCCATGCGTGCGCCAGCGCGCCCGTAAATGCCGTAGTAACCCTCTTCCGTCAACTGATGTTGGTCCATCTTGGTGGGCGGTGCAAGCCACAGGCGGGTCTTCAGGCTGCCGGGGGGCTGTTTCTCGAGCAGTTTGCCGGCGGCGCGGAAGTGGCCGATGTTGGTCATGCACGAGCCGATGAAGACTTCGTTGATCTTCTCGCCGGCGACGTCGGAGAGCAGGCGTGCGTCGTCAGGATCGTTGGGCGCGCACAGCACAGGCTGGTCGAGTTCGCTCATGTCGATCTCGATCACGGCAGCATATTCGGCGTCGGCATCGCCACGCATCAGGCTGGGGTCGGCCAGCCACTCTTGCATGGCCTGGATGCGGCGCTCCAGCGTGCGGGCATCGCCGTAGCCATTGTCGATCATCCACTTGAGCAGGGTGACGTTGGAGTTCAGATACTCAGCGACTCGTTCCTCGCCCAGGGTGATCGTACAGCCGGCGGCACTGCGTTCGGCGGAAGCGTCGGAGAGCTCGAACGCCTGCTCGGCAGTGAGATCCTCGAGGCCTTCGATTTCCAGAATACGGCCCGAGAAGAAGTTCTGCTTGTTTGCCTTCTCGACGGTCAGCAGGCCGTCCTTGATGGCGTAATAGGGAATCGCATGTACCAGGTCACGCAGCGTGATGCCGGGCTGGCGTTCGCCCTTGAAGCGCACCAGCACGGATTCCGGCATGTCCAGCGGCATGACGCCGGTGGCGGCGGCGAAAGCGACCAGGCCCGAGCCCGCCGGGAAGGAGATGCCCATCGGGAAGCGGGTGTGGGAATCGCCGCCGGTACCGACCGTATCCGGCAGCAGCATGCGGTTGAGCCACGAGTGGATGATGCCGTCACCCGGGCGCAGCGAAACGCCGCCACGGTTCATGATGAAGTCGGGCAGGGTGTGATGGGTCTCGACATCGACCGGCTTCGGATAAGCCGCTGTATGGCAGAACGACTGCATGACCAGGTCGGCCTGGAAGCCGAGGCACGCCAGGTCCTTGAGCTCGTCGCGGGTCATCGGGCCGGTGGTGTCCTGAGAGCCCACGGTGGTCATCTTGGGTTCGCAGTACATGCCCGGACGCACGCCGCCCATGCCGCAGGCCTTGCCGACCATCTTCTGCGCCAGGGTGAAGCCCTTGCCGGTATCGATCGGCTGTTCCGGCTTACGGAAGATCTCGGAGGTGTCGAGGCCGAGTTCGTTACGCGCTTTCTCGGTCAGGCCACGGCCGATGATCAGCGGGATACGGCCCCCGGCGCGCACTTCGTCGAGGATCACCTGCGTCTTGAGCTCGAAGGTGGTGATGATCTCGTCGCTAGCGTGACGCGTCACCTTGCCTGCATAGGGATAGACGTCGATGACATCGCCCATGTCGAGCTTGGAAACATCCATTTCGATGGGCAGGGCGCCCGCGTCTTCCATGGTATTGAAGAAGATCGGTGCGATCTTGCTGCCGAATACGAACCCGCCGGCACGCTTGTTGGGTACGTTGGGAATGTCGTCGCCGAAGAACCACAATACGGAGTTGGTGGCCGACTTGCGCGACGAGCCGGTGCCCACGACATCGCCGATATAAGCGACCGGAAAGCCTTTCGCCTTGACCTCGTCGATCTGGGTGATGGGGCCCTTGCTGCCGGGCGCATCCGGCGTAATGCCATCGCGGGGGTTCTTGAGCATGGCATTGGCGTGCAGCGGGATATCCGGGCGCGACCAGGCATCCGGTGCCGGAGAGAGATCGTCGGTGTTGGTTTCGCCGGGCACCTTGAATACCGCGATACTAATTTTCTCGGGCAGGGCCGGCTTGGCCAGGAACCATTCGGCTTCGGCCCAGGATTCGAGCACGGCCTGGGCGATGGCGTTACCGTTCTTGGCGCGTTCGGCGACATCGTGGAAGGCATCGAACATCAACAGGGTGTGCTTGAGCTGTTCGCCGGCTTCCTGGGCGAGGGCGTCATCGTCGAGGAGTTCTACTAGCGTGGCGATGTTGTAGCCGCCTTGCATGGTACCCAACAGCTTGACCGCGTGCGTCTTGTCGATCAGCGGAGAAGAGGCCTCGCCCTTGGCGAGGGCGGTCAGGAAGCCGGCCTTGACGTAAGCGGCTTCGTCCACGCCGGGCGGGACGCGGTTGGTGAGCAGTTCGAGAAGCGTTTCTTCCTCGCCGGCGGGCGGCGCCTTGAGCAACTCGACCAGTTCGGCGGTCTGCTCGGCGTTGAGCGGCTGGGACGGCACGCCTTCGCGCGCGCGCTCCTCGGCATGTTGGCGGTAGGCTTCAAGCACGTTGGGACCCTCGTCAGTCATCGAAACCAGGGCGGGGGCGATGCGCGTGGCGATGATCACTTCTTACGCACGCACATGGCGAACACGACCGACCTGGCGCAGGTTGTCACCGGTCTAAATAGGCAGCGAGATTCTACTCGAAACTGTCGACAATGTTAAGAAGGCCTTCTATGACAGGAGCTGAGAGGATGGTCAGCGGCATTGGCCCATGCACGACGGTCGCTGTAGCGGCGCGCTCGCGATACCATGCGTGCTTGGGCAAAAGGGAGTCGAGATGGCCGCCAACGAGAGCAAGGCAAAGCGTATCCAGTCGCCATGCGTGGGATTGTGCTCGACGACCGTGGGTGACCGCGTCTGTCGGGGCTGCCAACGCACGGAAGACGAAATTCGCGACTGGTTCACGCTCGACGTCGAGGCCCGTACAGCGCGCATACAGGCATTGGATGCGTTGCGTGTGCGGGTCGCCTCGCGCTTCTTGCATGTCGACGATCCGGCATGCCTGGAGGCGCAATTGATACGCCATCGAATTCGCTTTCGCAGCGAGCAGCCATCGTTGTCACGTGCCGTGGAATTGCTGCGCGTAGGGCGTACGCGCATGCAGGACTTGAGTCGCTATGGACTACGCCTACATGCAAGCGTCGCTCGACTCGCGCCCGATACCTTGTACGCGGCGCTGCAAGAAGCGTTGATGCAGGAAGCGCTCCACCGCCTGACGACAGCACCGACCGAGCCTTCCATTTAACTTTCATGACCCTCTCAATGGATAGAAGAAAGCCATGTCCACTGACGCAAACGCCTTGCTACCCCAGGAACTAGTGAACTTCTTGCCGTGCGCGACCCCGGATGCCTGGGTTCAGGCAGCGCTGGCGCATCCGTCGCTGTTGCTCATCGATCACGCGCAATGCGAGAAAAAGGCGGCCTCCACGGCGATGAATCTGATGTATCGCTATGTCGAGCATACTGAGTTGCTGACCAAGATGTCGCAGCTGGCCCGCGAGGAGCTTCTGCATTTCGAGCAGGTGGTGACCTTGATGCGCGAGCGGGGCGTGCGCTATCGCCAACTCAGCGCCTCGCGCTACGCTGCGGGTTTGCGCCAGCATGTGGGTAAGGACGATCCGCAACGCCTGGTCGATACGCTGATCGTCGGCGCCTTCATCGAAGCGCGTTCGTGTGAACGCTTCGCGTCTCTGATCCCTTTTCTGGATGATGAGCTTGCCAAGTTCTATCGCGCTCTGGTTAAGTCGGAAGGACGCCATTACGAAGATTATCTGGCGCTGGCGCGGCAGTACGCCACGCAGGATATCGCGCCGCGTATCGCCTTTTTCGCCGAGCGTGAGCGCGAGCTGATCGAATCACCGGATACCTGCTTTCGCTTCCACAGCGGTGTGCCATCGGCAGCGTGATCGCGCTCGCCGGCGGTAGCGGCCCAATCAGGGTATGACGACGATGACTCAGGAAACCCCGGCACTGCCTCGATTGACGCTGTTCGGGCATTTTTCGATGACGCTGGGGGACACCACGCTCACCCAGTTCAGCTATGACAAGGTCAAGGCATTGTTGGTCTACCTGTTGCTCAACGAGCAGGCGGCCAATCGTGCCGGGCTGGCGGAAATGCTGTGGCCCGATCAAGGCCTGTCGTCGGGGCGTACCAATTTGCGCCATGCGCTGCATTGTCTGCGGCAACGTCTCGGCGATGAGGCCGAATCGGTTCTGACGGTTTCGCGTCAAAGCATCGAATTGCGTCTGTCATCGCATTGGATGATAGATGTGCGTCGCCTCGAGACGTTGCTGCAAGCGCCGCCCGAGATCGGTGCCATCGACGAGTTGCTCACCTTGTATCGTGGCGACCTGGTCGAAGAACTGCACTTGCCGCAGTGCAGTGATTTCCAGCGCTGGTTGGTCAAGGTACGCGGCGAATGGCGCCAACGCATGATCGCTTATATCGAATGTGCGTTGGACGGCGACGATAACGTCTCCGAGGAGGTGTTGCGTCAGTTGGTGAGCCGTTTTTCGGGGTATGGTCCCTTTCATGAACGCTTGGTGCACCAACTGGCCGAGAAGGGACAAATTGCCGCCGCGCATGAGCAGTTCAATGCCTATCTGGAACTGCTGGCGCTGTCCGGTCAGCAGCCCGATGCCGAGTTTCTGCAGCTGGCGCGCTATTGGTCGGATGGCGCGCAGCCGACGGCGCCCACCTCGCCCCAGGGCGCTTTTTCGCGGACCGTGGCGCTGGACAGTGCCCCCGTGCGTGAAGACGAGATCGATTATCGCCAGCTATCGGTAATGGCGATTCGCCTGCATCTTCAGGGCGATTGGCAGGAGCGTGCGCAGGGACATGCCTGTCTGCTCCTGCAGGTGGAGCTGATGCGTTGGCTGGAGCGCCAATGCCATCTACTGGGTGGTTTCTGGCTGCCTGGCGCCACCGGCGGGCTGGGGCTGGCCTGTTTCGGCACTCACGGGCCGGCGCATCAGTTGGCGGAGCTGGTGGCGCTGTATGAGCATTGTCGTCGCCAGCTCCCCGAAGAGATTCAACGTCACTGGTCGGGTAGCGACCCTGCGCCGCGTTTCGAACTGGCTGCGGGGCTCAACAGCGGGCGTGGGTTGTATCTGCCCGAGCGCCGCCTTGCCGACCCCCTTGGGCAGGTGACGCAACCGGCGCTTGAGCTCATGAGTGCCGCTCAGGGCAGCGAGTTGGTGATTTCGCAAGAGGCGAGTCAGCACATGCCCCCCGCGCTGGATCTGCAGCCGCGCCTGACGACGCGCCTGCTGGCCGCCGACGGACGAGTACGCCTGCGCGCGTTGGTGCTGGGAGTCGACGAAGGCGGACGCGATGCCACGCCGCCGAGCCTGATCGGACGCGAAGCGGCACTGCGTCAGTTGCGTGATGCCTTGGCCAGGGTGGTCATCGGGTTGCGCCAGAGCGTGCTGGTGCAAGGTGCGCTGGGCATGGGCAAGTCGGCGTTGCTGGTGAGCTTCCGGCAACTGGAGCAAAGCCAAGAGGTTGCCCTGTGCTGGCAGCCGACGACGCGGTTGTCGACCCAGACGCCTTACGGCGTGGTGCGCGCACTGTTGCGCTGGTATCTCGACCGAGATGTCGATGCCTCGACGCTGGCCACCTGGTTGGCCAATGAACCGGCACTGGACGAATCGCGGCGCGAGGTGCTTTACCATGCGCTGAGCGATGACGATGGTGGTGACGGCGATATCGGCGAGAGTCTCGAGCCGGTCACGGAACTCTTTCATTCGCTGGTCGAGCGTATCACCGCGAGCCGCCCGCTGGCCTTGGTCATCGATGACCTGCAATGGCTCGATGAACTCTCGCTCAAGGTGTTACTGGCATTGCAGGCACGCCTGCCGATCAATGTTCCCTTCATGCTGATTGCCAGTCACCATGGGCGCGAGGCGTTGCCGGTGCGACTCAACTGGGACCAGCACATCGTGCTGGGGCGCCTGGACAGCACCCAGTCGTCACGCCTGCTGGTGCAGCTCGCCAAGCATTATCGCTTGCACATCAGCCCGCGCCTGCGTGAGCAGCTCATCGAGCGTTGCGATGGGGTGCCGCTTTACTTGCAGGAAATTTGCCGACGTCTCGACATGGATCGCCGCGAGGGGCGTCGCGTCCAGGTGGATGAGTTGCCACGCGGGTTGCTGGGGCTTCTTTCCAGCCGCATCGAGCAGCTCGATGCCGACCGCGATGTGGCCCATGTCGCGGCGGTGCTCGGGCGTCAATTCCGGGTCGCCTTCCTGCGCGAATGTACTGGGCTTGGCGAGACACGTCTAAAACAGGTGCTCGATCACATGCAGCGCCTGGAGATCATCGAGCCCTGCCATGGCGAGAGCCCGTTCGACTATCAGTTCGTTCATCAACTGTTGCAGGAAGCCGCGTACCTTTCTTGTCCTCGCGATGTCAGAGGGCGGCTACACCATCAGGTCGTCACGCTCATCGAGGAGCGCTTCCCGGCCTTGATTGGCCAGCATCCGGGATATTTCGCGTCGCACTTGCGTCGTAGCGGTGACCATGCGCGTGCAGCGCGTTACTTCGAGCTTGCTGCGCGGGCCGCTCTCAAGTTGAGCGCCAACCGCACGGCGCTAAAGATGGCCGATTCGGGGCTGGAGTGCCTGCAAGATCTCGCTTCGCAGGAAGAGCGCTATATCAGCCTGTTGACGGTGCGCGGCCAGGCGGCCTTTGCGCTCGAGGGGCATGGTTCGCCCACGGCGCATGAGAGCTTCGTGCGCGCCAAGGACATGTTGGGAACGCTGGAGGCGCGGCGCGTCGAAGACGACGAAGCGGATGATGAGCAGCCATTCCTGGTGACTTGGGGGCTATGGGTCGGCTGCAGCCAGCGCCACGCGCATGCCGATGCGTTTGCCTTGGCGGCGCGCTTGTCGGCGTTCGCCGAGCGCCTCGTCGATCCGCGTTACCAGCGCCTGGCGGATTACGCGCGGGCGCATTGCGAATATTGGGCAGGACGCGTGCGTCATGCTTTTGAGCATCTCGAGGAAATCGATCCTCTGCATCAGCCGATGGTGCTCGATTGGTTGCCGTTTTCCGATCACCCACAGGTCGCAGCGGCTTGCTACCATGCCTGGGCCTTGTGCCTGCGCGGCGATTATCTGCGTGCCGAGCAGCAGATCGAGGCGGCGATACGCCTGGCCGAGGCTATCAAGCATCCGGGGTCGTTGGCGCTGTCGCTGATTTTCGCCGCGGCCTTGTATCGCCAGCTCGGGCATGTGCACATGGCGGCGACTCGCGCCGAGCGCGCGCGCGAGGTGACGTCGACGCCGGATCTGCATCTCTGGCATTACGCGGCGCAAGGCATCCTCGGCTGGTACAAGGCGATGAGCGGCGATCCGCAAGGCCTGGCGCTTCTCGAAGAGAGTATGGAGCAAGTGGCCGAGGCTACGGGGCAGGATCGTTATCAGCGTCCTTTGCTGTGGTACGGCGATGCCTGCCTGGCGCTGGGGGAATATACCCGGGCCGAGGACTATCTGGACCAGTGCTTGATGATCGCGCGTGAACGCGGTTCGTTGTATTTACCGGAACTGACCCTGCAAATGGTACGTGTCCGTCACGCGCTGGGGTATGCACCCCAGGAAGTGCGTCGCTTGGCCGAACAGGCCTGTCGCGTGGCGAGCGAACAGGAGAATCGGCATCACCAGATCAATGCCTGCGAGATCTGGCTAACGCTGATCGACCCCGATGATGACGATATGCGGCAACGCTTCCGTCAATTGCTGGGTCAGGTTTCGTTGACCGACGCACCGATGCTGGTGCGCTGGCGCTTGCAACTGGATCGTGCCTTCGAGCCACAGCACGAGCGCTCATGATTGCAGGCTCAGTGTCGTCAGATCGCGAATTCGCGTAACTGCGGCTCGGCGCCGTCCTCGACACGTATTTCCCAGCCGCTGCCGGGTCGCCAATCGCCGAGGACGATGCGCTGGGCAGGCTGACCGTCGAGGTCGACGTCGTGAACTGCCGGGCGATGCGTGTGGCCGTGAATGAGCGTGGTAACGCCGTGCGTGCGCATGGCCGCTTCGACTTCCGCCGGCGTCACGTCCATGATCGCGTCGGCTTTTTGCGTGTTGGCATCCGCGGATTGCAGGCGCAGGCTCTTGGCGAGCTCCAGGCGTTGTTCGACGGGCAGGGCGAGAATCTGGGCTTGCCATTCGGGATCTCGCGACATGGCACGAAACTTCATGTACTCCTCATCGCCGGTGCACAGGCTATCGCCGTGCATCAGCAGCACGCGCTTATTGCCCAGGGTCACCAGGCTCGGGTCCTCGAGCAAGGTGGCGCCGGCAGCCTCGGCGAAGGCGTGACCGACGAGGAAGTCTCGATTGCCATGCATGAAATAAATCTGGGTGCCGGCGTCGCTGAGGCGTTTCAGCGCATCGATGACTTGACGCTCCAGGTCACCGAGATAGTCGTCGCCGATCCAGGCTTCGAAGATATCGCCGAGCAGGTAGAGCGTGTCGGCGTGGCGTGCCTCGGTTTCCAGGTAGTTCAGAAAGCCGTGGGCGATGTCCGGCTGGCCCGCGTGGAGGTGCAGATCGGAAATCAGCAGGGTGGTCATCGTGCTGGCGTCCTCATGGGCGTGCGTGTGGCGATCGTCAGATTCGGCCGCGCCGCGCCGAATCGGCGCGGCGTCGCGCCTTATCAGTCTTCGACGGAGGCGCGCTCGAGAATGACGTCCTCGGTGGGCACGTCGGCGTGCATGCCACGGCGCGTGGTGCGCATGTTCTTGATCTTCTCGACCACCTCCATGCCCTCGGCGACCTCAGCGAAGACGCAATAGCCCCAGCCTTGCATGGACTTGTCGCGGTGGTTGAGGAAGTCGTTGTCGGCGACGTTGATGAAGAACTGTGCACTGGCGGAGTGTGGGTCCTGGGTGCGTGCCATGGCCACGCTGCCCTTGACGTTCTTCAGACCGTTGTCCGCTTCATTGTCGATCGGCGCGCGGGTGGGCTTTTGTTCGAACTGGGTGTCGAAGCCGCCGCCCTGGACCATGAAACCATCGATGACGCGATGGAACAGGGTGTCGTCGTAATGGCCGTCGCGCACGTATTGCTCGAAGTTGGCCGCGGTCTTGGGCGCGTTTTCATGGTCGAGGCGCAGACGAATGCTGCCGTAATTGGTTTGCAGAACGATCATGGACGTATCCTGGCGAAGAGAACTGAGCGCGACTTGGCGTCGCGCGCTGGCGTCGCGCTATAATAGCGGCTTTGCACCCGCGGGCGAAACCGTGTCGAGGCGCCAGTCGGTGCTTTGACGTGCCCTCCGGCCACTCCGCGAACGAACAGAGGTTCTGTAGAAAGCCCATGAGCGTAGATAGCCACTCCGCCCCGAATTTCATCCGCAATCAGGTTCGCGAGGAAATCGAGGCCGGTCGCCAAGATGCCATCGTCACTCGGTTTCCGCCGGAACCCAACGGGTTCCTGCATATCGGCCATGCCAAGTCGATCTGTCTGAATTTCGGGCTTGCCGAGCAGTTTGGCGGTCAATGCCATCTGCGTTTCGATGACACCAACCCCGCCAAGGAAGAACAAGCCTATATCGATGCCATCAAGGCCGATATCACCTGGTTAGGATTCGAGTGGGACGGGGCAGTGCGCTATGCTTCGGATTACTTCGATCAGTTGTATGCCTGGGCGCAGCATTTGGTGCGTGAGGGCAAGGCGTATGTCGATGACCTATCCCCCGATGAGATTCGTGAATATCGCGGCACCTTGACTGAGGCCGGCAAGCCGAGCCCGTATCGTGATCGTGCGCCCGAGGAAAACCTCGATCTGCTCGAACGCATGCGCAAGGGCGAGTTCGCCGAGGGAGAAAAAGTGTTGCGTGCCAAGATCGACATGGCCGCGTCCAACATCAATCTGCGCGATCCGATTCTGTATCGCGTTCGCCATGCTCATCACCATCAGACGGGCGACAAGTGGAAGATCTACCCGTCCTACGATTTCACGCATGGCCAGTCGGATGCGCTCGAGGGCGTCACGCACTCCATCTGCACGCTGGAGTTCGAGGATCATCGTCCGCTTTACGAGTGGTTCCTCGAGAATCTCCCGGTACCGGTCAAGCCGCGTCAGATCGAGTTTGCGCGCCTCAATCTCGCGCATACGGTGACATCCAAGCGCAAGCTCAAGCTGCTGGTCGACCAGGGTATCGTGGATGGCTGGGACGACCCGCGTATGCCGACGATTTCGGGGATGCGTCGGCGCGGCTACACGCCGGGTTCGGTGCGTAAATTCTGCGAGATGATTGGCGTGACGCGGGCCGATGGCGGCATGGTGGATATCGCCATGCTCTACCATGCGATTCGCTCCGACCTGGAAGACAACGCGCCACGCGCGATGTGCGTGCTCAAGCCGCTCAAGGTGGTGTTGACCAATCTCCCCGAGGATCATGAGGAAACCTTCGAGGTGGCCGGCCATCCGGCGCGTGATGACATGGGCGTGCGCCATCTGCCGTTGACGCGCGAGGTATGGATCGACCGTGACGATTTCATGGAAGAGCCGCCCAAGAAGTTCTTCCGCCTGGCGCCAGGCAAGGAAGTGCGCCTGCGCAATGCCTATGTGATCCGCTGCGACGAGGTCATCAAGGACGCCGATGGCGACATCCAGGAGCTACGCTGCAGTGTCGATTTCGATACCCTGGGCAAGAACCCCGAGGGGCGCAAGGTGAAAGGCGTCATCCATTGGGTGAGCACCGTGCACGCCGTGCCGGTCGAAGTGCGTCTCTACGATAATCTGTTCCAGGTCGAAGCGCCGGACCGCGATCGCGACGGCGATTTTCTCGAGCATTTGAATCCCGAGTCGCTGCGTGTCGTCGAGGGCTATGCGGAGCCGAGCCTGGCCGACGTCGAGCCCGAGAGCCGTTATCAGTTCGAGCGCGTGGGCTATTTCTGTGCCGACCGTTACGCCTGCCGCGATGGCAAGCGGGTCTTCAATCGTACGGTGGGGCTCAAGGATGGTTGGGCCAAGGCACAGAAGAAAGGCTGAGAGGGGTTCGTCGTGCAGATCTACAATACGCTGACGCGTCGCAAGGAAACGTTTACGCCACTCGATGCGAGTCGAGTACGCATGTACGTCTGCGGGATTACCGTCTACGACTACTGCCATATCGGCCATGCCCGCGTCATGGTCGCCTTCGACATGATTACTCGCTATCTGCGTTGGCGGGGGTTCGAGGTCGATTACGTGCGCAATATCACCGATATCGATGACAAGATCCTCAAGCGGGCCGAGGAGAATGGCGAACCGATTGCGGCGCTGACCGCGCGCATGATCGACGCCATGCACGAGGACGAAGGGCGTCTTGGGGTTTTGCGTCCCGATCGTGAGCCACGTGCCACGGCGCATGTCGACGATATCATCGCCATGGTCCAGCGCTTGGTCGACAAGGGGTATGCCTACCCAGCCGCCAACGGTGACGTTTATTATCGCGTGCGGCGTTTCGAGGGGTACGGCAAGCTCAGCAATCGTGATCTCGATGACATGCGCTCGGGCGCGCGTATCGAAGTCGAGGCCGCCAAGGAAGACCCGCTGGACTTCGTGCTGTGGAAGGCCGCGAAGCCGGGCGAGGAGAGCTGGCCATCACCATGGGGCGCGGGGCGGCCAGGTTGGCATATAGAGTGCTCGGCGATGTCGACGTGCTGCCTGGGGGATACCTTCGATATTCATGGCGGTGGCCCGGATCTCGTGTTTCCACACCATGAAAACGAGATCGCGCAAAGCGAGGCGGCGACCGGGCAAGCCTACGTCAACACCTGGATGCATGCCGGGGCGGTGCGGGTCGATCACGAGAAGATGTCCAAGTCCTTGGGCAACTTTTTCACGATTCGCGAAGTGTTGGAGGCGCATGCTCCTGAAGTCGTGCGTTATCTACTTCTGGCCAGCCACTACCGTAGCCCCATCAATTATGCCCCCGACGCGTTGGGCGAGGCGCGTCGTTCGCTGGAGCGTTTCTATAACGCCCTGCAGGGCGTGACGCCGGCTGAAGGTGAGGTGGCGGCGGATTATCGCGAACGTTTCGTGGCCGCGATGGATGACGATTTCAATACCGCTGAGGCGTTGGCGGTGTTGTTCGATCTCGCGCGCGAGTTGAACCGCACCAAGCAGGAAGCCCCGCAGCGTGCACCCGCATTGGCTTACGAGCTCATATCGCTAGGCGAGGTGCTGGGGCTCTTCGGGCAAGCGCCCGCCGATTTCCTGCAGAAAGGGGCGGGGCAGCTGCCGATGACCGAGGACGAGATCGAGGAACGCATCGAGGCGAGGGCGCAGGCCAAGAAGGCCAAGGACTTCGCTACCGCCGATGGCATACGCGATGAATTGGCGGCGCTGGGAATTGTGTTGAAGGATAGCCGCGAGGGCACGACCTGGGTGATCGAAGGCCGCTAAGCGCTGTCTGAAACGTCGGCGAGCGCAGAAGATCCATAAACGACAGAGCCCGCGACTCGATCGCGGGCTTTGTCGTTCGGCCGGGTGCGTGTCGCGATCGACTCAGGCCGGTGTGCCCAGGCGCTTGACCATGGCTTCGACCATCATTGCCGAATGCGTGGCGGCTTTATCGATGAAGGCCTTGAAGGAAAGGTTGGACTCCTTGCCGGCGATATCGGAAAGCGCACGAATGACGACGAACGGGCAGTCGTAAAGGTGACACGTCTGGGCGATGGCTGCCGCTTCCATCTCGGCGGCCAGCATGCTCGGAAAGCGCTCGCGTGCCTGCGCCACCATGGCCTCCTCGGCCATGAAGATGTCACCCGTGCAGATGAGGCCTTCCGTGACGCGTAGCTCGCCAAGGCCCTCGATGCATTCCCGGGCGGCCTCGACCAGACGAGGGTCGGGAAGATAGGCGGGTGGCATCTGCGGTACCTGGCCGTATTCGTAGCCAAACACCACAGCATCGACGTCATGGTGGCGCACCTCACTGGAGATGACCACGTCACCGACCTCGAGGTCGGCCCCGAAGCCGCCCGCCGAGCCGGTGTTGATGATCACGTCGGGCTGGTGGAGCTCGAGCACCTGAGTGGTGCCAACGGCGGCGTTCACCTTGCCGATACCCGATTGCAGGATAACGACCTCGACACCGTGCAAGTAGCCGGTGTGAAAGGTCGAGCCGGCATGCTGGCGGGTCTGGCCGTTTTTCAGGTGCGAGGCGAGGAGTTCGACTTCCTCTGCCATGGCACCGATGATGGCGATCTTGCGCATGTGGGGTGGGATCCCTCTATCTATCGATCAGGCGAACACCTGGTTCCATTCGTTGCGTTTGGCCAGCAGGTCGCGGGCCAAGGCTTGGGCGCCTTCCAGGCTGTGGCTGGCGGCCCAACCGCACTGCATCTCGTTGCAGGCCGGCACGTCTTCGGCGACGAGGACGTCATTGAGGGTCTTGTCGATCATGTCAAGCACCTGGTCATAGTCGTCATGATTGATCAGGGTGACATAAAAGCCGGTCTGGCAGCCCATGGGGCTGATGTCGAGGACCTTGTCGGTATGGTTACGCGACAGTTCGGCCATCAGGTGTTCCAGAGAATGCAGCGCGGGCATTTCCATGTGCGCCTTGTTGGGCTGGCAGATACGCAGATCGTACTTGTGAATCGCGTCGCCATGCTCGCCGCTCTTGATGCCGGCCAGACGCACATAAGGTGCCTTGACCTTGGTATGGTCGAGGTTGAAGCTTTCGACGTTCATTTCCTGGTCGCTCATCTATCGACTCCTTTTCGCTATCCGAATTTCGGTTTAGACACTCATTGTAACGTCTGTCTGTCAGGCATGCATGTCGTCGTGGAGTTCAGCGGCAAGCAGGGTGTTTTCCAGCAGCGAGGCGACTGTCATGGGGCCCACGCCGCCGGGTACGGGCGTGATGAAACTGGCACGCTCGGCGGCGGATGCGAACTCGACATCGCCCGCAAGCTTGCCATCGGCTTGGCGATTGATGCCCACATCGATGACCACGGCCCCCTCCTTGACCCACTCGCCCTTGACGAGCCCGGGTTTGCCGACGGCCACGATGAGCAGGTCTGCGCGCCGAATATGGGATTCGAGATCGTGGGTAAACCGATGGCAGACGGTCGTGGTGCTGCCGGCGAGCATCAGTTCCAGTGCCATGGGGCGCCCGACGATATTGGAGGCGCCGACGATGACGGCATCCAGGCCGCGTGCCTGGATGCCACTCTCCTGCATCAGCGTCATGATGCCCTTGGGCGTGCAAGGGCGCAGCACGGGGAGCCGCTGGGCGAGCCGGCCGAGGTTGTAGGGATGAAAGCCATCGACGTCTTTATCGGGGCGGATGCGTTCGAGAATCGGGCGTTCGTCGAGATGCTCGGGCAGGGGAAGTTGTACCAGGATGCCGTCGATACCGGCATCTGCGTTCAGCGAGTCGACCAATGCCTCGAGTTCCGCCTGTGTGGTCGTGGTGGGCAGCTGGTGTTGCACGGAATGCAGGCCGGCCTGGTCGCAGGCGCGGTGCTTGTTGCGGACGTAGACTTCGGAAGCGGGGTCTTCGCCAACGAGGACGACCGCGAGCCCTGGGGCGCGCTTATCGGCATGGCGGCGCGCCTGGACCTGACGAGATACCTGTTCGCGGACGTTAGCGGCAATCGCCTTGCCGTCGATCAACTGAGCGGTCATCGACTCGTTCCTTTGACATGCGTGGCCCGGTGTCGGGCGGCGTTAGAAAGAAGCGTGATTTTCGCACGCTGGGAGGTGCAGTCAATGTATCCCTCGCATGAGTAAGGCGGAAGGTGGAACGTAAGGGCTTGACCTGGCAAGGAAGATGCGTAGAATACGCTGCGCATCGACGGGCTCGATTGGCCATGCCCAAGCGGTCTCGGGGCGACGGGGTATAGCGCAGTCTGGTAGCGCGCCTGCTTTGGGAGCAGGATGTCGGGGGTTCAAATCCCTCTACCCCGACCAGCATCCGGATCCTTTCGAGGGTCGGTTCAAGGTTGGGTCTGTGCCGGCGTTATAAAGCGCTCATAGCTCAACCGGATAGAGCAACGGCCTTCTAAGCCGTAGGTTGCAGGTTCAAGTCCTGCTGGGCGCGCCAGGCACAAAGCCAACGCTAGGTTCAAAGCCAACGCTAGGTTCAAAGCCCAAGATAGGCTCAAGGCCAAGAAAAGCGTCGATGTCGGGATAACTCCCGTTGCGTATCAGGTTATGGTGGATGTAGCTCAGTGGTAGAGCCCCGGATTGTGGCTCCGGTGGTCGTGGGTTCGATCCCCATCATCCACCCCATGCTTGAACGTGTCGCAACAATTCGTCGTCGTGGTGGATGTAGCTCAGTGGTAGAGCCCCGGATTGTGGCTCCGGTGGTCGTGGGTTCGATCCCCATCATCCACCCCAGCGATGACTTTCCTCCTTATTGCCCCCTTCGTTTGTTTTTTCCTAGCGTAATCTTCGTTCTTATAGGTTGTATTCTGCACGTCTGTATCGAGGCGCCTCGTTAGACTTTCTTGTCTCGTGACGATGGCCATTTGCTTTTTTCGTGTCTTCTCCCTTGTAAGATGAGACATCCAGCCCCATAAACCACGCATTGCGCTTGCCAGCGCGGATGGGGATTCATAGAATCTTCGTCTTATTACTTACGCTTTTTCAGAACGCCCAGTCGGTAGAGGATCATTCATGCAAGTTTCCGTTGAGTCGACTTCCCAGATCGAACGTCGTGTCACCGTCCAAGTGCCGGCGACCGAGGTCGATCAAGCCGTGGCTACCCGCCTGCAGGAAACCGCCAAGAACGTGCGGCTGAACGGCTTTCGGCGTGGCAGGATTCCGATGACGGTCGTACGTCAACGTTTCGGCCAAGAAGTCCGCAACGAAGTAGTGGGCGAAATGATGCGCCAGCATTATGTGCAGGCGATCACTCAGGAAAGCCTCAATCCGGCCGGTTCTCCGCAGGTCGAGCCCACCGTCGACGAAGACGGTAAGGATCTGGAGTTCGTTGCTACCCTCGAGGTGTATCCCGAGTTCGAACTCAACTCGATCGAAAACACCGAGATCGAACGCCCTCAGGCGGAAGTGACCGAGGCCGATGTCGATCAGATGATCGATACCCTGCGCTCGCAGAACGCCGAGTGGGAAGAAGTCGATCGTGCCGCCGCCGAGGGCGACCAGGTAACCATCGATTTCCAGGGTTTTCTGGGCGATGAGCCGTTCGAAGGCGGTTCTGCCGAAGGCCACGAACTGGAGCTGGGCTCCAATAGCTTCATCCCGGGCTTCGAAGAGCAACTGGTGGGAGCCAAGGTCGGCGACGATCTCGAGATTCAGGTGACCTTCCCCGAAGATTATCAGGCGGAGCATCTGGCGGGTCAGGAAGCCAGTTTCAAGGTGAAAATCCACAAGGTAGCCGGCAAGCAACTGCCTGAGGTCGATGACGAGTTCATCAAGCGCTTCGGTATCGAAGAGGGTGGTGTCGCTGCCTTCCGTGCTGACGTGCAGAAAAACATGGAGCACGAGCTATCTCAGGCCGTGACCAATCGCGTCAAGCAGCAGGCGCTCGAAGCGCTGCAGCAGGCCAATGATATTCAGGTCCCGCAGTCTCTGATTCAGCAGGAGACCGAGGGACTCAAGCGTCAGGCCGCGCAGCAGTTCGGTTTGGGTGAAGACTTCGATGTTTCCCAACTGCCCGATGAACTGTTCGCCGATCAGGCGAAGAAGCGCGTTCAGGTGGGCCTGCTGCTGGCCGAAGTTGTCAAGGTCAATGAGCTCGATGCCAGCGACGATGAAATCAAGGTGCGCGTCGAAGAGTTGGCACAGCAATATCAGCAGCCTGAGCAGGTGGTTGAGCATTACCTCAAGAACGAGGAGATGAAGAACCAGGTCAAGTCCTCGGTGCTCGAAGACAAGGCGGTTGACAAGTTGCTGGAGCAAGCTCAGGTTAAGGATGTCGAAATGTCCTACGAGCAGGCTTTGCAAGCGGCCCAGCAGCAGCAAGAAGCAGATGATGAGGACGAAGCGCAGGAAGAGACCAACGCTTAAGCGTTCTTTCGCGTGCCGTCGCAAGTGCCTGGACCCGGCTACGGCCGGGTCTCTAGTCACTGGAGCAATCAGTCACCGGATTAAGGAAGCCACGCAATGGGCAATGAGTTCGATATCAGCAACGCCGGCGGTTTAGTCCCCATGGTGGTGGAGCAGAGCGCGCGTGGCGAGCGGTCCTACGACATATACTCTCGCCTGCTCAAAGAGCGCGTTATCTTTCTGATTGGCCCAGTCGAAGACTACATGGCCAATCTGGTGGTGGCTCAGATGTTGTTTCTCGAATCCGAGAACCCCGACAAGGATATCCACCTGTACATCAATTCGCCGGGCGGCTCTGTGACGTCGGGGATGTCCATCTACGACACCATGCAGTTCGTCAAGCCTGACGTATCCACCGTGTGCGTTGGCCAGGCTGCGAGCATGGGGGCATTGCTGCTTGCCGGTGGCGCCGAGGGCAAGCGCTACTGCCTGCCGCACTCACGGATGATGATTCATCAGCCGTTGGGCGGTTATCAGGGTCAGGCGGCCGATATCGAGATCCACACCAAGGAAATTCTCAACATCCGCCAGCAGCTCAACGAAATTCTCGCCCGGCATACCGGCCAGGATGTGGAAACGGTCGCACGAGATACGGATCGCGATAATTTCATGAACGGCTCACAGGCGGTCGAGTACGGCCTCATCGATGCCATGCTGGATAAGCGCCCGGTATCCTGATAGCGTTTGACCAAACATGGTAGCGATTAGCCAGACATGCATTTATTACCGGCGGTTCGTCAGGGCCGCCGCTATAACGAGGTACACGAATGGCTGACGGCAAAGGCAAAGACGAGAGCGGCAAGTTGCTGTACTGCTCGTTCTGCGGCAAGAACCAGAACGAAGTGCGCAAGCTGATCGCGGGTCCTTCCGTCTACATCTGTGACGAATGTGTCGATCTATGCAACGACATCATTCGCGAAGAAGTGCTGGAGGCCGATGCCGAGGGCGATGACGAACGTCTGCCGGCACCGCGCGAGATCCGTTATACATTGGACGATTATGTCATCGGGCAGGACCGTGCCAAGCGGGTGCTTTCGGTGGCGGTCTACAATCACTACAAGCGTCTGCGTGCCGATGTGAAGACCGACGATGTCGAGCTTGGCAAGTCGAACATTCTCCTGATCGGCCCGACCGGTAGTGGTAAGACCTTGCTGGCCGAGACCATGGCCCGGCTGCTTAACGTTCCGTTCACGATCGCCGATGCGACGACCTTGACCGAAGCCGGGTATGTCGGTGAAGACGTCGAGAATATCATCCAGAAGCTGCTGCAGAAGTGCGAGTACGACGTCGACAAGGCGCAGCGCGGGATCGTCTATATTGACGAGATCGACAAGATTTCGCGCAAGTCGGACAATCCTTCGATCACGCGCGATGTCTCCGGTGAAGGCGTCCAGCAGGCCCTGCTCAAGCTGATCGAGGGCACTACGGCCTCGATACCGCCACAAGGTGGTCGCAAGCATCCTCAGCAGGAGTTTCTGCAAGTCGATACCACCAATATGCTGTTCATTGTCGGTGGGGCGTTTGCAGGGCTGGAGAAGGTGATCCGTGATCGCATCGAGAAAGGTGGCATCGGCTTTAACGCTGAGGTGAAGAGCAAGGACTCCGAAAAATCGATGGGGGATGTCCTCGCGGGCGTCGAGCCTGAGGACCTGGTCAAGTTCGGCTTGATTCCGGAATTCGTGGGCCGTGTGCCGGTCATCGCGACGCTGACCGAGCTCACCGAAGAAGCTTTGATCCAGATCCTCACCGAGCCCAAGAACTCGCTGATCAAACAGTACACGCACCTGTTCTACATGGAAGGTGTCGAGCTGGAGTTTCGCGAGGATGCCCTGCGAGCCGTGGCGCATAAGGCCATGGAGCGCAATACCGGGGCACGTGGTTTGCGGTCGATCCTCGAATCCGTGTTGCTCGAGACCATGTATGAGGTGCCATCGCTCGAGGATGTCACCAAAGTGGTCATCGACGCCTCGGTCATTACCGGGGACAGCGAGCCGCTGCTGATCTACTCTCAGCAGGAAGAAAGCAAGGTGGCTGGCAAGGACGGCTGAGTTCTGGCCAGAGTCACCGTGGGGGCCTAAGGGCCCCCTTTTCGTATGCGCCCTGCCTCGAGCCATGAAACCGACGGGCTGCACGGTTGCATCATGCTGGATGCGCCCCCATTTCTCTGTCATTAGCGCCGTCTCGCGGCCCATCCACCGAATTTGTTGAGGAACGTCTGCGATGGAGCAGAACGCTGAACAGACCTTGAGTCTTCCCCTTTTGCCGCTGCGCGACGTGGTTGTCTATCCGCAGATGGTGATTCCGCTGTTCGTGGGGCGCGAGAAGTCGATCCGCGCACTCGACACGGCCATGGAAAACGACAAGCGGATATTGCTCGTCGCTCAGCGCGAGGCCGGTCAGGACGACCCTGAATTCGGCGATCTCTTCGATGTCGGCACGGTAGCCGAAATCATGCAGCTGCTGAAGTTGCCTGATGGCACCGTCAAGGTATTGATCGAAGGCGATTACCGTGCCGATATCCGCGATATTCATGAAGACGATGCGGGTTACGTCTCGGCGGAGGCTTTGCGCCGCGAAAGCGAGACGTTGACCGAACGCGAGCAGGAGTCGTTGGTGCGCGTGCTGCTCAATCAGTTCGAGCAGTACGTCAAGCTATCCAAGAAGGTGCCCAACGAAGTCCTTAACTCGTTGTCCGGCATCGAGGACCCCAGCCGCTTGGTGGATACCATCTGCGCCCACTTGTCGCTCAAGATCGGCGACAAGCAGGAATTGCTCGAGATGGATCGTGTGCGTGACCGCATCGAGCACCTGATGGCGCTGATCGAATCCGAGATCGATTTGCTGCAGGTGGAAAAGCGCATCCGTTCGCGGGTCAAGGACCAGATGGAGAAGTCACAGCGCGAGTACTATCTCAATGAGCAGATGAAAGCCATCCAGAAGGAAATGGGTGAGCTCGAGAATGCGCCCAACGAGGCCGACAAGTACGAGCAACTGATCGAGTCCACGGGCATGCCCAAGGAAGCGGCCGAGAAGGCGCGTCAAGAGCTAGGCAAGCTCAAGATGATGGCGCCGACCTCGGCAGAGGCGACAGTGGTACGTTCGTACCTCGATTGGTTGGTGGCCGTGCCCTGGAAGAAGCGCTCGCGCGTCAAGCACGATCTGGTGAATGCGCAGAAGGTGCTCGATGAAGACCACTATGGCCTGGAAGAGGTCAAAGAGCGGATCCTCGAGTATCTGGCCGTCCAGAAGCGCGTCAAGAAGCTCAAGGGGCCGGTGCTGTGCCTGGTAGGCCCTCCGGGGGTCGGCAAGACCTCGTTGGGGCAATCGATCGCGCGTGCCACCAACCGGCGCTATGTACGCCTGGCGTTGGGCGGGATTCGCGATGAGTCGGAGATTCGTGGTCACCGGCGTACCTATATCGGTTCACTGCCAGGCAAGATGATTCAGCGCATGAGCAAGGCCGAAGTGCGCAATCCGCTGTTCCTGCTCGACGAAGTCGACAAGATCGGCATGGATCATCGTGGCGATCCCTCATCGGCGCTGCTCGAAGTGCTCGACCCGGAGCAGAACAACAGCTTCAGCGACCATTATCTGGAACTGGACTACGATCTGTCCGATGTGATGTTCATCTGTACCGCGAACTCGATGAATATCCCCGAGCCGCTGCTCGATCGCATGGAGATCATTCGTCTGCCCGGTTACACCGAGGACGAGAAACTGGCGATTGCCAAGCGGTATCTGGTGCCCAAGCAGCTCAAGGCCAATGGGCTCAAGGACGACGAGCTCAGCTTCTCCGATGAAACGCTACTCGAGCTGGTGCGCTATTACACGCGTGAAGCGGGCGTGCGCGAGCTGGAGCGTCAAATCGCCAAGGTCAGCCGCAAGGTACTGCGCAAGCGTGTCGAGACCGAGAAGCAGCAAGGCGCGCAAGGCCCTCAAGTGCTTGCCGCACCGGATATCGAAGCTTACGCCGGTGTACGTCGCTTCAGCTATGGTCTGGCCGATCAGGACGACCAGGTGGGGCGTGTCACCGGGCTTGCCTGGACGTCGGTGGGCGGTGAGCTGCTCAATATCGAGTCGGTGGTATCCCCGGGCAAGGGGCGACTCAACAAGACGGGGTCGCTTGGCGATGTCATGAAGGAGTCCGTGGATGCCGCGCATACCGTCGTACGGGCCCGCGCTACGGCGCTGGATATTGATCCCGACCGTTTCGAGAAAGAAGACCTGCACATTCACGTGCCGGAAGGGGCGACGCCCAAGGATGGACCCAGTGCCGGCGTTGCCATGGTCACCGCGATGGTGTCGGCATATACTGCGCGTCCGGTCCGTTGTGACGTGGCGATGACCGGTGAAGTCAACCTGCGTGGCGAGGTGATGCCAATCGGCGGCCTCAAGGAGAAATTGCTGGCAGCGCGACGCGGTGGTATAAAGACGGTGCTTATACCGGAGGAAAATCGCCGGGATCTCAAGGAAGTGCCGGACAATATCAAGGATGCGTTGGATATCCGGCCCATTACATGGATTGATGAAGTTCTCGACGCGGCGCTGGTCGGAAAAGCAGAGGTTGAAACCGGTGATTCCCTAGCGGAAACTAGTCAGCCTTCGCGCTCCAATATCAGCACGCATTGACAGAATTTAGCGGCCATGCCGTGGTATGAACTCACGCATGGCGCGGCTCGGCGCGAAGCTTTCTTGACAAGAGTTTCGTGGCATTGCTATAAATTCCAGCCTTTGTTGTGACGCTTCAAAAAGTGGAAGTTTCGCGCCGATTTCCAGTCATTACCGAAACAGTCAAGGGGTGAAGTGTGAACAAGTCTGAGCTGATCGAAGCCATTGCTGCATCTGCCGACATTCCCAAGGCGGCTGCAGGCCGTGCGCTCGACGCCATGGTCGATACCGTCTCCGATAGTCTGAAAAAGGGCGATTCCGTCGCACTGGTTGGCTTCGGCACATTCTCCGTCAAGGAGCGTGCCGCGCGCACTGGCCGTAACCCGCAGACCGGTGAGACGATCGAAATCAGCGCCGCCAAGGTGCCGACGTTCAAAGCAGGCAAGGCGCTCAAGGATTCGGTCAACTAAGACCGGTCGAGCGGGGCCGAGGTGTTCGTCATGGGCGCGATGCATGCAGAAAGCCGTGTCTGAAGCGAGATGTCGTGTCGGTTCGGTCCAGCAAAAGAGGCGTATCGCGTAAGCGGTGCGCCTTTTTCATGCCGGTAGCCATGCGTAAGCGTGCCCCTTTTTGACCGGGACACACTCGTTGCCGGTATAATCCGTTCTAGTTTCAAGAATCTCCATCACGTCGAGGCAAGCATGCTGCAACGAATTCGAGAGGGTTCCCAAGGGTGGGCCGCCAAAGTGATCGTCGGCGCGATCATCGTGACGTTCGCACTCTTCGGGGCCGAGTCCCTGGTCGGGGTCTTTACCTCCGGCAGTGATGATGCCGCGACCGTGAACGGCGAACCGATCGGCAAGCGAGCGGTCGAGATGCAGGTGCAACGCGCCATTCGTTCGGGGCAAGTACCGCCCGATCAAGAACGTGAGCTGCGTAAACAGGTCACTGATCAACTGATCTCTACGGAATTGCTGGATCAGTACGCCGAAGAAGGAGGCATGCATCTCTCCGATGCGCAGATCGATCAGCTCATCGTTGGCCGTCCCGAGTTTCAGGATTCGGAGGGTAACTTTTCTCAGGAACTCTTCTCCAACCGTCTCTCCCAAGCGGGCTATACACCCTTGTCGTTTCGCAGGGAGCTACGCAGTGATTTGAAGCGTCAGCAGCTTCAACAGGGGATCGGGCTGTCGACTCTGGTGCTCCCGGGGGAGGCCAAGCGCCTGCAGGCCTTGGAGAATCAGACGCGTGACTTCCGCTATGCCGCGTTGACAGAAGATGATCTCGACACTCCGGTCGAGGTGAGCCAAGACGACATGCAGTCCTATTACGATGCGCATCAAGATCAATATCAGCGCCCCGAGCAGGTCAAGATCGAGTCGGTGGTACTGAATCAGGAAGATGTGGCTCAGGATGTCGAGGTCGATGAGCAGGAATTGCGAGACGCTTACGCAGAAGAGCGGCAGGACGCGCCTCGCGAAGTCGCACACATCATGGTCGATTATGGCGATGAGCGTTCTCGCGACGAGGCCATGACGCGTATCGAGGAAGCTCAGGACAAGCTCGACGACGGTGAAGACTTTGCAGCGGTGGCGGCCGAATACTCCGACGATACGGCATCCGCCGACCAGGGCGGCGACTTGGGCGTGATCAATCGCGGCTTCTTGGGCGACGCGTTCGATGAGGCTGCTTTCTCGCTGGGCGAAGGCGACGTGTCGTCGGTCGTCGATGGTGGCGATGGCCTGCATCTAATCAAGGTCACCGATATCGATTCCCCCAGCTTCGATGAAAGGCGCGAGCAGCTCGCCGAGCAAGTACGTCTCGACAATTCCAGTGATGCGTTTAACCAGCAGGTGCAGGCACTGGAAGACCAAAGCTATGCGGCAGAAGACTTACAGAGCGTTGCCGACGAGCTGGGCTTAGAGATGCAGACGAGCGACTGGGTCTCCAGGGACAGTGCCGATGGCGTGCTCGCTGAGCCTGGCGTGATGGATGCCGCTTTCAGCGAGGATGTGCTGGAAAACGGCTATAACAGCGATGTGCTGGAACTCGATGATCAACGCCGTGCCGTGGTGCGTGTCGCCGACCATCGTGACGCCACGACCCTGCCGCTCGATGAGGTGAAGGATCAGGTGCGTGAAGCAGCCAAGGACGTCAAGACGCGCGAAGCGCTTGAAGCCCGTGCCAAGACATTGGTCGAGACGCTCAAGAAAGGGGATTCAGTGTCACTCGACTGGCAGAGCGTCGAAGATGCTACACGCGACGGCAGCGATGCGCCCGAGGGTGTGCTGCGTCAAGCCTTCCGTCTGCCGCATCCCGATCAGGGCAGCAGCTTCGGGCAAGCTGCTGCCGATGAGGGTGTCGCCATCATCGAATTGACCGATGTGCGCGACGGCGATACAGGTGATGCGAGTGATAGCACGCAAATGACCCAGCGGTTGCGTGCGCAGGCCGCCATTCAAGGTCTGACCGAGACCCTACGCGAAGAAGCCGATATCGAGCGTCATTGATCGACGCCCACGGGTAAAGATAAAAAGCGCGGCTCCCAGGAGGCGCGCTTTTTTGGTTCATCGTACTTTACCGGTCAAGAGAAGAGGCTTAGGAAGACGTTTCGGTATGCCGCTCCAGGTCATCGAGGATGGTCAGTGCTTCCTCGCGATTGTCACCGCAAACCGCGCGGTCGTAATCGAAGGCATGGCAAACGGTGGGTCGCCGGGGATCGCCGAACAGGCGGCAGCGATTGTCTTCATCGAGTTGCACGCAACGTACGCCGGCCGGCTTGCCATCGGGCATGCCGGGGATGTAGGAGCTGATGGTTGGCGCAATACAGCATGCGCCACAACCGATGCGACAGTTCATGGGACATATTCCGTTCGACGAATGAAATGCGATCACCAGCGGTGCCGTTTACGATGCTTCGGCGATGGCGCCCTTGTCGATTCCCTCGAAGGCCTGGACGCGAATCCGGCTGTGCGTCTCCTGGGCGATCTTCTCCGCGAGCCAGGCGGCGATATGCTCGATGGTCGTGGGTGTGGATAGCAGATGGCAGCGCTCGCGGGGCAGCGTCAGGTGGAAGTGCCCTTGATCGGCGCGATAGGCCACACTCAATGTATCCAGAGACTCATCGGCTTGCGGCGCGAGGTCCTCGTCGTGAATCAAATAGCAGGCATCCAGTGCCTGCGCCCATTGGCACTCCAGGTCGAGGTCACGTTTTCCGTTCCGCCAGATATGCAGACGTGAGCGGTGGCCGTGGGCGATGCGTTGGCAATTGCCCGCATGATGCTTGAGGCCATGGCTGTACGTATAGGCGGCCGACTCGATGTCTTCATCGCGTAGACGCAGACGGATCGTCTCGACCTTGGCGGGCGGTCGACGGCTGAGTTCGTCGGAGAGGTGCGTAGCCAAACGCTGCGTGGTGATCTCTGGCCAGGGCAGCAGGGTAAAGCTTTGACGCGGGCCCCGAAGCTCAATGGGATAGGGGAATTGAGTGCGTAGGCACAGCCCCTCGGCGCAATCGAACACCTGGATCCCCGGTGCCTGGGTCGGGACCAGCAAGGTGTGGTCGAGGCCCTCGTCGAGCCGTGATTTGATCCAGGGTTTAACCTCGCCGAAGTCGAACAGCATGCCGTCGGGGCCGAGTTCGCCCGTGAGCTCGGCATCGACATGCCAGCTCACGCCGGTCAAGCCACGTTCCGGCGACCACAGCGAGGCGTCTATATGGGTGAGGTGGTTGACGAAAAGCGTCATCAGTCGATTCCCGCGATCTTGTGAGTTTGCAGCGACAGGCGCCACTGTGGATGAGCAAGGCAGTAAGACACAGTGTCTTGCATGGTCGTGCCTTGCCCGCCGCGCGGGACGAGATCCATCGGCTGCAGGAAGAAATGCCTGAAGGCGAGATGCGTGAAGTGCTCGGGCATGGCATCGGACTGCGGAAACACCAGCTTCAGCTCATCGCCTTGCGTAATGCGCAACGCCGCGTCGCCTTTGGGGCTGACGCATAGCCAATCGATGCCGGCGGGCGATGGGAGCGTGCCGTTGGTCTCGACGCCGATTTCGAATCCCTGGGCGTGCATGGCCTCGATAAGCGGTTTATCGAGCTGCAGCAGCGGCTCGCCGCCGGTGAATACCACGTAGGGTACGGCAGCTTCCGGCGCGTGAGGCCAAAGATTCATGAGATGAGCCGCCAAGGCGTGGGCATCCTCGAAGCGACCGCCGTTCTGGCCATCGGTCCCGATGAAATCGGTGTCGCAAAAGCGGCAGTGACTGGTGGCGCGGTCTTGTTCACGCCCCGACCAGAGATTGCAGCCCGTGAAGCGGCAGAACACGCTGGCACGTCCGGCGTGTGCCCCTTCGCCCTGGAGCGTATAGAAGGCTTCCTTGACGCTGTACATTACGACACTTTCTCCGGCGCGGCGTAGGCCAGGGGGTCGTCGACTCCCTGTGCGGCGAAGGCCGCCAGACGCTCCCGGCAGCTACCGCATTGTCCGCAGGCATACTCGCCTCCCAGGTAGCAGGTCCAGGTCTGGGCGTAATCGAGTCCCATCGCGACGCCGTCGGCCAGGATGTCGTGCTTGCTGGAGTGCAGATAGGGGGCGGCGACACGCACGGGATTGAAATCGGCGATGGCGGCAACGGCGTTGACGCCCTCGACGAATTCGGGGCGGCAGTCGGGATAGAGCACATGATCGCCGCCATGGGCGCCATAGAAGCAGACATTGGCACCGATGTTGATGGCGTGACCTATGGCCAGCGAGAGCAGGATCATGTTGCGGTTGGGCACCACCGTGGCGGTCATGTTGTCGGCATCGTAGTCGCCTCCGGGCATGTCGCGATCGGCATCGGTAAGGGCGGAATTGCCGATCAGGCCGTGGATGGCGCGGATGTCGACCACTTGGTGGGCGACGCCCAACTGCTGGCAGACCTGGCTTGCCGTCTCGAGTTCACGCGAGTGGCGTTGTCCGTAGTGGAACGACAAGGCATGGACGTCGAACCCGGCGCGCAGGGCGCGATGCAGAACGGTATAGGAGTCCATCCCGCCGGAGTATATGACCACGGCCTTGGCGGTATCGTCGGGTGTGGTGAGTGCGGTAATAGTGCTTGCCTCAGCGCCGGATGGCTGAGGGGCATAGTGCGGTGTGTCGGTCATGAGGTTTGTCCTGAGCGGAGAATTTGTAGCCTCCCGCCAGTGTCACGACACTGGCGGAAAACACGCCCGGGATCCGGTCCGGACGAAGCGCGCACAGTGTAACCGGCGAACCATTCGCCGGCTAGCGTGGCGTCAAGCCAGTGCGCTGCGCTCGCCGCATAAAGAGGTCAGGAACTGGCGTCGGCGCTGGGCCTCAGGGAGTGGCTGTGAGACCAGGTGAACGAGTTTGGTAAACGCCGCTTCGGGCGTCATGTCGTCGCCGGCGAGCGCGCCGATATCCTTGAGTACATTGCCGCTGGCATAGGTGCCTAGCGTCACGGGGCCGTGCGGACACTGGCTGATGACGGCGAGCAATGTGCCACGGCTACTAGCGGCGGCCAGTTCACCTGCCAGGGCCGTGTCGTCGGGAATATTGCCGCTCCCCCAGCTTTCGAGAACGGCGCCGTGTACATTGTCGTCATCGAGCAGTTGCGCGACCTGACGTGCTTGAATGCCGGGCCATAGTGGCAGACGTATGACTGACGACGTGGGCACGAGGTTGGGTAGTTCGAAGCGCGGCGCACCGTTAGGCGAAAGACATCGCTCAGTATAGAGAACCGGCTCGTCATCGACGATTTCGCCCAACAATGGCCAGTTGGGGGCGTGAAAGCCATCGAATGCTTGGGTATCCCATTTACGCGTGCGGCAACCGCGCATGAGTTTGCCGCCGAAGGCGATGGCGACTTCGGTGAGGTCCGTCCGGGCGGCGAAACGCAGCGCCGTTGCGACGTTGTCGAGGGCGTCGCTGTGAGGTGCTTCCAGCGGTTTCTGCGCTCCGGTGACAACGACGGGTTTGCCCAGACATTGCAATTGGAAGGCCAGGCTCGAGGCCGACCACGCTAAGGTATCGGTGCCATGCAGGACCACGAAGCCGGCATAATCCGCATATCGCTCGGCAATGTCGCGCGCCAGTCGCTGCCAATCGGCGGGCGTGGCACTGCTCGAATCGATGGGCGTAGTGTATTCGAGCATTTCGAAAGGTGGTATGGCATCGCGCCGAGAGGCGGCGAGATGCGTGAAGGCCTGACGCAGGCGCGCCTCAAAATTGCCGCCGGGGTGGAGGCCTCGGGGGCCGTCGAGCATGCCGAGGGTGCCGCCAGCATAGAGGACGAGAATAGTGTTGGCAGTCATGGTGTCACGCGTGTCTCGTAAGATAACAGGATAGGCGTGTGGCGATCGTTAGTCGTCGTCTCGTTTGGCCAGCGACCAGCCATCGGATTGGCGCGGTGGTGTTGTCGAAGCGTTCGGCGTAGCAGCCTTTTCGCGTATTGCGGCGACGTCTTCGTGGCTGACGAAGCGCAATTTACCGTCGTTGCGCTGGGGCTGAGAAATCAGCGGGCCCTGGAAGCGCCAGCAGCGTTCCGGCACCCAGGAAACGTGATAACGCCGACCCGCATACTCGGCCTCACCCTCATCGATCAAGTGTATCTCGCTGCGTAACGGGAGCCGTGCGAAAAGATCGGAGTGCAACACCTCGTGATGCTCACCGATACGCACCGGTCCCACGAAAGTGCCGCGGGCCAATGCGCGTCGACGACGCGACATCCGCTCCGTTCCTTCTGCCATCCCCTTGCCGCAAAGATGCAAGGTCGTGTCGTCGAGTTGTTTGACGACCCAGATGGCAATGCCTTGTTGGCGGGACAGGCGATCCTGCAACCACTCGAGCATGCAAAGCTCCTTCGACCGGCGATAAGCGTCGCCGGGCTCGGGCGTGGGCGGCACCGAGCCCGGTGGGGCACGCGTTACAGGTCGTGCCCGAGAATGACTTGGCAAATGGCGGCGAAGCTACGCGCTTCCGGTGGATGATCGAGGTCGATCCCCAGCGACCGACTGATATCGGAGGCCGAAACCAGCCCGCGAATGATCGGACCTTGTTCCCCAGGGGCGGTAATCAGCAAGTGCTGGTCGCCGGATGCCTTGAGCGTTTCCACGAGGTCGCCGACACGTGCGGTCTCCAACTGTGCTAGCGGCAGGGAGTGCAACTGCGCACGCGGCGTCTGGATCATGTCCACGGTGACTTCCTCGCGGGGCACATCATGTTGCTGCATGGCGATGGTGATCTTGCGTCCTCCGACCAATTCGCGAGCGTTGATGACACCGGTGAAGCGCCCGTCAGGGCCCATGACCATGAGCAAGCGTACGCCTGCCTGTTTCATGGTATTGAGAGCCTGCGAGATGGTATTGGAGGTCAGGGTGGTCTGGGCGCGTTGAGTGCTGAAATCGGTCAAGAGTCGCGCCGCCGGACTGTCCAGCGTCAGTTTGTGATGGGTGGCGCGCGGTTGAGCGATGCCGGTGACGCCGTCGAGTTCCGACAGGGTCAGCGTGGAATAGAGGCGCGGTGTGGAGGATGTCGTCATGACGAACTGCCTCGTATGCTGAGCCGCCAGGCCGCGTCGGAAATCGTGGAACGAGGCTTGGCGACAGGGTTCACATGTGCTGGCGAAGATCGCCACGCACACTGTCGAGAAAGGTAATGAAATGGCGGTCTCGATCATCGTCCTGACGGTCGATGCGGCACCCCATCTTCATGGTGCGTTTGACGAGAATCTCATCGTAAATATCCAGCGTGACCTTGATGGCTGGCTTGTCGCCAGGCGTGAGGCTGCCATCTTCGAGTGTGAAGCTTTCAAGCAGCGTCCCGCGTACGCGCGTGATACCGCCTTCGGCAAGAACGCGACGTACGAAGAGCCAGCCTTCGCATGCCAGCGAGGTTTCATGAGGGCGCTGACGCAGAAATAGAGTACGGTAACAAGCGCCCTCGGCAGCACCTTTTTCCGCCATGCTGCGGTAGCCCTCGGCGACGCGCGACGCCATTGCGCCTGACTCGGCCAGCTTGCGCACGGCAGCATTATGTTCGCGATGAAGCTGGTCTTGACGCTGAAAGCGTTGCCAGCGTGCGTAGTCGGCGAAAAGCGATGTCGAGTCCATCGTGGCTGTGGCTCCTGGGGGTCGATTCGAATTGCCTATCATCGCCCATCGAGGCGTGAAAATGCCAGCGTCGACGGGCGGGCGCGGGACGTGTCGCCTTGCCTCGAACGGTGAGAAGCGATGACGAGCAAGGGCTAAAGTTTACGCTCCCGGGGCCGATGTATGAATAACGCTCGTAAAGTCAGTCTTTTCGACGCTAGCGTCGACGGGCCTCGTGGTAAAAAGATCAACCTATTCGCTGAGGGCATGTCATGCCTACGATTACTTCCTTGGGTGTCGGTTCGGGGCTGGACTTGAGTGGCTTGCTGGACGATCTGAAAGAAGCCGAGAGCGCGAAGCTAGAGCCGATTACCGAACAGCGGGCAAGCTACAAGGCCAAGCTGTCGGCGTTCGGAAAGCTGGAGAATGCCTTGGGCTCGCTGCGCGAGTCGGTAACCGCGCTCAATGATCCCGAGACCTTCCAGGCGTTGAGCAGCAAAATGCAGGGCGATGCCGTCAGCGTATCGACCGACAATACTGCCGTCCCGGGGCGTTACCAGGTTGAAGTGAGCGCCTTGGCTCGGTCGCAGACGCTGGCTTCCGAGGGGTTCGAAAAAGAGGCCACGCTCGATACCGGCGAGCTTTCTTTCAGTGTTGGCGACGAGGCGTTTTCCCTCATCCTCGACGATAGCAACAATACTCTGGAAGGCTTGCGGGACGCGATCAATGCGGAAGGGACCGGCATCAGTGCCTCGATCATCAACGATGGCAGCGATAAGCCCCAGCGTCTGGTGCTGACTGCCACCGAGACGGGGGCAGCCAATCAAATCGCGATTTCCTCCGAAGAGGCCGGGTTGCAGGCAGCTTTCGGTTTTGATGCCGCCGCCCCCGAGACCAGCGACATGCGTCAAACGGTGGCCGCCCAGGATGCACAGTTGAGCGTGAACGGGATCGCCATCACCAGTGCGTCGAATCATGTCGAGGGGGCGCTGCAAGGCGTGACCTTCGATCTGCAGGCCACCAATGAGGGCGAGGCGGATGCGCTGACGCTCAGCCGCGACGACGGCGCGATCAAGGATTCTATCAATGATTTCGTCAAGACCTACAATTCGCTGCAAGAGCGCATGTCGAGCTTGACGTCGTTCGACGCCGAGTCCGGAGCAGCGGGGAAGTTACTCGGCAACGCCACGCTGCGAGGCGTGGAATCGCAACTGCGTAATGCCATGGGGCATGTTGGAGACGGCGATTTCGCGTTGCTGTCCAATATGGGAATTTCCTTGACGCTCGATGGCACGCTCGAGATCGACGACGACGCCTTGGATGAAGCGATCGAGGACAATCTCGACAGTGTCAGCGCGTTTTTCGCTGGCAATGTCGACGATGAAGAAAGTGACGGCTTCGCTGCTAGTCTGGATACGGTGTTGGGCAACCTGCTGGATGAGGGAGGAACACTGGACACTGCTACCAGCGGTATCGATACCTCCATCGAGCGCCTCGGCGAGCGTTACACCAGTATGCAAGCCTCTATCGATGCGACGGTGGAGCGCTACCGCAAGCAATTCGCCGAGTTGGATTCACTGGTGTCGCAAATGAATTCGACGAGTTCTTATCTGACCCAGCAATTCGATAGCTTGAATGCACAAATGAACCAGTAGGGGAACTATCATGAATATGATGCGAGGCGCCCAGGCCTATGCCCGTGTCGGTGTCGAATCCGGGGTGATGTCGGCCAGTCCACATCAATTGATCGTGATGCTTTTCGACGGCGCGCAAGCCTCCATTCGGGCCGCCAAGATGCACATGGAGGATGGCAATATCTCCGCCAAGGGGCAGGCGATCACCAAGGCCCTGAATATTGTCAACAACGGGTTGGCGGCGGCGCTCGATCATGAGCGCGGCGGTGAACTCTCGGAGCGCTTGGGGAGTCTGTATGACTATATCGCGCGGCTGTTGTTGAGAGCCAACTTGCGCAACGATCAGGCGGCGCTCGACGAGGCTGCACGCCTGTTGGAAAATATCGGCTCGGCCTGGCGTGAAATCGCCCCGCAAGTGGATGGATCATGAGATGAGCAATGCGTCGGAGCGTCTGGACATCTATGAGGATATGCTCGAGCGCTCTCGGGCAATGCTTGAAAGCGCTCGTCACGAGGATTGGGAGACCCTGATACAGCAGCGTGCTCGCTATGTGGACGATGTCGAGGTATTGCGGCGCACACCTCAAAGCGATCGGTTCAATGCGCAAGAGCGCCAGTACTGCGCGCGCATGATCGAGGAGATTCTCGAGAACGATCGCGTCATTCGAGACCAGCTCGATGCCCGCTGCGAGGAGCTCACGCAATTGATCGGCAGTTCTCGGCGTCAGCAAGCGTTGGTGCGTGCCTACAACCAAGGACAAGGCACGCTATCGCAGCGCACTCGCCCCTCTCGGGGCACTGAAGGGCGCACGTGAGTGGTATCACGCCGATTATCGACACTCTGCTCCATCAGGTATTGGGGCAACGAGTCGACGCGCCTCGTACGAACGACCTGCCCGCGCCAGTCAAGCCGATACTCTCTGGAAATGCCATAGAATCATTGACCCGAGAAGGCGGTGGGCTTCAGCAGCGCGGCTCTGCACAAGCCGAGTTGACCTCGGCGCGTGCTACGGCGCTTCTCGAATCGGGTGTGCCCTCAGGCAAGGCGGGAGAGCCTGCGTCGACGCCCAACTCGTCCACCACGCATTTCAGTACCGCCGCGCGCACTATTGCCGATGTGCTGGCGCGTTTTCCCGCACCGCCTTCCTCGATTACCTCGCCGCAGCCGTTACTTCAGGAGGGTGATGCGTCGCCGAGGCTCCTGGCGTCTCAATTGCAGCAAAATATTCAAAACAGTGGCGTGTTCTACGAATCGCATCTGGCGCGTTGGCTGAAGGGTGAATGGTCCACTGCCGCGCTGTCCCGCGAACCGCAAATGGCGTTGGCACCGCGTTTGTCGGCAGCAACTGGTCTTGCCACAGCCGAAGCGCCTCATGCGGGGCGTATGGCGGACACGGGGTCGCCCACTCGCGCGGCCATGGCCGAGCTGGCATCACCGCTTGCGTCGACTGTGCTGCGCCCCGCGACCGCTGCCAACCGTTTCGCCGAAGCGCCCTCGCCAGCACAGCAAGGCGCTTCTCCCGAGATGCTCTCGGCGCGTGGGGAGATGCTGACGAGCGAGCAGCGTCATACCCTGGCGAGTTCGGCCTTTCAGCAAATCGGCACGGATCAAAGCGATACCTTGCAGTCTGTCGTCCGCCATCAACTGGAGATGTTGGTGACACCGTCACTGCGTTGGGAAGGTATGCTATGGCCGGGCATCATGTTGGCCATGACGCTGCAGCAATGGTCGGGAAGCGATGGCCAGGATGCCGACGGTGAGGGGCAATCGCAGGGGCATGACAAGTCGCCTTGGCATAGTGAGATGAATATTTCCTTGCCGCATCTCGGTGACGTGCATATCGCCATGACACTACGTGCCGAGCGAGCCTCGTTGTCGATCTCGGCGCCTGAAGGTCCGGCCTTGGAGCGCCTTTCGGAACAGGCGTCGGCGTTGCATGAACGCCTTGATGCTTTAGGAGTGCAAGCCGTGATCGACGTGCACCGTATGCCTGATAACGACGCGAGTGAGGAGCGCCATGAGTGACACGTCCGACGAAAGGCGACGCGCCGTTGCGTTAGCTTATCAAGATCCTTCGGCGGCGCCTGTCGTGGTGGCCAAGGGATACGGCGACCTGGCTGAACGGATTGTCTCGACAGCCAAGAAAGATGGCATTTTCGTGCATGATGCCCCCGAGTTGGTGGCGCTTTTGATGCAGGTCGATCTGGATGCTCAAATTCCTCCCACGTTGTATCAAGTCATTGCCGAGTTGCTGGCCTGGGTCTATGACCTGGAGCGTGAGGAAGCGGCCTCGAATAGCGAGTCAGGCGCGTCCATGCGTCGTTGAATTGCGACGAAAGACTGCGGCTTATTGACGCACCCTCTTTTTATAGCTTGCTAATAATTATCCTGATGTGGCAGGTGTCCAAAGCGTCGGCAATGCTTGCCACTCATGGGCTAGTCGTCCTCTGCAGCATGGCTAATATCGCACTTATGAGTGAGAAGCCTCATTCTTTTTTTGTAAGGATTTGTTTGTTTCCATGTAGGAGATGTTGAATCTTTTCATAAAAACGTCTCAAAATGATGCGACGGTAAGAATCGAGTCAGCCGAAAAACCAAAAAAATGGCTCATGGGAGAGAGGTCGTAGAAGCCTCCTCCACCACAATAACGTCGTACGCAGGGATTTATATGGAAACCGATAGCCTTCTGGATGATATCCAAGATATCAACCTGTCCTACCTGCTGCTTGCGCAGCGCATGATCAGCGAAGATCGCACTACCGCGCTCTTTCGTCTCAAGATCGACGACGAAATGGCGGATCTCATCGCTTCCTTGTCGATCAAGCAACTGACACAACTCGCACGAACGAATCAACTGCTCTGCCGGCTCTGCTATGACGAGCCGCAGCAACTTCGCAAGCTGACACACAATCAGCGGGAGCAGGGGTTGGGGCAGACGCATGCTGCCCTGTTGATGGCGAGCGCACGCAACGAGCGCTCGTCTGTCTCTTCGAACTGAGGAGTATCGTCGTGAGCGAGAAAAGTCTAGTGGGCGAAATGTTGCAGGTGCAGCTCGCCATCGAGTTGATCGAACTGGGAGCACGTCTGCAGGTGCTCGAGACCGAGACGGATTTGAGCCGAGGGCGCTTGATCAAGCTCTACAAGGAAGTGCGTGGCATGTCGCCCCCCAAGGGCATGCTGCCGTTTTCGACCGACTGGTTCATTACCTGGATGCCGAACATCCATTCCTCGTTGTTTTACAACATTTACTCGAGCCTGCTCGACGATTGCGGTTGTGAGCGAATGTCGGCTTTCATCAAGGCTTTCAGGCTTTATCTAGAGCAAGTCAGTCTTGAAGAAGGGGAGCCGGTGCTGGGGTTGACGCGTGCCTGGACACTCATTCGCTTCTTCGAAAGCGGCATGATGCAACTTTCGGCCTGCACCAACTGCGGTGGCCGGTTCGTCGCTCACGCCTACAGTCCCGATCACGACTTCGTCTGCGGTATCTGTCAGCCGCCTTCGCGTGCCGGCAAGACACGCAAGAAACGGCAGCCCGAGGAGCGGGTGGCGACGCCGCATCGTCAGTTTGTGCCGGCGTCCGAGGCTGTGAGTGTGACGGCGCGACGTCTCGTCGCTAGATAGGTTTTTCATCTCTAGCGTCGTCGTGGGCGCAGAGATAACGACCGATACCGGGAAGCGACACGACGCATTTCTGCGTTTTTTCATTCAAGGCGTGTCGCTTCCTGCCGATAGAGATATCAACGGGCCAGTCATGCATGCCGCTAGGAGCGTTCTGCTGTGTTGATTCTAATCGGCTATTTGGTTGTTATCGCATCGATCGGAGGGGGCTATACCCTCGTCGGTGGGCACTTCGGTGCGCTATTCCAGCCATCCGAAATTCTCATGATCGTCGGTGCTGCCGTGGGCGCCTTCATCGCTGCCAACAATGGCAAGGCGATAAAGGCTACCTTGCGTACGTTTTCGAAGCTCAAGCGTACCAATAAGTACAACAAGGCGATGTACATGGAGTTGATGGCAATGCAGTACCGCCTGCTGACCAAGGCGCGGCGGGACGGCATGCTGGCTATCGAGCGCGATATCGACTCCCCCGAGGATAGTGCGATCTTCTCCGACTATCCCAAGATCTCCAGTGACCCCTTGATCATGGCGTTCATCACCGACTACTTGCGTTTGATGGTCAGTGGCAACATGGATCCATTCGAGATCGATGCACTCATGGAGCACGAGATCGATACCTTTCAGCATGAAGCGGACATTCCCGCCCATTCCTTGCAGAGTGTCGGCGATGGCCTGCCTGCATTCGGCATCGTGGCCGCCGTCATGGGCGTCGTTCATGCCCTGGGGGCAGCCGATCAGGGAGCGGCGGCCATGGGGCAGATGATTGCCCAGGCGCTGGTGGGAACTTTTTTGGGGATTCTGCTCGCCTATGGGTTCGTGTTACCCGTCGCTCAGCGACTGCAACTCCAGATCACCGAAGCCATCAAGATGCTGCAATGCATTCGCGTGACATTGATGGCGAGCCTGAACGGCATGGCGCCTCAACTGGCGGTAGAATTCGGGCGCAAGGCCCTGTTTCTTGCTGAACGGCCTTCGTTCACTGAGCTCGAAGAACATGTGCGGGCCGAGGGAAACGGTACACGTGATACTGGGACGGGCTAAGCATGAGTAGCGAACGCCGTCCCATCATCGTCAAACGCAAGAAAGTCGTCAGTAAGGGGCATCATGGGGGCAATTGGAAGATTGCCTATGCCGATTTCATGACTGCCTTGATGGCGCTTTTCCTGGTGCTCTGGATATTGTCGATGGTGCCTGAAGACGAACTGGATCATATCGCCGAGTATTTTCGTACGCCTCTGGCGGTGGCGATGACCGGCGGTGACAAGTCGACGGCCAGTACCAGCGCGATCCCCGGTGGCGGGGCGGATCCTACCTTCTCCGAAGGCGAAGAGCGGCGCATTGACAAACGCCAGCACTCCCGCCCCAGTGACGAGATGCGACGTCTGAGAGTGCTTCGCGATCGCCTGGAGCGCCAGGTCCGCGAAGATCCGAATCTGCGTCAGATGAGCTCCCAACTGCGTACCGACTTCATTCCCGAGGGGCTGCGCATTCAGCTCGTCGATACCGACAAGCGCCCCATGTTCGAGCTGGGCAGTGTTCGGCTCGCACCCTACATGCGTGATCTCTTGCAGGCGCTGGCCCCGGAGCTCAATGACGTCCCCAATGCGATCAGCCTCACTGGACATACGGATGACCTGCGTTATGCCGGAGGTGAAGCAGGATATAGCAACTGGGAACTTTCCGCCGACCGTGCCAATGCGTCGCGTCGCGCCTTGGTCGCGGCCGGGCTCGATTCCGACAAGCTGCTGCGCGTCGCGGGGATGGGATCACGCGTCAATCTCGAAGGAACGAAGCCGAGCGAGGCGGTCAATCGACGTATCAGCATCGTCGTGTTGTCGGAGCACGCCGCCGAACAACTGCGAAATCAGGGCGAAGCCGGTTCGGCGAACCCCGAAACGATACTCGATAGTACGGATGACACGCAGCGAGAAGGGTTGTCGCCGACGCAGGGCGCTGACTCATTAATGCGTAACGCACTCCCGCAAGTGTATGAACGCACTACCGGTGGCGGTGAAGGGCAAGATCAGCCATCGCCCTAACGATCACGATCACGTGGGATGAGCATGGATATAACCGAATTCTACGAGACCTTTTTCGAAGAGGCCGAAGAGCTACTGGGCGACATGGAGCGCCACCTGCTCGAGCTGGATCTCGACGAGCCGGATCCGGAGCAACTCAACGCCATTTTTCGTGCCGCGCATTCGATCAAAGGTGGCGCGGGTACCTTCGGGTTCAGCGTGTTGCAAGAAACTACGCATATGCTCGAAAACCTGTTGGATTATGCCAGGCAGGGCGAGCTCATCTTGCGCACGGATATCGTCGACCTCTTTCTGGAAACCAAGGATATGCTTAACGACCAACTTGATGCCTACCGCAATGGCGCCGAACCGGATCCGGAAGCCTTTGCCCGCATTTGCCAGACGCTGAAGAAGCTAGCGCTGGAAGAGCTGGGACATGGCGTGGGCAGTGAACCTGAGGCCGATACCGTGCCGCCCGAGCGGGTGGCGGATGAGCCCCCAAGCTCGGCGGCCGAGGATAAGGTCGACGAAGAGGCGTCGGAAGGGCAGACGCAGGAAGTTCAGGACGCCGTCGCTGATAGCGGCTGGCTACGTGTCGTGCTGTTGAACGTATCCGACAAGGACCGTGAGCTCCTCGTCGAGGAACTCGGTAATCTCGGCGAGGTGAAAGAACAGCACGGTGATGCCGCGCGTTATGAGGTGGTACTGGAGAGTGCTTCCAGCCGCGACGATATCGAAGCCGTGATGTGCTTTATCGTCGAGCCTGAGCAACTGGACATCGCTGCGATTGCCGCGCCGACCGACGAGACCACGCAGGGAGAGGCCGATGCTGCTGCGGCACCTGCTGTGTCTCAGGACGATACGCCGGCACCCGAGGCATCGGCCTCTGCCGATGCCGAGCAGGCGGCGGCTCCCGCAGAGAAAGCACCGACACAGGCAGCGTCCAGCGACAAGCCTGCGAATGCGGCGCCAGCTAACAAGGGGGGGGGCGGTGCCAAGAAAAAGGCGGGTGCGGAGTCGGCGACGATTCGCGTGCCGGTGGAGAAGGTCGATCAGATCATCAACCTTGTCGGTGAACTGATCATTACCCAGTCCATGCTCGATCAAACCGCCAGCGAACTCGACGTGGCCGCCCATGGGCCGCTGGTCAATGGCATGAACCTGCTACAGCGCAACGCGCGTGACTTGCAGGAGTCGGTGATGTCGATCCGTATGGTGCCGATGGACTATGTGTTCAGTCGCTTTCCACGCCTGGTGCGCGATCTTACCGGCAAACTGGGCAAGGAGATCGAGCTGGTCACCGAAGGCCAGTCCACCGAGCTCGACAAGAGCCTGACCGAGCGCATCATCGATCCGTTGACGCACCTCGTGCGTAATAGTCTCGATCATGGCATCGAGATGCCGGATGTGCGCGAGGCTGCAGGAAAGCCACGTACAGGCCAACTGACGCTTTCTGCCCAGCACCAGGGCGGTAACATCCTCATCGAAGTGAAGGACGATGGGGGCGGTCTCAGCCGCGACAAGATCCTCGCCAAGGCGGCTCATAACGGATTGACCGTTTCCGACAGCATGAGCGACGACGAGGTCTGGCAGCTCATCTTCGCGGCAGGGTTCTCGACCGCCGATCAGGTCAGCGACGTTTCCGGACGTGGCGTGGGCATGGATGTCGTCAAGCGCAATATTCAGGCCATGGGTGGCCATGTCGAAATTCAATCCTGGCCCGGAAAAGGCACCACGACCCGCGTGGTATTGCCGCTGACCCTGGCCATCCTCGACGGCATGTCGATCAAGAGCGGGTCGGAAATCTTCATCCTGCCGCTCTCGGCGGTACTCGAGTCACTGCAGCCCAGCAACGATGATATCTACTCGATGGCAGGCAACGACAAGTTGCTCAAGGTGCGCGACGAGTACCTACCGCTGATCGCCTTGCACGACATCCTGCACATCGACGGCGCCGAGCAGGACCCGACCCAATGCATTGCGGTCATACTGCAGGCCGAAGGGCGGCGCTATGCCTTGTTGGTTGACGATCTCGTCGGCCAGCAACAAGTGGTCGTCAAGAACCTAGAAACCAATTACCGCAAGGTGCCGGCCATATCGGCGGCAACGATTCTCGGGGATGGCAGTGTGGCGCTGATCCTCGATATCGCCGATATCAACCGTTTGCACCGTCAGCGTGCCAACTCTCCCAAGCACGCTGAACTTACCGCATCACGCCAGGAGGACGTAGTTTCATGAGTGATATGACCCAGGCCGCCGAGGCGGCAATCGATACGCAAAGTCAGGAATATCTGGTGTTTTCCCTGGGTAGCGAGGAATACGCCGTCGACATCCTGAAAGTGCAGGAAATTCGCGGTTACGAAAACGTGACGCGCATCGCCAATGCCCCGGATTTCATCAAGGGCGTGACCAATCTGCGCGGCGTGATCGTGCCGATCGTCGATCTGCGCATCAAATTCCACCTCGACAAGGTCGAATACGAAGGGCAGACCGTGGTGATCGTGGTCAATGTCGCCGACCGAGTCGTGGGTATCGTGGTCGATGGCGTGTCCGACGTCATGACGCTTTCTTCCGATCAGATCAAGCCCGCGCCCGAGTTCGGGGAAACGCTGTCTGCCGATTATCTCAGCGGCTTGGGCAGTCTCGAGGATCGCATGCTGGTCATCGTCGATATCGAGAAACTGCTGACCAGCGAGGAAATGGCGTTGGTCGAGCAACAAGCCCAATAAGTCCAATAAGCTGTCGCGAGCCGCCGCCAGAGCGCGCCGAGACAAATCAATAAAAAACGAACACCAGGGAACCGTATCATGCGCAATAACCAGCCCGTTACTCAACGTGAGCATGAGCTCGCGGATGAAGATTACCTGTTGTCCCGTACGGACTTGAAAGGGGTCATCACCTACGCGAATCCGGCTTTCGTCGAGATCAGCGGCTTTACCTACGACGAGTTGGTAGGGTCGCCGCACAACCTCGTGCGTCATCCGGATATGCCGCCATCAGCCTTCGAGAATATGTGGGCGACGCTGAAGAAAGGCGAAATCTGGGGCGGGCTGGTCAAGAATCGTTGCAAGAACGGTGATTTTTACTGGGTACATGCCACCGTGACGCCGATTTTCGAAGGTGGCGAGATCGTTGGCTACACCTCGGTGCGTGTAAAGCCCTCCGCCAAGGCGCGTGCCGATGCGGAGCGCACCTATGCGGCCATGTCGGCTGGCAAGCATCGTGGGGTCAAGCTCGAACGTGGCGAGATTCAGCATACCGGTGTCTTGGCGCGTCTCAAGCGTCTCAAGTTCAATACCTTCAAAGGTCGCCTGGTGACCATGATCGTCGTGGCGGTGTTGATGCTGGCGGTCAGCAGTGCTCTCTCCATGGTCAACTTGCAGCGTGCCGGCGACAAGCTTCAGGCACTTTCCGAGCAGGGCCTGGAAGACGTCGCCCGCTTGCAGAAAATCGATCAGTTGATGGCGAGTGGTCGAAATCTGGTCGACAAGCCCGTGAGTAACCCCATGTCGGGGGACATGGAAGCGGTGACGGCCGAGGCCGAAGGACTAATGACTAGTCTCTCCGAAGCCTGGAGCGCGTATTACGACGAACGTCCCGCCAATCACACTGAGGCCGCCGAACGTTTCGATGCCTCCGTCCAGCGTTATCTGGACGATGGGTTGCGGGTGGTCTTGGATACCCTGAATTCCGGCGACTTCTATGAAGCCTATGTGGCTTACAACGATGTGCTGGAGGGCGAGCGTGCAGAGGTCAGCGACCAGCTCAACAGCTTGGTCGATGAGAAGCGCAACGCTGCTATGGAGACGGCCAGCGAAGCGGCCGAGACGCAGCATGACATGCTGCTATGGCAGGTGGGCGTCTTCATCTTCGGGCTGGTGGTGCTGGTGGTGCTGGGGATCGTCACGGTGCGCTCGACACTGCGCCCGGTACGTGAGGCGTTGGATTTCTCGTTGCAGATTGCGGCCGGTAACCTCGGGGCCAACCTCAAAGGCGGTCAACAGGATGAAATCGGACGCCTGACGCGCGCTCTGGACACCATGCGTCGCAGTCTTGGCAACATCGTCAAGGAGGTCAACGAAAACGTGGGTGTGGTAGCACCGGCGACTCGTAACATTGCTGAAGGCAATGAAGACCTTTCTTCACGTACCGAGCAGCAAGCCGCTTCGCTCGCCCAGACGGCTTCCAGCATGGAAGAGATGACCGCCACCGTTAAGCAGAATGCCGACAATGCGCGCCAGGCGAGCCAGCTCTCGAACACTGCCAGTGAGTCGGTGCGTCAGAGCGGCCAGGTCATGGGGGAAGTGGTCAACACCATGGGGCGTATCCGCGATAGTTCGCATAAGGTAGCCGATATCGTCGGCATGATCGACTCGATTGCCTTTCAGACCAACATCCTGGCCTTGAATGCTTCAGTCGAAGCCGCACGTGCCGGCGAACAGGGTCGTGGCTTCGCCGTCGTCGCAGGTGAGGTGCGCAATCTCGCCAGTCGCAGCGCGGACGCCTCGAAGGAGATTCGCGCCTTGATCGACAATTCGACGCAAGAGATCGAAGGCGGCACCGACCTGGTGCGCAAGGCCGAGGGCAGCATCGAGGAGGTCGTCAATGCGGTGACGCGCGTCAACGACATCATGAGCGAGATCACCGCCGCCTCGGACGAGCAAAGCAGTGGTATTGAACAGATCAATCAGGCCATCACGCAGATGGATGATGTCACTCAGCAGAATGCCCATCGCGTACAGCAGACGGCCTCGTTCGCCGCAGAGCTTGAATCCAGCGTCACCGATCTATCGCGCTCCGTGGCTGTCTTCCGCCTGGCCGGTAGCGGCGTCGAAACGGTGCGCCGCAACAAGAGTTCGGCAAGCCTTGCCAAGCCGCAGGCCCCCGCGAACCACGGTGACGGTAAGCAGGCGACGTCATCTTCAGCGCAGCGTCAAGAGACCTCTCTGGTGTCTCAGCGCCAGGAGCCGCCGAAGGCGGGCGCTCACCAGGCATCACATGAAGAGGAGTGGGAGTCCTTTTGAGCGAATTTCATCAGTCTCCTGCACCGCAGGAAGAGCATCCTAGCTTGTTCGGAAGCGCCGATCGAGATCTGGAATTCACGGAAGCGGATTTCGAAAAGATACGCACGCTCATTTATAAGCGCGCCGGTCTCGTGCTGGCATCGCACAAGCGTGAAATGGCCTATAGCCGCTTGGCAAAGCGGCTGCGGTTACATGGCATGCGCCGCTTCAGCGATTATCTGGCGCGTCTGGATCAGCATCCCGACTCGCCGGAGTGGGAGGCGTTCACCAACGCGTTGACGACGAACCTGACGTCGTTTTTCCGCGAGGCACATCATTTCTCGCTACTCGCGGAGCACGTCAAGCAAGCGACATCGCCCGTGCGTATCTGGTGTGCGGCGGCGTCGACGGGGGAAGAGCCCTACTCGTTGGCGATCACCCTTAGCGAGGCGCTGGGTAGCCGGGCCTCTCAGGCACAGATCCTGGCCACCGATATCGATACCGACGCGCTGAACAAGGCACGCAAGGGTATCTACGCGCTGGATCAGCTCGAGAAGGTTTCCGAGGCATGTCGTCGAAAGTTTTTCCTGCGAGGCAGTGGCGCACGTGCGGGGATGGCGAAGGTTCGCCCTGAACTGACCGCGATGATTGATTTTCAATCACTCAATCTGACGTCGGGTAATTGGGTGGCAAAGGGGCCGTTCGACGCTATCTTTTGTCGTAACGTGATGATTTATTTCGACAAGGAAACCCAGGCGCGCATCCTGGAGCGTTTTGCACCCTTGATGAAACCCGATGGCCTTTTGTTTACCGGCCACTCGGAAAATTTCTCCTACCTGACGCAGCGTTTCAAGTTGCGGGGGCAAACCGTGTATGAATTAGCGCGTTGACCCTTCAGTATTGACGCGACTGGCCGATAGAACATGCATGTGGGTTTGCCGTGCACGGCAATTGGTCGGCGGTTTCCATGCGTGAGGCCCCGGGATCTCCCTGTAACGAACATTAAGCCCTGTCTGAAAGGCCGGCGAGTGCTGGCCGCTTTCAGACAGAGCGTAAGGAGTGGTGGCGTTGTCCTCGAATAAGATCAAGGTGCTATGTGTCGATGATTCGGCGCTGATTCGTGACCTAATGAGCAAGATCATTGACAGTCAGCCGGATATGGAGGTCGTTGCCACGGCACCTGATCCCCTGGTCGCCAGGGATCTGATCAAGCGCACCAATCCCGACGTGTTGACGCTGGACGTGGAAATGCCGCGCATGGACGGTCTCGATTTCCTCGAGCGTTTGATGCGTTTGCGTCCCATGCCGGTACTGATGGTGTCTTCGCTGACCCAGAAAGGTTCCGAGATTACCCTGCGCGCACTGGAACTAGGTGCCGTCGATTTCGTCGCCAAGCCGGAAATGGGCATTCGCGAGGGCATGCTCGAATATACCGAAATGATCGCCGACATGATCCGAGCGGCGGCGCGCTCACGTCCGAAAGCCGTGTCCAAGCAGCCGCCGGCCAAGGACAAGGCACCGCTCAAGGCACCGCTGCTATCGAGCGAAAAGGTGATCATCATTGGGGCTTCCACGGGTGGCACCGAAGCCATACGCCATGTGCTGGAGCCTTTGCCCGCCAATAGCCCGGCGATTCTGATCACCCAACACATGCCGGGCGGCTTCACGAAGTCCTTCGCCGAGCGCCTCGACAAGCTGTGTCGTATTTCCGTAAAAGAAGCCGTGGACGGCGAGCGTGTTCTACCCGGTCACGCTTATATCGCCCCGGGTGACTGGCACATGAAACTCGCCCGCTCGGGGGCCAACTATGTCATTCGCTTGGACGATGCGCCGCCGGTCAACCGGCATCGTCCATCGGTGGACGTACTGTTTCATTCTGCTGCGCAAAGCGCGGGCCGCAACGCTCTCGGTGTGATTCTCACCGGCATGGGCAAGGACGGCGCGGCGGGCCTGCTCGAAATGCATCAGGCAGGTGCCTATACCATTGCTCAGGATGAAGCGAGTTGCGTGGTGTTCGGCATGCCGCGCGAAGCAGTGCTTCTCGGTGGCGCCGCCGATACCATCGCGCTTTCCGATATCCCCGCTGCCCTAATGAAACGCGCCGAAGCCTCCGGGCGCGCGCAGCGGGTATAAGACTCTCGAACGAATTAAAAGAACAACGCTCGACTCATCATCTCAATCTACGCCAGGGAACTTGTCAGGAGACGACATGGGAAAAATACTCAATGACCTTTCGGTCAGGGCCAGTCTGACGATCGCGCTGACCATCATGGTCGTGATGATCGTGATCATTACTGGATTAGGGTTCTACTCCAATCAAAAAAGCGCCGAGGGGCTGGATACCATCAATAACCTCGGGTTCCAGCAAGCCAGCGCCGTCAATCGCGCCACGCTCAATCTAGTGCGTGCACGGGCATTGCTGGCAAGTTATCGCAACGCGGTGGAAGCCGGGGATACTCAGCGTGTGCAAGAGCTGCAAACAGCAGTAGAAAGCGCGATGGATAAGGCCGGTGACCGGATCCAGGCGTTCGATCAAGTGGCCAGGACCGATGCCGGTGAAGAGTACGCCGCGCGTATCGACGAATCCTTTGCGGCTTTTCGCGATGAGGTCCAGCGTCAGCTGAGTGCCGGCGAAGACGCCGTTCGCACAGAGGACGACCAGCGTATCAATCCGCTGATGGATAATCTGGATGATAGCGTGCGTGACTTTATCCAGTACGCCGAGGGTCGCGTGGAGAATGCCATTCTTGCCGACGCTGATAGAAGTCATTGGATCGAAGTTGTCGAGATCGTGTTGCTGATCCTGTCGGTTATCATCGCCGTCCTGGTGCGCATGGTGCTGGTCAAGAATGTGGTCAAGCCGTTGGATGAAGCGGTCGAGCATTGCGAGCACATAGCCAAGGGCGATCTCTCGCATCGCATCGCCGAACGCGGCAGGAACGAGATCGGCCGCCTGTTCGCCGCCATGCGCGACATGCAAACCGGTTTGGTGGGCACGGTCACGTCCGTACGTGACGCCAGCGGTTCGATTCATGGTGGCGCCCGCGAGATCGCGTCCGGGAATGCCGATCTGTCGTCGCGTACCGAGCAGCAGGCCGCCTCGCTCGAGGAAACCGCTTCGAGCATGGAGGAACTGACCTCCACCGTTAAACAGAATGCCGACAATGCGCGCCAGGCGAGTTCCCTGGCGAGCGATGCCTCGACCACGGCAGGACGTGGCGGCGATGTCATGCAGGAAGTTTCCACGACCATGCAGGGCATCACCGATAGCTCCAAGCAGATCTCCGACATCATCGGCATGATCGACTCGATTGCCTTCCAGACCAACATTCTGGCGTTGAACGCCTCGGTCGAAGCAGCGCGTGCCGGCGAACAGGGACGTGGCTTTGCGGTGGTCGCCAGTGAGGTGCGTAACTTGGCCAGCCGCAGTGCCGAGGCCGCCAAGGAAATCAAGGGCCTGATTCATACCTCGACCACTCAGATCGAGCAGGGCTCCGAGCTGGTGAGCAACGCCGAGACCACCATGCGTGATGTTGTCCAGGCGGTGAAACGCGTCAGCGATATCATGGACGAGATCTCCGCAGCTTCGCAGGAGCAGAGCGATGGTATCGAGCAGGTCAGTCAGGCCGTGACGCAGATGGACCAGGTGACCCAGCAGAACGCTTCTCTCGTCCAGGAAGCCTCGAGCGCATCCGCGTCGCTCGAAGAGCAGGCGCAGCGCTTGGAAGACGTCGTCTCGGTCTTCCGTTTGCCAGGCGGTGGATCACACCAGGCCCAGGCATTGCCCGGGACGCGCGCGCCAGCGACCAAGTCGGCGGTGTCGGCACCGACCGCAACGTCCAAGTCGTCAGCGCAGACACGTCAGGTGCCGTCGAAGCATACTTCGACGACGCAAGAAGAAAACGAGTGGGAAGAATTCTAGGCCTTGTCTGATCAAGCGCAGGTGCTTTTCAGACAATGTCTAAGCCATACCGCCAGAGTGGTGTGCCAAGCGCACCACCCAGATGAACAAGCTTGCGAAGCGAATCACTAGCCAGATTGAATGAATCGGAGGATGTATGGCAGACAAGAAAATGAGCATTTTGGTCGTGGATGATTTCCCGACCATGCGGCGCATCGTGCGCAGTTTGCTCAAGGAACTTGGCTTCAATAATGTCGATGAAGCGGAAGACGGCCAGGAAGCACTCAATAAGCTGCGTGCCGGTGGTTTCGAGTTCGTGGTTTCTGACTGGAACATGCCCAACCTCGATGGCCTCGCGATGCTCAAGGAGATCCGTGAGGACGATGCGTTGTCGGAACTCCCGGTATTGATGGTGACGGCGGAAGCCAAGAAGGAAAATATCATCGCCGCTGCACAGGCCGGGGCGAATGGGTATGTCGTGAAGCCGTTCACTGCTGCGACGCTGGAAGAGAAGTTGGACAAGATTTTCGAGAAACTGGGCAAGTAAGTTCGCACGAGGAGGGCAGGCCATGAGCGGTGAAACGCAGCCGGAGAACAGTGCGGATGGCACCCACGCTGACGATCTGATCTACAAGATCGGCAAGATGACGCGCATGCTCCACGAAAGCATGCGCGAGCTGGGGCTCGACAAAGAGATCGAAAAGGCGGCCGAAGCGATTCCGGATGCGCGGGACCGTCTCAGTTATGTCGCCTCCATGACCGAGCAAGCGGCAGAGCGTTCATTGAATGCGATCGATCAGGCGCAGCCGTTGCAAGAGCGTATGGAGTCGGGCGCCGAGAAGCTCGATCAACGCTGGGAAGAATGGTTCGCTGCGCCTGTCGAGCTGGACGACGCCAAGGAGTTGGTCAAGGATACGCGTGACTACCTGCGTGATGTGCCGACCCAGACCAAGGCAACCAATGCGCAGTTGCTCGAAATCATGATGGCCCAGGATTTTCAGGACCTGACCGGTCAGGTCATCAAGAAAATGATGGATGTCATTCGCGAGATCGAGCAACAGCTAGTGCAGGTGCTGATCGATACCGCGCCTGATAGCCATAACAAGGAAGAATTGCAGCAACTCGCCGACGAACGCTCGCGTAAAAGCAAGAAAGATGATGAAGAGCTGCTCAACGGGCCGCAAGTCAAGCCCGAAGGTACCGATGTCGTCAATAACCAGGACCAGGTCGATGACCTCCTGGATAGCCTGGGTTTCTGATCCCTTCCTGTGCTGCCGGTGCCCGCCGGCAGCATTTCAGCCCCGCGTCCCCTGAATAGCATAGCTAAGTAGCCGCTATTCCAGTGATCGGCTGTCCCGCGTTCCCGAGAAAATAGCGCCCATTCGATGAATGCGGTTGTTCGACGCTTAGGTATTTACCTTGGCGAAGGGCTTCTAGCGCCACGACGTCAGAGGGCTCATGGCTGAGGGTAGCGACAGCGACGAGGAAAAGACCGAAGACCCGACACCACGACGACTCGACAAGGCGAAGGAAGACGGTGAGGTTGCGCGTTCGCGCGAGCTGACGACCTTCATGCTGTTGGCGGCGGGGGTGATGGCGCTATGGTCGCTCGGCGGCCACCTCTACGACAGCTTGGGGGTGGTCATGGAACAGTCATTCATGTTTTCACGCAGTGAAGCATCCGATACTACCGTGCTGATGTCGCATGTCTGGGCGTTGGGTAGAAACGCACTGATGTCCTTGTTGCCGTTGTTTCTCATCGTATCGGTCGTCGCGCTGGTAGCGCCGGTCATGCTGGGTGGCTGGTTGATATCAGGGAAAGCGTTGCAGCCCCAAGTGTCCAAGCTCAATCCGCTGAAAGGATTGAAACGCATGTTTTCATCGCAAGCAGTCGCGGAATTGGGCAAGGCCGTTGCCAAGTCGGTATTGGTGGGGGGCGTCGCTGTCGTCTTCCTGTGGTGGCATCGTGGCGACCTTCTAGGCTTGATGAACCTGCCTTTGAGTGAAGCGCTGGCGCGGGGTATGGATCTTGCCGCGCTGTGTCTCGCCTTTTGCGTAGCGACACTCATCGTCGTGGTGTTGATCGATGTGCCGTTTCAGTTGTGGAGCTTTACCAAGAAGCTGCGCATGACCAAGGACGAGATCAAGAAAGAGCACAAGGAAACCGAGGGCGATCCTCAGGTCAAAGCCCGCATGCGCGCCCAGCAGCAGTCCATGGCACGGCGGCGGATGATGGCCAAGGTGCCGGATGCGGATGTCATCGTCACCAACCCCACGCATTATGCCGTGGCGCTGATGTACGAGGGGAGTCAGATGGAGGCGCCGCGTGTCGTGGCCAAGGGCTCGGATCTGGTTGCCACGCGTATTCGCGAGTTGGGCGAGGCGCATGGCGTGCCCTTGCTGGAGGCGCCGCCGTTGGCGCGCGCCCTGCATCAGCATGTGGACCTCGATCAAGAAGTCCCCGCGAATCTGTATACCGCCGTGGCGGAGGTCCTGGCTTGGGCCTACCGCTTGAAACGTGTGCGCGAGGAAGGAGGTGACTGGCCGCAAACGCCACATGACCTGCCCGTGCCCGACGAGTTAGATCCGTCTCGGCACAACGTTGCCGACGCCAAGGACACACCATGAATGCGTTGAGTCAGTTATGGGGCCGTCGTGGGTGGCTGAACGACACCCGCTTGAAGGTGCTTGCCGGTCCCGTGCTTATCATCATGATTCTGAGCATGATGATTCTGCCCTTGCCGGCGTTCATACTGGACCTGCTTTTTACCTTCAACATCACCCTGGCCGTGATGGTGCTGCTGGTGAGCATGTTCACGCAGAAGCCGCTCGATTTTGCGGCCTTCCCGGCAGTCTTGTTGTTTTCGACCCTATTGCGGTTGTCGTTGAACGTCGCTTCCACGCGCGTAGTGTTGATGGAGGGCCACGAAGGCGGCGATGCGGCCGGCAAGGTGATCGAGGCCTTCGGTGCCTTTCTGATCGGCGGTAACTTTGCCGTCGGTTTGGTCGTGTTCATGATTCTGGTGGTAATCAACTTCATGGTCATCACCAAGGGCGCGGGCCGTATCGCCGAGGTCGGCGCGCGTTTTACGCTGGATGCCATGCCCGGCAAGCAGATGGCCATCGATGCCGACCTCAATGCCGGCTTGATCGGTGAGGATGAGGCGCGGGCGCGGCGCCAGGAAACCTCTCAGGAAGCCGATTTCTACGGCTCCATGGACGGGGCCAGCAAGTTCGTGCGCGGTGATGCCATCGCCGGCATCATCATCATGATGATCAACTTGATCGGCGGCCTGGCGATCGGTATGGCGCAACACAGCTTGAGCTTTTCCGATGCCGGGCATACCTATACCTTGCTGACCATCGGCGACGGCCTGGTGGCACAGATCCCGGCGCTGGTGATCTCGACGGCGGCGGGTGTCACCGTCTCGCGGGTCAACACCGATCAGGATGTCGGTCAGCAACTGATCAGCCAGCTCTTCAACAATCCGCAGGTCCTGATGCTGGCCGCAGGCGTCATGGGGCTGTTGGGCCTTGTGCCGGGCATGCCCAACCTGGTCTTCTTGCTGTTCACCGCGTTGCTCGGGGGCTTGGCATGGTGGATGTGGCGGCGCGACCAGCAACAGGTCACCCAAGAAGCGTCCCCCCAGACACCGCCCCCACAGCCCGAAGTGCCCGAGGCAACCTGGGACGACGTGCAACTGGTCGATACGCTGGGGCTTGAAGTGGGCCACCGCTTGATTCCGCTCGTCGATCACCGCCAGAAGGGCGAGTTGCTGGGGCGTATCAAGAGCGTGCGCAAGAAATTCGCTCAGGATGTCGGCTTCCTGCCGCCGGTGGTGCACATCCGTGACAACCTCGAACTTGGGCCGTCGACCTACGTCATCACACTCAAGGGCGTCGAAGTGGGGCGGGCCGATGCGCATCCTGGCCAATGGTTGGCCATCGATCCTGGGCAAGTATCGGGTAATGTGGAAGGTACGGCGACCCAGGACCCGGCGTTCGGTCTGCCCGCCGTGTGGATCGACGCCGCGCAGCGCGAGCGCGCCCAGGTCTACGGCTATACCGTGGTCGATGCGAGTACCGTGGTGGCCACGCATCTCAACCACCTGCTGCATCGCCACGCCAATGACATGCTGGGACGTCAGGAAGTACAGCAATTGCTCGACAAGATCGCGGCCGACAACAAGTCGCTGGTCGAGGATGTGGTGCCCAAGCTGCTGAGCCTGACCGCGATGCAGCGGATCTTGCAGAATCTGCTCGCCGAGGAAGTCTCGATTCGCGACATGCGCACCATCCTCGATACGCTGGCCGAGCATGCGTCCCAGCAGACCGATCCCCACGAGTTGACCGCCATGGTGCGTGTGGCGCTGGGACGTGCGATCACCCAGCAGTGGTTCCCGGGCGACCAGGAGATGCATGTCATCGGCTTGGAAGCCAATCTCGAGCAAGTCCTGACCCAGGCGCTAAGCAATGGCGGTGGCCTGGAACCGGGACTCGCCGATACCCTCATGGAACAGGCGATGGCTGCCGTGGAGCGTCAGGAAGCGCGTGGCGAACCGACGGTGCTGGTCGTCCAGCATGGTCTGCGCGCCTTGCTGGCTCGCTTCCTGCGTCGCCGCATCACCCATCTGGTGGTGATGTCCAATGCCGAAATCCCTGATGACCGCACCTTGCGTGTCACCGCTACCGTCGGAGCCCGTTCATGAGTGTGATGCGTTTTCTCGGTGCCACCAGTCGCGAGGCGATGCGTCAGGTGCGAGACGCACTGGGGGACGACGCCCTGATTCTTTCCAACCGGCGCATGGATGACGGCGTCGAAGTCGTTGCCGTGGCCGAAGAGGCCCAGTCGTCACTGGTCGAACAGGCCGAGGACGTGGCCGTGCCCGCGCAGGCTGATGCGCCGTCCGATGCTGCACCGTCCGCGCCGGGGCAGGATCGCCTATACGCCGAGATGCAGGCCATGCGCGAACTGCTGATGTCGCATATCGCCGAGACACCACGCCCACGCAGTGCACGCCCCGGCGTGCGCGGTGTCTTGCGCCAGCGTCTGATTACTGCCGGCTTCAGTGCCCGTCTGGTGCGCGAAATGCTCGAGACGCTGCCCGACGAACTCGCCGAGGTCGATGCCGATGATCCGCGTCTGCTGGCCTGGAGTCGACGTCAGCTAGAGACGCGTCTCGAGGTGCTCGACGACGAGGCGACGATGCTCGAAGGGGGCGGTGTGTTTGCCCTGGTGGGGCCGACCGGCGTGGGCAAGACCACGACCACCGCCAAGTTCGCGGCGCGCTACGTGATGCGCTTCGGCGGGGACGACGTAGCGTTGGTGACCACCGATGATTACCGTATCGGCGCGCATGAACAATTGCGTATTTATGCCCGCCTTTTGGGTGTCGATGTGCATGCCGTGCATCATGAAGATGATCTTGAAGGCTTGCTGACACGCCTTGAAGGCAAACGCATGGTGATCGTCGATACCGTGGGCATGAGCCAGCGCGATCAGCGCGTGACGGGGCAGATCGCGCGCCTTGGCGGTGCCAGCCGTCCGGTGCGGCGTCTCTTGCTGCTCAATGCGGCAAGCCATGGCGATACGCTCGAAGAGGTCGTCGAGACCTATCAGCGTGCCTCGCGGGATGCCGGTGCGCCGCTTTACGGTTGCCTGTTGACCAAGGTCGACGAAGCGCCGCGCTTGGGGGCTGCGCTGGATGTCGTGATGCGCCATCGGCTATGCCTCTATTACGTCTCCCATGGTCAGCGCGTGCCCGAGGACATTCGTCTGGCCGAAGCGCCAACGTTATTGGACGAAGCCTTGGCCGTGGGGCAAGGCTCGCCGTTCACCTTCGATGATGGCGTGCTTACTGACATGCTGCGGCCGACCGCTTCGGGACAGGGCCTGCAAGCATTATCGCGGGATCTCCTGGCACAGCGCGATCAACTGACGCGGGTGATGGAAACGCTGCGACGCGACGTGCCGGGCGTGTCCTGGCTCGACGCCGCGTGGCGCCGTCGCGAGTCGCCGCGTGCCATACAGCAAGCCTGGCTCGAAGAACACCTGGTACCGCCGCCGATGATCAAGGCATGGCATGACGCCGAGGCGACCGGGCTGTTCTGGCCGGGTGGCAAGCCACGAGGAATGGATTGGGCAGCACCGATGCTGCCGTTGGATGCCAACGGTGATGTATTGCCGCTGGCTTGGCCCTTGCATCGCTGGCCGCCCTCCGATACGCAACGCCTGACCCTGGCACGTCGCCATCTGGGCAGTCATTGGCATGTGTTCGCGCGGGTACCCGACGCCGATGTCAGGCAAAAGCTGCGCGAAGCGGACAGCCCCTGGCTGGCCCGTACGCGGGTGCAGCAGCGCGTCTGGCATGCCGGTGAACGTCTGGCGATAGGCGAGTTGGTCGATCTGGCCGAGCCCTGTGGCCAGCATACTTGCCGCCTGCGTGGTCGCACGCGCCGTGTGACGCTGTCGCGCTTACCCGTGACTTTGGCCGAGGCCGATACGACGACTCTGCAATTGTGGATCGCCACGAGTCACGACCCCGAGAGCGAGCGTCGGCGTGGCGTCTATCACTGGCTAGGGCATGGCGGCGATGCGCTGGAGATCGATATGCGCGCCTTCGTCTATCGCCAGCTCGAACAGGACGATCTGCCGCGTTTGATGCGCACGGCGTGGCAACAGTTGGGGGCGTCGGCACCTCTCGACTGCGAACTGCGCGTCTACCTGGCAGGGCAATTGGCGTCCTTGGCGCTACGCATGGACTTGAGCGAGGACGGCTGGGCGGTGGATGCGCGTCCGGTGGTGAAGCGTCTCGCCGGTGAACGCAAGCGCCGCAGCCCCGATACCCTGCTGCAGGGGTTGATGCACTTGCTGACGGCGCATGCAGCACTGTCACAGGCATCGTAAGGTGACGACGATGAACGATCAAGCAGCAGGATTACGCGCCTATGCGAGTCAACGCCGCGATAAGGCAGCTCTGGTGACGATCGGCCATCCGTCGCCTCAGGCGGTGACGGCGACTTGTGAACGGTTGGCGTCACTTAGTGGCCTTACCTGGGAGACTTTGCCCCTCGCCGTGGGCGAGGTGACCGCCGCCCAGCGTTCCTCGCCACATTGGGGAGTCTGGGTGGCCCCCGGCGCGGAAGGTCTGCAGCGTGCCTATCGCGAACTCAAGCAGTGGTCGCAGCGCGAACGTCTACCGCGTCTGCTGGTGATACGCGATCCGGCTAGCGCGGGCGATATGCCGCTTGGCAACCTGGTGGACACGGCGCGCCGCTTCCTGGCGGTCGAGCTTTACGTCGACGCTGCCGAGTGGCTGGCGCAGACGCTACCCTCAAGCGAGCGCCGCTCGTGAAAACTCTGGGCTGCGTCATGGCATTGCTGGCCGCGTTAGGCGCCACGCTGAGCATGACGCCATTCGCGCACGCCGTCGAAGCCGGCAGTTGGGCGGTGACGCTGCCGCGTGGGCCGCTGCTGACGACGCCGGGGCGTGACGAGCGCACGGCGCCCCTGGAGCCGCCCAGGTCCCACGCGGTCGGCGATGGCCGTATCACGCGAGTGTCCTGGCGTTACACCACGAAGGGACCGGGCGAAGTGCGGGCGTGGCTGTGTCATCCGCATCGCTGTGTCGAAATGGCAACGCGTCGCGGAGGGACGCAGGCCTTGGAAGATCTTTCCGCCGAGGGACCTTTTGTACTGCGCTTTCGGCGAGCTGACTCCCGGAGCGCGCCGCGCGGGGATGTGCGTATCGAGGATCTACAACTGATCGTGAATTACCGCTGAAAGGGCGCGGTGGAAACGAATTCGGGAAAAGGCCCAACAAGCGGGGGTTATTCCGGCCTTGGCTGGCGGACCGGAAGCTCGATAATGTCAGCGGGCGTCGCGTCGCGCGTCGACCCCGAACATCCGAGGCGATAGAGATGTATACGGCACAGGGCAAAATCGACCAACGCGCATTGCTGGAGCAATACACGCCCCTCGTGCGGCGTCATGCGCTGGCATTGCAAGTACGCTTACCGGCCAGTGTCGAACTCGATGACTTGATTCAAGCCGGCATGGTGGGCTTGCTCGACGCGCTGGAACGTTTCGATACCGCCCAAGGGGCGAGTTTTTCCACCTTCGCCAACCAGCGCGTACGCGGCGCGATGATCGATGAACTGCGCAGTCGCGACTGGATGCCGCGCAGCGTGCGTCGCAGTGTGCGGGCGCTGGATCAGGCGGTACATAAGCTCGAACAGTCGCTGGGGCGTGCCCCGGACGAGCGCGAGATCGCCAGCGCGCTGGATATGAGCGTCGACGAATATCATCAGCTGCTGCTGGATGCCAATAACGGCTATCTGCTGGGCTTTGACGAGGTGGTTTCCGAGCTTGGCGAGCCTCCGGCAGGTGAAACCGCCCCCGCGACGCCGCTCGAGTCACTATTGAAAGGCGATGCGCGTACCCATTTGGTCGAGGCCATCGAACATCTCCCCGAACGCGAAAAGCTATTGCTGGGGCTTTATTACCAGGAAGAACTCAACCTCAAGGAAATCGGTGCCGTGCTCGGGGTCAGCGAGTCGCGGGTATGCCAACTGCATAGCCAAGCCGTGGCGCGTCTCAGGGGGCGGCTTGCCGCCTGAGACCCGCCAGGCTCATTATTTCTTCGCTGCATCCCCCACCTCTACCAGGGTATTGGCCAAGCGGTCACCGAGGGTGCCCCAGGCCGCCCCTAGCGCTCTCACCAGCGCGGGATAGCCATCGTCTTCCAACGGGCGCTCGATCTCGAAGGACTCGCGTGACAGTGTGCGATCGTCGTCGTCACGGATGCGCCACTGACCGCCGACCACGGCCATGCCGTCGTCGCGGCCCTGGAAGCGGTCGACGTCGAGCTGGACATGCAGCGCCGGTGTGGAGGGCTCCCCGGATTGCCCACGACGCAGCACGTCGGCGTTGGGCAGTGCCTGTCCGAGATGCTGGCGCATGCGTTCCTGCAATTGGCGATCCAGGGGTTCGGCCCATAAATAGTTGCTTGCCTGGTGGATGCGAATGTCGTCGAGTTGCATGACGATACCGTCATCCTTCAGGTAGCTGGCCATGCGTGGCGCCGCCAGAGAGACGCTACCTTTGAAGTCACCGGCGACTTTGACGTTTTGCGTCTCATCGGGGAGCGTATAGCGCGACTGGTCGATGCCTTGTCCGGCGCAGCCGACCAGCAGCGACATGAAGAGCCCCAGCCCGGCGGCGGCGAGAAGCCGCATCGGGCGCGTCGGGCATCGCGTATGCATTAATGTTATCTCGGTCATTGGCGTGGGGCCCTGGGTTGCGGATCTGGGGCGTCTTCGCTATCGAAGATCAGAGCGTTGGGCTTCTCGCTGAGCGTGCGCGCCACGGGTTGCAGGTCGCGCATCAATGACTCGAGCCGCGAGAGCGTATCGTTGAGTTCACGATAACCCTGCGAGTCGGGAGAGAAACCATCCAGCGTGTCGCGAGTCTGGCGCAGCGTCTTGTTGAGATTGCCGGGTAGCTCGCGCGTTGCCGGGTCGTCGAGCAGCGTGTCCACTGAAGCGGCGATCTCGTTGACTTGCTGCATCGTGTTCTGCGTGGTCGACAGCGTCTCGTCGAGAGAGTCGAGGACGGGCTCGATCTGCACGTCGTTGAGTTTGTCGAGCAGGTTCGAGACCTTCTCCTCGATCTGCGCCAGGCTGCCGGTGGTGGTCGGGAAGACCTGCTTGTCCTCGAACGTACGCGACTCGTAAGGCTCGGGATCGTCGCGGAAGTTCAAGTCCACGAAAAGGCCACCGGTGAGCAGATTGCCTCGCTTGAGTGTTGCGCGAAGGCCGTTCTCGAACATGCCCTGGAGACGATCGCGCCATTCATCGGCATCGAAATCGTCCTGGGTGTCGTCGAAGCGCTGGGGTTCGATGCGAATCAGCACGGGAATGGCGAAGCGGTCCTGGGAGTCGTTGGACTGCGGCGCCGAGAAATGCCACGGCACGGTTTCTACGGTACCGACGCGCACGCCGCGATATTCCACCGAGTCGCCGTGGCTAAGCCCGCGCACGGTATCCTCGACCATCAGCACATAGTCGAGATAATGATCGAAGGTCCCTTCACGGGCACTTTCCTCGTCGCCAAACAACTGATAGGTCGTCTCCGGTTCGGCAGGTTCGCCCATCTCCACGTCTTCGGGGACCCCGAAGGTCACGCCACCGCCGATGAGCGATTCCATCGACTCGATATTGACCTGGAATCCCTGAGAGTTCAGGCGCAGGTCGACGCCCGACGAGACCCAGAAGCGTGTGGTGTCGGTGACCAACGAATCGTAAGGCGCCTTGATATAAAGTCTGTGCTGCATCTCCTTCTTGTCGGGGTCGAACTCGGTGTTCTCCACGCGGCCTACCGTGAAGCCTTGATAGGTGATCGGGTCGCCGGCACTCAGGGAACTGCCCACCTGGCTGACCAGGTTGATGCGGATGCCCGGGGCGTCGGGGGGCGCGACCGGGGGCTGGTCGAGCACATCGAAGTCGCGTTGCGGCTCATCGCCGTGGCCGGGTAGCAATTGAATGTAGGCCCCCGAGAGCACGGTCCCCAGGCCGCTAATGCCTTCGCGGTCGATGCGTGGCTTGACCACCCAGAAACGCGCATCGTCATTGAGCATGCGTTCGGTATCGGGCTGCATGCGCGCGGTGATCACGGTGTGCGACATGTCGTCGGAAAGCGTCACATCCTCGACGCGGCCGACCTCGACATTGCGTGTCTTGATCAACGTCTTGCCGGCTTCGATGCCTTCGGCGTTTTCCATTTGTAGCGTGATCGTGGGGCCGAGGCCGGAAAGGTTATCGTAAAGCATCCATAAGCCGATGAGGATCGCCACCAGGGGCACGATCCAGATCGGCGAGAGGCGTCGGCGATGTTGGCGTGTCGCGCGCTGTGGAGCTTCAGGCATCGTCGGATTCCTTGCGTGATGAAACGGTAGCGATATGTCGTGGTAGGCGGTCGCGCCACGCGCGTCGAGGTCGCTGGGGAAGATCGTCCCAGATCATGCGGGGATCGAAACTGTGGGCCGCCAACATGGTAAGCACCACAACGCTGGCGAAGGAGAGGGCGGCGGGGCCAGGCGATATCGACATCAATTCGCCCGCGCGGATCAGCGCGACGAGGATGGCGACCACGAACACATCCACCATCGACCAGCGGCCGATGAACTCGGTGATGCGATACAGGCGTACGCGGGTGACGTTGCCCAGCGGCTCGCCGCGATGGCGTACTGCGTAGCACAACCAGCCGAGCGCGAGAATCTTGCCGATGGGCACCACCACGCTGGCGGTGAAGATGATCACCGCGATGGGAATGTCGCCATGCTGCAGAAACAGCATGACGCCACCGATGATGGTCGAGGGCGAGGTGTTACCCAACGATGTCGTGCTCATGATCGGATAAAGGTTCGCCGGAATGTACATCAGCAGCGCGGCGAATAGCAGGGCCAGCGTGCGTTGACGGCTCCCGGGGGTTCGCGCGTGCAGCGTTTCTCGGCAACGCCGACAGCGCCCGCGCCCTCGCGGATCGAGACGATTGACCAGCCCGCAGGTCGGGCATCCACTCAAGCCTTGCGGCGCTGCGGGCTCGCCCGAGCGGGCGCCTTCCGGCGCCAAGGGCTCGCTGGCCAGCGCGAACCACATCCAGTCGGTGTCGATGGATTGGGTGGTGAGCAGCAATAGCAAGGCGTAGGCGCAGAACGTCCAGAATGAGAGCCCCAGGTCGACATCGGCCATTCCCGCGATCTTGAATAGACTGACCAGCGCAGCGATAACGAAGACATCGGCCATCATCCACGGTGTCAAGTGTTTCAGGGTGCGGGCGATACCGCGCGAATAGGGCAGAACGCGGCGCTTGAGAAGTCCCAGCGAGAGCCAGATGACGCCACACAGATAGACCGTGGGCAGGATGATCACGGTCAGCAGCACGCAAATCGCCACCAGTGGTTCGTGAAAGCCGACCAGTGCCGAGGCAGTTTCGGTCAGCTCGATACGGTTGGTGACGCCACGTGCCTCGAAACTGATGAAAGGAAAGGCCACCGACAGCATAAGCATGACCAAGGCGGCGACGGCCAGTGCCAGGCTGCGCTCGGCAGGCTTGTCGTGGCGTGTGGCCAGCGTATGCTCGCAACGCGGGCAGTCGGCTTTTTCTCGAGGACGCAAGGGCGGCAGCGCCACTAGCAAATCGCATTCGTGACAGGCGCGCAGACGCCGCCGTGAGTGGCGCGTCGTTGCCACACCCGAGGCCATGTCGCGCGGTGGGTGCTGGGGCGCATGTGACGAAACGGTATCGACCAAACTCAGTCTCGCTCCAAGATTTAGGGTGCCGGGTAACGTGCGTACTATAGCAAGTTGGCGCGCCACCTTTTTGCCTGAGGTATCAGGATAGCGAACAGCGTACATTCACGTGCGTATGTTTGTCAGTAGCGTGCCCGGCCAATTGCGTTAGAATAGCGCGGCATCGCGATAACATGCATGTCACGACGATGTTCAAGGGCAACGACATTCAAGGAGAAGTACCGTGCTGATGGCCATCATTGCCGTAGCGCTGGGGTTGGCGGTCCTGGTATGGAGCGCCGATCGATTCGTCGATGGTGCAGCGGCGACCTCACGCCACCTGGGGTTACCGCCGTTGTTGATCGGTATGGTGATCATCGGTTTCGGCACCTCGGCGCCGGAGCTGATGGTCTCGGGGCTTTCCGCCTGGCAAGGCAATCCCGGTCTCGCGCTGGGTAACGCCTATGGTTCTAATATTGCCAATATTGGCCTGATCGTGGGCCTGGTGGCATTGTTCAGCCCATTGACCATGCACTCTCAAGTGTTGCGTCAGGAGCTTCCGCTGCTGGTGTTGGTGACCCTGGCCTCGCTGTGGTGCCTGCAGGATGGCGACGTTTCGCGCTGGGATGCCGTATTGCTGCTGGCGATGCTGGTGGCGTTTCTAACCTATAGCGTCATGCGGGGACGTCAGCAGGGCAGCGACACGCTGGCCGACAATACCACCGCTAACCTCGATACTCAGTCGATGACGCTCAAGCGCGCGATCACCTGGACCCTGGTGGGGCTGGTCATGCTGATCGCCAGCTCGCGCCTATTGGTATGGGGGGCGGTGGATATCGCCTCTGCGTTTGGGGTCAGCGACCTCATCATCGGGCTCACGGTCGTGGCCATCGGCACGTCGCTGCCGGAGCTTGCTTCGTCTATTAGCGCGGTACGCAAGAATGAGCACGATCTGGTGATCGGTAATGTCGTGGGCTCGAATTTGTTCAATACCCTGGCGGTAGTGGGGTTGGCGGGCGTCATCACGCCCATCGACGTGGAGGGTGCGGTCCTGGTGCGCGACTGGCCCGTCATGGCGGGTTTGACCCTGGCGCTGACCGTGTTCGGCATCGGCTGGAAGGGGCAGGGGCGCATCAACCGCGTAGAAGGCGCGCTGCTGTTGGCCGCCTTTATCGTGTATACCGCCTGGCTGGTGATGTCGGTCGTTGGCGGACGCTAGGCGAATCCGCATCGAGCCAGTCGCTTAGACATGCTCGTGCCAGGGCGAGAGCTCGCCAAGGGCCTCGCTGAGCGGACGCAGGTCCTCGCTCGAGGCGGGCGCGCGGGATTGATAGTCGATGCGTATGCGCGTGCGATCCGCAAACGCCGTCTCGAGCTGCTCGATCCACGGGCGCTGCTCCTCGCGCCAGTTAGTGAGCCACTGACTATCGACCTCGGCGGGCAAGCATTTATTGATGACCACCGCGCCGACATGCAAACCATTGGCCTCGAGCAGGTCACGCGTGCGGGCCGTTTCCAGCACCGGCAGGCGTTCCGGGTTGGCGACCAGGATCACCGCCGAGTGTGCAGAGCAGGTCAAGTGCTCGCGAGCGGCGGCGAGACGCCCACGGCGGCGCATCAACGCCTCCTGAATGGGGTCGTCTACCACCTCGCCGTCCCCCAGCCAGGCCTTGTAATCGTTACGCACCTTATGGCGACGTTGCATCAAGCCGTCCACCCAGGCGCCCATGATTTCCGGTAACGCCAGCAAGCGTACGGTATGGCCGCCCGGCGCGGTATCGAAGATCAACCGATCATAGTCCTCGCCGGTATCCAGCAGCAGACCAACCAGGGCATCGAATAAGGCGGCTTCCTCGGTGCCCGGTGCATGGCGGGCCAGATCGAGCTGGCGGAATACCGCTGCGCTGCGTTCGCCGCTTACCATGGGCTTGATGTTGTCCTTGACTTGCTCCAGGTAGCGCTGCGTTTCGTGGTCGGGGTCGAGTTCGACGACATCCAGGCCGGGGCGCATGCGTGTCGGTGTCGGGCCGGGTTGGCGACCGAATAGATCGGCCAGATTGTGGGCCGGGTCGGTGGACACCAGCAGGGTGTTCCATCCGGCATCCGCGCAGCTCAGCGCGTAAGCGGTCGCACAGCTAGTCTTGCCGACGCCGCCCTTGCCGCCGAAAAACAGGCTCTTGGCCATATCGACTTTTTCTCCTCGATTGTGCCACGCGTCATCGACGCTGCTCAGCAGCAGCGAAAACCGTCCAGGGGCGAGCGGGGCATGCCCTGGCGCTGATGCCACTCGTGAAAGCGGTCCAGCATGTAGGGATAAAGTTCCAGGGTCATGTCGCCGACGGGGTTGGGGATTCCCATCATGTCGCAGAAGCACAGCAGCATGAAGAGATCTTCTTCATCCTGAAGCTCGCGGGCGATTTCACGGCGGTGCTGAAGGCTCAGCACCGCGTCGTAGCCCTCGATGATTTGTTTGAGCCGCGACCGCCAACCGGCGGGCGCGGCGTTGTCGTCGTCAGCGCGACTCATCGGAACTCAACGACTCTTGGGAGGCTGTCGGGCCCTGGCGGAAGCTTCGCGAGGCCTCGAGCAGGATCCATAGCGCGAAGACCAAGATCAAGCTACCGAAGGTGAACAGCAGCAAGTTGCGGTCAGCATCGCCAAAGCCCGACCAGGTGAAGATTACCTGCTGCCCCATGGCCCACAGCGTCATCACCAGCAGGAACAGCATGGGCACCAATGTGAAGACCACCGGGCGACCTTGGCGCTTGAGCCATACCGATACCAGCATCAGGGTGATGCCTGCCAGTAGCTGGTTGCTGGTGCCGAACAGCGGCCACAGCAAGTAACCGCCTGAGCCGAAGCCCTTGGGGCCTTCCGGCAGGATCACCAGCGCGGCGCTGGCGATGACGGCGATGCTGGTCGCGACGTGTTTGCGTGCGATCACTGGCATGCCGTATTCGGTGCCCAGTTCGGCGATGATGTAGCGCATCAGACGTATAGCGGTATCCAGCGTGGTGGCAGCGAAGCTGACGACGATTACCGCGACCAGGGTCGAGCCCATGTGCTCGGGAATGCCGAGGTTGCCGATCAGTTGCCCGGCACCTTTCACAAAGGAACCGAGCCCGTTGGAACCGGCGGCCGTAAAGCTTGAATAGGTAGCGGTGAAATCTGCGCTGGAGGCGAATAGCGTGCCCACGGCGATGATGGCGATCAGTGCCAGCATGCCTTCACCCAAGGCGCCGCCGTAGCCGATCATGCGCGCGTCGGTTTCCTTGTCGATCTGCTTGGAGGTGGTGCCCGAGGCGACCAGGCCATGGAAGCCGGAAATCGCCCCGCAGGCGATGGTGATGAACAGCAGCGGGTACCAACTGACCTCGGCTTCACCGTTGACGCTGGGTGCGGTCATCTCCGGTGCCCCGAAGAACAACCCCAGATACAGCAGGGCGAGCCCCACCACGAGCTGATGCGAGTTGATATAGTCACGCGGCTGCAAGAGCTTCCAGACCGGCAGCGTCGAGGCGATGTAGACGTAGGCCATCAGCACCACGATCCACACCAGGAAGGCCATCGAAGTGGCGTTGAAGCCTCCTGCCACCGCTGTGTCGGTGCCGCCGAACCAACTGACCAGATCGAACTGCAGTATCGGGACTTCGCTGGCCAACAACGCGGTGGCATACATGACGACAAGGGCGATCACCGAAGGTAGGAGCATCGACCCTGAATGACGATATACGCGATAGCCGATCCATACTGCCAGCGGAATCTGGATGAGCACCGACAGCACGCTGGCAGGGAAGGTGATGAAGAGGTTGGCGATGACCCAGGCGAAGACTGCATTGAGCATCAATACCAGGATCAGAATGATGAACAGAAAGAGCAGCTTGGCGCGTTGACCGATCAACTTGTTGGCCAGTGTGCCGACGGAGTGCCCCTTATGACGATTGGAAAGCACCACGGCGCCGAAGTCATGCACGCCGGCGGCGAACACGGTCCCCAGCACGACCCACAGGATGGCCGGCAGCCAGCCCCAGTAGATAGCGATGGCAGGCCCCACGATAGGGGCTGCGCCAGCCACCGAGGTAAAGTGGTGTCCCCATAGAATCCACTTGTTGGTGGGCACGTAGTCGACGCCGTCTTGATAGGTGTGAGCGGGCGTTTGGAAATCGGGGTCAAGTCGGTAAATGCGTTCAGCGATGAACTTCGAATAGAAGCGATAGCCCATCACGAAACACACGGCGCCGAAGATGGCGATCCAAATAGCGTTCATGGGTGATCCTTGTCGATAACGAGCATGATGCGATGGCGTTGCGTGCCCGGCAGTGCACGGTTTGAGAGCAATGACCCTACCAAAGAATGATGGCGTTTTCCGTTAGACGAACGATGCAGAACGAAGGCGGCTGCGACATTGGCGCGCATGCGGCAATTTGCCTTGCGGCAACGCGACACATACGAAACCCCGCCATAGCGCTTTTTAAGGTTATATAAAGCCTCTACGATGAATGGGTATCGGAGGCGAGATAAGAAAAACCAAACGGTGGCCGTTTTTCGTAGTGACCACCTCATTCCGATGACATTTCGACTACGTGGGCTTCAAGGAGTCAGCCATGGCGCTAGATCCGATTCTTCTGTCGCGATTGCAGTTCGCATTCGTGGTTTCCTTTCATGCCATCTTTCCGGTCTTCACGATCGGGCTGGCATCCTATATCGCCGTGCTGCAGGGCCTTTACGTGTCCACGGGCAACCGCGTCTGGGACCGCCTCGGCCTGTTCTGGACCAAGGTCTTCGCCGTGGTCTTCGGCATGGGCGTGGTGTCCGGCATCGTGATGGCGTTCCAGTTCGGCACCAACTGGAGCAACTTCTCGCAGATGGCGGCGAACTTCATCGGCCCGATGTTGAGCTACGAGGTGGTCACGGCTTTCTTCCTCGAAGCCGGCTTCCTGGGGGTCTTGCTGTTCGGCCGGCATCGTGTCTCGCCGGCGGTGCACTTCTTCGCCGCGCTGATGGTCGCCGTGGGTACCTTCATCTCGGCATTCTGGATCCTGGCCACCAATAGCTGGATGCAGACCCCCGACGGTTACGAGATTCGCGAGGGTGTGATCCATGTGACCTCCTGGTTCGATGCGATCTTCAACGCCTCCTTCCCGTACCGCTTCACGCACATGGCCTTGGCGGCGTTCTTGACCGGTGGCTTCGTGGTGACCGGGGTCAGCGCCTGGTTCCTGCTGCGCGGTCGTGAGGTCGATGCCCACAAGCGTGCGCTGTCGATGACGCTATGGTTGTTGCTGTTCTTGGCGCCGCTGCAAGCCTTCGTCGGCGATGAACACGGTCTCAATACACTGGAACACCAGCCGATGAAAATCGCTGCCATGGAAGGCAACTGGGAAACCCAGTCGAACGTGCCGCTGTTGCTGTTCGCATTGCCGGACCGCGACTTGCAGGCCAACCGCGTGGAGATCGGCATTCCCAATGGCGCCAGTCTTATCCTGCGCCACGACCCAGACGGCGTCGTACCGGGGCTCGATCAAATCGACCGTGCGCAGCAGCCGCCAGTGTGGATCACCTTCTATAGCTTCCGTGTGATGGTGGCGCTGGGGCTCTTGATGATCGCCTTCGCCGTCGCCGGGCTGGTACTACGCAAGGGCGGGCGCGTGTATCGCAGTCGCTGGTTCTTGCGTGGGCTGCAAGGCATGAGCCTGGCACCGTTCGTCGCGGTGGTCGCGGGTTGGTTCGTGACCGAAACCGGGCGTTCGCCGTGGTTGATCTACGGCGTGCTCGACTATGCCGATGCCATCACCCCCTCGCTGAGTGGCGGCATGGTGCTGTTCACGCTGCTGGGCTATATCGCCGTCTACGCCGTGATCTTCATCGCCGGTGTCTATTACCTGTGCAAGGTGATCAATCAGGGCCTTGATGAACACGACGATACGGAGGATTTGGATAGCCACGACCGTCCGGCACGGCCTATGTCCGCCGCCCACGTGCCCTTCGATGATGCGCGCGACGATCGCGCCCCGAACAGGAGCTAAACCATGGAAACGTTCGATCTCTCGTTGATCTGGGCCGTCATCATCGCCTTCGGTGTGATCATGTACGTGCTCATGGATGGTTTCGACCTGGGGCTGGGGATCCTGTTTCCCTTCGCCCCGGATGAAGACGCGCGTGACGTGATGATGAATTCCGTCGCTCCGGTATGGGACGGCAACGAGACGTGGCTGGTACTGGGAGGTGCCGGGCTGATCGGAGCCTTCCCGCTGGTCTATTCGATCCTCTTGCCGGCGATGTACATCGGGGTCTTTCTGATGCTAGCGGGCTTGATCTTTCGTGGCGTGGCCTTCGAGTTTCGCTTCAAATCGCGGCGTACACGCAACTGGTGGAATGCGGCCTTTGCCGGCGGCTCCTTCGTGGCGGCCTTCGCCCAGGGCGCCGTAGTGGGGGCCTATATCGAAGGTTTCGAGACCGCCGATCGCGTGTTCACCGGTGGGGCGCTCGACTGGCTGACGCCGTTTTCAGTGATTACCGGTCTCGGGCTGGTGGCCGGCTATGCATTGCTCGGTGCGACCTGGCTGGTGCTCAAGTCCGAAGGCCATGTGCGTGACTGGGCGCGCAGCCTGGTACCCAAGTTGCTCGCTGGCGTGGTGTTGGTCTTCGTCATCGTCAGCTTGTGGACGCCGTGGATCGATCCGGGCGTCTGGGAGCGCTGGTTCAACCATATGCAGGTGATCTGGCTACTGCCGGCACTGGCCTTGGCTTGCGTGGTCGGCATCTATGCCGCCAACCGCAAAGGGCGTGAGCTGATGGCGTTTTTGCTCACACTGGGGATGTTCATCTTCACCTACATGGGGTTGCTGGTGAGCCGCTGGCCGTATGTCATTCCGCCGGACTACACCCTGTGGGATGCGGCATCCGCTCCCGAATCGCAGTTCTTCCTGTTGATCGGCGTACTGTTCGTGGTGCCCATCATCCTGACCTACACCGCCTGGTCGTACTGGGTATTCCGCGGCAAGGTGCGTGTCGGCGAGGGGTATCACTGAGCCGTGTCTCGATCTCAAGCACAAACCCCGGCGCGTGCGTCGCGCCAATGGCTGGCCGCGCAATCCCGCGAGGTGCGCGGCTACCTGAGCCTTGCCATCGCTGCCGGTGTCGTCGGCGGGCTGGCGACACTGGCGCAACTGGGCCTGATGGCGTGGCTGATCAGCGCCGTCGTGGTCCACGAGTCGGCCTTGGTGACGCTATGGCCTTATGCGGCGGCGTTGGCTGGGGCGGTGATCGTGCGCAGCCTGGCGCAGTGGCTGCAGGAGACCTGCGGTCTGGAAGCCGGGCTGCGCGTCAAGGCACGCGTGCGCGCCCAGGTGCTCGATCATCTCGCGGCGCTGGGGCCGGTGTCTCTGGCCGAGCGACATAGCGCCGGCAGCACCGCGCAACTGGTCGATCAGGTCGAGGCGCTGGAAGGCTATATCGCACGGTACGTACCTCAGGCCACGCTGGCGGTGGTAATGCCGCTGATCTTTCTCGGTGTGGCATTCTCGCTGGACTGGTTGGCGGCGTTGTTCTTCCTGATCGCGGCGCCGTTGATTCCGCTGTTCATGGCGTTGATCGGCATGGGGGCCCAGCGCCTCAATGAACAGCAGTTCCAGGCCATGACGCGTCTCGCGGGGCATTTTCTCGACCGCGTGCGCGGGCTGACCACCTTGCAGCTATTCGGCCGTACCCGCCAGGCCACCGAGGAAGTCACGGCGGTGGCCGACGACTATCGGCGGCGCAATATGAAAACGCTGCGCGTGGCGTTTCTCTCCTCGGCGGTGCTGGAATTCTTCGCCTCGGTGTCGATTGCGGTGATCGCCATCTACATTGGCTTCGGGCTGCTGGGGTACATCCAGTTCGGTCCGGCCGATCAACTGACGCTGTTCAGCGGGTTGTTCCTGCTGTTCATGGCGCCGGATTTCTTCCAGCCGCTGCGCTTGCTGGCGCAGCATTATCATGACCGAGCCAGTGCCCTGGGCGCCGCCGAGGGCTTGCGTGCCTTGCTTGCGCAGACGCCACCCCAGGGCCCACGCATGGCGCCTCTAGACAGTGACGACGACACGACGCCACTGCGGGCGCGCCTGACCGAGGTCAGCGTGACGCATACCGGGCGCGGTCGCGTGTTGGGGCCGCTCGATCTCGATATCGCCGATGGCGAGGTAGTGGCGCTGGTGGGACCCTCGGGCGCCGGCAAGTCGACGCTGCTGCAAGTGCTCGCCGGCTTTGTCGATGCCGAGTCGGGCGAGGTTTTATTGCATGCCGAGTCACGCTTGGCCTGGCTCGATCAGCGTCCGTTCCTGATGCAGGGCACGCTGGCCGAGAATTTGCGTCTGGTCGCGCCCGAGGCCAGTGACGCGCGATTGCGCGAGGCACTGAGTGCTGCGCAGCTTGGCGACTTGCTGGCTGCCTTGCCGGAGGGGCTCGACACTTTCCTCGGCGAGCGCGGCCTGGGGCTGTCCGGCGGGCAGGCCAGCCGCCTGGCGCTGGCACGGGTATTTCTCAGCGATGCGCCGCTGGTGTTGCTCGACGAACCCACGGCGAGCCTCGACCCCGACAGCGAGCGCCGCGTGATCGAGGGGCTCAAGCAATTGGCCGCCCAAGGCCGCACCTTGGTGATCGCCACGCACCATCCCGCCGTCATGGCCATGGCCGACCGCGTGTTGCGTCTCGAGGCGGGGCAGTTGCATTCACAGGATGTACCGACGTCGCCGGAGGCCTTGTCATGAAGGAGCCCACTATCATGAAAGGGTCCACTATCATGAAAGGGTCCACTAGAAAGGCGCTGGGCCCATGGTTGCGCCTGATGGCCGAGCGGCGTACACGCTTGTTGATCGGGGCGTTGCTGATGCTGGCGACGCTGCTGTTCGCCATCGGTCTGCTGACGCTGTCGGGATGGTTCATTACCGCTACCGCGTTAACCGGCATGACGCTCGCGGCGGGTGGCGCGGCGACGCTGGACGTCTTCACGCCGGGTAGCGGGATTCGCTTCTTCGCCGTGGGACGCACCGCCGCGCGTTACGCCGAGCGGCTCTATAACCACGACACCGTGCTGCGCCTGCTGGCGGATATTCGCGGACGGACCTTTGCCGGCTTGTCGCGACTGTCGGGGCGTGAACTGGCGCGCTATCGCGCCGGCGAATGGCTCAACCGGCTGACCGCCGACATCGACGCGCTCGACAATCTCTACCTGCGCTTACTGGCGCCGCCGTTGGTGGGGCTGCTGGCGATTCTCGTCGTCGCCGGCATTCTGGCACTGGCCATGCCTGCACTGGGCGGCGTGCTGCTGGCGATCATGCTGCCATTGTGGATGATCGTCACGCTGGGCATGGCCGTGGCAGGGCGTGGGCCCAGCGCGCGACGCGTCGAGACGCTGGAACGCTTGCGCGTGCGCGCCCTGGAGCATTTACAAGGCCTGGCCGAGCTGCGCACCTTCGGCGTACTCGGAACCCACCGGGAGAAGGTAGAGCACGAACAGCGGGCGTTGCTCGACGATCAGCGGCGTCTGGGCCACCGCACCGCACTGGGTAATGCACTGGTGACTTTGACCGTGCAAGGCGCCGCCGTGGCGATACTCTGCCTGGCGCTGCTGGCGTTCGCTGCGGGCGACATATCGGCGCCCGTCGCAAGCATGTTGCCGCTGGCGGTACTGGCGCTGAATGAAGGCCTTGCCATGCTGCCGGGCGCCTTCGTGCAACTCGGGGCCACGCGTACGGCCGCCGCGCGGCTCAATGCCGAGGCGGCGGTGCCTGCGAGTGACGACGGCGAGACCACTCTGACGAGTGACGAGGCGCCGTCGCTTACCTTCGAGGCGGTGACGCTGCGTTACCCGGGCATGGGCACTACGCCTGCGCTCGAAGACGTCACTCTGCATGTGGCTGCCGGTGAGCGTTTCGCCGTGCTGGGCCCCTCGGGTAGTGGCAAGTCGAGCCTTGCCCAACTGGTCGTCCGCGCGTTCGACCCCGACGCAGGCAGCGTGCAACTGGACGGACAAGATTTACGCCGCTTGGCGCCGCAAGCGTTGCGCGGACGGCTTGCTTACCTGACCCAGCACACCGAGCTCTTTCATGCCTCGCTGGCGGACAATCTGCGTCTGGGATTGCCGGTGAACCACGACCTGGACGAAGCGGCCGTCGAGCGTGCCTTGTGGCAGGCGCTATGGATCGTCGATCTGGATGGCTGGGTGCGCCAACTGCCGCACGGACTCGAGACCTGGGTCGGTGAGGCCGGGCGGCAGCTTTCCGGCGGGCAGGCACGCCGCGTGGCGCTGGCTCGGGTGATCCTCCGCGATGCGCCGCTGGTGTTGCTCGACGAACCGCTGGCGGGACTGGACGCTACCACGGCGGCGACGGTGGCCGAGCGTCTCGACACCTGGCTCGACGGGCGCACGGCGCTGATGTTTGCTCATAACTGTGACGCTCTACCGCTTTGCGATAGGGCGTTAGCATTACATGCAGCCGTGAAACACGCCTTCGCGAAGGGTGACGCTAGCGTCCTTTCTGATCCCAGGGATTGATGACGTCTACATTGGCCGCTTTAAACGGTGCCGTGTCACGGGACGCAACCTGGCAGTCCTGTGACATGGCAATGGCTGCAATATAGCCATCCGGTAGGGGGAAGCCTTGCCCGGCAGCTCTAGCTGCTACAGCCAGTTTGGCATACTGGCGAGCAGCGTCGGTGTCGAAGGACAAGAAGCGTCCCTTGAAAAGCTCCATAAGGCCGTTCAAAGCCTCGTTCAGCCTGTTCTTGCGCCTTCCATCGGGCAGTGCTGCGATGCCAAACAGCAGCTCTGCCAATGTGACACTGGACAGGTAGAGCGTTTCGGCCGACTGCTCATTGAGCCAAGCTCTCACGACCGGATCAGGTTCGGGCTTCATGGCCTCGGAAACGACGTTGGTATCCAAGACGATCATTCAAACCTCAGTGGTTCTGCCGGCGTTTTGTCGTGTACTTGCTCAAGGACGGTAACGTCTTCATTGGTCAGCCCAGCCTGACGGCTCACATCAGCCAGGGCATCGCCCATGTGAAGGCGTGTCTCTGGCCGCGTGACTTCTTCCAGAATGGCGCGCACCTCAGCCTCGGCGCTACGGTTGTGCCGTTTGGCGCGTGCTTTCAGCGCATTGTGTACTTCTTCGGGAATATTCCTGACTGACATCATGCCCATAGCGTGTTTCTCCTTCTGCACCCATACATATTAAATGCATTCAATATGCTTTCAATATAGGTATATGCAAGCAAAAAACAAGTGTCGGTTTGTGCATCTATGTTATAGATAAAACGTAAAAGGCCCGAGCCTCGTGGAAAACGGGACTCGGGCCTTGTTGCCGGCGATACGAACCATCCAACTTGCTACCGGGAGCCGTCCGCGTGCGATGGAGACTCTGCAAGGCTTGAACGCGGCTTACGAAGCGACATGAAAGCCCATGGTCGCTTGGACGGCACGCTTCCAGCCCTCATAAAGTTCGTCGCGCTTTTCTACGCCCATCTGGGGGGTGAAGCGGCGATCCATGACCCATTGCTTGGCAATCTGCTCGCGTGATTCCCAGAAGCCCAGTGCCAGGCCGGCTAGATAGGCGGCACCCAGCGCGGTGGTTTCGTTGATCGCGCAACGCAGAACATCCGTGCCTAGGATGTCGGCCTGAAATTGGGCGAGAAAATCGTTGGCGATGGCGCCGCCGTCGGCACGCAGTTCGGTGAGCTCGAGACCCGCATCGGCCTGCATGGCGTGGAGAACATCCGCGCTCTGGTAGGCCATGGACTCCACCGCCGCACGAATGAAATGTTCCTTGCTCGTGCCGCGTGACAGGCCGAACATCGCGCCGCGCACGTTGGAATCCCAGTAGGGCGCGCCCAGACCGGTGAACGCCGGCACGAGGTAGACGCCGTCGTTGTCCCCGGCGCGTTCGGCATAGGCTTCTGAATCGGAAGACTTGCCCAGCATGCGCAGGCCGTCGCGCAGCCACTGGATCACTGAACCGGCGACGAAAACGCTGCCCTCCAGAGCGTATTCGAGCTGGCCGTCTATTTCCCAGGCGACGGTCGTGAGCAGGCCGTTTTCAGAGGCCGTGGCTTCCGGGCCGGTGTTCATCAGCGTGAAGCAGCCCGTGCCATAGGTGTTCTTGGCCATGCCAGGCTTGAAGCAGGCCTGGCCGAACAGCGCGGCTTGCTGGTCACCGGCCATACCTGCGATGGGCAGTTCATTGCCGAAGAAATATTTCGGCAGCACCGTGCCATAGACTTCACTGCAGGATTTGACCTCGGGCAGCATCGATTCGGGCACCCCGAACAACTCGAGGAGTTCCGGGTCCCATTGACGGTTGCGGATGTTGAACATCATCGTCCGCGAAGCGTTGGTCACGTCGGTGACATGCACCTCACCGCCGGTGAGGTTCCACACCAGCCAGGAATCGATGGTGCCGAACAGCAGCTCGCCGTTGTCGGCTTTTTCTTTGACGCCGTCGACGTTATCGAAGATCCACTTGAGCTTGGTGCCCGAGAAATACGCATCGATGACCAGCCCGGTCTTGTCGCGGATCATATCCGCATGCCCGGCTTCACGCAGCTCATCGCAGATCTCGGCCGAATGGCGTGATTGCCAGACGATGGCGTTATAGACCGGCTGCCCGGTGTTCTTGTCCCACACGACGGTGGTTTCGCGCTGGTTGGTGATGCCGATGCCGGCAATTTCCGAGACATCGACCTGGGTATTGTTGATCACCTCGGTGAGCGTGGTCAGCACGCTGGTCATGATGTCGCGCGGGTTGTGCTCCACCCAGCCCGGCTGCGGGAAGATCTGCTCGAACTCGCGCTGAGCGATGCCGGCGATCTGACCGTCATGATCGAATAGCATCGAGCGGGAACTGGTCGTACCTTGGTCGATCGCGAGTATGTATTTCTTTGCATTGCTCATGGAAGGTCACTCCTCGTGTTCGTTGCGAAAAAATCGATCAATCTGAACGGGTTAGTAGACGTAGGCAACAAGCGCCGCCAACGTGCTGCCGATGACAGGGCCCACTATCGGTACCCACGCATAGCGCCAATCGTTAGAGCCCTTGTTCTTGATGGGCAGTACGGCGTGGGCAATGCGCGGGCCCAGGTCGCGCGCCGGATTGATGGCATAGCCGGTCGTCCCGCCCAGCGAAGCCCCGATAGAGACCACCAATAGCGCGACCGCCAAGGGTCCGAGGCCAGACGGCGTGTTACCGAACATGAGGATCACGAAGATCAGCACGAATGTGCCGATGATCTCGCTGACCAAGTTCCAGCCATAGGATCGGATGGTCGGTGCCGTGGAGAAAGTGGCGAGTTTGAGCGCGCCATCTTCGGTGTCGTCGTACTGTTTCTTGTACGCCAGATAGCAAACGATCGCCCCTAGAAAACCGCCGATGAACTCGGCCACAAAGTAGGTGAGGGTGGTGACGAAGTTGATCGGAATACCCTCGGCATACTCTTTGGCCGGGCCGATCAGCAGGGCTAATGTCACGGCTGGATTGATATGCGCACCGGTATCGAAGGCAACGTACACACCGCAGAACACGGCAAGCCCCCAGCCGAAGAAGATCACGATGCCATCGCTGCCGTTGCCATTCGTTTTGTTAAGCAGGACGTTGGCCACCACGCCGCAACCCAGCAGCGTCAGAAATGCCGTTCCAGCGATCTCGTGGACCAGTATCGTTTCTACGATGTCCATGAGTATTCCTCCCTGTGATGGGAATCACGCGCGGATAAGGCGGGATTTGCATGCCCTGCAATGTCGCTGGAGATGCGGGTAAGCTGGCGAGTCATGATTTTCCTCCTTGTTGTTGTGCCACTCGTGCGGATGGCGATTGAATGGGTGTCTTTATTCCTATGCGCTACGTGGTGTGCTCCTATGTCTATGTATCGGCTTCAGTCGACTCGGCGGAGGAGTAGGTGAGGTAATCGGCGAGCCGGTGTTGTTCGTTTTCATCGAGACGCAGCCCCAGCTTGGATCGCCGCCAGAGAATGTCCTCGGCCGTGTGTGCCCATTCGTGATCGCGCAGATAATCGACTTCGGCGGCATACAGATCGGCACCAAAGTGCTCACCCAGATCGTCCAGACTTTTGGCGTCTCCCACGATGTCGCGCACGCGGGTGCCGTAGTTGAAGACCATGCGATTGGCCATGCCCAGTGGAATGAAGGGATGACTGGCCTGTAGCGACTCGAACAGATGCTGGGGTTTCGCTTCTTCGCCACCGGGCAGTGGATGACCTTTACCGGTCCAGGCTTTTGCTTGGTGGCCGAGTTCGGGAGCCAGTTGATCGACAGCGTCTTCAGCCAGCCGCCGATAGGTCGTCAACTTGCCGCCGAAGACGTTGAGCAGTACAGCGCCAGCGGAGGTATCGAGCTGGATGCGGTAATCGCGAGTGATCTCGCTGGCGTTGTCCTCGTGATCATCGAGCAGGGGGCGTACGCCGGAGTAGCTCCAGACGATATCGCCAGGGGCGATAGACTGTTCGAAGTAGCGATTGGCCGACTCGCAGAGATACTCGATTTCGTCTTTCGCGATGGTGGCCTCGCCGGGGGCGCCATCGTGCTCGACGTCGGTCGTCCCGATGAGCGTGAAGTCGCGCTCGTAGGGAATGGCGAACACGATGCGTCCATCGGGCTGCTGGAAGATGTAAGAGTAGGCATGGTCGAACAGCTTGTTGACCACGATATGGCTGCCCTTGATCAGGCGCAGCGAATACGGGTGATCCAGCGAAGTGGCCTCGTCGAGAAAGCGCACGGCCCAGGGCCCGGCCGCATTGACCAGTCCGCGGGCGGCGACCTCGATCGACTCGCCCTCGGCGGTGCGCAGGGTGACGGTCCATCCATCGGAGCCGCGTACGGCAGTTTCGGCACGCGTGCGGGTCATGATGCGGGCGCCACGATTGGCTGCATCCATGCAGTTGAGCACCACCAGCCGGGCATCCTGAACCCAGGCGTCCGAGTAGACGAAGCCCTTGGTGAACTCGGGCTTCAGAGGCGCCCCTGCCGGATGGTCGGCAAACTTGATGCCTTGCGAGCCTTCGAGCGTCTGTCGTCCACCCAGATGGTCATACATGAAAAGCCCGGTGCGGATCATCCAGGCCGGACGTAAATGCTTCTGGTGGGGCAGGATGAAACGCATCGGCCAGATGATGTGCGGTGCCGCCTTGAGGAGTATCTCGCGCTCGGAGAGGGCTTTGGCCACGAGCTTGAATTCGTACTGCTCGAGATAACGCAGGCCACCGTGGATCAGCTTGGTCGAAGCGGATGACGTATGGCTGGCGAGATCATCCGCCTCGACGAGTAGCACCGAAAGACCACGGCCTGCCGCATCACGCGCGATGCCCGCACCGTTGATACCGCCGCCGATGACAATCAGATCGTAGGGTTCGTTGCGCATGTTCGGATCCGCTCACTAGTGTTCGAGTTAGATCATTGTGGCGCGGAATCGAACATTTTTAATTAGGCAAAAAGTAGTAGACGCTATGTCGGTCTATGGCTGAGATCGAGCATATGGACCCGAGGCCGACCTGATAGGGCCTCGGTGAGCGCATGGTGGGGTTCGTCAGTGAAAAAGCGAATCGATGTGAAAATTTCGAAATTCGGATCAGAATATTAGCGATCCCCGTCGGCAAGCATGTCGTCGATAAGGTGAAGGCGCTGGTGGAAGGCTAAGAAGACGAGGCGTCCTGAGTCGGTTTCACGACGGTTTTCTCATCGTGTAGCGCTTCCCAGGCGTGATAAGTGCTGAGGAAGACCTCGCCGGTGAGGTGGTCGAGGAAGTCGCTTTGCTTGAGCCGGTCCATCACCGGGCCCTTCACTTCCGCGAGGTGCAGTTTGACCTGCGAGTCGTTGAGGCGGGAGTTGATGGCTTCGAGGCTTTCCAGTGCCGAGGCGTCGATGAGGTTGACCGCCGAGCTGATCAGCACGACATGCTTGAGCGCCGGGCGTTCGGCGACCATGGCGTAGACGGTGTCCTCGAGATAGCGTGCGTTGGCGAAATAAAGGCTTTCGTCGACGCGCAACAGTGCCACGCTGGGGTCGTGTTCGGTGGTGTAGCGCTCGACGTTGCGGAAGTGCTCGGTGCCCGGAACGCGGCCCACCAGGGCGCTATGCGGTCGGCTGGTGGTGTAGAGGAACAGTGCCAATGAAAGTCCCACGCCGACCATTACGCCGACTTCAACGCCGCTGACGAAGGTCAGCACGATGGTCGCCAGCATGGCGGCGAAATCGCGCTTCGAGTAGTGCCAGGTACGCTTGAGGCCGCGCGCGTCGAGCAACGTGAAGGTCGAGACGATGATGCTGGCGGCGAGCGTGGCGATGGGCAGAAAGTGGATCAGCGGCGTGAGGTAGAGCGTCACCAGCGCCACGCCCAGGGCGGCGAAGCTGCCGGCGGCCGGCGTGCGTGCGCCGGCATCGAAGTTGATTACCGTGCGCGACAGGCTGCCCGTCACTGGCATGCTGCTGCTCACGGCGGCGGCGAGGTTGCTGCCGCCCAGCGCGAAGAGTTCCTGATCGGGCGCAATGCGCTGGCGACGCTTGGCGGCCAGCATCTGTGCCAGCGATACCGACTCGATGAAGCCCACCAGACTGATCAGAAACGCCGGCATGAGTAGCGTGCTGATCAAGGTCGGGTCGAGCGAGGGCAGCGCCAATGGTGGGAGATGGCGCGGAATCTCGCCGACCACGGCCACGCCGTACGCCTCCAGGTTGAATGCCCATACCAACAGGGTCGAGATCATGACGGCAATGATCGGCCCGGCCTTGGTGATGAAGCCACTCAAGGTGGTAGTCATGCCCAGACGGCGCAGCGTGGGACCGGCGCGGCGCATTCCCACCAGAAACGCCAGCGAGCCGAGACCGATCAAGGCGGTGAGTACGTTGAAATCCTGCCAGTGCGTGATTAGCCCAGCGAGCTGTTCGATCAGCGTGAAGCCGGACATCGTGATGCCCAGCAAGTTGCCCAGTTGGCTAGTGGCGATCAACACGCCCGAGGCGCTGAGCAGGCCGGACACGACCGGATGACTCAGAAAGTTGGCGAAGAAGCCCAGCCGGAAGACGCCCATCAGCATCAGCATGCCGCCGGACAAGAACGCCAGCGTTGCGGCGGCCTCGCTGTAGGCGACGGTCCCCGTGGCGACGATGTTTGATAACGCTGCGGCCGTCATCAGAGCGACGATTGCCATTGGCCCCACCGCCAGCGTGCGGCTGGTGCCGAAGACGGTATATGCGATCAACGGCAGCATGCTGGCGTAAAGCCCCGTCACCGCCGGCAATCCGGCGAGCAGGGCATAGGCCAGCGCTTGCGGGATGACCATCAAGGTGACGATGACGGCGGCGAAGAGATCCTGGGATAGCGTTTGGCGATCGTAGCCTGGCAGCCATTCGACAATGGGAAAGTAACGCTTGAGCATCCGGGTCTCGTTGGTGTGCAAGGAGGTCAGGTTTCTGAGCGAAAAGATATAACGCTAGAAGTATTGCTAATAGTCACTAATGGTGCGGCGTGCGGGCCGTGTGTGCAAGTGCGAAGGGGTGACGCAAGGCGTCTGCTAAAATCACGCTTCCCAATCGACAAGCCGGCCCTGGCGTTGCGCCAGGGTTTCGGCGATGCGCAGCACTTCTTCGCTGGGGATCTGGCGGATCAGTTCCTGGCTTTCGCGGTCGACGATACGGGTCACGATCCGCCCCTCGTATTCCGACAACTCGAATTGGATGTTATAGGAGCGCATGACGGCGTTGACGCGGTCGATGGGCTTGGCGAGCTCGCTCATGGTCAAGTCCGATGATGACGCCGAGATCCCCAGCGCATCATTATCGGGCTGGATGTGGGCCAGGGCCATGTCCAGTCGCTGGCGGCCGCTCAGCGGGTTGGGTGTGATGTTGGCGGTGGCAGGACCGCTGTTGACGGGAAATTCAGGAATGTTCGACGACATATACGTCCCCTGCGTTGTTATCGATCTTGTTGTCGAGTGCGGCCTCGTTCAAGCGGTAGGCGCTTTTCAGAGAGAGGCCCAGAGCACTCGCTGGCAACCGGATCACGTCATCATGTCGATGTGCGTGTGTCCGGCATCGTCGCCGACACCGATGTCGACGAAGAAGGCATGTAAAAAGCTGCTATCGTGCTTGTAAGCTTGGATCTTCTTGATGTCCTGATGCTTACCGAAGCTGTTGGTGCTTTTTTGCACCTCGATGGCGGCAAGATTTTCGTGGGTTCCGCGGTGATGAATGATGATGTCGGGGTAGGCAGTACGCGCATCGGTGTCGGCGGTATTGGTCACGCAGGTCATGTGGCGGGTGCGTTTGCAAGGCCCCGACCAGCGATTGTATTCGCAATCGATATCCCAATCGGGAAACGCCTGTTGCAGATACATGGCCAGGCGGAAGGAGAGCGAACGCTCCGTCGCCGATGCCTTGAGCAGGGGGGCGTCGCGCTCGAGAAGCGTTTCAAGGGCATGGTTCAGCTTCTCTTGAATACTGGTGTCGGATTCGGTGATGAATGTACCGATATGGGTCATCGGGTGCCTCACTTTTTTTCTTCGTTAGCGCGATAATAACGGTGTAATGCCCTGCTAAGTAGTTATCGGCGATGCCCGCCCAAACTTTAACGGCGCGTATTAAACGGGCCGAAATTCGGCATGCAGTTTGCCGTCGCGCACCATCACATACGCCATGTTGCGTTTGCCGGTTTCGTCTAACCAGTCGAGTTCATTGACCCCCGGTTTGAGCACCGATTCAGCCGCTGCGAGTGATGTCGCGGCGGTACCATTGACCGATATCACCACCGCGCCGAGCGGCAAGCGGCTGTGCAAAGGACTTTCCGCGCCGATGTCGACGAGCTGAAGACCGGTGCTGGCGGGGTTGGCGGGTGCCTCTTCTTTTTTTGGGCGCGGCGAGCCTGAGGGACGCGCCTTGGGCTGGGGGGCAGGCGACGGCGGTGCTTCACGCTGGCTCTGCGAATGGCCCTGACGCAACTGCGAATGAGCAGAGGTCACTAGCAGCAATATACCGACCAGAAGCACGATCATGGCAATATTGGCAAAGAGCAACGCGGGCAAGTGGGCACTGAGTAGTGACGGTGCATAGCGTTGGAAGAGCAATATTTTGTATGTCGTATAAGGCAGGGTTGCCATCACCGCTACCCATATCACCACGAGAAAGATCTGACTGCGCAATAATGTCCGCATGGTGTGCTAGCCATATTCAAATAAGTCCAGGAGGTTTAACGCATTACACGAAAAAATCAAGTACTCCAGTCTAAAGTTACGCACGTACTTTCGTCATGAGCGCACAAATCAGACGATTAATACGCGCAGCAGCTAATACGTGCCGCAGCACTACTGGCGCGCATGCGCCTTGACCTGATCGTAGAGTAATCTTGCGTTATCCAGGGCGATGGCCTCGTTTTCATCCAACTGCAAGAGAGAACTGCCAGTACGGTCGCCGTTCTGGGTGGCGCGGATCACCGTCGCATGGCGGCGCGATACGCTGGCGACATTCATGCGGATGGACAGCAGCATCAGCTCGAAACGGCGCTTCTGATCCTCGCGGCGCTCACGCTCCTCGGCGGATTCGGTGGTTTCGATGAGCGACGCCAGGGTCGTATTGATCAACCTCTCGACCAGATCGAGGCGCGGCACGATCTCGTCATTCAGCTCATTGACGGTGATTTGGGTACGGGGAGAAGACATGGCAATGCCTGAGTGATAAAAGGCCATAAAATGAGATGGATGACAAAAGGGCCAGCCAAGCTGGCCCAAGGCTCGCCGGTTGGCAAGCGTCATACACAGCGAGTGTCGGTAGTCACGGCACTTGAAACGGTCGCGATACCTACGTGCATCTTATCGGCCCATGCGTGTTGAACTTTAATTCGCGTTGTTCTTCTTGATTCAATGCTTATGATCGACGCGGTGGTCGTCAGGATTGACGATACCTACGAGCCGGCCAATTTGCATGAAATCGGTCGATGACAAGACGGTATCGATATGCGCATCGATAAAAGCGAGGTTCTTGACGACATGAACCTGGGTCGGTACGCCCTTGCTATCGATATCCATGATCCAAGCGAGGAAGCCTCTAGAAAACTTGGCCAGGCTGCCGATGGGGTATAAGCCGTATTGTTGGATGTACTCGGTGAGAATCGCGTGGTCGTAGAGCTCGTCGTGTTCATGCACCCAGCGATAAGCATCCAGTGGTGTGCATGGCTCAACACCATTGCGTGCATGCGTGTATTTATTGACCGCCTTGATGACGGAAATGTGCTTGACGAGCTCCGAGAGTTCATCTCCCGTCTTGCCCGCAGGGTAACCGCTGCCATCGAGCAATTCGTTAGCGTTCTGGATGATATCCAGGCAGCCTTCGCTAGGGTACCAATCCAGCTCAGAGAGCTTCTCGAGCAGCTTATCGACATGGCCGAGGAGGAGCTCTTTTTGCTGAGGCGTCATGTTGGCTTTCAGTGAGGGAAGCTTTTCACTCATCAAAAGCGGCTTGCCCATGGTATGCATCAGTGTGCCTGCGACGGCCTCGCGCAAGTGACTTGAATGCGGATCACGCGACGTGACCATGTCCGCCAGAAAGCCGGCTACCTGGATGGCATGTCGTACCCACTCCGGTTGATCGCGCAGGAAGGAAAGCGCGTATAACAGCTCCTTGCGATTCTGCTTGACGAGATAGAGCAATGAGTCGGTGCAGTCGTAAAGCGTCTCCTCGGGGAAGGTATTCCAATTCTTGGTGAAGATCAGCACGGCCTGAAGTTGGCGTGCGATGGTCCGTACCCCCTTGACCATCGGTGGAGCGTTGGGAGAATCATCCTGATTGTGGCTGGCATGTTTCAGAATGCTATCTTCCTTTTTCCGGGGGATGTAAACGGCCGACTGGCTGACGCTGCGGCCATCGACGCCGGCCCGATAAGCGGCCTCACGCTCGGACTCGGAAACGACATGGAACAGCGTATTCTCCATGTCGCGTTCCACCTCGACGAACTGAATGCCCAGCGCCGCATGTCCCTCACTACCGAAAGGACGCATGTGGCGTATGCATCCGCGGGCGTAGAAATACTCGCCATTGGGAAATTCCAGCGTGATGCTGGGCAGCACCTGGTTGACGTAAAGCGGCAGGCTGTCTTCCATGGCGATGTCGATCATGCAGCCACCGGTGGAGATATTGCGCAGCCGCCCCTTGATGGTCAACTCATTGGCGAACACCTCGAGTCTGGCACGCGCATACATACCGAGGATCAGCGGAATACGTACCGCACCACGCGTTTCCTCGGTGAACAACGCATCCGCCAGTTGGCACTGGATATCGTAGGAATCGGCCTCCTTCCTGAGCGGTTTGGCCTTGATCTTCTCGAAATTGTAGATCTCCGTGGCCTCCTCATCGGATGGCGCGGAGATCTCGATATCGAAGGATAAATACCCTCGATAGATGTACGACTCTATGTCGGCCTTTTCATCGGAGACGCTAAGATCAAAAGCCCCGGTTTCCGTATCCAGGTTGAAGATTTCGCCCTGAAGCGGGTTAGTCGTCTTCTTGGAAAACACCGTTATGGTGTGTTCCTTGGCGATCAGAGCGCGAAGAACGCCCGCCAGGTGATTGCCTGAGTATTGGTGTGACAGCATATGCGTACCTATGAGTCCATTGCCGGGGCGATGTACGGTTCGTATGTTCTTTTATTGTAATAGTATTTTTTTATTTTAATCGTGCTTATACGTGGTGCTTGCGCTGCCAGGCCGTATGGATAGGTGCGCCGGAAGCGTCACCGATAACGACCATGTCTCCCTTATATCATAGATAGACAGGATGGGGCGTAGGGTAGATTAAGTATGTTCGGTGAGTGCCTGGCAACCATATCATCGACTGGATGATCCAACTGCCCAAAGGGTTGGAACCGGAGTTTTTGCAGGCGGTTTACGCCATTGAGGAGGAGAAGAAAATGCCTTACATCAACACGGCTGAGCGTCTGGGGCTTGAGAAGGGGCTTGAAAAGGGACGCCAAGAAGGGCTCCAGGAAGGGCGTCAGGAAGGCCAGCTAGAAGCCAGGCAAGCAACCGCTCGTAACCTGATCAAGCTGGGGGTGCTGAGCGATGAACAGATTGTTGAAGCCACCGGGCTGACAGTGGCTGAGGTGCAGGAATTGCGAGTCGACGACAGACACTGACTGATCTAATGGCCAGCCCTGCCGAGCGGCTGGCCGGCCCCGCGAGCGCTGAATACCCATTGAAGTGCTCCAATTGGAGCGGACAAACCGAGACGTCGTCCCGATGCGTCACCGTAGTCGTCGCCTTGACGACACGCACGCTATAACTACAATGTAATGCATGAGCCATCTTACCTTTGACTGGGATCCTCGCAAGGATGCTGCCAATCGCAAAAAGCATGACGTCTCGTTCCACGAGGCTAAGACTGCTTTTACGGACGAGTTTGGCCGACTTATAGCAGACCCTGACCATTCTGATGAGGAGGACCGGTTCATACTCCTCGCAACGAGTATTCATTCGCGTTTGCTGGTGGTATGCCACTGCGTTAGAGAGGGTGAGACAATTCGAATCATCTCTGCGCGTAAGGCAGACAAGCGAGAGCGAAAGACATATGAAGGGTATCGACATGCGTGATCATTACGATTTTTCTCAGTCCGTCAAGAATCCATACGCCAAAAAACTCAAGAAGCAGGTTACGATCCGACTTGATGAAGACACCATTGCGTATTTCAAGAACCTTGCCGAGGAAAAAGACCTTCCGTATCAGAGCCTCATTAATCTCTATCTGCGCGACTGCGCACAGTCACATAAAGACCTTAAAATTGAGTGGCAGTAAACAATTATCAAGCGTTAGAGCGGCGGTTGTCGAAGCTACCGGGCTGACAGTGGCCGAGGTAAAGGCACTGCGAGTCGACGACAGGCACTGACTGATTTAGTGGCCAGCCCAGCCGTGCGGCTGGCCCGCTCACCGCAGCGGCCTCGTGGGAGCGAATTTATTCGCGATTATCCCACCGCCATCGCGAACGAGTTCGTTCCCACAACCTCACCTATCCCCAACTATGGGCGTCAACAGGCCGCTTGCCACAAGTCACCCCAGCTATCCGGTGGGTTGCCGTTCTTGAGCATCTTGCGGAAGACAGCATAAGCGTCGTGCTTGCTGTCATAGGCGCGTTGGGTGGATTCGTCGTTGACCCAGGCGTAAATGAGGATCTTGCTGGCGAGGTCGTAGCGAAAGGACAACTGGTATTGCGGGTAGAATTTTGCTCGTTGCCAATGGGTATGAGTCGTTCCGAGCGTGTTCCCTTGGCGATACTGAGGGCCGGATGGGTCCTGGGGGATATCGTTCAACGCCAGCTTCACAATCGCGGCCAGACGCTTGGTGGCGGGTTTGCTCTGATATCCAGCCGGATCTTTCGCTTGCAGCCGTTTCACCTTGTCGGTCAACGCATCGACCTGCTCCAGGAAGAGTGGATGGGCGTAGATCGTCCATCCATTGATCTTCAGCGGGCTCATGCGTCGTCATCGTCCACTGGCAGCGTCTCATCGAGGTCTACCTCAATGCCTGACGTCAGGCGTTCAGCCTCGGCAAAGGTGCTGGTGGTGGCAGGACGAATGTTCTCCGGATGCGCCTGTAGATCGCGCTCCAGAAATGCCAAGAAGCCAGCTACCACGGGGTCTTGGCTAGGCTCATCACCGGCACGCGAGAGCACGACTTCTCCATTGGGACGAACCGTATAGTGAAGCCGATCGCGACGCTTCAGTTTCAGTGCGCGTCGGATCGATGCCGGCACGGTCGTCTGGTAGCGATCCGTCAGGGTGGAGTCATCCTCAATGACCGTGTTCATGATTGGCCTCCGCTCGATGGCAATGCAAGGGAATAGAGAGAAGGTAATGCAATTGCATTGTGCGGTCAATATGGACTGTTCCCTTCAAAGCTGCGCTACGAGCCTGTAAGGCTTTGGAGGAAACGGACCCACAAGCCGGCGACTTGGTACCGGCTTGTCGGCCTCGTTTCATAGCAAGCTGAGCGTTTTACTGACCAAGGTAGCCATTGGCTTGCAGATGGCGGATGACCTGCTCGGCTGATTCGTGCGGTTGGATACCGTCATTCACGATACGTAGCTCAGGTGCTTCAGGCGGCTCGTAGGCCGAGTCGATGCCGGTGAAGTGCTTGATTTCACCGTTGCGTGCTCGATGATACAGCCCCTTGGGATCACGCTGCTCGCAGGTAGCAAGCGGTGTGTCGATGAAGACCTCAATGAAATCACCTTCTCCCATCAGCTCACGCACGTTATTCCGGTCGACACGAAAAGGGGAGATGAACGCGGCCAGCGTGATCATCCCTGCATCGACGAACAACCGTGCCAGCTCGCCAATGCGGCGGATGTTCTCAAACCTGTCCGCGTCGGAAAATCCCAGATCCCCGTTCAAGCCATGACGCACGTTGTCACCATCGAGCAGATAGGTGCGCTTGCCCATGGCATGCAGTTTTTCCTCCACCAGACCGGCAATGGTGGATTTGCCTGAACCGCTCAGCCCCGTGAACCATAACAGGCACGTCCGGTGCCCGTTGAGGTGCTCGCGATATGAGCAGTTGATGTTGTGATTTTTATTAAAATTTATGCTCAGGTGTTTCGTGCTTTATTGGGGGGTTTTGCAGTACTGTTCCCATAAAGCCTCCACCTTTTTAGGGTCTACGTTTTTCTTTATTTTGAATACGCCGGCCGTTTCTTCTTTTTCTACTAAGTCCAGAAAATCCAGTATTTCGTGGTAATGTTTTCTATTCCAGAAATCGTGGATGAATATTCTAGTCTCTGCTGGCGTGGGTGAATATGTGAGAGTGTGTTGTATTGCTGATAGTGTACAAGCCACACGAAAGCGGCCATCAACCAGTATGAAGTCGAAAGGCTTTGGGTGGTCAAAGATAGCTTGGCTATATTGCGGAAACTTGCCTGAATTCTCCAGTGAAGCTGGAAACCCCCATTCTTTAGTTGGGCCAATATCTACAGCTTCGACTTGGCAATTCTTTCCAAGCTTGCCTTGTAATGCACATACCCAATCATTATCGCTTTCAACGCCATGAACTGTTAAGCCCTCATTGGCTGCCCAGACAGTAGATCCACCAGAGCCGAATTCAAAGTAGTTTTTTACATTTTTTAAGTAGCTTCTGAAAAGCTCTTTTTCTCCCGGGGACATATGAGGAGCTTCAGGTGTTGAAATGCTCGTTGTTGCTTTATTTTCGGCATCGGGGCTATTGGTTGGGTACAGTGTCTCTTTATTTGAAGGCTTGAGGCTTTCTTCTTCGATATAACTTTGTGCTTTTGAAAAATCAATGCCGGCTAAAAGTGTGTAAGATACATCCTTTACGCCAAACACCGTATGCAACAAAAATGCGAGCCGAGTCCGTTGGTTATCAGAAAGCGAGTCCATGCGCTCATGACTGGGCAGCAGCAGTGCATCCGCACTTGTCAGCTCAGTGGCTTGGCGCTGGGCTTCGGGCACTTCTTCCGGGAGGTGGCTGCGATGTTGAGGCTCGTGTAGCCGGTAGAAACGGAAGCCGTTACGGCTGGCCCAGTGTTGCAGTTCTGCCAGGTTGGGTTGGCGCTCGTGCGTGGGTTGAAACGCGACCTTTACCTGGAGAAGCAGGGTGTCTTTCAGCGCTTGGGTGCCGTTGTCGAGAATCGCGGTGGCGTCGTTGAGGTCATCCAATACCAGCCAGTCGATGGCGGGGAGGCCGTCGATGCTGTCGAGTTTGATGGTATTCAGCGGTAGTCGGGTGAGCACCTGGCTGCTTTTGCGAATGGCCTCGGGCTGGTAGTCGTCGTCCAGTGGTGCCAAGCTAGCGCTAAGCTTGGGGTTGAGGCACGCATGTAGTTGCCCTGGCTGGCCGTCGCCGAGTGTGGCGTTGGGGTAGTAGTGCACGCCCTTGTGCTGCTTCAGCGAGGTGTCCAGCGCTTGGCTGCTGGGGTCGAAGGCGATGAGTTCGAGGGCGTCACGCTGCAGTAACTGGCGGATGACCTCGTTAGTGAGCAATTGCCCGCCGTTATCGACGGCGATGAGTTTGCCTTCGAATTGCCATTGAAACTCGGCATCTTCTTCTGGTGCTTCTGCGTAGTGGATCTCAACTGGAGCGTCTTCATCCTCGAACCGGGCTTCGCCCTCCTTGTTGAAGGTCAACGCGGCGGGGGCCTTGTCGTCGCAGTAACGCTGCCAGATGGCGCGCATGGCATCCGTGAAATGCCGAGCAAAGCGTGGGCCGTCGCAGACAGGAGATTGCAGCAGTATGTCGCGCAGGTGCTGGCGAATCGTGCCCAAGCTTTCCAGGTCACTGGCGAGCTCGATCACGCGGGCGCGATACTCCTCCCAGCTATTGACCACCAGCTCCGGCATGCCGGCGTGAACGAGGTGTGTCGCACTATGCCGGCCGGCAAAGGTCGGGCCGGGGAGCGTCACCACCGGCACCCCCATAATGAATGATTCGCAGGTCGTCAAGCCGCCCGAGTAGGGCCAAGGGTCCAGGGCGATGTCCGCGCGGTTGTAGGCTTCCAGCATTTCATAGTTATTACCGGGGCCCTCGATGATCAAACGCTCGCGAGCGATGCCCTCCGCTTCAAGCGTGGCATACAAGCGCTCGCAGAAACTGTCGCTGGTGTAGGGGCGGCCCTTGAGTAACAACCGAGAATTGGGCAACTCATGCATGATGCTCGCCCATTGCTTGAGCGCGACATCATTGAGTTTGGTGGGGTTGTTGAAGCACGCCAGGGTGATGTAACCATTGTGCTGCGCGGGTGGCGAACTCAACGCAGGCAGCTTTTCGGGTGGATTGAAAACGATATAGTCATCCGGCATGCGAATGAGTTTCTCGGTGTAGTACTCGTCTTCGCCTTCCGGCGTCTCGACATGATCGCTGATCAGATAGTCAATGGCTTGCACACCCGTGGTGTTGATCAAGCCGCCGACCCATTTGACGATCAACGGCGCCGGTTGAATGGCAACTGCACGCATCCTCGAGCCCGTGTTATGGCCCGAAAGGTCGATAAGAATATCGATTTCGTCGTCACGAATCTGCTGGGCAAATTCCTCGTCGCCAAGGCGACTAATTGGTTGCCAATACTGCGCACAACGCTGAATCCGTTTGGTGACAACGTCCACTGCATCACTCGTGGTATAGCAATAAAGCTCAAATTGTCCCTTAGGAAGTTGCTCCAGACATCGGGTGATCATCTTGCCTACGGGGTGCTTGCGAAAGCCATCCGATAGCAGTCCTAGGCGTAATTTTTGCTCGGCCGCTGCATTAGGGCGCTTTGGCCGTGGTGGCACAAGATGACTGGCGGGCGCGAAGCGTTCTTCCCAAGACTTGGCAAATGCCATGAGCTCTTCCCGAGATACTCTGGGATCATAGTGAAGAGCCGTCAGGTGATTGGAGTAGGGAATAGGGTGCTGGCCTACTTTGTTTGCCTGCTTATAATAGGTGTAAGACTCATTGAGACGCCCCAGGTCCCGGAGCATGTTGCCGGCATTATTCCAGGAGGAGAAATCTTTTGGTACCAGCTTCGTAAGATGACGGTAAAGGTCAAAGGCTTCTTCGTAGCGGAATAGGCCGCTAAGGGTACTGGCGAGTGTATCAATAGCGGGGATGTGCTGGGGCGACACCTCGTAGGCTTTTTGTGCATATTCCAGGCCTTGCTGAAATTCGCTGCGATCAATATGCAGCCTGGCGAGTGTCACAAGTCCGAGGGTGTGTGTCGGTTTTTGCGACAGTGCATCGTGCAAAAAAGTCAGTGCGTCTTGTGACCGGTTCTGGTGATAGGCGACATGCCCTAGCCATGCTTTTTGATCGATGTTGTCCGGTCGCAAAATTTGCGCTTGTTCGAGTGCTTCTCTGGCGTTCTGCCAGTCTTTCTGCTCGACTAGTAGGCGCCCCAGTGCCAGCCAGGCATCAGGGTCTGATGGGGAAAGCTGTGTTTTCTTGCGTGCCTGAGCCAGAGTGGGCGTGTCGTTCGTGCTTGCGTGACGGCGATTGCGTTTCTTGGACATAGGGATCGCATGGTGATGGTGATGGTGATTGATACCACCACTATAAAGGGCTGTGACGATGTCAAAGGCGGGAAAAGCTCGCTAGGAAGTAGACTTTTACGGCTTTTGCGATGGATAGGCTGAGAAGAGAAGAAAGAAGAACTGAAAAAGCGGGCCCGGATGGGCCCGCTTCGTTGTTACTACGCAGTCTGTCGCTGAAGGCGGGTGCTTAGCCCAGCAGTGACAGGGCGTTCTGCGGCAACTGGTTGGCTTGCGCCAGCACGGAGGTACCGGCCTGCTGCAGAATCTGGTTCTGGGTCATGTTGGCGACTTCATCTGCGTAGTCGGCATCTTCGATGCGCGAACGTGCGGCGGAGAGGTTAGTCTCGGTGGTGCTCAGATTGGTAATTGCCGAGTCAAAGCGGTTCTGCAAGGCACCCAATTCGGAGCGCTGGCTATCGACTTGGCCGATGGCAGTATCCAATGCAGCCAGAGGAGAGGTTGTAGCACTTTCAGTATCGTCCTCGGTGATATTAACCGCTTCTGCATCCTCAGCCACGGTGTAGTTAACTGTTGCTGAGTCCGTGCCGTCGGCAGTTTCTGCTGTTAGTTCAGCCGCGTAGTAATTGGTTTCTCCGCCATTCTCGTTTTTGACGTAGGCATTGCCATCAGCATCGCTGACGATGGAGTTAGTACCGTTTTCAATGGGGGTGTCAGCAATAGCCGCACCAGTGGCTGCGCTGATAGCACCAGTGGAGATTTCGGTGTCACCAGAAGTTGTTGAGGCAGTGCCAGTCACCGCAGTGAAGTCTTGACCATCAACAGTGATGGTGTCGCCTTCTGCGAGGCTTTCCACATTGCCAGTAGTGGCCAGTGTCGGGCCGTTGACGTTGAAATCACCCAGATCCAATGTTTCGGAGTTAACTTCGCTGAGGTTCATGCTGATGGTCTGGCCATCTTCGGAACCCACCTGAATGGACAGCTCCTGATCGCTGGCGAGCACATCGACGCCGTTGAAGCTGGTTTCTTCGGAGATACGGTCGATCTCGTTCAGGCGCGCGCCGATTTCGTCCTGGATGGAATCCAGGTCTTCCTGGCTGTTGGTGCCGTTTTCCGCCTGAACGGTCAGCTCGCGAACGCGCTGCAGGTTGTCGTTGACCTGGTTGAGGGCGCCCTCAGTGGTCTGCGCGACGGAGATGCCGTCGTTGGCATTGCTCTGTGCCTGGCCGAGGCCACTGATCTGGCTGGTCATGCGGTTGGCGATGGCCTGGCCAGCGGCATCGTCGGCGGCGCTGTTGATCTTCAACCCTGAGGAAAGACGCTCCATGGAGGTTGAAAGGGCGTTTTCAGACTTGCTGAGGTTCTGCTGGCCGATCATGGCCGTGATGTTGGTATTGATCACTGACATGTGATGTTCCTTCCTCTCTGTTTGGGCTCCATTGGCCTGCCGTCGGTAATTCCGGGGCTTGCCACAACGGCGCCGTTGGCCGTTACCTCATTTATCGGCGCAGGGGGAATTTGCTTTAGGGATAAATTGCAAATTTTTTCAGGCGCCGTGGCTGGGTATACTTGGCGTCTGTTTATTCACCCGGAGCTTGCGCTCGCCATGCCGTCGCTGGATATCATGCTCGACCTATCGCTGGAGACCTGCCGTTACCATTATGAAGGCGCGATGCAAACGGTGATCGCCACCAGCGTGGATGGGCGCCTGGTTAGCTTCCCCGCCACGGCGTTACGGCGCATCGTCACGCCGGATGGCGCACACGGTGTGTTCCGGCTGACGTTCAGCGAGGAGGGCAAGTTCATGTCGATGGTGGCGGTACAGCGTTGGGCGGGGGAATGAGGGGCGTTATACGTATATCAATATGGATACTATAATATCTAAAAAATTATAATAAGTGCTATAATAGCTATTATGGTATCTATAAAGGCGGTCTAAATGCATCTGTCTCTTTTGACGGCGGCGGACGTACAGCATGAGCTGGCGGGGGCGGTGCGTACGCGTCGCCGGGCACTCAAGTGGTCGCGCCAGCGCCTGGCGGAACGCAGCGGCGTGCCGGCGCCCACGATCAAGAAGTTCGAGACGACAGGGCAGATCTCGCTGCGCCAGTTCCTGCTGCTGTGGCAGTGTGTCGACCGGCTGGAGCGTGTGGCCGCGCTCAGCGAGGCGCCGACACAAACGCCTCGCAGCATCGACGAGGTGCTCGCCGATGAGTGACTTTCAGCCCGTGCGGAAACTGGAGGTTGTGCGTCGTTTGCAACAAGGCGGCGAATGCCGCGTCGGTGTGCTGGCACAGAGCACGAGAGGCGTGTTCTTTCAGTACGATGACGCCTACGTGGACGCCTATCACAGTCTGTCGCCATTTCTGTTGCCTTTCGATACCCAACTACATACGGCGCCGGCTTCTCCCCATCACGGTATCCATGGCCTTTTTGCGGACTCCTTGCCGGATGGATGGGGTTTGATGTTGATGGATCGTGTTTTTCGTCAACATGGCATCGCGCCTCGGCAGGTGACGGCGATGGATCGCCTGGCTTATGTCGGGGATCGCGGCATGGGAGCGTTGCGTTTTCGCCCGCTGTCACCTTACGTCCATCAGCCGAGCGATCACTGGATCGATATAGGCCGATTGGGCGAAGAAGCCAGGCAGTTGTTCGAAGGGCAAACCGAGACAGTGTTAGAGGCGCTCGCGGAAGCAGGAAGTTCCGGGGGGGCGCGGCCGAAAGCGCAGCTTTATTTCTCATCGGCATCGTCACAGCATGCCAGTACCCACCCTCAGGAAGGGCTTTCGCCGTGGCTGGTGAAATTCACGTCGTCCTCACTATCGCTCGGCCATGAGGAGGGGCTTTGCGAAGCCGCTTATCTCTCGATGGCCGCGAGCGCGGGAATCGATGTGCCTGAATGGCGCTTGCTACCGCCACCCAATGGGGCGCCAGCGGTGGCCTGGTTGGCCACGAAGCGATTCGATTGCGCCACGCAGAACGGGCAAGGGCGTTATCACTTGCATAGTGCCTGTGGGCTATTGGATGCAGACTTCCGATTACCTTCGCTGGACTACGAAGACCTGATAAAAGCCGGTCAGATTTTGTGCGGCGCCCCGCGTGTTGGGCAAGCCTTGTTTCGTCGGGCGATATTCAACCTTCTGGCGGTCAATCAGGATGACCACAGCAAGAACTGGGCGTTTCTCATGGACGATGCCGGCCAATGGTCCTTGGCGCCATTTTATGATGTCACGTTCAGTCCGAGCCCTTTTGGGGAACATGCCACGGCGTATTGCGGTCATGGCAAGACACCGCCCCGCAATACGCTCCAGCGATTGGCCGATCAAGCGGGCTTCACTCGTTGGTCGCAGGCGCGCGAGGTGATCGAGGAGGTAGCCGATGGCGTCCAGCAGTGGGCGCGAGTGTCGGATGAGCTTGGTGTTTCTCGCGGCACACGTCAGCTTATTCAGAAGGCGCTGGATGATACCCACGAGTACGCTAAGACGCTCTTGGCTGGTTGACCCGAGACCGTAGAGCCGGCCACCTTCGCCCAGCTAACTATCTTGAAATTCCTGGGCGATGTAGCCGAGTTGCTTCATTATCTCGGTGTCGCGCGCCAGCGCATGAGCATCGGGTTGGAGTAGAGCCACGATCAAAATAGGTATGGTTCGTTGAAGATCGAGTCACGTCCGAACGTTTCTGGCAAGTCGGCGGTTTCAGACGAAACGTAAGCGTAGAAGCTGTTCAGAATATCCTGCCGAAGGGAAGGATACCTCTCCGACAAGTCACTCAATGCCTGATCAAAGAGGGGGTGCGTGTCGATCTGAACGGACATGTGCATGCCGTGTTCTATCCGCACTTTTCTCGGAGAAGCCGGGTGTTGACGCGTGCAAGCTCTCGCAGACCTTCCGGGTCTGCCGTGGAAGGAACACTGGACTGTGCCCCTGGCGTCTTTTGCCGAATCAGGTTTACTACGAGGCTGGCATTGGAGCGAGCTTTTGCTGTCGCGCGGCGCAATGGCATCATAATGTCGCGAATAACCTGGTGCTCGGCCATGCCCCTGTCCATCTCGGCCTCGCTTTCGCGCATCTCGTCGAGCATTCTTTGAAAGGGCGCCGCACTTGGGGGCTTACCAGGGACTTCGGTCTCTAGAATCCGGTAGGTGGCCCACAGCAATTCAGCTAGCTCGAGAGAGTCTTTGCGTGTTTCCTCGCATACAGCGCGTAACTTGGCTACTGCTGATTGAGTATCGGCAGTAGCCGGTTGGTGAGAAAGCGCATCGGTTGCGCGCAGGGCGTTGCCCACTCCCATCGCTGTGGCGTAGGCCGATGCCATCACCTCGAAGTCGGGCTGCTTGGGTGGTGTGTGTTGCTGAAAATCCATCATCATGTGTGGATCCTCCGGGAGGAAGCCTCATTCTATGTGGCGCCATTTAATCGGACACCGAGTCGTTATTCTAGTTCTGTCATGACACAACGTCTATGGGGCACAGGGCTCTCGAATGCTGAGGGATTCGGGGTTAAGCGGTAGAGCGGCCTGTGAGCCCGGGGGCGTCATGATGCGCAGCCCCCAGAAAAAGACGATAATGCCGGATACTAACGGCTGTAACTGAATATGAGGTTTATGCCATGTCGATGAAAAACCCTCCGCATCCGGGGAGGATGTTGCGGCGTCGCATCGTTCCTGCCCTGAATATGAGCGTGACCGAGCTAGCGGAAAAGTTGGGCATGTCTCGCAACTCGGTGTCTCGCGTGTTGAATGAGCATGCTGCCATTTCTCCCGATTTCGCCGTTCGCCTTGAGTCTGGCGGCCTCGGTGAGGCAGCGCATTGGCTGCGCATGCAGGCGGCTCACGATCTCGCCGAGGCGAAAGCCAAAGAAAAGAACCACATTGAGAGCTTCGCTCAGACTGCGTAAGTCTCTGCGCAGGCCTAGCAGAGCGCAGCGGCGTGCCGGCGCCCACGATCAAGAAGTTCGAGACGACAGGGCAGATCTCGCTGCGCCAGTTCCTGCTGCTGTGGCAATGTGTCGACCGGCTGGAGCGTGTGGCCGCGCTCAGCGAGACGCCGACACAAACGCCCCGCAGCATCGACGAGGTGCTCGCCGATGAGTGATGTCGAGCGTGAGAAGGTCGCAAAGTTCTGGCTGGATCCCGTTGAGCTACAATCGAGCAAACGCCTGCGTGCCCATGAGATTAATCAGCTTTGCAAGATAGTCGAACGGCATCAGGTCCAGTTTTTGGAGGCATGGTATGCGTACTTTGAATCTTGAATCCGATCCGTTGGCTGTTGAAGTTAGCTTCACGGCTGACACGTTTCGTGTCGCGCTGGACGATGGCCGAGAGCTGTCGATTCCGCTGGCGTGGTTTCCTCGTCTTCTGCATGCCACCTCGGAGCAGCGTGAACAGTGGGAGCTGATTGGGCGTGGCGAAGGTCTGCACTGGGAAGCGCTGGACGAGGATATTTCCGTTGCCGGTCTGCTGGCCGGTCGTGGCGATCAGACTCGCGGCCGTAAGGACGTTGCGTAAGTCTCTGCACAGGCCCGAAGCGGGCACTCAAGTGGTCGCGCGAGCGCCTCGCGAAGTGTTGTTGTCAGGTGGTGGGGTGTCGGTAGCCACGAATGACGCCATTGGCATCCGGTTACTCCTTGATGCATCCTTGACCGAACGGACAGCATGAGGTGAAAGACGCGATGACGACGAGCGAGACGGCGATGACGGCTTGGCTGCGAGCGTTGCCCAAGGCGGAGCTGCACCTGCATATCGAGGGCACGCTGGAGCCGGAGCTGATGTTCGCCCTGGCCGAGCGCAATGGTGTGACGTTACCGCACGACTCGGTAGAGGCGGTGCGCGCGGCATACGATTTCGAGGATCTGCCGTCGTTCCTCGGTTTGTATTACCAGGGTATGAGCGTGCTGCACACGCAGGACGATTTCTACGATCTGGCGATGGCGTATTTCGCCCGTGCCAAGGAAGATGGCGTGGCGCATGTCGAGCTGTCGTTCGATCCGCAGGCGCATTTGGTGCGTGGCGTGCCGCTCGAGGCGCCGTTCGAGGGGCTGCTGGCCGCGTGTCGTGAGGCCGAGTCGCGCTACGCTATTTCCTCGGCGTTGATCATGAGCTTTCTGCGCGATCGCGATTCTGCCGAGGCGCTGGAGGTGTTCGAACAGGCGACGCCGTGGCACGCGATGATCGATGCGGTGGGGCTGGATAGCGCTGAGCGTGACAATCCGCCGGGGCGTTTTGCCGAGGTGTTCGCGCGAGCGCGTGAGAAGGGTATTCCTGGTGTGGCGCATGCCGGAGAAGAAGGCCCCGCCGCTTATATCCGCGAAGCCTGGGAGGCGCTTGAGGTGTGCCGCATCGATCACGGCGTGCGCTGCCTGGAAGACCCCGACCTGGTCGCGCGGTTGCGCGATGCCCGCATACCGCTGACGGTGTGCCCGCTGTCCAACGTCAAGCTCAAGGTGACCGACACGCTGGCCGAGCATCCGTTGCCCGCCCTGCGCGAAGCGGGGCTCAACGTTACCCTCAATTCGGACGACCCCGCCTATTTCGGCGGCGGCATGCTGGATAACTACGCCGCCTGCCATACCGCCTTCGACTGGACCCGCGACGACTTCATCGATATGACTCGCAACGCCCTGCAGGCCGCCTTCATGGCTGAAGAAAGGCGTGAGGCGTTGTTGGAAAAGCTGCGAGGGGTTGCTTGAATTCAGGGCGGTGAAGGGCAGTTTTGCAGTGCTGTAAGTCCCCAGCTATTGGGTAGCCGTTGCCAGTGGGCGATCAACTTGCGCTTGTGTTCGGGGTGCATCGGCGCGTCTTGAAGAAGTCACGAAATGCCGTATCGAAGGTCATGACGTTACGTCCCCCTTGATAGCCGACCAAATGGCCGACACGCGTGCCGTGCAAGCTGATTTCGAGCACGGAGACAGACTCGTTCTTCATGCGTCATGCCCGTGCGATGAACTGTCGGGCCCATCCAGCAGGCCTTGCCAGGGGTCGGCATCGAGCGGGCGCTCGGTAACGCCACGCTGGCCACCGAGTACCGCCTGGACGGCATACAGCTTGTCTTGGGGGATGAGCATCAATTCGGCATTGAGCCCTGCGGCGACAAGGGTAAGGGAATCAAGGCGTGGATTGCCGCCGGCTTCCAGCCGTTGATATTGCTGGCGGCTCATGCCGATGCGTGGCTGCATATCGTGTTGCGTCAGCCCTAGGGCCTGGCGGCGATGCTTGATCTGATCGTGTAGTGACATATTGCTTAGCAACTCATAAGTTTCATTAAGGTCAATATAGAAACTTATCCGTTGCTATACAAGCCATAAAGCAACGCATACGTTGCTGGTGGCATCCACTCGAACGAAAAAAGCCCCGTCCAAAAGGGCGGGGCGAAGCTTTGTACGCAGAGACTAGACTTGGGATGCAGCGTCGTCTCGAGGCGTATTCTATCCTGCCGGGCTGGCGACCTTAGCGATGAATTGGGCTCATTAACCTACGTTAATCTTTGTGTTTGTGCAGTTTGTATCGGTGCAGGCAACGTGCCGGCGGTTTGGGTGGACGTCGTTGGCAATGGCTGAAACGTTCGGGGCCGTAATGCTGGGGTCTGCGCGCTTGCGTCTGGGATGGCGTGTCGTCGTGCAAGGCAAGGCGGATCAATAACAGGCTGAGAGCAACGGCGATGAGGTCCATGGCATGACTCCCCCTGGGGCGTTGAGCATGCCATCAGTATGGTTCATTTCGGTAGGTTTCTCATGCCTGCTTAGCAAGTACACAAGGCGAAGGAAAAGGTTGTCACAGAGGCTTGGAAAGAGGCGGAGTCGGTGCGCTTACTATACCCGCGAGCTGATGCGATTGAGCCCTTTGTGGCGTGAGCGCCCGTCGGCTTCGTACATCGTGCTGCCGGCGGCTTCCTTCAGGAAGTTGAGCATGCGCTGGTTCTGTTCCATGCGGTTCATGGCCAGCAAGCCATTGATGCGGTTGAGCTGACGCGCTTCTTCGCCGGTAGTGCGCAGTTGGTGCCAGCTTTCTTGTCGCTGTACCTCGATCGCGGCACGCTCGGCGCCTTGGCGGCTTTCGCCATGGCCTTGTTCATGCAGCAGGCGGCGGCGTTCGGCGTCGAGCGTTTCCAGTTCGGCGGCGACCTGGGACTTGGCCTCGGCGAGGCGTTCCAGTTCGGGGCCATCGACCTCGCCCTGGGACAAGGATTGCCGTTCCTCGCGCAGCAAGGTGACGAAGCGCTGCATGGCGTCGAGTTGGCGATCCAGGGTGTCGGCGAGGGACATGGTTCCTTGTTCCTGTATTGATGGCGTTAATGGCAAGTCTGCTGCGGGCCTAGGCGTTAGCTCTTGGGCGTGTCGCCGAGCAGGTCGCGGACACTGTCGATCAAGCCATCGGCGATCTTGCCTGTGTCGAGCTCCATCTGGCCATCGCTGATGGCCTGGCGGATCTCGTCGACACGCGCGGTGTCGATGTCCTGGCTGGTGTCGGCTTCATTGCTCTGACTCAGCGTGGTGATACTTGCCGGTGAATCGGTTTGTGCGGTGTCACTGCCATGCGGTGTACGCTGGGCAGCGTCACTTTGCTCACTCGGTGAGGGCTGAGTCGGTGGATGTAGATTGGAAATTTTCACAATTGAGCTCTCTTGCAGCGCGGGCTTGTACCCTTTATCGGCCACGGTGATAAAAACTGTAGGGCACTGACCACACCTTTTTGCATGAGGTGAGCCACTGCCACGCTGCCGGTATTGTAGCGTCTGTTGACGTGTCTATCAGTAACGGACTGCGAGTCTTCCTCGTGCATCCACCTGGCCTTGAAGCACTTTCCCATCCGGCATGCGGGCGCGGATCGAGTCGCCTTTGCCGCCATTGTTCAATGCCTCGCCTTCGCGTGTCACCGAAAAGCCCTCGCCGCCGGCGATGAGCGTCACGGATTCGCCGCGATGCACGAGATAGGGCTGGCGAAGCCTGTCGCCGCGCAGGGCCATGCCTTGGGCGAGGCGCTGAGTGACGACCTTGCCGATGGCCTGGCTGGGGTCATCAAGGGCATTGCGAGGGCGGCGCGAGACATCGGCGCGTTCCCAGTCGAGCATGTCGGCGCTAAGGCGCTCACCGTGCTTGATCGCCGTGGACGCTACCAAAAAGCGCACGCTAGCGGTGACGGTAGCCTGTACATAGCGCACTTGCTCATCGTTGCTGCACCGTATGCCGACCATGACCCGTCCCTGTGGGACGCCTTTGCGAGGCAAAAACGGCTGCGGCGAGTGGCATTCGGGAAGCCGCGAGGTGTCGCTTTTAAGCTCGACGCCGACATCGTCTCCCAAGGATGCGGCCTGCCCCATCAAGAAATGCCGGGTGGCCTGGGCGATGGGGTCATCCGGTGTAGCCAGCGCGGCGGGCGTTGCCGTTAACGCCACCAAACCCAGCACAAGCCCACCTAGAAGGTGGGTGAGGCTGAATGCTTGGATTGCCTTACCAACGATGCGCTGCATTGAGTAAGCCTGAAAGAGTGCTAGGTCAAAAGCCGATGGCTCGATTCTAGTGCGAGAGCGCCATAAGCAAAGGTGGAAATGGCGCTCAAATGTCGGCCTGTTTAATCGTTTGCTGGGACGGCAGCGCGTCTATTCTGCATCGTGAACATTTCCCCATGTCTAGCGAAGGGGAAACGAACCGCGAAACGAACGCGATGACAGGGACACAAGGCATGATCGACAAGCTTGCAGGCTACCTGGACCACCACCAGGAGGCGCTTGGCCTTCGCAACGAGCGCCAGAAGGTATTGGCCAACAATATTGCCAATGCCGATACGCCGAATTATAAGGCGCGCGACTTCGACTTCTCGTCGGAACTGGATCGCGCCATGGAGTCCGGTGGAGGTGGCCGCGAGGGCGGCTTGTCGCTTGCCACGACATCCACGCATCACCTTCCCGCGCAGGCGCCGGGTGGTGGCGGTGCCCACGACCTGCTGTACCGCGTTCCCGAGCAGCCGAGCCTGGATGGCAATACCGTTGATATGGATCGCGAGCGCGCTGCGTTCGCTGACAACGCGATGCGTTATCAGGCCAATACCACGATTTTGACTAGCAAGATCCAGGGCATCAAAGGTGCCATGCAGCCTGAAGGCTAAGGAAACGATATGTCCATGTTCAGCATTTTCGATATTTCCTCTTCGGCGATGAGTGCGCAGTCGCAGCGCATGAATACCACCGCCAGCAATATGGCCAACGCCGATAGCGTGGCCGGCCCCGATGGCGAGCCGTATCGCGCCAAGCACGTCATGTTTCAGGCGCAGTCGCAGGGCGGCAGCGAGCTGGGTGGCGTGCGCGCGACCGAGGTGGTCGAGGACGATACGCCTCCGCGCATGGAGTACCGTCCCGAGCATCCCTTGGCGGATGAAGAGGGCTACGTGGCCATGCCCAACGTCAACCCGGTCGACGAAATGGTCGACATGATCGCGGCATCACGTTCCTACCAGGCCAACGTCGAGGTCATGAACACCAGTAAGTCATTGATGAGCCAGACGCTCACCATCGGACAAGGTTAACGGAGAGAGATATGGCTAGCCCCGTCATCGGCAGCAATGCGCTTGCCTCGATCAACGGCACCCCCAATGCCAGCGCCAACGAAGCGAACGAGACCCGTACCACGGGTGCGGAGTCCTCGCAGGATCTCAACGACCGCTTCATGACGTTGTTGATCACCCAGATGCAGAACCAAGATCCGACGAAGCCGATGGACAACTCGGATATGACGGCGCAACTGGCGCAGATCAATACCGTCAGCGGCATTCAGGAACTCAACGACTCGCTGGGCGAGATCAATAACCAGATTGATGCCGGCAAGACATTGCAGGCTTCGTCGTTGATCGGCGAGGGCGTGATGGTGCCGGGCAGTACCGTGCGCGTGGGTGAAGGTGAAGACGGTAGCACCGTGGCCACACCGCTGGGTGCCGAGCTGGAGACGGGCGCCGACGAGCTTGAGATCACCATCACCAATGGCTCCGGCCAGGTGGTTCACCAGAGTGTCGAGGAAAACGTGCCGGAAGGCGTGCAGGCTTTCGATTGGCCGGGTACGGGCATGGATGGCAATGCTGTGGCCGAGGGTGCCTATAACGTCGAGATGACGGCCAAGGTCGGTGGTGAAGACGTCTCCGTTACGCCGCTCAACTACGCCATGGTGCAAGGGGTGACTTCGGGTGAGAGCGGGCCGACCCTCGACTTGGGGACATCCGATAGCGTCGCCCTAGACGACGTGCGCCAGATTCTTTGATCACGACTTACTCTTTGATGTTTTTACGACTTCTATAACGCGGGGAAGAGAAAATGGGCTTTGCACAATCATTGAGCGGGGTTAACGCAGCCTCGTCGCAGTTGGACACCATCGGCAATAATATCTCCAACTCGCAGACCGTGGGTTTCAAGAGTGGCACGACGCAGTTTGCGGATATCTTCGCTAACGGTCAGGGGCTGGGCACGCGCGTCTCGGACACGGTACAGAACTTCGGTACCGGCAGCCTCGAAACCACCGGACGCGATCTTGACCTGGCCATCGCCGGTGAGGGGTTCTTCCAGTTCTCGCAGAACGAGCAAATGGCGTATTCGCGCAACGGTCAGTTGAGCATGAGCGCCGACGGCTATTTCGAGAATGCCCAGGGCGCGCGCCTGACCGACCAGCAGGGCGAGCCGCTGCAGGTCACCGAGTTCAGTCAGGCTGCCCAGGCAACGGGCACTGAAACTGGCGCTCAGGCGGAGTTCAACCTGGATGCCGAGGCTGAAACGATTGATCGTGCTGCGAATGATTTTGATCCTGAGAACGCGGACACGTATTCCTATGCAACCAACGCTGGCAGCGTTTATGACTCGCAAGGTGTCGCGCATGATATGACGCTCTATTACACCAAAACAGGGGGTAATCAATGGGAAGCTCGGGCGTCAATTTCTAACCCGTATGACCCGAATGGTGCTGCTGTTTTCAGTGACCCTGATTTTTCTGAGACGGGTGGAAACGAGATTACTTTCGATGCCAATGGGGCAATCGATACGGGTGCACAGATTGAAGACATGGAATTTGACTTAACCCAAGGTGGAACGCTTAACGTCGGAGCCGATAACCCTGAATTCGATCTCGACTTAGCTAATACCACCCAGTATGGCGCTGACTTCGAACTGAGAAACTTTGCTCAAGACGGACGTAGCTCGGGCACTTTCGTGGGCGTGGATATCACCGAGAACGGTGAGATCATGGCCAACTATTCCAACGGTAATAGCGGTGAAGTCGGTACCATCGGCATGGCCAGCTTCCGCAATCCCGAAGGGCTGACGCCAGAGGGCGATAACCTGTGGACGGCGACCGAGGCCTCCGGCGCGGCACTGACAGGGCAGGCCGGTACCGGTCAGATGGGGAGCCTGGAATCGGGCACCGTGGAAGCCTCCAACGTCGACCTGACCCAGGAGCTGGTGGACATGATCATCGCCCAGCGCAACTTCCAGGCCAACAACAACGCCATCCAGACCCAGTCCGATATTCTGGAAACGGTCACCAACTTGCGCTAATCCCTGAGCCGGCCGGCCGTTTTGGCCGGCTTCATTCGTTGTGAGTCGAGCAGGACGATCAGCATGGATCGGATCATCTATACCGCCGGTAGCGGCGCCAGCCAATCGATGAATCAGCAGGCGGTGGTCAGTCACAATCTGTCCAACGTCTCGACACCGGGGTTTCGCGCTGAGCTCGATGCGATGCGCGCGGTGCCGGTGGAAGGCGATGGCCGCCTGGAGACACGCACCACGGTGGCAGCGACCACGCCGGGTACGGATTTCTCGCCGGGTACCATGAACGCGACAGGGCGGCGCCTGGATGTCGCCATGCAAGAGAATGCCTTTCTGGCCATTCAGGATCCGCAAGGCGGCGAGGCTTATACCAAGCGTGGCGATTTGCAGGTGAGTGCGGATGGCATGTTGACCGTCAAGGGCGAGCCGGTCATGGGCGATAACAACGCGCCGGTCGTGGTGCCGCCGGATGCGGATTTCTCGATTGGCTCGGACGGTTCGATCAGTGTCATCGAAGCCGGCGCCAATCCCGATGAAGTCGCGCCGGTGGGCCGCTTGAAGCTGGTCACGCCGGACCAGCAGGAATTGACGCGTGGCGACGATGGCTGGTTTCGCCTGCCGCCGGGTGAGGATGCCGAGATAGCAGCGCCGCAACCCCAGAACGAGGATGCGCGCTTGCGCTCCGGCGTGCTGGAAGGCAGTAACGTCAGCGCCACGGATGCCATGGTCGCGATGATCGACGGCGCGCGTCGCTACGACATGCAGATGAAGGTGATCGAGAGCGCCGACCAGAATGCGCAACGCGCCAACAGCTTGTTGTCGATTCAAGCCTAATCGCGCCAACGAATTTCCGGCATCGCTCTGCGGTGCCCTCTAACAGGTAAGAGTCATGATTAGATCGCTGTGGACGGCCAAGACGGGGCTTGAATCCCAACAGGTCAAGCTCGACGTCATTTCCAACAACCTCTCCAACGTGTCGACCAATGGCTTCAAGCGCTCGCGGCCGGTTTTCGAGGATCTGCTCTATCAGAACGTGCGCCAACCCGGTGCGCAGGCCACGGCGGTGGATACATTGCCTTCCGGCTTGCAGGTGGGCACTGGGGTGCGGCCGGTTGCCACCGAGCGTTTGCACACCCAGGGTGGCTTGCAGAACACCGATAACTCCAAGGACCTGGCCATCAATGGCGACGGCTTCTTCGCGGTACAGATGCCCGACGGGACTGCGGCATATACCCGTGACGGCAGCTTCCAGATCGACCAGAACGGCCAGATGGTCACCGCAGGAGGGTATCCGCTCGATCCGCCCATCGTGATTCCCGAGAACGCGCTATCGGTGACGGTGGGCCAGGATGGCGTGGTCTCCGTCACCCAGCCTGGCGATAACGCCACGCAGGAAGTCGGGCAGCTCACGGTCTCCAAGTTCATCAACCCTGCCGGCCTGGAGAGCATGGGCGAGAACCTTTATCAAGAAACCGATGCCTCCGGTCCGCGCAATGATTTGATTCCGGGCATGGAAGGTGCAGGGCGGCTGTATCAAGGCTACGTCGAAACCTCCAACGTCAACGTGGTGGAGGAGATGGTCAGCATGATCGAGACCCAGCGTGCCTATGAAATCAACAGCAAGGCGGTGGAAACCTCCGATCAGATGCTGTCGCGCTTGACGCAGCTTTGATGAGGAGTCGCGTCGTGAAGGGAGTGGAAGTGGAAAGCGCGATGGGCGGATTAATGGCTGGCCGCGACGGGCTGGGCATCTTGGCACGCGTGCTATGCCTGCTCGTGCTGTTGATCATGAGCGGCTGTGCGCAGTTGCCGCATGAGTCGGTGGTGCCCGATACCGGTCCGGTGAGCTATCCCGAGTCACCCATGTCGCAGCCCAACGGGGCGATTTATCAGGCGCGCTACGGATATCAGCCGCTCTTTCAGGACCGGCGTCCGCGTCAGATCGGCGACATCATCACCATCACGATCAACGAAGATGTCAGCGCCAGCAAGGACTCCTCGGCCAATGCCAACCGCGAGGGCAGCGCGGCGCTGGATCTGGAGACGATCCCCGATCTGATGAGCTTTCTCGAAGAGTACGGTACGGATATCTCGGGTGAGAACGACTTCGAAGGTAGTGGTGGTGCGAGCGCCAGTAACACCTTCACGGGCACTCTGACGGCGACGGTAGTGGATATCCTGCCCAACGGCAATCTTAGTATCCGCGGGGAAAAACGTATCGCCATCAATCAGGGCACCGAGTACATCCGCTTCTCTGGGGTCGTCGATCCGCGTTCGGTGACGACGCAGAACACCGTTCCCTCGGGGCAGGTGGCCGATGCACGTATCGAATACGTGGGTGATGGTTACATCAACGAGGCGCAGCACATGGGTTGGCTCCAGCGCCTTTGGTTGAACATTGCGCCTTTCTGATGAGTGCGCCTTTCTGATGAGGATGAGATACGTCATGAGAAGTTTGCAGCGGTGGATGGGCGTGCTGTTGTTGTGTGGCCTCTGCGCCGCCCCCGCGCAGGCCGAGCGCATTCGTGACCTGGCGAGCTTTGCCGGAGTCCGCGAGAACCAGTTGGTGGGCTATGGTCTGGTCGTGGGGCTGGATGGCTCGGGCGACCAGACGACGCAGACGCCGTTCACGGGCCAGACGTTGATCAACATGCTCTCGCAGTTGGGCGTGACCATTCCCGAAGGGACCAACATGCAGTTGCGCAATGTGGCGGCGGTCATGGTCACGGCGCAGATGCCTCCCTTCGCGCGTCAGGGACAGGAGATGGATATCACCGTCTCCTCGATGGGTAACGCCGACAGCCTGCGTGGCGGTACGCTACTGATGACGCCGCTGCGTGGGGTGGATGGCAACGTCTACGCGATGGCACAGGGCAACTTGCTGGTCGGCGGCGTCGGTGCCCAGCAGGCCGGCAATAGTGTTCAGGTCAACCACACGGCGGCTGGGCGGATTCCCGGTGGGGCCACTGTCGAGCAGGAAGTGGCTCTGCGCCTGGGGCGCGGTGACGGCACGCTGGATCTTTACCTCAATGAGTCCGACTTTACTACGGCGCAGCGTGTGGTCGAGGCCATCAACCAAGACTTCGGTACACCAGTCGCGGCAGCGATGGATGGTCGCTTGATTCGCCTGAAATCGCCTAGTGACAGTAACTCGCGGGTCAATTTCATGGCGCGTATCCAGAACCTGGATGTCACACCCAACGAAGGCCCGGCCAAGGTCATCGTCAATTCGCGTACCGGTTCGGTGGTCCTCAACCGTGAGGTGACATTGGACCGCGCGGCGGTAGCGCACGGCAATCTCTCGGTGACCATCGATTCCACTCCTCAGGTCAGCCAGCCCAATCCTCTGGGTGAGGGCGAGACCGTGGTGGTGCCGGATGCGGATGTTTCCATCCAGCAAGAAGGCGGAGCGCTGCAAATGGTCAATACCAGCGCCGATCTCATGGATGTCGTCAATGCGCTCAATGCGCTGGGCGCCGATCCGCAGGATTTGATGTCGATTCTGCAGGCGCTGAAGTCGGCGGGCTCACTCAATGCAGAACTGGAGATCATTTGATGAGTGTCGATGGGCTCAGCAATCAGTTCGCACTCGATGTGCAGTCGTTGTCGCGGCTCAAGCATACGGCCAGTCAATCGCCCGAGAAGGGGCTCTCCCAGGCGGCGGATCAGTTCGAGGCGGTGTTCCTGCAGATGATGCTCAAGAGCATGCGCGACGCGATTCCGCAGTCCGATCTGCTCAACAGCAATGAGACCGATACCTATACCTCGATGCTCGACAAGCAATGGGCACAAAAGCTCTCGGGTGACGTTGGGCTCTCGGATATGTTGGTCGAGCAGTTGCAGGGGAGAGGCATTGTCGGCCGTGATGACGATGTCACGCGCAGCGATCTGATCGCCGGTATTCCGCGAGGCACGCCGCAGGTGCTGAGCGATCCGGTGGTTCCCAAGGATGATGCAGCTCCCAAGGATGACGCTGCGACGCAGGCATCCGGCGCGTCGTCTTCACCGTCAGCGTCGTCGGAAGTGGCGGAAAATAGTGAGGCACGGTCGCCGGCGTCTGAAGTCGACACTGGCGAGACACGCACGGCGCCGCATGTCGAGGAATTCGTGTCACGCTTGCGTGAGCCTGCCGAGGTGGCTGCCCAGGATAGTGGCGTGCCTTCGTCATTGATTCTGGCGCAAGCGGCATTGGAAACCGGCTGGGGCGAGCGCGAGATCCCCACCCGCGATGGTGGCAATAGCCATAATCTCTTCGGTATCAAGGCCAGCGATGGCTGGGACGGTGATGCCACTAGCATCATGACCACGGAGTATGTCGACGGGCGTGCTCGTCAGCAAAGCGATGAGTTCCGTGTCTACGACTCCTTCGAGGCTGCGTTCAAGGACTACGCCCAATTGATCGGTAACAACCCGCGTTACGAGGGCGTGGTCACCGCATCGACACCTGAGAACGCGGCGCGCGCCTTGCAGTCCGGCGGCTATGCCACCGATCCGAACTATGCCGATAAGGTGATCGATGTCATGGCGCAGATCGATGACGGTTCCGTGAGTGGCCCGGCGTTGGCCAGTGCCGCCGAGCGTTCTGGCACAGGTGCAGACGCTGACAATGCCGACCCCTATGGTGTGTCGCGTATGCCCACGGGCATTTTCTGAGCGTCTGTATGGATTTTTCCTCAAGTCGTGCGTGGGCTTGCCGATACAACAAGTAATCACTATTCGTCGTGCCGGCTACCCTTGGTAGCGCCCCGGTACCCCTAGCCAGGAAAACGTGTCATGAGCATTTTCTCGATCGGCCTGAGTGGCCTCAGTGCGGCCCAGACAGCGTTGTCGACCACCAGTAATAACCTGAGCAACGTCAACACCGAGGGCTACAATCGCCAGTTGCCGATTCTCGGGGAAAGTTACAGCGACGGTTCGACGGGCACCGGGGTCTCGGTCGACGAGGTACAGCGCCAGTTCAATAGCTACGTCACCGAGCAGTATAACGACGCCAACAGTCAGACAAGCGCCCTGGAGAGCTATCAGAGCCAGGTTTCGCAGATCGATAACCTGCTGGCCGATAGCGATGCGGGGCTGGCGCCCCTGATGCAGGACTTCTTCTCCAGCCTGGACGATCTTTCCGGTGCAGCATCCGATCCCGCCGCCCGCGAAGGGGTGCTGGGCTCGGCGTCGTCCATGGCGGCGCAGTTTCGTTCGTTCGATTCTTACCTGGGCGACATGCGCAGCAGCCTCAACGGTCAGCTCGAAGGGACGGTGACGGATATCAATAACACTGCCACGCAGATCGCCTCGCTCAACGACCAGATCACCCAGGCGCGCGCCAAATCCGGTGGTGAAGAACCCAACACATTGCTCAACAAGCGCGACAAGCTGGTGTCAGACCTCAATGGATTGGTAGGCGCGGACCTGAACGTTCAGGATGGCGATACCTACAACATCAATCTGGAAAATGGCCAGCCGCTGGTCTCGGGCACGAATAGCTATGACCTTGAAGCGGTGTCTTCCAGCGAAGATCCATCGCGTACGGTGATCGGGTATCGCGATGCCGGCGGGAATCTGAACGAGATCGATGACGGCGCCTTCGAGAACGGTGAACTGGGCGGCTTGCTGTCGTTTCGTAGCGAGACGCTGGACAGTGTGCAGAACCAGCTCGGCCGCATGACGGCGGTGCTGGGATCGGAATTCAACGCCGTGCATGAGCAGGGCGTCGATCTCAATGGTGACGATGGCGAGGCCTTCTTCAATGTTGGCTCGCCGCGGGTACTAAGCAATAGCGAGAATGACGGCGACGGTGCGATCACCGCTGAATACAGCAACGTCAACGAGCTGACCTCGAGCGATTATCGTATTACTTATGCGGAGGGGGAGTATCAAGCCGAGAAATTATCGGACGGCACGACTACTACCTTGACCCCAAATGGTGACGGCGATGTCGAGTTTGACGGTATGACCTTGAATATCTCCGGCACTGCGCAGGAAGGCGATAGCTTTATGCTGCAGCCGACACGGACCGCCTCGCAGGACTTCGAGGTCGCGATTAGCGAAGGCGCGGAGATCGCTGCTGCCAGTCAGGAGGGGGGAAGTGGCAACAATGAAAACGCCCTGGCGCTGCTCGACTTGCAGAGCGAGAAGATCGTCGGCGGGACATCGTCGGTCAGCGACGCCTACGCTTCCCTGGTCAATGACGTGGGCAATACCACCAACATCACGCAGGTCAATCTGGACGCGCAATCCGGACTCACCGAGCAACTGCGCGAGTATCAGCAGTCCGAGTCGGGCGTGAACCTGGATGAAGAGTACGCCAATCTGGTCCGTTATCAGCAGTATTACCAGGCCAATGCACGGGTCATCGACGTGGGTTCCCAGGTCCTCGATTCGGTTCTGCAGTTGCGTTGATGTTGTGGGCTGAGCGCCGCGTAACGCCATGACGGTTGGCGAAGGCAGGGTGCTCGAAGACAAGATTCCCGAAGACAATACGACGCTGGGTAAACGCAGCGTGGTGACGAGGTAAGCAAAGATGCGTATCAGCACCGTAACGATGTACGAGCAAGGCGTTTCGGCGATGAACCGCCAGCAGGCCGATTTCACCGAGGTCGGTCAGCAGATCGCTTCCGGCAAGCGTGTGGTGAATCCTTCCGATGCCCCGCGCGACGCCTCGCGCGCGGTGGGTGTATCGCAGTCTTTGGCCGTCAATGCGCAGCAAGAAAGCAGCCGGACGACCGCGCGTAACTCTCTTGGTCAGGAGGAAAGCGTCCTCAACAGCGTCAGCGATGCCATCGGGTCGGCCAAGTCCATGGTCGTGCAAGCCGGTAACGGTACCTTGAGCGATGCCGACCGCGAGTCGCTGGCGTCCGATCTCGAGGGTACCTATGAAACGCTGGTGGGGCTGGGTAACACCACCGATGGCAATGGCACCTACTTGTTCAGCGGTTATCAGGATAACGCCAAAGCCTTCTCGCGCACCGATGACGGCGATGGTGTCGATACCATCAGTTATGAAGGCGACCAGGGCGTCAAGCAGCAGAAGGTCGATGCCGAGCGCTCGATGAACACCAGCGATACGGGTTCCGACGTGTTCATGAAATTCTCGTCGGGCAGTGAATATATCGCCGAAGCCGGTGAGGGCAATACGGGAAGCATGACCTTCTCGGGCCCGGATGTTCGTGATGCCGCTGCCGACGGTTACGGTGATGCGTACGAGATCTCGTTCGCGGAAAATGGCGACGGTGATCTCGAATATACCGTTACCAACACCAACAGTGGTGATGACGTGGCAACGGCTGAGTACACCGACGGTGAAACTATCGAATTCGGCGGTGTGGCGCTGACGCTGGAAGGCGAGCCGGCAGACGGTGATTCCTTGAACGTCACGCCGGGTGGCGATATGAATGAGGAGCAGGCCAGCCTGTTCAAGACCATCGGCGATACCATCAATGCCCTGCGTCAGCCCGTCGAGACCGATGCCGATCAAGCAGCGCTGGACAACACTCTGTCTACCGCGAGCCGCAAGTTGGATGCCTCGCTGGATAACGTGCTGACCACACGGGCCTCGGTCGGCGCACGCATGAATGAACTGGACGCCCTGGACGATGTCGGCGGCAACCGCGAGATTGCCTACGAGCAGACACGCTCCGATCTGGTCGATGTGGATTACAACTCGGCGATTTCCGACTATATGCTCAGCCAGGTGGGGCTGCAGGCATCACAGAAATCGTTCGCCGATATTCAGCAGATGTCCCTGTTCCAGTATCTCAACTAGGCTGGGGTCATGTAAGCACCTGCCGCACGCCATAGAGCACGCCATAGAGTATGCGCAAGCAAAACGCCACGTCCGCAAGGACGTGGCGTTTTACGTTCAGCCGGAAGGGCAGAACCCAGGCGTTCATCGTCTAGCCGCCCGCCAAGCGCTGCACCACTTCCTGCATGGTATTCAGGCTATCGGTGAAGATGATCTCAAGAAAGCGCAGCAGGTCCGGCATCAGCGTCATCAGCAGCGCTAGGCCGGTGGTCAGGGTCATGGGGAAGCCTATCGAGAAGATCGACAACTGCGGCGAGGCACGGTTGAGCACACCCAGTGTCAGGTTGATGGTCAGTAGCGAGACGATCAAGGGCAATGCCAGCAGCACGCCGGATTTGAAGATTTCTCCTCCCCAGTAGGCGATGAGTTCGCCGGCGCTGCCGTCCACTCTGGGGCCGCCGATCGGCAGGGTCTGGAAGGAATTGGCGAGTATCTCCAGGGTCATCAAATGCCCGTTGAGCGCCAGGAACATGAGCAGGGTGGTCATTTGAAAAATGCGCGACAGCACCATGCTGTTGCCCACGCCCGGCGTGAAGAAGGTGGCAAACGCCAGCCCCATTTGCAGGCCGATGAATTCGCCGGCGGCCTGTACGATCGCGATGGTGACGCGCAGGACCATTCCCATGGCGATCCCGATCAGCATTTCCTGTATGAGAATGCCGAGCGCCGCCACCGAGAACATCGGCGTGTCGGGCATGGGCGGCAGCGTCGGTGCGATGACCACTGCCAGCAGTGCTCCCAGTACGATCGACACCTGGCGCGGTACGCCGTGCTGGTTCCATATCGGTGTCGCCGCGAGGAAAGCCAGGATGCGCACGAACGGCCAAAAGAATAGCGTCAGCCACCCATGCAATTGGTCGAACGTTACCTCAACCATGGATGTCTAGCTGACCATCGTGGGTAGGTTCTGAAACAGCTCGCGGGTAAAGTCGACAATGACTTGGATCAGCCATGGGCCTGCCACGACCAAGGCGCCGAAAACGCCCAGTATCTTGGGGATGAAGGTCAACGTCATCTCGTTGATCTGCGTGGCCGCTTGAAACAAGCTGACCAGCAGGCCGATCAGCAAGGCCGTCATCAGTAGGGGACCGGCGAGCATGAGGGTGACCTTCATGCCTCGGTAAGCCAATCCCATGACCATTTCGGGTGTCATGGCAGCGTCTCCTCAATCTCGGTGGCAGGGGCGTCGTCGGTGTGCGCTCATGCCGTGTCTACCTACATATAGAAGCTTTCGGCCAGCGAACCGATGAGCAAATTCCAGCCGTCGACGAGCACGAATAGCATGAGCTTGAAGGGCAGGGAAATCGTCGCCGGGGGCACCATCATCATCCCCAGTGCCATCAGCACACTGGCAACCACCAGATCGATGATCAGAAACGGAATGAAGATACTGAAGCCGATCTGAAAGGCGGTCTTGAGTTCGCTGGTCATGAACGCGGGTACCAGCAGGCGCATAGGCACGTCCTCGGGGCCCTGCATTTCCTCGGCGTCGGCCATGCGCGCGAAGAGTGCCAGGTCGGTTTCACGCGTCTGGGCGAACATGAACTCGCGAAAAGGCTGACTGCCTTGCTCCATGGCCTGCTCGAGGCTGATCTGATCCTCAGAGAAAGGCACCCACGCCTGCTCATGCACGCGGTCGATCACCGGCGACATGATGAAAAACGTCATGAACAACGCTAGGCCCAGCAAGACCTGGTTGGGCGGCGTCGACTGGGTGCCGATGGCCGTGCGCAGCAGGCTCAACACGATGATGATGCGGGTAAAGCAGGTCATGCCCAGGAGCAGTGCGGGCAAGAAGGCCAGCGAGCTGAGAAACAGCAGCGTCTGCAGGCTCAACGACCATTGCTGACCGCCGTCTCCTGTGGGCTCGGTGACAATGCCCGGGATCTCCTGCCCCCAGCCCAGCGCGGGCCAGGCTAGCAGCAGTAGCGCCAGTCCACGACGCAGCATGACGGCGACGTCTATCCGATTGAGGATGGCGGCGACATTCATCGATCGGCTTCCTTGTCCGCAGTAGCGCCGTCCTGAGATCGCGAGGTAGACGGAGTCGGCGATTTACGCCCCATATTCTGCGCCAGCGCCTGGCGAAAGCGTTGTGCGAAGCTGCCGCTAAGGGGGGACGGGGACGCTGGCGTCGGTGCGTCGCTGGCCTCGGCGGCCGGCATATCCTTGAGCAGGGTGACCTGGTTGCCGCCGACGCCGAGCACCAGCCAGCGTCCGTCGATCTCGACGACGGTCACGCGCTCGCGTTGGCCGATGGCGGTGTTGGACACCACCTTGACGTGCTGGGACGCGCGCAGTCGCCCCGGTGTCAGTCGGCGCAGCAGCCAGGCACACAGCAATATAATGGCGACGATCAACGCCAGGGAGAGGGCGGTCTTGCCTACCCAGGCCATCCCTATTGCGGCGTCACCGCCACTGTCGAGCGAGACGGCCGCCTCGCGTGCGCTGTCGGCGACACTCATTTATTCAGCTTTTTGACGCGTTCCGAGGGAGTGATGATCTCGGTGATGCGGATGCCGTACTTGTCATCCACGACCACGACTTCTCCCTGCGCGATCAGGTAGCTGTTGATGAGAATATCCATGGGTTCGCCGGCCAGGCCATCCAGTTCGATCACCGAGCCTTGGGCAAGCTCGAGTAGCTGCTTGATGGTGATGCGTGTGCGCCCCAGTTCAACGCTGAGTTTGACCGGGATATCCATGATCATCTCGAGATCGCGCGGCGTCGTGCCGGCGGCGCCCTCGTCGAGCTGCTTGAACACTTCGTGGTCGGCGTTTTTCGCCCGTGATGCGTTTTCGCCCGACGTGATGTCGGCGCTTTCTTCCTCGGTCGACTGCTGCTCGGCCATTGCCGCCGCCCACAGGTCTTCTTCCGCGTCGGCAGTGTTCTCATCGGCGTCCTTGGACGTACCGGTGTCCTCGGTCGCGTCGGCAGTGTTCTCATCGGCGTCCTTGGACGTACCGGCGTCCTCGGTCGCGTCGGTATCTTCGGACGCGTCGCGGTCCTTGGACGCATCTTGCTCTGCCATGGCCTCGGCCCACTCGTCCTCGGTGCCTTTCTGATCGGGGTTCTTGGAATCAGTCATCTTTCGGATCCTTCGCTGCAACTTGGCTCGAGCCGTGTTCGATGAGGTGCCGGACGCGCAACGCGCGTTGGAATTTCTGGCTGCCGTAATCGCATGTCATCACGGGAATGCCATCGACGCTGACACTCACCGTCTCGGGTAATTCGATGGGGATGATGTCGCCCACCGATAGCTGGGTGACATCCCGCAGACGCAAGGGAATGTCGACGAAACCAGCGGTTAGCTCCACGTCCGAGTGGCGGATCTCTTGAGCCATGCGCGCTTCCCACTGCTGCTCCTCGTCGGGATGCGTGTCGTGCAGCGGGCTGGCAAGCGTGTCGCGGATCGGCTCGATCATCGAGTAAGGAATGCAGATATTGAACTCGCTGGAAAGATTGCCGACCTCGACGTGGAAGGTGGTGTTGACGACGATCTCGTTGGGCGAGTTGGTGATGTTGGCGAACTTCACCTGCAGTTCCGAGCGTGTGTATTCGATATCCAGTGGATAGACCGATTTCCACGATTCGCTGTAGCCGTCCAGCGCCAGTTTGAGCATGCGGTGGATGATGCGCTGTTCGGTGCGCGTGAACTCACGCCCCTCGGATTTGGTGAGGAAGCGCCCGTCACCACCGAACAAGTTGTCGACCACCATGAAGACCAGGCTGGGCGGAAATACCACCAGCGCCGAGCCACGCAATGGTTTCATGGTGATCAGGTTGAGGTTGGTGGGCACCGGCAGGTTGCGCGAGAATTCGCTATAGCTTTGATAGCGAACGCTTTCCACCGTGATGTCGGCGCTACGCCGCATCAGGTTGAAAAGCGCCACGCGGAACTGACGGGCAAAGCGTTCGTTGATGATATCCAGCGCATGGAGCCGCTCGCGTATGATGCGATGCTGCTTGGCGGGATCGAACGGACGCACCTTCCCCTCGCGCGAAGTATTGTCTTCCTTCGCGCTATCCTCGTTACCGCTCACGCCCTTTAGGAGCGCGTCGACCTCTTCCTGCGAGAGCAGATCGTCTTGGGACATGTCGTCTTATTGCACAATGAATTCGGAAAATAGTACGCCGGTGATGTCCAGAGTCGGCTGCGGCTCGGCCAACGGTTCGTCGAACAGCTCCAGAATCTGATTGGCAAGGCGTTGCTTGCCCTTGGGTTCGACGAGAGCCCCGACCTCTTGGTCGGAAAGCAGCATCAGCAAGCGACTGCGTACCTCCGGCATGTATTGCTCGAGGATTTCTTTCGTCTTGTCGTCACCCACCTTCAAGGAGAGCCCGACATAGAGCAGACGCTCTCTGTATTCGTCGTCCTGCAAGTTGACCGTGAACGGTTCGATCTCGACGAAAATCGGGTCCGGCGCTTCCTCGGGTTCGCTCTGCTCCTCGTCGGCCGATGCCTCCTGCTGCGAGTCCATGAGCAGGTAAACGCCAATGGAACTGCCGACCGAGAACAGGACGATCAGCAGTCCTATCAGCCATAGAGACTTGCCGCGCTTGTTGGGTTTGGCCATCGTTTATGTCATTCGCTTCGACGTAGATGAGTGGGCCGAGTATGGCGATAGAAAGCGCTATTCGATTGCTCGAATAGAAAGCTTCACGCATGCCACTTCGGGCTTTGTCGAGACGTTTATTGTGGACGTCTCTCAAGTGTTATCGGCAGCGAGGGCTAGGCATAAAGGTTAATGCCCGAAGACGCGACATATTGCAGTGGCGTTTCGCTTAGACTCGGCATATCAGCGTTCGCGTCACCGGTAGCGAAAAGCCCACCTTGGGCGTCACCGCGAGAGCCGGGTTGGCCTTGTTGCTCGCCGGATTGCTGCTGGAATTGATCCTGTTCACCGACGGAGGTCTCGCCGAGGGCGATGCCGCTATCGGCCAGGGCCTCACGTAGCTGCGGAATGGCCGCTTCCAGCGCATGGCGCACCGCGCCATGCGGCGAGAAGAACTGCAGGTTGGCTTGCTGCTGGTCGTTCATCTTGAGCGAGACGTTCATCGGCCCGAGCTCGGCGGGGTGCAGCCGCAATTCGACTTGCTGGTCACCGCGCTGTGCCATGCGCACGACCTGCTGTCCCAGCGACTGCCCCCATTCGGCCATGCCGACCTGGGGCGTGAGTGTCGCGGTGGCGGATGCGCCAGCGGCGCTGGCCGCAGCACTGGCATTGGCGGCGGTGCCGGCGGTGGCGTTACCGGAGGCGGCATTGTGGCCCAGATTGGTGAACAGCGATGAGTCGCTGCCTTGGCGTTCCAGGCTCTGCTGGCCGGTCAGCGTGTCGCCACGCTGTGTGTCGGCCACAGCTTGTGCCTGTTGGACCAGGGTGGCACCGAAGGCCGCCGTCGGGGAGACCTGGCCATTGCCTTGTGATGACTGCCCCGTGGCGCTCTGTGCATTCTGCATCAGTTGGGCGAGGGACTGTGTGTCCTGGCCTTTACCTGTGTTCGACGCGGCATTGGTAAGCTGGGCCATGAAGTCCTGTCGTGAGAGAGTATCGCCCGCGCTGTCCTGCATACCGCTGGAGGATTGCGTGCCGCTTGAGGATTGCATGCCGCTTGAGGATTGCTGAATGAGCAGCATGCGTTGTTGGATGTCGTTGAGCGAAAGTTCGCCACTTTGGCTGCCGAGTGCACCGCCGGCTCCTCCCTGAGCTTGCGCGGTGCCCTTGGCATTGGCTGCGGCATTCGTCGGTAGCTGCGCGGCGAGTAACGCCGCCAGAGCGTCGGTGGAGAGTTCCGAATCGCCTTGTGACGCATCACCGCCCATCGCTTGTTGTATTTCCGCCAGGCGTTGAGTGAGGGCGTCGAACTGATCGGCGTCGCCGCTTTCGAGCCAGTCGCTGAGCAGCTTGGCGTCATCGCTGTCTTGCATCAACTCGTTGAGCGCCGCGACGAGGCCGCTACCGTCCTGGCTCGGAGTGTCCTTGGACAGCAAGGCGGTGCTGGCATCGCTCTTGGCATCCGAGCCGCTGCGGGCCTTGCCCAGGAGGCTCGCGAACGGCGAGGCGCTGTCGTCGACATTTCTACCGCCACGCGTCTCGCCCGCGTTGCCGAGGTTGGTCGCGGAGGCTTGTTGACTGCCTTGAAGGTTGGTGAGCAGGGCAATATCCATGAGCATGCCTCGTCAAAAGCGGTTATTGGAATGTGTCGTGTTCGTCGAGGTGGTATCGAGGCCACGGTCGTTTTCCTGCTGGCGCGACATGCGCGCCGACATCTCATCGAAGAGCTGCTGCTCACGCCGCGTGGCGCGTTTCTGCTCGACCTGTTCACGGCGTGACACCAGCGTATCGTAAGTATTGAGCTTGCGCCGCTCGCCTTGCCATGCTTGTTGCTGGCGATCGAGCTGGCGCTGCTGGTCGTTGAGCACCTTACGCTGGCTGGCGATGGCCTGATCGAGTGAAGTCAGAAATTGTTGGTAATTGTGCCAGTTGGCGGGCTCGATGCCCTTTTCCATGCTCTTGTCGAGACGCTGACGGTACTCGTGCCGATAGTTCAAGAGCTGGTCCAGGCGCTGTTGCGTTTCCTGCAGGCTGCGCCGGGAATGCCCCACCGACTGCGCCGCCTGATCGCAGGTTTCCTGCGCCAGTTCCTTGAGTGTGGTAAGCGGTGAGCGTGCGTTCATGAGAACTCCTTACCGCAATGCAGAGTGAATGACATCAACGCGTCTCCGGGAATAGCGATGCCAAGGCATCCAGGGTCGTGGTGACATCGGCTTGTTCGTAGATTCCCTGCTGGAGGAAACCCTCGAGGCGCGGATAAAGGGTGACGGCGCGGTCGAGCTGCGGGTCGTGCCCCGCGGCGTAAGCGCCGACGCTGATCAGGTCACGATTGCGTTGATAACGCGAAAAAAGCTGCTTGAAGCGTTGTGCCCGGCGCTGGTGGGCGCCCTCGGTGATCTCGGTCATCGCGCGGCTGATCGACGCTTCGATATCGATGGCGGGGTAGTGCCCGCTTTCTGCCAGGTCCCGCGAAAGCACGACGTGGCCATCGAGGATGGCGCGTGCGGCATCGGCGATGGGGTCCTGCTGGTCGTCGCCCTCGGTCAGCACGGTATAAAAGGCGGTGATCGAGCCGCCACCGGGTTTGCCGTTACCGGCGCGTTCGACGAGCCCTGGCAGGCGTGCGAAGACGGACGGCGGATAGCCCTTGGTCGCGGGCGGCTCGCCGACGGCCAGGGCGATCTCGCGCATGGCCATGGCGTAGCGTGTCAGGGAGTCCATGATCAACAGGACGTTACGTCCTTCGTCACGGAAGCCTTCGGCGATGCGCGTGGCATAGGCGGCACCTTGCAGACGCTGCAACGGCGAGACATCGGCGGGCGCGGCGACGACCACGGCGCGCTCGCGCCCCTCGGCACCGAGGATATTCTCGATGAAGTCCTTGACCTCGCGGCCACGCTCGCCGATCAGTCCGACGACGATGACATCGGCCTGGGTGTAGCGTGACATCATGCCTAGCAAGACACTCTTGCCGACCCCTGAGCCGGCGAAAAGCCCCATACGCTGGCCACGCCCGACGCTCAACAAGCCATTGATGGCGCGAATGCCGACATCGATGACGGACTCGATGGGAGCGCGGTCGAGTGGGTTGATGGGGGGCGTGCTCAGGGGCGCATGGGGAGCGTGTTCCAGCGAGCCTTTGCCGTCGAGGGCGCGGCCGTTGCCGTCCAGCACGCGTCCGAGGAGTGCATCGCCGAGCGGGAAGCGGCGTGCGCTGGCAGCATCGCGCTGGTTGTTGCCCAGCATCAGTATGCGCGCTCCCGGCACCAGGCCTTGAGTGTCGCCAAGCGGCATGAGAAACAGTCGATCGCCGGCAAAGCCTACGACTTCGGCTTCGGCATAGTCGGTATGCCCATGCTGAGCGAGTTCCACCAGGCAAGCACTGCCCAGGGGCAGGCGCAGCCCCGTCGCTTCGAGTACCAGGCCGGTGGCACGTACGACCTTGCCGTGGGGGCGGCGTGAATCCAGCCCCTCGATACGCTGCGTGACCTTGCCCAAGGCACGCTGCCAATGGGCGCCATGAGAGGTCACGTTGTGTGCGTCGGCAAGGTGCGTTTCAGTCATCACCGGCCTCCTGCTGGCCCGTTGCCGGGGAGGGCGCGACATGGCGCTGACGACGCTGGTTCAACGCGGCCTGCCAGCGGGTCTCGAGCGTGGCGTCGAGTCCGCCGGTGGCGCTCTCGGCACGACAACCGCCGCGTTGCAGCGTGGCGTCTTCATGTAGCGTCCACTGGGCGGTTTCGAGCTCGTTGCCCACGTGCTCGTTGACCAGGGCCAAGTCGTCGGGGTGCAGCCACACTTGGCAGGGGCCATCGAGCACGGGCTCTTCGTGGAGTAGTTGACGGACGAGCGTCACGACATGCTCGGGTGTGGCGTCGAGTGCTTCGTCGGCGAGGTGCTTGCCGGTCAGCATGGCCAACTCGACGAGTTGGTCGGCGAGTTGGGTGTCGATCGTATCCAGTGCGGTGCGGAACTCGCCGGCCAGTTGGCCGAGTGGGGCGAGGGCGGCGTCGAGCTGGCGTTTGGCTTCCTGTTCGCCGGCTTCGCGGCCTTCCTGGAGGCCTTGTTCATAGCCGGCCTGACGACCTTCTTCGAAGCCGGCATCATAGCCTTCGCGATAGGCGCTCTCGCGGGTCTTGTCGTGCAGCGCCTGACGCTCTTCGATGAGGCGCTGACGCTGCTGTCGCCGGCGTTGTTCGAAGCGTTGCGCACGATCGAACTGATCGCCGCCATCGCCACGCGGCAACTCCTCCATGTGCCAGGGGCGCCAGCGTTGGTCGTCCGGCGTATGAATGACGTCGTCGGATAGCGGCTTGTCAGACATAACTGTCGTCCCCTCCGCTGAGTACTATTTCGCCGTTGTCGGCCAGGCGTCGTACCACCTGCAGGATTGCTTTTTGCTCGGTCTCGACCTGGGAAACGCGTACCGGGCCGCGTGCTTCGAGGTCTTCGCGCATCAGCGCGGCTGCGCGTTGCGACATGTTCTGGGTGATCTTGTCGATCAGCGCTTCTTGAGCACCCTTGAGGGCCACCACCAGCGAGTTGGTGTCGACTTCCTTGAGGATGAGCTGGATGCCACGATCGTCGATGTCGAGGATGTTCTCGAACAGGAACATCTCGTCGATGATGCGCTGCGCGAGGTCGTCGTTGTGAGCCCGGACGGCGTCGATGACGACTTCTTCCTGCGACGAGTTCATCAGGTTGAGGATCTCGGCCGCCGTTCTCACGCCGCCCATCTTGCTGCGCTTGACGTTCTGGCCGTCGAGCATGCTGCCGAGCACTTCGGTGAGTTCCTGCAATGCCGCCGGCTGAACGCCGTTGAAGGTGGCGATACGCAGCACGACGTCGTTGCGCAGCTTGTCGTCGAGCTGCTCGAGTACATCGGCGGCCAGGTTGCGATCCAGGTGGATGACGATGGTAGCGATGATCTGCGGGTGCTCGTCGCGGATCAGCTCGGAGACGGTGGTGCTTTCCATCAAGTTCAGCGCGTCGATGCCCGAGGCGGAGCCGGTCGTCTCGAGGATGTCCTCGATCAGGCTGTTGGCGCGCTCGCTGCCCAGCGCCTTGGTGAGCACGGTGCGAATGTGCTCGCTGCTGTGCAGGTTGACGGCAGAGAACTGCTCCACTTCATCGTGGAACTCGCTCAGCGCTTCTTCCATCTCCTCGTGCGAGATCTGGCTCAAGGAGGCCATCTCCAGGCTGATTTCCTGGACCTCCTTGTTGTTCAAGTACTTGAATACCTCGGCGGCGCTGTCCTCGTCCAACGAGAGCAGCAGAATTGCGCTTCGGCGAGCGCCACTCATCTTACTCATGGGAATCCATCCACCCTCTGACGATCATGGCGACGAGACGCGGGTCTTCCTGAGCCATCTCACGTACGTCACGGAGATTTTGTTCGTAGCCGGCCGAACGCCGCTCGCGACGTTTCTGGACCGGCACCTGCGGTTCTTCTTCGGGGCCTGCTGTCTCGGCTTGAGTCGTTGCGTAGGCGTCGGCACCACCGCCCGCACCGGCACCTGTGGCCGCACCTGCGGTCGCACCGGCAGGGCTCGGCGTGGCCGGCGTAAAGGCAGGCCGGTCGGTCTGGCGCTGAATCAGTGGGCGCAGCACCTTGAACCACAAGAACAGGGCGACCAGCGCGATCAGCAGATATTTACCCAGCGTGGCGGCCAGTGACCACATCATCGGAGACTCCCACCATTGCGGCTCGGCCGGTTCCTCGGTGGTGTCGTTGAAGGGCGAATTGACGACCTCTAGCTGATCGCCACGTGCTGCCGAGAAGCCCATGGCCTGCTGCACGAGGCTGCGGATGCTGGCGATTTCGTCATCATCCAAGGGCACTTGCGTCGGGTTGCCGTCTTCGTCGACGCCGTCGCGGTAATTGACCACGATGGCGGCATTGAGACGCTCGATGGCACCTGTCTGGTGCTGAACGTGCTCGACCTCATGATCGACTTCGTAGTTGATGGTGTTGTCGTGGCTGGTACGCCCCTGGGCGGCGTTTTCCTGATCTGCGACGTCTTCGTCACCTTCGGCCTGTGCGTCATCACCTTGAGCGTCGTCGTCTTCGCCATCATCGCCTTCCTGCGGCGCGTTGATGGGGGACGCTGCAGCACCGGGCGGTTGGTTGCTCAAGGCGCCGGGAATCCCCATGGCCAGGTCGGCATCGCCGCTGTAGCTGATGCTCGATTGCTCGCTGCGCACGGCGGCTTCATTGGGCGCCTGGTTGGGGGAGTAGGTTTCGCTGGTGCCTTCGCGCTTGGAGAAGTCGAGCTGAGCGGAGACCTCAGCCTTGACGTTATCCGCGCCGAGGATGGGGGCCAGGATCGACTCGATGCGTTCGGCATAGTTGCGCTCGACGCGGGATACGTAATCCAGTTGTGTGCCGCTGAGTGCGTCGTTGCCATCGCTGGCAGGGGAGAGCAGGCGACCTGCTTGATCGACGATGGATACATCACCGGTCGCCAGCTCGGAAACGCTGCTCGAGACCAGATGCATGATGGCTTGCACCTGGCCTTCGCCGAGAACGCGGCCGCGCTGTAGATCGAGCATGACGGAGGCACTGGCAGGCTCGCTTTCGCGCACGAATACCGAAGGCTTGGCCATGGCGAGGTGAATGCGAGCATGGGAGACTGGACCAAGGTCTTCGATGGTACGCGCGAGTTCGCCCTCGAGCGCGCGCTGGTAGTTAACGTGTTCGGCGAACTGGCTGATACCGAACGACTGCTCGTCCATCAGCTCGTAGCCCACGCCGGAGGCTTCCGGCAGGCCTTGTTCGGCGAGCTGCATACGCAGCTTGTTGACCCTGTCGGCGGGCACCAGCAGCGCCTGGCCGTTCTCGCTGAACTCGTAGGGCACGCCCATGGTGTCGAGCTCTGCGACGATCTTGCCGCCATCTTCCTGGGTGAGCGTCGAATAAAGCACGCGGTAATCGGGCGAGCTTGCCCACATCAACAGCGCTGCGATGACCGCGACGGACGCGGCGGCGGCGATAATCAGCGGTACGCGCGGGTTACTGCGCAGTCGGTCGACAAACGATTGGGCGTTGCCCGAGGCGGCGTTGCCTTGACGTTGTCCTGACGTACCTTGATTGGCCTCGGTCGAGGAGGATGCTGCTGTGCTCATGTCATCCTCCGGCAACGCCGGGGTAGGCACTGAAAAGGTCCAGCGGCAAGCATGGGGGTGTCCAACTCCAAAATTCGGCGCATCGTTTCCTCGTGACGGTGCGATCGATACCGTCACAAGGCGTATGTATGATGACCGCCATTATGTGCAGTCAAGAAAACCCTAAAGGGTGGAAAAGCCGATGTTTTAGGTCTCAATTGCAGATATGATGCAAGCCAGGTTGCTGATAGGGTTCATCAACGTATTCCAGAGCTGTTCGATCAGCGGAGAGGCGGAGAATAGTCATGAGTGCACCGGCCATTTCCCAGGCACTTCAGCAAATGCAGTCCATGGCCAATCAGGCGGGCCAGGCGCCTGGGACCCAGGTCAATACGTCGGTCGGCAGCGGTGGTTTTACCGGCGAATTGCATAGTGCGATTTCACGCATCAATAGCTTAAAGCAGAGCGCCAATACGCAGGCGGAAGCCTTTGAGGCGGGGGCTCCCGGCGTGGAGCTCAACGATGTGATGGTCGATATGCAAAAGGCGAGCATCGCCTTCGAAATGGGCAAGCAGGTGCGTAACCGCGTGGTGACTGCCTATAAAGATGTCATGAATATGCAGGTGTGACGTGCCTGTGGGCATGTATCGCTGATATCGCCTGCGGCACCGTCTTCCCCGACGGTGCGACGCATCGTTGCTCTTTTCGTGAGCCGGTGCCTACCTACCGATAATGCCGCAAGAAGCGCGCATCGATATAGCGCTTGAGCCGCAAGGCCAGGCGACCGCCTCGCCAGCGTTCCCCGTAAAGCGCCAATCCCTTGTCGTGCATGTCCACGATGGCCAGTGCCGTTGCCGGTGGGTGGTAGTCGCGTAGTGGCGTGCCATTCTGCAAGGCAATCAGGTTCTGCAATAGCACCGGGCCTTGACGGACACCTTCGATACCGCGTTTGGGAAGGCTGTGGTCGATCAGCGAGGCGCAGTCGCCGACGGCGAAGATTGTCGGGTGTTCTTCGCTTTGTAGCGTCGCCTTGATACGGATGCCGTTGTCGTCGAGTGCCAGTGGCAGGTCGGCGACGCAGTACGCGGGGCGCAATCCCGTGGCGAGAACGATGTCATCGGGCGAGACATCGAGGCTGTCGAGCCATCCGGCGCCGCCGTCGAGCACCACATCGGGGTACCAGTCGACGCCCAGACGCGCGAGTTGACGGCTGGCCCAGCGGGACGCGGCGTCCGGTGCGGCAGGCAAGAGGCGGGCGTGGCGCGTGACTAGCCGAATGTCGTTGGCGACCCCGAGGCGCTGGCTCAGTCCCGCCAGATTGGCAGCCATTTCCACGCCGGAAGGCCCGCCGCCGACCACGACCATATGCAAAGCCTGGCGTTGCCGTGCGGCATCGAGCACATGCTGGTACAGCGCGTCGAGGCGCTCGATGGGCTTGACGTGCCAGTAGCGTGTGTTTCCCCAACTGGGCACGGTCGCACCGCTCGGGGTTGGCGGGACGACGTCGCTGCCCACATTGAGTGAGAGTACGTCGAAGTCGATATGATGTCCGTCGGCCAGAAAGACATGCTTGGCGTGCACGTCGAGCGCCACGAAGGGTGCTGTGACATGCTCGATGCCATGGCGTGCGGAAAGGGCAGCCACGTCGAGGCTGCAGGCATCGCGCGGCGCACCGCCGAGCAGTCGTGCGGCCATGCCTGAATACCAGAAGCGCGTGGGGGCCACGAGCGTGATGCGATAGCCGGCGCGACGTAACGCGGTCGCGTGTTTCAGCAAGTGGAGGTGCGTGTGACCGGCACCCACCAGCACCAGATGCGTCGTCATGAAGGCGTGTTTCCTCGGGCCAGGCGGTTGTCGCGAGACACGTCGCGGCGACCATGCATTTCACTCTAGACGATATTGGCGCCGTGACGCATGACTTACTTTGCGCCAGCATCCCTGCCTTGCCAGGCGGAAAGCGAATACAGTGCTAGCCCCAACCAGATGAGCACGAAGGTCACGAGTTGCAGGGTGCCCAATGGCTCGCGAAAGATCAGCAGTGCGATCAAGAATTGCAGTGTGGGGTTGATATACATCAAGAATCCCACTGTCGACAGCCGCAGTCGCCGCGCGGCCCCGGCGAAGGCCAGCAATGGCAGAGCCGTCAGAGCACCGCTGGCGATCAGCAGCGTGGTGTTGTGCGCGGTATCCCCGAAATGGGATAGGCCGGCAATCTCGAACCAGGCGACGGCGAGCAAGCCGAGGGGCAGCAATATGAGTGTCTCGACGAACAGCCCCGAAAGGCCATCCAGGCTAATCTGTTTGCGCAATAGACCATAGGTACCGAAGCTTAGCGCAAGACAGATGCTGATCCACGGCAAGCCGCCTAGCCCCACCAGTTGAACGCCGATGGCGATGATGGCAATGGCCACGGCGGCGCCTTGCAGCCGCGACATGCGTTCGCGCAGCACCAGCATGCCCAGGGCCACATTGACCAGCGGTGTCATGAAATAACCCAGGCTGGCCTGGAGGACGTGGTGGGTTTCCACGGCGTAGATGTAAAGCCCCCAGTTGAAGCCAATGAGCAGGGCGCAGCCCAGCACGCGCCCCAGCAGGCGCGGCGCGCGCAAGGCGGCGTTGACCGGTTGCCAGCGTCCCAAAAGGGTGACGACCAGGGCCAGGAACAGGCACGCCCAGAGGATGCGGTGGGTGAGGATTTCCCAGGCGGGCACGCCTTCGAAAAGCGCGAAAAAGAGCGGAAAGCAGCCCCATAGCGTATAGGCGATCACGCCGAACGAAACGCCTTTGACCGCGTCTTTATCGGCGGCGGTCGTCGATGCGAAAGACGTGTCTTGCGGGGCGCGCTCTTTAGCGCTCTCTTTGGCACTTTCTCGAGCCATGGGGACCTCGGTATGGGCGGCAAAACGAATAGGCGAGCGCTAATCTAACATGGGAGATAAGGGACTTGCCGCCGCCCTGAGCTGGCCTTCAGACTGAATCATCAAACCGGGAGGTGTGTGATGAGTGAATTGCGTACGACCCTGGTGCAGGCCGACCTGCGCTGGGAAGATCCCCAAGCCAATTGCCGCATGCTCGAAGAGAGCCTGGGCACGCTCTCGGCGGACGATACGGACCTGATCGTGCTGCCGGAAATGTTCGCCACGGGGTTCACCATGAATTCCCGCGAGATGGCCGAGCCCATGGCGCAGAGCGCCACCGTCGGCTGGATGGTCGAACAAGCCCGCCAGCGTGGTTGCGTTGTGACCGGCAGCGTGGCTGTGGTCGAGGACGGCGAGTATTTCAATCGTCTGATCTGGGCGCGCCCGGATGGCGATATCACGCATTACGATAAGCGCCACCTGTTCCGCATGGCCGGCGAGCATGAGCGCTATGGCATGGGCAGTGAGCGTGTCATTGTCGAGCTCAAGGGCTTTCGCATCCTGTTGAGTGTCTGCTATGACCTGCGATTTCCCGTATGGCTGCGCCAGCAGCCCGCGCCGGGCGAGCATTTCGAGTATGATGCGCTGCTGTGCGTCGCCAACTGGCCCGCGCCCCGTCGTCAGCCTTGGCGGACCCTGCTACAGGCACGTGCCGTCGAAAACCTCTGCTATGTGATCGGCGTCAACCGCGTAGGGGAAGACGCCAAGGGGCTGGCGTACGCGGGCGATTCGATGCTCGTCGACTTCAAGGGCGAGCCCTTGATCGATGAGCCGCGCGACGCGCCTTTCATGCGCACCGATCGCCTGGATCGCCAGGCGCTGAGTGCGTTCCGTGACAAATTTCCGGCCTGGATGGACGCCGATCGTTTCCAGGTCGAGGAGTGAATTTCCTGCATGCGTCTCGACCGTTTTTTAAGTGAAAGTACCGAGCTGACGCGCTCGCTGGCCAAGAAAGCCCTGCACCGCGGCGAGGTCGAGGTGGATGGTGAAGTGATCAAGAATGCCGCCTTTAAACTCGATGACAAACAGGACGTACGCTGGATGGGGGCGCCGTTGGCCCTGGTCGGTGTGCGCTATCTGATGCTCAACAAGCCTACGGGCTATGAGTGCACGACACGGCCTGGACGCTATCCTTCGGTGGTCGAACTGCTGGATGTCACCAAGCGCGAGCGCCTGCACATCGCCGGGCGCCTGGATGTGGACACCACCGGGCTGGTGCTGATCACCGAAGACGGGCAATGGTCGCATCGACTGACATCCCCCAAGCGACGTTGTGACAAGCACTATCTGGTGACGCTGGCCCAGCCGCTGGCGGACGGGGCGGAAGATTCCCTGGCGGCGGGGTTGATGCTGGCAGGGGAAGACAAGCCGACATTGCCCGCGCGTCTCGAGCGACTGCCGACGCCGGCCGAAGACGAGAGGATTCAGGTGCGTCTGATCATTCAGGAAGGCCGCTACCATCAGATCAAGCGCATGTTCGCGGCGCTGGGTAACGAGGTCGTGGCACTGCATCGCGAACGGATCGGCGACATCGTCCTCGACTCAGCGTTAGCGCCGGGCGAGTGGCGAGAAATGACTGAGGTGGAAATCGCTTCCATCTAGTTTATACCGTTATCTATTTTAGCGCTTATCGCTTCTTAACCTGTCGAGCCCGCCACAAGTAGCTAAAAGGTCGTCAAATATCGAAATGCAGTCCCGAAGCGTCGAGGAGGCGCTTCGTATAGGGCGCCTGAGGCTGCTGAAGTAGCGTCTCACAGTCGCCTTGCTCGACGATCTCCCCGTCCTTGAGGACGACGATGCGGTGTGCCATGGCGCGCACCACGGCGAGGTCGTGGCTGATGAACAGGTAGCTAAGCCCGCGTCGTGCCTGGAGATCGCGCAGCAAGCCGATGAGCTGTTTTTGCACGCTGCGATCGAGCGCGGAGGTCGGTTCGTCGAGTACCACCAGATCGGGCTCGAGAATGATGGCGCGTGCCACGGCGATACGCTGGCGCTGGCCCCCCGAGAACTCGTGCGGATAGCGTGCCGCGCAATTCGCCGGCAGGCCGACTTCCTCGAGGGTGGTGGCGACCCGCTGCTCGACTTCCTCATCGCTGAGCTTGGGGTGATGGAAGCGCAACCCTTCGCTGACGATATCCATGACCGGCATGCGCGGCGAGAGCGAACCGTAAGGATCCTGGAAGACGACCTGAAAGCGACGTCGACGACGGCGTAACGCGTTGCCGCGTAACGCATCCAGACGTTCGCCATCGAAGACGATCTCGCCGTCAGCAGCGGTCAGACGTAGAAGCGCCAATGCCAGGGTCGTCTTGCCGGAGCCGGATTCCCCGACCAGGCCCAGGGTTTCACCGCGCGCCAGGGTGATATCCAGTGGTTGGACGGCTACGAACGGAGCGGGACGACGCCCGAACCAGGACTTGCTCCGCGCGAAGGAGACACCGAGGCGGTGTGCCTCGAGCAGCATCGTGCGAGACTCCGGCAGCGGCGCGGCGTGGCCTTCCGGGTTGGCGGCGAGCAGGTGCTGAGTATAAGCCGCGCGAGGGGCGTCGAAGACGCGTGTGACGCTACCGCTTTCGACCAGCCGGCCGTGCTGCATGACATGCACGCTGTCGGCATGGCGGCGCACCAGATTGAGGTCGTGGGTGATGAACAGCATGGCCATGCCATTGGCATCGCGTAACCGGGCCAGCAAGGCCAGGATTTCCTGTTGAACGGTGACATCGAGCGCCGTTGTCGGCTCATCGGCGATGAGCAGTCGTGGTGCGTTGGCGATGGCCATGGCGATCACCACGCGCTGACGTTGTCCGCCCGAAAGCTGATGGGGATGCGCCTCGAGCATTTCGTCGGGACGTGGCAACTGTACTTCTACGAGCAGTTCGCGGGCGCGCTGGCGGGCGTCACGGCCGCGCAGTCCTTGATGAAGACGTAGCGTTTCGCCGAGCTGCTTGCCGACCGTGTGCAAGGGGTTGAGCGAGGTCGTCGGCTCCTGGAAGACGAAGCCGACCTGGCCGCCGCGCAGCGTGTTCCAGCGCCGCGGCGATAGCCCTTCGAGGGATTGTCCGCAGAGCCGGCGTCCGCCCTCGACGCGCGCGCCGGGCGGCAGCAGATCGAGGGCGCCCAAGGCGGAGACCGACTTGCCAGAGCCCGATTCGCCAACCAGCGCCGCGGTTTCGCCACGCCGTATGGTCAGCGACAGGTCCTCGACGACGCGCATGTCGCCGAAGGCGATGCTCAGCGTATCGAGTTCGAAGACGACGTCGTCATTGGCCATGCGCGGTTCTCCCGGGTAGATCGTCGCTATCGGTGGAAGTCGACGGAGTGCTGCTGGGCACGTGGCGCGGGTCGAAGGCGTCACGCAATCCTTCGCCGATGAAGACCAGCAGCGAAAGCATGATCCCCAGGCTCAGGAAGGCCGTGATGCCGAGCCAAGGGGCCTGCAGATTGTTCTTGCCCTGGGCGACGAGTTCGCCCAGCGAGGGCGAGCCTGGCGGTAGGCCGAAGCCCAGGAAATCCAGCGCGGTGAGGGTGGTGATCGCGCCGGTGAACAGAAACGGGATGAAGGTCAGGGTGGCGACCATGGCGTTGGGCAGCACATGGCGCCACATGATCAGGCGCGATGGCAGTCCCATGGCGCGCGCCGCGCGCACGTACTCGAGGTTGCGTGCGCGCAGGAATTCGGCGCGCACGATGTCGACCAGCCCCAGCCAGGAAAACAGCAGCATGATGCCCAGCAGCCACCACAGGTTGGGCTGTACCAGGCTGGCGAGGATAATCAGCAGGAACAGCACCGGCATGCCCGACCAGATCTCGATGATGCGCTGGCCGATCAAGTCGACCTTACCGCCGAAATAGCCCTGTACGCCGCCGAACAACACGCCCAGCGCCATGGAGCCCAGCGTCAGTACCACGGCGAAGACCACCGACAAACGAAAGCCGTAGATCACCCGGGCGAAGACGTCGCGGCCATGGTCGTCGGTTCCCAGCCAGTGGCGTGCCGAAGGCGGTGAAGGGGCGGGCCCCTGCAGCTCGCGATCCAGCGTGTTATAGGAGAAGGGCACGGCCGGCCATAGCATCCAGCCCTGTGAGGCGATGCTTTCACGTACGGCGGGGTCGCGATAGTCGGCCGTCGTGGGGAAAAAGCCACCGAACTCGGTTTCGGGATAATCGAACACCACCGGGGCATACCATTGGCCCTGGTAGTGCATGACAATGGGCTTGTCGTTGGCGATTAGTTCCGCGCCCAGGCTGACGATCAGCAGCAGAGCGAAGGCCCACAGCGACCACCAGGCGCGCCGGTTGCCGCGGAAGATCTGCCAGCGGCGGCGAGCGATGGGAGACGGGTGTGCGCGTATGCGAAGTGTCATCATGCCTCCCGCGTCGCGAAGTCGATGCGCGGGTCGACCCACACATAGGTGAGGTCCGAGATCAGTTTGAGTACCAGCCCGATCAAGGTATAGAGATAAAGTGTGCCGAAGATGACCGGGTAATCGCGCTGCATGACGGCCTCGAAGCCGAGCAGGCCGAGGCCGTCGAGCGAGAAGATGACCTCGATCAGCAGCGACCCGGTGAAGAAGATGCCCACCAATGCCGAGGGAAGCCCCGCGATGATGATCAGCATGGCGTTGCGGAACACATGTCCGTAGAGCACGCGGCCCTCGCTGGCGCCCTTGGCACGCGCGGTGAGGACGTATTGTTTGTGGATTTCATCGAGGAAGCTGTTCTTGGTCAGCATGGTGAGCGTGGCGAAGCTGCCGATGGCCGAGGCCAGCACGGGCAGCGCGATGTGCCAGAAATAATCCTGGATCTTGCCCCACCACGACAGATCGGCGAAGTCGGGCGAGGTCAGCCCGCGCAGTGGAAACCAGTCCAGATAGCTGCCGCCGGCGAATACCACGATCAGGAAGATGGCGAACAGGAAGCCCGGCACAGCATATCCCACGATGATCAGCCCCGAGGTCCAGACATCGAAGCGCGAGCCGTGGCGCAGGGCCTTGCGTATACCGAGCGGTATCGAGATCGAGTACACCAGCAGCGTCGTCCAGAGTCCCAGCGAGATGGACACCGGGAGGCGTTCGACGATCAGGTCGATCACCGGCCGCCCGCGAAAGAAGCTATCGCCGAGATCGAAGGTGGCGTAATCGGCCAGCATGCCAAAGAAACGTTCCACGGGAGGCTTGTCGAAGCCGAATTGCTTCTCCAGTGCCGCTTCGAGACGTGGGTCGATGCCGCGCGCGTTGCGAGTGTCGCCGCTGGAGGTCTCGCCGCCGCCTTCCAGGCGCGTGCTGGCGTTGCTGTCCATGCCCTCGAAGCGCGCCAGCATTTGGTCGATGGGGCCGCCCGGCGCGACCTGCACGATCATGAAGTTGAGTAGCAGGATGCCCAACAGGGTGGGGATCATCAGTAGCAGGCGGCGTAGGACGTAGTTGGCCATGGTCGATATCCTTCCTTAGCGTTCGCCGCGTTGGCGTTGTTCTATCCGCGACGCACGCTGTGGATCGACCCACCAGCTCGATAGATCGAAGGTGTATTCGGGGAAGGGCTGGGGGTAGCCGAACTTGTCCCACAGCGCCACGCGGGTGCCGTCGAGGTGCCATTGAGGAATGACGTAGAAACCCCAGCGCAGCACCCGGTCGAGGGCGTGTGCGGTGGTGTCCAGCTCTTGCCGGCTGTCGGCGCGAATCAAGTTGTCGACGAGGTCGTCGATAGCGGGGTTCTGCAGCCCGATCAAGTTGCGGCTGCGCGGCGCGTCGGCGTAGTCGCTGGTCCAGAATTCACGCTGTTCGTTACCCGGATTGGCGGACTGCGGGAAACTGCCGAGGATCAGGTCGAAATCGAAGTTGCGCTGGCGCGTCAGGAACTGGTTGACGTCGACCACGCGCAGGTTGGCCTGAATACCGAGGCGCTCGAGGTTTTGGATCAGCGGCAGGGTCACGCGCTCGAACTGGGTGTCGTAGAGCAGAAATTCGAGGCGCAGCGGTCGCTGGGTCTCGCGGTTGATCAGGGTGCCGTCTTGGATTTCGTAGCCGGCGTCGCGCAGCAGCCCCAGTGCCTTCTTCAGGCGGGGTCGCAGCCCCTCGGGTCGGGGCGCGGGCAAGGGGGTGTCGAAGACATCCTGCGGTAAGCGGTCCCGGTAGGGCGCGAGTAACGCGCGTTCGGCGTCGCTGGGCAGGCCGCTGGCCTCCATCTCGGAGCTTTCGAAGTAGCTATCGGTTTCCTCGTAGGCGCCGTAGAAGAGATGCGTGTTGAGCCAGTCGAAGTCGGTGGCCAGGGTCAACGCTTGGCGCACGCGGCGATCCTGGAATTTCTCGCGCCGCAGGTTCATGACGAAGGCTTGCATCCCGGCGGGCTGTGCATCGGGGACGACCATGCGCTTGATGAAGCCTTCCTTGCGAGCGGGGGTGTCGTAAGCGGTGGCCCAGTTCTTGGCGCTGCTTTCGCGTCGCAGGTCGAGATTGCCGGCCTTGAAGGCCTCCAGCGCTACGGTCTGGTCCCGGTAGTAGTCGAAGACCAGACGGTCGATATTGTGACGGCCGCGGTTGATGGGCAGGTCGCGTCCCCAGTAGTCCTCGACGCGGCGATAGACGATACGGCGGCCTGGGGACAGGCTTTCGACTGCGTAGGGGCCGGACCCCAGCGGCTTATCCAGCGTCGGCGCGGCGAAATCGCGTGCGGCCCAATAGTGCTTGGGCAGCACCGGGAGCTGGCCGAGGATCAAGGGCAATTCACGTGAATTGTTGTCGCTGAATTCGAAACGCACGGTGTCGTCATCCAGCGCTTCGATCTTGTCGACATCAGCGTAGTAAGCGCGATAGAACGGCTGGCCTTCGTCTCGCAGCAGGCGAAAGCTGAATACCACGTCTTCTGCGGTCACGGGGTGGCCGTCGTGGAAACGCGCTTCCGGGCGCAGGTCGACTTCCATCCAGTGGCGGCCGGGGTCTAGGCGAATGCCCCCCGCCAGCAGCCCATACATGGTGAAGGGCTCATCGGCGCTGGCTTCCATCAAGGTGTCGTAGACGTGATTCAGGCCGTCGGCCGGATTGCCCTGGATGATGAAGGGGTTGGTCGAGTCGAAGCTACCCTGTGCGGCTTGCCGCAATTCGCCGCCCTTGGGGGCATCCGGATTGGTGTAGGGCAGGTGCGAGAAGTCATCGGGCAGCGCCGGCGCGTCGTAGAGCGAAATTCCCGCGACGGTTGGCACGTCGGCGGCCGGTAAGGCCAGCGCCGCGAGGCTAATCGCCCATAGGCAAGAACCCAGCAGCAAGTTGAAAGCGAACGAGGGCATCAACCGATTCCTTGAAGCAAGATGCGCAGAGGCTGGTGAAGCACCGGCCCGCTCGCTAGCCTACCCCAGCGGTGTCGCGCTGAGTAGAGGTATCGCTCAATGCGCTCAGCGCGAGGCCTGGCGCAAGGTCAGGCGTTGCCCGGGTTGCAGATAGGCGCTTCGATCAAGCTGGTTCCAGCGGGCCAGTGCGTCGACGCTGACATCATGGCGCGCGGCAATACGTGACAGGCTGTCGCCCGGTTTGACGGTCACTTCGCGGGTGGTGTCACGACTGGCCAAGCTGGCGGACTGACCAGTGGTCGGGATGATCAGTGATTGACCAATACGCAGCAAGTCGCCGTCGAGGCCATTCTGCTGACGTAGGACACCGACAGGAATGTCATGCCGCGCGGCGATGCCGGAGAGTGTATCGCCGCGTTTGACCACGTAATGCGCCTTGGGCTGACGCTTCTCGGCGGGCAGCGTATCGAGCTTGGCGAGAAAGCGCTGGCGGCTGTCGGCGGGAATTACCAACTTGGCATTCTGATTGGGGCGTGTCGCCTCGCGTCTAAGTGCCGGGTTCAGTTCGCGCAGGCGTTGCTCGCTGACCCCGGCGAGCCGCGCGGCATCGGTCAGCGCGAGTTGGCCTTTGGCTTGTACCTGAGCAATGGCGGGGCGATCGGGAATATCGGGCAGGGTGACCGAATAGCGTTGCGGGTCGGATACCACTGCCGCCAACGCCAGCAGCTTGGGAACATAATCCATGGTCTGCCCGGGTAGCGAGAGGTGCCAGTAATCGATGGGCTTGCCTTGGGCGGCGGCCTGCTCACGCGCACGATTGACCGTGCCCGCGCCAGCATTGTAAGCCGCCAGGGCAAGCTCGAGATCGCCGTCATACCACTGTGTGGCGAGTGTCTGCAGATAATCGAGCGCGGCCTTCGTCGAGGCCATGACATCCCGACGGCCGTCATACCACCAGGTATCGTTGAGCCCCATCGCCTCGCCGGTGCCCGGCATGAACTGCCATAGTCCTGCAGCGCCGCCGGCATGGGCGGCGGTGGGATCGTAGGCGCTCTCGATGAAGGGCAAAAGGGCCAGCTCGGTGGGCATGTCGCGCGCTTCGAGCTGCCGGGTGACCCAGCGTAACCAGGGGCGCGCATTCTGGGCCATGCTCGAGACGTATTGAGGGTGCACGGCAAAATAGTCGAGCCATTCCTTGACGCGCGGATTCTCGATGTCGTGGGGCAGGCCGAAGCCGGTTTTAAGGCGTGTCCAGGTATCGGCCTGTGCGGCGCTTTGAAGCTCCAGTGCTTGCCAGAAGGTCGTATGTTGCGCCGATGTAGCCGCGTCGTCGCCGGTCGGTGAGCCGCTGGCCGCTAGCGCGGGCAGGGGCAAGGTGGTCAGGAAAAGACCTCCCGCCAAGCCAAGGACTTGGCGGCGGGTCGATCGAACGTGCATGGGAAGCAAACCTCTCGAGGACTTAGACGGCAGCCGGTGATGGCGTTGCTAGAAACGGTTTTTCCATTCGCGCAACGTGGCGAAGGCACTGCTGGCGTCGTCGGCGTTACCTTGCTCGGCCACTGCGCTGAGCAGGCCGGGTTGGTCGATGCGCAAGAAGGGATTGATCTGGCGCTCGACGCCGATGTTGGTGGGTAGCGTGGGGCGCTCCAGCCGGCGTGCCTTTTCGCACTCTTCGAGATAGGCATCCCGCGTGGGGTTATCGGGCTCGGCCGCCTGAGAGAAGTGCAGGTTGGCCAGCGTATATTCGTGGCCCGCGAACACCATGGTGTCATCGGGCAATGCAGCAAGGCGCTCGAGCGAGCGTTGCATTTGCGCCGGCTCACCTTCGAACAAGCGCCCGCACCCGGCCGAGAACATCACGTCGCCGCAGAACAGTAGTCCCGGCGTTCCGGGGGCATAGAACGCGATATGGTCGAGCGTATGGCCAGGGACTGCGAAGACTTCGAAGCGCCGACCCTGCACGCGGAAGTCGTCGCCGTCGCCAACGACTTCTTCAACGGCGGGGATGGCCGAATTGTCAGGGCCTATCACGCGCGGCCCGTAGCGTTTGACCAGCGTTTCGATGCCGCCGGTGTGATCGTGATGATGGTGGGTGACCAGAATCGCCACCAGGTTCAGGTTTTCACGCTCCAGGTATTCGATGACGGGTTGCGCATCGCCGGGATCGACGATCGCTACCTTATCGCTGGCATCCTGACGGAGCAGCCAGATATAGTTGTCCTGGAACGCAGGAAGTGGAATCACGGTCAACATAATACGCTAGACCTCGGCAAACGTCGGAAACACGCCTGTCACGCCATGCGCGATGGCGGACGACAGCGTAAAATGCGATAACCTTGGGGGGAATGGGCCGTCGTGTCAAATTCGCATATGCCAATGACGCTGGCGCAAGCCGTCCGCGAGGGGCGCCGCTTCTGGGGCTCTGAAGACGGCGTTGCCTTATGGCAGGCACAGCGTGCGTGTCTGGGGCCGCTCTGTGAATCGCGCTTTGGCTCTCATAGCCTGCAGCTCGGCATGGCGTCGCGGTTGACCGATATGTGCCCTATTCGGCATGCGATGAGTTGGGCGCCGACGCGCGCCTTGGCTCAGGATGACGCCACCTTGGTGTGCGACCCCAGTGCCTTGCCGCTTGCCGATGAAAGCCTCGACCTCGTGCTGGTGCACCATCTGTTGGAGGTGATGCCCGACGCGCACCACCTGCTGCGTGAGGCAGCACGTGTCACGCGCGATGATGGCTTGCTGGTCATGATGGGTTGGAACCCCTTCGGTGCCGATGTTCTGGGGCATTTGTCTCCTGCCAGTCGGCGGCGTTGGCCTTGCAAGGGTCGCTGGCGACGCAGCGGCCGGCTGCGGGAGTGGTTGGCGTTTGTCGATTTCGAGATCGACCGCGTAGACTACTGCGGCTTTCGCCTGCCTGGCGGGCATGTTCATAACCTGGGGCTCGAAACGCTGGGGCGTCGCTATAACCTGCCCTTTGGGGAGTGCTATCTGATCGTGGCCCGGCGTAAGAAGATCCCTGTACAGCCGCTGCGTACCTCGCTGCGCCGCGATTCGATGACGGGCAGTTGGCTCGGCCCTGCCGCGCTTCATCGCGATCACAGCGCGCGCTCGGATCGCGCTACGCACGCCCACGACGATAGGATGGCCGAGGTTGACTGACACTCCCACTGTGGGCGACATGCCCCGCGTGACCATTTATACCGACGGCGCCTGTCGCGGTAACCCTGGCCCCGGCGGCTGGGGGGCGGTGCTGCGTTATGGGCAGCACGAGAAAACCCTCAATGGCGGCGAGGCCGAGACCACCAACAACCGCATGGAACTGACGGCCGCGATTCAGGCGCTGCGGATCTTGACGCGTTCCTGCGAAGTGGCGCTATGGACCGATTCCGAGTACCTGCGCAAGGGGATTACCCAGTGGGTCCATGGCTGGATCAAGCGTGGTTGGAAGACCGCCGCCAAGCAGCCGGTCAAGAACGCCGAGCTGTGGCGTGAACTACTCGAGGAAACTCAGCGCCATCGGATCGAATGGCACTGGGTCAAAGGACACAGTGGCCACGAAGGTAACGAACTGGCCGATACGCTCGCCAACGCCGCCACCGATGATGTTCAGGCGGCTCAGCGGCGGGCCATGGCAGGAGAAGAGTAAGCAATGCGTCAGATCGTACTGGACACCGAAACGACCGGTATCGACCCCAAGGAAGGCCATCGCTTGATCGAGATCGGGGCGGTGGAGGTGGTCAATCGCCGACTGACCGGCAACAACTTCCATCAATACATCAACCCCGAGCGCGATATCGAGCCCGAGGCCGTGGAGATACATGGTATCACCAATGAGCGCGTCGCCGACGAGCCGGTGTTCGCGGATGTCGCCGATGCCTTCTGGGAATACATCCGCGGCGCCGAGCTGGTGATCCACAACGCGGCGTTCGACGTCGGCTTCATCGATCACGAATTCGGCCTGCTGCATAACAAGCGTGGCGGGCCGCGGTTGGGGCCGGTCGCCGAGCACTGCGGTGTGCTCGATACGCTGGGCATGGCGCGCAAGCTGCACCCTGGGCAGCGCAATAGCCTGGATGCGCTGTGCAAGCGGTATGATATCGATAACGGTCGCCGGGTTCTCCACGGCGCGTTGCTGGATGCGGAAATTCTGTCCGATGTCTACCTGGCGATGACCGGGGGGCAGACGGCACTTTCGTTAGCCGGTGTCGAAGCTGCCGCTGGCGACGATGCGGAGAGGGAGAATAGCGTCAGCGGCATACGGCGTGTGGCGCGGGAAGGGCTGACGATAGCGGTGACGCAGCCTAGCGAAGCGGAATTGAGTGCCCATCGAGCCAAGCTCGATAGCATTCGCCAGGCGGCGGGCGAATGTCATTGGGATGCGTTGGACGAGGCGACGCAGGGGCCGTCATGACGACTACGTCGACACCGGCATTCGTGAGAGAGCTTCCCGGCGCGGAGACGCCGCCTTGGGGCTATTGGATTCGTTTCGGTGAAACGGGTATCGCGCCCGGCGAAGAGGGGGGGATTCTGCAGGCGCCCGGTGCCTGGCCGGAGCAGGCCATGCCGCTGGGAATGTGGCAAGGCTTGCCGGTTGCGATGGCGCACGAGAGTGGCGAGGCGAGCTGGCCTGCAGCGCGTGATTGGCTGGCGCGTTTGCCTGCTGCGCAGGGCGATCTACTGGCCACGGCGCTGCAGGTGTCCGCCTGGGCGCGTGATCATCGTTTTTGCGGGCGCTGCGGGACGCCGATGCAGCGTCTATCGCACGAGTTTGCCATGCAGTGCAAGGCTTGCGGTCATCGCAGCTATCCGCGCATCTCGCCGTGCATCATTACCCTGGTTACCCATGGGCAGGATCTGTTGCTGGCACGCAACGGGCGTTTCCCTGCGCGGCGTTATTCCACCCTGGCGGGGTTCATCGAGCCGGGGGAAACCGCCGAAAACGCCGTACGTCGTGAAGTTCACGAGGAAGTCGGCGTCGAGATCGGGCGAGTGCGTTTCTTTCGCAGCCAATCATGGCCGTTTCCGCATTCACTGATGCTGGGGTTCTTCGCCGAAGCGGCCAGCCGACGTATCCGCATCGATGGCGTGGAGATCGCCGATGCTGCCTGGTTCACGCCGCGCCATTTACCGGAGCTGCCCCCCAGCCATTCGATCTCGCGTCAATTGATCGAGACGCACCTCAGCGCGGTGGCGATGCGCTGAGAGACGTGATGGTGTGAAAAGGTGGCGAGGAATTAGCCGCTGGGGAACAGGCTAGTGAGCTTGGTGGCCAGCATGACATTACCGGCGGCCTTCAGTTTGCCGCTCATGAAGGCCTGCATACCGTTGATCTCGCCGCTCATCACGCCTCTCAGCGTTTCGGTGTCGGTGGTTAGGCTGACGGAAGGGTCGTCGTGCTCGCCTTGTTGAACGTCCAGGGTACCGTCCTGAACTTGAAGGTAATAGTCTTCTGCATCGCTGATATGAAACTGGAAAATATCATTCATGCCCCTGGCGGCGGCAGGATCGAAGCGCGACTGAAGTTTTTCGATGACGGTGCTGGCGTCGGCCATGATCGGTCACTCTATGGTGTTGATGGAAGCTCCCAGCCTATTTCAAACAAATGTTTCATACAAGGGCTGTATCGATTGTCATCCAAGCATGAGGAAGCGACGTGATTGAATGGATAGCGGAATACGCCCTGTTCGCCGCCAAACTGGCGACACTGGTCATCGCCCTGGGCGTACTGGTTGTGCTGGTGGTGTCCCTCAAGCAGCGCGCCAGCGGACAAGGCGAGGACAACCGTCTGCGCGTGGTGGCATTGAATGAACGTCAGCGGCGGCGACGTGAATCGCTGCGCTTGGCCGCCATGGCACCAGCACAGCGGCGGCGCGCACAGAAGGCGTTGCGCAAGCAGGAAAAGGCACGCCGAAAAGGGAAGAATGACACGCCTGACGAGGGGCCATCGCGGGTGTGGGTGCTCGATTTCGATGGCGATCTCAAGGCGTCGCGTACTCCACAGCTTGCAGAGCAGGTCTCGCTGTTGCTCGACGAATTGCAGGCCGAGGATGAAGTGGTCGTGCGTCTCACCTCGGGCGGCGGTCTGGTGCATTCCTACGGACTCGCCGCCGCCCAGCTCGACCGGCTACGTGATGCGGGGGCGCATCTTACCGTATGCGTCGACAAGGTCGCCGCCAGCGGCGGTTACATGATGGCCTGCTGTGCGCATCGCTTGATCGCGGCACCGTTCGCCGTTATCGGGTCGATCGGTGTGGTTGCGCAGGTGCCCAATGTACATCGCTTGCTCAAGAAGCACGATATCGATGTAGAGCTGCTCACGGCAGGGCGTTACAAGCGGACCTTGACCGTGTTCGGGGAAAATACCGACGAGGGTCGTGCCAAGTTTCTCGACGATTTGCAGGAAACGCATGATCTCTTCAAACGTTACGTCGGCGAACGGCGTCCGGCGCTGGATATCGACACGGTGGCGACCGGCGAAATCTGGTATGGCCGCCAGGCCCACGAGGATGGCTTGATCGATGAGATCGCTACCAGCGATGGCTATCTTGCGACGCGGATGAAGGAAGCTCGGGTCCTGCATGTGACACTAGAGCCGCGGCATTCGCTATTGCAGCGTGTCGGAGTAGGTGCCTCGATGGGGATCGAGCGTCTCGGGGATCGCGTCATGGAACGCTTGGAAGCCAGCGGTTGGCAGCGGCGCTGAGCCGCTGCCAGAGCTTTATTAGCGAGATTTGCCGTAGAGTGCGATCAGCGAATCGACCACCGTTCGGGCCTCATCGCCCGCGAGGGAGTAGTAGATGGTCTGCGAGGCGCGGCGTGTGACCACCAGGTTCTCGCGGCGCAGGATGGCCAGGTGCTGCGAGAGCGCCGACTGGCTGAGGTTGAGCTTGCGGTTCAGCTCGGTGACCGAAAGCTCTACGCCGTCGAGCAGGCACAGGATACGCAGGCGGTTTTCGTTGGCCATGGCCTTGAGCAGCATCGTGCCCTTGTCGATGGCGCCGTAACCGGCGTCGATCAGGGCGGAGGCAGGCTGGAGCTGGCGCATATTGTCTCTCCTAGATTGGGATTGCGATGGATTGCCGAGAGCGGGGGATGAAGCGCTCACGGCAAAGGGATGCTCTGTGTCGAATGACGGGCGTGTCCGGTGTATCCTTACGCCATTTGGACAAGCTGTCATTCCCTGTTACTCATTCTTGATTTAGCGAATCTTCAATAACTTCGCCAGCCCTGTCCAAGGTAGTCTTAAACGGTATTTAAACGATCAGGGTGGCTGGTTGCTTTTGCTAGCAATGCTGTGAGCACCTGAGATGATTCCAGTTTATTCATAAGGCATTGAAGTTACGCAGTTAGTTCCCATGGTTCATGGTGTCACAGCAGATGATGGGTGATCCACTGGCATCGGCCAGTGGCGTGTGCGCTGGTCGATATCGAGGAGACCCTTTACAATTCTACCGCTTTCGCCCGACGTCTTTCGCGTCGTCCTGCCTTGAGGGTTCCCTTACCCCTCGGCCTCTTTCGGCAACTAAAAAGGTATTACATGTTTGTGCTCGATTCTCGTCAGGCGCGCCGCTTGATGGGGTGGCTCGTGAGTTTCCATATCATCGTTATCGCGGCGAGCAATTACCTGGTGCAATTGCCGTTTTCGATGTTCGGTGTGCACACCACCTGGGGAGCGTTCAGCTTTCCGTTCATCTTTCTCGCCACGGACTTGACCGTGCGTCTGTTCGGAAAAAGCCGGGCACGAACGACCATCGCGCGCGTCATGCTGCCCGCTTTGCTGATTTCCTACGTGGTCTCGGTACTGTTTCAGGATGGTGCCTTCCAGGGAGTCTCGGCGCTGGGGGATTGGAACCTGTTCGTAGGGCGTATCGCCTTGGCGAGTTTCATGGCCTATGTGCTGGGACAGTTGCTGGACATTCACGTCTTCGATCGGATGCGGCGGCTGCGCGCCTGGTGGGTGGCACCAGCGTTTTCGACGCTATTGGGCAACCTGGCCGATACCTTCGCGTTTTTCGCCATCGCCTTCTGGAATGGGCCCAATGACTTCATGAGCGCGCACTGGGTCGAAATCGCCTGGGTGGATTATGCCATCAAGCTGAGTGTCAGCCTGGCTTTCTTCCTGCCGTTGTATGGCGTGCTGCTGGCGGCGGTGACGCGCCGCCTGGCACATGTCGCTGATGACTCCGAAGAGGTGCCGGGACGCAATGCCTGAAACGCCTCTGGTATCATGCCGGCATACTTGAATGGCTGACGAGGCAAATTGTGGAATTACATCATGTCGATACCGGTGGCGCCGGGCGCCCGCTGGTGGTGTTGCACGGCTTGTTCGGAAGCGCCGACAACTGGCGTTCGCATATCAAACGCTGGCAGGAAAGCCGCCGCGTGATCGCCGTCGATCTACGCAACCATGGAAAATCGCCTCATGAAGTCGGCATGGGCTATGCCGCCCAGGCGGCGGACGTCGAGGCCTTGCTGGAGCGTCTGGAGATCGACAACTGCGATCTGCTGGGTCACTCGATGGGCGGCAAGGTGGCCATCACGTTGGCGCGTCAAGCGCCTGAGCGCGTTGCGCGCTTGATCGTCGCCGACATCGCGCCGATTGCTTACGAGCACGGACACGAAGCGATCTTCAAGGCTATGCGTGCGGTCGAGCGGCAGCCGCCTTCGGATCGCAAGGAAGCCGATCGGATCATGGCGGAATTCGTCGAGACCCCGGCGACGCGGCAGTTCCTGGCGACCAATCTGGTTCGTGGCGAGGATGACACGCTGGTGTGGCGCGTGGGACTCGACGAGATTGAAGAAGACTACGCCCATATCGTCGCAGTGCCGGATGGTGAAGGCACCTATACGGGGCCGACATTGGTACTGCGTGGCGAGCGTTCCGATTACGTTGACGACGATGCCTTGCCGGCGGTCGAGTCGGTGTTGCCGGAGGCGCGTGTCGAGACCGTTCCCGATGCCGGGCATTGGTTGCATGCTGAACAACCCGAGGCATTTCGGGAGGCCCTGGCACGCTTTTTAACGCCGTGAAATAGCGTGCCGGCCACCTGCGAGAAACGTTCCCCCGCATGGCCGGCGGCATTGGGGTCAAGGCTGGCTGAGATCGACAGCGAGACGCGACAGCGGGCTCTTGGCCTTGATCTGGCCACGCTCGAGCAGAAACGACTCGAAGGCCTCGTAACGCTGGCCGTCGAGGGCCGCAGGCCGCAAGGCGAAGCGCGGGATGGTGTTGTACCAGGCTTTCTCGTTGACCGGCGTGTCCAGCGCCGGATCGGAGGCTTTGAAGGCTTCCCAGCCCTTATCGGGATGATTGATGATCCACGCCGTGGCTTCCTCGATGGCGGCCATGAGACGGGTATAGGCATCGCGATGTGCATCCAGGGTGTCGCGATTGGCGATGAAGATCAGTTCATCGTAGGTGGGCACGCCTTCCTCCTCGATATAGAAGGCGCGCCCCTTGACGCCTTCCTGCGCCATCTGGGCCAGTTCGAAGTTGCGAAACGCACCGGTGACGGCATCGACTTTTTCGCCGATGAGTGCCGGTGTCAGCGCGAAGTTGACGTTGACCATCTCGACGTCATCCGGCGCTACGCCATTGTGCTCGAGCATGGTATTGAGCAGCACTTCCTCGACGCCGCCTACCGAATAGCCGATGCTTTTGCCGGCCAGGTCTTTCATGCTTTCGATATCGCTGTCGGCGCGCACCAGCGTGATGTTGAGGGGCGTTGCGATCAGCGTGCCCACGCGTACCAACGGCAAGCCCTGATCGACTTGTAGATGCAACTGAGGTTGGTAGCTGATAGCCATGTCGATCTTGCCGGCGGCAACCAGCTTGGGAGGGACGCTGGGATCGGCGGGTGAAATCAATTCCACGTCGAGTCCGTGACGTTCGAAGATGCCGCGTTGCTGGGCGATGACCAGAGGGGCGTGAGATGGGTTGGTGTACCAGTCGAGCATGACCTTCAGAGATGTCGTCTCCGAGGTGTCGTCGTCATCTGTGGCCCATGTCGGGCCGGGAGCGATCAATGCCAGCGCAAGGCATGCTCCCATGAGGCGTCGAGTCAAACGTAGCATGTGATGTTCTCCTGCGGATCCCCGCTCGTTGAAGCGTGGCGGGCATTATCGTTATCGCCGTGAAAGGCGGTGTATGGAACGTTGCCACGCGATAGCGTGCGCTGTCCCTTGGGTGGTTGTCAGCTAGTGGCGCCGGTACGGTCTTCGTGCCAGGGCATGAGGCGTCGCATCACGGCATCGGTGGTGAAGTAGAGCGCGACCCCGAAGGTGACGAGAATCAGTAGGGCGGCAAACATCAGGTCGACCTGCATGCGCGCGTTGGCATCGAGCATCAAGTAGCCCAGGCCTTGGCTCGAACCGACCCATTCGCCGATCACCGCGCCGATGGGGGCGGCGCTGGCGGCCATGCGCATACCCGACGCCAGCGCCGGCAAGGCGGCGGGCAGTTGGATGCGCAACAGTCGGCGTCGACGGTTGGCCCCTAGTGTCTGGGCTAGGTCCAGCCATCCTTGAGGCGTCTGGCGCAGGCCGTCGTAGCATGTCGAGGCGACCGGGAAATAAATGATCAACGTGGCCATGACGATTTTCGCGGTCATCCCGTAGCCTAGCCATAGCATGAGAATGGGTGCGAGGGCGAACAAGGGCACGGCTTGGCTGATCAGCAGGATCGGCAGCAAGGTACGTCGCAAGCCGTGAAAGCGTGCCAGGGCCAACGCGGTGCCTAGTCCGCTTAGGCACCCGATGAGCAGCCCCGCGACGATCTCGATCACCGTGATACCGGCATGATGCCACAACAGTTGCTGATGCGCCGCGAACGCTTGCATGACGGCCAGCGGTGAGGGCAGTACATAGCCGGGAACACCGGTGATGACGACGAGTGCTTGCCAAAGCCCGAGTAGGGAGAGAATCCCTAAAAAAGCGGGCCAGAAACGCTTGAGTATGCTCATGAGACGCTCCCCTCGGGATCGCCATGGGGCGCATGGAGGCGCGCCACCAACTGCGATTGCATGCGTTGCACGTCGGGGGCATCGAGGGCACGCGGACGTTGCCCGTCGGGAACCTCGAAGTCGCGCAACGAGGCCGGCTGGCCGCCGAGTATCAGGATATGATCGCTCAGGCGCAGGGCTTCGAGGGGATCGTGCGTGACTAATAATACGGTGCGACCGGCCAGCAGGCGCGCGGCGAGCTCATGCAGTTCCAGACGCGTAATGGCGTCGACGGCGGAAAAGGGCTCGTCCATCAATACCACCGGCGCATCCTCGAAAAGCGTGCGCGCCAACGCTACTCGCTGTCGTTGCCCGCCGGAGAGCGTCTTGGGCCATTGTTCGGCCTTGTCGCTTAGGCCGACGTCGTCGAGCAGGGCCATGGCGCGTTGACGTTGCGCCGCCGTGGGGCGCCCGCGCAGCGCAGGACCGAGCAGTACGTTGTCGATGACCTTGCGCCAGGGAAGCAACTGATCCTGTTGGGCCATCCACGCCAGGCGGCCGGCCAACGGGCGCTGATCCCCGGTGGAGAGGGCCAAATCATGGGTATCGGGAATGGGCAGGTCGGCGATCATGCGTAGCAAGGAGCTTTTGCCACTGCCACTACGGCCGAGCAGCCCCGTCCAACTGCCGGGTGCGAAGTCGGCCGAAAGGCCATCGAATAGCCATTGCCCCGAGAAGGCGAGCCGTGCCTGGGACAGTGAAAAACCGAGGGACGTCATCAATGCTCCATGAATGGGGCGAAGGACGTGCCGACGGCACGCTCTGGTATTTCCTCCGCCGGTGCTAGCCGGGTCAGGTTCCAGGGTTGCGCGTGGCGCTCTCAGCCCATTGCGTGGTGGGCACCCCTATCCAGAGACGGTTATTGTATCCTGATACGATGGTGACTGCCCAGTCGTGCAGGGGTCGCCGTCTCGTTATCCCTTGGGCTGTCAGGAGTGTGCATGTATCCCGATCCCGCATTGACGCATCGCGTCGAGGTCTTCACCGGTCATGCGCTTGCCCCGTTGCCACTGGCCTGGGATGACAGCGCCAACTGGCTGTGGTGTACATGCAATGAAGCGCCGCAGTTGCTCAAGCTGGCACGTACGTATCCCGCTCGGGACCCATTCTGGCAGGGGATGGAGCGACTCTTCGGTTTCGATCGTTGGCGCTGCCCCGAGGCACTGACGCGTTTGGCCGGTGCCTTGCCGACACATTTGCCTCTGCCGCCATTACCCTTGACGTATCTGGGCGCGCTGCACCAGACGCCGCTCTGGAGCCTGCCCTGGAGCGATGGTACGTCGGCCCGGATGGGAGAAGCGTTCGCTGAACTTTTGGGGAGTCAGTTGGGGTATCTGCATCGCGAAATGGTGTCGGGCTGGGGGCATCCTCTGGAGACGGTCTGGCCGCTCTCGCAGTGGCCGCGCCGGGCGCACGATTTTTTGAGGCACCACCCACGTTGCGCCGATTGGCAGACGCTGCCCGATTTTCCCGTGCCGTCACGCGCGGTGTGGTGCCTGCCCGATTTGCGTGCCGATCAGTTCCTGTGCGGCGCCACCGGTTGGCTATGGAGTGATTGGGAGGCGCTGGTATGGGCGCCGCTCGAGTTCGATCTATGCGTGGCCGAACTGCTGATGACTGGATCCGCTGAGCGAGATGCTTTTGTCACTGCCTACCGACGGCAGTCGCCGGATGTCGCGCTTGGCGAATACCGCATGGGAATGCGCGCGCTTATCTGGGCCATGCGGTTACAGGGCGATATCGACTGGCATATCTTGAAATCGCAGCCCGCCTGGTTGATGTAGGTAGCAGCATGGATCGTCGGAACATGGCATACTAGGTCCTTGAATTCAGGGAGATAGTCGTTAGTCGTGGATACCATCAACAGCCTTTTTTTATTTTCAGGGTTCCTGATCGCGTTGAGCATCGTGGCGAGCCGTGTCTCGTCGCGCATCGGCGTGCCGCTGCTGGTGCTGTTCCTTGGGTTGGGCATGATGGCCGGCGAGGAAGGCGTGCTGGGCATCGAGTTCGACGACTATTCGCTTGCCTACCTGATCGGGCATCTGGCGCTGGCGATGATCCTTCTCGACGGCGGCTTGCGCACGCGACTCAAGACGTTCCGCGTGGGGCTCAGGCCGGCGCTTTCCCTGGCGACATTGGGAGTCTTCGTGACCAGCGGGCTCGTCGGCCTGTTTGCGACCTGGATATTCGATCTTTCCCTGGTGGAAGGTTTGCTGGTCGGTGCGATTGTGGGCTCCACGGACGCTGCCGCAGTCTTTTCGATGCTCAGCGGTCAGGGTGTGACGCTCAACGAACGAGTGGGCGCGACGCTGGAGATCGAGTCGGGCACCAACGATCCGATGGCGATTTTCTTGACGATTACCCTGGCTGAAGTGCTGGTAAACGGTACCAGCGGTGTCTGGCATACGCTGATGACGTTCGTCTCGCAGTTCGGGCTGGGCTTGTTGTTCGGGGTCGGGGGTGGCTGGTTGGCGGCCAAGCTGCTGCGCTGGCTCGACCTGGCGTCGGGGCTTTATTCACTATTGGCGCTGGCGTTGGGCTTTTTAATCTTCGGTTTGGCCAGCGCGACTGGCGGTAGCGGTTTTCTGGCGATTTATCTGGCGGGCTTGATGATCGGCAACCAGCCGGGGCGGCATCTCACGCATATTCTGCCGGTTCACGATGGGTTGGCGTGGTTGAGCCAGATCGGGCTTTTCCTGGTGCTAGGATTGTTGGTGACGCCCAGCGAAATGATCGATTACGCCGTGCCGGGGGCTGTCTTGGCGTTAGGCTTGATCTTTGTGGCGCGCCCGTTGGCCGTGCTGGTAGCGCTCAAGCCATTCTTCAGTTTTCGCTGGCGAGAGCTTGGTTTCATTTCCTGGGTGGGCTTGCGCGGTGCAGTGCCTATCGTGCTGGCCATTTTTCCGGTGATTGCCGGTGTCGAGAATGCGACGCTGTATTTCAACGTCGCCTTCTTCGTGGTGCTGATGTCGCTATTGATGCAGGGTGCCTCCTTGGCGAGGATAGCGCGTTGGATGCGCGTCGAAGTACCCGCTGGCACAACGCCCAATCGTCGCGGCGCGTTGGGCGTGCTACCGGAAAACGATTATGAAATGTTCGTCTACAAGGTCGAGAACGAAGCGCTCGAGGATGTGCCTATTCGCTTGTTGCGTTTCCCGTCGGGGGCCTTGATTTCCGGTCTGTTTCGCAAGCACACCATGCTGCATGCCAAAGGCAGCACGCGGCTGAAACTTGGCGATGTCATTTGCGTCATCGGGCGCAGTGAGGATCTGCCGGCGCTCAATCGCTTGTTCAACGGAGATGCCACGCTCAAGCGTGAGCGCGCCTTCTTCGGTACCTTTACACTGGATGGTGAAGCCATCATGAGCGACGTGGCGGATGCCTATGGACTGACCCTGAGCGCAGGGGAGCAGAACATGACTCTGGGCGAGTTCGTGTCGCTGCGCGTCGGTGGTCATCCCGTGGTGGGGGACGATGTCGATTGGCATGGCTTTCACTGGGTCGTCAGCGCGGTAGAAGGCAATCGGATAACAAGGGTCGGTTTGAGGCTTTATCACTGAGCCAGAGAAGTGAATTCAATAGCGCGTAGCGCGTTATCTTGTTCTACGCTGAATCGACTGTTTTGTCCTGCGGAGTTTGACATGTCCATGCCCCACCGGCGCCTTTATCGTTGTCGCGCTTGTCAGGTCGAAGTGTTCATCCAGGCAACGCGACGGCCGCTGGAAGCAAGGTGTCCGGAATGCGAAGCGCGTGACTTCGAGAGCGTCGAGATGGCCGGGCCGCATCGGCGTGCCAGCGTCGATGAGCTGCTGGCGAAAGCACTGGAGCGAGAGGGTATCGACTCGCGTTATGATCTTCGGCACGTTGAAAAGCCGACGTTTCGCGATATTTAATCGATCCGCGTGGTGTTCTTCAGTCGATAAGGAGCCGTTTGCGTGATTCAACGGCACGATCCCAATGAGCACGGCCGCGATTTCATCGTCGGTGATATACACGGCCAACTGGCGTTGCTTCATGACAAGTTGAGTGGGGTCGGTTTCGACCGTCAACGAGATAGGCTGTTCAGCGTCGGGGATTTGATCGATCGTGGTGCCGAGAGCCTCCAGTGTTTGTCTCTCGCCCTCGAGCCTTGGTTTTACGCCGTGCGTGGCAATCATGAAATGCTGGCGCATGACGCGTTGCTGGGCGAGGAAAGGGGCAGTCTTAAAACGCGTGATGCCTGGATGATCAACGGCGGTACCTGGGCCCTGGAAGCGGGGTTGGCCGAGGTGCAGATGTTGCTCCAGCACGTCTTGCCATGCATGCCCTATGCGCGCGAAATATCAGTCGCCGGTAAGCGTCTCGGTATCGTTCACGCCGAACCACCCGCGGACTGGCGGAATGTCGCGACGCCTTCGCAGGAACTGCTCTGGGGAAGAACGCGCATCCGACGTGGCGACGAGACGCCGGTCAGGGGTATCGATGCCGTGGTGGTGGGGCATACTATTGTGGAGCGCCCTATATGTCTGGGGAACGTCCACTACATCGACACCGGCGCCTTCACCACGGGAAGGCTGACGCTCATCGAAGCCCGCACCCTGTTGAGCGGTATCGAATCGTCGCCGTTGTAACCACGCGATGTAACATCCCGAACGAAAACGCCCCGAGACCAGTAAGTTACTGAAACTCGGGGCGTTAAGATGTAATGGCGGAGGGACAGGGATTCGAACCCTGGGAAGGCGCAAACCTTCGCCGGTTTTCAAGACCGGTGCATTCAACCGCTCTGCCATCCCTCCGGCTTACGGCGGTGTATACTACCAGCATTTACTGAGTCGTCAAGACTTTTGTGCTTTCAATGAGTTAAAACAACGCCGGGGCGTTGAATATCCATCTTGCAGTGGGAACTCAAGCGGGGCATCCTAGGTCTTACAAATGTTTTCAGCGCCACCGAGGAGAGAAATCCCATGGCATATCGTACTTCTCAGATTGCTGACCAGCAGACGACGCGGTCGGAAATCAGTACCAACAAGGTGTTGCGCAACACCTATATGCTCCTGGCCATGACGCTGTTGTTCTCCGCCGTGATGGCGGGAACCGCGATGGCCATGGGCATCGGGCAGATGAATATCTTCATCTTCATGATTGGTGCCTACGGCTTGATGTTCCTGGTTCATAAGACCGCGAATTCGGCGGCGGGCATTTTGTCGATCTTCGCTTTCACGGGCTTCATGGGCTTCACGTTGGGGCCGATGTTGAGCCTCTACCTGTCAATGCCCAATGGCGCGCAACTGGTGATGACGGCGCTGGGGATGACGGGCGCGACGTTCATCGGGCTATCGGCCGTGGCCTTGATTACCCGCAAGGATTTCAGCTTTTTGGGTAACTTCATGATCGCCGGGGCGATCGTGCTGGTGCTGGCGATGGTCGCAGCGATGATCTTCAATATCACCGCTTTGGCGCTGGCCGTCTCAGCAGGCTTCGTGCTGTTCTCTTCGGCGGCGATTCTGTATCAGACCAGTGAGATCATCCATCGCGCAGGGGAAACCAACTACATCTTGGCGACCATTACCCTGTTCGTGTCGATCTACAACCTGTTCATTAGCCTGTTGTCCCTTCTTGGGTTCATGTCTAACGACTGATTCGGCACGTGGCGCGACTGCGCGCCTGTTTGGCAAAGGCCCGCACCTCGAAAGGTGCGGGCCTTTTACGTAGGGCATTTTCATCCTCGCCAGAGTTGCAGCAGAGGCTCGGCGAACCCATGCCAGCGGGTGTAGAAAATCGCGCGGCGTCGGGTGTTGGCGATATCTTCGGTGTCGAAAATGTCATGCCAAAGATGCGGGTCATGCCGAAGGCGCGCCAGGCAGCCTATCTCGCACTTGGGCGTTGAGCACGAGAAGGCCACTCTATCGCCATGGGTGATCGACAGCGTGGATGAGCAGGTCGTTTCGGTCGGCGCCAGCGACGCTGGCGGACGTTTAGTCGGGGAAAGCAGGGCAACGCTCATGATCGTAACCTCCACGAATCAGCAGGTGTGCCGGTACATTACGACACAGACACTTTCAATTTAGCTGGATTTCGTAACGGCTAAAGAGGATTCGCACAAACCCTGACGGCGCTCATATGAGTCGCGTCTGTTGCGGTGCGGCATAAAAAAAAGCCGCCTAGAAAGGCGGCCAAAGTTTGGGGATATCAACAGATCAGTATCGCTAGCTAAAGATGTGCTATACGTTAGCTTGTTAAAAATATACTCGCTAACATGGTTGGCGTCAATGATTGTCTGACTCGATGGCGCGTGGTGCTTCCAATGATTTGCCTGACCTCGCTACGTCGAGGACAATAGCGCTATTCACTATGTCCGTGATGGGAGACTCTCGATGCGTTACGCCTTACTCGTGCTAGGAGGTCCGTATAGCCATCAGGCCGCGCACTCTGCATTGCGTTTCGCGCATGCCGCCATCGCACGGGGGCATCGTGTCGGTACGGTGTTCTTCTATCACGATGGGGTCTATAACGCTGCGCACTTCGCGGCGCCGCCGCAGGACGAGCCGCATCTCGTCGATGCCTGGCGTGAGTTACAGCGCACGCAGGGAACCGTCTTGCAGGTCTGCGTGGCGGCGGCACTGCGTCGTGGGTTGCTCGATGCCCGCGAAGCCGAGCGTCACGGCAAGAGCGGGGCAAGTCTCGAATCTCCCTTCGAGTTGACGGGGCTGGGTCAGTTGCTCGATATCGGCCAGACACACGAGCGGCTGATCACCTTCGCGCCCTGAATAAGGCGTCGCTCATTCATGTCACGGGGAATTGTCATGTCCGAGATAACCGAGGCATCGCACGGCGATCTTCTGGTGATGCTACGCCATGCGCCGCACGGCGGTTTATGGCTACGCGAGGCCCTCGATCTAGCATTGGTGGGCGCGGCCTTCGGTCAGTCCGTGTCGTTGTTGCTGATGGGAGATGGCGTCTGGGCATTGCTCCAGGGCCAAGGCTCGGGGCCGCTGGGGCAGAAGGGCTCCCAAAGCACCTTCGAGATGCTGGAGATGTATGATATCGAGCGTTTATATGTCGATGTCGACTCGCTCGCGGCGCGTGGGCTGACTCGCGACGATTTGCTCTTGCCGGTGATTGAAGTGTCGACGCCGGAACTGTCGACGGTGCTTGCCGGTCACCGTCAAATCTTCAATTTCTAAACGTTGCCCGTACCGAATGCTAGCTGGGTAGCGCTGTGAGGAGACACCTGCGAATGTTGTTGCACTTGCTCAATCGTGCCCCGAGTTCGAGCTCCGTTCATCAGGACGTACTGCGCGCGATGGGGGAGGAAGATGGCTTGATGCTGATCGAAGATGGCGTGTTTGGCGCGGTGAGTGCACAGGTACAACATTTTCCCGGTCTGGAAGGTCGCCTGTTCGCCCTGCGCGAGGATCTGGAGTCGCGCGGTCTGGCGGGGCGCTGCGATGCCCGCGTGATCATCGTCGACATGGATGGTTTCGTGGCACTGACCGAGGAAGCGCAACGCACGGTGAGCTGGTTCTGATGGCGACCACGCAAGCGACACGCTATATCACGGTGGAAGGCCATGACATCGGGCTCGATCCCGAAGGGTTCGTGGTCGATCTGACGGCCTGGACGCCGGCCGTGGCCGAGGCGCTGGCCGCCGAGGACGGGCGCGAACTGACGCCTGAACACTGGGAGGTTCTCGAGGTATTGCGGGACTTCTACGCACGCTATGAGAACGCCCCGGCGATGCGGCCCCTGGTCAAGGCTGTCGGCCAGGCGCTGGGGCCCGATAAAGGCCGCTCCCTGCACTTGATGCGGTTGTTTCCCGATAGTCCTGCCAAGGTGGGGGCGCGCCTGGCGGGATTGCCCAAGCCGACCAATTGTCTTTAAGAACTGTTTTTAAGAACTCTCTTTAAGAATGGTCTCTACGAACCGTCTTCAAGAACTCTCTCTAGGTCTTCGATGAATTTTCTTGCGCATGGCTGGCTGGCACGTGGTGGCAACGACGCCTTCTTGTACGGCAACTTGATTGCCGATGGCGTCAAGGGTGACCCTGACGGCGACTGGCTAGCGGAGATCGCGCGGGGCATTCGTCATCATCGTCGCGTGGATGCCTGGGTCGACGACCATGCCGTGATACGTGGCGTGCGTGAACGTGCACCGCGTCCCCAGCGGCGTGTCGTGGGCATCGCGCTGGATTTGGTGTGGGACCATTTCGTGGCGCGCGACCATGCCGATGCGATGCTGATCCGGCGTTGCTATCGGGTACTCCAGGCCCAGGGGCGAGCCCCCAATCGCTTGGCACCAATGATTCCTGCTCTTATCGAAGACGACTGGTTGAGTCGTTACGCTGACTTCGATTTCACCTGCCAGGCGATCGTAGGCCTCGGGCGCCGTCTAAGCGGCCCCAATCGCCTGGCGGAACTGGTGCCCTGGCTGCGCGCCGACTACCCCACGCTGGAGCATGATTTTCAGCGACTCTGGCCGGCGCTCAATCAGGCGTTGAGCGCTGACTAGGCCTTGTCTTCAGTGGCATTAGTCCGTCAGCCACAGGCACTCTACGCGCTCGCCTTCGTGGAGGGTGGTGTGCTCGGGTACCACCGCGAGGGCATCGGCCTCGAGGCACGAGGACAGCACCGCCGAGTTCTGGTCGGCGAAGGCGTGGGCGACGATGCCATCGGCGGTGAACTCGAGCCCCACACGCATGTAGTGGCGACGCGCCTGCGTATGTGTGGTGAAGGCTGCGCGCGCCCACAGGCGGGGCAGCGCGGCCATGCGCGGACAACCCAACAGGGCGCCCATGAGGGGGCGGAGATACACCCAGGCGCCGACGAAGCAGGACACAGGATTGCCGGGCAGGCCCACCAGTCGCGCCTGGCCGATGCGTCCCAGTGCCAATGGCTTGCCGGGGCGCATGGCCAACTGCCATAGATCCAACTGACCCAATGATTCCAGCGCGTGCTTGACGTGGTCTTCTTCGCCGACGCTGACGCCGCCGGTGGTGACGATGACATCGGCGCGCTCGGCGGCCTCGTGCAACAGGCGCTGGGTCGTCGCGAAGTCGTCGGGCACGTGTTTGCGCATGACCAACTCGGCGCCGAAGCGCTCGAGCAGGCGCGAGAGCATGGGCCGGTTGGAGTTATGAATCTGCCCCGCTGCGAGCGGTTGACCGGGGTCGACGATTTCATCGCCGGTGGAGAGCAGCGCCACGCGCGGGCGACGATACACGTCGACCTGCGTGATGCCCTGGCCGGCCAGGTGCCCCAGGGCGGCTGCCTCCAGCCGAGTGCCCGCTTCCAGAAGTGGGGTGCCGGCTTCTACGTCGCGGCCACGGCGACGCAGGTTATCGCCCAGCGTGATGTCGCCGGGAATATGCGCCTGGGCGTCTTGCGTCTCCACGCGTTCCTGCATCACGACCGTGTCGGCGCCTGGAGGCATCTCGCCACCGGTGAAGATGCGTACACAGGTGCCCGGTGCCAGCGGTTCGGGCGCGTGGCCGGCGGCGATGCGCTGGCTGACGGGCAACCACCGGCCGGTATCGGCATGGCGTAGTGCATAGCCATCCATGGCGCTGTTATCGGCGGGCGGCACGTCGAGGCGGGCGGTGACCGACTCGGCCAGCACGCGGCCCGCCGCCGCCTCGCAATCGATGCGTTCGATATCTCCCGCCTTCACGTCTTTCAACAACGCCTCCAGCGCGCGCTCGACGCTTTGCAGCTCAGCCATGCTGACCTCTCCCGGGAATCACCAGGTTGGCGAAGTTGCACGGCTGATGGCGGCTGTCGAGTTGTTCGTGAAGGATGCCGTCCCAGGCGCTACGGCAGGCGCCGGTGGAGCCGGGCAGACAGAACACCACGGTGGCGTTGGCCAGGCCGCCGAGGCAGCGGCTCTGCACGGTGGAACTGCCGATTTCCTGCCACGACAGATGGCGAAACAGCTCGCCGAAACCTTCGATGTGCTTGTCGAGCAGCACTTCGACCGCCTCGGGAGTGGAGTCACGCCCGGTGAAGCCGGTGCCGCCGGTGGTGACGATGACCTGGACGCTTTCGTCGGCGATCCACTGAGCGACGAGCGCACGGATACGATAGACATCATCGACGACGATGCGCTTGTCGGCGAGTTCATGTCCATCGCGTTCCAGGCGTTCCACCAGCGCGTTGCCCGAACGGTCGGTTTCCTCCGTGCGGGTATCGGAGACGGTCAGCACGGCGATCTTGAGGGGAACGAACGCGGCCTCGCTCATGCGTGTGTATCCTTCTTGCGCTGCTGACGGGCATCCAACGCTTCGAGCTGTTCAGGGGTGGCAGGTGCCTGATAGAGCTCTTTCCATTCGCTGTAGGGCATGCCGTAGACGTACTCTCGGGCGGTCTCGTAGTCGAGCTCGATACCCCGCTCGCTGGCGGCGGCCACCAGCCATTTGGAGAGGCAGTTACGGCAGAAGTCGGCCAGGATCATCAGGTCGATGTTCTGCACGTCCTTGTTGGCGTCCAGATGGTCGAGCAACTGGCGGAAAGCGGCCGCCTCGATCTCGGTGCGCGTGTCAGCGTCGATATGTTGCATGGGAGGGCCTCCTCGCTGGGCATGTCATTATGGAATGGTTCTAGGCATTGTCCGGAAAGTGCCTAGCATAACAAAGAGCGACACCGCCCGGGGGCGGTGTCGTCTCGAACGCAAGTGCTAGTTGGGTCGGTGTGCCGTCGCTGTGTCATCGCCGACGGGCGGGTCGCTTTGCTGGGGTTGTCCGGCGTTGTCCTTGACCTCCTCGTACCACAGGTTGTGGTGCTGCTTGGCCCAGGTTTCGTCGACATAGCCGGTCGCCATGCCTTCCAGCGCGCCTTCGGTGCCCAGAGTGCCGATATAGATGTGCCCGAGCGCCACGGTCATCAGGATCAACGATGTCACACCGTGGAACATGTTGGCCCACTGCATGTTGTCGCGGGTTTGCCCGAAGATCGGAAAATCGAGCACCAGGCCACTGATCACGACCAGCAGGCCGACACTGGCAAGTATCCAGAACCAGGCTTTTTCGCCCGCATTGGCAAAGCCGGCATCGGGATGTTTGTCGCCCACCATGCCGCCACCTTGCTTGAACCACTCCCAGTCATGCTTCTTGGGTAGATTGACCTTGAGCCACTTGGCGAGGATGACGATCAGCAGGATGCCGAAGACAGGCCCCGCATAGTTGTGGATCAGCTTGGAGCCCATGATCATGTTGGCCCAGAAAACATCGCCGAAGATGTGCCGGAAGACGAACTTGCCATACAGCAGGTTCAGCCCGGTCAGCGATAGGGCGATGAACAACGTTGCCACGGTCCAGTGCAATGAGCGCTCGAAGACCGTCCAGCGCAGGATCTTGCGTCCCGTGCGCTCATGGTCGAGATCGTTGCGCCCGACGATCAGATAGAAGATTATCAGGATCGCCAGCATGCCGCCGATGGCGATCAGGCCGGCGGGCGATATCCACTCGTTACGGATCTGACGCCAGGTCTCGCCGCTGGGGTTGATCAGGTTGTAGGTCGAGTCATAGCGTGAGTCGACGAAGTTCTCGCCGCTTTTGACCTGCCGCCAGGTGTCGGCGTCCACGGTGCCGACTGCCTGTCCTATTTCCTCGTCGGGTTCAGCCGCCGATGAGGGTGGGGCCAGGCTGGCGGCCAACACCGCCAGCAATAGCACCACACCGACCATACGCAGCCGCCACAGGCATTGCATGAGTGTGTGCATGAGCTTTCTCCTCACCCTTCACGTGTGGCGCGGGTGGCGTCGTAGGCCATCTCGTCGAGATTGCCCGAGACATCCGGACCCGACATCTGTGCTTTTTCCACCGATGACCAGCCGCCATCTTCATGACCGCGATAGACCACACGCTCACGAAAGATATCGGAAATGGTCTGGGCATCACCGGCCAGCAGCGCCTTGGTGGAACACATCTCGGCGCACAGCGGGAGCTTGCCTTCAGCGATACGGTTGGCGCCGTACTTCTCGTATTCTTCTTCTTTGGTCTCGGCGGGGCCGCCGGCACAGAAGGTGCACTTGTCCATCTTGCCACGTTCGCCGAAGGCTTCTTCCTTGGGAAACTGCGGTGCGCCGAAAGGGCAGGCGTAGAGGCAGTAACCGCAACCGATGCAGATGTCCTTGTCGTGCAGAACGATGCCGTCATCGGTCTTGTAGAAGCAGTCGGTGGGGCATACCGCCATGCACGGCGCGTCGTCGCAGTGCATGCAGGCCACCGAGATCGAGACCTCGGAGGGTTTGCCGTCGTCCAGGGTCACCACGCGGCGACGCTGGATGCCCCAGTCGGTTTCGTTGGCGTTCTTGCAGGCCGTGACGCAGCCGTTGCATTCGATGCAGCGTTCGGCGTCGCATAAAAATTTCATTTGAGCCATGGTGTTCTCCTCTGGCCGGCGAGGTACGCGACCTCACCGGCGTTTCAAGCATCGTCGATCAGGCGGAGGCTTTCTCGATCCGACATAGCGTACATTTGGTTTCCTGCATCTGTGTCACTATGTCGTAGCCATAAGTGGTCGCGGTATTGGCGGCCTCGCCGAGTACATAGGGTTGTGCGCCTTCGGGGTACTTGTCCGCCAGGCTTTCACCTTGGTAGATACCACCGAAATGGAAGGGCATGAACGCCACGTCACGGGCCACGCGCGGCGTCACCATGGCTTTGACCTTGACCTTGCCGCCCTCGGGGCCGTGAACCCAGACCATGTCATCGTTCTTGATGCCCAGGTCGTTGGCCTGTGCCGGATTGATCTCGACGAACATCTCCTGCTGTAGCTCGGCGAGCCATGACATGGAGCGAGTTTCTTCGCCACCGCCTTCGTACTCGACCAGGCGTCCCGAGGTCAGGATGATCGGGAAATCCTGGCTGAAGTCCTGTTCCTGAATCGAGCGATAGAGCGTCGGCAGACGATAGAATGACGCCACGTCGTCCCAGGTTGGATATTCCTCCACCAAGTCGCGCCGGCTGGTATAAAGCGGCTCGCGATGCTTGGGCACCTCGTCGGGGAAGGTCCATACCCGGCAGCGTGCCTTGGCGTTGCCGAAGGGCGCGCAGCCATGCTCGATCGCCACGCGTTGAATACCGCCGGACAGATCGGTTTTCCAATTCTTGCCTTCCGCAGCGGTCTTTTCTTCGGCGGTAAGATCGTCCCACCAGCCCAGGTCCTTGAGCATGTCGGCGGTGAACTCGGGATAGCCGTCGTTGAGTTCGGAACCCTCGCTCGCAACCCCGTCGGCAAGCAGATCTTCGCCGTCGTGTTCGACGCCGAAGCGGGCCCGGAACGTGAGCCCCCCTTCTTTAACGGACTTGCTCATATCGTAGAGCAGAGGCGTGCCGGGATGGTTGAACTCGGGCGTCCCCCAGCAAGGCCAAGGCAAGCCATAGAAGTCACCATTGGCGGGGCCGCCTTCCGCTTTCAGCGTATCGAAATTGAAGGTGTGCCAATTCTGCTGGTGCTCCTTGAGGCGTTCGGGACTTTGCCCGGTATAGCCCACGGTCCACATGCCCGCGTTGATCTCGCGCAGTACATCCTCGATTACCGGACGGCCGTCTTCGATGGCGTAGTTGCGCGTGAATTCATCGCCGAAGCCGAGTTTCTTCGCCATGAGATACATGATCTCGTGATCGGGCTTGGAGTCGAACATCGGTTCGACGACCTGGTCGCGCCATTGCAGGGAGCGGTTGGTCGAGGTCACGCTGCCGGTTGTTTCGAACTGGGTCGCAGCGGGCAGCAGATACACGCCGTCCGTGCGGTCGTTCATCACGGCGGCGACGGTGGGATAGGGATCGACCACGACCATCAATTCGAGCTGACTCATGGCCTTTTTCATTTCCGGACCACGGGTCTGCGAGTTGACCGCATGTCCCCAGTAGAACATCGCCTTGAGGTTGGTGCGCTGGGCGATATCCTCGTCGTTTTCCAGAACCCCATCGACCCAACGCGAGACGGTGATGCCATTGGAGTTCATGGGCAAGCTACCGTTATATTCGCTCTGATCGAAACGCTTCTTGATCCACTCGTAATCGACATCCCATATCTTGGCCCAGTGCTTCCATGCGCCTTCGGTCAGACCGTAATACCCAGGGAGTGAATGCGACATCAACCCTAGATCGGTAGCGCCCTGCACGTTGTCGTGGCCACGGAAGATGTTGGCCCCGCCACCGGAAACACCGATATTACCCAGTGCCAGCTCGAGAATGCAGTACGCGCGGGTGTTGTTGTTGCCGGTGGTGTGCTGGGTACCGCCCATGCACCACACCACGCAGCCGGGACGATTCTCGCTGATGCGCTTGGCGACGTCGTACATGTCGGCCTCGCTGACGCCGGTAATGCGCTCAACGACGTCCGGAGGGAACTCGGCAACTTCGCGACGCACTTCTTCCATGCCGAAGACGCGCTGATTGATGTACTCCTGATCTTCCCAGCCATTGTCGAAGATATGCCAGAGCAGGCCCCAGATGTAGGCCACATCGGACCCCGGCCGCAGGCGGACGTACTTGTTGGCCTTGGCGGCGGTGCGCGTGAAGCGCGGGTCGACGACGATGACCTGCGCGTGGCTACGCTCCTTGGCACGCAGGATGTGCTGCATGGCCACCGGGTGTGCTTCGCTGGGGTTGGAGCCGATGAACAGAATCGACTTGCTGAAGTGCATGTCGTTGAGCGAATTGGTCATCGCCCCGTAGCCCCAGGTATTGGCCACGCCGGCGACGGTGGTGGAGTGGCAGATGCGTGCCTGGTGATCGGTATTGTTGGTACCCCACAAGGCTGCCAGCTTGCGCATCAGGTAGGCTTGTTCGTTGCTGAACTTGGCCGATCCCAGCCAGTAGACGCTGTCCGGGCCGTGCTGTTCGTTCAGCTCCAGCACCTTGTCACCGATCTCCTCGATGGCCTGATCCCATTCGAGGCGCTGCCATTTGCCGTCGACCAGCTTCATCGGGTATTTCAGGCGCCGCGTGGAATGGCCGTGTTCACGTAGCGAAGCGCCCTTGGCGCAATGCGCACCCCGATTGATCGGGTGGTCGAACGCGGGCTCCTGCTTGGTCCAGACCCCCTCTTGCACCTCGGCGTAGACGCCGCACCCCACCGAGCAGTGGGAGCAGACGGTGCGTTTGGTTTCGACGGGAGCATCGGAATACGCCGTTTTTTCCTTGGCGTTGGCGGCCTGCATCATGCCATGGCCCATGAAGCCGGCGGCGGCGAGACCACCCGTCGCCACGCCGCTGCGCTGCAGGAATTGCCGGCGGCTGATGCCCAGCCCACCCTGGCTGGCGGGTTGGGAGGATTTTCGAGTCAATCGCATGGTTATGTCCTCAGTTCCGGTTCTCTCGACCGTTTAGTTAGTCGCGCAAGGTGGCGTAGAACGCCTTGACGTGTTCGGTTTCGCGATACGTCGTTTCGTCGGCATCGGCGGCGTCTTCTCCTTCATCCGACTGTGCCTGCGCCAGGGTGACATGGCCGACGGCCATCGCCGCACCCGCAGCGACCGTGCCCAGTCCGATGTTGCGCAAGAAGTGACGCCGGGCGGGGTTGTTCGACGTTTTATCGTGAGACTCTTTCATGGGGCGACTCCTGTGGTCACTGCGCACCGTGATACGTCATTGGTGCAGGTCATGAGTGGGTGTCCCCTTCACTAAGCTGCGTCCCGCTGAGTGTCGAGGGGGAGGGCGAAAACGTGACGACCTGCGCGTCGGGATCGCTTTGCAGTTGGTTATCCTCGCGGGAGAGAAAGGCCTCTCCTAGTGATCCGACGCTGGCATAGAACGGGTCTTCGACCTGGGCCAGGTCACGCATGAAACGTAGCGCCCAAGGGCTCAGGTGACGCTTGAAGAAGACTGCCTGTGTCTCGGCCTGAGACTCGATGAGCATGGCCATGACTTCGCACATCGCCGAGAAATGATCCTCCGGTTCCTTGACGTGCGCGGCGCGCTCGAAGCCCAGGTGCTTGAGGTCATGGCGCAACGCCACCAAGGGCATTTCCATCAGCGAGCCGGTCAGGTACCAGGAAGCATATGGCACGAGCTGGCCCTGGATTACCCCGACCAGCAAACCGAAATGTACGTCGTGCAGCGTTTCGGGATGCGCGTGTTGGGCGGCCAGTGACAACGAGGCCCAGTGGCGCTTGAGTGCCGAGTTCTCGTCGTCGGGTTCGAGTGCGGCGAGAAAGTCGAGCAGCTCGGCGTTGGGCGCCTCGCGGACCAGGCGGGCCAGCAATAGATAGACATCGGCACGCAGGGCGTTACGCTCCTCGAGCGCCGCAGTCAGCGATGCCGGGGAATGATGGGTATCGCTATGCTCGGGTGTCGTCATGGTCATACCTTGAGCTGAGCGTTGGGGTCGCGCGCCATGTCGTGCCAGATATCCTTGACGCGGCAGTCTTCGCACATTTCCAGGCGCTTGATGGCGTCGCCGGCAAAATACGGGTGATCGGCGAGTTTCTGCTTGATCGAGGCGATGGTGCTGGCGGTCGCGAACGGCTTGCCGCAGCTGATGCATTCGAACGGCGCTTCTTCCTTGACTGTCGCAACCTGGTTGCGGGTCTCGGGAGCGGCCATGAACCCGGGATGCAGGGCAATGACCTGTTCGGGGCATGCGGTTTCGCACAGCCCGCACTGCACACAGGCACTTTCCTGAAGCTGCAGCGCCGGTGACTGGCCGGGACTGCTCAGTGCTTGTGTGGGGCAAACGGCGACGCAGGCCATGCACAGCGTGCAGTGGTCGGTGTCGATAGCCAGCGTGCCGAAGGGAGCACCTTCAGGCATGGCTATGCGCTCTTCACTGGGCGTGCCCCTTGCCGCGAGAAAGTCGAGGATGTCGTTGAGAGCTTCACGCTTGCCGTGCGGGCGCGGCGCTTCCAGGCGTTCGCCGAGGGGCGGCACGATCGGCAGTGCATCGCGTATGGCGGTATTGCCTGCATCGATCAGGCTCAGGCGTCGGGGATCGTGTCCCAATGATTCGAGCAGGGTAATGGCCTGTGCATGCTGGTCGTGTACCAGGTGCGCCAAAGAGGGCGGCAGGGCGTCATGCATGACGATGCGGACTTCGGCAGCGCCGCGTGCAATGGCGCCGAGCCAATGGTCGAGCCCTGCTGCGCCGAGTTCCTCCAGTGGCACGTCAAGGACATGTCCCGCTGCCTCGGTGGTTTCGCTGGCCTGCGTCTCTTGATCCAGAAAGCGTACCACGGCGGTATCGCCACCTTCGGTGTGGTAGGTAGCAAGCAGGCGCGCGATGTAATCGTCGAGGCGCTCGGGCGTAGGCAAGGCGTAGCGAATGGCGCCGGTGGGGCAGACGCTGGTGCAACTGCCCGCGCCGTGACAACGAAACGGGTCGATGACGATTTCCTGCTTGACGCTCGAGATGGCATCGGCGGGGCAGACATCGAGACAGCGGGTACAGCCGCTTTGGCCACGCCCGGCATGCGCGCATAAATCACTTTCGATCTGAAAATAGCGCGGTTTTTCGAATTCGCCGATGCACGCTTGAAGATCCTGAACGGCCTGCTCGAGGGGTGTCGCTTGTGTGACGCGGTGGTACCCCGGCGGCGGCAATTCGTACTGCAACAGCGCCGGTGTGCCGAGATCGAGAATGGCATCGAAATGATCACGCCCGAGGCTGGCCTGTGAAAGGGACTCGCCGCCATCACGGGAGGTCAGATGGAATGCGCCCAGATAACCTTCCAGGTGGGGGTGGGCGCAGGCGATATAGCGCACATCGGCGCTATTCGGCGCAGTGTCATGATCATGCGGTAATGCGGATTGCGTCGTGACCAGTGTGATACTGGCGAGTTCGCTGTCCGTGAGTACCTTGGCAGCACGTTGCAAGGCCTCTGCCGGCCCTACAATGGCGACATGGCCGTGGCTGACGTAGCTCACGGTGGGCGGGGCGAGGTTCTGCGGCCATGAAACCTGCTGCAGGGCAGCTTCACGGGCGGCTACATTACGAGCGTCGCCGTTCAGCGCGCGCGTATCGATGAATTGGGGCATGTCACCTCATCAACTTGTCGGTCTTGCCACGGGGCTTTGAAGCTTGTCGTGCCAATCGTGTGGCATCTCGTCGCGGTCTTCGCCGGACTTTATATGATGTTACTACTTGCAGGTAAGGTTCCCATTCCTGCCGCAAACGAAGGGCTTGCCAGGTAAGATACGGGAGCGTTTGGGCGGTATTGATAACCTCGGTGGGTCAACTTGACGCACCCGAGCGGTCGTGTGGGTCATTTGGCGCCTCTTCTTCGGACAGGCCTGTCTCGTTCGGCTGGTCTGTCTGCACCGCTTCAGATGCGTCGTCCGTATCCTCGTCGGGGGACGTGTCGGATGGTAGCGTCTTCGCGTCGTCATGCTGTTCCGAGTCTTGGGGCTCCGGCTCTTGTGCCTGGCGCAGCCATTGGCGCATCCGTGCACTGACCTCGGGCATCATACGTCTCAATTGCGAATAATCCTCGTCGTAATCGTCGAGACCGTCGCGCACATTGTAGTTGCCGACCTTGAACATGCGGCGTAGGGCGCGGCGTTTGAGGAGTTCGCTGACCTCGGGCAGCATGAAAGCTCGGAAGTCGTCACCGGCACCGAGTCGTTCCGGCTCGGGGAGTTGCTCATCGAGTGGGCGCTGCGGGTCGTAACCGGGAATCAAAGCTGCGGCGCGTGATGATGTTTCGTTCGCTTCGCTCGGGGCCGTCGCTTGTGTTTGCTCGGGTAGGGACGCAGGTGTTTCTTCGCTCGGCGTCTCGGGCGACGGCTCATTGCCATGCTCGCGTTTGCGCTGTGACCAGCGTTGCATGAAGCTCATGACATCACTCCTGACTGGCGCGTCCGGCGCCGGCACGTTTCTTCTTTCGCCCAGCTTCGACACGTTCACCATGGCGCGCCAGATAGGCCTCGATCCAAGCCTGGATCGCCAAGGGCATGGGGGTGTCGAGGACCTGGGTGTCACCATCCATCCAGTTCGCCGCGACCTCTTGGCTGGCGGTCAGTTCGCGCGGCGCGGGGCCGTCGTCGGTCGACTCGCAGCGCACGAACAGGCAAGGGTGCTGGGAGTTCAAGTTGAAACGATAGGCTGTACGCTCGGTGAGAAAGAGCGTCAGCGGCAGGACGTGAGGGCCGCGATCATGGCACCCCATGTCGGCAATGTACCAGGCCAGGGACGTGAAGCCCTTGACCATCTGGCGCTGGAACGCCAGCTCGAAGCTTAAATGTCTCAGGTTGTCGTCGGCTGCCATCGCGGTTGCCTCCCTGTGAGATGAAACATGGCACGCTGTATCTCCATCATATAGCAAGCCGCGTGCCTGATAGTCCGGAAAATAGGACATTGCTGCATATTTCCCTTGGGCATGCGTGTCGCGCTTTGGGTATCCTGTCGCCACAATAAGGGAGGTGAGCATGTCCAATGTAGTGCTGAGTCGGGCGCGGATGCCGACAACACTCGAGATTTCAGTGACCGATGAATATGGCCAACGCCGACAACAGGCGATCGCCGCCGAGCGTGCCTTGACGGTGTACTTGAATCGTCAGGAGATCGTCACCTTGATGACGCTGGGGTCCGAGCCGGAAGCGCTGGTGCTGGGTTACCTGCGCAACCAGGGGCTCCTGGTGCGCGCCGAGGACGTCGAGGCGCTGCAGGTCGACTGGGACGTGGAGGCCGCCGCCGTCGTGACGCGTGCCTTGCCCGAAGATCTTGACGCGCGCCTGGCCCAGCGAACCGTGACGACTGGCTGCGGACAGGGGACGGTCTTCGGGCGCTTGCTCGATGCTACCGATCTGCGCCCCTTGCCCTGTGAGCCGTTATCTCAGGCGGTGCTGTATCGCATGCTCGACAATCTGGGGCAGTTCAACGAGACCTATCGCAATGCCGGGGCCGTGCATGGCTGCGCGCTATGTCGTCAGGATCGCGTGCTGGGGTTCGTGGAAGACGTGGGACGTCATAATGCGGTGGACACGCTGGCCGGTCGCCAATGGCTGGCGGCACTGGACGAAGGCACGCCGGAAGACGCCGAGCTGGCCACGGCGGATATTTTCTACACCACGGGACGGCTGACGTCGGAAATGGTGCTCAAGGTCGCGCAGATGGGAATCAGCGTGCTGGTCTCGCGCTCGGGCATGACACAGAAGGGCGTGGAACTGGCGCAGCGTTTCGGTGTGTTGCTGGTAGCGCGTGCCAAGGGACGTCATTTCCAGGTCGTCGACGAACAGGCACGCCTGGTACTGGATGCCATGCCGGCGCCCCGCCCGGGGGACAAAAAGGCGTCTCGACATAAGGGCACCTCATGAGCGATTCATCCTCCAGCGATTCATCCTCCACGTCGCCGTTTCTCAACGTGCATCAGGTCGCCGAGCTGCTGCATCTCAACGAGAAGAAGATTTACCAGTTGGCCAGCGATGGTGCTATCCCCTCCACCAAGGTGACCGGCAAATGGCTATTTCCCCGGCGCCTGGTCGAGCAGTGGATTCTGGAGTCCTGCCACCATGGCGTGCTGGCCGATCGTCTGATGGTGACCGGCAGTGACGACCCGTTGCTCTCGGCATTGATCATGCGACTCAATCAGCAGCAGCAGGGGCATGCCTTCTATGGCTATAGCGTGACCGGGACACAACTGGGCTTGTCGCTGCTCTCGCAAGGTCGCGCCGATGTGTGTGCCATTCACTGGGGGCGTGCCGAGGAAAGCGAGTTGCGCCATCCCGCCCTGGTGAGAAGTCAAAGCGGCTATCGTCACTGGGTGCTGGTACGCCTGTTCCGCCGCAGTCAGGGGCTGATCATTCGCTCGGAGGACCGTCACCAGCCGCATGATCCCTCGGGGCTCTTCGGCGCCAATCGGCGTTGGGCGATCCGTCAAGAGGGCGCCGGGTCGCAGCGCTTCCTCAAGGAATGGTTGGCGGGCCATCAGTTGCGACTCGACCAGCTCAATACCCAGGTAGTTGCGTATAGCGAGCGCGAGGTCGCCTCGCTCATTGCGCGTCACGAGGCCGACATCGGCCCGGGTACGCTGTCGGCGGCCAATGAATTTGGCCTGGGCTTCATCCCCATCACCGAAGAAGCGTTCGACCTGGTGACACCGCGCAACGTGTATTTTCGGTCGCTGTTGCAGCAGATGTTCGATTATCTACACAGTGCTGCCGGCTTGACCCTGGCCCAGTCTCTGGGCGGCTACACACTCGATGAATGCGGCAAGTTGTTGTGGCGGGGCGACGACGTTCAGCATACCTAGCCTTATCATCACCGCTTATCCTCATTGCGTGGAAAAAACGGATATTGCCTCCTGTCCTGGGTTGTCTCGTTCCCTGTGGTCCATTATCTTTCCTTTTGGTGTGCATTATATGAAACAAATGACGCCTTATAGATGCACGATATAAGCACTCTCAACAACACCGTTTTCAATAAACGAGTATCGCGATGAATCGAACAACATCTTCCAAAGGGGCAAGTGAGCTGACGCGGGTACTTGCGCGCAAGGATGTACTCGCGTTGGCGTTCGGCGCCATGGTCGGATGGGGCTGGATCGTCATGACCGGCAACTGGATCCAGTCAGCAGGGAGTCTAGGGGCCATTCTGGCCTTTGTCATCGGCGGCATTGCCATCGTATTGGTGGGATTGACCTATGCCGAGCTGGCCTCAGCCATGCCTCAGGTCGGTGGCGAGCACGTATACAGTTATCACGCTCTGGGGCATTTCGCCTCGTTTCTTTGCACCTGGACCATCGTGCTGGGTTACATGAGCGTGGTGTCCTTCGAGGCCGTGGCGTTGCCGACGGTATTCGAGAATTTGTTTCCCGGTTATGCCGTCGGTGACCTTTGGACGATTGCCGGCTGGGACGTCAAGGCTACCTGGGTGGCAGTCGGCGTCGTCGGCTCGCTGGTCATGATGGCGATCAACTACATCGGTATTCGCACGGCGGCACTGGTGCAGAAGCTGGTCACCGTGCTGATTCTGGTGGTGGGCGTGATGTTCATCACGGGGGCACTCTTCACTGGTGAGACCGCCCACATGGAACCGCTGTTCAACGTCGAGAACGGGCTTGTGGGCGGTATCATGACGGTCATGATCATGGTGCCTTTCATGTTCGTGGGCTTCGATGTCATCCCGCAGACGGCCGAGGAAATCAATCTGCCATTTCGTGATATCGGCAAGGTCCTGATGATCTCGGTCATCCTGGCGGTGTTCTGGTATGCGCTGATCATTCTGGGCACGTCGCTGATGCTCGACCCCCAAGCCTTGAGTGCCTCTCATCTGGCGGTACCGGATGCCATGCAGGCCGTGTTCGCGGCTTCCTGGGCCGGCAAACTGATGGTGCTGGCGGGCATCGCGGGCATTATCACTAGCTGGAACGCCTTCTACATCGGTGGTTCGCGTGCCATCTATGCGCTGGCCCATGCGGGCATGCTGCCGGCGTTTCTGGGCAAGCTTCACCCTCGTTACAAGACCCCCAGCAACGCGATCATCATGATCGGCGCGGTATCCTGCCTGGCGCCATTCTTCGGGCGTCCGATGCTGGTCTGGTTGGTCGACGCCGGTGGGCTGGGCATCGTCATCGCGTATTTGTTCGTGGCGCTGTCGTTTGTGGTGATGCGTTACAAGAACGCCGATATGCCGCGTCCTTTCAAGGTGCCTTATGGCAAATTAGTCGGCATCATTGCAGTGGCGTTGTCGCTGGGGATGGTGAGTCTCTACCTGCCAGGTAGCCCGTCCGCACTGTTGCCGATCGAGTGGCTCGTCTTCGGGGCCTGGATGCTGCTCGGACTGGTAATGTACCTGTGGGCGCGCAAGCGCTATGGCGTGGCGTACAGTGACCGCATGATGGCCCGTGAGCTTTCCGGTGACAGTGCCGTCAAGGATATCGACTGAAGGTGGCGGTAGGGGCTCTCGACATGCCCCGCGTGAAGGAAGTAGCAGAAGTGCCCGGCCTCGAGCCGGGCACTTTCATTCATGAGGCATCACGCGTTCTCGCCGCGCGTGCATACGGAGAGCACCACGGCGTCCGATTCGCTGACGGACACCAGGGCGTGGCCCATGTCGCTATCGAAGTAGATGCTGTCGCCGTGGGTCAGGCGTAGCGGCTCGTAGAACTCGGTATACAGCAGGATGTCGCCGTCGAGCACCATCAGGAATTCTTCTCCGTCATGACGCACCCACTCCTGGAATTCATCGAAGCTGCGGGCACGGACGATGGTCTTGAAGGGAATCATCCGCTTCTGTGCGAGCTGCCACGATAACAACTCGTGCTCATAAGTCGGTGTGGGGTGTTGCTTGCCCTCGCCGACGCGCGTCAGATCGCGGCGCCCGAGAGTGTGCGATTGCGGTTTGGGCGGCGTCAGCAGTTGCGGCAGATCGATCCCGAGGCCGCCGATGAGTTTCTGCACGGCGCTGAAGGTGGGCGAGATCTGATCGTTCTCTATCTTGGACAGCGTCGAACGCGCCAAGCCGGTCCGTTGGCTGACGTCTTCCAGGGTCCAGTGGTTGGACAGGCGAATTTCCTTGAGGCGATCACCCAGACGTAGCGGCTCGACGAACGCTTTGCGTCCGGAGGCGATGCGCAGGGCGGCGTCGCTATCGGTTTGGGTAGCCATGGAGTCCACGATAGGAAATAAAGTTTCCGTTAGGATACCACAGCTCGCTGGGCGCGGGGCTAGCCGGGCGTCGTTAAGGGGGCGCTCATGGGTCGCCGAGAGGCAAGCCCAGCAGCGCCTTGAGATGTGCCTCGACACTGGTGCCCAGGGCATCCAGGTGGTAGCCCCCTTCGAGTACCGAAACCAGGCGTCCTTCGGCGTATATGCGCGCGATGTCCAGGGCGAGTTGCGTCACCCAGAAATAGTCGGGCTCAAGGAGTTCAAGCTCCGCCATGGGGTCGTCGCGATGAGCATCGAACCCCGCCGAGAGCACGATCAACTGCGGTTTGAAGGCTTGTAGCGCGGGGAGCCACTGTGCTTCCACGTCGCGTCGGAATGCGGTGCCATCGTTGCCGGCCGCCAAGGGCGTGTTGACGATGTTGGCCCATGTGCCGTCCTGATAGCGCCAAGGGTAGAAAGGCGATTGGAAGCTCGAGCAGACCAGGACGCCGGGGTCGTCCTTGAAGATATCGATCGTGCCGTTGCCCTGGTGGACGTCGAAATCCAGCACGGCGATGCGTTCGACGCCATAACGCTGGCGGGCGTGAGCCACCCCGATGGCGACGTTGTTATAAAAGCAAAAACCCATTGCCGAGCAGCGTTCGGCATGGTGCCCGGGCGGACGCACCGCGCAGAAGACGTTGTCTGCCTGATGGCGAAAGACTTGGTCGACGCCACGTACGACCGCGCCGGCGGCGACGCCCGCAGCGGCTAGTGTGTCCGGGTTCATGTGGGTCTCGCCGTCGAGTTCGCTCAAGCCTTCCCGCGGGGTGTGAGCCGCGAGCATCTCCAGATACTGCGGACAATGGGCAAGCGCGAGCGTCTGCGCATTTACCGGCCGTGCCTCGGATTGCATGGTATGCGTCAACACACCGCTCAACGCCAGGCGTGCGCGTATGGCTTCCAGGCGCTTGGGGCTCTCGGGATGGCTCGGCCCCATGAAATGCTGCATGCAATCGGGATGGGTAATATACGCAGTGATCATGGGAACTCCATCCAGAGGATGTCTATCGGCTGAGACGATGGGGGCATGCTGTCTGCGGGAACCTTAAGGCCTGATAGGATGTAAAAACAGTGCCCATAGGTCGAACGATGCCATGCCATCGCGGCCGTGACGAGAGGCCTGCATCACGCTCTGTCTGAAAAATGTCCACGCTCGCCGACTCTTCAGGCAGACTCACGTTTAGGCCGCCCGCGTCCGATGCTGAGCGGCAAGGTCTGATCAAGCGGGAGAGATTGCTGTGGGAACGCGTTTTCTGCGTCACTTCTTCGAGCCACATAGCGTGGCAGTAATCGGCGCTTCGGAAAAGCCGCATTCGATGGGCGGCATGGTGCTTGGCAATCTCCTCGAGGCGGGATTTGCAGGCACGCTTTGGGCGGTGAATCCACGCGGCTATGATGCGGTGTACGGTGTGGCTTGTGTAAAGCGAATTGCGGATTTGCCTGCCGTGCCGGACCTGGCGATTCTCTGCAATCCGGTGGAAGGCGTGCCGCGAAGTATCGAAGCGCTGGGCAAGCTGGGCGCGCGCGCGGCTTTGGTGCTTTCCGGGGGCTCCTATCTCGACGACCGTACGCAGGATGGTGGCTCGTTGCGTGAGCGTATGCTCAAGGCGGCGCTGCGCTCGGGCATTCGTGTGCTAGGCCCGGAATGCTTGGGGATCGTAGTGCCTGGCAGCAAGCTCAATGCCACTTATGCCAGCCAGCCGATCAAGGCAGGGCGCGTCGCCTACCTGGGGCAGTCGGGAATGCTCGGTAACGCCATGATCGATTGGGCGGCGGGGCGCGGCATCGGTTTTTCGCATCTGGTGACATTGGGCGACAGCGTCGATGTAATGCTGTCCGACCTCATGGACTACATCAACCAGTACTCGCCGACACGCGCCTTGTTGTTGCATCTGGAGCGGGTTCACGACGCCCAGCATTTCATGACCGCGTTGCGCGATGCCTCGCGCCACCGGCTGGTGCTGGCGATCAAGAGCGGACGCTCGGTGCAGTCGACATTGACGCATGAACCGCAGACGCCGGGACTCGACAATCGCGACGTGGTGTTCGATGCGGCACTGGCGCGCGCGGGGGTCGTGCGCGTGGATGATTCCGATGAGTTGTTCGATGCACTGGAGACACTGACGCGGATGCGGCCGCTGCGCGGTGATCGTTTAGCGATCGTGGCGAATGGTCTGGGACCGGCGCTGTTGGCGATCGACAAGTTAGTGATCGCTGGCGGTAAGCTGGCGGAATTGACCGATGTTACTCGTGATGCGCTGGTGCAAGGGGAATTCGATGTCAGTCTGCCAGGGCGCAATCCCGTCGATTTGGGCGGTAACGCCTCGCCCGAACGGTTCGTCGATGCGCTGGAAATCGTGGCGGCCGATGCCAACGTGGATGCCGTACTGGTAGTGCACGCACCGACTCGTCTGGCGCCTTCCAAGGCCACGGCCCAGGCGTTGATCGCCAATCGTAAACGCTTCAAGCGCAACCTGCTGACCAGTTGGATGGGGCTCGAGGAGGCGCTCAAGGCACGCCATGAGTGCAACCTGGCAGGCATTCCCACCTATATCTCTCCGGAAAAAGCGGTCAAGGCCTTCATGCACATGGTCGATTATCAGCGTGTGCAGACGCTCTTGCAGGAAACGCCGCCGAGCCTACCTTTTACGACGCAGCCCGAGATCCGCGACCGCTGCCATCGCTTGATCGCCTCGGCCAAGCAGCGTGAGCGCGATCGGCTGACGCATCAGGAAACCGCCCAGGTCCTGGCCGCCTATGGCATCCCCTCGGCCCCGAGCCAGTATGTCTTCGGCCCCGAGGAAGCACGCCAAGCGGCACGCGGAGTCGACGGCCCCATGGCACTGAAAATCGTGCATGCACATAACTGCGTGCCGTTTCGCTACCGCAAGCACCCGCATAAGCTTTCTGCGGGCTTGCTGCAAGACCTCGAGACGCCCGAACAGGTGGCCGATGGCGTACGGCGTCTGGGTGATACGGTCCGCGAAAAATTTCCCGAAAGCCCGATTTTCAGCTATTGCCTGCAACGCATGCAGCGCGGCAAGGCGTCGATGCAGCTCTGTGCGGGAATCACGCGTGATCCGGTGTTCGGGCCGGTCATTGTCTTCGGCATCGGCGGTTACAAGATCAATGTGCTGGCGGATCGTCAGGTTGCCTTGCCACCCCTGAACATGACCCTGGCCAATGAACTGGTATCGCGTACTCATGCGTATCGGCTGATTCGTGAGCATGCCTCCGATCCTGAACAGGACGTCGAGCGCCTCTGCGAGTTGCTGGTCAAGCTCTCGCAGATGGCCTCGGATTTGCCTGAACTGCAGGGATTGGAGCTCAATCCATTATTGCTCAACCGCGATGGCGTCATGGCGGTGGATTTTGCCATGGACCTGGGGCAGCCCGCGCGCCATGCGATCATGCCGTATCCCGAAGAATTGCGTGAATGGCGAGCATTGGGCAATGGCATGGATGTCGAAGTGCGCCCGATCCGAGGAGAGGACGCGCCGCTGATCACGCTATTTCATGAGCGGCTTTCCGAGGAAAGCATTCGCTTTCGTTATTTTCACCACAAGGCGGATCTGACGCAGCGCGATCTGGCCGTGCTGGCGCAGATCAATTACGACCGCCAGATGGCGTTCATCGCCGAGCATGCGATGGCCGATGGCAGCAAGGAAATGCTGGGCGTGGTACGTGTTTGGAACGATCCGGACAACATCCGCACCGAATTCTCCGTGATCATCCGCGATGACCTCCAAGGACATGGCCTTGGTAGCCTGCTGATGGAAAAGATGATCCGTTACTGCAAGGGGGTTGGCATCCTCGAGATGGTCGGCACCGTGATGATCGACAATCAGCCTATGCGTGCGTTGCTGAAGCACTTGGGCTTCAGTTTCCGCTATAACATGGAAGAGCAGGTGGTCGAGGCCTCCTTGCGCCTCAATGAGCCAAGCAGCGATTGGCAACGCCACCGTCTGGAGAGTCCGACGGACTGATGCTCCTTGGTCTATCTCTCGATGTCGCGGCGAAGTCGCTTAAGGTCGGCTTCGTCGCTTGGCGAATTCGGTGATCGAGTATGATCGAGACGCTTGGAGGTCCGTGACGGGTTATTGAACCATGGATCAATCATCAGTTGTTTTCATTTGAAGCAATATCAATAAGTAGGTATGATCCAGCACGAGGCATAACGAAATTTTATCTTAATGATCATCTCTTATCATCTCCATGACCATAACAAGAGCCAGGAGACTGACCCGCCAGATACTCGCAACGTGACAACGTGACATTGCTGAGCGCTCTTGCTTCGCAAGGGCATGGCGACGACTTGACCAAAGCAGGCAAGCCTATGACTGAAACGGACGAAACCAATATCAAGATTCAGGTGCGCGGCCTGAGCAAGGTGTTTGGCTCCCAGCCTAAGAAAGCACTCGAGCTGCGAGACCAAGGGAAAAAGCGCCCCGAGATTCTTGAAAAAACCGGCCAGACCCTTGGCCTTTCAAATATCGACTTCGATGTACGTGAAGGCGAGCTTCTCGTCATCATGGGTCTGTCGGGCTCCGGGAAATCGACGCTGATCCGCTGTCTCAATCGCCTCATCGAGCCCACCGAGGGCGATATCGTGATCGATGGTCAGAACATTCCCAAGCTCAGCGAGAAAGAGCTGTTGGAATGTCGGCGCCGTCACTTCTCGATGGTTTTCCAGAATTTTGCGCTATTTCCGCATAAAACCGTGCAGGAAAATGCTGAATACGGCCTCGAGGTACGCGGCGTCGAGAAAAAATCTCGTATCGAAAGCGCACGCAACTCTCTCAAGCAGGTAGGCCTGGATGGCTGGGAAGATGCCTACCCGAGCCAGCTTTCCGGTGGTATGCAGCAGCGAGTCGGTCTGGCCCGTGCATTGGCCAACGACTCTACCGTGATGTTGATGGATGAGGCGTTTTCGGCACTCGATCCGTTGATCCGCAAGGATATGCAACAAGAGCTGATCGAGCTGCAGCACCGCATGAAGAAAACCACGATCTTCATCACTCACGATCTCGATGAAGCCATCAGCATCGGCGATCGCATCATCCTGCTCAAGGATGGCGAGGTCGTGCAGATGGGCACGCCCGAAGAGATCCTGACGCGGCCCGCTGACGATTACGTGGCGCGCTTCGTCGAGGGCGTGGACATGTCGCGCATCTTCACGGCCAACAGTGCCATGCGATCCGTGCGTGCCACGGCGCGTGAGAGCGACGGCCCGCGCACGGTGTTGCGCAAGATGAGCGACAATGGACTCGACTCCATCTACGTCATCGGTCGTGACCGTACCTTGCTGGGGATCGTGAGTGTCGATGACGTCGATGCGGCTGCCAAGGCTGGCAAGGACACGATCAACGAGTTGATCCAGAGCGACTTCCCGAAGGCCGGTCCGGATGAGCCGATGAACAATCTCTTTGCCATGTTCAACGATAAAAGCTATCCGATTGCCATCGTCGACGACAACCAGCGTCTCTTGGGAGTGGTCGTGAAGGGCGCGGTACTTGAAAAACTGGCTGAAGCGGGAGAGCACTGATGGCGATTGATATTCCACGCATTCCCCTCGGCGACGGCATCGAGGGTGGTCTCGATTTTCTAACATCGCATTATTCCGTGGTGACGCGAGGCATCTCACGTGTCACACAAAGCGGGATCACGGTGCTCAACGATGGGCTGATGTGGCTGCCCGAGTGGGCGCTGATGGCGATCATTGCGCTGATCTGCTGGCGGGTTGCCAGCTTGCGCCTAGGCATCGGGGCGGTATTGGGTCTGGCCTTGATCTGGAACCTTGGCCTTTGGGATCCGATGATCGAGACCTTGACGCTGGTGGTGATCGCCACGGTGGTCGCGGTCGTCATTGCCATGCCTCTCGGGGTGCTCGCAGCCATTTCGGATCGCTTCTATAGTGTCATCATGCCGGTTCTGGATTTCATGCAGACCATGCCGGCCTTCGTTTATCTAATTCCGGCCATCCCGTTTTTCGGTATTGGGTCGGTGTCGGCCATTTTTGCCACGGTGATCTTTTCGATGCCGCCGGCGATACGCTTCACCACGCTGGGTATTCGACAGGTTCCCAAGGACTTGATCGAGGCAGCGGATGCGTTCGGTGCTACGCGTAGTCAGAAGCTGATCAAGATACAGTTTCCGCTATCCTTGCCGACGATCATGGCCGGCATCAATCAGACGATCATGCTGGCGTTGTCGATGGTCGTGATCGCAGCGATGATCGGGGCCGATGGTCTGGGCAGCGAAGTGTGGCGCGCCATTCAGCGTCTGCGCCCCGGCGATGGTTTCGAAGCGGGTATTGCCGTAGTGATCCTCGCCATGTTGCTGGATCGCATCACGCAGGCACTTCGCAAACCGAGTAAGAAAACTAGCTAAGAAGCAAGGCGTGGTAAAACGCCGCTTATTCGAGCATGTGCTCGAAAAAAGGAACGGTCGCTGGCCGTTCCGGTAGGATCTCCCATCAATAAGAGAAGGGGAATAACGATGACACGCACTCCATTGAAGAAAGCCGTTCGCTATGGCGCCATCATGATGGCCGCCGGTGCAGGGCTCAATGCGGGCATCGCGCAAGCGCAGGACAGCAAGGGTGATATCACGCTCGCCTATGTCGAGTGGTCTTCCGAAGTGGCCTCCACCAACGTGGTTCGAGCGGTGCTCGAAGAGCAAGGTTACAATGTGGAGATGTCCTCATTGTCTGCTGCTGCGATGTGGCAAGCTGTAGCGTATGGTGATGCCGATGGCATGGTGGCAGCATGGTTACCTTCCACGCATGAACAGTACCTCGACGAGGTGGGCGACAAGGTCGAAAACCTGGGGCCAAACCTGCAGGGTACCAAGCTGGGGCTTGTCGTTCCTTCTTATACCGATATCTCGTCCATCGATGAACTTGATGACAAGGCCGATATGGTCAATGACGAGATCGTGGGAATCGATCCCGGTGCTGGTCTCATGAACCTGACCGAAAATGTCATCGATGAATACGATCTTGATGATGCTATCAACCTGCAATCAGGTAGCGGCGCCACCATGACCGCTGCGCTGGATAGTGCCATCAAGAACGATGAAGATATCGTGGTCGCTGGTTGGACACCACACTGGATGTTCGCACGCTGGGATCTCAAGTACCTGGACGATCCCAAGAACGTCTACGGTGGCGCCGAGCACATCAATACCGTCGTGCGCCAAGGGCTGAAGGACGATATGCCGGAAGCCTACGCGATTCTCGATAACTTCGAGTGGACGCCGGAGCAGATGGGCGAAGTGATGCTCATGAACCAGGAAGAAGACTCCGATCCGTACGAAAACGCCAAACAGTGGGTTGACGAGAACCCCGATGTCGTCGATGAGTGGGTAAACGGCGACAGCTAATAGGCGCTACTTTCGACATGATTTGTCGAAGAGTGTTGAAAGCAGACGCCCGATCCTTCACGGATCGGGCGTTTTGCATGAAGGGCAGGTCAATGCGCTGAATGAGCCAAGCCGTAAGATCAAGGCGCCAAGCGCGTTTTGCTCCAGGCTGCGTCCTGCTCGTGGTGACGGTAGCGAATGCGGTCATGGAGACGATTGGACTGGCCTTGCCAGAACTCCAGAATAAGCGGCCGAACACGATAGCCACCCCAGTGAGGTGGGCGCTCGACGCTCTGGTCGGCATAGACCTGTTCGAAGCGTTGCTTGCGTTCCTCCAGCCATTCGCGGTCGGGAATTTCCACGCTTTGTTGGGAAATCCACGCGCCTAGCTGGCTGTCCCGAGGACGGCTGGCGAAATACTCATCCGACATGTTGGCCTCGGCTTTTTCCACGCGTCCCTCGATACGCACCTGCCGGTGAAGTGTTGGCCACCAGAATACCAGGGCGGCATGCGGGACATTTGCCAACTCACTGCCTTTGTGGCTTTGGTAGTTGGTGAAGAATACGAAACCTTGGTCATCGAAATGCTTGAGCAATACCACGCGGGCATGCGGGAGCCCTTGGCTATCGACGGTGGCCAACGTCATGGCGTTGGAATCTTGAGGTTCATGCTCTCGGGCGGCCGAGAACCAGGTCTCAAACAAGTCGATGGGCGATGCCGGCGTGTGCGCGTCGGAGAGTGTCTCGCCGGCGTAATCGCGTCGCAGGTCAGCGATATCGTAATTCATGATCTTCCTCTCCTAAGTGTGCTTTCAGCCTTATCGGGTGGCAGCATTCCAGCTCATTCGCGTAAGTGCCAATCGCCATGCGGAAGAGGCGTCACCGTCTCGGACAGCTCGTGCATGACATAACACCAGGCTTCTCCCACGGTGTCTCCAAACGAATGCGGTCGTACCATTCAGGATAGCGCTCCAGGCGGTCGAGATCGTTCTTAGTCTGTCAATTGTTGTCGGCGCCAGCGTGCATAGGCGGCGGCGCTGACGAACAAGATGAGGGCTGCGAGTGTTTCCAACGTCCCCCATACCAGCCGCCCCGGGAGCTGTGCGATCATCAGTCCCTGCAAGATATACAGCAGGCTGACGAACGCCAGCATGACATGTCCACGCGGGCGTCGGGTGATGATAGAGGGCAGGAAGAGTACCAGTGGCAGGAGACGCACGGCGATCGGCATCAGGCCGATCTGACCGCTGGCATGCAACTGCCAGCCGCCGATAAGTTGCAAGATAGCCAGTGCCGCCAAGCCGCCCCAGACGCCTCGACGTGCTTGTGTCGCGACATATGCTAACCCGTGACGTGTCGCCAGTTGATCGAGCTGTTGGCGCATCATGTCGCCTCATGCAACGAGCGCATGGCCAGGGCGAGCCGTCCCAGTCGCTCGCCCTGTGCGTGTGCCAGTGCCGTTTCGTCATCATCCAGGGGGCGGTCCGCCTGTGCCCCGGCAAGATGACTCGTGCCATAGGGCGTGCCGCCGGATTGTGTCGTCAGCAGGCGTGTCTCGCGGTAGGGCACGCCTGCGTAGACCATGCCGTGATGCAGCAGGGGAATCAGCATCGTCAGCAGGGTAGCTTCCTGCCCCCCGTGCAGGCTGGCCGTGGAGGTGAACGCCGTGGCAGGCTTGTCGGCAAGGATGCCGTTCATCCATAGCTCGCTGGTGGTGTCCAGGAAGTATTTGAGAGGCGACGCCATATTGCCGAATCGCGTGGGGCTGCCCAGTGCCAGGCCATGGCAGTGGCGGAGATCGTCCAGGCTCGCGTAGACGGCGCCCTCGGCGGGGATTTCCGGATCGACCGCTTCGCAGGTCGTGGAAACGGGCGGGACGGTACGTAGCCGTGCCGCGATGCCGGAGATGCTTTCCACGCCGGCGGCGAACTGTTCTGCCATTTCGCGTGTGGCGCCGTTTCGTGAATAGAACAGGACGAGTACATAGGGTGTTTCAGAAGCGGGGTGAGTCATGGGAGGCCTCGTGTCGGGGGACATCGATCATTCAATCAAGTCGAGAAGAGCTTCCGGAGGACGGCCGATGCGGGCGTTCGTGCCATCGTCGAGTAGCGGGCGTGCATGAGCCGAGGATAGTCGGCAATGGCCTGCAAGCGCTCCTCGTCGCTGGGTGCCTGGAGCGCCAAGGCTTTCCATTGGGCTTCATTGGTGCGAACCAGGGCCGGCGCGCCACCCTCGAGACGCTGGGCGAGCGTACGCAGCTGAGTGAGGTCTAAAGGGGTATCGAGATAGCGATGCACGTTGACGTCGACATGGCGGGCCTCGAGCAGGGCCAAAGCCTCTCGCGACTTGGAACAGCGCGGGTTGTGGTAAAGTGTAAAAGTCGTCATGCCTTAACTCCGGCAGCTGGGGTCGACGAATCAACTAATTAGCCAAGCATTGTAGAGTGCCACATGCGACGCCCACAACTCCTCGACCGCCGCTGGCCCGTCATCATCCTGCGTAGCCTGCGTGAACTGATACAGCGTTTCGATTCTCATGATGGGCTCAAAACTGCTTCGGCGTTGACCTATACGACCTTGTTCGCCGTGGTCCCGTTCATGACCGTTGTCTATGCGATGCTGTCGGCCATCCCTAGTTTTCAGGGGGTCAGCGAAGAGCTTCAGGGCCTGATTTTCAGCCAATTCGTGCCTGCCACAGGGTCGTCGTTGGTCGAGCATCTGCGTGATTTTTCTCGCCAGGCCCGCAGCCTGACGTTAATCGGTCTGATCTTTCTGCTGGTGACAGCCGTGATGATGATGGTCACCGTCGAAAAAGCGTTCAACACGATCTGGCATGTGTCGCGGAGTCGACGGGGAGTGTCCAGCTTTTTGTTGTATTGGGCGGTGCTGACGCTCGGCCCTTTGCTGCTAGGTTCCGGGTTCTTGCTGTCTTCCTACCTGGCGTCATTGACGTTGGTGCGCGGCGCCGCCGAAGTGCTGGGCGGGCCGGCGACGTTCCTGCGTCTGCTGCCGCTGACGCTGAGCTTCACGGCATTCGTCTTCATCTACATGGCGGTGCCCAATTGCCGCGTGCGCTTTCGGCATGCCGTGGCCGGGGCAGGGCTGGCGGCACTGGCGCTGGAGCTTGCCAAGGGGGCCTTTTCGCTTTATGTCACTTATTTCCCTTCCTACCAAGTGATCTATGGCACTTTTGCCGCTGTGCCCTTGTTTTTGATATGGGTGTTTCTGTCCTGGTCGATCGTGCTGGTGGGGGCTGAGCTCGCGGCCTGGTTGAGTGAGCGCCGACGTGTCGAATGGCGCTACTGGCCACCATTCTGGCAAGCCGTGGGTATAGTATCGCGTCTTCATGAAGCGCATCAGCATGGGCGGTCGCTTGCCGACCGAGAATTGGCGATGTGCCTTGGGCTGCGGTACACGGAAGTGATGACGCCTCTGGAACAGCTCGGGGTGGCCGCTCAGCTCGACAATGATCGCTGGATGCTGGGACGTGATCTGGGTGAGCTGACGCTCTGGGAGTTTCAGCGTGCCATGCCATGGCCGGTGCCGCTGGGTGACAATGCGCCGCTGAGTGAAATGGCGCTCGTGCATGCTGCGCTTCAAGAGGCTGAAGATCACCGCCAGCAGGTATTGATGAAGCCTATTGAAAGCCTATTGCACTCGTCTCGTGAATGACGATAGGGTGATTGAAATATTCAAATCTTATACCGTTATCTATCTTTGTACTTTCACCCTATATTGAACCTGATTATAAGCGTTGATAAACCCAAGCACTTTGACCGCTAGCGAGTTTGACGTTTATACGTCGATAACGCTCGCCAAGATGCTCGTACCGGTCCAGTTTTTTGAGTTCATCGTTTGTGACTGAAAGAGTATAGCCATCGACCTGCGCGTTCGCCGCGGGTGAAATATCCAACTCATCACGGGTATAACCGCGAAGCGTGGCGGGTGTCGCAGTACCGGCACGTCCCATGATTAACCAGCGGATCGGGGCATAACGCAGAGTGCCATAGACAAATACAGTATGGTGTTCGAGGCGACGATCCATGATTGGAGGGTTAGCGGGTGCTGCATAGCCATAGGGGCTCTGGAAGGCGTACCAAAGGTAGCCGACCCCGAGAACGATGACGAGTACGGCGGCAACCCCGATTCTATAGACCCAGCGCATTGGCATCTCCCGAGTTCTTGAAGTGCAAGGCTGTGTACGAGCGAAGTAGGGTGCCCATGTTTGCGCTTGCCGCCAGGGGCGGGAAGTGTGGCATTATCTCGTTAGCTTGGGAACCGTCAACGACATCCCGAGATCGTGGGCCATAGGAGAGCAAGCCAATGAGCCAGCACATGCGGGACGATCTATTTAGGCAAATGTTAGGGGAAGACGTTCAACCATTGACTAAAGGTCACGACAAGGCCGACGTCGAGCATTCCCCCACCGTTCCTTCTGAGGCTCAATTGGCTCGCCGTGCTCAGGCCGAGGCCGATGAGTCGGAGAGCAATTTCTTATCCGATGAGTTCGTCGAGCTGGTAGGGCCGGCCGACCCTATCGAGTATCGCCGCGATGGCATTCAACTCGGCGTTCTTGAGCGTTTGCGCCATGGCGGCTATGCCCCGGAAGCGTATTTGCACTTGCAAAAAAGGCCGCTTGAAGTATGTCGCCGCGAGCTGTTTCGGTTCATACGAGACGCGCGCGAGCACGACCTGCGTTGTGTGTTGATCGTGCATGGTCGTAGCAAGGAAGCTGAAGGGCAGGCGAATATCGCACGCTCCTACGTCGGCAAATGGCTGGCGCAGTTCGACGAGGTGCAAGCTTATGTCTCGGCGCATAAAAGCCACGGCGGCTTGGGTGCCACCTATGCCATGTTGCGCAAGTCGGAGCGTGCCCGCGCCAGAAATCGCGAACGCCAGCAGAAACGGCGGGGCTGATTACCTGCCTGTCGGAGAGCAAAAGCGAGGAAAAGGCCGACGTCGTTCTCGTTTGAGCGTGCGTCGGCCAGTGCCTGGCAGCGTTAGGCGCTTTCGCGCATACGCCGTCTGAACAGGGGCTCCGGCGTGTCGGTGCCGGGCTGGTAGCTGAGGCTGAACGTGTCCAGAGCGTTGAGTGCATCTTCGACGACTTGATCCTCGCGCAGCAAGAAGGCATCGAAGCCGCAGCGCGACATGTAATACAGTTGATCGATCAGGACGTCGCCGACCGCGCGAATCTGTCCCCGATACCCATGGCGCTCGCGAAGCTGACGCGCAATGCTGTAGCCACGGCCATCGGTGAACCTGGGAAAGTCGATGGCGATCAGCGGCGCGGCAAGTAGCTGCTCGGCGAGCTCGGGCGTAAGCTCGGTATCGCTGGCAAGCAACGGCGCGATGTCGTCGCCGGACGCTTCCTGCCACTCCACCAACGGGACGATGACCCGCCCGCTCTCGGGGCGTGGTGCATCTTCCTCGCAGAGTACCCATTCATCGTCCTCAACGCGGCGATTGGCGATCAGAGTGCGTGGCTGCTCAGGCATAGACATGCTCCTTGAAAGGCTTCAGGCCGATGCGGCGATAGGTATCGAGAAACGTCTCGTCGGGCGTGCGTTCGCCGACGTAGACCTTCAGTAGCTTGTCGATCACGTTGGTCACGTCTTCTCGGTAGAAAGACGGACCAAGAATTTTGCCCAGTGACGACTCGTTGCCCTGACTGCCGCCCAGTGAAATCTGGTAATACTCCTCGCCCTTCTTGTCGACGCCGAGAATACCGATATGCCCCACGTGGTGGTGACCGCAGGCATTCATGCAGCCGGAGATGTTGAGTTCCAGCGGCCCCAGATCATAGAGGAAGTCCAGATCTTCGAAGCGCTGCTGGATTTCCTGGGCAACGGGGATCGACTTGGCATTGGCCAGCGAGCAGTAATCGCCGCCTGGGCAGCAGATCAAATCGGCCAGGGTGCCTACGGTAGGATTCGCCATGCCCAGCGTCTCGAGGCGTTGCCAGAGTTCTTCCATGCGATCCACCGGCACATCGGTCAGCACTAGATTCTGCTCGTGCGTGACGCGCAGCTCGCCATAACTGAATTCGTCGGCCAGATCTGCAACGGCGGCCATGTCTTCAGAGGTCACATCGCCGGGTGAATGGTCGTGACGCTTGAGCGACAGCGTCACGGCCTTGTAACCGGGAACCTTGTGGTCGGTGACGTTGTTGGTCACGAAGCGAGCGAAGGTACGGTTTTCCCCGCGCAGGCGCTCGTAGGCCTGAATGGCGTCCTCGGTGACATCGCGACGGGGCGGCTCGACGAAGTGGCCGGCCACGGCGGAAATCGCCTCGTCGGTCAACGTCTGAGGGCCATCCTTGAGGTGGGCCCATTCTGCCTCGGTACGGCGTCGAAACTCGTCGATGCCCAGTGCCTTGACCAGAATCTTGATACGCGCCTTGAACTTGTTGTCGCGCCGGCCGTATTGGTTGTAGACGCGCAGGATCGCTTCGAGATACGTCAGCAGGTGTTGCCACGGCAGGTCGTCACAGATCACGGCGCCGATCATCGGCGTACGCCCCAGACCGCCGCCAACAAGTACCTTGACGCGCACGTCGCCGTCCTCGTTGCGCCAGAAGCGCAGGCCCACGTCGTGCACCTGGATGGCCGCGCGGTCTTCCTCGGCACCGGTCACGGCGATCTTGAACTTGCGCGGCAGATAGGCGAACTCGGGGTGAAAGGTCGACCACTGACGAATCAACTCACACCAAGGGCGCGGGTCGACGTCCTCGTCGCCGGCGATGCCGGAGAACTGATCGGTGGTGGTGTTACGGATATCGTTGCCGCTGGTCTGGATGGCATGCATTTGCACGCTCGCCAGATCGGCCAGGATGTCCGGCACGTCCTCGAGTTTCGGCCAGTTCAACTGCAGATTGGTGCGCGTGGTGAAATGACCATAGCCGCGATCGTAGCGTGCCGCGATCTCCCCCAGCTTGCGCAGCTGATAGGAGGCCAGCATGCCGTAAGGAATGGCAATACGCAGCATCGGCGCATAGCGCTGCACATAAAGGCCGTTCTGCACGCGCAGCGGCAGAAATTCTTCGTCGCTGATCTTGCCTTCGAGATAGCGGCGCATCTGGTCGCGGAACTGGGCGACGCGCTCGTCGACGAGCGTTTGGTCGTACGTGTCGTACCGATACATACAGGCGGTGTCCTGCTAGTCACATGGATTGCCGTAGCAGGGCACCTTACCCTGCCTTCTATATTCTTTGAAAGAATAAATAATAATAGCTTATTGCATTTATGTTATTAAAAAGGCCGTTCGATGGTATCTCTCATTCGGGATCGTAGGACAGAACGGGTGACAACCAACGTTCGAGCTCCTTCAATGGCATTTGCTTGCGCGCCGCCAGCGATTCGACCTGATCGCGTCCGATCTTGCCGGTAGAAAAGTATTTCGAGTGCGGATGGGAGAAGTACCAGCCTGAGACCGCCGCCGAAGGCCACATGGCGTAGTTGTCGGTCAGCTCGATGCCGGTCTTGGCGGTGGCATCCAGCAGCCGGAAGAGCGTGGCCTTCTCGGTATGGTCCGGGCAGGCGGGATAGCCGGGAGCAGGCCGAATGCCCTGGTACTTCTCGGCGATCAACGCGTCGTTGTCCAGGGTTTCATTGGGCACATACCCCCAGAATTCCTTGCGTACACGCTCGTGCATGCGTTCGGCGAAGGCTTCCGCAAGGCGATCGGCCAGGGCCTTGACCATGATGGCGTTGTAATCGTCGCCGGCCGCCTCGTATTGCTTTGCTAGCTCGTCCGCACCGTGCCCGGTGGTCACCGCGAAACCGCCGATCCAATCCTGCTTGCCGCTGGGCTCGCCGTTTTCCAGGTCACGCGGCGCGATGAAGTCGGCGAGGCTTTGGCAGACGCCGTCGCGGTTCTTGGTGGTCTGTTGGCGAATATGCTGCAGACGCTCGATCACCTCGCTGCGCGAAGTATCGGCATACACCTCGAGGCTATCGTCGTCGATGCTGTTGGCCGGCCACATGCCGATCACACCGCGCGCCGTTATGTGGCGTTCATCGACCAGCTTGTGAAGCATCGTCTGGGCATCGGCGAACAGGCTGCGGGCCGCCTCGCCGACGACCTTGTCCTCAAGAATCTTGGGGTACTTGCCGGACAACTGCCAGCTCATGAAAAAGGGCGTCCAGTCGATGCGCTCGACCAGTTCTTCCAAAGGATAATCGTCGAATACCTTGAGCCCGCTGAAGGTCGGTTCGGGCGGCGTGTAATCGGCCCAATCAAGAGCGGGACGGCGTTCGCGCGCCTCACTGTAAGTGAGGTCGGCAGCCTTGGGGCGACGCTTGGCATTGCGCTCGCGAACCTTGTCGTATTCCTCGCGGATCTCGGTGACATAGGCTTCCTTGAGCCCTGGCGAGAGCAGCTTGCCGGCCACGCCCACGGCCCGGGAGGCATCGGCAACATAGATCACCGGGTGCTCGTAGCCGGGTTCGATCTTGACGGCCGTATGTGCCTTGGAGGTCGTGGCGCCGCCGATCAGCAACGGGATATCGAAGTTCTGGCGCTGCATTTCCTTGGCCACGTGGACCATCTCGTCCAGCGACGGTGTGATCAGCCCGGAAAGACCGATGATATCGGCGTTATGCTCGCGCGCGGCGGCGAAGATCTTCTCCGCCGGTACCATCACGCCGAGGTCTATGACCTCGTAGTTGTTGCACTGCAGGACCACGCCGACGATGTTCTTGCCGATGTCATGCACGTCGCCCTTGACCGTGGCCATGACGATCTTGCCCTTGGCCTGTGTGCCCGCGCTCTTCTCGGCTTCGATGTAGGGGATGAGATAGGCGACCGCCTGTTTCATGACCCGCGCCGACTTGACCACCTGAGGCAGGAACATCTTGCCATCGCCGAACAGGTCGCCGACCACATTCATGCCATCCATCAACGGCCCTTCGATGACCTCGATGGGGCGCTCGGCACGTTGTCGGGCCAGTTCGGTGTCGTCCTCGATATACGCGGTAATGCCCTTGATCAGGGCATGCTCGATGCGTTTCTCGACTTCCCAGCTACGCCATTCCAGGTCTTCTTTCTTCTCGCCGCCACTGCCGTCGCCCTTGTATTTGTCGGCAATGTCGAGCAGGCGTTCCGTGCCGTCGTCGCGCCGGTTGAGCACCACGTCCTCGACGGCCTCGCGCAGTTCGGCGGGGAGATCGTCGTAGACCGCCAGTTGTCCGGCATTGACGATGCCCATGCTCAGGCCGGCCTTGATGGCGTGATAGAGGAATACCGAGTGGATCGCTTCACGCACCGCGTTGTTGCCGCGAAACGAGAACGAAACGTTGGAAACGCCGCCGGAAAGCATGGCGTGAGGTAGATGCTTGCGAATCCACTGCGAGGCTTCGATGAAGTCGACGGCGTAGTTGTTGTGCTCCTCGATGCCGGTGGCAATGGCGAAGATGTTGGGATCGAAGATGATGTCTTCGGCCGGGAAGCCGATATCATCGACCAGCAGGCGGTAGGCGCGCTCGCAAATCTGCGTCTTGCGCTGAAAGGTGTCCGCCTGGCCTTCTTCGTCGAAGGCCATGACCACGATGGCAGCCCCGTAGCGGCGGCAGGCCATGGCCTGGTGACGAAAGGCGTCTTCGCCTTCCTTGAGCGAGATCGAGTTGACCACCGACTTGCCCTGGACGCATTTGAGCCCCGCCTCGATGATCTCCCACTTCGAGGAGTCGAGCATGATCGGCACGCGCGAGATATCCGGCTCCGAGGCGATCAGGTTCAGGAAGCGCACCATGGCGTCCTGGGACTCGAGCATGCCCTCGTCCATGTTGATGTCGATGACCTGGGCGCCGTTCTCGACCTGCTCCAGCGCCACTTCGAGAGCGGTGGTGTAGTCCTCATCCTTGATCAAGCGCTTGAAGCGCGCCGACCCAGTGACGTTGGTACGCTCGCCGACGTTGACGAACAGCGAGTCCGCTTCGATGTTGAACGGCTCCAACCCTGCGAGACGGCAGGCCTTGGGACGCTCGACGACATGGCGGGGCGCCAGCTCGCGAACCGCCTCGCGAATGGCGGCAATATGCTCCGGGGCGGTACCGCAACAGCCGCCGATGATATTGACCATGCCGCTTTCGGCGAATTCACGCACGATCGCTGCCATTTCATCGGCGGTCTGATCGTATTCACCGAACTCGTTGGGCAGCCCCGCATTGGGGTGCGCCGAAACGAAGGTATCGGCCTTGTGGGAGAGTTCTTCGAGATAGGGCCGCAGTTCCGCCGCGCCGAGGGCGCAGTTGAGCCCCACGGACAGCGGTTGAGCATGGCGGATCGAGTTCCAGAACGCTTCGGTGGTCTGTCCGGAAAGCGTGCGCCCCGAGGCGTCGGTGATAGTGCCCGAGATCATCACCGGCCAACGTTCGCCGCGCGCCTCGAACAGCGTTTCGAGCGCATAGATGGCGGCCTTGGCGTTGAGCGTGTCGAAGATGGTCTCGATCATGAACAGGTCGACACCGCCGTCGATCAGGGCGTCGGCCGCCTCGTAGTAGTTGTCGAACAACTGATCGAACGTGACATTGCGCTTGGCAGGGTCGTTGACATCCGGTGAGAGTGACGCCGTGCGCGAGGTTGGCCCCAGCACGCCGGCGACATAGCGGGGCACGCCGGTTTCCGATCCCATCGCCTCGCAGACATCCTTGGCCAGGCGCGCCGCTTCGCGGTTGATCTCCGGCACCAGGGCCTGCATGCCGTAATCGGATTGCGACAATTGGGTGCTGTTGAAGGTGTTGGTCTCGACGATATCCGCGCCGGCTTCGAGATAGGCGCGATGAATGTCGCGTACCACATCGGGCCGGGTCAGCACCAACAAGTCATTGTTGCCCTTGAGATCGCTCGGCCAGTCAGCGAAGCGCTGTCCCCGGAAGTCGTCTTCATCCAGCTCGTAGCCCTGCAGCATGGTGCCCATGCCACCATCGAGGATCATGATGCGCCGTGCCAGCTGTTCATGGAGCGACGAGAACGAAGCGGCGAGTGTTAATGACGAAGCAGTGGCGGCAGGCATGTCAGCGTATTTCTCCAGCGGGATCCGAGCGATAGAACGAACGTCAGCGAGACAGACTCGAGGCCAATGTCACGCAGGCGGTATAAGAACCGGGGATGGTACCAGAAGCGCCGCAATGTGGGCAGTCGCCAAGACCCAGCAAAATACTCGGGATTGTGTCGGGCGACACTTTTTCATACCATGAAGGCAACATCTCAGGTAGAGAGTAACGTGTTATGAGCCAGCCCATCCAAATCACCGACAACGCTCAGGAATATCTTGCCGAGCTGTTGGCCAAGCAGAACGTCGAAGGCATCGCGGTGCGCATCTTCATCACCCAGCCGGGGACGCCATACGCCGAGACCTGTCTGGCTTACTGCCGGCCGGGTGAGGAAGAGCCGAGCGACGAAAGGCTCGACCTGGACAAGATCACGGTATATCTCGAGAAGAACAGCATCGCGTTTCTCGAAGAGGCAGTGGTTGACTTCAATGCGGACCGCATGGGCGGCCAGCTGACCATCAAGGCGCCCAATGCCAAGATGCCGCAGGTCAACGCCGACAGCCCGCTTGAGGATCGTGTCAATTACATTCTTTACAGCGAAATCAATCCCGGCCTGGCGGCGCATGGGGGTGAAGTTCGTCTGATACAGTTGACCGAGGAAAACTTCGCCGTGCTGCAGTTCGGCGGCGGTTGCCAAGGGTGCGCTGCGGTCGATATAACCCTTAAAGACGGGGTCGAGAAGACGCTGGTCGAGCGCATTCCCGAACTGGTCGGTATCCGTGACGTCACCGACCATACCGATGATACCAACGCCTATTATCGCTGATCGACGCTAGCCGCGACCACTCTTGGTTGCAACAGCTCTGAACCAGCCTCGAAAGCCCGCCATGTGCGGGCTTTCGTTATTTCGAAGGTTGCCGCCCGAGAAGCATCCGCGTTTCGGATTAGACGACGAAGGGCGGCAGTGGTAGGCGTGCCAGTTTTTCGCGCAGCTCCCGATTGATGGCGTGCTGCTGCTCGAGCTCGCGCTCCGCCCGCCGGTTGTCGCTTTGTATCTGCTGTAGCTGGCCCTGACTTTCCCGCAATTTGTTTTCCAATGCCTGCCGTTGCGTAGTTTCGCTGCGCGCTTTTTCTTCCAGTGCCGTGTAGTGGCGACGTTGCTCAGCGAGCTCTGTCTGCACACGCTCGAATTTCTGTTCCAGCGACGCAGCGTGTTTCTGGGCCTGCTTCTCGATATTCTGGCGTTCCTGACGCGCGTCATCGAGAAGCCCCATCAAGCGTGCTTCCGCCGCTTCGTGGCGCTGTTCTTCCTGTTGTAGCTGCGTTTGATGCTCACGTGAGAGCTCTGTCATGGCATCGCGGTGCTCGCTGCGAGCGGTTTCCAGGTGGCGCTGATGTTTCTGGCATTCCTCGTCGAGCTGCTGCACGCGCCGTGCCTGCTGGGTTTCCTGCTGATGGGCCGCTTGCAGCTCGCTTTGCGCGTTGGCCAGTTGCATCGTCTTTTCTTCCAGCCGTGCCTGGGCCTGCTCGAAATGCGTATTCAACGCTGCCAGGCGCTCCTCGGCGTCTGCGGCCTTGCGCGCGGCGGATTGGGCCTCGGTTTGCGCCTCTTCGACACGCTGATCGGCCTCCTGGCGATAATGTGCCAGCGACTCCGCCGCCAGCGCCTGGGCCTTTTCCCAGAGATCCGTCATCCATGCCTGCAGCGCCTCCGGCGGGGTATCGCTCGCCGTGACATCGCGGTTCCGCTCCCGCCGCAATCGCCATTCCCGCAAGTGATCGCTGATGGTCGTGAAGCTTCCCGTGCCCAGGATGTCGCGAATCTTCTGGACGGTGGGCGCGTCGTTTTGACGTAGCAGCGTATCGATCGCGCGCTGCACGTCCTCGTATTGAATGCCGTTGCGGGCCATGTCGAGTCCTCTGTACCGGGCGCCATACAGGGCGTTGGATTACTCTTCACAGCATACCTCGTTACCCGCAATTGGCCAATATTACATTAAACGTAATACGTAAAATACATTATGAAATTTCCAATAAATTCAAGATTACGCGCATTATCTTGAATTATTGGACGTAATATCGGAGACTCGCGGCAATAAAGACACAGAAGGCACCAGGCGTCATGCAGGACGAGCGAGGGCAGAAGCCGAAAGAACAGCAGGAAGGACGACTCGAGGCGATCATCGCCCTCGAAACCGGTATCGCCTCGGCGCCGCCAGAAGCGACGCCGAGAGAGGTTGGGAGCGAGATCGAGGGCCAGCGCGCGAGGCGTAGTGCACATATCTCGGCGCGTACCGATGTGGACGCCATCGCACTCTGGTTGCGCGAATTCGAGTCGAGCCCCCAGACATGGCGCGCCTATCGCAAGGAAGCCGAGCGCTTGCTGTTGTGGCTTCAGCGGCGTGGCGAAGGGTTGGGAGACATACGCCGTGACACACTGGATGCTTACGAACGATTCCTGGCCGACCCGCAACCGGCATCACGCTGGGTAGGGCCGTCGCGTCCACGTGCCGATTTGAATTGGCGGCCATTCCGGCAGCCATTATCGGCGGCCAGTCGACGTCAGTCTTTGGTCATTCTGCAAGGCATGTTCGCCTGGCTAGTCGAGGCGGGATGGCTCGAGCACAATCCGTTTCGGCTGATGCGCGACAAACGTCGGCGCATGGACAATCGCAGCGAACGTATCGAGCGTTATCTCGAGCGAGCGCTATGGCAGCGCTTCTGGGCGTGGTTGCAAACGCCGCCGTCACCGCAGGCCGGTGACGGCGCCTATTATCGTTGGGCACGGCGGCGTTTCTTGTTCGGCTTTGCTTACCTGCTGGCACCGCGACTCGGTGAAGTGGCTCAGGCGCGCATGGGCGACTTCATCCAGCGCGAAGGGCGCTGGTGGTGGCGGGTCGTGGGGAAGGGCGACAAGCTTGCCGAGGTACCGGTGCCACCGGACATGATGACGCTGCTCGCGGAGTGGCGAATGACGCTGGGCGTGTCACCGCAGCCTGAACCCGACGACACCACGCCGTTGCTGCGCGCACTGGATGGCCGGCGCGGGGTAGGGGATAACCAGCTCTATCGGCTGATTCGCGAGACATTTCGGGCGGGGTACCAAGCTCTTGACGACCTGCCTGAGCCCACGCGCGCGCCGCTACAAAAGGCTACTCCCCACTGGCTGCGCCACACTGCCTTGACCCATCAGGCGCAGGCCGGCGTGGAGTTGCGCTATCTGGCGCATACCGCCCGCCATGCGCGCCTGGATACCACCGCGCGCTACCTGCACGCCGAGGCTGAAGAGTGGCATCGTCAATTGGCACATCACCGGCTCACGGACGCCGACACGCATGATGATGGCACGTTATAATGGGTGATCGATTTGCGAGGAGGGCGCATGACAGCACGCGAAGCACAAGCCGAACTGGCAGATGAGTTCGCCATATTCGATAACTGGATGGATCGCTACCAGTACATCATCGACATGGGCAAGCAGTTGCCGGCATTCCCTGAGTCGTTGAAAAGCGACGACACCAAGATTCAGGGATGTCAGTCCAATGTCTGGATTCACGACCGCCTGGAGGATGGCCGGCTGCATTTCGATGCAACCTCCGACGCCGCCATCGTTTCGGGGTTGATCGCCGTACTGCTGCGGATCTACAACGACCGGCCCCCCAGTGAGATTCAGGCGACGCCGCCGGACTTCCTGGGCGAGCTTGGCCTCGACAAGCATTTGTCGCCGACACGCAGCAATGGGCTGCATGCCATGCTCGATCGTATCTATACGGTGGCCAAGCAAGCCGCCTAGCTTGGCTGAAGGGTGAGTTGCTGGAAAAGTGGAGGGCCGTCAGTGTGTATCGGAACGCTCGTGGTCGGCGCAAGAGCCACAGTCGCCTGGTCCGGGCGGCACGGGGTCGACGCCGCCGGGATGACCGGGATGACATTTCAGAATCCGCTTGAGCGCCAGCCAACTGCCTTTCAGCGGGCCATGGATCTGGATGGCCTCCACTGCATATTGCGAGCAGCTGGGCCAGAAGCGGCAGCGCGGGCCGAGCAAAGGGCTGATAACGTATTGATAGCCGCGTAGCAGCCCGATCATGAGGCCCGAAAGGCACTTGCCGAGAAGGCGACGCATGGCTAACGCTGGTCGTAGAGCTCGGCGGGATCGATCAGCGGGGCGCTGTCGATTTCCGCCGTTTCCTGGCCCAGCGCGATGTAGAAGCAACTGCGCCGCCCGGTGTGGCACGCAGGGCCTTGCTGATCGACGCTCAGCAGCAGAGTATCGCCGTCGCAGTCGAGATGTGCCGCCACTAGACGTTGAACCTGCCCGGAGGATTCGCCCTTGCGCCACGGCTTGCCACGCGAGCGGGACCAGTAGCAGACACGCCCGGTCGCCAGCGTTTCCTCCAGCGCGGCCCGGTTCATCCACGCCATCATCAACACCTCGCCGCTCTCATGCTGCTGCGCAATGGCGGGAATCAGCCCGTCATCGTTCCAGCGCGCGGCGTCGAGCAGGGCGCTCGTCGATTCGTGCCTGCCTTGCGCGGCCGGCTCGAGTTGCTTGTAGAGATCGGTCATGGCATGTCGTCGCTTTGGCATGGATGAGTTAAGCGGATACTTGCTCGGTGCACGATGCACACAAGCCCAGCAGTTCGATAGTTTGGCGCTCGATCCGGTAGCCTTGTTGACGGGCTATCTGGGTCAGTTGCTCGTTGACGTCGTCGAGGTGCAATTCGTCTACACGCCCGCACGAACGGCATATCAGTAACTGAAAGCCATGTACGTGCTCGGGGCAGGGACAGGCGACATAGGCATTGAGCGACTCGATGCGATGCACCAGGCCTTGCTCGATGAGAAACTCCAGCGCGCGATAAATGGTTGGAGGGCGCGCCGAGGCATGCTCTGTGGCAAGACGGTCGAGCAGGTCATAGGCCTTGAGGCCGCCAGGCGAGGTGGCGATCATTTCCAGGACACGTCGCCGTATCGGGGTGAAGCGCGCACCGTGCTTTTGGCACTGGCGTTCCGCCTGAGTCAGTAGTGCATGGGGGTCGAGCATCGCAACACCATCGTTCTCGGTAGTGCGGAGCATTCTACGCCGTTGCCCCGGACGGGGCCAGACGCGCTCCGGCTCCCGCGCTCGATCATGCAGAACTGGCCAGTTCTCCCTCGCGTGCGAAATGTTGCTGCGCGAAGGCGACACGTGCCTCGACCGAACGTGTCTCGGCCTGCTTCTCGATCAGATCCAGGCGCCGTCTTAGCCCTTCGCCATTGGCCATCTGAATGGCCAGCCCCGGGCGCGCATTGAGCTCGAGCAGCATCGGGCCATGATGGCGGTCGAGCACCATATCGGTACCCAGATAACCGAGCCCGGTCATTTCATAGCAACTGGCGGCCAGATGGAGTAGGGCATCCCAGCCTGGAACGTACAGTGAAGCCAGGCCGTGGCCGGTGTCGGGATGGTCTTCGCGGGGGCGATTGAACTGCACGCCTCGCAAGGCCGCCCCCGTGGTGATGTCGAGTCCCACGCCAACCGCGCCCTGGTGCAGGTTGGCCTTGCCATCCGATGCCGCCGTGGAAAGGCGCATCATCGCCATGACCGGATATCCGCGGAAGATGATGACGCGGATATCGGGCACGCCTTCGTAGGTGTACGCGGCAAAGACTTCGTCGAAGGCGATCAATGACTCGATCACGGCGACATCGGGTGTGCCGCCCAGCGAATAAAGACCGGACAGAATATTGGAGACGTGTCGTTCCAGGTCCACGCGCTCGATACGGGTGCCACTGGGCTTGATGTAACCACCATCCTGTTGGCGCTCGACGACGAGAATGCCCTTGCCGCCACTGCCTTTGGCGGGCTTGATGACGAAACCGGGCGCGTCTTTCACCATCTCGACGACGCGCTTTACATCGAACTGCGTGCTCACGGTGCCGATCAAGTCCGGCGTGGTGATGCCGTGGCGCTTGGCCAGAAGCTTGGTCTGCAGCTTGTCATCGACCAGGGGGTAGAGCCGACGATCGTTATAGCGGCCGATGTAGCGTATGTTGCGGCGATTCATGCCGATGACGCCCTTGGCCTGCAACTTGGCTGGAGTCGCCCACATGTCAGTCATCCTTCGCCAAGGGCTGGAAGCGTCGCAATTCCAGCAAACGATACCCGGTATAATTCCCCAGCAACAAAATCATGGCCATGAGAATCAACTGCACACCCAGGAAGTTGAAGGTGATGTGGCGCACCCAGGGGTTGTTCATGGCCAGGTAGGCCAATACAGCGGTCAGCAGGCTGCCGAAGCCTTGCTTGAGGACTTCCTTGGGGCCTTCTTCCTCCCACAGGATCGACATCCGTTCGATGGTCCACGAAAGAATGATCATCGGGAAGAAGGTGATGGTCAGTCCTGCATTAAGACCGAAGCGATACGCCATGACCGAGAATAACGAAATGATGGCGATGACCGTGATGATCACCGCCGACACTCGCGCCACCAGTAATAGATTGAGCCTTGATAGATAGCTGCGAATCACCAGGCCTACGGCAACGACGAGCAGAAAACCGATTAAACCGGTAATCAAGGTCGTCTGGATAAAGGCCAGGGCGATCAATACCGGCATGAAGGTGCCGGAAGTCTCGAGTCCTACGAGAACACGCAGCAGCACGACCACCAGCGCCCCGATGGGAATCAACAGGATCGTCTTGAAGAGTGCCTGTTCCTCGATGGGCAAGCTGTGAATGGAGAAGTTAAGTAGGGTGTCGTCGGTAAACTGATTGCGCACCGCGACCGATGCCGGCTCGTTATGGCGCAGCATCGAGAAACTCACGCGAGAGTCGCTGCCGCCCTGGACTTCGAGCACGGCATTGCCATTACGCTCCCACAACAGGAGGTTGTCGGGTTTGCCTTGCTGTCCCGTGCGAGGGTTGATCAGCACCCACTCGTCGTTTTCGAATACTTGCAGCCACGGGGTCAGCGACTGTCGACGACGGCCGTCTTCCAACGTTAAGCCATTGACGATCCGGGCATGAACGTCGGCTTGATTGAGCAAGCGCGTCAGCAATACAGGGCGCTCGTATTGAGAGAGCAGGAGTCGGGCGTTTTCTCCCTGGCGTTGATCGGTGAATTCCTTGATCAACTCGCGCGTGAATGTGAAGGCATCCGCCGAGCGTTCATGTGCTTGATCGATGACTTCTCGGGCAGCCGTGTCATAGGGCCGCTCCCAGCCTATATCGCGTTGCAATGCCGGGGGCTCGGCCAGAAACTCTTCTTCGCCATCGGTTACCAGAAGTTGAGCCGAGTAATAAAGCTGCTGAGGCCCATTGGCTTGACGGATGGCCCACTGCGCATGGCGTGCCTTGTCGTCACGCAGATACGACAGACCGAATCCCGAGGAAGCGGTGTTTTCCGTCAGCAGGCGGAAGCCTGGCTGATTGGAGGGAAGGGCAAGATCGACTCTGACGGGGCCGTTATCGGCATCGAAATTGACCTGTGCCTCGACTTCCCATATCTGCCGTTGCTCGCCCGGCATGAAGGGAACTTCGTAGTTAAAATGCCGGAAGATGGTCAATACGATACCGATGAGCAGCAAGGCGCCGACCAACAGGTAAAAGGGCACTCGAGACATGCATTATCCTTGTCGACAAGGCGGCGTCGCCGTGACGCCGTCCACTAAGGTTATCGAGATGCGCCATGGAAGGGCGCCGGCTCAGCGAGTTTCTTCCTCGCTATCGTTGTCCTGCTGATCCTTTGCCGCTTCTGCCGCGCTCTCGCCACCGGGATATTCCGGCCGCGGATGAATGTAGGCCTGGCTGACGTCGATCAGCGCAATGTCCATGAGGAAGCGCCGGCCCAACAAGACGGGATAATCGAGATGCGAGCGGTCGTTGAGCGTGAACTCGACGCGTTGCTTGAGGGGCCCCAGGGTCATCAGCAAACTGATCACGGGGCGGCTATCGGTACCTGATGCCTGAATGATCTTGACGCGACGTGTCACCGGCGCCTCGATCACGTCGTCACGCATACCGTCGACGGCTGGCTCATCATCTTCGAGTGCCAGCTTGAAACGCACCCAGCTTTCGCCATCGCGTTCGAACTCCGTCACGTCATGCGCCGAGAGCGAGGAGGTATTGGCACCGGAATCTACACGAGCCTTGAGATAGGTGCCAACCGTGGGAAAGCCGACCCATTCGTTGCGCCCCAGCATTTCCTTGCTGGCAGTATCGCTGCGCTCGACGGGACACGTGGTCACCACGCGTGGTTCTTGACCGATATTCTCGACATCGGCGCGTAAGTGCCGCAGCAGCTTGCCATTAGCCCGTACATTGTCACCGATGCGTTGTGCGCGTTCGGCTTGAACACGTAACAGCTCGGTTTGAGTCGAGCAGCGTAGCGCCAGGTTGTTTTCTAGGCTCTCGAGACGTTGGTTGAAAGCCGTCTCGGTCAAGTCGTCGGCGGGCTGGGTCACTTGCGGTGAGACGCAACCTGCGAGCGTCAGCACACCAAGGCACAAAGCGGAAAGAAATAACGAGCGGGAGTGCATAGCATCTTCCTGTCGCGGGCCATCTTGGCAACGCATTGAAACGAAACGAGAGGGCGTAGAACTCAGACGCCAGAATATCAGACGCCAGAACAAAATCGCGCTTGATCATACGGAGTTGGTTGCAGGGATGTCCATTACTGACACAAGATAAAACATGGTATTTAACATAATATATATTATGCGAACTCAGGGCCTTATCTTTGTCACTCAATGGCGTCCCACCTTTGATGTTTATTTTGGTGATTTTCGTCATCTCTTTGTTACGTCTTTTCCGCGCGTCTTTACGTTTTCCCGCCGCTGGGCATTGCGCCCGGCGTTTATAACGTTTTTATACGCGGGAAACCTATCAATATGAAAAATCAATCTAAGATGATCGACCTCGATACCATGTTCGGCGCGGTGTCGGTGTCCGTCGATGAGGCCGTTCGCATCCTGGGCGTGCATCCCAAAACCGCCGAGCGTTGGGCGCGCGGTGCGCAGACGATCAGCCGCGAGCGCGCGGCGCTGCTGGCGATCCTGAGCGGTCAGGTGGTACCCATGCCAGAATGGCACGGGTTTAGGTTTGAGGTGCGACGCGGGCCGACGCCGCGTTACCGGCCTTATGCGGTCCTCATCGACCCGTGGGGACGCGAATGGGGACCGGCGTCGTTCGCGCCGGATATCCAGCCGCGCCAGCGGCGTGCGGCGCGGGCATGGTGGCGGCGTTCGTCAGAATAACCGCCCTTGGGTGCCGCGCTTGGCGCGGCGCCCTTTGCCTTTGGTGTTGACGATCTTGCCGCCCTTGCGAAACTTGAACCCCTTTTTGAGCCGTCCGCAGGCGTTGAGCGCGTCTTTCTTGCTAGCCATTTTTCATTTCCTGTCGTAACTCCTGGGCGATTTCGAGGCGACTGACGCGCGTCGTGAGCCGCATCATATACAGCCCCATGGCGAGAATGCCGAGATTGCCCCCGGCATTGATGGCCTCGATCAGTGTGCCGTCCGTCATACAAACGCCCCGATCAGTGAGGTGAACACGTCAGGCGGCAGGAATTGCCCGGTAAAGATGCCCAGGATCCCCGAAAGCGCAATTCCCGCGCCCTTTTTCTGGCTGTCGTTGAGTTTCATAGCGTCGAGAATCCTCCGTTATCAAAGCGATTTTGTACTTCGTCCGGCGTCATGCTGGGGCCGTCATACTCCCAGCTATCGCCCCAGGTGCTTAGCTTGATGGTGCCTTCGGTCAGGTCGCCGAATGAGGTCTTCCACCATGCCTTGTTGGCCGTTTCGGTGACGCTGGGCATGCCCCGCACCCCTTTATAGAGGCGGTATCCTACATAGGCCGCGCCGCCGATCATGGCGAGCTGGCCTAGGGTGCTGGCGTTCTTGAGTGTGCTTGCGATGCTCATGCCATTTTGACCCCGCGTTTAATCAGTGCCGTGGCGTAGGGCTGCTGACCGTTTTCGTGCTCGATGATCGCGGCGATCAGCGGGACGCGCACGGCGGGCTTGGTAATGTCGAGCGGCGCATCGGGCGACGCGCCGACCTCCTCGGCGACGTGTTCGATATAGCTACTGGTGTCGTTCTCGGTGCTGGGTGCCCAGCGATTGATGACGCCGCGCACGGTGTTGATGCCGTGTTTGCGGTAGTAGGTATCGAGCACGCGGGCGAGCGCGCGGATGCCGTAGACCGGCTCCACGAAGCGCAGAAACCGGCCATCGTTGCGCGGGCTGTCGAGTCCCTGCCAGTTGGTGCCGGTGTCCTCGATATTGCCGGGATTGTTGTTGCGGATGCCGCGTGGCTCCCATGTCGTCACGTCAAAACCTCCTAACCAGTCGAGTACCCCGCCGCTCTCGGTGTCGGTGTCCGGCTGGGGTGTGGTGTCATAATCGGGCGCCCAGGGAATGCCGGATTCCCCGAGCCCCCCGGTGGTGGTGCCGCCGCTGGTGTTGTTGCTGGACGGCAGGGGCTGGCGTGGCGTAACGAGATACCAGCCCACGCCGCCGAGCATCAGCACCGCCGCGAGGCGTCGCATCACGCGGCCCCCGTGGCGTCCGTGGTGGTGTCGTCTGCCGCCGCTGCCTCGGCGTCGAGCCGGGCCTGATGCTGGGCGTCGGCGTCGGCGAAAATGGCGTCGATGGCGTCGCTCGTTTCGTCGTCGATCAGGAGTTCGCGCCCGGCGAACGGCTGGCGCTCGAGCCAGCGGTAATCGCCCTCGACTCCGACGAAGGCCACATCGTCGGGGAGTGCGCTGGTATCCACGGGATAACTGTTCATCAGGTCGACGAAGGCCAGCCCGGCCTCTGCGATGATTTGGCGTGTCGGTGTCATAGTGCCCCCTATTTGAGTTTCATCACCCAGCGCCCGGCGATGCTGGGTTGCATGTTGTTGTGTGCGGCGTTGCCGCCGCGCTGGCCGATGCTGATGGTGTGCGAGTGATTGCCGTTGCCGTTGATGTTCAGGCTGTGCGAGTGGTTGCCGTTGCTGTTGATATTCAGGCTGTGCGAGTGGTTGCCGGCGTATGAGGTGTTTTGTGACTTTTCTTCAACGTCGCCAGTCGACCCGCCCCCTAAATCATGTTCGTAGCCAACATTATTTAGGACTTTCCCCATAGAGTGCCGGTGATTGCCGGTGGTGCTGGTGTTCCCCGAGTGCCCGTGGTAGCCCTTGGTATTGGTGCTGCCTGAGTGCCCGTGATGGCCGTTGGTGCTGGCGCTCGCACCGTGGTCGTGGCTGGGCATTTCGTCGGTGCCCAGCGTGTGGGTATCGGCCCCACCGCCCTGACCGGGCGTCTGCGCCCAGGTGTCGCCGACACGCCCGGCCCCCTCGTCGGTGCCCACCGGGGTGCGCCCCCGGTAGTCGGGCAGCGTGTCGCCATACATGGTTTTGACCTGGGTCGAGGCCCAGGCCGGCATGTCCGAGCCATCGAGCAAGACGGTGTTTTTCGGGAGCTGGGCGAGTGGTAGATGCAGTGGCACGCCCACGGGGAGCCCGCCGCCACCTGCGGGAATGAGCCGTGCCATTAGATGACCTCCGCGACGTGCAACACGTCGCCACTGTCGCCGATGATGTCGATCGCGCCGGTGATGTCGAGTTCGAAGGTATCGCCCGGCTGGATCGGCAGCCCCGCAATCGCCAGGTTATCGCCGTTGTCGGCGCTGGCCCGCATAACAAGCTGACGGCGTGCGGGGTTGTCGGGGATCGTCTCGCCTCCGGCGATGTCGCCCACGGCGCGCAGCGTGGCGGCGGGTGCCGGGGCCACGGCCCCGCTCATGCGGGCCGACTCGAATTCCCCGAGGCCGACGATCACCACCACGCGGCGCGCAATCTCGCTCTCATTGCGAAAACGGATGGTGGTAAACGCCCGGATGCGTGCGCCCTCGCCCTCGCGCACGGTGAGCGAGTCCCCGGCGTCGGTGATGGCGCGCACGGTGGCCCCATCGGCGTCTAGCACCCGGAAGTAATCCCCGTTCATCTGGACGGGCACCTCGCTACCGGGCTCGATGCTCAAGACGTAATCGCGTAATTGACCGGTTGCCATGTCTTATCCTCGTTTCGATGCCCAGGCGATGCCGACCAGCGCCACGGATGCGAAGGCGGCAACATAAATGACGGTTTTGGTCGCGTCGCCCGCATTGCCGACCTGCTCGCGCTGGGTATAGTCGCTGACAAAATCCATGGCGCGCTGGGTGCCGTTTTCCCCGGCCTGCGCGACCTCGCGGGCGAGCTGTTGCATGCCGGTTAGGGCGTCACCTGCCAATCCCAGGGAGTCGCTATTGACGCCATCGGCAAAGTCGAGCGAGTCGCGATTGACGCTATCGGCCATATCGAGCGAGTCGACGTTGATGCCCTCGGCAAATTCGAGCGAGTCGCGGTTAATGTCGCGGCTCGTCTGAGCGATCTCGTCGGCCAGGTCGAAGGCGCCATCGCTCATCTCGGCGGCATTGCCGGTGATTTCCTTGGTGCCCGATTCCAGGGCCTTGGCGATGTTGTCGAGCGTCACCGCGTCGGCGCGCTGGACCAGGACGCGGTTGCCCTTGCCGTAGACGTTCGCGCCCTCGGCCTGCTGGCTGACGTTCGTGGTGTTATAGGTTTTATCGCTGCTGCTGCTACTGCTACCGCCGCCCATATCGGTACACCCGTTCAGATTCGTGGAATCCCAGGCGGGACAACATGCGTCCCAGCGCCGGGCGCTTGGTATGGAACCGGACGGACCAGCCCCAACGGTCGGCGGTGTCACAGAGCGCGGCCACCTTGGCCGGAGCGTCCTCGCCCGCCCCGGCCACGATCACCAGCTCGGGTGCCTGCGTGGCGTACTCTTCGAGGCGCACGACGATACGGGATCCATCGGGGTACGCGAGCAGCGTGGCGCGGCCCGCGTTCACCTCGTCGATGACAATATCGGCATCGTCGCCCATCGCCGGGGACAGGGTTTCGATGTCCTCGGCGGTCATTTCTTCCAGACCTTGAGGCCAACGAGCCCGACCACGCCGATGATCGCGACCATCTTCCAGTCGATGCCGTTATCCTTGCGCACCCGTGAGCCGCTGGCGTAGAAGTCGCCAACGCTCAGGCCCAGCCCTTGCGTGTCGCCATAGTTCCCGGCGCTCGACGGCCCCGCGCTACCACCCGACCCGCTGAAGCTCATTGGAGGCATTGCCATGTCGCGAGCCCCTTACTTGATGAGATAGAACGCGAGCAACACCACACCCCCGGCGATCAGCAATTGCCCGCCGCTCAGGTTGCCGGGTAGCCCCGCCATGGCGGCGGTGTTGGGCTGCTGCCGGTTGCCGCTGGGCGTCTGCGTCGTGGTGCGCTCATAAGCCTGTGAATCGCCGGTACTCTCGGCGATGCCCTTGGCCTTCTCGAAGTTGATCCAGGTGTTGAGGCCGTCGCCTAGCACGTCGTTGACGCCGCCGAAAATGCCCTTGGCCTGCTCGAAAAAACCGCCGTCACCGTAGTTGATGCCGTCGTTGCTGTAGTCGGTGGCCGTCTCGGAACTGAGAACGTCGCCGAATAGGCCCCCGCTCCCGCTGGTGTAATCTGTTAGCGCCATGCGACCCCCTTAGATGCCGTTGTAGCCGTCCAAGTACTCGACCAGGACTGTGACCGCGCCCGGCGTGTCCAGGGTCAGGCGGAAACGCTGGTCCTGAATGTTTCGCGGGCTGGTGTCGATGGTCTGGCCCAGGTCGCCTTCCTGCAGCCAATCGACGGCCAGATACCCGCCCTGCGGCTTGCGCCCGGCTTCCTTCTGCATGTACTGCAATAGGCCTTTGTCGCCCTCCACGATCTTGCGTGAATTCTGCTCGACCTCGACGCGGCTAATATCGTCGTCGGCCTTGAAGAAATGCACGGCGGCGATGCGCGGTCCCTTGGGAATGTTGTCGATCTCGAAGGTGCCGGATGTGGCGCTTGAGTAGACAAACCGCTTGAGCTTGTTCATCACACCCAGGGGCTTGGGGGATGACTGCACCGCGCGGGCGTCGATGCTGGGGTTGGTCGCATCGGCGTGGATGTCGATTTCGAGCTGGAGCGTTTGCACTACGCCCTTGCCGTTGAGGCCCGTGCCGAGGCCGGTGACGCGCTGTTGTTCCAGGGCGTTCATTTCCGGGCGCACAAACCAGATCGTAACGAAGCCGGCTTCGTCGTGACGCCCGTAGTAGCTGTTGATGCTGGCGAGCTGCGCGGCGCTTTCGTACTCGATCACCGGCTTGCCGTCGATCAAGAGACGAATATCCTTCATCTGCTCACGGGTCACGCCGCTAGTGCGTAGCACCAGCTTTTCGTAGGTGCGGCCCAACGGCATGTTGAGCGTGGCGGTGCCGCCTGCGGTGACGTTGGCAAGCGAGGGCATGCGGACAATCTGACGCATCGTGTTTTCTCCTATCCTGTGGGGTTACTTGCCGCCGCTGACGATCTTCGCGGCGGTGTTCAGCCCCGCTTTTTTCATGCCGTAGACCGCAAGGCCGATCACCACGGCGCTTGTGAGAGTCGATACAACAATCGTCATATCCAGGTTGTCGGTGTACTTCTCGACGTAATCGCCCATGTCTGTTTCCTGCTGTTCGTTGATGACGAAAAAAGCCCCCGTGCCGGGTGGCAACGGGGGCAAGATCCAACAGCATTCGCTCAAAAGACCAGCGTCATTCGCTCAGTTCGGTCAAAATCCGGCGCTGTCCCTCGAATGTGAGGCGGTGCCAGGTGATGTCAGGGCCGCGCTTGCACAGGTAGTGCAGGGGCTCGACGGCTGCCAGGCGCTGCTCGCTGACGGCGGCGAGGCGTGACATGCGGGGAATGTCGGTGGCCTCCTGCCGTCCGATCCAATACTCGGCGGCTTGCGTGTAGACCGTTTTGCTAATTTCGGTCCCGCGCTGGCTCGCCATGGTTAGCCCGCCGTTGTATTTGCGCGCGCGGCGGATCAGCTCGCCGAATTTCGGCGTCGCTTTGCCCGCGCTGGGCGACACGTCGGCCAGTTCCTCGATCAATATCTCGGTCGGCGTTCGGCCATCGAGCGCGGTGAACACTAAGGCGCACCACCATTCCCACGTTTTGAGGTCGATGGCCCCGGCCCATAGCAGCCGGAACGGTCGCCCCGACGACACGCCCCGCGCCACGGCGCGGGCAAACTGGGCGCGGTTATCGAAATGGTGGCCGTCGTGGTCTTCGTCCGGGTCCCAGCCGATCAGGCGGATGCCCCGCGCCGGGATGACGGCGCGGATGAGCTGGCTTTTCCCGGCCCCGGTCGCCCCCAACACCAGCCGGTGCCGGTTGGGTAACGAGGTGTCGGGATTAAACGCCATGCGCGGCCCCCTGGGCCTGCCCCGCGTCGTCCTCGGCCTCGCGTTCCTGGGCCTTGGCGGCATCCTCGGCGCGGCGCTGACGGTACGCGCCGACCATCACGCCGCCGATCCAGAGCCCGGCGCTCAGGTAGTGCATGTATGGGCGCAGCCATTCGGGGATCTCGCCGGAAAAGTCCCGCGCGATGGGCATCATCACGTCTTCGCCCTGGGTGCGGCTCTCGCGGTCGAGGCTATGACCGGGATGGATGAGGCTCGCGGCCACCTCGACGCCCTGCACCGCCATTTTTGCGATGGCCTGGGCCTGTTGCTCCTGGGCCTCGGCGTCTTCCCACTCCCCGGCCTGGGCCTGCTCGGCGGCATCCTCGGCGCGGGCCTGCGCGGCCTCGTCGGTTTCGGCCTCGGCGGCGAGTTGTTCCAGGGCGTTAGCCGCGTCGTCTTGTTCGTGCGTTGCTTGCATGGTCATCGGTCGGTCTCCGGTCGGTTTATCGGGTGGCGAGGAAGGCGCCCACGCCCAGCGCGCCGAGTAGCAACACGCCCACGCCCCGCGCGGGGCTCGGTCGCCCGCTCGGTTGCGGCTCGCTCGGCGTGTCGGTCTCGGGCTCGGGCTCGTTGGGGTCAAATTCGGCGGGCGTCGGTCGCTCGGTGTCGTCGGGCACGTTGGCCGGGCGGATGGGCTGCACCCCGGTCGCCCACTGCGTCTCACGCCATAGGCGCTTTTGAATGGTCGCGCCGGTCGGCTGGCTCAGGCCGCAATCTGTGCATTGCCAGTACAGGTGCCCGCCCCGGCGCTTGGATTGGCGCACCTCGGCCCCCTCGGTGCCGCATGTCGGGCACGTCACGGTGCCTAGCGTGGGATTACTCATGGGGTGCGGCCTCCCGTGCCAGCTCGCGGCGCGTCAGCTCGTCGGCGATCTCGGCCATCATCAGCGCCGCCGCTTTGAATTGAGCGGCGGCGAGCATGGGCGATAGCCCCGCGACGGCGTCGCATTTCGCGCGTAGCTGGGCGCGTTTGTATTCCAGTTCCCGGTTGGTCATGCGGTCAGTACCTCGGCGGCTTCATCTAGTGTGATTTTCCCGTTGGCGAGCCATTGGCGGACAATGTCCTCGCCCTCTCGTATTGATTGCAGACGGTGGCGCTCGGCCTGGGCGGCGGCGATGCGCTGGGCTGATTCGTGGCGGTATTGCTCGGCGTCGTGCGCGATCTGCAAACGCAGTCGGCGGACGTTTTCGGGATCGGGGGCCGGATTCATGCGGCGGAATGATTCAGTTACGTGCCATTCCCAATCATTGAGCGGGTCGCGATGCGGTGCCGCGTCGGGGGGCGTACAGTTATTGACACCAGTCCAAGCGGCGGCGGAGCCGCCGACACCCAACTTCTCAAAATCAAACCCGGCGTCGCTCGGCTTGCGCTCGACGGTCCAGCGATAAAGCCGGGTCAGGTATTCGGCGGTGCCGACCTGACTACTGACGGCCACGCCGTAGGTCGCCGGTACCGGATCGCCATAGCGCCCGGTATCGTCCAGCTTCTCGAAGCGCCACGGGCGCGCTGGTTGATCGTCACGTTTGGTCATGGGACCGCCCATTAGGCGCAGGAACTCGGCCCATTGGTTGCCCAGGCACGCGCGGCGTAGCTCGCCCAGGATCGCCGCCGCCTCGGGCTCGGGCCGCGTCGCTTGCTCCCATGCCTCTACGTCGGCGTCGGTTGTCAGGCGGCGCAGCTCGCGCCACACGCCCACCGATGGCAGGCCGTAGAACTGAAACTGACGAATCCCCCAGGTTGCGGCCCATGCCTCGATTCGCGGCGCACTGCTGGTCAGGTCATGGCCGTAATGGTCGAGATGATCGCCCTCGACCTCGCCCCGGACGTGCTGCTTGCCGTTGATGTTCTTGCAAATGTATTTCGCGACGTAGCCCGCCGCGCTGCCCCGCGCCGGGTCGATGCGCACCGGCTTGAAGCGCTTTTGCTCGCGATCCTTCGCCTTGGCGTCACTGTCGCCGGGACGCCGGTCTATTTCGTGCGGCGAGTCGGCCAGCGCGTAGCGACGAAGAATGGCGGTGATGGCCGGTTCGTCGGCGGGCTCGCACCACAGCAACAGGTGCCAGTGCGGGCACCCGTCGTGATGCGGCTCGACGACGCGGATGCCGTAGAAGCCCAGGCCGTCGCGCCCGAATTTCGCGCGGGCCTTGTTCCATAGTTTGGTTAGGTAGGCTTGCGCCTCGCGGGGGGTGCTGCCGTCGTAATGCCGATTGACACGCGCGGTGCCCTTGATGACGGCATGAAACCGGCTCGGGCATGTGAGGGTGTAGAACATCCCCACATGCCCCAGGCGATTAGCCTCGTCCTCGGTGTCTGCGAGCCGCAACATCAGTTCGGCGCGGCGATGATCGGGATTCGCTAGCCCCAGTTCGGCTAGCTCGGCCAGGGTGTACTCCTGCGCGTGCTGATTCGTGGCGACCAGTCCGGCGAGCAATTCCCGGTTGCGGTGCTGCTGGGCGCGGCGTTGGCTCAATCCCTGATGACTGACGTAGATACCGGCGCGGTCATGCACGCGCCCTAGCACGCGTTCGCGCTGTTCGAGGCGGCGAGCATTGAGGCGGCGCAACTGGCGACGCCACCACAGCGGGCACGCCATGCGTGCGAGCCCGCCCCGGTGGCCGTAACCGGTGGGCGCGTCTAGCTGATGCCGCTCGACGCGCCGCGCGGCACGCTGATAGGCGTACACATCGTCCCCCAGGCTCGCGGCTTCCGTCGCCACGGCGCGTGCCTGTGCGCTGGCGTGGCTGGTTAGGGCGTCGTCGTCGGTGGTGCAGTACCAGGGGCCGCAGCGGCGCAGCGAGTCGGCGAGCACCTGGCGATCAATGGCGGCGGCGTGGGTGGTCATGCGGTGCCCCGCTCGATCTCGTCGGCGAGCGATTCCAGCCGCTCGGCCATTCTGATGAGCCGCCCAGCCTCCCCGCCATCGTCGTAATATACGTCTGCTGCCGTTCGCCGACTCCCCCGCGCCGAGGCCCGTAGACGTTCCACGGTGGCGTCGATCTCGTAATCGGCGATGGTCTTCATGCCTCACCCCCGATGATGCCGTTTGCGCTGGCGTCGGCTTCGATCTCGTCGGCGAGCTGGCTCAGTCGCGTCGATAACTCGGCGTACCAGTAGCCCAGGCCGGTACCGGCGTAGACGTGCAGCGCATCGCGGAAGAAATCGGCGCGGGCGCGCAGTTGGTCCACGGTGTCGCGGGTGCGGCTGTTGGTTATGCGGTCACGCCCGGCAGCGTCGTGAAGTGCGCTGCGTAGGCGATCAAAGGCAGGGGGAGTATCAATCCCAGGACTGGAAACGGCTTCAACATTTAGGCCCTGTGCGTTTTGCATAGCGTTCTCCATCGGCTTATCGCTGACGGGAAACGCTGGGGAGCTACCCCAGCGCCGGGCCGTTGGCCCTGTTCAGCGATGGAACGGAGAAACCATAGTCTGAGCCCTCTTTACTAATCAACAGGCGCTGTATCATCGCCCTCCTGTTGAATAGCAGTCTATGATGCATGGGAACGCAACATTCCCAGGGAATTGACTATGACCACTATGGAACTGCTCGAACGCCTGAAAACCGCCAATGACGGGGCCTCGGACTATCGGATAGCCCAGATTTTGGCCGTCAAGCCCCAAACGGTCTCTCACTGGAAAAACGGACGCGGAACCATGGGGGATGAAGTGGGAATTCGGGCCGCTGAGGCGTTGGGATTGGACCCGGTAAAAGTGATTGTTGACCTGCATATTGAGCGCGAGGAAGGGAACCCGACGTTCTCGGTTTGGAAGGCGCTCGGGAAGCGATTGGAGATGGCCGCACTCCCCGCCGTGGCGGGCTTCGTGGGTTATTTAGCAAGTGCCGGTTTGCAGCATCCGCTAATATGATTCCTTATATATTATGCGAACCTGAGGCATAATCAACACGGCTACGATCCACAGCGCCTGTCACTGCCTCTTAATGCTATCAATGTCGACGTCCTCGGCAGTTTTACCTCAACTCACGCACAAAAGAAAACGCTGCCTCATCCGGCAGCGTTTTCGCGGTCGAACTAGACGCTAGCGCTTATTCGTCGAGCGGCGCGTAGGATCCGTCTTCACGATGCACTTCACGCCCGGTCAAGGCGGGATTGAATGTGCATACCACGGTCATGCCTTTTTCCTTGCCACGCAGCAAGTGCTCATCGTGTTGATCGAGTAGATACATATCGCCGGCTTTGATGGGATGAATCTTGCCATCGGCCAGCGTCTCGACTTCACCTTCACCTTCGTAGCAAAACACGGCTTCAAAGTGATGCTTGTAGTGAATGTGAGTCTCGGTGCCCGGATGAATGCGGGTAATGTTGAACGAGAAACCGACGTTGTCGTCGGCCAGCACCAAGCGCGTGCTATCCCAGTTGCCGTTGTCGGCTTCGACGAAGCGCTCGGTCTTGCGACACTCTTCCAGGTTACGAACGATCATGTAGCGCAATCCTCCATGGTGCTCAATAAAGGGCCCGCAATCTCGCGGGCCGCATCCTCAGTCCACTGTAACGCATGTGACGATAACAACTTTAGTGGACTAACGAATAATACGCTCAGGCTTGACTGAAGACTTCCTTGACGCTGCGTTCAAGGATATCCAGACCTTCATTGAGATCTTCGTCGGAGATGGTCAGCGGGCACAGGCATTTGACGACCTGGCCGGAGTGCCCTGACGTCTCGATGATCAAACCGTTCTTGAAGGCCTGAGCGGTGATCTTGTCGGCCATATCGCCGTCGACGACATCCAGACCGCGCATCAGGCCACGACCACGTTCGCTGGCGTCATGCCCTTGCTCGGTCATGAAGGTGGCGATTTTCTGGAAGCGCTCTTCGACGATACCGCCTTTACGCTGAACGTCACGCTCGAAGGCATCGTCGCTCCAGAAGTGACGCATGGCGGCGGCGGCGGTCACGAGCGCAAGGCTGAACCCACGGAACGTGCCGTTGTATTGGCCGGGTTTCCAGATATCCAGCTCCGGGCGCATCAGCACGTGAGCGAACGGCAGTCCGTAGCCTGATAGCGATTTGGAGTTGGTGACGATGTCCGGCGTGATATCAGCATGCTCGAAGCTGAAGAACTTGCCGGTACGACCGCAGCCGGCCTGGATGTCATCGATGATCAGCAGGATGTCGTGAGCGCGGCAGATTTTCTCGAGGCGTTGTAGCCACGGAATGCTGGCCGGATTGATACCGCCCTCGCCCTGCACCGTTTCGACGATCACGGCGGCGGGAATATCGAGACCGCTGGAGTTGTCGCCCAGCAGCTTTTCGAAATAGCCCAGGGTGTCGGTGCCTTCGCCCATGTAGCCATCGAAGGGCATGAAGCTACCACCCTGCATCGGGATGCCGCCGGTGGCTTCACGGAATTTGCGGTTACCGGTGGTGGCCAGCGCCCCCATGGTGACGCCATGGAAACCGTTGGTGAAGGCGACGATGTTATGGCGCCCTTTGGCATTGCGGGCGATACGAATCGCGGCTTCCACGGCATTGGTACCGGTCGGCCCCGGTAGTTGAACCTTGTAGTTCAGCCCACGCGGCTTGAGGATCACCTCTTCGAGGGTTTCCAGATACTCACGTTTGGCCTTGCTCCACATGTCGAGGCCGTGAACGATGCCGTCGGAGGCGATGTAATCCACCAGCGCCTGCTTGATGTGGGGATTGTTGTGACCGTAATTCAGCGTGCCGGCGCCCGCGAGAAAGTCGATGTACTGCTTACCGTCTTCAGAGTGCAGACGGGCACCCTTGGCTTCGGTGAAAACGGTGGGAAACGAACGCGAATAGGTCCGAACTTCAGACTCCATACGTTCGAGAATCTCAGTCTGCATAGATTGCCTCTTTAAGCGGGTCAAATTCGTTGCGGCTCGAACGGGCCGATTCGGACGAGATTTTCCGGATCGTGCTCGCCACCCAGCTGCCCCGTGGAAAAATACTCACGGCTGTTCAGCGGTGCCTGCCAACGATCGGCAAGGCGCTTGAACAGCCCCCACGATGCCTCATTATCGGGTGTGATGGTAGTTTCGAGATGGCGGACACCACTCATCCCCGAGCGCATCAGCACGGCTTCGACGAGACGCCGTGCCAAGCCCGTTCCGCGGGCTTTCTCACCCACGGCCACTTGCCACAGGAAATAGGTATCCAGGGCGTTGCGTTTTACGTAGCCGGAGACGAAACCGACGATCTCCCCTCCTTCGTCCGTGGCCACGGCACAGGTATCGCGAAACTGCGTCGCGAGCAATAAATAGGCGTATCCCGAGTTGACATCCAAGGGAGGACACGCCTTGACGAGCTCGTAGATCCCCCATCCATCGTCGGTCGTGGGCTTGCGGATAAAAAGAGTCTTCTGTGCACTGCCAATCACGGTGTCGGCGACGCTCGGACGCGCTAGATCGGCGGAAGGCGTGAAGTTCTCGGTCGTGGGTGTCATATCCATTTTCGCTAATGGCGAATGTGTTCGCAATAATAACAGCGGCTTATGTATTGATCAAATGACTGATTATCGTCATGTCGCTATCACATAAAAATACATTATAGACTGATGGGCGACTATGGAATGCGTCACTACCCTGACGTTTATGTAACCACGACTGCTCTTAGTCTAGTCAATCATGATTGATTCGTATGCATGCGTTGCGTAGAGAGATCCCTTTGTCGAATAGCAACGCAAACGGGCCACCGATGTGGCCCGTCTGCTATCCGAAACTGCATCATATCGCTAGCGACGTGACAAGGAGCGCATCGTGACAAACTCCTCGGCACTGGTGGGGTGAATGCCCACCGTGGCGTCAAAGTCGGTCTTGGTCAGGCGTGCGCGTACGGCGATGGCGATCCCCTGGATGAGTTCACCAGCATCGTCACCCACCATGTGGGCGCCGACTACACGGTCGGTCATGTCGTCGACGACCAGCTTCATCAGGCAACGTTCCTGACTACCCGAGAGTGTGTGCTTCATGGGACGGAAGTCGGTGCGATAGATGCGCACCCCACCCTCGCACTGTTCGCGAGCTTCTTCTTCGCTGAGGCCGACGGTACCGATATTGGGATGACAGAACACTGCCGTGGCGATGTCCTGGTAATCCAGCGGGCGCGGTGGCGTATCGCCATAATGGTGCTGGACGAGGTGCATGGCCTCGGCAAGCGCCACGGGCGTGAGCTCGGGGCCCCCGGTCACGTCGCCCAGGGCGAGGATCGACGGCTCCGAGGTCTGATAACGCTCGTCGACTTTCACGGTGCCATTGGGATTGAGCGCGATATCCAGCTCGTCGAGCCCCAGGCCGGTAAGGTTCGGGCGGCGTCCGGTGGCCGCCAGCACGACATCCACTTCCAGCGTTTCGCCGTTGGTCAGACTGACGCGATAGACATCGCCGACCGGCTCGATACGCTCGATGGTGGTTTCGAAGTGTAGGTTGACGCCCTTCTTCTGCATCTCGTCGCGGGTGAACTCACGCACTTCACGGTCGAAGCCGCGCAGGAACAACTCGCCGCGATAGACCAGGTGCGCGTCGCTGCCGAGCCCATTGAAGATACTGGCGAACTCGACCGCGATATAACCACCGCCAAGCACCAGGAAGCGCTCGGGAAAGGTCTCCAGGTCGAAGACGCGATTGGAGTCCACGGCGTGTTCCGCACCTTCGATATCGGGAATCCACGGCCAACCGCCGGTCGCTACCAGGATCTTCTCGGCGGAGACCGTTTCGCCGTTGATCTCGATGCTGTGCGGGCTGGTGATGCGGGCGCGACCATTGATCAACGTGACGTCGGCGCCTTCGAGCAAACGCCCGTAGATACCGTTGAGGCGCTTGATCTCCTCAATCTTGTTGTCGCGCAACGTCGCCCAGTCAAAGCGTGGCGCCTCGGGCAGCGTCCAACCGAAGCCGGCGCTATCCTCGAAGGCATCATGGAAATGTGCCGCATAGGAATACAGTTTCTTGGGCACACACCCGACATTCACACAGGTGCCGCCCAGATAGCGGTCCTCGGCGATGGCCACGCGTGCACCTGTGGCGGCTGCCGTGCGTGCGGCGCGTACGCCACCGGAGCCCGCGCCGATGACAAATAGGTCGTAGTCGTACTGAGCCACGTCGTTCTCCTGACTTTTCGATGGTGAAGATGATAACAGTCCGGGGAACGCTCAGGGAGGGGCCTGATTGACGCTTGCTAGCTGAGAAGGTAAAAGTTGCTTGAATACCCCCTGCATGAAGAGAATTACATGAGCGATATCAAGAAGCTGTTGGAACAGAATCGCCAATGGGCCGCTGGTGTACGCGAGCGTGACCCGGACTTCTTCGAGCGCTTGTCGCATCAGCAGAATCCCGATTATCTGTGGATAGGGTGCTCGGACAGTCGCGTGCCAGCGAATCAGATCATCGACTTGCCGCCGGGCGAAGTATTCGTGCATCGCAACGTGGCCAATCTGCTGTATCACAATGACATGAATGCGTTGTCGGTGGTGCAATTCGCGGTCGATGTACTGCAGGTCGAACACATCATGGTGGTTGGTCACTATGGCTGCGGTGGCGTGCGGGCCGCGATCGCCGACGGCGATAACGGCATGATCGATTACTGGCTGCATAGCGTTCGTGAATTGTACAGCGTCAACCGTGAGGCGTTGGAGCCGTTGTCGTTCGACGAGAAGGTCGATCGGATGTGCGAACTCAACGTGCGCGCGCAAGTCGCCAATCTATGCCGTACCAAGGTCGTGCAGCGTGCCTGGCAGCGGGGACAGCAGCTCTCGGTGCATGGTTGGGTCTATGGCTTGTCCGACGGCTGTGTAACCGATCTCGAGTGTACGGTATCGCAACTCGACGAAGCTTCGCACATTCATCGCTTCGACCGCGTCGCGCGCTGATATCGAGCACGCGTTGGAAGCTCTCAGGACGGTGTTATTCATCTGACGAATGGCGACCATCAAGATTTCGATTGTCGTCTTCCTACAAAGCTCTTTATGTTGAAGCTGACGATTCTCGTCGCATAACAATACACAATAGGGCTTCAACATGATCGACAAGAAGACTCTCCTGGCCTCGTTGCTCGGCGCTTCCGTCGTGCTTCCACTGCCAGCGCTGGGGCAAGACGAATCCAGCGATAGCGATCCCGTGACATTACGCATGGCCTACGATGCCGACCCGGTGTCGTTGGATATCCATGAACAGCTTTCCGGCGGCATCCTTCAGCTTTCGCATCTGACTCACGACCCCCTCGTGCGTTGGACGAAAGACGTCAAGTTCGAACCGCGTCTGGCGACGGACTGGGAGCGCATCGACGACAAGACGATGCGCTTCACGTTGCGTGATGGCGTCAAGTTCCATACCGGTAACGACTTCACGGCCAAGGATGTGGTCTGGACCATCAACCGCCTGAAGCGCAGCGGCGATTTCAAGGCGATCTTCGATCCTATCGCCTCGGCCACCGCCATCGACGAGCACACCGTCGAGATCAAGACGCATAGGCCCTACCCGCTCGTTCTCAATCTCGCGACTTATATCTTCCCCATGGATAGCGAGTACTACTCCGGCGAGACGGAAGACGGCGATCCCAAGGACGAAATCGTCAAGAATGGCGATTCCTTCGCATCGCGGCACTCTTCGGGTACTGGCCCTTACGAGGTCGTGTCGCGTCAACAAGGCGTCAAGGTCGAGTTCGAGCGCTTCGATGATTACTGGGACAAGGATTCCCCGGGCAATGTCGACCGTCTCGTGCTGACACCGATCGGCGAGAACGCCACCCGCGTATCGGCGCTGCTTTCGGGCGATGTCGATTTTATCGCCCCCGTGCCGCCCAATGATCTGGAACGTGTCAAAGCCGACAAGAATGTCGAGCTGACCACCATGTCAGGGACGCGCATCATTCTGATGCAGCTCAACCAGAAGCGTGTGGAAGCGTTCGAGGACCCGCGTGTCCGCCAGGCCTTCAACTACGCGGTCAATCAGCAAGCTATCGCCGACCGTCTGATGAAAGGCTTTGCGACCCCCGCGGCGCAACTCTCGCCCAAGGGCTACGACGGTTACAACGATAGCCTGGAACCACGCTACGACGTCGAGAAAGCCAAGGAGCTGATGAAGGAAGCGGGCTACGAAGATGGCTTCTCGGTCACCATGATGGCGCCCAACAACCGCTATGTGAACGACGCCAAGATCTCCCAAGCGGTGGCCACGATGTTGTCGCGCATCAATGTCGACGTAGACCTCAAGACCTTGCCCAAGGCGCAGTACTGGGGGGAATTCGACGATCGCGCCGCCGATATCATGATGATCGGTTGGCATGCCGACACCGAAGACTCCGCCAACTTGTATCAGTACCTCACCGAGTGCCCGGACGCCGAAACAGGGGCTGGCCAGTACAACGCGGCCAACTACTGCAACCCGGAAATCGACGAGAAAGTCGCGCAGGCGAATGTCGAGACCGATCGTGACAAGCGCGCAGAGATGCTGCAGGCGGTCGAGAAGGCGCTGTATGACGACGCCGCCTTCATGCCGTTGCACTGGCAGGATCTTGCTTGGGCGGCGAAGAAAAACGTCAAGCTCGAGCCCGTGGTCAACGTCATGAACTTCCCGTATCTCGGGGATCTCGTAGTCGAGCAGTAAGGGCGCGACCATGCAATGCCGCCATCGGGCGGCATTGCCCTACTCCCATCCACGCTGTTTCTCCGGCCCGGCCCACTCTGAGCATGGGTCGGAGATGCCCGTTTAACAGGACACGCCACCCATGATCGCTTTTCTGATCAAGCGACTGATGCATGCCTTCGTGGTCATGTTCGTCATCAGCGTTATCAGTTTCGCCATACAGAGCAATCTGGGCGATCCCATCCAGCAGATGGTGGGACAGTCCGTGCCGGAGAGCCAGCGGGCCGAACTGCGAGAAGAGCTGGGGCTCAACGACTCCTTCCTCGTGCAGTACGGCCGCTTCGCGGCCAACGCCCTGCAAGGTGATTTTGGTTACTCGTACTTTTTCAACGAGCCGACGACAGAGGTTATTCAGCGCCATTTACCGGCGACACTGGAACTGGTGATTGCCGCGACACTGATCATCGTGGTGTTCTCGGTGCCCATCGGGGTCTACTGTGCCATACGTCCGCGATCGGCCCTGTCACGCTTTTTCATGAGCGTGTCCATCATCGGTATTTCGATCCCCGTCTTCCTGACGGCCATCATGTTGATTCAACTCTTCGCGATCGGCGTCGACTTCTCACCGTTTCCGGTGGAGACGGGATGGGGACAGTGGCTCAACGGTGTGCTGTCCACCGAAGGCGGAATGCCGTCATACGGGCGCGGCAACAACTTGACGCATCTCTTCGGCACCTGGGATAGCAACTTCTTCTCCCTCGATGGCCTGACATATCTGGTGCTGCCCGCCGTTTCGTTGGCGTCGATCATGCTGCCGCTGTTTATTCGTCTGATACGTGCCGAAATGCTCGAGGTCCTGCAGTCGGAATACGTCAAGTTCGCCACGGCCAAGGGAATCTCGCTCAAGCGCATCTATTTCGTGCATGCGCTCAAGAACACCATGTTGCCGGTCATTACCGTCGGCGGCGTTCAACTCGGCACCATGGTGGCCTACACCATCCTGACCGAGACCGTCTTCCAGTGGCCGGGCATGGGACTCATGTTCCTCGAAGCCATCCAGCGCTCGGATATTCCGCTCATCGTCACCTACCTGATGATTGTCGGCTTGATCTTCGTGGTCACCAACACGCTAGTTGATCTGATCTACGGGCTGGTCAATCCGACCGTGAAACTGACAGGGAAGCCGGCATGACGACAACGACTGCAATAACGCCTTCCCGCTGGAAGCGTTTCCGTAATTCTTACCTGGTCTACAGCTTCAAGCGTGACTGGATCGCGCAATTCTGTCTGGCCATTTTCCTGTGCATCCTTTTGGGAGCGGTGTGCGCGCCCTGGCTCGCGCCGATGAACCCCTACGATCTCACCCAGATCAATATCCTCAACTCCGAGCTTCCTCCCATATGGGTCGACGGGGCTGACGCTCTTTTCCCCTTGGGTACTGATGCCCAGGGGCGTGATCTGCTGTCGACCATTCTCTATGGCGCGCGCGTCTCGCTGATCATCGGTTTCGGGGCGGTGATGCTCCAGGCACTTATCGGCGTCACCGTGGGGCTGTTGGCGGGCTACCTGGGCGGCCGAATCGATGCATTTCTGATGCGCCTTGCCGACATCCAGCTATCGTTCTCGACGCTGATGGTCGCCATCATCGTCGGGGCATTGATCAAGGCCGTCTTTGGGGGTGCCGTGTATAGCGATTACGCCGTCTGGCTGCTGGTGTTGATCATCGGGCTTGCCGAATGGCCGCAATACGCCCGCACGGTACGGGCATCGGTACTCGCCGAGCGTTCCAAGGAATACGTGGATGCTGCCCGGGTCATGGGGTATCGCGACCGGCGCATCATGTTTCGCCACATTCTGCCCAACACGCTCTCGCCGATTTTCGTCATCTCCACCGTCCAGATCGCCAACGCCATCATCTCCGAGGCCGCCCTTTCCTTTCTGGGGCTGGGCATGCCGGAAACCCAGCCTTCTCTGGGCTCATTGATCAAGTCCGGCTTTGATTATCTGCAGTCCGGGTCCTGGTGGATCACCTTGATCCCCGGCGCGGTCCTCGTGGTGCTGGTACTGGTGGTCAACTTGCTTGGCGACTGGCTGCGCGACGTCATGAACCCTCGGCTCTACAAGGGGTAACGCACATGGCTTTACTCGAAGTTTCCAATCTCGATGTGCGCTTCGCCCTGCGCCAAGGTGAGGTGCGCGCCTTGCGCGACGTCAGCTTCACGCTGGATCGTGGCGAGCGCCTGGGCATTGTCGGCGAATCCGGGGCGGGCAAATCGGTGGCCGCATTCACGCTACTCAACCTCATCGCCAAACCGGGATATATCGCCGGTGGCAGCATTCGCTTCGAGGGTAATGATCTGGCGCGAATGTCGGCACGCGATCTGCGTCGTGTGCGCGGCAACCGGATCTCGATGATCTTTCAGGATCCGATGATGACGCTTAATCCCGTGCTTTCCATCGGCGAGCAGATGGTCGAGAGCCTGAAGGCGCATCGACGCATCTCGACACGCGAAGCGCGCGCCATTGCACTACACAAGCTCAAGCAGGTGTATATCCCCTCGCCGGAAACACGTCTGGACCAGTATCCTCACGAGCTTTCCGGGGGCATGCGTCAGCGCATCATCATCGCGATCGCGCTCCTGCTGGACCCGGACATCATCGTCGCTGACGAGCCCACCACGGCGTTGGATGTCACGATTCAAGCCGAGATCATGACCTTGCTGCGCGAGCTGTGCGAGAAGCACAACGTGGGGCTGGTGTTGATCACCCACGACTTGGGGGTGGTCAGCCAGATGACCCAGCGCACATTGGTCATGTACGCCGGACGCGTCATCGAGCAGGGGCCGACGCGTGAGATCATCAACGATGCCCAGCACCCTTACACGCAGGGCTTGCTCAATGCCCTGCCGCAGATGACCACGCCAGGCAGCCGGCTCAATCAGATTCCCGGCTCGATGCCCGCATTATCCAATACGCCGAGTGGCTGCGCTTTCCATCCGCGTTGCCAATATCGTTACGACGCTTCGGGACAACCGCGCCGCGATTGCCTCGAAGAGGTCCCCGAGTTCGTTACCTCGGGAAATTGCGACGTTGCGTGCCACATGGTGCGTGACATGCTCGCCAAGGAGGCCTCATGAATGCCGTTGCCGCCCAGCCCTCTCCCGCGACTACGTCACAGAACCGCGCTGAGGCCGAGTCTTTGCTGGAAATTCGCGGATTGTACAAGCATTTCCCGTTGGCCGACGGGTTTCTCGAACAGTTGCACTTCGAAAAAGGTCGCCTGGTGCGGCGCAATGAGCAGGTGCATGCCATCAACGGTGTCGACCTCAGCGTTCAACGGGGCGAGGCCTTGTGCGTGGTCGGCGAATCCGGCTGTGGCAAATCCACCGTGGCGCGCCTGGTCATGGGGCTACTGTCGCCCAGCGCAGGGGAAATTAGTTATGCCGGACAGCGCATCGATAACATGCGTGGCAAGCGGCTACTGCCCTATCGTCAGCGCATGCAGATGATCTTCCAGAACCCGTATGCCTCGCTTAACCCACGCATGACGATTCAACAGACGCTGGAAGAGCCCCTGCGCTTTCATCACCCCGACTGGACGACACCCCAGGTCCAGGACAAAGTGGCCGACGTGATGGCGTCGGTAGGCATCGATCCGGAATGGGGCAAGCGTTTCGGGCACGAGTTTTCCGGTGGTCAGCGCCAGCGGATCGCGATTGCCCGGGCGTTGGCCGTCGACCCCGAGTTCATCGTCGCCGACGAACCCATCTCAGCGCTCGATGTGTCGATCCAGGCGCAGGTGCTCAATCTGCTGATGGACGCCCAGGCCGAACGCCACTTGACCTATCTTTTCATTACCCATGACTTGGCGGTCGTCGAGCACTTCGGCACGCGTGTGGCGGTCATGTACCTGGGCACGGTGTGTGAGCTGGCCGATACGCGTTCGCTGTTCGCGAGGCCCAAGCACCCTTATACGCAAGCATTGCTCTCGGCGATCCCGCGTCTCGACGATGACCGCCCCGAGCACGTACGCCTTTCCGGCGAGGTGCCTACACCGGTCCACCTTCCTTCGGGCTGCGTCTTTCATGGCCGCTGCCCGCACGCCATGGAGCGCTGTCGCCAGGAAGTACCCCAGCTTATCGTCGCTGACGATGGCAACCAGGTGGCGTGTCATGCGGTCGAGGAAGGCCGACTCTGAACGCAATGTGGAGAAACAAACGTGCAGCGTCCCGATCACCTACGCGTGACGGGGCGCCGCCATGCGATGCCGCACGCCTCGGCTGGCGTGCGGCGTCAACGATGATGGATGGCGTCTGACAATGGAAATTCGCTGGCTCGAAGACTTTATCGTGCTGGCCAGGGAACGCCATTTTTCCCGGGCCGCCGATGCCCAGCACGTGACCCAACCGACTTTCTCGCGGCGTATCAAGTTGCTCGAGGAGGAAATGGGAACCACCTTGATCAATCGCCAAACGCTACCGTTGAGCCTGACGCCCGCCGGCGAGGAGTTTCTAGCGCTTTGCGAGCAGATTACCGAGCGTGTGCGACTGACGCGTGACCGTTTGCAGTCGATTGCCGCCGACGAAGCTCGGCGTATCCTGCTAGCCGCGCCGCAGAGTCTGGTGTCGAATTTCCTGCCCGATTGGCTCGACCAGCATGCCCTGACACCGGCGATATCGCCCTACTTGCGCGCCACGAGCTGGTTGATCAGCGATTACCTGCATGGACTGGAACGCGGCGAATGTGATTTGGCGCTATTGTACTGGCCGCGTGGTCGCATTGCCCTCGATCTTGAAATGAGCGAGCTTGAATACCTGAATCTTGGCGAAGAGCGACTCGTTCCGGTCAGCGCCCCCGATACCGAGGGGCATCCGCGTTTCACCTTGCCGGGAACGCGCCGCCAGCCCCAACCGCTGATCGCCTTTCATCCACGCGGTTTGATGGCAGCCGCGCTCGAGGCACACCTCAGCCGCCAGCCGGACGCCGTCTACCTGAACACGCTCAATGAAAGTGTGCAGGCCACCAATATTCGCGAACTGGTGATACAAGGCTACGGGCTTGGATGGTTGCCGCAACGCAGTGTGACCACGCCGATGGCCAATGGCGAATTGGTGCGCGCTGGCGACGAGCGCTGGGATGTCCCGCTGGATCTGCGCTTGTACGCACGCAAGGATTCACGTCACCCCGGTTTACCAAGTTTATGGCAACAACTCGAGGCAACGTATGGCCGTGTCTGAAGGGCACTTGCCGAGCAAACGCAACGCGTTAGGCACTGCCTTACAACGCGTAAACTGTAAGCCAGCCCGGTCCGTCTTTCGCCGATTTTGTCTTGTCTGTCCTTCGCTCGCCGACTTTGCAGACAGCGCCTAAGCTACAGATAGATTCGCAAGAGCCTAACCGATGTCACGCACGCTGTTTTCCGCCGATTTTTGCGCGCCACGAGGACTGGGTAATCGCCACGTGCAGACCCTGTTACCCCGCTTTCGTCGTCTTCCCCCACTGGCGCGCGAAACGGAAATCATTAATCTACCCGATGGCGATTTCGTCGAGCTGGCCTGGGCCCAGCCGGCTCCCACACGAGCGGACGCACCGGTATTCGTGCTGTTCCATGGTTTGGAAGGCTCGTTCGACTCCCCGTATGCACGCGAATTGATGCGCGCGGCGAGTGAGATGGGCTGGCGGGCGGTACTGATGCATTTTCGTGGCTGTGGACAGGCGCCCAACCGGCTTGCCCGGGCCTATCATTCGGGCGATACGGCGGATGCTTATTGGGTCATCGGGCAGCTGGCGCTGCGTTATCCACGTGCCATCAAGGTGGCGGCCGGTGTCTCGCTGGGCGGTAACATGCTTCTCAAGTTGGTCGCCGAGCAAGGTGGCGACGGTCTCGATCTGGCCGGGGCCATCGCCATCAGTGCACCACTCGATCTGGCGGCCAGCGCCGATGCCCTCAATCGTGGCTTTGCCCGCGTCTATCAGCGTCATCTGCTCAACGCCCTCAAACGCAAGATCACCACCAAGCTGGCGGCCGGCCCCTTGCCGATTACGCTCAATGCACGACAGCTCGCGGGCCTGGAGACATTCTGGGCATACGACAACGCGGTGACGGCGCCTTTGCACGGCTTTCAATCGGCCAGTGACTATTACCGGCGCGCTTCCGCCGGTCGCCTGCTGGGCGACATAGAACTGCCGACCCTGATACTGCACGCCGCAGACGATCCTTTCATGCCCGCCGACCTATTCTCGCGATTGCCGGCCCCGGCCGATGCCGTGCGCCTGGAAATCGCCCGCCAAGGCGGGCATGTCGGTTTCGTCGAGTCACGCCAGGGCCAACTTGGCTCCTGGCTGGCGCGGCGTGTTGCAGGGCAACTGGAATGCTGGGCTGCGCACCTGGTGCTGCATCGCTCGCTGGCGGCAGGACCCAACGGTTGATGCGCGTCGACTGTTAGAAGAGGTCTGGCGCTTTATGTCACCGGGCAGGCCACCCCCGTGCCCTTGAGGCCGCAATACCCCGCCGGGTTCTTGGCTAGGTACTGCTGGTGATACTCTTCCGCATAGTAAAAGGTCTCGAGTGGTGCGACTTCAGTGGTGACATGCCCCAAGTCTTGCTGACGAAGGGCATGGTCGTATTCCTGCAAGCTTTTGTCGACGAGCGGGCGCTGTAGCTCATCCGTGGTGTAGATGACGCTCCGGTACTGGCTGCCGATGTCGTTGCCCTGGCGCATGCCCTGCGTCGGATCGTGCGCTTCCCAGAAAGCACGCAACAATTCCGGCAGGCCGATTTCAGTGGGATCGAACACCACGTAGACCACCTCGGCATGGCCGGTGTGTCCGCTGCAGGTTTCCTCGTAGGTCGGATTGGGCGTATAACCACCGGCATAGCCTGCCGCCGTTACATAGACGCCCGGCATCTCCCAGAACAGACGCTCGGCACCCCAGAAACAACCAAGCCCCAGCACGACTTCTTCATGTCCCTCGGGAAACGGGGGCAACATCGAACGGCCGTTGACATAATGGGTGCCGCTGATACGTAGGGGTGTCTCACGCCCCTTGAGTGCCGTTTCTGGCGTGGGAAGCTCGAGCGATTCTTGTGACAACATAGGGAAAATCTCGCATGACAATGAGTATAAAAGCGTCCGATATCTGCCCCTGTGGGCAGTCACGGCGCTTCGATGAATGCTGTGCGCCGATCCATGAGGAGCCAAGCCGCGCGAGGACACCCGAGGCGCTGATGCGAGCACGCTATAGCGCCTTCGCGCGCGATGCGTACGACGCGTTGATCGCTACCTGGGATCCCGCCACATGCCCCACTCGCGACTCACTGGCCAGGAGCGAGGCACGCTGGCTGAAGCTGATCGTCCATGACAGCACCCAACAAGGCGAGAAAGGCACGGTGACGTTCAGTGCCGATTTCATCGACGCCGATGGCTTTCAGCGTCTTACCGAGACCAGCCGCTTTCGGTTCGCCACTCATGCCGACCAGTGGTTCTATATCGACGGCGACGCCCAATGGCGTCGCCTCGATATCGGTCGCAATGCCGCGTGTCCCTGCGGCAGTGGCCTCAAGGCGAAGCGCTGCTGCGCCCGAGGCTGAAGGTATAGATCAAGTCGAGTGCTTGAGCCGCGCCGGATACCGCTTCCAGATACAGGTTCTGGATCAGTCGATAGCGCAGTGTCAGCTCGGCGATGGGGGAGAAAATGCCAACGCCGTAGCCAACTTTCAAGTCATCGAAGATATAGCCACTGACGACGACCTGACTATCCTCGCCCGAGCCCGAGGTGTCGAGACTTAAATCGTCGACCCCGAAGGCCTGGCCGAGCTGGCCTACGGCACGCCCGCTCTGCGATAGCGAGAGCCCGATCAGCGCCGAGGTCAGCGCCCCATCGCCACCGTCGTCGCCCGGTGCGCGGCCTCTGAGCAGATAAGAAAGAGCCCGGCTTTCCGACATCGCGGGTTCCGAGAAGATGCTTAGTTGCGGATTCTCCGCACGGCCCGTGACGCGTAGCCCTGCGGTCACGTCGTCCTCGATGGTATCGGGGTTGCGAATCGCCTCGAACTGTAGACGCGGCTGGGACGCCGGCCCGCTGAACAGAATCTGCCCCTGGCGAATGATCAGATCCTGTCCGAACGCGGTATAACTGCCATCGACCAGGTTGACATTGCCGAACAACTGCACAGGGCCGCTACCCTGGCGTACTTCGAGCTGGCCTTCCAACTGCGACTCGAGGCCATAGGCTTCCAGGCTCATGTCCGGACCGAGATGCAGCATGACGCTGATATCCAGTGCCATGCCGGCGTCGGATAGCGCTTGAGCCGTGGCCTCGCCCTGTTCACCCGATGCTGCGTCTTCTTGCTGGGCGGCGTCCTCTTCGCGCGTGATAATCACCTCGTCGCTGCTCGGTGCGACGGCGGAGGGCGGAATCTTGCCCACCTCCAGGCGTGCCCAGGGAACATCGACATCGCCACGCACACGCAGGCGGTCCGGATTGGCATCGACGCGCAGGTCCGGGGCGACGCGCAAACGCCCGAAGTCCGGCAGGCCGATCTCCAGCGGATCTTCCTGGCCTTCGATGCCCAGGCGTGTCTGCCAGGCCGACGGGTCCTGCCAGTCGGCTTCGCCATCCAGGTTGAGCTGCCCTTTTTCACCCGCCACGAATCCTTCGATATCGGCGCGTTGTCCAGCGAAGTCGATGCCCAGTCGCGCATCGCGTATCGCGACGGGAATGGCCGCGCCACGGGCTTTTACGCCCTCGGCCGTCAGCTCGCCATCGAGATCGGGCTGACGCAACGTCCCGGCGAAGGTGACATCGCCGGCGAGTGACCCTTCGAGGTTGGATAAACCCTCGACGAGCGCACTATACGGCGCGAAGGCGACGTCATCGACCTGCAGGCGCCCTTCCAGGGCGGCTTCGCCCAACGGATCGTCGATGCCCAACGACAACGCCAGTTGCCCGGTGTCGCCTTGATCGAGTGTCAGGCGTGTATCGGCGCGAGATGGCGTGGCATCGAACGTCGCCGCGAGGCGGCTGTCCGGCAGTTCCCACGGGTTGCCACGAGCATCTTCACCGGTGACGTCCAGTTGGCTATCGATCTGCCCTTCGGCATGCCACTGTTGGCCCGCCTGTTGCCAGCTCAGGTTGGCCTCGCCCTGGGTCCCGCCATCCACGTGCCAGCCCGACGGCAGTTTGTCGGCAAGCAGGTCCATGGGAACGTCGCGCAAGGCCAGTGACGCGTCGCCGGCATCGGCGGAGAGTCGCGCCTGGTCGATAAGACAGGCCTCGCCTCCCTGCTGGCGCACTAGGCAGAACGGCGAGAGCGTCACGCGTTGGGCGGCGACATCGGCATCGAAGTCCAGGGCGTCATCGAGCGCGATATCGCCGTATTCGGTCGCGAGGTCAAGCGGCGCCAGCGACCCGCGATAGCGCTGAGTGTCGGCGTCGTACTGGCCGTCGAGCGTGAGACTCGCTTGTGAAAGCGGCAAGCCGCTTCTCATCTGGGCATCGAGCCCCAGGGTGTGCTGAGATAAACGCCCCGACAGCGTAACGCTCAGGGCGTCGACACGTTGACCACCGGCCTCGAGTCCTTCGATAGACACATCGGCCTTCACGCGCGGGTCGTCGATTCCTTCGCTATACGCCTTCAGCGACAGGGATTCGAGTTGTTGCGCCTGGTAGCGTAGCGCCTCGCCGGTCAAATCGAGGTCGAGACGCGGCGATTCGAGGGAGCCCTGAGCGTCGAGGTCGCCCTGCAAGGCGCCACCGAGCCCGGGCCATAACGTGGCGAGTTGCGGTGCCTCGATGCGACTGCGCAGATCCAGACGCTGTCCGATGTTGCCTTCGGCGGTGATGCGGTTATCGCCCTGACGCAGGTCGAGTTGGTCGATCGCCCATTGCATCTGGCTATTGCCGCTGAGCTTGGCGTTCAAGCGCAGGGCTCTGTCTTGCAAGGTGCCATCGATGGCCAACTGCGGTATACGTAGCCGCCAGCCCTGAGGCTGCATGTCGAAGCCGACGCGCGCCTGACCGTTGAGCGTCCCGTCGACGGCTTCGGTAAAAGCGCCTACGGGCAGCTTGTCGAGCTGAAGTTCGCTTTCCACCGAAAGTGCCGAGGCCCAGTCCACCTGACCGCGGCCGGTCAGGGTTCCGCCTTCGGCCTCGAGTGTGAGCGGTGCCCAGGCGAAGTGAGACGTATCGCCACGGCCCTCGAGCGTCAAGCGACTCTTGGGGAGGCCATCGCCACGTGCCGCCAGATCGAGTGCGACCCGATAATCTTCCAGGGAGCCATCGGCGTCGAGATGCAGCGTGTCGAGCCGATAGACGGCTGTGCCTGCGCCCACGCGCTGCGCTGCCGACAGCGCGGCGGCGTCCAGACGGCTCTGCGCAGCGAGCTCAGGCGCGGTGAGCGCGCCCGCCAGCGGCCAAGTGATATCGTTGGCCTCAAGCGACAGATCGAATGGCAAGGTCGGTGCCAGCGCATCGACCTGTCCCTTCAGCGTGGCCGTGACGGGACCATTGGCGTCGAGGTCGAGCGCCAGATCGGCCAGAGAGCCATCCAGCGTCAACGTCGCTCGCTGACCGGCCAACGGAGCACGTGCGATATGCGTTTCCAGACTGCCGTGGAGGGGATAATCGCCGCTCAAAGTAGCCTGCAAGGCAAGTTCCGCTTCACCGTCATCGCTGCGCACGTGCAGTCGATGAATCGCGACGTCGCTGCCTTCGGTGGACAGCGACAGCGTGGCCCGCGCTAGACGGTAGGACGTTGCGCCACGCAACTGGAAGTCGTCGATCACCAGGCTCGGGGCGCGGATGTCGAGCGGCAAGTCGATCTCGGGTAATTCAAGGCGGCGTGCGGAATCGGTATCGGATGTCTGACTATCAGCCGCCGGCACTTCTTTGGCCTCAGATGACTTATCGGTCGCGGATTCCTCGGCAGTATGACTCTCGACCGCCTGTGAAGCGGCATCGATAGTTACTGCAGGGATAGCCGGCGATGCCATTCCTTGGGTCAGGCGCTGTCCCTCGCTCATCGGCAGGTAGAGTTGCGTTCCCTCCAAGCGTGTGGGCAGTAATGTAAGGTCGTTGCCGGAGACGCGCGCCCCGCTGGTGAAGTCATCCCATTGCAGTTGCGTGCCATCGGCCAGGTCGACGCGTACGTCCTCGAGCCCGAGGGCGCGTATCTCGATGGGGAACGGGAACCACAGCGCGGGCATGCCCCCGCCTGACGATGCATCGGTTTGGGCATCGTCGCTGGTCTCGCCAGGTGACAAGGCAATGTGCGCGCCCTTGACTTGCAGTCCCTGGAGACAGAGCTTGCCGTCCAGCAGGCAGTCATCGGCCCAGCTCAGATGCAGTCGCTCGACATCGAGGGCGAGAGTGCCGATATCGAGATGCAGACCGCGTAACGTCAGCGTGTCCAGCGGTGCTCCTTCTACCTCCTCGACCTCATACCAGCCACGCGACTGACCTTGATCGGCCAGCCACGCGGTCCCCCAAGGTGACAACGCCACCCCGAGCAACGACAACACCAGTCCCAAGAGCCACAGCGGTACGTAAATCAGTGCTCGGATCAGAATTCCGGCCCGATGGCGAAATGCAGACGCCACGCGTCCTCCTCATTGTCGAAAGGATGGGCGATATCGAAACGCACGGGGCCCACGGGCGAAATCCAGCGCACACCGATACCGGCACCGGTCTTGAGTTCCTCGGGCCACCACTCATCGAAGGCGTTGCCGGTATCGATGAAGGTTGCCCCCCACCAGTTGCCGGTGACCCGACGTTGGTACTCGGCGCTGGCGGTTAACATATGCTGGCCACCGAGCAGTTCGTCATCGTCGTTTTCTGGTGCCAGGCTCTCGTAGCTGTAGCCGCGCACGCTTTGATCGCCCCCGGCGAAGAAGCGCAGCGAAGGAGGAATCTTGTCGAAGGTGTCGGTGGCCATGGCTCCCCCACCGACACGACCGACGAAGCGGTTGTCCTGTCCCAGCGAGCGAATCCATTGCGAATCGAACGTGGTGCGCACAAAGCGCGCGTCCGACCCCCACTTGGGATCGGAGACCTCCAACGACAGCCGTTGTCGATCGCCCCACATGGGGAAATTGGGCTGCCGCGTGCGGGTACGGGTCCAACTGATGCCTGGATATAACAGCAGGACTTGTTCGTCCTGATCCGCCTGGGTGAAATCCTCGTATGTGGTACGAAAATAGAGTTCCTGCACCCAGTCGTTGTCGAATTCCCAGCGCCGCGCCAGCTCGACCGAACTCTCCAGACTCTGGGTATCCTCATTGTCAAGGTTACGCAGACCATAGCCGAGGCGGTAGCTATCGCGTAGCGGGTCCGCCAGCGGCATCAGATACTCACCATCGAAGCGCTGCTCGGGGCCCGAAAGGTACAAGGCATTCGACAGGCTGTGGCCACGATCATTGAGCCACGGCATGTCCCAACTGAATTGGACGCGTGGCCCCACATCGGTGGCATAGCCGATCCCGGTCTCGAACTGGTGGCGGTCGGCGGGAATGACATCGACGTCGACGGGCACGTCGGTGCGCTGCTGGCCATGGAGTTGGCGCACGGCGGCAAGCCCTGGACCATTCGTCAAAGGAGGCCTACGCCCGGTGGCCTCTTGCCACCATCGCCCATTATTCGCGTCACCTCCGCCACTATCGAGACGTGGGCGCACGGCGATGCCGCGAAACCAGTCGGTTTCTCCCAGACGCTGGTTGTACTCGGCCAGTTGCCCGGCCAGATAAGGATCGCCGTCCTCAAACGGCAGCATGCGGCGCAGGCGGTCTTCTTCGATCTGGCTCCCCGAGAAACGGATGTCGCCGAAATGATACCGTGGCCCGCTGTTCATCCTCAGGAAAATACGCGCACTGGCTTCCCAGGGACGGACTTCCATTCGACGTTGGGTAAAGCCGGCATCGAAATAGCCGCGTTCGAGCGCCAATGTGGAAAAGCGGCTCTTGGCACTTTCGTAACGGTCATGACGTAGTGCATCGCCTTCCTTGAGAGCGACTTGATCGAGCGCGTTCTGGAAGGCGCGATCCTTGTCAGCCTCGCCGTCGATACCCACGTCGAGCTGGGTGATATGTGTCTGTGGGCCTGGGTCGATGGTAACGACGGCGTCGGCATCGAACGTTCCCTCGGGATACGCCGTTTCGATCTGGGGCGAGTAATAGCCGAAGGCACGCAGCGCTCGTTGGGTGCGATCGCGGACCTCGCTATCCAGGCGTTCCTCGCTGATGTTCTGGGTATCGACCGGGCGCAGGAAGGTGACGACATTCTCGGCAGCGGGGCCTTCGAGCCCCTCAACGGACGCATCCAGCGCATAGGCGCCGGACGTGACGATACTCAATGCCGCTCCCCACAGGAGGCGCCGTGTCATGGAGAGGCGCATCGGCGTCAGCCTCCCCGATGCTGCTGATCGACAACGTTCACCCGTGGCGAGGCGATAAACCTCGCGCGTTGATCTCGGCTGATTTCCAATGACTCAATCCTTGTCGTGAGATCGCGTGATTAGTCGCGGACGGCATTACTGAGAAGCGGAAAGCGCTTCCACATTGGCATTGAGAGCCAATTGTCCCTGGCGAAGTTCCCTTAGATCGTCCTGAACGGCTGCGACCTCATCGGCGACCTCATCATGATCGCCGGAGAGTGAGGCGAGACGCGCGCTCAGATCGTCGAGGTTCTCTTGCAGGTCGTCAAGCGTTTCGCCACGCGCCTGACGTGCATCGGCCAGTTCCTCGAGACGCTGTGACAAAGCCTCGATCCCATCGCCCTGCTCTTCCTGGTGCGAAGAGAGCGATTCCAAGCGTGACGACAAGGTGGCGCGCGCATCCTCGCCGGTGCTTTCCAGGGCCTTGAGCGAGGATTGCTGGGCAGCAATCAGCGTTTGCTGCGTCTCTTGCGTCTCACGCAACCTCTCCAAGGCATTACCCGAACCTGTGCTTTCTTCCAGCTCGCTAACCTTGGTTTCCAGGTTGCCTATCACCGCGCGGGAAGCGCCCAGTTCAGATCGCAGCCGGTCCAGTTCATTGCGCAAGCTGTCGCTGGAGGCATCCAACGAGCTGCCTGTGGCGTCTAGGCGGTCGGTCAAGGTGTTTTGACGTGCTTCAAGGTTGGAAAACCGCGCCTGCCAGGCTTGGCGCTCTTGCCAGTAAAATCCCGTGATCCCTGCCAAGGCGACGATGAGGAGCAGCGTCAGGCACCATAATGGCCAGACGCGCGAACGGCGCCGTCGCGTGCCGCTGCTGCGACGCTGTGGATGGCTGTCGAGGCGTTCCTCGGCGATGGGGGCGTCGCGCTCGGGCACAATACGCGGCTCCTGACGTGTTCCTTCAGGTCGTTCAGACATGCTCGGCTCTCGTCTCGACTACGTTATTAATCAATACCCTGGCGCATCCACGAGTGTGGTGAAATGGGCGCTTACCGGGGCCGATGCTAGGATACCGGGCGTCGTTGAGGACGCAGATGCTTGGTATTGTAAGGTTTTTAAGCAAAAGGAGAACACCATGGCATTTGAACTGCCCGCCCTACCGTATGAGAAGAATGCGCTCGAACCGTATATCTCCGCCGAAACCCTGAAGTATCACTACGGCAAGCACCATCAAGCCTACGTGAACAAGCTCAACGAGTTGACCCAGGGTACCGCCGATGAAGACAAGTCACTCGAAGAGATCATGCAATCGGCTTCCGGCGTCATGTTCAATCAGGCCGCCCAAGTATGGAACCATACTTTCTACTGGCACTGTCTTTCCCCACAGGGTGGCGGCGAACCCAAGGGCGCGTTGGGCGATGCGATCAAAGCGACGTTCGGTTCCTTCGAGCAGTTCAAGGAAACGTTCCACGCCAAGGCGGCAGGTAACTTCGGCTCCGGCTGGACCTGGCTGATCAAGACCGCCGATGGTGGCGTGACCATCAGCAACACCGACGATGCCGACTGCCCCATCGCGCACGGTCAGACGCCGCTGATGACCATCGATGTCTGGGAACATGCCTACTACATCGATTATCGCAATGCTCGTGCCAAATATCTGGATGCCATATGGAACGTCATCAATTGGGACTTCATCGCCCAGAACTTCAACGGCTGATCGTCCGTCGAGATAAGCACTGAGCACGCCCCGTTTCGACGGGGCGTGCGTCATTCAGGCATTCGCAGGGTCCGCTCGTCGGCCGATACCGCGATAGATCAAACCGCGTGCCGCGACATAATCGGGATCGAAGATGTTGCGGCCATCGAGGATCAACGGCGTGGCCATGAGTTCACTCAGACGACGCCAGTTGGGATTCCAGTAGCATTTCCACTCGGTGACCAGCATCAGGGCATCCGCGCCCTCGCAAGCGGCGTAAAAATCGCCGTCGCAAAAGCGCACGCGAGGATGATCCCCGTAGAGGTCACGCAGTGCCGGCAACGCCTCGGGATCGTGAATGCTGACATAGACGCCCTGTGCCAGCAGCGCCTCGAGCAAGGTCAGCACCGGCGCCTGGTCGATGCGGGTGGTGCCGGGCTTGAATGCCGCTCCCCAGATCGCCACGCGCCGCTCGAAAAGCTGACCATTAAAGTGGTGCCAGAATTTTCGAAACAGCGTCTCTTTTTTCTGCTCGTTGATGTCGAGGACATGCTCGAGCAGCAGCGATTCGCGACCGGAGGCATGCTGGACATCGGCCAGGCGCATGAGGTCGCGCGAGAAGCTGGGGCCGCCAAAACCACAACCGGGATACAGATACTCGAACCCGATGCGACTGTCGGCGCCCATCCCCAGGCGGACGTGTTCGACATCGACATCCAGCGAGTCGGCCAGGCCCGCCAACTCGTTCATGTAGCTGATGCGTGTCGCCAACATGCCGATGATTGCCAGCTTGGAGAGCTCCGCGGCACGGCGTGGCATGAGCTGGAAGACGTCCTGACGGCGGTTGAACGCGCGTAGCAGCTCGCGTACCTGAGCGGTGGCCTGGCTATCTTCGCTGCCGAGCAACCAGCGTGCCGGACGGGTGAAGGTTTCCCAGGCACGCCCTTCTTCGAGCATGTCCGGCAAGGCGACGGCTGACTGGCCGGCATGGCCTAGCAGTGCCTCTAGGCGTTCGGTGTGGCCGACCGGAAACGTCGAATTATTGACGATTACCAGCGGGGTGCTTTGTGCGGCGGGAATGTCGGCCACATAGGCTTCGGCGGCCTCGCGCTGATCTGGAGCCAGCGCCAGCCAATGGATCTCGACCTCTTCCCGCATGGGCGTGTCGGTCAGGCGCAGCAAGCCCGAGCGACACCCTGCATCGATCTGGGATTTGAGTCCCGGTTCGCGAAGCAGCCATTCGGCATGTTCCAGACGTTGCCAAGGCACCTCGGGATGCGAGCACCAGTCGACCTGGTGCCCCACCGAGGAAAGCGCTGCCGCCGCCACGGCCGCCGATAGCTCGCTTCCATACACGTTCACGCGCATGGCATCAGCCCTCGTTTGCGTAACGGCCCAACAGGGCTCGGAATCCTTCGCCATACTGGGGATGGCGCTTGGCGAGTGCCAGCGTGGCTTCCAGGTAGCCTAGTTGGTGCCCGCAATCGTAGGTATTGCCGCGCATGCGATAGGCCTCGGCGCCCTGCTGCTGGCGCAGGGTTTCGAGGGCGTCGGTGAGCTGGATCTCATTCCCTGCACCGGGCTTGGTCTCCGCGAGCAACGGAAAGATTGCGGCCGGTAGCAAATAACGCCCGATCACCGCCAGGCTCGAAGGCGCCTCCCCGGCCTTGGGCTTTTCGACCATGCCGGTCAGCGGTGCGCTATCGCCGGGGCTCGGTGCCTCGCCCTCGAGCGCGACGATCCCATACTTGTGGGTCATCTCTTGCGGCACGTTTTCGACCATGATCTGTGCCTGGCCGCTCTTGCCGTAAGCCTCGATCATGCCCGCCAGGTCGTTCTGCGCCAGGTCGCCGGCATCTACCAGCACATCGGGCAGCAGCACGGCAAACGGATCGTCGCCAATCACTGACTGTGCACACAGCACGGCGTGCCCCAGTCCCAATGCGACCGGCTGGCGCACGGCAATGATGCTTACGTCCTCGGGCACGATGTTGCGGACTTCCGCGAGCAGTTCATCCTTGCCCTTGGCTTCGAGCATCGCCTCGAGCTCGAAGTTCTTGTCGAAGTGGTTCTCGATAGCGCTCTTGCTGGAATGCGTCACCAGCACTATCTCCTTGATGCCGGCGGCCACCGCCTCTTCGACGACGTATTGAATGACCGGTTTGTCGACGATAGTGATCATTTCCTTGGGGATGGCCTTGGAGGCTGGTAGACAACGTGTACCGAGCCCAGCAACGGGGAGTACGGCCTTCTTGATCATCAGGAATCCTTCCTTAGCGTTCTAGGGTCGAGTGTCGGCAGTATGCCATAGTGAAAAGCACGAAGGCGCCACCGATTCGGCATTCCTTTGATGGTATTCAGGCAAAGAGGTTCGCACTGTCTTGCATTGTCGAGGTTGTCGGAAAGTGCCCCTCAACATCCGCGCGTAACATTGTAGAATGTGCCTTATTGGCGTGCCGACACGTGACGACCCATACAGACATTAGATTTCGAGACGAATGCTGCGGCATCGGTTCGATCATTTCTCCAAGAGGAAGCCCCATGAGCGAGACGTTCGGTAACAACGTGGATCACGCCGAGATCGCCAAGTTCGAAGCGCTTGCCAGCCGCTGGTGGGATCCTGAAAGCGAGTTCAAGCCGCTGCATGAGATTAACCCGCTGCGTCTGAACTTCATTGATGAGCAGGCCAATCTGGCGGGCAAGACCGCCATCGATGTGGGCTGTGGCGGCGGCATTCTCAGCGAGGCGATGGCGCATCGCGGTGCCCGGGTCACGGGCATCGACATGGGAGAAGCGCCGCTCGCCGTTGCGCGCCTGCATCAGCAGGACAGCGAGGTAGAGGTCGACTACCGCCAGATCAGCGCCGAGGAAATGGCGGCCCAGCATCCCGGTGAGTTCGATGTCGTCACCTGCCTGGAAATGCTCGAGCATGTCCCCGATCCGGCGGCGATCGTGCGTGCGTGCGCGACCCTGGTCAAACCCGGCGGCCACTTGTTCTTCTCGACCATCAATCGCAACCCCAAGGCGTACATGTTCGCCATTCTGGGGGCCGAGTATGTCTTGCAGCTGTTGCCTCGCGGTACGCACAGCTACGATAAGTTCATTCGCCCGGCGGAGTTATCGTCCTGGTGCCGCGACGCCGGATTACGCGTGCGTCGGCAAACCGGACTGACCTACAACCCCGTGACCAAGCGCTATCGCCTGGTGGCCAACGACGTGTCCGTGAATTACATGATGCATTGCACACCGGAATGGACGGGTACGGGAGAGGCGCAATGAGCCACGCCCGGCCGGCGGCGCTGCTTTTCGATCTCGATGGCACGCTCGTCGACACGGCGCCTGATCTGGCGCAAGCCACCAATGCCTTGCGAACCCATCACGGACTCGCGCCATTGCCTTATGAAACCATCCGCGCACAGGTCTCGAATGGCGGCAGCGCCCTGGTGGAGCTGGCGCTGGGATGGGCGCCTACGCATGCCGATCATGGCGAGGCCCGGCGTTACCTGCTCGAGACCTACGGCCGTAACATCGCGGTGCATAGCCGCGTATTCCCTGGCCTGACGCCTCTGCTCGCGGCATGGGATCGGACCCAGCGCCCCTGGGGAATAGTGACGAACAAACCGCGCGCCTATGCCGCACCCTTGGTCGAAGCACTCGGTCTGACACATGGCGTATTGCTGGCTGCGGATGATCTGCCGCTCAAGAAACCCGACCCTGCGCCACTACTCGAGGCAGCGCGCCGTCTCGGCGTCGCGCCCGTCGATTGCTGGTACATCGGTGACCATCTACGTGACATGCAGGCGGCGCGCGCGGCGGGCATGCACGCTATCGCGGTACGCTATGGCTACATTGGCGATGAAGAAACCCCCGATACGTGGCCGGTGGATCGTTGGTTCGAAACGCCGGAAAGCCTGACGCAGGCGCTTTGGCCTTGCGAAAACGATCTGAGCGTTCACTCAGGCTGACGATACCGCCTACGCGAAAGCGGGCGCTGCTCCCTTTGTGAGCGGCACCCTGAGCACTTGGCGTTGCTCCGGCATGTTTCCTCAATCAGTCGTCCGATTGATTGAGGAAATCCTCGGCCATTTCGGCGGCATTGCTATCAGGATAGTCGTCGCGAACGCGATTCAGAAGTTCCTCGCTTTCATCGGGATGGCCTTGGCGCGCCTTGAGCAGTCCCAGCTTGTAGAGAGCATCCGCGACCTTGTTGCTGTCGGGATAGTCATCGATGACCGTCTGGAACGATTCGGCGGCCGCGTCCAATTGCGATTGAGCGGAATACAGCTCGCCTAGCCAGTAATGCGCATTCGGAAGCAGATCGGAATCTGGGTATTCATCGATGAAATCTTCGAAGGCTTGTACCGCATCATCAAATTGACGCGCCTGAACCTCTTTGAAGGCAGCTTGGTAGGCGTCGCGCCCCTGTTCGCTTGACGTACCCTCTTGAGCGCCACCTGCTTGCGACTCGTTGGTACCGGCATCACCGGTGACCGACTCGGCCACGCCACTATCTACCCGGGAGGAACTGGCACGCGACGCCATGTTATCGACGCGCTTTTCAAGATCCAGAAAGCGTTCCTGCGAAAGTTTCTTCTGCTGCTCGAGTTGATAGCGCAATTCCTCGAGCTGCCCACGCAATTGCTTGATCTCGCGTTGGCTGTCCTGGAGCTGATTGAACAAGGCCAGGTTGCCGCCACCGCCGCTAGATTCTTCACGCGCGGCTGTCTGGCTATAGAGGCTGCTACTGGACTGGTCGTTCAAATCATCGACCGAGGGTTGAGCCCATACGGACAACGGGAGCATCAAGGCTCCCGCGCCGCACAGTCTTTTCAGACCGTGTTTCATACCTGACTCCGGCGACGTTTAGTAGGAAAAGACGACGCGGCGATTCTGGGCATACGACTCTTCATCGTGTCCACGTACCGCGGGACGCTCTTCGCCATAGCTCACGATTTCGACCTGTGACGACGAGACGCCTTCCACGCTGAGATATTGCTTGACGGCTTGCGCACGACGTTCACCCAGCCCCAGGTTGTACTCACGGGTGCCACGCTCGTCGGCATGTCCTTCCAGGACGACATCGGTGTTGGGGTGATTCTTGAGGTACTTGGCATGCGCTTCGAGTACCGATTCGAATTCCGGACGAATGGTGTCGCGGTCGAAAGCGAAGTAGATGGTGCGCTGTTCGGGAATGGCATCGCGGTCGCTCATCTCGCTGCCCGAGGTGCCCTGCCCGCTTTCCATGCCTTGGCTGGAGGCAGAGCCTGAAGCAGCGGCGCCGGATCCGGACGTGCCGTCCATGCTGCCATCCTGAGTGCCGCCAGTGCTGGAACACCCCGCGAGGACGGCGAGTGAAATGGCGACGGCGAGGCCTTGGGCATAAGGTTTGAATTGCATTGTTTTCTCCTTGCTTGAAAGTCGAATGACTCTAACGCGGTTTAGTCCAAAAAGGGTGACCATGCGGGTTCGCGAACGTCCCCTTGTGGCGATGGCAGCCGGAAGGAAGCACTACCATCGTCCGATACGGCTCCCAATACACCGCGGGTCCCTTCTTGCGTAGCGAAGATTATCATGGTGCCATTTGGTGCGACACTGGGAGATTCATCCCAGTTGGAATCGGTGAGGATCGTCATGCGATCAGTATCCAGATCCTGGCGAGCGATGTGAAAGCCATCGTCGTCCCGGGTCACCATGAATATCGCATCACCATCCGGATTGAAACGCCCACGTGAATTATAGCTACCGGTAAAGGTGATCCGCTGGGCCTGATCGTCTCCCAGGTTGTAACGATAGATCTGCGGATTGCCACTACGGTCGGAGGTGAAAATCAGGCTACGACCGTCCGGTGCCCACTCGGGTTCGGTGTCGATCGCGTCGCTATGCGTCAGACGCGTGAGGTCACGCGAGGCGAGATCCATGACATAGATCTCCGGCTGGCCATCCTTGGAAAGCGACATCGCTAGCTTGCGACCGTCCGGTGACCAGGCCGGTGCACCATTGATCCCTTCGAAGGAGGTCAGACGGAGACGCTGCCCTGTCGAAAGATTCTGGACATAGATGGAGGGCCGTCCCGTCTCGAACGAGACATAAGCCAGCTTGCGACCGTCGGGCGACCATGCCGGCGACATGATGGGCTCATCCGAGGAGAGGATTTCCTGGTTGTTGTGCCCATCGGAATCGGCGATATTCAACGTATATTGGATGTTGTCATCGACGCCATTGGCCGTGACATAGGCGATGCTCGTCGAGAAGGCGCCACGAATGCCGGTGATCTCTTCAAATATCTGATCGCTGATATAGTGCGCGCTATCGCGCAGTTGATCGCGGCTGGAGGTCACGACTTCGCCGAGCATGCGATCTTCGCCATTGACGTCCAGAAGTTCGTACTGAATGCGGTACTGGCCATCCTGGTTTTCGACCTTGCCCACCACCAGGTAGTCGCTATCCAATTGTTGCCAGTCTTGGTAGTAAACTTCATCGCTACTGCTGGGCCTAGAGATCAGCGCATCGCGCGACAGTGGCTCGAAACGACCGCTTCGTTCCAAGTCATTGCCGACGATGCGCGAGACCTCTTCCGGTAGCTCATCTCCTCCTTCCATGGGGACGATGGCAATGGGGATGGCCTGATCGCTGCCCTTGGTGATTTCGATGGTCAGCTCGGCATGCGCCATTCCGGCACACAACATCAGCAACAGAGCGGCTGTCCAAAGGTTGAGTCGTTTCATCAGCGGATGTCCTCTGGGTTAAAGTCCAGATTGAATTCACGGAACTGACCTTTTACCGAAGCGTCGAGTTCGCGCATTTCACGGAATGGCGCCGCCTTTTCGACGGCTTTGATCACGGAATGATCGAAAGCGGAATCTCCACTGCTTTGAGTGATGGTGGCGCTTACCAGCTCGCCAGTGGGCAGTAATTGGATTCGCACGATGGCGCGTAACTCCGAAGACGCATTGGAGGGTACATTCCAGCTTTGCTCGACGTATCGGCGCACCAGGTTCTTGAAGCCATTGGCGGCTTCGCTGGCCTGCTCGGCGTTAGCAATGGATTGTTCTTCATCACTGATCATGCTGTCCAGTGATGACTCATTGGCCTGGGCCGCCCGTTCGGCAAGTTCTTCCTGACGCTGCCGCTCGGCTTCGGCCTCTTCCTGGCGTTGTCGCTCGGCTTCGGCTTCTTCCTGACGCTGCCGCTCGGCTTCGGCCTCTTCCTGACGCTGCCGCTCGGCTTCGGCTTCTTCCTGACGCTGCCGCTCAGCTTCAGCCTCTTGCTGACGCTGTCGTTCGGCTTCGGCCTCTTGCTGACGCTGCCGCTCGGCTTCGGCTTCTTCCTGACGCTGCCGCTCGGCTTCGGCTTCTTCCTGACGCTGCCGCTCGGCTTCGGCTCGCTGCTGTGCTGCGCGTTGCGCTTCTTCCTGCAAGCGCCGGGCTTCGGCCTTGGCTTCTTCCACTGCGCTATCCGTTACCTCTGCGTCGCTATCGGCCTCTGGTTCATCAGAAGATTCGGAAGGCACCGATTCCTCGGGCTCCGGCGCATCCTCCTCTTCCTCCGGCTGTGAAGGCGGCGGCGTGGAATCTTCGGTCTGCTGAGGTTGATCGGTCGCCGTTTCAGCGCGCACCAGCGTCGCCTGGACCACCGATGAAGAGGTCGGATCGGGCTCGCTTTCAGGCCATTTGATGATGGTGAGCATCAGCGCCGCGATATGCACGCCAATGGCCAGCAGCACTGGCCAGCCATAGCCTACACGGCGTTCACGTTTCGCCATGTCGATGCCTCACTCTTCACCGCCGGAGGGAGGTTCGGAGATCAGTCCGACGTTGCCCACTCCCGACCCTTGCAGCGTACTCATCAACGTCACTATCTGACCGTAGGCAACATTACGGTCGCCGCGCACCATGACCGGTGTGTTTCCGTGGCGGCTCAGCATGGCCTTGACCTTTTCCCCGAGTTCATCGAGGGCGACGGACGTCTCTTCGTCTCCCAGGGAAATGTAGTACTGCCCTTCACGGTCCACCGACACGATCAGTGGCTCTTGCTCCTGGGTATCGATGGGCTCGGAAGACACCTGTGGCAGTTCGACATCGACGCCCTGATTGAGCATGGGGGCGGTGATCATGAAGATCACCAACAGCACCAGCATCACATCGATGAACGGCACGACATTGATCTCTCCCATCGGCTTGCGCCGCTGGCGATGATGATAGGATCCGTACATGCTTCCTCCCTCAGGATGCCTCGCGTTCGCTGCGCCCCTGCAGGTTACGGTGCAGGATGGCGTGGAATTCCTCGGCGAAGTTTTCGTATTTGCCGAGCAAGCGTCCCGCATGAGCGGATAGTCGATTATAGAAGATCACTGCGGGAATAGCGGCAAACAGCCCCATGGCCGTGGCGACCAACGCTTCCGCGATCCAGGGCGCCACAGTGGAGAGCGTGGCCTGCTGTGCCATCGACAAGCTTTGAAACGATCCCATGATGCCCCATACGGTACCGAACAGACCGATATAGGGGCTGGCCGAAGCGACCGTGGCCAGGAAGGTCAGGTTCAGCTGGAGGCGGTCTTCTTCACGCGAAAGCGCGACTCGTTGGCCTCGCTGCACGCCCTCGAGTACGGCATCGGTGCTTTGAGTCTTGGGCATCAGACGGTTGAATTCACGAAAGCCGGAGCGGAAAACATGCTCCGCACCCAGCGATTCCTGTTCGGCGGGCAGGTCACGATAGAGCTCATTGAGATCAACGCCGGACCAGAAGCGGTCCTCGAAATCACGATATGCCTTTTCGGCGCGACGTAGCGCGATGCTGCGCTGGAAAATGATGATCCAGGAGGCTATGGAGGCAGCCAGGAGCAGGAGCATGACCAGTTGAACGATCAGGCTGGCGTTCATGATCAGATGCGGAATGGACATGGAGTCGTTCACGGCAGTCCTCGTGTCGCTTGAGAGTTCGTTTCGCTTGGGTTATCCGTGCATCAGTGGTTGCAGGGCATCCGGCCAACGTACGGGTTTAAGCCGAGAAGCCTCGAGGCAGACGATGTCTACCCGGGCTTCGCACAGTCGTTCCCCGCGACGTGTCACTGTCTGGGCGAAGGTCGCCCGGCAGGCAGTGGATTCGACGACGTCTGCCGTGATCTGCAGTTCGTCGTCGAGGTGGGCAGGCTTGGCATAACGGCATTCCAGATGATGCACGACCAGTTGGATACCCTGTGCGAGCAAATCACGCTGGGTCAGGCCGTGGTGGTTTAACCACTCGCTGCGTGCCCGCTCCATGTATTTGAGATAGTTGACGTAATAGACGATGCCGCCGGCATCGGTATCTTCGATGTAGACCTTGAGCGTATGCGTGAAACCGCTCATGCATCGTCCTCCACCCGCTTGTCGTCAAGCGACGGCGCCGCGACGACGGTATCGCTCGGTGTCAGGCCGAAGTGTTCATAAGCCAGACGTGTGACCACGCGTCCGCGAGCGGTACGCATCATGAATCCCTGCTGGATCAGGTACGGTTCTAGGACATCTTCGATCGTGTCGCGTTCCTCGCTGATCGCTGCCGCGAGACTGTCGACCCCGACAGGGCCTCCATCGAACTTCTCGATCATGGCCATCAATAGGCGTCGGTCCATGTGGTCGAGTCCATGGCGGTCGACATGCAGCATGTTGAGGGCTTGATCGGCAATTGCTTCGTTCAGGCGACCGTCGCCGCGCACTTCGGCGAAGTCACGCACGCGCCTCAGCAGACGATTGGCGATACGTGGCGTACCACGCGCGCGGCGGGCTATTTCGGCCGCGCCATCACGGTCGGCCTCGACCCCCAGTAAATGCGCCGAGCGGACGACGATCTCGGTCAACTCGTCGACCGCGTAGAATTCCAGCCGCTGCACGATACCGAAACGATCGCGTAGCGGTGACGTGAGCAGACCCGCACGCGTGGTGGCGCCGACTAGCGTAAAGGCCGGCAGATCGAGCTTGATGGAACGCGCGGCGGGACCCTCGCCGATCATGATGTCGAGCTGGTAATCCTCCATCGCCGGATACAGCACCTCTTCTACCGAGGCGGGAAGGCGATGGATCTCGTCGATGAACAACACATCACCGGCTTGCAGGTTGGTGAGCATGGCGGCAAGGTCGCCGGCGCGCTCGAGCACGGGACCGGAGGTCGATTTGATATCGACGTCCATCTCGGCGGCGATGATGTTGGCCAGCGTGGTCTTGCCCAGGCCGGGCGGCCCGAAGACCAGAGTATGATCGAGGCTATCGCCGCGCTGACGGGCGGCGCTGATGAAAATATCCATCTGCTCGCGGACGCGGGGCTGACCGATGTACTCGGCAAGCCGCTGCGGACGGATGGCATGATCCACGTGCACTTCGCTGCCCTGAGGTTGTGCCGCGATCAGACGGTCGGTATCGATCATTCGCGGTCCTTAGCCTGCCATCTTGCGTGTCAGGGCGGCTTTGATCAGGCCTTCCGTGGAAAGGCTCTCGTCCAGCCCGGACAACATGCGCGAGGCTTCGGTGGGTTTGTAGCCCAAGGCCACGAGGGCTGATTCCGCATCGGCGAAAGGATCGGCTGCAGGCGCTGCGGGTGAGGCACCCAGCTCAAGGGCATGCAGGGCGTTTTCCTGCTCGAGCTGCCAATGGGGAAAGCGATCACGCATTTCCACGACCAGGCGATCGGCGGTTTTCTTGCCGACCCCGGGAAGGCGCGTCAGCGCCTTGCTGTCATCTTCCATGACGCAGCGGATGAAGGCTTCCTGATCCATACCGGAGAGAATCGCCAAGGCCAGCTTGGGCCCTACCCCGTTGACCTTGATCAGGGCGCGAAACAACTGGCGTTCTTCACCGCGCGCGAAGCCATATAACAGATGCGCATCCTCGCGCACCGCCATATGCGTGTGGAGCTGGACCTCTTCCCCCACCGCCGGCAATGCCAGCAAGGTGGTCATGGAAGTCTCCAGTTCATAGCCGACGCCGCCGACGTCGACGACGATCCACGGCGGTTGCTTTTCCAGCAGGGTGCCACGCAAGCGTCCAATCATGCACATCGAGTCCTTCGATTGACTGGGTTGACACTATACTGATCCGCCTCGCGACTGACCAGCACTCGACAAGCGGCGCCTCAGTCGGGGCGAAAGTCCCGCCAACGCTGACGCGACCCGCTTCGCCGCCGCCCACGTGCCGCTGATAGCGAGCGTCCCTGGCGAGCATAGGCATGCGTCAGGGCGATAGCCAGTGCATCGGCGGCATCGGCCTGGGGCGTGCCGTCGAGCCCCAGAATCGCCGTCACCATATGCTGTACCTGATCCTTGGTTCCTGCGCCGGTGCCGGTGACGGCCTGCTTGATCTGGGTGGGGGCGTACTCGAAGACCTCAAGACCATGATTGGCGGCACAGACGATGGCCGTGCCACGTGCCTGCCCCAGCTTGAATGCGGAGTCGGCATTCTTGGACATGAAGACCTGCTCGATGGCGACTTCATGCGGACAATGCACGCCGATCAACTCGGCGATGCCGGCATACACCTGGGCGAGCTTCTGGGCCAGATGATCGCTCTTGATGCGGATGCAGCCGCTGGCAACGTAACGTGGCGTCGCCGAGGCGACATCGACGACGCCGTAGCCGGTGATACGCGACCCGGGGTCGATTCCCAGCAGAATCATCGACTCATCATCTCCGTGGCGCCACTCACACGCGTCACACTACTCACTCGAGTTCCGCCATGACGGCATCGGAAAAATCGGCGTTGGAATAAACGTTCTGCACATCGTCGAGGTCTTCGAGCATGTCGAACAATTTGAGGACCTTGCGCGCCGTGTCGACGTCGTCGATGGGGGAATAGTTATCCGGATAGGACCCGACATCGCTTGCGGTGGGCTCGATGCCCGCCTCGACCAGCGCATCCTTGACTGCACCGAAGCCTTCCACGGACGTCACGATCTCGAGCGTACCATCGTCCTGAGTGACGATGTCTTCGGGTTCGGCGACCAGCGTAGCCTCCATGGCGGCCTCCTCGGAGGTGCCCTCCGGCAGTGTCAGCCGACCCTGCTTATGGAACATGAAAGCGACGGACCCGGACGTCCCCAGGTTACCGCCGTTCTTGTTGAAGGCGTGGCGCACCTCGGAGACCGTGCGATTGCGGTTGTCGGTCATGCACTCGACCATCACGGCAACGCCTTCGGGACCGTAGCCCTCGTAGACGGTTTCCTCCATCTCATCGCCGTCGGTATTGCCGGCGCCGCGCTCGATGGCACGCTGGATGGTGTCCTTGGTCATGTTGTTGGACAGCGCCTTGTCGATGGCAGCGCGCAGGCGGGGGTTATCCGCCACTTCGCCACCTCCCTGACGCGAGGCAACGGTCAGCTCACGAATGAGTTTGCTGAAGATCTTGCCACGTTTGGCATCCTGGGCGGCCTTGCGGTGCTTGATGTTCGCCCATTTACTATGGCCTGCCATATCGACGTCACTCCTTGGGAAAACAGGCGTTCGCGTTTGCAGGACACCCGGCGTCGCCTCGACGCCGGGAAAACGAGAAGAACGTGGCACAAGCGGCGTTCGTCAGACCTCGCCGTTGCCACCTTGCTGCGCCTTCGGGCGCAGGCGGATGTTGAGTTCCTTGAGCTGCTCGGCGCTGACCTCGCCTGGCGCGTCGGTCATCAGGCAGGCGGCGCTCTGCGTCTTGGGGAAGGCGATCACTTCACGAATCGTCTTGGCACCGCTCATCAGCATGACCAGACGGTCGAGGCCGAAGGCCAGTCCGCCATGCGGCGGTGCGCCAAAGCGAAGAGCATCGAGCAGGAAGCCGAACTTCTCCTCGGCTTCTTCCTCACCGATGCCCAGCACCTCGAAGACTGCACGCTGCATGGCTTGATCGTGGATACGGATCGAGCCGCCGCCCAGCTCGGTACCGTTCAACACCATGTCATAGGCACGCGACAGCGCCTTGGCGGGTTCTGACTTGAATGCCTCCGGCGTGCACGACGGTGCGGTAAACGGATGGTGCAAAGCCGCCAGGCGGCCGGCATCGTCGGCTTCGAACATGGGGAAGTCCACGACCCACAACGGCGCCCAGTCCTGAGTATAAAGATCGAGATCCTCACCCAGCTTGACGCGCAACGCGCCCAACGCCTCATTGACGACGCGGGTCTTGTCGGCGCCGAAGAAGATGATGTCGCCATCCTCGGCTCCCACGCGGTCGAGCAACGGCTCGATGATGCCTTCCATGAACTTGACGATGGGCGACTGCAGCCCTTCGATGCCCTTGGCACGCTCGTTGACCTTGATCCAGGCCAGCCCCTTGGCACCGTAGATGTTGACGAAATCGGTGTAGGCGTCGATGTCCTTGCGTGACAGCTTGGCGCCGCCGGTGACCTTGAGCGCCGCGACGCGCCCGTCATCGGCCTTGGCCGGACCGGAAAACACCTTGAAGTCGACATCACGCATCAGGTCGTTGACATCGACCAGCTCGAGCGGGATACGCAAGTCGGGCTTGTCCGAGCCGTAACGGTTCATCGCTTCGCTGTACGGCATCTTGGGGAATGCCGGCAGGTTGACATCGAGCACTTCCTGGAACAACTGACAGATCATGCCTTCGGTCAAGGACATGATGTCGCTTTCTTCGACGAACGAGGCTTCCAGGTCGATCTGAGTAAACTCGGGCTGGCGATCGGCGCGCAGGTCTTCGTCACGGAAGCACTTGGCAATCTGGTAGTAACGGTCGAAGCCCGAGACCATCAATAGCTGCTTGAATAGCTGCGGTGACTGCGGCAAGGCGAAGAACTCACCCGGATGCGTACGGCTCGGCACCAGGTAGTCGCGGGCCCCCTCCGGCGTGGCACGCGTCAGAATCGGCGTCTCTATATCCAGAAAGCCCTGGGCCTCGAGATAGGCGCGTACGCTGTGCGTGATCCGCGAGCGCAACCGCAGCTTGTCGATCATTTCCGGGCGACGCAGATCGATATAACGATGCTTGAGACGGATCTCCTCGCCGACCTTGCCGTGCTCGTCGAGCTGGAACGGCGGCGTGGCGGCCGTGTTGAGCACTTCGACGTCTGATGCCAGCACTTCGATCATGCCGGTGGGCATGTTGGGGTTCTGGGTACCGTCGGGACGCAGGCGAATGCGTCCGCGAATGCGCAGTACAAACTCGTTGCGGGCACGATCGGCATTGGCGAACGCCTCGGGAGTATCGGGATCGACGACGATCTGGGCGATACCATCGCGGTCGCGCAAATCGAGGAAGATCACTCCCCCGTGGTCGCGACGACGATGTACCCAGCCGCAGAGTGCGACTTCCTTATCCACCTGGGTTTCGTTCAATTGACCGCAATAGTGACTGCGCATGTCTTATCCTGTTTCGTTGCGTGTTTCATGGGGCGATTCGGCGCCGCCCGAACGGCGCCGAACGCATCAGGCGGGTGTCTTGCCGCCAGTCTCTGTAGATGTGGAAGGCGCGGAGGCCTCTCCCGCGAGATTGCGTTTTTGCCCCGATTTGAAGTCGGTTTCATACCATCCGCCGCCGGCCAGGCGAAAGCCCGCCGCGGAAACCAAGCGTGATAATTCTGCGCGCTCGCAGCGTGGACAATCGGTCAACGCTGCCGCGCTGACTTTCTGCAGCTTTTCCAGGCGATGGCCGCAGGCCTTGCACTCATACTCGTAGATGGGCATGGTTCTCACCATTCATGTCATCAAGAAGCGCCCGCGCGACGTTCGCGCGGTGGCAGGGATATAGGGCCGGAGATCGCACTTTCCAAGCCTTTTCTTAAAGCCGCTCATTATAGCGCGTTGCGCCACCCAGCGGGCAAGCGTATCAGGGTTCGATATCATGTAGTTTGCCGCTACGATGCCAGCCCCACTCCACTTCGTTAAAAGAAAAGGATGTCGCATGAAAGCCGTGATTCTCGATGCCGCCAGCCTCGGCGACGATATCGATCTCTCGCCGCTGCACGCAGCGGTCGACAACCTCGAGGTCCATGCGCATACCGCTGCCGATAAACGCCAGGAGCGTCTCGCCAATGCGGATATCGCGATTACCAACAAGGTGGTACTGGACGGCGATCTGCTCGCGTCCCTGCCCGATCTTAAATTGATCTGCGTGTTGGCGACGGGGACCAACAATATCGACATGGAGACTGCCCGAGCCCAGGGTATCGAAGTGCGTAACGTCTCCGCCTACGGCACGGCGAGCGTAGCGCAACATACCCTGATGTTGATGCTTGCACTGGCCAATCGTCTACCGCTTTACATGCGCGATGTCGCTGCTGGGCGCTGGAACGATAGCGCCTTGTTCTGCCTGCTCGATCATCGCACCTTGCAACTGGCCGACAAACATCTGGTCATCGTCGGCCATGGCGAACTCGGTCGTGCCGTGGCGCAGTTGGCCGAGGCTTTCGGCATGCGCGTCACCTTTGCTGCACGCCCCGGCAACGAAGCGCAGGATTCGCGCCCTTCCCTCGCCTCGCTGGCTGGCGAGCTCGATGTATTGAGCCTGCACTGCCCGTTGACGGAGCAGACACGGCATCTCGTCGACGCCGAGATGCTGGCCCGTTTCAAGCCCAGCGCCTTGCTGCTCAATTGCGCGCGCGGCGGTATCATAGACGAAAGCGCCGCGTTGGACGCGCTACGTGGCGGCTCGCTTGGCGGGCTCGGCGTCGATAGCTTGCCCGAAGAACCCCCGCGTAAGGGGCATGCGCTGATTGGCGCCATGGACGAGGCGCTCAATCTCATCGTCACCCCGCACAGCGCTTGGATCTCGCCGGAGGCTCGCGCCAATGTTGTCAGCCTGACGCGCGACAACCTGCACCAATGGCTCGCTTCGCGTACTTAATACATGATTTCTACGGTCGGGAGCTTGCATGCTTTACAACTACGGTTCCATCAATATCGATCATGTCTACCGCGTCAGTCATCTGGTGCGGCCCGGCGAGACACTATCCAGCCAGAGCTTCACGCAGGTGCTGGGCGGTAAAGGTGCCAATCAATCATTGGCCATGGCTCGAGCAGATGGTGACGTGACGCATTGGGGACGTGTATCTCAGAACGATCGCTGGGTGCTGGAAATCCTTGCTCAGGCGGGCGTCAATACGTCTGCGATCGAACTCACCGCCGATGCCAGCGGGCATGCCATCATTCAGGTCGACGATCACGCCGAAAATGCCATCATTCTCTATCCCGGCGCCAATCATGGCTTCAGTGAACGTCACCTCGATGCCTTGATGCCCTCGGTCAGTCCTGACGATTGGTTATTGCTGCAAAACGAATGCAATGCGCTCGAAAACGTCATGGCCCTCGCCTCGCACCACGGCATGCGTATCGCCTTCAATCCCGCGCCGCTCGGCGCCAACGTGCACTCTCTGCCCCTCGAATTGTGCCAGATGCTGTTCCTCAATCGTGGCGAAGCTGCAGCGTTGGCGGGGCTCGACGAACACGCCGGGGCCGACGAACTCATGGAGGTTCTCTCTCGACGGCTGCCCGAGGTGGAGCTGGTGTTGACGCTGGGACGTGATGGCGTGCGTTATCAGCATGGTGCCCAGCGCCTCGAACTTCCTGCGTTCCCTGTTGAAGCCGTGGACACGACTGCGGCGGGCGATACCTTCATCGGTTACTTCATGGCTGCACGCCAACGCAGCGACCCCATCGAGACGTGCCTGTATGAAGCGAGCGCTGCTGCGGCCTTGTGCGTGCAATGCGCCGGCGCAGCACCCAGCATCCCGCTTGCCAGCGAGGTCGCAGCGACCTCTCGTGATTGGCCGGCGCGCGATATCTTGCGCCGTTGACTCTCGCGGTACCGTCTTTTGGTTACTTGAACATTATTTGCAACAGGACATCTATGAGCATTCCGCTGATTTTCGATACCGACCCCGGCGTAGACGACGCCCAAGCCATTGCCATCGCCCTGGGGCATCCCGAGATCGAACTTCTCGGCATGACCACGACCTATGGCAATGTCGATATCGAGACTGCCACCACCAATGCATTGCTGCTCGCCGAGCTCGCCGACCAGCGCATTCCCGTCGCGCAGGGTGCCGCAGCGCCCCTGGTCAAGCTCAAGCATCCGGCGCCGGCGCATATCCATGGCGATAACGGGCTGGGCAATCATCCCTTGCCGGTACCGACGCATCATGCGGAGACGATCAGTGCGCCACAGTTCATCGTCGAGCAGATCAATGCCCGCCCCGGCGAGGTCACCCTGGTCGCCGTGGGTCCGCTGGGTAACTTGGCCGCTGCGCTGCAGCTCGACCCGGGCATCGTCGAGCGAGTCAAACAGATCGTCGTCATGGGGGGAGCGATTCGCGAGGGTGGCAACGTCACGCCCGTCGCCGAAGCCAATATCTTCAATGATCCGCATGCTGCGGCACGCGTATTGACGGCAGGCTGGCCACTGACCCTGGTGGGGCTGGATGCCACGCATCGCTGCGTGCTGGGGCCCGCGCAAATGGACAAGATCGCCGCCGCCCAAGGCAAGCTGGGCGAGGTGCTGGCCGGCAGCTATGCGTTCTATCGCGCCTTCTATCGTACCGCGCTGGATATCGATGGCTGTTGCCCGCACGACAGCTGTGCCTTGGCGTGGCTGATGCGCCCGGAACTCTTCACCACCAGGCGCGGACACTTGAATGTCGTCACCGATGGAGACGCCGAAGGCCAGACGCTGTTTGCGCCGCAAGAGCGTGCTTTCATCGATCCCCGTTGGTCACGCACACCGCTCGTCGATGTGTGCATGAACGCCGAGGGTGAGGCCGTCGTGGACTGGATCGTCGAGACGCTGACCCGCTGAGAGCCCGTTGCCCCGCCTTTTCTGCCCATAGCTGGTGGAACGCGGCGGAGGCCGTTTCAACCGAGCTCGAAGGTACTCGGAGGCGTGACCTCGACTTTTTCACACTCGACATGGGTAACGCGCGACGCCGGCGGCCCTTGCCATAACCAGCGCACGACACGGTCGACGGCCGCCTGCTCGCCGCACAGCATTACTTCGACGCGGCCGTCGCCGAGGTTCCGGGCATACCCTTTGAGTTCTTCCTTTAACGCTTGATCGCGTGTCGCGGCGCGAAATCCAACGCCTTGCACGCGGCCGGTGACCCACGCCTTGAGACAATATTCATGCATGGCCCTCTCCTTTGCTTTCAGGCGTCGCGCTGGCGGCCGTATATCCTGAAGAATCCACGAATTCACGCTTGACCAGGACTGCAGAGTTGCGCGGCACAATACGCTTGCCACGCGCTTCGAGATGGGTGCGAGTGAAAGCAGCGCCATACAGCAGAATCAGCGAGCTGTAGTAAACCCACAGCAGTACCAGCACGACCGAGCCCGCCGCGCCGTATGTCGACGCCGTAGCGGTATAGGCAAGATATGCGGCAATGGCGTAACGCCCTATTGCAAATAGCACCGCCGTTACGACCGCGCCAACCATAACATCTCGCCAACTGACGACGACATCCGGCAATACCTTGAAAATAGCGGCGAAAAACAGCGCAATCACTGCCAGCGAGACGAGGAATTCGGCGCTGCCCAAGAGCGCGTTGATACCCGGTAGCCAGTCGCTTGCATACCTGAAAAAGGCTTGCAGCATCACGCCCAGCACCAACGACACCATGAGGATGAAACCCACTGCCAGCACCACGGTCAGCGATAGTAGACGCTTCTTGATGAACAACCAAAAGCCATTGCGATCGGGACGCGCCGTTACGCCCCAGAGCGTATTGAGGGAGAACTGCATCTGTGCGAAGACGGTTGTGGCCCCGATCACCAGCGCGCTGATGCCGAGCAAGGTTGGCAAGATGCCGGAGCTTTCGATGCGCGACTGCGCCACCGCTTGCTGAATCGCCATGGCGGCGTCCTGACCCATGGTATCCTCTAGCTGCGCCACGATCTGGCCTTGCGCAGCATTCTCGCCCAGTACCAGCCCAATCACGGTGACGGCAATGATGATCGTCGGCGCTAGTGAAAATAGGGTGTAAAACGCCAAGGAACCCGCGTAGCTGAACGCATTGTGTTCAAGCCACAAGGTCGTGGCATTGACGACGATTCGGTACCAATAGCGCGGCGAAAGATTAATCACGGACTCCCCTTGTCGAACATGATGAATGACGAACACAACGTGGCTTTGTCTCAGGATAGCGCAGATGCCCCGGCCACTGCTTATATTGCAGAGCCCCGAGTGGCTGCCCATAATGGCTCGGCCCTGCCAACGGAGCTTTCATGTCCAACACCACCACATCCTTCCCCTCTTCCGATACACCCTATGCTTTCGATTGTCTGGTCTTCATCGGGCGTTTCCAGCCGCCGCATCGAGGGCATATCACTGTCATCCGCGAGGCATTGCAGCAGGCACGGCAAGTGATCGTGATGGTGGGGTCTGCCTGGCAAGCCCGTTCGCTGCGCAACCCGTGGCGTTTCGAGGAACGTCGAGACATGTTGCGTGCATGCTTCGATGGCGAGGATAACGCGCGACTCGAAATCACGCCGTTACTGGATGCGCTCTACAACAACGATGTCTGGGTGCGCGATGTGCAGCGCCGGGTGCGCGATGTGGTCGTTCCCCAACAGGGTCGGTTACCACGGATCGGATTGATCGGCGCCAGTCGCGGTCAGTCGAGCTACTATCTCACGCTGTTTCCGCAGTGGGAGTCGGTCAGCGTGCCGCTGGTCAGCGACGTCTCGGCGAGTCGGATTCGCGAGGCATTGTTCGGGCAGCCGGCATTGGCGGGCGATTACTTGGCACGCGAAGAAATCAGCGGCTTGCCGGCACCGGTCTGCGATGTGCTGCGGCGCTTTCTCGAAACACCCGAATGCGCACAATTGTGGGAAGAGCAGCATCTGCTTGAGCAGTATCGTGAGGCCTGGGCGCAGGCGCCCTATCCGCCGGTGTTCGTGACCGTCGATGCCGTCGTGGTGCAATCCGGGCATGTGCTGCTGGTCGAGCGGCGAGCGGCGCCCGGCAAGGGGTTGCTTGCTTTGCCGGGAGGCTTCATTCAGCCCCAGGAGCGCTTGTTGGATGCCTGCCTGCGCGAGCTGCGTGATCGGGTGCGCTTGAAGATTCCCGAGGCCGTGCTCAAAGGCTCGCTACGCGGTCAGCGCTTGTTCGATGAGCCTCACCGCAGCTGGCGTGGCCGAACTCTGGCGCAGGCTTTCTATTTCGCCCTACGGCCCGAACAGCAACTCCCCCAGCTCAAGCCTTCGCGCAGTGGCGAACAAGCCCATTGGGTGGCGTTGGCAGACCTCGACCCCGAGGCATTGTTCGAAGATCATTTCTTCATCATTCAGAACTTTCTAGGCTTGCCGGCCGGCATGGCGACGCCGTGACGCGACTCGCTGTCAGGTGTTCATGCCTGCAGAAAATCGCGTGGCAGCTTCATCATCTGCCGCCAGAGTTTCTCGACGCCGGGCTTGTGCACCAGCGAACATCGATACAGGCGAATCTCCAGGGGAATGTCCCATTGCGCGTCTCCCGCGCGGACCAAGCGCCCTGCGGCGAGTTCTTCGCGTATACAGAAATCGGGAATCCACGCCATGCCGACCCCTTGCAGGGCCATGCCCTTGAGACCTTCCGCCATGGCGGTCTCATAGACGGTCTTGAGGCGCATGCGTAGCGGGTCGTTCTTGAGCAGCATGCGCACGCTACGTCCCAGAAAAGCCCCTTGGGTATAGGCGAGAAACGGAATACTCGCCTCGTCATCCAGCGCGAAGCGTGGGGAGCCGTCGTCGTTGGGCACGCAAACCGGCAGCATTTTTACCTGACCGATGGAGAATGAAGGAAAGGCCTCGCCATCGAGCTGCATGCTGGCATAGGGGTCATAATACGCCAGCATCAGGTCACAGTTGCCTTCACGCAACACGTGGATGGCGTCCCCCACGTTCATGGCCACTAGTCGCGTCGGAAGTTCACCCACGCCCTTCTGCAGGCGCGAAATCCAGCGTGGGAAAAACGTCAACGCCAGCGAGTGTGCTGCGACGATATCGAGCGCTTCGTTGGCCATCGATAGGCCACGCAAGTGAGCGAGACATTCACTCAACTGCTCGACCATGCTACGTGCCGTGACCAGAAATAGCTGCCCTTCCGGAGTCAGCCCGATAGGCGTCGTGGACCGATCGACCAGGGTGGCACCCACGGCTTGTTCCAGGGAGCGAATGCGTCGGCTGAAAGCGGGTTGAGTGACGTGGCGTTGTCTCGCTGACGCGGAAAAACTGCGTGTATTGGCGAGGGCCACGAAATCTTCGAGCCACTTGGTTTCAAGATTCACCGGTACTCCTGGTGGTCACGTAATAAATGTACGAAAGACGCAAAGCATGCCATAGACGTCGTATCCCGACACGCTGCAGATGTCATTGTACGGGCGCTAGCAGATACGCCGCCCGAGAGACGAGCTTACGCCAGATGGGACGATTGTTGAGTTCATCCAGCGAGACCTCTCGACAGACCGCAAGATCCCGGCGCAGCATATCCTCGACTTGGCTGGCAAACGACGCATCGGGCACATAGGCGGTAATCTCGAAGTTGAGCCGAAACGAGCGATTATCGAGATTGACCGATCCGACCAGTGCCGTCTCGTGATCGACCAGGACGACTTTCTGGTGCAGGAACCCCGGTTGATAGCGAAAAATACGTACGCCGTGGCGAATCATTTCGGGCAAGAAGGAAAAGGCGGAGAGGAAGACCAGCAAGTGATCGGGACGCTCGGGAATCATCACGCGCACATCGACCCCCCGCAATGCGGCAAGCTTCAAGGCATCTTGTACTCCCTGGTCGGGGACGAAGTACGGGCTGGTCACCCACAGTCGTTCATGGGCCCCGTGAATGACATGCTGAATCAACAGGCTTGCCGTCTCGCAGTTATCGGCCGGACCGGAGGGCACGATCACCACGTGCTGGCACTCCTCGCAGGTGATCGACGGTTCCCAGTTCAGTGACAGAATCTCGTCGGTGGCCCAGTACCAGTCCTCCCAGAAGGCCTCCTGCAATCCCATGACGCTCGGTCCGGTGAGCTTCAGATGGGTGTCGCGCCAGGAGCCGTATCGCGCCACCCGTCCCAGATACTCATCGGCCACGTTGAAGCCACCGGTCCATCCTTCGCGGCCATCGACGACCAGAATCTTGCGATGATTGCGGAAGTTGATCTGGAAACGGTGCCGCCAGCCGCGCGACGAGTTGAAGGCCGTCACTTCGACGCCGGCTTCCGCTAACTCGCGCAAGTAATCATTGGATAGACTGCGACTGCCGATTTCATCGTAAAGCAGGCACACCCTCACACCTTGCTCGGCTCGACGCATCAAGTGCTGCTTGAACAAGGTGCCGATTTCATCGGCGCGGTAAATGAAAAACTGCACGAGAATATATTCGCGTGCCGCATCGATTCCCCTCAGCAAGCTCTGAAAGGTTTCGTCTCCATCGATGAGCAGCTCGGCGCGATTGCCAGTGCTCATGGGCATCATGGCTAGGCGCTCCACGGCCTGAATACGCGTAGTGTCAAACGAGGGACGAGAAAAGAAAGGCTCGAGCCGCGGCCTGAAACGCAATAGTACCTGGCGTAGTACGGTGTCGCGTTCACCGCGGGCGGAGGTATACCCGTAAAAACGCGGACGACCGAAGATCCAGTAGATAGGGACGGCCAGATAGGGAAAGGTCAACAGCGTGACGATCCAGGCAACCGCCCCTTGTGAAGTACGGCTCGACATCAATGCCATGATGGCAGACAACGCACCCAGCACATGGATCGTTACGATCAGGATACCGATCAGCCCGGATGTCATGTCGGCTCCTCCCTGAAACCTTCGAAGCGCCCGCTGGCTAAAAATCAGGCCCCGTGTGGACGGAGCCTGAAGCAACGATCATCGCATGATCATGCACTCGCGGCGATGATCTCTTTCCATTTCGCCGGACCGATCTGATGGACCGATTCGCCTTGGCTGTCGACGGCGACGGTCACCGGCATGTCTTCGACATCGAACTCATAGATCGCTTCCATGCCGAGATCCTCGAAGGCGACCACGCGAGACTTCTTGATCGCTTGCGCCACCAGGTATGCAGCGCCCCCGACCGCCATCAGATAAACGGCCTTGTTGTCACGGATCGCCTCGATTGCCATCGGCCCCCGCTCGGCTTTGCCGACCATCCCCTGAAGGCCTGTCTGCTCGAGCATGGTGCGCGTGAACTTGTCCATGCGTGTGGCGGTCGTGGGGCCGGCAGGGCCGACGACTTCATCGCCCACCGGATCGACGGGGCCAACGTAATAGATGAAGCGTCCCCGCAGATCGACGGGCAGTGGTTCGCCTTTGGCCAGCATGTCGACCATGCGCTTGTGCGCGGCATCACGGCCGGTCAGTAGTTTGCCATTGAGCAGCAGTGTATCGCCCGGCTGCCAGGAAGCCGCTTCTTCAGCCGTGACGGTGTCCAGGTTCACCCGCTTGACGTTGTCACCCATTTCACGCGTGATTTGCGGCCAGTCTTCCAGCTTCGGGGCGGGGAGCGATGCCGTGCCGCTGCCATCCAGCGTGAAATGCACGTGACGCGTGGCCGCGCAGTTGGGAATAATGGCGACCGGCTTGTTGGCAGCGTGGGTAGGATAATCCTTGACCTTGATATCGAGCACGGTCGTCAGCCCACCCAGCCCTTGCGCGCCGATGCCGGTGCGATTGACTTGCTCGAAAAGCTCGAGACGCAGTTCCTCGGCCCGGTTCGCGGCGCCACGTGCTTTGAGATCCTGAATATCGATGGGATCGAGCAAGGCTTCCTTGGCGAGTTCCATGGCCTTTTCGGCGGTGCCGCCAATGCCGATGCCCAGCATGCCCGGCGGGCACCACCCTGCCCCCATCTTGGGTAGCTGTTCCAGGACCCATTCGGCGACATTGTCGGAGGGATTGAGCATCGCGAACTTGGACTTGGCCTCGCTCCCGCCCCCTTTTGCCGCGACATGGATCTCGATCTGATCGCCGGGAACTAGCTTGTGATGGATGACGGCTGGCGTATTGTCGCCGGTATTCTGACGTTTACCGTTGGGATCGGCCAATACCGAGGCGCGCAGCACATTATCGGGAAGCTGATACGCTTGGCGGACGCCTTCGTTGATCATATCGTCGAGGCTCATGTCGGCTTCCCACCGGACGTTCATGCCGATTTCGACGAATACGGTCACGATGCCGGTGTCCTGACAGATCGGCCGATGGCCTTCGGCACACATTCTAGAGTTGATCAGGATCTGGGCGATGGCGTCGCGAGCGGCTGGATTTTCCTCACGCTGATACGCCTCGTGCATGGCGTCGATGAAGTCTTTGGGATGGTAGTAGGAAATAAACTGCAAGGCATCGGCCACGCTCTGGATTACATCATCCTGGCGTATCACGGTCATGAAAGGAACTCCTTCTTATGAGTAAGATCTCGCGAGGTGCCGTCAGGAAGCATCGCGAGAAACACAAGCGCAGGATTATACCTAAAATGAGCGATCACGCCTGTGGTGATCACTAACGTCTATTAACCGATGTTTAGCTTTATTGGGGATTTTTGTAACAAGAGATAACGGTATAAATCTATGCTTTCCATATCAGCCCAACTCAAGCAGCCTTGCTTTCAAGGATTGCAATTGATCACGCAGCCTTGCGGCTTCTTCGAACTCTAGGTTCTGCGCAGCTTCGTGCATGGCGTCCTCGAGCTTGCCGATTTCGCGAGTCAGACCCGAAGCATCCATCCGATTGAGCTGCTCGGCACTGTAGTCACCCGGCGCTTCGGCAACACGCTTGTCGGGCCGCTTGTTCCCGACCTTCTTGCCCGGAGTCTGCGCCCCTTCCATGATATCGGCGACCGACTTTGTCACCGTCTTGGGCGTGATGCCATGCTCTTCGTTGAAGGCGATCTGTTTATCACGCCGGCGCTCGGTTTCATCCATCGCTCGACGCATCGAATCCGTTATTCGATCACCGTAGAGAATCGCCTTGCCGTGCGCGTTACGCGCCGCACGCCCGATCGTCTGTACCAGTGAGCGCTCGGCACGCAGGAAGCCCTCCTTGTCAGCATCGAGAATCGCCACCAACGAGACTTCCGGTATGTCCAGTCCCTCGCGCAGCAAGTTGATGCCTACGAGTACGTCGAATTTGCCCAGCCGCAGATCGCGAATGATCTCTATGCGCTCGACGGTATCGATATCAGAGTGCAGGTAGCGGACCCGGATATCGTGCTCACCGAAATACTCGGTGAGATCCTCGGCCATGCGCTTGGTCAACGTCGTCACCAGAACGCGCTCCCCCACGTCGGTACGCAACCGAATCTCGGAGAGCAGATCGTCTACCTGTGTACTCGCCGGCCGCACTTCGATTTCAGGATCGACCAAGCCGGTGGGACGCACGACCTGCTCAACGACCTGGCCAGCATGTTCGGCCTCATACTTGCCCGGCGTCGCAGAAACGAAGGTTGCCTGCGGGCATATCCGCTCCCACTCCTCGAACTTCATGGGACGATTGTCCAGCGCCGAGGGTAACCGGAACCCATACTCGACCAGCGTTTCCTTGCGTGAACGGTCACCCTTGTACATGCCACCTACCTGGGGAACGCTGACGTGGGATTCGTCGATGAATAACAGCGCGTCATCCGGAAGGTAATCGAAGAATGTCGGGGGCGCCTCACCTGGCGCACGGCCCGATAGATAACGTGAGTAGTTCTCGATGCCGTTGCAATATCCCAGTTCGAGCATCATCTCGATGTCATAAAGCGTGCGCTGCTCGAGACGCTGAGCTTCGACGAGCTTGTCGTTCTTGCGCAACCAGTCCAACCGCTCGGCCAGTTCGGCCTTGATGTCATCCACGGCGCCGAGGATCGTCTCGTGCGGCGTCACGTAGTGGCTCTTGGGATAGATCGTCATGCGCGGCACCTTGCCACGCACTTCACCGGTCAACGGGTCAAACAGGCTGATGGTCTCAATCTCGTCGTCGAATAGCTCCACCCGCACCGCTTCATCTTCCGCATCCGCCGGGAAGACGTCGATGACATCCCCCCGAACGCGATAAGTGCCGCGACGGAAATCCATGTCGTTGCGGGTATATTGCAGCTCGGCGAGACGCCGCAGGAAGGTGCGCTGATCGATCTGCTCGCCACGGTTGAAGTGCAAACGCATCTTCAGGTACTGATCGGGATCCCCCAAGCCGTAAATGGCCGAGACGGATACCACGATCAACGCATCGCGACGTTCCAGAAGCGCTTTGGTCGCCGAGAGACGCATCTGCTCTATATGGTCGTTGACCGAAGCATCCTTCTCGATGAAGGTGTCCGACGACGGTACATAGGCTTCCGGCTGATAGTAGTCGTAATACGAAACGAAATACTCGACCGCGTTATCGGGAAAGAAGCTCTTGAACTCGCCGTAAAGCTGGGCTGCCAGCGTCTTGTTCGGCGCCATGACGATGGTCGGACGCTGCAGACGCTCCACCACGTTAGCCATGGTAAACGTCTTCCCCGACCCGGTGACCCCGAGCAGTGTTTGATGCGCCAGTCCTGCGTTGAAGCCGTGGATCAAGCCCTCGATAGCCGACGGCTGGTCGCCCGCAGGCTGGAATTGCGACTGAATGCGAAAGGGTTTGCTCATGAGTCTCACATAAGGGCGAGGTAAGGGCCATTCAAGCCTCGACCGCGCTCGCGGTCAGGCCGGGCGCGTGGTGATGTTCACGTCGCTTGCGGTCATCAGGCGTTGTATCGGGCAACGGTCGGCAATCTCGAGCAGACGGTTCAGAGTTTCGGGATTATCGATGCCCTGGAACGCCAGGGTCACGGTAAGTCGATAATGACCACGCCGCAAACTCCCTCACCGTCGCCTGCTGGCGAAACGATCCAATGACCGTGATTGTCATGGCATCCTCCCTGTGGCACTCAGTGTGCCTTGTAACCCAGTGCCTGGACAGTCCGCAGCAATGCCTCGCGTCGCACACGCCCTTCGACTTCGGCGCCATGACGGCCGACTTCGGCTTCCTCGACGCCGTCCATTTCCATCAGGGCCGTGGTGATGCGATTGACATCCTCGGCACTATCGACCTGCTCGAAGGTCAGTACTATATGCGCCATGGGAGCTCCTCCATCCGTTCATTCGTTTGCAGATGGCAGTTTATCATGGCACAACGGCAGCGCCGCGATGGTTGGAAAATCCCTTGCTCGCCCTGATATTCGAGAGTGACATTCGAATACGGTCGAGCGACCGTCGCGTTCGCGATACGGAGTTATTCCATGAACGATTGGAGCAGGCATCTAGAAGCGCAAGGGCTAGTGCGCACAGCGGAGAATGAGTGGCACTTCGGTGAGGCCGTTTCCGAGGCGCGCGTGCCCTTGTCGTCCACGGCAATTGCGCCGTTGCCGCAGTACTCGATCATGGAAATTGCCGGCCCCGATGCCGAGCGTTTTCTCCAGGGTCAGACTAGCGCCCAGGTGACGCTTGTCGATGGCGAGTTCGCGCCCTTGACGGCGTTTTGCTCTCCCAAGGGGCGCATGCTGGCCAATGGCCAATTGATGCGCGTGGACGAGACACGCTATTGGCTTGTGCTGGATAGTGGGGTGGCCGAGCCGTTGCATGCACATCTCGCGAAATATGCTCCCTTCTACAAGGTCGAGATCACGCAGCCGGCGACGCGGATATTCGGTGTATTCGGCGAGGATGCGACTGCCCAGGTCGAGGCGCAACTCCATGTCACGGCCCCAGCCACATGGGCGATGGCTCAAAACGATGCAGCGGTCATCCTGCGTCATCCAGGCCCGATTCATCGCTTCATGATCGTCGTTCCCGAGGACACGGCCTTGTCCGCATGGAAGGCTTTCGAAGGCATCGCAACGCCCGTCGGCAACGCAGTATGGCGTTTGCAGGACATCCAGGCCGGCCTCGCTTGGCTGGGCGAGACGCAACGTGACAGTTATCTCCCCCAGATGATCAATTGGGAAGCGTTGGGCGGAATCAGTTTTCGCAAAGGCTGCTACACCGGCCAAGAAGTGGTCGCGCGGGCGCATTTCCGTGGTCAGGTCAAAAAGCGTCTGCTGCGTACTCAGTCGGAAAACGCCACGTTACCAGCGCCGGGCACGCCCGTGCATGACGCTAACGGCAAGTCTCAAGGCGACGTTGTGTGCGCCGCCCTGAACGCAGATGGAAAAGCCGAGGTACTCGCTATTATCACCCAGCGCGACGAACCCCGCGAGCTCAACATCGATGGCGTGCCGCTCGAGCGCCTGGCGTTGCCCTATGCAATCGAGCGTGTCGATCCGGAAAGCATGTCCCTTAGCGCTTGATATTACGCCAATCCGAATAGGCGGCGGGCGGTGGCGGTGCTCTGCGTCGCCACCATGTCGTAGGACTGCCCCCGCAGCTCAGCCACCGTTTTGCAGACAGCATGAACCTCGGATGGCTCATTGCGTACGCCTTGTGCGCCGCATAGCGGCATATCCGGACTATCGGTCTCGAGTACATAACCATCGTCGGGCAGCGAATGTATAGCACGATGCAGGCGCTGGGCGCGTGTATAGGTCGCGCCCCCACCGAGCCCGAGGACGAATCCCAACGCCAGAAATCCCCGAGCTTGCTCCGGGCTTCCCGAGAACGCGTGTATCAGGCCGCCGGCGGGCAATGCGAGCTGACGCAGGCGCTTGACCACCTGATCGTTGGCTTGCACGCAGTGAATCACGACCGGCAGATGGCGACGTTTCGCGATACGCAATTGCGCATCGAAAAGCTGCCACTGACGATCGAGATCACCCAAACGCGCATCGATGCCGCATTCACCGACGGCGACGGTATCCGGATGAGCGTCGAGCTGAGCTTCAAGCGCGTCGGTATCTCCAGCCGCGTGTGCCTGAAGAAAGTAAGGGTGCAGCCCATAGCAGACACTGATCTCCGGGCGTTGCCCAAGGTCGGCTACCCGTGGCCAACGCGCACGCGTCGTCCCCGGAACGATGCAATGCCCTACCCCGGCCTTGGCCGCACGCGCCAGTACAGCGTTGCGGTCTTCATCGAAGACATCGAAGTCAAGATGACAATGGGCATCGATCAGCGTTGCGGACATAGTATGTCTCTCTCGCCGACGCACACGAGACAATGCGCCGGCGACAGGTGCGCTAGCGAGGCGTCAGTGTTCACGCGTGGCACGGAATTCGACATCCGGCCAACGCTCTTGCGTCATCTGCAGGTTGACGCGCGTCGGCGCCAGGTAAGTGAGATAGTCCCCACCATCCCAGGCGAGGTTGGTGCTGGCTTTGCGCTTCAGCTCATCGAGCATCTTGGTATCGTTACAATACACCCAGCGCGCGGTTTGTACATTGACCGGCTCATAAAGACAGTCGACCTTGTATTCCTGCTTCAAGCGATGCGCGACGACATCGAACTGCAGCGACCCGACGGCACCGACAATCAAGTCGTTGTTGTCCATCGGCATGAACACCTGCGTCGCGCCCTCTTCCGAGAGCTGCTTCAATCCCTTTTGCAGGGCTTTCATCTTGAGCGGATCACGCAATCGCACACGCTTGAACAATTCGGGCGCAAAGTGAGGGATACCCGTGAAGCGCATATCCTCGTTCAGGGTGAACGTATCGCCGATTTGAATCGTGCCATGGTTGTGCAAGCCGATGATGTCGCCGGGCCAGGCTTCTTCGACATGCGAACGGTCGGAAGCCATGAAGGTCAGCGCGTCGGCAATCTTGACGTCTTTGCCGATGCGCACGTGGCGCATCTTCATGTTCTTGTCGTACTTGCCCGAACATACGCGCAGGAAGGCAACACGGTCACGGTGCCTGGGATCCATGTTGGCCTGAATCTTGAAAACGAAACCGGTGAAACGTTCGTCGCTTGCCTCGACGGTGCGCTTATCGGTATCGCGCGCTAACGGTGAGGGCGCATATTCGACGAAGCCATCGAGCATTTCACGCACCCCGAAATTCCCCATTGCCGTTCCAAAATATACAGGGGTCAATTCGCCACGGCGATAGGCATCGAGATCGAAAGTATGAGACGCGCCGCGGACCAGTTCGACTTCCGCCCGCAATTCTTCAGCGGCATCCTTGCCCAGCGTTTCCTCGACCTCGTGGCTATCGAGCCCTTCGATGCGTAAATCTTCCGGGATCCGGTTGCCCTGACCCTGCTTGTAAAGGTGGATGACATCATTATAGAGGTGATAGACGCCACGAAAATGGCGTCCCATTCCCACCGGCCAAGTCATCGGGGCACATTGAATGTTCAATACCGTTTCGACCTCATCCATCACTTCGACCGGATCACGGATATCGCGGTCCATCTTATTAATGAATGTCAGAATCGGCGTCGTGCGCAAACGACAGACGTCCATCAATTTGATGGTGCGATCCTCGACCCCTTTGGCGCCATCGATCACCATCAGTGCCGAATCCACGGCCGTCAGCGTGCGATAGGTATCCTCGGAGAAGTCTTCGTGGCCAGGTGTATCGAGCAGATTGACGATCCGACCGTTATACGGAAACTGCATCACGGATGTCGTCACCGAGATGCCACGCTCCTGCTCCATCTTCATCCAGTCGGACGTGGCATGGCGCTCATCGCGCTTGCTTTTGACCGAGCCGGCGAGCTGAATCGCGTTGCCGAACAGCAGCATTTTTTCGGTAATGGTGGTCTTGCCGGCGTCAGGGTGCGAGATGATGGCGAAGGTCCGGCGTAATTCTGCTTCTTTAGCCACTTGAGTGTCTGACATCGATATACTTCGCTGATTTGCGGCAGTCGATGCTGATAAAGCATCTGACTGAAAAGAATGGATTCTTGCCGCGAATTGTACTGCTTAGACGTGCATGTGGGTAGAGGCTTCTAAACACCAACGGC
>NZ_JAKGAM010000040.1 GCF_023061285.1 Chromohalobacter nigrandesensis
GTTCCGGTAAGGCATTGCGATCCAGCTTGCCATTGGGCAACTGCGGCAGGCGCTCCATCGTGACCACGTGGGACGGCACCATGTACTCCGGTAACCGCTCCCGGAGGTGGGCCTTGATGATTCGCTCGTCCAGATCTTCGCCGGAGACATAGCCCACCAGTCGCTGACCGGCGGCCGTATCCTTCACCACCGCCAGGGTGTCCTTCACACCCTCGCAGGCTTTCAGCGCCGCTTCCACTTCCCCGATCTCGATCCGGAAGCCCCGCAGTTTCACCTGCTGATCAATCCGGCCCAGGTATTCCAGTTGGCCGTCCTTGTTGAGCTTGACCCGGTCGCCGGTGCGGTACAGGCGCTCACCCGGGCGGAAGGGGTTGGGCACGAAGCGCTCTGCCGTGGCCTCCGGCCGGTCCAGGTAGCCTCGTGCCAGGGCACCGCCCAGGTAGAGCTCACCGGCGACTCCGGGTGGCAGGAGGTTCAGATCATTGTCGAGTACATAACCCTGGCGGTCGCCCACCAGGTCACCGATGGGGGCGTAGGCGCTGTCGAAGTCCGCCGTATCGGCGGGTACACGCCACAGCGTGGGGGTAACCACGGTTTCGGTCGGACCGTAGCCGTTAATCACCCAGTCCGGCTGCAGGTGTTCGATGGCGTGGTGCATCATCTGGCGGCTGAAGGCCTCGCCGGCAAAGCAGTAGATGCGTACACCCGGCGGCCGGCCTTTCAGTTCCGCCCACTCCGCCAGTTGGCGGAGGTAACTCGGCGGGAAGGCGGCGACGGTGATGCCTTCGTTAATCAGGCAGTCGTAGGTTTC
>NZ_JAKGAM010000041.1 GCF_023061285.1 Chromohalobacter nigrandesensis
CGAGCCGCTTTCGGGGGCGATCATTCAGCTTATTGACGGTCCTTCTCAGCTCGGCATCCGTCACCTGTCGGAAGTCGGTCCCCTTGGGATAGTACTGCCGGATCAGGCCATTCGTATTTTCATTGGTCCCGCGTTGGCCAGAGCAATAGGGATCGCAAAAGTAGACCGCCGCTGTCACTGCCTTGGCCACTGTCTCGTGATTGGCAAACTCCGAGCCATTGTCCAGCGTCACGGTCTGAACAGCGCCACGTCGGGGCTTCAGTAGCCGAATCATGGCCTTCTGTGTCAGTTCGGCGGTGATGTTGGGGAGCCGAGCGGCCAACAGGTAGCCGCTGCGGCGCTCAACCAGCGTGACCAATCCGGACTGCTTGTGTCCCTTGAGCACCGTATCGCCTTCCCAGTGGCCAATCGTGCGTCGATCGTCCACCTCGGCGGCGCGGTGCTCGATACCGATTCGGTTCGGAATCTTGCCGAGTCCGGCGCTCTTGGCCTGTGTACGGTACTTGCTCCGCCGCTTGGGCTGCCGTAGACGTCGCCACAGGTCGCCACCCCGAGCCTTGTCATCCCAGATCAACGAATAGACCCACTGATGGCTCACGTAAGCGCCATTGGCGTTGGCCATGAAGCCACTGATTTGCTGAGGGCTCCATTCGTTAGTCAGTTGATCAGTCACCCAGCGCAAGAGGCTGGGGAGTCGCTTTGTCACTTTCCAGGCAGTGCGTCGCCGCCGATCACTGAGGGCCTGAGCCTGGCGGGGATCGTAGCCCTCGGGAGAGACATTA
>NZ_JAKGAM010000042.1 GCF_023061285.1 Chromohalobacter nigrandesensis
GCCGGCGACCCTGGCGGACTGGGGCGAGCGTTTCCATGCCGTCCAGGCCGAGGCCAGAACGCTGGCGCACCGCGCACCACGCGCGGAGGAGATCAGCAATCGCCTGCGGCCCATCCAGGGCGCGCTGGCAATGACCATCGGCAACGCGTTCGCCTCCCTGGTCACCTATGAAGCGGCGGGGCTGCCGGTTACCGAGGCCAAGTCCTCGCTGGCACGCTTCATGCGCTATGCGCAGTTGGCCTACATGGGCGATCCGGAGGCCCAGACGGAAAAGACGCCACCACAGAAGCTGCATAACGTCCGCCTCTCCCTGGCGGAATACCACCAGTGGCTGCAATCGGTGACGCGCTTCAGCGACGCGTCGACCCAGGGCGTGGATACCAGCCAGGCCCTGAAATCCCTCGATGAGAGCAGCGGCAACTTCGTCGCCCCCATGGCGGATACCGGCCACGTCGTCGATGTCGCCCTGCCTTGTTTCGCGCTGGACGCCGATGTCCTCGATCGACTGGCCGACGGGGCCCTTGACGAGACTTTCGGCCCCGCCCAGCAACAACAGCGCTGGACGGATCTGTCGACAAGCGCGCGGGATGTCGCTGGCGTCATTGCGGGGGCTGGCCGTTACGGCAAGATCCTGGCGCTGGGCCTGGTGTTCTGGAACACCGTCCTGGCGGTGGATCAGGCGCTGTTCACCGACGATGACAT
>NZ_JAKGAM010000043.1 GCF_023061285.1 Chromohalobacter nigrandesensis
CTCGGTGCTGGTCGGTGATTTCCTTTATTCACGCTCGTTCCAGATGATGGTCGAGGTCGGTTCGATGCGGGTGATGGAGATCCTCTCCGGCGCCACCTGCGTGATCGCCGAGGGCGAGGTCCTGCAACTGACCAATATCGGCAACCCCGATATCGACGAGGCCGCCTACTTCGACACCATCCAAGGCAAGACCGCCATGCTCTTCGAGGCCGCCAGTCACAGCGGCGCGGTGCTCGCCGGCGCCAGCCCCGCGCAGGAAGAGGCGCTCAAGCTCTACGGGCGCTATCTGGGCCTGGCCTTCCAGCTCGTCGACGACCTGCTCGACTATCAGGGCGATGCCGATTCCATGGGCAAGAACGTCGGCGACGACCTGGCCGAGGGCAAGCCCACGCTGCCGCTCATCCACGCCATGGCCACCGGCGATGCCGAACAGACCAGGATGATTCGCCGCGCCATCCGCCAGGGCGGGCTCGACCATCTCGACGAGGTGCTAGCCATCGTCAACGATACCGGCGCGCTGGAGTACACCCGCCGCCGTGCCGTGGAAATGGCCGACCTCGCCCTCGCTCAGCTCGAGTGGCTACCCGAGAGCCGCTACCGCGACAGCATGGCCGAACTCGCCCATCTCGCCGTCGAGCGCCAGACCTGACCCGACGCCTCGCATAAGGGTTGCGCGCGCGCCGCGGATGCGTATAATGC
>NZ_JAKGAM010000044.1 GCF_023061285.1 Chromohalobacter nigrandesensis
TTCGGTGCTGGTCGGTGACTTCCTTTATTCGCGCTCGTTCCAGATGATGGTCGAGGTCGGCTCGATGCGGGTGATGGAGATTCTCTCCGGCGCCACCTGCGTGATCGCCGAAGGCGAGGTCCTGCAACTGACCAATATCGGCAACCCCGATATCGACGAGGCCGCCTACTTCGACACCATCCAGGGCAAGACCGCCATGCTCTTCGAGGCCGCCAGTCACAGCGGCGCGGTGCTCGCCGGCGCCAGTCCCGCGCAGGAAGAGGCGCTCAAGCTCTACGGGCGCTATCTGGGCCTGGCCTTCCAACTCGTCGACGACCTGCTCGACTATCAGGGCGATGCCGACGCCATGGGCAAGAACGTCGGCGACGACCTGGCCGAGGGCAAACCCACGCTGCCACTCATCCACGCCATGGCCGCCGGCGACGCCGAACAGACCAGGATGATTCGCCGCGCCATCCGCCAGGGCGGGCTCGACCATCTCGACGAGGTGCTGGCCATCGTCAACGATACCGGCGCGCTGGAGTATACCCGCCGCCGTGCCGTGGAAATGGCCGATCTCGCCCTCGCTCAGCTCGAGCTGCTACCCGAGAGCCGCTACCGCGACAGCATGGCCGAACTCGCCCATCTCGCCGTCGAGCGCCAGACCTGACCCGACGCCTCGCATAAGGGTTGCGCGCGCGCCGCGGATGCGTATAATGT
>NZ_JAKGAM010000045.1 GCF_023061285.1 Chromohalobacter nigrandesensis
GACTGCATCTCCCAGCAGGGCGATCTCGAACTCAAGACGCTGATGGCGCAGCCGGCGAGGCTGTCGATCCTGCAGGCCGATGGCGGTTATCGCCAGTTGCATGGCCTGGTTGCCGAGGCCGCGCTGCTGGGCGAGGACGGCGGCGTCACCTACTACCAGCTCACCCTGGTGCCGTGGCTCAAGATGCTCGCGCTGGGCCGTGACAGCCGGATCTTCCAGGACCGCTCGGTGGTCGAGGTGCTCACCCAGGTGTTCGACGGCCATGAATTGGCCCGGGGCCGCTACCGTTTCGACCTGCGACGTGACTATCCCGCGCGCAGCTACTGCGTGCAGTACCGCGAGAGCGACTTCAACTTCATCAGTCGCCTGCTGGAGGAAGAAGGGCTGTGGTACTACTTCGAATACGCCGGCAACGACGACGGCAATGATGAAGACGACGACAACAGCGGCAAGGTGGCGTCCGGCAACGGTCGTGACAGCCAATCCTTCGACGGCCACCGTCTGGTCATTACCGACGACGTCGACACCTGCCAACCGGTCTCGCCACAGACGATCCGCTTCCACCGCCAGGATGCCACCGAGCGCGAGGATGCCCTCAATCAGTGGGGCGGCGTGCGCACTCAGCAGCCTACCCGGGTCAGTG
>NZ_JAKGAM010000046.1 GCF_023061285.1 Chromohalobacter nigrandesensis
CAGCGATGCGCCATCCGATGCGCGCTCCATCTACAAGATGAATGACACCTATATGGATGTCAGAACATTTTTTGATGAGTGGCGGGGGGGGGTGTTGACTGGGCTTTTTCCATTGCTTTTAGGGATTGTCACTTTTCCTGTTTTTATTTTATTGCCATGGCTTGATGTTTTTTTTTCAGGTGTGTTTCCCTCTACTGGAAGGGAGGCTGATACTGGTGATTATTTTGCTATTTTAGGGCTTTGGGGCATTTGGGTTGTAATGCTCGTTGCGTTCAAGTATCTCTTTTGGATATTCCGCATGGAATGCCTGGTCCAGCGTCATATCGTGGTGCGCTTCAATCGCAAGACCCGCAAAATCACTATCAATCGCCCCAACTTCGCAGGTGGTAATCAGGTCTATAATTGGGACGATGTGGTGGCCTCGGTCGATCCCGACGATCAGGTGGTGACCAAGCAGCGCAAGCGCGAAATCCTGATGCTGTTCTTCTTCAAGCAGCGTACCGGCGCCGAGCATCATGACGTGGTGTTTCTCGGCGCACCGCTGCGCAGCGATCATGAACTTTATGCGCTGTGGGAGTACATCCGCCGTTACATGGAGGAGGGCCCAGAT
>NZ_JAKGAM010000047.1 GCF_023061285.1 Chromohalobacter nigrandesensis
AGCAGAGCAACGACTGTGGAATGGCTGCATGAAGCCGCCCAGTGACCAGCGGGTCTGTAGCTCAGTTGGTTAGAGCGCACCCCTGATAAGGGTGAGGTCGGCAGTTCAAGTCTGCCCAGACCCACCATCTCTCGCTCAGTTGGCTAGAGCGCGCCCCGTGGGGTGATAGGTAGAGAGGGTGAGGTCGCCGGGTTTTTTCAAGTCTTCCCAGACCCACCAATGCAAGTCGGAAGATGTAAGGTTTAAGAGGTAAGAAAGAATCCCTTTCTTAGTTCTTCCTTCTTTATTCTTCTCTCTTGATAAGGGGCCTTAGCTCAGCTGGGAGAGCGCCTGCCTTGCACGCAGGAGGTCACCGGTTCGATCCCGGTAGGCTCCACCATTTGCAGGATAGACGCCAAGAGGAGGTCACCGGTTCGAGCGAACCGTCGCACCGCCCGGTAGGCTCACACCATCTCAAGTGTGAAGCTGAAAGCCTGAAGCTTGAAGAAAATCCAACAGTCCGTTGATAAGCGTAAGCCTTAAGCTAGACGCTGAAGGTGCCGCCTTGAAGCAAGGGGTCACTTACAGCTTCCAGCTTAAAGCTTCCAGCTTTAA
>NZ_JAKGAM010000048.1 GCF_023061285.1 Chromohalobacter nigrandesensis
GAGCTCAACGTATATATGGCTGATAATCGTTCCTGTGGCCGCAAAGGCTGCGTCTGGGTTAAATGAATCTTTAAGCTTTGAAGCGGGTGGAGCAACACACAATGTATCCCTTACATTGCCGTTCTCTTGGCAAATATTCTTCCTTTCGGCTCTTATGTTCGCAATTGGAAATATTCTATTCATCGTGGTTTCACCAAAATTCATACAGCTTTATTCAGATTTTGGTTACTTCACTCGATTGGGCGGGCGGATGGATCAATTGGAGGCACATAAAGACGAAGCCATGAAGGATTCGGAAAACCAGACGAAACGCCTTCAGGAGTTAGCTGGCATCAAAAAAAATGAGAAGTCGGAGCCAGAGCGATCAAAGGACCTGTTTTGGGCCCTGCATGAGAATTACAATGACAAATTCATTGTTAAGCGCTTCCTGGTTTCTCTGGTTTACCTTTTAGGCTTTCTTCTTTTTTCATGGGTTGCCTTGAGCAATGTATATTGGGCACTCAAAGGAATATTCTTCTAACAAGGCCAAGAACAAAGTGGATCGCTTCCTAAAGATGCAT
>NZ_JAKGAM010000049.1 GCF_023061285.1 Chromohalobacter nigrandesensis
CGGGTTCGAACTGCGCAGCGACGCCTATGGCGCCATCCGCGCCCACCAGGGGCTGTACCTCACCAGCTGGGGCCAGCTCGGCGCCAACGGCGACCAGCTCGATTTGACGCCGGCCAAGCAGCAACTCGACAGCGCCTACCAGCTCAGCGACACGCTCAGCCAGAGTGCGGCGGACCACAACGCCGACGCCCTCGACAGCCGCGACAACCTCAAGCAGGCCGGTGAAGACGCCGACGACACCTACGGCACCAGCGAACAGCTCACCGATGCCACTCAGGATAGCGCCCGCGGCGCTACCGACAGCGGTGGCCGCGGCCAGGCCGCCCGCATGAAAGCCCCCTGGCTGCACCTGGCCTCGCCGGCGGGGATCACGGCGAGCACGCCCGAGTCGACCCACCTGGCGCAAGGCAAATCGCTGAGCGTCTCCAGCGGCGAAGACGTCAACATCGCCACCGGCAAGAGTCTCGTCGCCTCGATTTCGGAGAAGCTCTCGCTGTTCGTCTACCGCGCCGGCATCAAACTCTTCGCCGCCAAGGGCAAGGTGGAGATGCAGGCG
>NZ_JAKGAM010000005.1 GCF_023061285.1 Chromohalobacter nigrandesensis
CGGCTCACAAGGGCAGGCCGACCAACGCAATGCCAGCGGCGCCACCGACAGCGGCGGTCGCGGCGAAGCGGCGCGCATGAAAGCCCCCTGGTTGCACCTGGCCTCGCCGGCGGGGATCACCCTGAGTACCCCCGAATCCACCCACCTGGCCCAGGGCCATTCACTGAGTGTCTCCAGCGGCGAAGACGTCAACATCGCCACCGGCAAGAGCCTGGTCGCCTCGATTTCGGAGAAGCTGTCGCTGTTCGTGCAGAAAGCCGGCATCAAACTGTTCGCCGCGCGAGGCAAGGTGGACCTCCAGGCGCAGTCGGACAACCTCGAAACCACCGCCCGCAACGACCTGACCATCACCTCCAGCGACGACACCATCGACTTGTCGGCCGCCGAAGAGATTCTGCTGGTCAGCGGTGGCGCCTACGTGCGCATCAAGGACGGCCATGTCGAGCTCCACGCCCCGGGCAAGGTCACCATCAACGGCGCGACGAAGAGTTTTGGCGGGCCGACGAGTATGTCCAGCGCCTTGCCGAGCATGCCTGACGGGATTTGCGTGGAATGTCTGCTTAAAAATCTGTCCAGTGGATCGCCCATCGTGAACGTCACTTGAGAATGCCATGCAATTGATTGACCACTACTCGTCCGATTGGGCCAGCGAAACGCAAGCGATGATCGACGCATGGCTGGCTCAAGCACCACGGGCCTCTGTCTATTTTCTGCTAGACGCGTCTTTCAGGCACGAAACGTTGTTGGCCTTGATCAGAAAGTTGTGGCCTGAAAACTGCTGGCGCTCGCTCTATCAGGACGCACCCAACACCAGTGAGCGCGTATTGGCGATTTCACCGTTGCTACTCGCTGTCGATAGCGAACGCCTTGATGCCTTGGACGCTCTTGCTAAAGAAACATCCGGCCAGCCCATGTTGAGCCTGATCGTGAGCGACGAATCCATGGATTCCCTGTGGGAGCGACTATCGGTTTTTCGTCTGGTCACCGTCCAGAACGCTCGATATGTGCTGCGTCTGACGGATACGCGCCGCCTGCCGCAAATCACCGAGATGTTGACGGAAGAGCAGCGGGCGCGACTCATGAGTCATATGGCGGCGTGGCGCTATATAGGGCGAGATGCCAACTGGCATGACCTGGATATCACTTTGACTTCCGAGCCCGGCGATATGCGCGACGTGCGCCTCGATGAGCGACAGACGCAAACGCTGCTCGACATGAACCGAATCGATGCGCTCGTCGATGGCCTGCGACAGCATGAACCAACGCTTCATGACGCCTTCGCGACACCGTCACAGCGTTACGCCTGGGTTGAGGAGACGCTGGCCAATGCCGCAGGGCCCGTCGACGGTTATCCGGAGCAGATCGAGTGCTGTCGAAGCGCCGCGATCGAACAGGGCTGGTGGCCCGCCTCGGTCTCGGCCAGTTGATAACGTGGCGAACAGACAAGGAATGGAATTGACCATGCACCACTTTCTTCGGCGAGGGCTCGCCCTTCTCTGGCTGGCGTCACTGACGGCGTGTGGCGACGACTCGGTCAGTCTTAACATCACCGGCGTGGACTACGCGGGGCAGGGCATTGGCTCATATCATGTCGTCGACCCGAACGACGAACAAAACCGCGGTGGCGGCGAGTCCATCGGCCCCTACAGCGCCGGCGGCATCATGTGCTGCTATGAGGTGCCCAGGGAATGGCATGAAGGGGTGAGTGTCGATGTCGTGGTCCGCTATCCCCTCGAGGGAGACACTACGGATGAGCGTTCCGAATCCTTGGCCAGGCGCAGGGCCGAGGGCACGCTGCACGAGACGATTCACGTCGAGATCCCGAAATACGACACACCGGCTAAGGGCACACTCTGGGTGCAGTTCCTGCCGGATAAGAAAGCCAATGTGGTGGTCAGCAACCTGTCACCGGATCATGAAGACTTCCCGGGCGAGGTGAAGGGATGGCCAGTGCCGTCGGATGAGTATCGAAGGAAATTGATTGACCGAGAAATAAAAAATGTTTCAAGCCGTCTTTCTAGAACTGAAGGCCGTCTTTCGGAAGTGGATAAGAAAAACACGCATTCATTAAAAAAAGAGTGGGAAATTGGCCAACAGGTTTATCCTGACAAGATTTCGGAATTTAACGGATGGTCTGATGAAGAGTTTATAAAGTATCTGAAGACAAGGCTTCGCAGCGCCCAAAAAAGAGATAAGAACTACCTGCAAAAATTAAGGGAAGGACGCCCATGAGCGCTCGCTTGTCAGATATTATAGGTTCAGAGTTCTCGGAGCCTGCAAAGAAAAATTCCTTCTTTAAAGGGGCAACAGCCAAGCTTGACGAGACTTTTTCGGAACGAGAAAAAATAGAGACTACCACCGCCCCCTGCGACACCAACCTCTTTATCGGGGTGTTCTTCGATGGCACCGGCAACAACTACGCCGATAGCCTGGATAAGCAGGACCATAGCCAGTCCAATATCGCACGCCTCTACAGTGCTTATCCGGGGCTGAGCGTGCCGGGGGTGCTGCCTCCCGAGACGAACTGGCAGACCAACCCTTCGGATTACGATAATTTTTTCCGCATCTATACCGCCGGCGTGGGAACCCCTTTCGATCAGGTGGGCGACTCGGGGAAAGGCTTTTGGGATGCCACCTTGGGGGCGGGCGCGGGCCGGCTGGGACAAGTCCGCGTTCTGTGGGGGCTGGCACAGGTCATCAACGCCATCAGCCGCTATTTCCTCAAGCAGCCCCTTATCGACAATGCCGAGGTTCAGCAGGCCAGCGCTGTCGGCAGGATGTCCTCGACGGCCCTGCACATCAAGCCGTTGTCTCATGTTGCACCCGGGGATCGTATCGCCGCGCGATTGCCACAAACCCTGGTGGGCTGGCTGCGACGCCTGCACACCGCGATTCGTCCCCACATGACGCTGGAGGGGAGCAGGCCGCGCAATATCGATCCAGGCATCGTCAGGAACATCTACCTGTCAGCGTTCGGCTTTTCGCGAGGCGCCGCCCTGTCACGGGTGTTCGCCAACTGGGTGGTCCGGTTATGCCAGTGGGACGCCCAACTGACGAACCAGAGCGGCCTGACACTGGCCGGCTTCCCCGTGACGTTCGACTTCCTGGGTCTGTTCGATACGGTGGCCTCGGTTGGCATCGCCCACCTGGTGCCGGTCAGCGACGGCCATGCCGCCTGGGCGGATGCGGAGATCTCGCTGGCCATCCCGCCGGAAGTCGCCCGGTGCGTGCATCTGGTATCCGCGCATGAGAACCGCCGTTCCTTTCCGCTGGATTCGATCTACAACGACCACTCCATCGTCAACAATGGCGACGAGATCGTCTTCCCCGGCGTGCACTCGGACATCGGCGGCGGCTACCGGCCCGGCGACCAGGGCAAGGGGGTGGACAACATCGGTCGGGATTTACTCTCCCGCATTCCGTTGGCGGTGATGTACCGCGAGGCGCGGCTGTCCGGCGTACCACTCAAGCTGGAGCAGGCCCTGGTGGACATTCAAGATGGCTTCAAGATCACGCCACAGACTATCAATGCCTTCAATCGCTATATCGATACCTGCGAAGTGACCTCCGGCGAGACGGGGCAGATCATGCGCGAGCATTGGCGCCGTGCCATCGAGTGGCGCCTGAACAATCACCGTGCGGGGGGCGTGTCGGTCCTGGAAAGCTATCAACGCGCCTCTCGCTACGATCAGAACAACCTGTCCAGCGCTTACAGCCAGTTTTGCGAGGAACTCGAACGATTCGCGCAGTGGGAGGCGTGGGTCAGCAAGGGTGACTGGGAGCAGGCCTTCGTGTCGATCCGCGACTTTCTCATCATGGGCCCCGGGTGGTATTACTACGACATGGTCGACGAGCGGGGCCTGGATCCCTCGCTCATCGACGACTGGCGGCGGATATCGAACTTCAAGGACTCGCTCGGGCCGTCACCTCAGGCCATCGCCACGCTGATGGATGAGTACGTTCATGACGCGATCGCGGGGTTTTTGACCGAATGGGATAGCCGGGATGAGGCCCTCACCTACCTGAAAACACTGGTCGCCAAAAAGCACGTGATCGACGACGGGGACATCGAGAGCCGGCGCGGCATCACCCTCAGCGCCGAGGAGCGTGAGCGTGCAGAGTATTACGAACGGACGGGCAGGATACCGCCCATGCATGATCTGGACGGGCGGGAAAGCTTTCTGCTGGGGGGGCGGTTACCTCCGCTTTCGGCGTATATACGCCGGCGCCGATGACCAACTGCTGACCCTGCTGGCGCCGCAATATCGGCCGGGCGCGCAGCAGCCGGACTACGCCCGTCACGAGACGGGGACATCGTCCAGTCGTGCGAGGGTGTAAACGGCGACTCGCTCGATAAGCGCGGATGCCCGTGTATCGCCAAACGGGGCGTGTAGTTGCTGACTATGCGGAAGAAGTCGGTGCCTTTCACCAGGCCTTACAGGATGTGACCTGATGTATTTCGTTGAATGGCTGATGCGCCGGACGTTGACGGCGAGCAAGAAGGATATCACCGGGTTCGAGGGTGATATGAAAGAGTTCGAGAAGGCGACCGAGAAGTACGGTGAGCAGTATCGGGACATGCAGGAGCGGCAGGTCAGCGATGCGCCATCCGATGCGCGCTCCATCTACAAGATGAATGATATCTATATGGATGTCAGAACATTTTTTGATGAGTGGCGGGGGGGTGTTGCTGGGGTTGTCTCCTCTGCTTTTAGGCCTCATTGCTTTTCCAGTTTTTATTCTTCCAGGGCTAACAGATATTTTGTTTACTGGTGTAGTCTCTGAAGCAAAAAGAGTGGCAAATGTTGGTGATTATATTGGCGTTATAGGCTTATGGGTTATCTGGCTTATCATGGTAGCCGCGTTTATCTATCTTTTCTGGATATTCCGCATGGAATGCTTGGTCCAGCGTCATATCGTGGTGCGCTTCAATCGCAAGACCCGCAAGATCACTATCAACCGTCCCAACTTCGCCGGCGGTAATCAGGTCTACGACTGGGACGATGTGGTGGCTTCGGTCGACCCGGATGATCAGGTGGTGACCAAGCAGCGCAAGCGGGAAATCCTGATGCTGTTCTTCTTCAAGCAGCGTACCGGCGCCGAGCATCATGACGTGGTGTTTCTCGGCGCACCGCTGCGCAGCGATCATGAGCTCTATGCGCTGTGGGAGTACATTCGCCGCTATATGGAAGAGGGCCCGGAGAGCCTTCCCAAGCCCAGGTGCATTCCCAGCTTTCCCTGGCCGTGGCGCTCGCTGCTGGCGCCTTGGCGCTTTCTCGAGAACAAGTGGGCACAAGCGCCCTGGAGCCCGAAGATGATCGCGCTGGTGGTGGTCGTCTCGCCGCTCATGCTCGTTCACGCGACGGCGCACTGGTGCTTGCTGCTACTGTGCTGGCCGGTTTACTGGCCGCGAAAGCTTCGCCGGGAAAGTACGTCATCCGGGGCGTCTTGAGTCATTGAGCTGGTCTGTCATCGCGTCGCGGTCATGCATTGCGGGCATTTCGTCGCCATGGCCTGATCATACTTCGCCCCGCTGATGAGATAACGCCGCAACCGGGGCGGGGCGGAATCAAATACTGACCAGCGATTCCCACCAGCGCGTGAGGCTGCGTTGCCAGTCCGGTGTATCGCGATGCGCGTCACGCGTGCCGTTGAGATAGACCGTGGCGGTGAGCCCCGCCGAGAGTTGAACGTCCTCGGGCACGTCGTCAAGAGCGATGCGCACGGGAATGCGCTGCGAGAGTCGTACCCAGTCGAAGGAGGTGCTGACGTTCGCCAGTCCGCTTCCTTGGCTGTCGAGGCTCTTGTCGGAGATACCCCGCGCGATGCTGTCGACATGCCCCCACAGCGGCTCATCGCTGGACAGTAGCTGGATGCGTACCGGGGCGCCGATGTCGATGGCGTCGAGCTTGGTTTCCTCGAAGTAGCCGAGTACGTGGAAGCTGGCGGCGTCGACCAGGGTGACGGCATCCTCGCCGGCCGAGACGTATTCCCCGGGGCGCAACAGTAGATTGGTGATATAGCCGTCGACCGGAGCGCGCACCGTGGCGCGTTCGAGGTCCAGCTTGGCCTGCTCGACCGCCACCTTGGCCTGCTCGACCTGGGCCTGGGCGCTGGAATAGGCGAAGCGCGCGTCGTCGCGGTCTTCCTGAGAGGCGTAGTCGCCGAGTTTCTGGCGGCGGGCGCTGGCGGCCTTGGCTTCCGCGCGTTGCTGTTCGAGGTTGTTGAGATTGGCCTTTGCCTCGGCCAATGCCAGTTCGTAGCGCTTCTTGTCGATGGTGAACAACGCGTCGCCAGCCTGCACGGCGTCGTTGTCCTCGACCTGAAGGTTCTCGACCAGGCCCGCGACGTCGGTGCCGAGGTTGATGACATCGGCCCGGACACGGCCGTCGCGCGTCCAGGGGTCGTGCATGTAGTGGTTCCAGATCTGCGCGATGGCGACCACGGCGATGGCGAGTATCAGCAGCGTCAGCAGCGGGCGCACGAACTTGCGCGCGCGCGGGGAGAGCGTCATGGCGTCATCCTTCTTGTGGGTGGGCGATCGGCAAGGCGCCGGTCAGGGCGAGTACCGACCACAGCAGTAGGGCGTAGAGGGCGATGTCCACGAGCACCGGTTGCCAGAACCAGTGGTAGACGCCGAGGCGCGTGAATAAGCGCCGCAGCAGAAGATAGAGCCCGAGCGCAACGAGTACGGGGACGGCCAGCGGTGGCACCAGAAAGCCGAGGAATGCCCATTCAGCGAACATGCGGCGTCTCCTGCCGAGGCGGTGTTGCTTGTCGATCAAGCGACGCGGCCTGGGCATCGTCGTCGGCGCGGGCCTCCAGCGTGACACCGGGGGCCTCGCGCATGAGATGCCCCAGCATGGCGATTTCTCCCGCCGTGGCGACGGAGAGCTGGGCATCGTGATAAAAGCGGTCGACCCACTCGCGCGCCTGGTCGGAGAGTTGACGCCAGACCTCGGGCGAGTGGTGGCGCCGCGCGGTCAGGCGTTGGCCGATGTCGTCTAGCCAGGCCTCGAGTTCCTGACGATGCGGGGCCAGTTCCTCGCGTAGCCGTCGAATGCGCCAGACGCACAACGCCAGGGCGTGCAGATCGAGCGCTTCGCGCAGCGTGTCATCCGTGCCGCCTAAAGCGACGATGCGCCCCAGGCGGTCGTAAAGACGACTCTCCAGACGCGCCCTGTTGGGCAATGTGGGCTCGCGCATCAAGCGCGCCACGCCTTGCCAGTAGGCGCCGAGCAGTGTGCGGATGCGCTCGGCGGGAGAGCGTTGCTGCATCAGCGAATAGGTGATCATGGCGACGACCGTGCCGAGGACCGATGCCAGTCCGCCGTTGATGTAACGGGTCGGCGAGAAGTTGTAGGTCGATTGTAGATTGAGCAGCGTCATCAGGGTGATGGCGCCGGCCAGTCCGATCAGCGACCAGCGAGGATGCGGTGTCAGCAGGGTGCCGATGGCGACTGGAATGCCGATGGCGATGGCCAACAGCGGGAAGCCGTTGATGACTGGCAACACCAGGAAGAGCAGGACACCGCCGAGAAGCACGGCGGCGATACTCCCCCACATGAACTGGTAGACCACGGCGGCGGGGTTGGGCGCCTTGGCGAACAGCATGGTGAACACGCCCAGCAGCATCATCGCCAGGTAGCCGGAATGCCAGCCGCTGTGGACCCAGAACAGCCCCAGCAACTCGAAGGCGACGAATACACGCAGGGCGTTGAAGCGGGCTACGAAGTGCTCGTTGTGCGTGGTGCGAGTGCGCTTTTCGTGCGGCAAGGTATGCACTTTGGCCGAGGCTGGGTCGTTCAGTGCATGACGCAGGCGTCGGCCATGCTGCAGCAGGCCGAGCACTTCCCCGAGGCGCTGACGTACCAGTTCGGCGCGCACGCGGCTGCGCGGGCTCACCTGCTCGACGTCCCACTCGAAGTCCGGCAGCGTCAGCTTTTCCAGCGGCTCGCCGGCGGGCTGCTCGGCGATCGTGGTAAGTAGCGGCGCGGCATGCGCATTCAATTGCGCCAGCCAGCGCTCGCCGTCTTCGCACGCGCGCAGATAGTCGATGGCGGTTTCCAGCTCGCGGATGGCGGTGATCAGCGCCAGGCTGTCACTGGCGAAACGGTCCAGTGCGGGAATGAAGTGGCTCAGACGCCGCGTTTCCAACCGGGCGAGGCCGCGCAGCTTCTCGAACTGTTGATAATGGCCGAGCAACGTCTTGAGGCGTGCGTCCTGGGTGTCGCGGGAGCGCTGGGTATCCAGGGCTGCGTGGGTTTCCTCGGCGGCGCTTTGTAGAAATTGGGAAAGCGCCTCGGGCAACGCCCGGCTCCCGAAGCGCGGGGCGATGAGCAGGTGCATCAAGACACCGCAGCCGATGCCCAGCGCGGTTTCCGAGAAACGCCCCAGCGCGACGGTCCAGATACCATCGATCCCCGTGCCGATGGCGGTCAACGAGACCAGCGTGGCGGTATAGCCGCTGAGCATCATCACGTAGCCCAGGTACTCGTCCTGCTCGAGCATCACCCAATACATGCAGAACGCCAGCCAGGCGCCAGCGAAAAGCAGGTACAGCATGGGTTGCTGACCGAACAGTGCGATCAGCACCAGCCCGGCGATGGCGCCGAACAGCGTGCCGAAGAAGCGTGCCACGCCGCGCCCGATGATGATGCCGATGGGCGGCGTGCCGCCGGTGAACATCACAGGCTGGAGGGTGACGATCATCACCGCGAGGATGGCCCAGGCGGGCTGGTACAAGTCGAGGCGCAAGGCGAGGAACAGTGCCAGCCAGACGGCCAGCACGGTGCGTAACGCCAATAGCCAATGATCGGTGGAAATGCGCAGCATAACGTCATCCGGCCCCGACCGCGTGGCCGGAGCATCAGGGAAAAAGCAAGATAAATATTAGTCTGCGAATTATCTCAGTTCGCTCGACATATGTCTAACCTCACCGTCAATCTCGCCGGGCCGAGCGGTGTGGCCCCCTGGAATTTTGCGGCGTCGCCCTCACCTTGGAGAGATACTCTGCAGTGATATGTGCAGTGACAGCAGTGACAGAAAAGGAGAACGCAGGATGAGTTTTCAGGGCGAGCAACACCCCGGCGTCGAAACGCCACCGACCGAGACGCAGGGCTTTCGTTTCAACCACACCATGCTGCGGGTGAAGGACCCCGAACGTTCGCTGGCCTTCTATTCGCGGGTCTTCGGCATGCGCGTGCTGCGCAAGCTCGACTTTCCGGAAATGCAATTCACGCTCTACTTCCTCGCCAACCTCGGCGATGACGACGCCGTGCCGGAGGAGCCGGCCGAGCGCAACGCCTATACCTTCGCGCAGAAAGGCATTCTCGAGTTAACCCACAACTGGGGGACCGAAGACCAGGAAGGCTTTGCCTATCATGATGGCAACGCCGAGCCGCAGGGCTTCGGGCATATCTGCTTCTCGGTGCCGGACCTGCATGCCGCCGAAGCCTGGTTCGATGCCAATGGCGTCGAGTTCATCAAGCGCTCCGATCAGGGCAAGATGCAGAATGTCGTGTTCGTCAAGGACGTCGACGGCTACTGGATCGAGGTCGTACAGGCCGACTTGCTGGGCCACATGGGGGATTGACGCAACAGCATCGACGGCTAGTGCGCGCGCATCTCGCCGCGTAGCGGACGGGCAAGGGCGTCGCGCAGCGCCTGGCCGCGCTGCCCGCGGGCCAGCAGCACTTCCAGCTTGGTGATCGCCGCTTCAGGAGTGAGATCCTGTCCGGCGATGACACCGGCCTCCTCGAGCCGCCGGCCGGTTGCGTAGGCCCCCTGCTGCACCGTGCCCTGGCCGCACTGGGTCACGTTGACGATGGCCAGGCCGCGTTCGGTGGCACGGCGCAGGCAGTCGAGCAGTTGGCCGTCGAGGCCGGGCGGGTTGCCGACACCGTAGGTCATCAGCACCAGGCCCTGGAGCTGAGGGTCGTCGAGCTGCCGGGCGACTTGCTGTGGCGACAGCCCAGGGTGGCAATGCAGTACGGCGACGTGCCCTGCCGCGAAGTCGGCCTGCGTCAGGTCGGGGGTGCCGACCGGCAGCGCCGGGAGGCCGCAGAGGCGCAACTCGATGCCTGCCTCACCGAGCCAGGGCGCGTTGGGAGAGTCGAAGGCATCCAGACCTTGAGTTCGGCACTTGCGCGCGCGGTTGCCGCGCAGTAGGCGGTCGTGGAAGGCGATGCAGACCTCGCGGGGGGCGCGCGGATGCCCGGCTGCCTGCATGGCCAGGATCACGTTGTTCAGGGCATCGCTGCGCGGCTCGCCCAGCGGGATCTGGGCGCCAGTGAGCACCACCGGCTTGTCCAGCGGGCCGAGCAGGAAGGAGAGTGCCGAGGCGGTGTAGGCCAGGGTGTCGGTGCCGTGCAGGATCACGAAACCATCGTAGCTCGCCCACGCCTCGGCGAGAACGGCGACCAGCCGATTCCACGCCGCAGGTGCCAGGTCGGCGCTGTCGATCAGCGGGTGCAGGGTTTTGAGGTCGTGGTCGGGCAGGCGACCGGCCGGCTGGAGCGCCAGCGCTGCCTTCAACTGCTCGGCAAACTGCGGCGAGGGCACATAGCCCTTCGGCGAAGGTTGCATACCCAGGGTACCGCCGGTGTAGAGGAGCAACAGGCGAGCCATGCTCACTTCTCCGCTGCAGGGGCCAGCATAGCCTGGGGGCTCAACAGTGCATCAACCCGGGCGGGGTCAAGCAGCCCTTCGGCGATCACCAGCTCGCGGACCGTGGCACCACTGTGCAGGGCCTGTCGGGCGATACGTGTAGCGTTGGCGTAGCCGATGTGCGGTACTAGCGCAGTGACCACGCCGATGCTGTGCTCGACGTGCCGGGCGCAGGTTTCGCGGTTGGCCTCGATGCCGACGATGCAGCGGGTGCGCAGCATATGGCAAGCCTCGCCCAGCATGCGCATGGCGTTAAGCAGGTTGTAGACAATCATCGGCTCCATGGCGTTGAGCTGCAACTGCCCCGCCTCGGCGGCCAGGGTGACCGCCAGGTCGCTGGCTATTACCTGGTAGGCTGTCTGGTTCACTGCTTCGGGGATCACTGGGTTGATCTTGCCCGGCATGATCGAGGAACCGGGTTGCACGGGCGGCAGGGTGATCTCGCCGAGCCCGGTACGCGGCCCGCTGGAGAGCAGGCGCAGGTCATTGCACAGCTTGCCCAGTTTGATGGCGAAGCGCTTGAGCATCCCCGACAGGAAGACGAAGGCGCCCATGTCCGAAGTCGCCTCGATCAGGTGCGACGCCGGCACCAGTGGCCGGCCGGACAGGTGTGCCAAATGCTCGACGGCCAGCGCCTGGTAGCGTACCGGCGCGTTGAGCCCGGTACCAATGGCGGTGCCACCGAGGTTGACCTCACAAAGCAGTTGCTGGGCCTCCTGGAGGCGGTCGATGTCCTCGCCGAGATTCACCGCGAAGGCCTCGAACTCCTGGCCCAGGGTCATGGGTACCGCATCCTGTAGCTGGGTGCGTCCCATCTTGACTACGTCGGCGAAGACCACGGCCTTCTCCTGCAGGGCATCGCGCAGCGTGCCGATGGCCGCTATCAGCGGCTGTGCGGCGAACTGCAGGCTCAGGCAGGCGGCGGTGGGGTAGGCGTCGTTGGTCGACTGGGAGCGATTGACATCATCGTTGGGGTGCAGGTGCTGATAGGCCCCCTTGGGGTGACCCAGCTTGGCCAGCGCCAGGTTGGCGATCACCTCGTTGGCGTTCATGTTGGTCGAAGTGCCTGCGCCGCCCTGGATCAGGTCGACCACGAACTGGTCGTGCAGCGTGCCAGCCTGGATGTCGGCGCAGGCGGCCTGGATCGCTTCGGCCTTGTGGGGCTCGAGCACGCCGAGCTCCTGATTGGCGTGGGCCGCGGCCGACTTGACCATGGCCAGTGCCTGTACCAGCTCGGGGAAGTGGCTGATCGGAATACCGGTGATGCGGAAGTTCTCCAGCGCGCGCTGGGTCTGGATGCCGTACCAGGCGTCCGTCGGCAGGGTACGTTCGCCCAGCAGATCGTGTTCGATACGTGTGGTCATGGCGAAAACGCTCTTGCGTCAAAGAAGCACGCCGGCCCTGTCGAGGGTGGGGCCGGCGCGGTAGTAGAACGGACGGCGGATCACTCCGCTACGTGGGCACCAGGCGCCTTGGTATCGCCGGTCTTGAGGCGCTCTCTATCTTCAGGCTCGAGATCCCAAGCCTGCGGGTAGAGGTTCAGGTCCGGGTGCTGGCTGGCGTCGAAGACCGGCTGGGTCATACCCTGGCGGCGCTGGTCGTCGTAGTCCTTGAGGATGCGCAGGCCCTTCTTGAACAGCAGGATTAGCGCAACCAGGTTGGTCACCGCCAGCAGGCCCATGGTCACATCGGCGAAACCAAACACTGAGTCCAGGTTGGTGGTGGCACCCCAGCACACCAGCAGCACGATCACCACGCGGAAGGCGTTGAACAGGCTCTGGTTGTTGCGGCTGAAGAAGTTCAGGCTGTTTTCGCCCAGGTAGTAGTTGTAGAGGATGGTGCTGAAGGCAAACAGCAGCAGTGCCACGCTGACGAAGGAACGCCCCCACTCGCCGACATGGTCGGCCAGTGCCGCCTGGGTCAGGGCAATGCCCTCGACATTGCCGCTGGCACCCGGCTCATAGGCGCCGCTGAGCAGAATCAAGAAGGCGGTGGAGGAGCAGATGATCAGGGTGTCGATGAATACCGAGAAGGCCTGCACGATACCCTGGTTGGCCGGGTGTGGCACATAGGCGACGGCGGCCACATTCGGCGCACTGCCCAAGCCGGCTTCGTTGGAGAACAGACCGCGCTTGAGCCCCATCATGAGTGCGGCACCGATGCCGCCGCCGATGGCCGGTTCGAGGCCGAAGGCGCTCTTGACGATCAGCGTCACGATTTCGGGGATACGTTCGAGGTTCATGCCCACGACGAGCAGCGCGATGATCAGGTAGCCCACGGCCATGAACGGAACCAATACTTCGGAGATGCGGGCGATCCGCTTGATGCCGCCGAAGATGATCAGACCGACCAGTATGGCGAGAGCGATGCCACTGTAGAGCACCGGCACGCCGAAGGCGTCGTTGAAAGAGGTCGACACGGCGTAGGATTGCAGGGCGGTGAAGGCGAAGCCGAAAGTCAGTAGCAGCAGCGCGGAGTAGACGCCAGCCAGCCAGCGCCAGTTGCGACCGAGGCCCTTGACGATGTAGTAGGCCGGGCCGCCGCGATAGGTGCCGTCACCTTGGGGCTGCTTGAAGGTCTGGGCCAAGGTGCATTCCAGGAAGCTCGTGGCCATGCCCATCAGGCCAACCAGCCACATCCAGAACACCGCCCCCGGGCCGCCCAGGGTGATGGCTACGGCGACGCCGGCGATGTTGCCACCGCCCACGCGGCCGGCTACGGACAGCATCAGTGCCTGGAAGCTGCTGAGGTGGCCATGCTTATCATGACGGAAGGCCTGACGGGATCCCAGAATCTGGAACATGCGGCCGAAGTAGCGAAACTGGACGAAGCGAGAGGCAACGGTGAAGCCGATGCCCACGGTGACCAGCAGAACGAGAAGGACTTTGCCCCAGAGGAGCTCGTTGAGCAATTCAAGCATATGGATCTCCGCTATTGTATTAGTGGTAGCGCTCCTCGATTGAAACAATTGATCGTGCTGAGGAAACTTGGCGCATCGGTGCATTGCGGTGCATACTTGGCGCTACAAAGTGCATCAGACTGCACCACCTCGTTTGGTGTAGTGACCCGGAGCTCATGGCATGCAAGACGACTTCGTGGCCAACCTGCGCCTGCTGTGCGGGTACTATTCCTCCATTGCCGAGGTCTGCCGGCGCCTGCATATCAACCGCTCCCAATTCAATCGCTACCTCAGCGGCCGCTATCGACCGCGCCACGCTGCTCTGCAGCGGATCTGTGCCCTATTCGGTGTCGAGGAACATGAGCTCTATCTACCTCAGGCGGAATTCCGCACGCTGGTGCAGGTCGGTCGCGATGCCCGTGCGGCGGCGTTCGAGCCGCCGTCGGAGTGGCCGAGCGCGCTGCTGGCGCGGGGGCAGGAGGGCATGGCGCGCTACCTCGGGTGCTACTTCGAGTACTACCGCTCGATGTCCCGGCCCGGCCAGGTGATTCGTACTCTGGTATGCCTTGAAACGCGTGAGCAGGGCACCGTCTATCAGCGCACTGAGCGCATGCAGGTGCGACCCGGCACGCGTCCCTGTCACAATCGCTACCATGGCTTGGCGTTTCGCCTCGCCGACCGTATCTTTCTGGTCGACTATGAGACGCTCAATGGCAACGAAATCACCCAGACTATCCTGTTTCCCAGTTTTCAGAGCCAAGTGCATCGCTTAACCGGACTGAAGCTCGGCGTGGCCGATAACAGCGAGCGCATGCCCAGCTGCGTGCGCGTCGTCTACGAACGCCTGGATGAAAAGATGAGCGTGCGGCGAGCGCTCGAGAAATGTGGATTGTTGCCCCCGGACGACCCTGAGCTCGATTCGGAGTTGCACGATAGGCTCCGTAACGACATTGCTCCTGAGGAGCAGCACTTTCGTGCACGCCACTAAGGCGGCGGTACGGTCGTCCTCGGCTAGACGAGTCTCTGTCCAGTCGATGAATTCGCCCACCTAGGCCGGCCTGGTTCGACGCCAACCACGTCGAGTTCAAGAAGCGCCCGGACGACGGCAAGATGAAGGACGTTGCCTTCGTCAAGGACCCCGATGGCTACTGGATCGAGGTCGTACAGCCCGAGCTTTCCAAAGGCCTGGGGCAATAAGCCACGCGATCGCATGAACCTTGAAAACCCGGTGCCGACGCATCGGGTTTTTTGATGCGCCAAGGCATGCGCATGGCGGAGATATTACGTTGAAAGTACGAGAGACGCCGATGGCGTGGGAACCGTTTGTCTCGGGTAACGTCTGATGTAGGTGTACGGCAAGGAAACTTCCACCTTATTGGTAGAGGGACGCCCCCATGATGGACCGTAGGACCCTGCTCAAGCGCTCGCTGGCGCTGGCCGCCTTTTATGGCTTGCCCGCTGCCCCGCTGCTGGCGGCGACGCGCGACATGCCTGAGATCGCCGATGGCGAGTCCAGTGACTTCAGCTTCGATTGGTTGCAACGCGTGGCCAAGGAGATGGCGAACGACAGCTATCAAAACAACGTACGCGAGTTGCCCTCGACGCTGGCGGATATGAACCCGCAGGATTACAACGCCATCGGTTATGACCCAAAGCATTCGCTGTGGCACGATCTTGATGGCAAGCTCGACGTGCAGTTCTTCCACGTTGGCATGGGGTTCAACCAGCCGGTACGCATGTTTGCCCTCGACCCGGATTCCCGCCGTGCCCGCGAGATCCACTACGATCCGTCGTTGTTCCGCTATGACGAGGCGGACGTCGACGTCTCTCAGTTCGAGGATGATGAGGCACTGGGCTTCGCCGGTTTCCGCGTCTTCAAGGCGCCCTCGCTGACCGAGCGCGATATCGTCTCCTTTTTGGGAGCGAGTTATTTCCGCGCCGTGGATGACACCTACCAATACGGTATTTCTGCACGCGGGCTGGCGGTCAACACGTTCGCCGATGCCGAGGAAGAATTCCCCACCTACACGCGCTTCTGGCTGGAAACACCCGCGCCGGATAGTACGACCTTCACGGCTTACGCCTTGCTCGACTCGCCCAAGGTGGCCGGCGCCTATCGCTTCGTCATTCATTGCGAGGCGGAACGCGTGGTCATGGAGATCGACAAGCACCTCTATCCGCGCGAGGCCATCGAACAGTTGGGCATTGCGCCGATGACCAGCATGTTTAGCTGCGGCACTCACCAGCGACGCATGTGCGACACCATTCACCCGCAAATTCACGATTCCGACCGTTTGACGATGTGGCGCGGTAACGATGAATGGGTCTGCCGTCCGCTCAATAACCCGCCGAAACTGCAGTACAACGCCTTCGCCGACGACTCGCCCAAGGGCTTCGGACTGTTGCAGACCGAGCGGGACTTCGACGCCTATGAAGACGTGGTCGGCAATTATCACGAGCGCCCCAGCCTCTGGGTCGAGCCGCGTAATGACTGGGGCGAGGGCGAGATCCAGATGATGGAGATCCCCACCACTGGCGAAACCATGGACAACGTGGTGGCGTTCTGGAAACCCAGCAAAGCCGTTGAGCCGGGGGATTCACTGAACTTCGCGTATCGTCTTTACTGGAGTGCACAAGCCCCGGTGACTACCGACCTCGCTCGAATTCGGGCGACCCGTAGCGGCATGGGCGACTTCACCGAAGGGTGGGCGCCTGGCGAGAACTATCCTGAGGAGTGGGCGCGACGCTTCGCGGTGGATTACGTCGGCGGCGATATCCTGCGTATTGCCAAGGATGGACCGCCGATCATGGCGCAGTTGGAAGTATCGCGCGGCAAGACGGGCGATATTCAGATCTTCCAGGTCGAGGAGTTTGAAGGCATTCGTGTGATTTTCGACTGGTATCCCACCGAGGATTCGGTCGATCCCATCGATATGCGCATGGTCCTGGAAGGCGACGACGAAACGCTGAGTGAAACCTGGCTCTACCAGTACTTCCCGCCGCCCCCCGATCAGCGCGAGCACCCGCCGCACCCGCTGGATGAGTGATATTCGAATGCGGTGGAAGTGTTGATAAGCGATACGACAAAGGGCGGTGCCATGGCACCGCCCTTTGTCGTTTCCGGGGCGGGCGCTCAGTCGTCGAGGGCTTGTGTCAGCTTGTCGACGTTGTGCTTGAACATGCCGAGGTAGGTGCTGGCGTCGCCGTCGCTGGCCAGGGCATCGGCGTAGAGCGTGCCGCCGATGGCGACGCCGGTTTCGTCTTCGAGCTGCTCGAGAAGCGCCGGGTTGGCCATGTTCTCGAGGAATAGTGCCTTGACGTCGCGTTCGCGGATCTGCTGGATCAACTCGGCCATATCGGCGGCACTCGGCTCGGCCGATGTGGAGAGGCCGACGGGCGAGAGGATCTCGAGAGCATAGGCGTCGGCGAAGTAGCCGAAGGCGTCATGGCTGGTGATCAGGACCCGATTGTCTTCGGGAATGGCTTCCAGACGCTGGTGAATCTTGTCGTCTAGTGTGCCGATGGCGTCCAGATACTGTTCGGCATTGTCGCGATAGTCATCGGCATGCTCGGGGTCCGCTTCGACAAGCGCGTCGCGGATGTTTTCCACATACTGCTTGCCGTTCTGCAGGTCTTGCCAGGCGTGCGGGTCTTCCGGGCCATGATCATGGCCGGCATCATGACTGTGGTCGTGGTCGTGGTCGTGGTCGTGGTCGTGGTCGTGGCCGTGGTCGTGGCCGTGGTCGTGGCCGTGGTCGTGGCCGTGGTCGTGGCCGTGATCGTGGTCGGCATGTCCCTCGCGTTCTTCATCGAAACTCAGGGCGTCGATGCCCTGGCTGGCGACAACGATCGGCCCCGCATAACCGCTGGCTTCCACCAAGCGGTCCAACCAACCTTCGAAATGCAGGCCGTTGACGACGAACAGATCCGCTTCGCCCACGGCGCGGGCATCGGTGGGACTGGGCGAGAACACATGAGCGTCGCCATCCGGGCCGACCAGGGTGGTGACATCGACATGCTCGCCGCCGACTTGCTCGACCATGTCGCCGAGAATGCTGAAGCTGGCGACGACATTCATCGGCGCCTCGGCACGCGCTGCACTGGAAAGCGTCAGCGCGGCGGCGCCGAGCAGTAACGTCAAAGACTTGGACATGCAGTTTCCCTCTTGTCGGTAAATAAGGTGGTCAGGTGTAATGCGCTCATGACGGCGTGCATGCGTTCTCGTCTGTCTCCAGCGGTGTGGCGCGGCGGCGCACGCGTGCCAGCAGGCTGCCGTGGCGACCGCACAGCGCCGAGGCGAGATAGGCAATGCCGGCGACCAGGATGATACACGGCCCGGAGGGCAGGCCTAGGTGGTACGAGACCAGCAAGCCGCCGGTGCTCGAGACCATGGCGATGAGGATCGCCAGGCCGATCAAGCCTTCGAGGCGTTGCGACCAGAAGCGCGCGGTGGTGGCGGGCAGCATCATCAGACCCACCGCCATCAGCGTGCCCAGCGTCTGAAACCCGGCCGTCAGGTTGAGTACCATCAGCCCCAGGAAGACGCCATGCACCAGGCCACCACGAATGCCCTGGCCGCGCAGGAACAACGGGTCGAGGCATTCGACCACCAGCACGCGGAATATCAGTGCCATGACCATCAGCGTGGCGCTGGCCACTGAGGCGATCAGCCATAGCGCGGTGTCGTCGATGGCGAGAATCGAGCCGAACAGCACGTGGGTGAGATCGACGCTGCTGCCGCGCAGCGAGACCAGCATCACCCCCAATGCCAGTGAAATCAGATAGAAGCTGGCCATCGCCGAGTCCTCGCGGTGGCCGGTCATGCGCGACACGCTGCCCGCCAGGCCGGCGACCAGCAAGCCCGCGACCAGCCCACCGAGACTCATCGCCGGCAGCGAAAAACCCGCGAGCACGAAGCCCAGCGCCACGCCAGGTAACACCGCGTGAGCCATGGCGTCACCGACAAGACTCATGCCGCGCAGCATCAAGAACACGCCCAGCGGCGGTGCAGCCAATGACAGCGCCAAGCCGCCGACCAAAGCGCGGCGCATGAAGGCGTAGTCGGTCAGCGGGGCGACGAGCCACGCATTCAGCGTGGTCAGTAGGTCGAGCATGGCGGGACGTCCGGCAGGTTCAAGGAAAGAAAGGGCGCATGGGCATGGCGACGCGTCGGTGCGTGATGCCGCTCAAGCAGCGTTTCCGGCTCGACCCATTGGCCGTGCCCGCCCGCCAGCAGCAAGACGCAATCGGCCAACTGCGCCAACTGTTCCATGTCATGCAGGACCACGATCACCGTGGCGCCGGCACTGGCCATCTCGTGCAGGGTATCGCAGAGGATTTCCACGGTATGCGTATCGACGTTGGCGAACGGCTCGTCGAGCAGCAGCAGTTCTGCCTCCTGCATCAAGGTGCGGCCAAGCAAGGCGCGCTGGCGTTGACCGCCGGAAAGCTCGCCCAAGGGGCGATGCGCCAGGCCGCTCAAGCCCAGGCGCTGCATGATGGTATGCATGTGCCGGTAATCGGTCGGCCCGTAGCGCTTGAAGGTGCCGTGTGTGGGCCAACAGCCGCTGAGCATCAATTCCTCGACACTCATTGGAAAGGTCAAGTCCAGCGCCAATTGCTGCGGCAACCACGCGCGGCGCTCCTTGGGCACGTCACAATCGACCTTCCCGCTGAGTGGTGGCAGCAAGCCCATAATGGCCTGGATCAAGGTGCTCTTGCCCGCGCCATTGGCACCTACCAGCGCCGTGATCGCGCCGTCTTCGAAAGTGCCGCTTATATTCTCCAGCACCGTCCGCCCGCCCTGGGCCAGTGTCAGCGCCTCGAGGCTCAGACGACTCATGCAAAGGCCCCCATGGCCCACGCCACGGCCAACCACAGCAGCCCCAGCGGTAGCAGCGTCAACAGCACGCGGCGCCCCGCGCCCATCGACATCAGTGAAAAATGACAAGGCCCATCCGGGCGGTGACGATGTGACATGACGACTCCTTGGAAGGCCGACAAGGTTATAACATAACAAAATTCTTGCCAAGCACTTCGCTCAATTTACCGGCAGGGCGTGAGACGGAAAAGACCGCCCTGAGGGACGCGAAGACGTAATAGGATAACGTTCTCGAGGGGTGGGCAAAAGCATGGCATGGCAACGCGTAACGAGGCCCTTGGGCGTTGAAGTAAAAGCCCTGTAGCCAAGGTATCCAGTGAGCGCCTCGGAGTACGCTGACAGGTTGCTCGGCAAAGTAAGGTATGATGATTTAGGATACATACAATTCACGGCACGGAACGAGGCGATTAAACCAAGCGTTGAATATGTCCCAGTCTCTATTGCCTTGTATCACCTTTGATACGCATGCCTTGCCGTCGCAAGATCGGTTCGAGGCTTGGCGCCAGAACATTGCGCCCATTTTTAATGTCGATCTTCCTGCTAACACTAGGGAGTCTTCCTTTACTGCGAAAACAGATGCCTATCAGGTCGGGGACATCCTGATGGGATGCGTTACAGCCTCTGGGCAGCGTTTTCGTCGCGCCAAGCCATTGGAGCGCCAAGACCATATATTGATTCAGCTATATTGTGAGGGAGGCTATACAGGAGACTTGAACGGTGAAGAAGCCCGTGTCGGCTCCGGTGACATCACGATCGTCGACCTCGCCAAGCCATTGGATACCGTCGCCGCACCCTTGACCAATCTCAATGTCATGCTGCCTCGAGAAAGCCTGGAGCAGTACTCTTCCCTGAATGGCTGGCATGGTTTGCAACTGGTTCCTGAACGTCGAGAGTTTCTAGCCAGCTACCTGATGTCGTTGTATCGACGGCTACCTGTCACGCCCCAAGCCGAAGCTCATGATCTGGCACGTATCACTCGGGACATGATCCTGACGGCTGTTACCCATGATGTTGACGCCCAGCAACGAGCAGAGCCCGCCGCCCATGGCGTGTTGCGTGAGCGTATTCGGCAGTATGTCGAAGCGCACCTTAATGATCCGGCCCTGGCGCCGGACTATATCTGTCGCATTGTCGGCGTGTCGCGCGCGAATCTCTATCGTCTATTTGAGGAGGAGGGGGGTATCGCACGCTATATACAGTTTCGCCGCTTGGCGGCGGTACGTCGCTGCCTTGAAAACCCCGATGAAACGAGGGGTATCGGCGATCTTGCTGAGCAGTACGGCTTTGGTAATCCATCGCATTTTTCGCGACGTTTTCGCGCGCTATTCGATATTTCTCCTCGGGAACTTCGACAACATTCTCGCGAAAGCTGTGCGACCACACTGGGCCCCCTGATACGTCGGCTTGGTCGTTAGTTAGCTATATTAGCCGCTTTTCTCTGTGTCTCATTATAACCTCCCGTAATTTTTCCCCCGTCTCAATACGTGTCACGCCCCTTGGTCACAATTTATTACATTGGTAAAAACATTTACTAACTGTACGGGGTGATCAGTATAACTTCACAAGGTGGCTTGTTCGCCAGCCCCGTAGCGACAAAAAGGGACTGAATGGGCGTCACCATGAATAACATGTATCGACTTGTCTGGAGCATGGCCGAGGGCGATTGGCGCGTTGCGTCGGAGATCGGGCCACGTCGCGCCAAGGGGACTGGGCGGCATCGCACCAGGGCTGCGCGTTGCCTGGCAGTGGGCAGTGCCTGTCTGGTGCCGGCGATGGCCATGGCGGGCGAGCTGCCGTCCGGCGGCACCGTGGTGGCCGGCGATGCCGCCATCGAGCGCCAGGGTGATAACCTCACCATTCAACAGAGCAGTCAACGAGCGGCCATCGAGTGGGATGAGTACTCCATCGGCGAGGGCAATACCGTACGCTACGACCAGCCTGGGGCCGAAGCCGCTGCCCTGAACCGCGTGACCGGCGACCGGATCTCCGAGATTCGTGGTGCCCTGGAAGCCAATGGCCGGGTGTTTCTGGTCAACCCCAATGGCGTGCACTTCTCGCCCTCTGCCCGGGTCGATGTTGGCTCGCTGGTGGCCTCCACGCTGGATATCTCGACCGAAGACTTCATGAACGGCGACTATCGCTTCGAAGGTGGCAGCGCCAATGCCGTCGTGAATCAGGGCAATATCACCACCGCCGAGGGCGGCACGGTGGCAATGATCGCCGCCGAGATCGTCAACACCGGTACCATCGAGACCCCACGGGGCAATACTCTGATGGGAGCGGGCAGCACCGTGACGTTGGACCTGGGCGGCCCGGTACAGATCGAGGTGGAAGAAGCGCGCCTCGACACGAAGATCGAGCAGGGCGGTGCGATTCGCGCCGATGGCGGACGCGTCCTGCTCACCGCCAAGGCTGCCGATGAACTGACCGCCAGCGTCATCAACCACTCGGGCATTACCGAGGCTAAGACGCTGGCCAGCGGCGAGAACGGTGAGATCAAATTGATGGGCGATATGGAAAGCGGCCGCGTCGAAGTGGCGGGCCGGCTTGACGCCAGCGCCCCCGAGGGCGGCGATGGCGGTTTCGTCGAGACCAGTGCCGCCGAGGTCAGTATCGCCAACGAAGTGCAGGTCACCACCCGTGCTAACAGCGGCGAAACCGGTGAGTGGCTAATCGACCCCACCGACTTCAACGTCAGCGACGGCACGGACTCGCAGAGTGATAGTGGCATCGGCGCCGAGACGCTCTCCACCAATCTCGCGAATAACGACGTGACTCTGCAAACCGTTGCCACCGGCAGCGAGGATGGCGATATCAACGTCAACGCCGCCGTCGACTGGGATGCCAACACCATCCTGACCCTCAATGCCCACGGCGATATCAACCTCAACGCCGCCTTGACCGCCACCGGCGACAGCGCCGGTCTGGCGCTCGATTACGATGGCAGCGACTATTACGTCAACGCGCCGGTGACGCTCTCCGGCGACAATGCCAGCCTGTCGGTCAACGGCACCGGCTACACGCTGGTTCAGAATGTCGACGAACTCCAGGACATGAACAACGACCTCGGTGAGCACTACGCCCTGGGTCAGTATATCGATGCCAGCGGAACCTCGGGGTGGCATGGTGGTGATGGTTTTGAGCCTGTTGGTGATGGTCCTGGTTTTGATGGCGCTTTTGAGGGATTGGGGCATAGCATCAGTGATCTGACCATCGAGCGCGGTGACGAATACCAAATCGGTCTGTTCGGCGTTGCCGATGAGGGCAGCGTGATCCGCAATGTCGGGCTGATTAACGCGAGCGTGACGGGCCGCGGATCGACCGGCGCCCTGGTGGGAACCAATCAGGGCCTCATAAGTAGCGCCTATGCTATCGGTGGCGCAGTACAGGGGGAGGATGGCGTTGGCGGCCTTGTCGGGGGCAACGAGGGCATGATCAAGAATGCCTACGCCACCGGCAGCGTGACTGGGAGATATAGCGTTGGCGGCCTTATTGGGGCCAACGTCAGACTCAGCCCCGGCCCCGACAACAACGAAGCCACGGTTAAGAATGCCTACGCTACTGGCTTGGTGACGGGGGACAGCGTCGGCGGCTTATTAGGGGGAGCCTCCAATGGCACCATTGATAACAGCTACTATGCCACCACCGATGCTGATGGCAACGCCATCGACGGCGGTTACACCAATGATATTGGCGTCGGAAAATCTTTTGCTGCGTTGGCTGACCCAACGACTTTCGAGAACTGGGACACAACCAACACTTGGGGCTTCAACGCCGACGCTACGTTGCCAGGTTATCAAGTCAGCCTGCCTTATCTTGATGGCATCACTCGCCAGCAAGACATCCAGACCACCACCTTGTTTGAAGGCGGCCAGGGCACTGAGGCAGAACCGTTCACCCTCACCGACTGGCAAGAGTTGCAGAACATCAACTTCAACAGCGATGTGCTGACCGGTGATTACCACTTTGATCTTATCAACAACCTCGACGCCTCTAGCCTCGGCTACGCCGAACTGGCGGGTGAAAACGCTAATGGCGGCAAGGGCTGGAATCCCATAGGCAATAGCCTTGATGCTTTCAAAGGCTCCTTCGAGGGTCAAGATCATCGCGTCAGCGACCTGACCATTGAACGCCCCGACGAGGACCATATTGGGTTGTTCGAGGCCCTGGGGAGTAGCAGCACGATCCGCAATATCAGGGTGGTCGATGCCGATATTACGGGCAGAGACTATGTCGCTAGCCTGGTTGGCACGACCTTAGGCACAGGTAGTGTCAGGGATGTCTTCGTCAGTGGTCATGTTGCCGGTGAGTATACGGTTGGCGGGATGATCGGTAGCAATAGCGGTAGTTTGGAAAACGCTCGTGCCAGCGTACATGTCGAGGGCGACAATAATGTCGGTGGACTGGCAGGCTTCAACGGGGGTGATATTGCCAACGCTTATGCCACTGGCCAGGTTAACGGCGATGACAAAGTGGGCGGGCTGATGGGACGCAATCTGGCGGCTAACGTTGATGATGTCTATGCTACCGGCCCCGTCAACGGCAATATAAATGTTGGTGGTTTGGTGGGCCTCAACTCGAACAGTACCATCAATAATGCCTATGCCACGGGCTCGGTGACAGGCGAGGAATATTACGTGGGGGGCCTGGTCGGCAACGCTAGCTCCAGTTCCGTCAATGCCAGTTACTACGCCACCACTGACGCTGATGGCAATGCTATCGACGGTGACTACACAAATGATATTGGCGCTGGAAAATCCTTTGCCGCGTTGGCTGACCCAACTATTTTCGAGAACTGGGACACAACCAATACTTGGGGCTTCAACACCGACGCTACGTTGCCGGGTTATCAAGTCAGCCTGCCTTATCTTGATGGCACCACTCGCCAGCAAGACATTCAGACCACCACCTTGTTTGAAGACGGTACCGGCACCTCGAGCGATCCCTACATCCTCACCGGCTGGCGACAGTTGCAGAATGTCAATTTCAACCGTGATGTGTTGACCGGTGACTATCACTTTGATCTCGTCAACAACCTCGACACTGGCACGGCTGGCTACGCCGATCTGGCGGGTGAAAACGCCAAGGGCGGCAAGGGCTTTGATCCTATTGGTGATGATGCAAGCGCCTTTAACGGGCATTTCGATGGCCTCGGTCATGTGATCAGCGATCTCACCATTGATCGCAGTAGCCAGGGCTATGTTGGCCTGTTTGGTTATATCGAAGATGCCACACTTCGCCGGATCGGCCTGGAAGGCGGTAATGTTAAAGGGGGGCGCCCTTCAGTCGGCGGCGGGGTCGGCGGGCTGGTAGGGCGTAGCGACAACAGTGTGATCACTGACACCTACGTTACCGGTAGCGTCACTGGCGAGTACAACAATGTTGGCGGACTGGTGGGATACAACGAAAGCGGCGCAGTCAGCCAGAGCTATGCTACCGGCGATGTATCGTCATCAAGCACCGACTACGTCGGAGGGCTGATAGGGTATAACAACGACGGCACGATTACCCACGCCTATGCCACCGGCGATGTATCATCAGCAAGCGGTTATGGTGTCGGCGGCCTGGTTGGGGAGGCTACCCAAGGCAGCACCATCACCTACACCTATGCTACCGGCGATGTATCAGCAGATTTGTACTCCGGCGGGTTGGTGGGGGTCATTTACGACAGTACGGTCAAAAAGAGCTATGCGACGGGCCATGTCAGTGGTATTAGCAGAATCGGTGGCCTGGTGGGCCATAACGATAACGTCACAGTGACCGACAGCTTCTACGCTACCACCGATGCTGACGGCAACGCCATCGACGGCGATTACACCAGTGATATTGGCACTGGCCAAACCTTGAACGAGCTACAACAGCTTTCCACCTTCACGGGCGCCGGCTGGGACATCGACGCCCAGGGCGGAACCGGGGCTGTCTGGCGCATCTACGACGGCCACACCGCGCCGTTATTGCGCCACTTTCTGACCACGCTGGATGTGGAAACGGATGATGCCACCGTAACTTACAACGGCACCACCCAGACCGGACCCGGCACCTGGAGCGTGAATGGCTCCCACGATGCTGACTTGATCCTAGGCACGGCGACTGCTACTGGCGGCGGCCAGAATGCGGGAACCCACGCCGTCAGCGTGGATGGTCTTTACTCCAATCAGCAGGGTTATGACCTAACCGTCAATGGCGGCACTCTGGAGATTAACAAGGCCGATGCCACAGTGACGGCCAACAGCGATACCGTGACCTATGACGGCACCGAGCAGTACGTCAGCGGCTTCACCGCCACCGGATTGGTGAACGGCGAAGATGAAAGCGTCCTCGCTGATGTAACCACCAGCGGCGGCACCGGCACCGATGCCGGTAGCTACGCCCACACGGCCAGCGGCACCGATAACAACTACGCCCTGACGTTTACGGACGGTGCTCTGACTATCGACAAAGCCGATGCCACCGTCACCGCCAACAGCGATACCGTGACTTATGACGGCACCGAGCAGAACGTCAGCGGCTTCACCGCCACCGGATTGGTGAACGGCGAAGATGAAAGCGTCCTCGCTGATGTAACCACCAGCGGCGGCACCGGCACCGATGCCGGTAGTTACGCCCACACGGCCAGCGGCACCGATAGCAACTACCACCTCACCTTTACCGATGGCGCTCTGACCATCGACAAAGCCGATGCCACCGTCACCGCCAACAGCGACACCGTTACTTACAACGGCAGCGCCCAAAGCGTTACCGGTTTTACCGCCAGTGGCCTGGTCGGCGGCGAAGACGAAAGTGTCCTCACGGATGTTACCACCAGCGGTGGCAACGGCACCGATTCCGGCACTTACGATCACACCATCGCCGGCAGCGATGACAACTACAACTTGACCTTCAACAACGGCGCCCTGGAGATCGACAAGGCACCGCTGACCGTGACCGCCAACGGCGATGGCAAGACCTACGACGGCCAGGCATACAGTGGTGGCAACGGCGTGTCCTACCAGGGCTTCGTCAACAACGAGGATGACGGCGTGCTGACCGGCAGCCCGGATTACAGCAGCAGTAGCCAAGGGGCTACCAACGCCGGTCACTACGTCATTACCCCCGGCGGTCTGAGCGCCGATAACTACGCCCTGACGTTTGCGGACGGCACGCTGACCATCGATCCGGCGCCGCTGACCGTAACCGCCAACGACGACCGCAAGGCCTACAACGGCCAAGCGTACAGTGGTGGTAACGGTGTGTCCTACCAAGGCTTCGTCAACAACGAGGATGACAGCGTTCTGACCGGCAGCCCGGATTACAGCGGCAGTAGCCAGGGGGCTACCAACGCCGGTAGCTACGTCATTACCCCCGGTGGCCTGAGTGCCGACAACTATAGTCTGACCTTTGACGGCGGCACCCTGACCATTGATACCACGTTCCCACTACCATCCCGCAACAGCATCGCCGCCTTGCAGCAACTGACTGTCGAAACCGATGAGAGGAGTCAGGAAGGCCCCGACGGCGACGCCAATTCCGATAGCGGCCTGAGACAGTTGGCGGCGGACAGCACTACTGACATGCAGACTAACGCAGGCGCCGCCGGTGGTGAGGCCGATCACTCGTGGCTAATGGTGGAGAACGGTGGGATTGCACTACCTGCTGTTCAGGACGCCCCGGCTTCCACTGCTCAGTAATTTTTCGGAACGATTTCGATCATGATGCAATACAAGATGGAAAGAGCCTCCCTAACCACCGGCCTGGTCCTTTTGGCAGCGACTCCCGTTCTGGCACAGACGCCTCCCGACGCTGGTCAGATTCTGCAACAAAGCCAGGAAACTCAGATCACCCCACTGGCGCCTTCCGTGGAACTCGAACTCGATGGTGAGCCGCTCACCGAAGGCGAGCCCGGCGGCGCTGAGGTGACGCTTCAGGAGATTCGCTTTTCCGGCAATACGCTATTTGACGCCGAACGACTGCGGGCGGTACTTGGCGAGGCTGTTGAGCAACCGCAGGATATGGCGGGACTGCAGCAACTGGCCAATCGTATCAGCCAGTTCTATCGCGATAACGGCTACCCCTTCGCTCGCGCCTTGCTACCAGCCCAGGACCTCGGTAGTGGCGCCCTCATCATCGAGGTGGTCGAGGGGAACTACGGGCGCGTTCACGCCAGCGGCCCCGAGCCGTTGGCTAGCGATCTCCAACCCTGGCTGGCACCGCTGGAACCCGGTACACCGATCGCCTCTGCCCCCTTGGAGCGCCGGTTGCTGTTATTAGGCGATCTACCCGGGGTGGCCGCCACGCCTGTGATGCGACCAGGTCAGCGTACCGGCACGGGTGAGCTGGAGGTTCAGGTACGACCTGCACAGCGAGTCACCGGCTTGGTCGGTGCCGACAACCACGGCAGCCGTTATTCCGGTGAATATCGGGGACGCACCAGTCTCAACGTTAACCGTCTGGCTCGGGTCGGTGATGAACTCAGCTTGACCGCTCTGTACACCAGCGAATCTACCTGGCTAGGCAACCTGCGCTATGAGTCACCGATCGGTGTCAGCGGGCTGCGCGGCGCGCTGGGCTATGCTCATACCAACTACACGTTGGATCAGGGGTTCGAGGGTTACACCGGTACGGCGGATGTCTATTCGGCAGAGTTGCGTTATCCCCTGCTGCGTCGTCAGCAAAGCAACGTGTCGGTCAGCGCTCGCTACCAGTACAAGGAACTGGACGATGAAGTCGAGTTCGCCGACTACCTGCGCGCCACCGAAAGCCATGGGTTGCCGTTGAGCTTGGAGTTCGACACGCGCGACGCCTTGGGACGCGGAGGTATCACCTTCGGCACCTTGACCCTGACCCCAGGCAAGCTGGAGCGCTCTGATCCCGTGCTGGGCGATAAAGACTACGGCTTCACCAAAGTGAATCTGGACGTGGCGCGCCTGCAGGCACTGGGCGCTGGTTTAGAATTGTATGGTCGTATCAACGCCCAGTGGTCGGACCGTGACGAACTGGACAGTTCAGAAAGCTTCAACCTTGGCGGCCCCAACGGCGTGCGCGCGTATCCGGTCGGCGAGGGCTCCGGCAGCCGCGGTTGGCTAACCCAGTTCGAGTTACGTTATAGCGCGGGCAAGGGCTTCGCACCCTATGCGTTCTATGATGCCGGACGTACATCTGATGGCGGTATGAATGTAGGCGAGGCGCGTGAGGTGGCTGGTGCTGGCGTGGGACTACGCTACCGGGCCGGGGATTTCAAACTGAACGTTGCCAGCGCTTGGAAGACGCAGGGAGGCGATGCCCAATCGGAAGGCCGGCAGCGCGATCCACGAGTGTGGGCAAGTCTTGGGTATCAGTTTTGAATGGCATGTAGTGAAGCGCCTGATTCAATAAAGCCATCGCTGCAGGGGAGGGCGATTTCCGAGTTCGATTTGCTGGGTACGCGGCACCAGGCTTGACTGAGGCATAAAGAATTGTTTTCTTAATACGCCTGTTCAATAAACGGCACTTTTCCGTATTGCTTCTAAGCTAGTAATAGCGGAGTGGCGAGCTGTGCGCACGCTGCCGTGAACGCAAACCTTGCCTGAACCAGATCAGGAATTCCTATGACGACACAATCCAATGACGAGGCGCCGTCACGCGACCGCCTCAATGGGCCGGTGTTTTACAGTTCGGTGGTCGGCATCGTCGCCTTCTCGCTATGGGTGATGCTCGCGACCGACCAGGCCAACTCGATCATCAATGCCATTCTCGGCTGGATCTCCAATACCTTCGGTTGGTACTACTTCCTGACCGTCGTGATCTATCTGGCTTTCGTGATCTACCTGGGGTTCTCGCGCTACGGCAAGATCCGCCTGGGGCCCGAGCATGCACGACCCGATTTCAACATCTTCTCGTGGGCGGCGATGCTGTTCTCAGCGGGGATCGGCATCGGCGTGATTTTCTTCGCCCTGGCCGAGCCACTGACGCAGTTCTACAACGCGCCCAACGCGCCCGATGACCAGGTCGCCGCAGCGCGTCACGCCATGGAACTGACCTTCCTGCACTGGGGGCTTTCCGGCTGGGGTATCTACACCTTGGTAGGCATGGCGCTGGCCTTCTTCAGCTATCGGCATAACCTGCCGCTGACCATTAGCAGTGCGCTCTATCCGATCTTCGGCAACAGGATCTATGGCACCATCGGCCATGTGGTCGATACCGCCGCCGTGCTGGGCACGGTCTTCGGCATCGCCGCAAGCCTGGGCATTGGTGTGATCCAGCTCAACTTCGGCCTGGACTACATGTTCGGCATCCCCGAAAGCAACTGGACCCAGGTGGTACTGGTGCTGGGCATCGTGCTGTTCGCCACCATCTCTGCCGTGACCGGGGTGGAGCGCGGCATCCGACGGCTCTCCGAGTTCAATATCCTGCTGGCGGTTCTGCTGCTGCTGTTCGTGCTGTTCGCAGGCAAGACGATCTTCCTGCTCAACGCACTGGTGATGAACGTCGGCGACTATCTGTCCAACTTCATCAGCCTGTCGTTCAACACTTATGCCTTCGACCGGCCGACCGGTTGGCTCAACGGCTGGACGCTGTTCTTCTGGGCCTGGTGGATTGCCTGGGGGCCGTTCGTCGGGCTGTTCCTGGCGCGCATCTCGCGGGGCCGTACCATCCGCACCTTCGTGCTCGGCACCATGACGCTGCCGATCATCTTCATGTTTCTGTGGATGTCGTTGCTGGGTAATAGCGCCATCGACATGGCGATGAACGGTGCCAGCGAGTTCGGCGAGCAGGTGATGAACAATCCGCCGGCGGGGATCTATCTGTTCCTCGAATCGTATCCGATGCCGATTGTGAGCACCGCTGCGGTGAGTATCCTGGCGATCGTGTTCTTTATTACCTCCGGGGATTCCGGGGCGCTGGTGCTCTCCAACTTCACCTCGAAGCTCAAGAACGTCAGCAGCGATGCGCCGATCTGGATGCGCATTCTGTGGTCGGCGGTGATCGGCATTCTAACCCTGTCGCTATTGCTTGCTGGGGGGCTAACGACCCTGCAGAGTGCCGTGGTGATTACTGGCTTGCCGTTTTCGATCGTGTTGTTCTTCATGATGGCGGGACTGCTCAAGGCATTGAAACTCGAGGCCTTCAAGGAAGACAGCCGGCGTCTGAGCCTGGCCGGTCAGCTTTCCGGGCGTAGCGGCGGTGGTAGTGAACGCGACGCGCGCAACTGGCAGCAGCGTCTCCGGCGTGCCATGAGCTTCCCCGGCAAGAAGCAGACACGGCGCTTCATGGACGAAACCTGCAAGCCGGCCATGGAAGCCGTGCGTGACTCCCTGCAAGGGCAAGGCGTCTCGGCCGAGATCCACCAAGGCGTGCAGAACGGCGACGACTATATGTCGCTCAACGTCGATTTCGAGGACGAGCAGAACTTTACCTACCAGATCTGGAGCCAGAGCTTCTCGACGCCCGGCTTCGCGATGCATGCTCCGCAGGCTGACTCGCGCTACTACCGGCTAGAGGTCTATCTGCTCGAGGGTAGCCAGGGTTACGACCTGATGGGCTACACCCGCGACCAGGTGATCAGCGACATCCTCGACCAGTACGAACTGCACATGCAGTTCCTGCACCTCAACCGGATCGAGCCGGGCAACATCAACATGCCCGACAGCCCGGAACAGCCGCCCGCGTAAGGTGTGCCCGGTCGGCCGTTATGCGGCCGACCTTCGTTATGAAGATGCTTGCCCCCGGCCGCGACGCGGTCGGGGGTTTTTGTGTGTATGGCCGCGAAAAGTCGTTGTCTGCAGCAGTCGCTGATTCGCCCCGAGCGAAGGTAAAGACCATTGCGTATGGCTGAACTGGCATTAATGTGAACTTCGTGCTACATAATAGATCACTATGTAGCGCGAAGGTGTCATATGGCGACTCCTCACAATCCTCCGGCAGCTGTGCGGCGCGCGCTGCGCAAGCTTGGGGCCGACATTTACGATGCGCGACGCCGGCGTAGGCTTACCATGGCCGTCGTTGCGGAACGTGCTTTCACTTCGCGTTCGACCCTGCAGAGAATCGAGGCGGGTGACGCCAGTGTCGGCATCGGTATCTATGCTAGCGTTCTTCAGGCGTTGGGACTTCTCGATGGGCTTGCTCACATCGCTGATATCGGCAACGACAGCGTTGGCCAGGCGCTTTCCAGCGCCGAGCTGCCCAAGCGAGTCGTGTTGACGCGATCACCGAGGTCTTCACGCAATGACTGAGTTCGAAGTTCATATCGATCTTAATGGAGAAACATCTCCAGTCGGCCTGGCCAGGTGCAATCGCGTTCGCGGCACGGAGAAGATTCTCTTCGAATACGACGCCGCATGGCTCGAGTCTCCGGATCGCTTCTCACTGGAGCCTGCTCTTGCGCTAACGCGTGGGGCCTTTGCACCGCCCGCGGGGCTGACCAGCTTCGGCTCAATTGGGGACTCGGCCCCTGATACCTGGGGCCGGCGTCTCATGCAGCGTGCCGAACGCCGGCGTGCCGCGCGGGAAGGTCGCAATGTTCGAACGCTTGCCGAGAGCGATTATCTGCTGGGAGTCGCGGATGAGACCCGGCTTGGCGCCCTGCGTTTTCGCCGAGTGGGCGAGGAGTCTTTCCAGGCGCCGGTTCAGTCTGGCGTTCCCGCGCTCGTCGAGCTGGGCCGGCTGCTCCAAGTCACGGAGCGTGTCTTGCGTGATGAGGAAACGGATGAAGATCTCCAGCTCATCTTTGCACCCGGTTCTTCCCTGGGGGGTGCCCGTCCGAAAGCGTCGGTAATCGACCAACACGGCCATCTCTCTATCGCCAAGTTCCCGAAGGATACCGACGAATATAGCGTGGAGACCTGGGAGGAAATCGCGCTCCGCTTGGCCAACCAGGCTGGCATCGTGACGCCGAAGCACGAACTGGTCGACGTGGGAGGTCGGGCCGTCATGCTCTCAAGGCGGTTCGACCGAGACGGCACCACCCGCACCGCATCCCGTTTCTTTCCGCGATGGCAATGATGGGCGCCAGGGATGGCGAACCTGGCAGCTATCCCGAGATGGTCGATGCTCTGACCGCGCATGGTGCTCAAGGAAGGACAGATGCGCACGCCCTTTATCGGCGCGTCGTCTTCAGCGTGATGATCTCCAATGTCGACGATCATCTGCGCAAGCACGGCTTTCTGTGGTTGGGGAACGCTGGATGGTCACTCGCTCCGGCCTATGACCTCAACCCGGTTCCCAGTGACCTCAAGGCGCGGGTGTTAACGACGAACATCGATCTCGACGAGAGCACCTGCTCGGTCGATCTGCTGGAGGCAGCATCCGGCTATTTTGGGCTCACGCTGGCGAAGGCTCGGCGGATCATCAAGGAAGTTGCGTTGGTAACGGCCACTTGGCGGGATACTGCCAGGGCGGTTGGCGCACGCTCGGCCGAGATCGAGCGTATGACTAGCGCCTTCGAGCATGCTGACTTACAGCGAGGGCTGGCACTGTAAAGGCGTCTTGTACGTTCAACGGGAAGTGTTGTCTCACCTTCACTTTTGAGGGTGAGGACGCCATCTTGGTGGGTTATCAGGACTATGCTGCCATGTGCCGTTACTTCTTGCGTCAATAAAGCCATTGCCGCAGGGCTTCGCGGTTACCGAGTTCGATCTGCTGGGCACGTGGGTCGCCTTCCACATGGCGATGGTTGATGCCGTATTCACGCAACACGTATTGAGCCAGCGCGCAGCGGCAGGTGATCTCCAGCACGCGTGCCGTCATGGCGTAGTCCTGGGCGATCAGTGCTTGCTCGGCCTCGCTGAGCCGCCGGTCGGGGATGATTTCCAGCGTGAGGCGTTGTGCCCAGGCGGTATCGTTTGCGGGGTCGGCGGCGGGTAATACATCGCCGATGGCCTCGGGCACACCGCGAAAGCGCGATAGCACGAAATCGCGAAAGGCGGCGTTCTTCTCGCAATACGCACGGACGTGCCAGCGTCCTGCGGCATAAACCAGGGTGTGCGGGGCAATGAGCCTGTCCTCGCCTTGGGGGGAAGAAAAGCTCGCGTAGACGACCTCCAGACGCTGACGCTCCCGCGCTGCCGACACGACTGCCCGCACCACTTCCGGCGAGACATCGCGAATCGGCATCGGAACCGATTCCGTATTGGCCGCGCCCAGACCCAGCCCCACGAACTGCGGATTCAAGGCATCGTGTGTGCCTAGCAAGTGCAAATATTCATCCACATGGCCGCGAATGAAATACGGCGTGAAATGCGATGTCGGTACCCACGCCTTGCGCGACGTGTCGTAGACAAGGTTATCCACCGCGACTTCCTCGCGATAAGTGCGCAGCACCTGCTGGGCCCGGTCCTTGCCCAGTTGAAAGGCCTCGCGCAGCGCGGCGGCCGTGACGCGACCCTCCCAGTACGCCAACAGCTCGATGAGGTGATAACGCGCCTGCGTGTCCCAGGCGAGCGGCGATGTTTCCTTCATGATGCATCCCTCATGGTCTTTCGCTTGCGCAACCGGCCGGAAAATTCCCCTGGTGTTTTATCCATGGGGTAGTCGGGCTCAATCGACTTTGCTTATATGAGGGTAACAGAGCGTAAGCCGTTGTAGTCGCCCCCAATGCCGGAGGTTCCATGGATGATTTGTCACCGTCGGATCTAAAAACGATCCTGCACTCCAAACGCGCGAATCTGTATTACCTCCAACATTGCCGAGTCCTGGTCAATGGCGGTCGTGTCGAGTACGTCACCGACGAAGGCAAGCAATCGCGCTACTGGAACATTCCCATTGCCAACACGACATCGCTGCTGCTGGGAACGGGCACGTCGATTACCCAGGCCGCGATGCGCGAGCTGGCAAAGGCCGGGGTGCTGGTGGGGTTCTGTGGCGGTGGCGGCACGCCACTGTTCGCGGCGAACGAAGTCGATGTGGATGTCGCCTGGCTGACCCCGCAGAGCGAATATCGACCGACCGAGTATATGCAGCATTGGGTGCGTTTCTGGTTCGATGACGACAAGCGCCTCGACGCTGCCCGCGCCTTCCAGATGGCGCGGTTATCGCGCATCGAATCGCTCTGGCAAAGCCGGCCGCTCAAGGAGGCAGGTTTTGACATATCCGCACAGCATTTGAGTGATGCACTGGCACAACATAGAGAGGCGATTGCCAGTGCGTCCGATACCGTGGAATTGCTGACGCTCGAAGCGCGTTTGACCAAGACGTTGTTCAAGCTGGCGGCGCAAGCGGTGAAGTATGGCCAGTTCACGCGTGCCAAGCGGGGGAGTGGGGCCGACCCCGCAAACCGGTTTCTCGATCATGGCAATTACCTCGCCTACGGGCTGGCGGCAACGGCGACCTGGGTCCTGGGGATTCCCCATGGCTTGGCGGTGCTGCATGGCAAGACGCGGCGGGGCGGCTTGGTCTTCGATGTCGCGGACCTGGTCAAGGACGCCATCATTCTCCCGCAAGCGTTTCTCTCGGCCATGAAAGGAGACGAAGAACAGGAGTTTCGCCAGGCGTGTATCGAGCGACTGACGCGTACCGAATCCCTCGACTTCATGATCGATACGCTCAAAGCCGTGGCCCTCGACCTCGGAGGGCCTGACGCATGAATGTGCTGCTGGTCTCCCAGTGCAACAAGAACGCGCTCAAGGAAACGCGGCGCGTCCTCGATCAATTCGCCGAGCGCCGGGGAGAACGTACCTGGCAAACCCCGATTACGCTCGAAGGGCTCGATACGCTGAGAAAGTTGCTGCGCAAGACGGCGCGCAAGAATACCGCCGTGGCATGCCACTGGATTCGCGGGCACGATCACAGCGAGCTTATGTGGGTCGTCGGCGATGCCAAGCGCTTCAACCTCCAGGGCGCGGTACCGACCAACACCACCTCACGGGATATTCTGCGCCGCGAGGACGAAAACGACTGGCATAGTGGCGAGGATATTCTGCTGCTGGCGTCCATGTCAGCATTGCTGCACGACTTGGGCAAGGCGTCTCTGGCCTTCCAGCAACGGCTGCAAGGCAAGCTGGAAGGGCGCAACCTTTACCGTCATGAATGGGCGTCGCTGCGGCTCTTCCAGGCCTTCGTCGGTGACGATGATGATGCGACCTGGCTCGCGCGACTCGCCGAGGGGCGTTATCAAGAGCAAGACTGGCTAGAGAATATGGAGCGCGATGGGCTCGATCCCGAGCCTTCTGCCATATTCCGGCGTTTGCCGCCCTTGGCTGCGGCTCTCGGGTGGTTGATCGTGAGTCACCACCGCATACCGCTCAAGCCACCCGACGATATCTCGAATCCTGCGACACGTTGGGGTAGCCAGAATGTCACGCTGCAAATGGATCAACTGGGAGACGTGCTGTCGCTGATCAATGCGCAGTGGAACGAGATCCCCACGACTCAGGAGCCGAAACGGGTCACGCCGTATTGGACGTTCAGTCAAGGGCTACCGCTTTCCACGCGACGTTGGCGTGAGCGCGCCGCCAAACAGGCGAAACGATTGCTAGCGCGATTATCCGGTGATACGAACTGGCTCGATAGCCCCTATGTCATGCATCTCTCGCGCCTTTCTCTGATGCTGGCGGATCACCACTACTCGAGTCTTGAAGATCCGGCCAGGCGGGTAAGAGGAGAACCCGGCTATCCGCTGGTGGCCAATACCGTGCGCAAGACGGGGCAACCCAACCAATTGCTCGATGAGCATATTCTGGGAGTCGAAAAGCACGCTAGTGCCATCGCGCGTGCCTTGCCGACCGTGGAGAGCCATTTAGCACGTCTGGCGCGGCATAAAGGCTTTCGTAAGAGAAGCGACCATCCTCGCTTTCGTTGGCAGGACAAGGCGTTCGACCTTGCCCAGTCGCTGCGTGAGCGTAGCCAGCGCCAGGGCTTTTTCGGCATCAACATGGCCTCCACCGGTTGCGGTAAAACGCTGGCCAACGGGCGAATCATGTATGCCTTGGCCGACCCTGAGCAGGGTGCGCGTTTTAGCATCGCGCTGGGACTTCGCACGCTTACGCTGCAAACCGGCCAGGCGCTGCGCGAGCGCTTGCATCTCGGGGAAGATGAGCTCGCGGTGCGGGTCGGGGGCAGTGCCAACAAGGCCCTATTCGAGCACTACGAGCAAGACGCCGAAGCCAGCGGTTCGGCCTCGACGCAAGGGCTGATCGATGAAGATGCCCACGTGGTATACGAAGGCAATATCGACACGCATCCCGTGCTTCGCCGCCTGGGGGATGAGCCGGGCACACGCTCGCTGATCGCCGCGCCCATTCTCGTCTGCACCGTGGACCACCTGGTGCCCGCCACTGAAAGCACGCGAGGTGGACGCCAGATCGCGCCGATGCTGCGTTTGATGAGTAGTGATCTGGTGCTCGATGAAATCGACGACTTCGATATCAACGACTTGCCGGCTTTGACACGCCTGGTCCATTGGGCCGGCTTGCTCGGCTCGCGCGTATTGCTGTCATCGGCCACTTTGCCGCCTGCCTTGGTGCACGGATTGTATGAGGCATATCGCAGCGGGCGTGAAGCTTATCAGTGTCATCGCGGCGAGCCAGGCCAGCCCGTGGATATCTGCTGTGCGTGGTTCGACGAAAATGATCGTCAGCATCAGGACTGCGCCGACGGTGACGCCTTCAGCGCCGCGCATGCTGCCTTTGCGACGCGACGCCTCAAGCGCCTGGCCGAGAGTCCCGTGCGCCGCCGAGGCGAACTCCTTCCCTTGCCGGCATTGGGCAAGCGCCCGGAAGATATTCGTGCTGGCCTGGCCGAGGTGCTGCGCACACAGGCTGCTCAGCTACACGAGCGTCACCATTCGCCTGATCCTGTCACCGGCAAGCGCGTAAGCTTCGGTTTGATCCGCATGGCCAATATCGACCCGCTGGTCGATGTTGCCAGATCGCTCTTCCAACAAGGCGCCTTCGCTGGGCAACGCATCCATCTGTGCGTGTACCACTCGCGGCATCCGCTGGTGATGCGCTCGGAAATCGAACGTCGCTTGGATCGCACGTTGCAACGTGCCGAGCCGGACCGTGTGTTCGAGCAGGCCGATATCCGGCGTCTACTTGATGGCAGCGACGAAGCCGACCATCTGTTTATCGTGCTCGGGAGCCCGGTCACCGAAGTTGGTCGCGACCACGACTATGACTGGGCGATTGTCGAGCCTTCCTCCATGCGCTCGATCATTCAGTTGGCCGGGCGGGTATGGCGCCATCGCGATAAACGCTGCGACACGCCGAATATCCAGCTCCTGGAGACCAACCTCAAGCACTTGGAAGACCCTGGGCGACTCGCTTTCCAGCGTCCGGGATTCGAGACCGATGAGGCTTGGCGACTCAATAATCACTCGTTGGATGCGCTGCTCGCGCCGGATGAATATCAGATCATCGACGCTCGCCCCCGTGTGCTGGCACGCGAGACGCTATCCCCACGCGATAGCCTGGTCGATCTGGAGCACCAGCGGCTGATAACGCAAATGCTGGAGCCACCCACGCCGCCGCTGACCAAAAAAGAGCGCAGGCTGGGCATGGAGCCGTCACCACCGCCCTTGGGAGCTTATAGCTGGTATGCCGTGCCGCGTATGCATCTGACCGGCGTACTCACCCAGCGTCAGCGTTTTCGCCAACCCACCCAGACTGACGTAGCGCTCGCGCTATTACCCGACGAGGGCGGCGAAACCTGGACACTGCATCGCGTGGAAGACGGTGCCAAGCGTGGTGAAACGCTGTACGTAGAAGTCGAAGAGAGCTTGATGGCGCGGATAGACCTGGAGCATGAACGGGGCGAGCGCATTCAGCCCTGGGGCGCCGATGACTACCTGACCGCGCTTGCCGATCTCGCCGAGGACCTGGATATCTCGCTCGATAAAGCCGCACGCACGTTCGGCATCGTCAATGCACCCGAAAGCACGCATGGGTGGCGCTATCATCCCGTGCTGGGGTTTGTGAAGAAGTGAGGGCTGGCTGAGGCCAGCCCGAGCTACCTGTACGGCAGCAAACAATTGATAGCGTTAGGTGATATTTCTGAGCTGCTTTTCGGCAGGCATAAAATCATAGCACAGGTCGACAGAGGAAAGATTAACGTTTAACTGATAGTGTAAGTTGATAGGTTGACTTTTACCTTCTGGGTGCTAGGATTGAAGTCACTGGGCGGCGGTGGCGGCCGACGCCCAGTGGAGAGACAAAATAACCTGGTAACTGTGCTGTAGCAGTAAGGAGGTGAGAGGGTGATTGGCTATTGCTCCGTTAGGAGGGTATAGATTTTCTACCCAAACAGCCCTGAGGTTTTTGCCTCGGGGCTCATTGTCCCATTAGCGCTTGTTTTTACCAAGCCCCATCCCGTAAGGACATGTTATGCCCACTATGTCTGGTGGCTGGCAGAGCATCCGTGAGTTAATTGAGGCGTTCTTGAAAGAGCGCTTCGATACCAAAGCGGAAAAGCTGGCTACCGATGATCCCAAGTATCAAACGTTGGTTGAGCAGTTTCAGCGTGAAAACTGGCTCCAAGACGCCGCGCGGCGTGTCAGCCAATTGCAAGTCGTAACCCACTCCCTTAAACCCATTCATCCAGATGCAAAGGGCTCTAATCTTTATGCGCCCCCAGAGTCTCTGGATAAACATCAAGGGGTGGGAAGCCATGTCTTACCGTCGGATTTCGATGGCGATGTCGTAGGTAATGCGGCTGCACTCGATGTCTATAAATTCCTGAAGCTCGAGTATGATGGCAAATCGCTGCTGGAGCGAGTGTTGGAGGAAGACACCGAGCTGGCGCGTGCCTTGAGCGATAATGCAGAGCAGTCACAAGCTTGGATGAAGGCCTTTGCCGCCATTACCGAGCCTCGCGGTGAACACGCCTCTCATACTCGTGCCAAGCAAGTTTACTGGCTGACGGGGGAAGATGCGGCCGATGACGATGACTTCCATCTATTGGCGCCGCTCTATGCAACCTCGCTGGCACATCAAGTCTTTCAGACGATCAATCGCGACCGGTTTAGCGACGAGGCCAAGGAGGCCCGCAAGGCCAAACGCGAAGGGAAGTTGGGTGAGCAGGAAGTTCATGACTATCCCAATATTGCGTCACAAAAGATGGGCGGTACCAAGCCGCAGAATATCTCGCAACTGAATAGCGAGCGAGGCGGTAATAACTACCTACTAGCCTCGTTACCGCCGCGCTGGAACGTTCGCGATATTCGTCCACCGCTGAAGGTCGAGTCAGTACTAGACGACCCCGGAATATTTGGTTGGCGCAAGGAGGTGCGGGTACTGGTCGGTGACCTGAAGCGATTTCTGGAAACAAACCCCAACACGGATATGCATACCCGTGATCTGCGCGATGACTACACCGCCATGATCCTGGATGAGCTCGCACTATTCACGATGCAGATGCACGGACTTCCACCGGGCTGGAGCGCCGACGAAAACTGTCGCCTGGTGATAGAAGAAGCCTTCTGGCTGGATCCTGGCCGTGCGCAAGACGATAGCGAATTTCGCGACGCCCGCAATAGCACCGACTGGCCTGACGAGATTCGGCGGCGATTCGCTAATTGGCTCAACAAGGCACTCGGCGGCAAGTTGCCCCTGGGCGATGTGGAATTTCGCCATTGGCATAAGGAGCTTGCCCGGGATGCCAGCCAGCAACGCTTGTTTGATAGTGACCGTCGTTGGATGGAGGCCTTGATGGACGACCTGGCAAGTCTCGACGATTGGCAGGAGGGAGAAGGCAATGAGTAACGTCAAAAACCTTCTAGTACTGCCGCGTCTCCGCATCCAAAACGCTAACGCGATTTCCAGCCCGATGACGTGGGGCTTTCCGGCCATGAGCGCCTTTGTGGGCATGATGCATGCACTGGAACGCAAGCTGGTGGCGGCGGATATCAACGTATCGCTGGATCGTATTGGGGTGATATGTCACGACGTCGAGGCGCAAGCGACCGAAGGCGGTTACACCCGCGCTTTTCACCTCACACGCAACCCTGTCGATAAAACCGGTGGTACGGCTGCCATTGTCGAAGAAGGCCGCATCCATCTGGATATTACCCTGATATTTGCGATCACTGCCAAGGCGACGGACGAGCAGCGCCAGCAGATTGCACAACAGGCGGGGGATATCGTGGCCGGTATGCGCATAGCGGGTGGCAGTGTGATGCCGAATCCGCGTGTTTCCCCGGATCGGCAACGCCCGATGTGGATCGCGCTGGATGACGATTCGAGTGAGCGCGAAAAACAGTTCAAGCGTCTGAAACGCCGTTGGTTGCCAGGTTTTGCCCTGGTGTTACGCGATGATCGTCTTGCCGAGCACATCGGGACGCTTCAAGCCCAAGACGAAAACACGACGGCGCTGGATGCGTGGCTCGATCTATCGCGCCTCAACCATGAATGCCATGTCGACCCCGAGAGTGAACAGGTGAGCTGGGAAGTACGGCGCCCTTATCCCGGTTGGCTGGTGCCGATTCCGGTGGGGTATGGCGCCATCTCCGAACACTTCGAGCCGGGTAGTGTGGCGAATGCGCGCGATACGCAAACCCCGTTTCGCTTCGTGGAAAGCATTTACTCCATCGGGCAGTGGATCAGTCCTCACCGTTTGACGTGCCCCGAAGACTTGCTTTGGTACGTCGATAACGACCTCGATGCCGGCCTTTATCGCCTTAACAACGACTATGCCCAGCGCGCGCACCGCGCCTAATGACAAGGAGCCCAACAATGGCTAAGAAAGACGACGCTTTGAAAACTGCTTCCGTTCTCGCCTTTGAACGTAAACTCGATCCCTCCGATGCATTGCTCTATGCCGGGCAATGGTCGCAACGTGATGCGCTGGAAGACTGGCAGGCGGTGTCGGTTCGTGAAAAGTCGGTGCGCGGTACGATCTCCAACCGCCTCAAGGCCAAGGAGCAAGATCCTGCGAAGCTCGATGCCGCAATCGAGAATCCCAACCTCCAGACCGTCGATGTCGCCACCTTGCCCCATGACACCGACACGCTGATGGCACGTTTCACGTTGCGGGTGCTGGGCGGCGCGGGTACCCCTTCGGCATGCAATAACGCCGACTATCAAGCCAAGTTGCAACAGGCCGTTGCGGACTATGTGAAGGCGCAAGGGTTCGGTGAATTGGCGCGGCGTTATGCCCAAAACCTGGCGAATGGGCGTTTCTTGTGGCGTAACCGGGTCGGCGCCGAACAAGTCGAGGTGCGCATTCGACGCATGGAAAAGGGCCACGTCGCCAAAGAATGGACATTCGATGCACTGAGTTTGTCACTCCGCGGTTTTGACAGTGATACGCAAACTTCGGAGTTGGCTCAGGATATTGCGGACGCCCTCGCGGGCGAGCGTCATTTGATCCTGGAAGTCATCGCCTTTGCGCATGTGGGTAACGGGCAGGAAGTTTTCCCATCACAAGAGCTGATTCTGGAGCGCGGACGGGGCGATAAAAGCAAGACGCTCTATAGCGTTGGCGATGTGGCCGCCATCCACTCCCAGAAGCTCGGCAATGCCATCCGCACCATCGATACCTGGTATCCGGCGCCGGAAGATGGCAGTGACCTCGGCCCCATCGCCGTCGAGCCTTATGGCTCCGTGACCACTCAGGGTGCCGCCTATCGCCAGCCCAAGCAGAAAGTGGATTTTTATTCGCTACTGGATAACTGGATGATCAAGGATCAAGTGCCGGAAACGGAACAGCAGCACTTCGTGATGGCGACCTTGATTCGCGGTGGTGTCTTCGGCGAAGCGGGGTAAGTCATGGACCATTATCTCGATATTCGGCTACGGCCGGATCCGGAGTTTCCGGCGTCGATGCTGATGAACGCACTCTACAGCAAGCTCCATCGGGCGCTTTATGATCTGCAGGCCGATGATATCGGCGTGAGCCTGCCCGATCACAAAACCGGCGTGCGGGCACGCACACCGGGTGATCGGTTGCGGCTACATGCGCGACAAGAGCGGCTCGAGCAACTGATGGCGCTTTCATGGTTGGCGGGCATGCGTGACCACGTCGAGCTTGCCGATATTGCACCGGTGCCGGCGGCGACGCGCCATTGTCGTGTTACACGGCGGCAGTTCAATACGGGCGGCCCAAGCCGGGTCAAGCGTTACGCACGTCGCCACGACATCAGCGAAGAAGAAGCGCGCCAGTGCCTATCGGCTCCCGCAGAACGCAAGATCTCACTGCCGTTCGTGCAAGTGAACAGCCGTTCTAGTGGTCAACGCTTTGCACTGTTTATCGAACACGGCGCCCCCCTGGACGAGCCTGCGGCTGGACACTTCAACCACTATGGGTTGAGCCGTGAAGCGACCGTGCCGTGGTTTTGACCCTTTTTTGGCGCTGTTTTTAAGTGCCTTATAAATCAATGACCTAGCGCCACCCCTTACAAAAGGGTGTGGCGCTTTCTTTGCACGAATGCTCTTTAACAATCAGGCATTTAGCTATGATAAGCTCTAGTGCGCTGCCGCCCAGGCAGCTCAGAAAGCGTGCGCTTGCTGGTACAAGACGAAGCGCATGTGCGCTGCCGCCCAGGCAGCTCAGAAAAACGAGCAAGATGTTGAATTGCTTAAAAAAATGTGCGCTGCCGCCCAGGCAGCTCAGAAATTCCCAAACTATACACGCACCCGTTATTCCGTGTGCGCTGCCGCCCAGGCAGCTCAGAAACGTCTCCGCCATCCTCTGTGTCTGGAACGAGAGTGCGCTGCCGCCCAGGCAGCTCAGAAAACGAGGCGACGGCAAGATACAGCTTGAGGCCAGTGCGCTGCCGCCCAGGCAGCTCAGAAAACCGCAAATCCACGCAGCAAGAGGAAAGCGACGTGCGCTGCCGCCCAGGCAGCTCAGAAATTCTTTTTTGCGACGCATTTCGTTTGCGCGCCGTGCGCTGCCGCCCAGGCAGCTCAGAAATGATCGAAGACCCGATCAAGGAAAGCATCAAGGTGCGCTGCCGCCCAGGCAGCTCAGAAATTGCCGCAATTGGGGTTCAGCCAGGTCTACCCGTGCGCTGCCGCCCAGGCAGCTCAGAAATGAAAGCGTGGTGATCGTCTCGAGCGGCGAGGGTGCGCTGCCGCCCAGGCAGCTCAGAAAAATGACCGCCGTCATTCTCCTCATCATACTGCGTGCGCTGCCGCCCAGGCAGCTCAGAAACAGATCCCTTCCTCGACAGCGCTGGCCGCGTGGTGCGCTGCCGCCCAGGCAGCTCAGAAAATGCAGGACGACTTCAAGCATTGGGCGACTCATGTGCGCTGCCGCCCAGGCAGCTCAGAAAGTGTGACGATAACCACAAGTCGATACTCTACGGTGCGCTGCCGCCCAGGCAGCTCAGAAAATTTCAGCACGCACGCCTGCGGCGTTAAATCGGTGCGCTGCCGCCCAGGCAGCTCAGAAAATTAAGCGCAACACGCGGCCTAATTGTTGTACGTGCGCTGCCGCCCAGGCAGCTCAGAAATCATTTAGCAGGAAGGCCGCAAGCGCTTCGCGGTGCGCTGCCGCCCAGGCAGCTCAGAAAAGCTTCCGTGATGGTGGAGCCGATGCAGTGGCGTGCGCTGCCGCCCAGGCAGCTCAGAAAACGAAAGCGCATGCGGGGTTTGGTCATGTCAGGTGCGCTGCCGCCCAGGCAGCTCAGAAATGCGTCCTGGCGATATTATCGCCGTGTCCGACGTGCGCTGCCGCCCAGGCAGCTCAGAAATGCGTCCTGGCGATATTATCGCCGTGTCCGACGTGCGCTGCCGCCCAGGCAGCTCAGAAAATCTTCTACGACCTCGATCTGCGAGCGGTAGTGTGCGCTGCCGCCCAGGCAGCTCAGAAAAGCGGGATGAGTGAAGACGAATACCGCATGGCGTGCGCTGCCGCCCAGGCAGCTCAGAAAAACGACCGCGAGGCGCTGCGCTTCTTTCTCGCGTGCGCTGCCGCCCAGGCAGCTCAGAAAGTTGGTCTTGAGCCAGGTGAAGAAGCCACCGGGTGCGCTGCCGCCCAGGCAGCTCAGAAAATCTTGATCAGGCGTCCGCCGAATGACTGCGAGTGCGCTGCCGCCCAGGCAGCTCAGAAATCTCAGACAACAGACTTCAGTATGGAGCTCCGTGTGCGCTGCCGCCCAGGCAGCTCAGAAAATGCGTCACCCATAGTTTTTGGGAATTTTTGAGTGCGCTGCCGCCCAGGCAGCTCAGAAATCCGGCACGGCATCGAGGCGCAGCCGGCCCGTGTGCGCTGCCGCCCAGGCAGCTCAGAAAGTCGTGAGTCGCCAATCGCGCATTGCCGCCGGGTGCGCTGCCGCCCAGGCAGCTCAGAAATGATGAAAACGTATGCAGTAGTTATCGACGGTGTGCGCTGCCGCCCAGGCAGCTCAGAAATAATGGCGAGCCTCAACAAGATCATTAAGGAGGTGCGCTGCCGCCCAGGCAGCTCAGAAAATGTCGCTACGGTCGATATCCCAGTGGCGCCACGTGCGCTGCCGCCCAGGCAGCTCAGAAAAGGAAGGATTCGCGCTGTTCCGCACTAAGTAAGTGCGCTGCCGCCCAGGCAGCTCAGAAAAGATGCCCGGCGCGCCAGCCGACGGCTATCATGTGCGCTGCCGCCCAGGCAGCTCAGAAAAAAAACCACAAGTCAGGCGTGCCAAACGACAAGTGCGCTGCCGCCCAGGCAGCTCAGAAAAATTGCGTTACGACATGGCTTATCAAGCTTACGTGCGCTGCCGCCCAGGCAGCTCAGAAAGCCTGGCGTGAAGCGCGAGAACATGCCCTTGAGTGCGCTGCCGCCCAGGCAGCTCAGAAAAAGCGCCGTCACTGCCTTTGCTCGGCGTCGCCGTGCGCTGCCGCCCAGGCAGCTCAGAAATGGCCATGCTACGGCGCAAACTGACGCGATGAGTGCGCTGCCGCCCAGGCAGCTCAGAAAAGTTTCTTACTTAGGAACCCCAGCGGCTCCCAGTGCGCTGCCGCCCAGGCAGCTCAGAAATAGCGACTGGTGCGACGGGTGGCCACCGCGCAGTGCGCTGCCGCCCAGGCAGCTCAGAAATGGTACGCACCCACCTGGCCGCCGATATCGCTGTGCGCTGCCGCCCAGGCAGCTCAGAAAGCACGTCGAGCTACGAGGCGAACTCGACAATGGTGCGCTGCCGCCCAGGCAGCTCAGAAAACCCGCGTATCTCGCCAAGTGACGAGCATCGTGTGCGCTGCCGCCCAGGCAGCTCAGAAATAATAGCGACTCCGAGCGTCCCGAACCGAGTCGTGCGCTGCCGCCCAGGCAGCTCAGAAATCGAGCCACACATGGCCAATGACGCCGGCGCCGTGCGCTGCCGCCCAGGCAGCTCAGAAACACGACCTCGACATTGCCGATGATCTTGGTAGGTGCGCTGCCGCCCAGGCAGCTCAGAAATGCTCGTAGGCACTTTCATGCTCGGGCCCGACGTGCGCTGCCGCCCAGGCAGCTCAGAAATTGCCGCGTATCACCATCTGCGCGACGCGGCGGTGCGCTGCCGCCCAGGCAGCTCAGAAAAGTGCCCGATCTGTGGGTCGGCAATCCAGACGGTGCGCTGCCGCCCAGGCAGCTCAGAAAGCGTGATGCTGATGCTGGGGCGCGGCGTGCTGGTGCGCTGCCGCCCAGGCAGCTCAGAAAAGGAGATGACGCAGGGCTTCATCCAGGATTGCGGTGCGCTGCCGCCCAGGCAGCTCAGAAAATTGACATACGTCGTCGGTAAGACGGTCTCGAGTGCGCTGCCGCCCAGGCAGCTCAGAAAATAGTAGCCGCCGAGCTAGGCGACACAGTAGAGTGCGCTGCCGCCCAGGCAGCTCAGAAATAGCCCATTGAGCGTCTGATTGATTGCCGTAATGTGCGCTGCCGCCCAGGCAGCTCAGAAATGGTACATCGTGCTGAATTACGCGCGCTATTCGTGCGCTGCCGCCCAGGCAGCTCAGAAATTGGTCAAGCAAGCCCATCGGCGAACCCTTCGGTGCGCTGCCGCCCAGGCAGCTCAGAAATTCCGGCGAACCTGATGAGAGAGACGCGGCATGTGCGCTGCCGCCCAGGCAGCTCAGAAAACCGTTCGGTAGAGAACCTGCTGCATCGCAAAGTGCGCTGCCGCCCAGGCAGCTCAGAAATTCACAGGTTGCCCAATGCGGCGAGACAGCTCGTGCGCTGCCGCCCAGGCAGCTCAGAAAACCCGTATCTTGCCGCGACGGGGTTTGCTGCAAGTTCGCTGCCGCCCAGGCAGCTCAGAAATGGGCGACGAGGACGCCCAGAGCGACCTGGCCGTTCGCTGCCGCCCAGGCAGCTCAGAAAGCATCGACAATTTCGGTCAGAACCTGGTCGCCGTTCGCTGCCGCCCAGGCAGCTCAGAAAAAAGGGGAACACGAGCAACATGTACAAAATCAGTTCGCTGCCGCCCAGGCAGCTCAGAAAAGTGCTTCCATGTAACACCCGATCCTAATACTTGTTCGCTGCCGCCCAGGCAGCTCAGAAATTGCAGCGCGACGGGCAAATCTCACAAAAGCAAGTTCGCTGCCGCCCAGGCAGCTCAGAAATTCTATGCAGTGCGTTTCGTGATTCGGTAGGGGTTCGCTGCCGCCCAGGCAGCTCAGAAAAGTAGAAAGACGGCATAGGCTAGCCCGATGACGTTCGCTGCCGCCCAGGCAGCTCAGAAATGAGGACGCACCACGGACGCATGTGGCCAGGGGTTCGCTGCCGCCCAGGCAGCTCAGAAACAGTTCGCCGGCGGGCGCTCGCTCTACGTGCCGTTTGCTGCCGCCCAGGCAGCTCAGAAATTGACCCAAAGCGGGTACATGGCGCGCTCTCGGTTCGCTGCCGCCCAGGCAGCTCAGAAATTCGCCGGCGACCCGCCGGAGCTTTTCGTATTGTTCGCTGCCGCCCAGGCAGCTCAGAAAATGTCCTCGTTGAGTGGGTCATCGGGATCGACGTTCGCTGCCGCCCAGGCAGCTCAGAAAATGCGGGGTCGGAAAGATAAATTTTCTTTCCTGTGCGCTGCCGCCCAGGCAGCTCAGAAAGGCATGAACTTGCGTTCGTGAGTGAAATTGGCTGTGCGCTGCCGCCCAGGCAGCTCAGAAATGCGCGGCAAGCAGGGCGTGGTGGTGATCGACGTGCGCTGCCGCCCAGGCAGCTCAGAAAGCACGTACTCGACAGCCTCGCTCTCGTCCATTGTGCGCTGCCGCCCAGGCAGCTCAGAAAGCCAGTTCTTATGCGCGCATGGAACTTCTGTCGTGCGCTGCTGCCCAGGCAGCTCAGAAAGTTTTTTGAGAAGTTCATGGCGTTCTTCCAACGTTCGCTGCCGCCCAGGCAGCTCAGAAAAAATCAAACACGTTGGGAACCGGCGGTGCCGGGTTCGCTGCCGCCCAGGCAGCTCAGAAACGATGACGCTCGATTGGCAGCCCGATCCCGAGGTTCGCTGCCGCCCAGGCAGCTCAGAAAACTCACGATCAAGCAAGCGATGTTCGTGGTTTGTATAGCGTATATATATGCTATACAACATCGAGGTGGTGAACTACGAGGATTACCACTGACAAGGGCGTGAGCATGCCCCCCCGTTTGGCTCAAGCAACAGTATATCGGCCCGAGCGGTCGCGTGTCCGAAGTGTTGAACCGCAAGCGCAAGCTCAGTCTGCGCATGATTCGGCGGCTTCACGATGGGCTCAATATTCCTTACGAGAGCCTGATGAACGAGACGGGCGCCTGAATTATTACTCTTTTTCTGCCAGTACTTCCTTCAGCCGATCGGGAAAGTTGGTGAAGAGGCCGTCGACGCCCCAGTCGAGCAGTTGGCGCATCTGGTCTTTTTCGTTGATGGTGTAGACGTGCACCAGCAGGTCGTTGGCGTGGGCCTGCTCGATGAAGCCGGCGTCGATGACGGGTTCACCTTCGTAAAGGTCGTTGGGGCCGACGCCGTCGGCGTAGTCGGCGATGGCTTGGAAGTCGGCATCGGTGATGTCGGCTGGGCTGGGGGTGACGCCGGTCCATTCCTCGAGGGTGTTGCCGTCTTCGCTGGGGGAGTACCAGAGCAGTTGGACAAGCGGAATATCGGGGTTGAGGTCGTGAACTTCCTGCAGGCTGGCTTGGCTGAAGGATTGGATGACCACGGCGCCCGATTGCACCAGGCCTTCGGCTTCGAGCTTGCTGACCAGGGCGTCTTGCAGTTCGGGGTAGTCCTTGGGTGACTTGGTCTCGATATAGTAGCGCACGTCCTGACCGTAGCGGTCGATGACTTCGTCCAGAGTAAGCAGCTTGGCGCCGGCGTAGGCGTCGTCGGCGTATTCCGGGTGGGCTGCGTTGAACCAACTACCGGCGTCGAGTGCCTTGAGTTCGTCGAGGCTGTGTTCCTTCACCGGCCCTTGGCCATCGGTGGTGCGTTCCAGGGTGGTGTCGTGAATGGCCACCAGGCGCCCATCGGCACTCATGTGGACATCCAGCTCAAGGTAGTCGGCGCCCATGGCGAGCGCTTTGTCGTAGGCGTACCAGGTATGTTCCGGGGCGTGGCCGCTAGCTCCGCGGTGAGCGATGACCTGGAAATTCTGAAGATCCTGGCGTTGCTGTTCGAGTGCCTCGGTCTGGGCGGCCACGGGCGCCACGAGTGTGGCGCTGCCGAGCAGGGCCAGCGTGGACGAAAGCACAGGGCGAAGAGTCGACATGGTCATCCTTTTGTTGAGTGTTTATGCAACAACCTAACCGGGGCCGGGTATGTGCTGCAATCCGATGCCGATGAAGGCAGCGGCTCGCACGGCCGCGCTAGTCTTCTTCGTCCTCGAGCGTGGGTTCCAAGGCGCGTTTGTCGTCGGGAAGGCGGACGAAGTCGCCGACGCTGAGATCGCCGTGGCGCTGGTGGCGCTTGCCTTGGGTGTCGATGAGGGCGGCGACCTTGCCGATGCTGAGGACGTCGTCTGCGCGGTAGGCTTCGACTTCGACGCGTACCACCATGCCTTGGTAGCGGGCGGAGAGCATCATGCCGGGGTGGGGCTGGACTTCGTGCTGCTTGTCGCTGGCGTAGTGGCGGGTCACGCTGGCGTTGCCGGGGGCGTCCCAATCGATGTGCTTGTGCATGGCGGGCTCCTGTTGCGTCCGTGTGTGTTCACAGGGTAGCCCGCCAGATGGTGGAACGCCTAGCCGTGCGGCTGTCACAACGAGCGGCTGTCAGAACCGGTAGCTGAGGCCGCCCATGACCACGATGGGGTCGATCTCCACGTCGGCGTGATAGTCGTTGCCGTCGAGCGTGGCGGTGGCGTCGCTGTCGATATCCAGGTACCAGGCGGCGGCGTTGAGCGCCCAGTGGTCGTCGATCAGCAGGTCGACCCCGACTTGCGCGGCGCCGCCCCAGCTATCGTCGAGTTCGAGCTCGCCGCCGTCGAGTTTTTCGTCGGAGAAGTGGGTGTAGTTGATCCCGGCGCCGAGATACGGCTGCACGCGGGCGTCGGTGCCACCCAGCGGGTAATACTGCAGCGTGAGGGTCGGCGGCAGGTGGTGGATGCTGGCCATGTCGCTGCCGTTGAGCCGCACCTGATGCTCGAAGCGTTGCGCGGCGAGCAGTTCCACGCCGAGCTTGTCCTGGAAGCGATACCCCAGGGTAAAGGCGAAACCGCTGTCGTCGTCGGCGTCGATCTTCATGTTCAGCGGGGCGCCGAAGTCACCGTTATCGCTTTGCGGGGCGACCTTGGCGACACCGAAGCGGGTGTAGAAATCCCCTTGGCCGTAGGCAAACGCTGAGGTGGCGGGTACGAGCGCGGCGGTGAGGGCGAGAGAAGAAACGAGCAGTACACGGCGCATGGGGCGACTCCTTGGTTTGAGGCGAGTTGGTTTAGGGTGGGTTCGGAAGCGACGTGCGCTTCGTATGCATCAAGCCTAAACCAAATAACCACATAAAAAATGTGGTTTTATGTCGCAGCCCCCTTGGCTGTCGACGCTGGCCCCGAAAACGACGAAGCCCACCAAAAGGTGGGCTTCGTGTTCCTGTCGAGTACGTGGCACCGTTACACAGGCGACAATACAGGAACCAATATCTCTTTCTGTATTTAACTCACATTACATGAATTATTAATGTTAAAGGTTTATTTTAATGAGGTGTTTGATGCCTCGTCGATGGCATTGTAAATATTGAGATCTAGTTCCCCTTCACTCTTGCCGACCAGCGTGGTGACCATCAGGTCGCCAGCGACGTTGACGCTGGTACGTGCCATATCGAGGATGCGGTCGATGCCCGCGACCACGGCGATGGCTTCTAGCGGCAGGCCGACCTGAGCCAGCACGATGGAGAGCATGATCAGCCCGGCGCCGGGAACGCCGGCGGTGCCGATCGAAGCTAGAGTGCCGGTGGCGATGATCATGCCGTAGTCCATTAGCGACAGGTCGACGCCGACCAACTGGGCGATAAACAAGACGACCACGCCCTGGTAGATGGCGGTGCCATCCATGTTGATCGTTGCTCCTACGGGTAGTACGAAGCCGGAAACCCCCTCGGAGACCCCGAGGTTTTTCTGTGCGCAGCGCAGCGAGACGGGCAGAGTGCCGGACGATGATGCTGAGGAGTAGGCGACTACCAGCGCATCGAGGATGCCGCGTAGGTAGCGCATAGGGTTGAGGCGTCCCAAAAACGCGAGTAAACCGCTGTAGACCACAAGTACATGCACGAGGCTGGCGAGGTAGGCGACACCGATCACCTTGGCCAGTGGCAGCAGTACCTCCATGCCATAGCTGCCCGAGACGGTGGCGATCAAGCCGAATACCCCGAACGGGGCGAAGGCCATGACAATCTCGGTGAGCTTATACATGGCTTGTGCGAAGCTCTCGAAGACGCGCACCACCGGCTCGCCTTTGTCGCCGATCAACGTCAGGGCGATACCCAGGCCGATGGCGAAGACGATGATCTGCATGATATTGCCATTGGCCAGAGCGTCGACAGGGTTCTGTGGCACCAGGCCGACAAGGATTTCGACTAGGGTTGGTGCTTCCTTGGCCTCGACGGGCTTGTCGAAGCTCATCTCTAGGCCGACACCGGGCTGGAAGAGCGTTGAGGCCAGCAGACCGATGGCAATCGCGAAGGCAGTTGTGATGAGGTATAGGCCTATGGTGCGCGCCCCGATGCGCCCCATCTTCTGTGGGTCGCGCATCGAGGTGATGCCGACCACCAGAGTGGTGAATACTAGCGGCACGATTAGCATCTTGATGGCGCTGATGAAGATATCGCCTATCGGCTTGAACACTGTGGCGTCTTCACCCAGTAGCGCCCCGGCGAGAATCCCCAGGGCCAGGCCGGCGAGGATTTTTTGCCACAAGGGAATGCGCCGCCAGAAGTTGGATTGCTTGGGATGGGTGTTATTTGTCATGACAGATTCCGTTGCCGTTTATATCGTGTTGTGGTGGACATAGGACGAGGACCGCTAAGCTACCGCAAAATATGCTATTTTTTAGATAGGAAAGGGTTCTATTTTTTCATAAAACGGGTGGTTTTGTGGTTAAAACTTTCGTCAAGTCGCTATTAATTGTGACGGTTATCTTCCGTCTTTGATTCGAAAGTGTTCTTGTCGTCGTTGAGATAGGTTTCGACGCTGGCCCCAAAAACGACGAAGCCCACCAAGAGGTGGGCTTCGTGTTCCTGCCGAGTACGTGGCGCCGTTACTTCTTCTTGGCGCGCTTGCGTTCGTTCTCGGTGAGGTGCTTCTTGCGCAGACGAATATGGTCAGGGGTGATCTCTACCAGTTCGTCGTCATCGAGGAACTCGATGGCTTGCTCGAGGCTGAAGCGGATCGGCGGCGTCAGCACCAGGGCTTCGTCGGTGCCGGCGGAGCGCATGTTATCGAGCTTCTTGGCCTTGGTAGGATTGACCGACATGTCGTCGGCACGGTTATTGATGCCGATCAGCATGCCTTCGTAGACCTCGGTGCCATGCTCGACGAGCAGCTTGCCGCGATCCTGCAGGGCGAATAGCGCGTAGGCCAGCGCCTTGCCGGGGGCCATGGAGACCAGCACGCCGTTGCGACGCTCGACGGAGGCGTCGGGCTTGAGCGGGCCGTAATGGTCGAAGCGGCTGGTGAGGATGCCGGTGCCGGAGGTCAGCGTCAGGAACTGGCCACGGAAGCCGATCAGCCCGCGCGCGGGGATGATGAAGTCCAGGCGCACACGACCCTTGCCATCCGGGTTCATGTTGGTCATCTCGCCCTTGCGGTAGCCGAGCTCTTCCATCACCGCGCCTTGGTGCTGCTCCTCGCAGTCGATGATGACTTCTTCGTAGGGCTCCTGCTTGACGCCATCGACCTCGCGGATGATGACCTCGGGGCGGCCCACCGCCAGCTCGAAGCCCTCGCGGCGCATGCTTTCGATGAGCACCGAAAGGTGTAGCTCGCCGCGTCCGGAGACCTTGAACTTCTCGGGCGTTTCGCCTTCCTCGACACGCAACGCGACGTTGTGGATCAGCTCCTGCTCGAGGCGGTCACGAATGTTGCGGCTGGTGACGAACTTGCCTTCCTTGCCGGCGAACGGCGAGTCGTTGACCTGGAAGGTCATCGAGACGGTAGGCTCGTCGACGGTCAGCACGGGCAGCGCTTCGACGTTGGCCGGATCGCACAGCGTATCGGAGATCGCCAAATCGCTGATGCCGGTGATGCAGATGATGTCGCCGGCTTCGGCCTTTTCGGTCTGCACGCGCTCGAGGCCGAGGTGTGTCATGATCTGGCCGACCTTGCCCTTGCGGACATTGCCTTCCTTGGAGATCACGCTGATCTGCTGCCCCGGGCTCACGTTGCCGCGCTTGATGCGGCCCAGGCCGATGACGCCGACGTAGCTGTTGTAGTCGAGCGCGGAGATCTGCATCTGGAACGGACCATCACGTTCGACCTTGGGCGGTTCGACGATATCGACGATCGACTGGAACATCGGCGTCATGTCATCTTCGAGCGTTTCCGGATCCATGCCGGCAACGCCGTTGAGCGCCGAGCAGTAGATGATCGGGAAGTCGAGCTGATCGTCGGTAGCGCCGAGGTTGTCGAACAGATCGAAGATCTGGTCGATGACCCAATCAGGGCGCGCACCGGGACGGTCGATCTTGTTGACGACGACGATGGGCTTCAAACCGCGATCGAAGGCTTTCTGGGTGACGAAGCGCGTCTGCGGCATGGGGCCGTCGACGGCATCCACCATCAGCAGTACGGAATCGACCATCGACATGACGCGCTCGACCTCACCACCGAAGTCGGCGTGTCCGGGCGTGTCGACGATGTTGATGTGGTAATCGTGCCACTGGATCGCGGTATTCTTGGACAGAATGGTGATACCGCGCTCTTTCTCCTGGTCGTTGGAGTCCATGATGCGCTCTTGCCCTTCGGCCTTGCGGTCGAGGGTGCCGGACTGACTCAGGAGTTGATCGACCAGGGTGGTCTTGCCATGGTCGACGTGGGCGATAATGGCGATGTTGCGAAGGTTCTCGATCACGTAGGGATCCTGCTTGAAAATTGGGCCGTATTATAGGGTCAGGGGGCCGACGACTGCCAGTTTGATGACCGTTGCCAATAGGCGCGGCACGACAAAAGACGCGTTGGTGCGACGATAACCGTGGCACTATCAGGGGCTTGGGTCGTTTGGACGGCAGGGCAAAAAATACGCAAAAAAATGGCGGCACGCTCGTCCATCGCCAATTATCGCGTCGGGGGCGACGCGTGACGTGGGGTCGAGTGTACCGATCTAGAGGGCTATCCACTCATTAGAGGTGCCCGAGCAGCCAATCATAGAGACGCCCCGCGCTGCTGGCAACGGGTTGCGTGATCTGAAAGCGCGGCAATGCTAGCGGGTCATCGCGATGCGAGAGCCAGCCGGCATGGCTATGCAGGGCTTCCTGAACGCCGCAGCGCTGAGCCAGTTGGCGTATGCGAAGCGACGCTTCCGGCTGCGGATAGGCAAAATAAGACAACGGGTCGCGGCATAGCACGCCGAGTTGGCGACGCGAATGGCGAATCTGCCATTGGATCTGACGGTCGTCGAGGGTATCTAGCGGTGTGGCGGCGACGCCGCGCGCGCCGAATCGCACCAGGCCGTCGCTTTCCAGGCGGCGCACACTGAAGGGGTCGAGCGTTTGCGGCGCGGTGTCGAACTCGGCACCCAGGGTCGCGCCGAGCCGAGCCAGCGTCGATGGAGCGGCTTGCTGCGGAAGTCGTTCGAGATAGTCGTGCAATGCGCTGCTGTAGGCGGTGTCCGGATGGCTGGGCCGTGGCGGCGGGAGCGGGAGCCCGGCATCCCCGAGGCATTCGCGAACGCGCGTGGGTTGAGTGCCGTCCCAGAGAATGTCACCGAGCGTCATCCGCCAGTCGCCTTGCGGACGGCCGGTATCGCCCGTGGTCAGAAACATGCTGGCCGGCAATGCCAGGCGCTCGAGCTGCCGTAGCGCGACCTCAGCGGTGTCGCGCCAGCCGCCGTCGAAGGTCAGCGCGATGCGTGGCATCGGGTCGCGATGCAAACGGCGGGCGCTGGCCAGGGAGACGATCTGGGCGTGGTCGGTGAGATGGTCGAGCAGCCGTCGAAAGCTTTCCGGGCCGAGGCAGTAGGGTGCCCGGTGCGGCAGGCGTGCGGCGGCTTCGTCGGGCAACACGCGCTGGATGACCAGAACCGCGCTGCGTCCACGAAGCGGCTCGCTCAGGTTGCGTCGCCAGTGCCCGCGCAGGCGCTGCACGACATCATGGGCAAGACTGAGATGACTCATGGCGTGTCCCTCCGCACTGCTGGTTGCTCGGTGTGCCAAGCGTTGTTGCCGTGGTGACATCCTGTCGCGTACGGCAAGGGGCTCCTTTGAAGGGTGATGTTGTGCTGAAGGTTACGATATCTATCAGCATATCTCTTTGTCTCGATTTAGCCAGTCAGTCCCGGCTTGTCTCGCCGGCAAAATGTCATCAGCGCCGCGCCGGTGGCGGTCAACTGCAAGGCGTGCAAGCTCCAGCGGTACCAGTAAACGCGGTAGGCCATGCGCGGCGCCGGTGTGTTGTCGCGCCAAGCCATGAGTCCTGCGGGAAGCGCGCTGAAGGTCAGGCCGGCCATTCCCACCCCCGGTGACAAGGGCAGCCATAGCAGCAAGGCCAGGGGTAGGCTCGTGCCCTGGAGGAGTGCGGCACTCACGCGGGGGACGAGGAAGCGCGGATGGCGTGCGGCGCTGAAGATGTACAGACAATGCCGCTGGTGCCGGCGCTGCCGGCGCCACCAGGGCACGAGGCGGCGTGGGGCTGCATGGTCGATCAGCAAGGGTGCGTGCTGCCAGCAGAGGTGCGCATGGCAACGCCATAGACGCACGAGGATATCCAAGTCGGCGCCTGCCTCGAGGCGCGGGTCATGGCCTCCAAGACGCTCGTACCACTCGCGGGTGATGGCCAACTGACCGGTGGGCCAATCCCAGGGGTGGTCTTCGAAGCCGCGTTGCGTGCGGCTGAGATACCAGCTGGCGAGCGGCGGCGGTAGCGGATTAGCTGGGTATTGGGCGCAGACGATGGCGTCGGCGGCTTGGTGGCTGAAGGCACTGGCGAGACCGGTGAGCCAGTGCTCGGGCACCTCGAGTGCCGCGTCCAGAAATACCAGCACATCGCCATTGAGATAGCTGGCGCCATGGTGACGAAGCGCGCCTTGTCGATGTTGGGGCAGCACGGCGAAGTGGACCTTACGTTCAATCAGCAGGCGCTGGGTGGACTCATCGAGCCTCGTGAGTTGTACCAACGTCTCGGTATGTCCGCTGAAGCGCGCGATACTGCGTGCCAGGGCGCCCAGACAGCGCTCCAGGTGCTCGGGGGTGTGGCTGGCGTCGATTAGCAGACTGTAAGTGCGCATCGCTGGGAGTGCCTTGGGATCAGAGCCCGTGTCGGGAGCTGCTTAACAGACTGGGGCGAGGCGCGACCCCTGGCAATCATCGCCGGGGCTGGTTTTTCTAAAGAGATACTGACTACGGGCCTGCGCGATTGCACCCTGACAGGCTACGATGCTCAGCCGTCGAGCGGGCTCTGAGAATGCTCTTGCACCATATTGGTTCATAAGGGCGATGCACTGCACCTTTGCGGGGCTTTAAAAGGCCTCTGCACTTTAATGTGGCGCGTCTGGCGCTAAAGTGGTGCTGGCCGACGCGCCAAGATGGTCTATTTTTTCTCGGTGGATCATGCGGTTATAGAAGGCGCACTTAGATGGCTCAATGATTGGCATGCCTTCTGCATTGAAAAACGTAAAGTGCATACCCGTGGGCAGTTGCCGGCGGGCGTGCTACAAACGACGTTGAACACGCAAGCAAACGACCCGAGCCGTGGGCTCATAGTGGAGGAAATCATGTCCGAGAAGACCCTCGCCCTGATCGAAGAACACGATATCAAGTGGGTGGATCTGCGCTTTACCGATACCAAGGGCAAGGAGCAGCACGTCACGATTCCGGCCAGCGCCGTCGATGATGAGTTCTTCGAGGACGGCCAAATGTTCGATGGCTCCTCCATTGAAGGCTGGAAAGGCATCAATGAGTCCGACATGATCCTGCGCCCGGAAGATGGCAGCGGTTATCTCGACCCGTTCACCGAAGACGCTACTCTGGTGCTGCGTTGCGATATCATCGAGCCGGCCACCATGCAGGGTTATGAGCGTGATCCGCGTTCCATCGCCAAGCGCGCCGAGGCGTACCTGAAGTCCACCGGGCTGGGCGACACCGCCTTTTTCGGACCGGAACCGGAATTCTTCATCTTCGATGAAGTGCACTGGAACGCCGATATTCAGGGCGCGATGTACAAGATCACTTCCGAGGAAGGCGCCTGGGCGACCGACTCCACCAACGTGGAAGGCGGCAATCTGGGGCACCGTCCGCGCGTCAAGGGCGGCTATTTCCCGGTGCCGCCGGTGGACAGCTTCCATGATATCCGCAGCGCAATGTGCAACACCCTGGAAGCCATCGGCCAGTCGGTCGAGGTGCATCACCACGAGGTGGCCAACGCCGGCCAGAACGAGATCGGCGTCAAGTTCAACACCTTGGTCAAGAAAGCCGACGAAGTTCAGGAAATGAAGTACGTGATCCACAATGTGGCCCACGCGTACGGCAAGACCGCGACCTTCATGCCCAAGCCGCTGGTGGGTGACAATGGCTCCGGCATGCACGTGCACCAGTCCTTCTGGAAGGACGGCGCCAACATGTTCGCCGGCGACGAATACGCCGGGCTGTCCGAAACCGCGCTGTATTATATCGGCGGTGTCATCAAGCATGCGCGTGCCTTGAATGCCTTCACCAACGCATCGACCAACTCCTACAAGCGCCTGGTGCCGGGCTTCGAGGCGCCGGTCATGCTCGCCTACAGCGCGCGTAACCGCAGTGCGTCGATCCGCATTCCGTATACCGCGAGCCCCAAGGGCAAGCGCGTCGAGTGCCGTTTCCCCGACCCGACTGCCAACCCGTACCTGGCCTTCTCTGCGCTGCTGATGGCGGGTATCGACGGCATCAAGAACAAGATCCATCCTGGCGATGCGATGGACAAGAACCTCTATGACCTGCCGCCGGAAGAAGGCAAGGCGATCCCCACCGTGGCCGAGAGTCTCGACCAGGCGCTGGAGGCACTGAACGCCGATCGCGCCTTCTTGACTGAGGGCGACGTGTTCACCGATAGCATGATCGACGCCTACCTCGAGCTCAAGCAGGAAGAAGTCGACCGCCTGCGCATGGCGACGCACCCGGTCGAGTTCGACCTGTACTATAGCTGCTGATCCTGCGCGATAGCGCCTTATCAAGGCAGCATCGCTGACCGAGGCCCCGTCCGATGTGACGGGGCCTTTTACGTAGGGCGTATCGTGATTGAGGCATGTTGTGGTTGAGGCGTGTCGTGGTTGAGAAAGTTCAAGGTGCGCTAGACTGAGCGTTCGGTACTGGCTCGAGGAGAACGGCATGCGCCGAGAGGAAAACGCGTTGGCCTTGTTGAAAGGCGCTTGGGCGCTACTTATGGCCGGGGTGTTGGGCATCTCGGCGGCGCAGGCGACGCCGGTCTATCGCAGCGTCGATGCGCAAGGCAACGTGACCTTTTCCGACCGCCCGGTAGGGGAGCAGGTGAACGTCGGCACGGTGAACACGGTGCCCAGTCAGGCGCGTGAGGAGCGCGATCGCCAGGTAGCGGACGCTGCGATCGAGGCGGAATCGGATGCCGAATCGTCCTTCACCGATTACGAGCGTCTCGCCATCGCGGCCCCCGGCGATGAATCGACCCTGCCCACCGGTGCGGCGGGCGATACCCAGGTACGTGTGGCGATCTCTCCCGAACTGCGTGAGGGGCATAGGCTACGCATCCTCGTCGATGGTGAGGCGAGTGGGGCGGCCCAGCACGCGACCACCTTCTCGGTCACCGAACTAGTGCGCGGGGAGCATACCCTGCGCGTCGAAGTCGTCGATACCGAGGGGCGTGTGCGCCAACGTAGTGCTCCGATTACGCTTTATGTACAACGCGCCAGCCGTTACCTGCCTGCCAATCCCAACAATCCCCGCAACAACGGTGACAACGGTAGCCAGTGAGCCGATTTGGCGCCTGGCGCTGTCTACCTCTCTCTTTTTGCACTATTTTGGTGCGTTAGTGATATATGTACCGATGGCTGCACTGCTCTATACCGGGCGGTATCAGACTGGCGCGCTTTTTGCACTGATAACGTACATGGACGATGGATAATGGATGGCACATGCCGGAACCTCCTTTGCCACACTCTGCGCTCGAACCACCATATTCGGTCGAACCAAAACGACTGCTGGAACACCTGACGACGGCGGTAGTGCTGCTCGATGGTGCCCTGAATGTGCGTTGGATGAATCCGGCCGCCGAGTCGTTGCTGGCGACTAGCCGGGTACGTGTCATGGGCCAGCGACTGGAAAGCCTGGCGGGGGTCGACGGCTGCGTCGAGGCGGTGTTGCTCAAGGCGCGTGATGAGCTGCATCCCTTCACCCAGCGTGAGGCGAGTCTCGCGTTGCCGTCCGGCGAGTCGGCGACGGTGGATTTCACCGTGACGCCGATGTCCGCGGATGAGTTGTTGATCGAGATCGAGCCGCGTGACCGGTTGCTGCGTATTTCCCGCGAGGAGGCGCTGATCGCGCGTCAGGAAACCATCAAGGTACTCACCCGCGGGCTGGCGCACGAGGTCAAGAATCCGCTGGGCGGCATCCGTGGCGCGGCGCAACTGCTCGAGCGCGATCTGCCCGACCCGCAGCTCGCCGAGTTCACGCGGGTCATCGTCGAGGAGGCGGACCGCCTGCGCGACCTGGTCGATCGCATGCTGGGGCCCAACAGCATGAGTCGTCACGAACCGCTCAACATCCACAAGGTACTCGAACGCGTGCGGACCTTGCTGGAGGCCGAGCATCCGCGCACCCGGTATGTCCGCGACTATGACCCCAGCCTGCCGGAGCTGGAAGGCGACGAGGCGCAGTTGATCCAGGCGGTGCTCAATGTCGCCCGCAACGCCGTTCAGGCGATGGAAGAGCATGATATCGACATCCCGTGTCTGACCCTGCGCACTCGGGCGCGGCGGCAGTTCACGTTGGGTGCCGAGCGTCATCGGCTGGTGTGCGAGCTGGGCATCATCGATAACGGCCCCGGCATCCCCGAGACGCTGCGCGAGACGCTGTTCTATCCCATGGTTTCGGGGCGCGCCGAGGGCAGTGGCCTGGGGCTTTCCATCGCGCAGTCGATCCTGCATCAGCATCAGGGTTTGATCGAGTGCGACTCGGCGCCCGGGTGCACCGAATTTCGTTTATTGATTCCGCTTGAGAGCCATCATTGAGGCTCGGGAGGCCCCATGACTGACGTCGCACGCATCATGATCGTCGACGATGACCGCGCTATTCGCTGGGTGCTGGAGCGCGCGCTGGCGCAGCCGGATCTCGAGGTGCAAAGCTTTGAGCGCGCCGATACCGCGCTGGAACAGATCCTGCGTCAACCGCCGGATGTCCTGCTGACCGATATTCGCATGCCGGGGCTCGACGGGCTGGACCTGATGGCGCGCATTCGCGAAAGCCACCCGGACTTGCCGGTGATCGTGATGACCGCGCATTCCGACCTCGATAGCGCCGTGGCCTCGTATCAGGGCGGCGCCTTCGAGTACCTGCCCAAGCCGTTCGATGTCGACGAGGCCTTGGCGTTGGTGCGCCGCGGCGTGGCGCATGCCCGCGAGCGGCGTGCGCCGGCGGCGGTACCGGAAGGCCTGTCGGCGGAGATCATCGGTGAAGCGCCGGCGATGCAGGAGGTCTTCCGCGCCATCGGGCGGCTCTCGCAATCGCATATCACGGTAATGATCAACGGCGAATCGGGGACCGGCAAGGAGCGTGTCGCCCAGGCATTGCATCAGCATAGCCCACGGCATGGCGGCCCCTTTATCGCGCTGAACATGGCGGCGATCCCGAAGGACTTGATGGAATCCGAACTCTTCGGCCATGAAAAAGGCGCCTTCACCGGGGCGACCTCGCAGCGTCACGGGCGTTTCGAGCAGTCCGATGGCGGCACGCTATTCCTCGACGAGATCGGCGATATGCCCGCCGAGACCCAGACCCGCTTGTTGCGCGTACTGGCCGATGGCGAGTTCTACCGGGTCGGCGGTCATATGCCGGTCAAGGTCGACGTGCGTATCATCGCCGCGACCCACCAGCACCTGGAGCGCCTGGTCGAAGACGGCCGCTTCCGCGAGGATCTGTTTCACCGCCTCAACGTGATTCGTATCCATCTACCGCGTCTTGCCGAGCGGCGTGAGGACATTCCACGCCTGGCGCAGCATTTCTTGGCCGAGGCCGCCAAGGAGCTGGCCACCGAGCCCAAGGTGCTGACTCAGGACGCCGAACAGCATCTCACGCAATTGCCATGGCCGGGTAACGTGCGCCAGCTCGAGAATACCTGCCGTTGGCTGACGGTAATGGCGTCGGGCCGTGAGGTGCTGGTCGAGGACCTGCCGCCGGAGCTGCGTGATATTGAGGGTACCGAAAGTGCCGGCGGCGACTGGCGCGGCGCCTTTCGTGAGTGGGCCGACCGTGCTCTGGCGGCGGGGCATACGCATCTGCTTGAGGAGGCAGTGCCGGATTTCGAGCGCATCCTCATCGAGACCGCGCTCAAGCACACCGGTGGCCGCAAGGGCGATGCCGCTGAGCTGCTCGGTTGGGGTCGAAATACTTTGACGCGCAAGCTCAAGGTGTTGCTGCCGGCGTTGGCGGACGAATAGTCCCGGCTGCTCGGCTGGGGCCGCAATACCCGCTCTCGACAAGGGCGGGGCAAACTCAAGGTGTTGCTGCCAGCGCTGGCGGACGACTGAGCGCCACGCGATGGGGCAGATCTGTCGTCTGATCGTCATCGTATCGTCATCCAAGCGTCGCGGGATTGTCATCCGTGGGGGCGAACAATGAAGAGGTGTTCATTGTTCGCAACCAGGTGACAATTCATGTTGACGCAGACGCTTCCCTTGGGTCGCCCCTTTCTGGGGCTGACGCTGACCATTGCCGCGCTTGCCGCAGGCATTTCCACTGCCCAGGCCGATTTCAAGCTCAGCGATCGTTACACTGACAACGATGGCGATCTTGTTGCCGATATTCCTGAAAACGAGGCCCAGCAGCGCGATCCGGATACGCTGGTTTTCGCGTACACGCCGGTGGAAGATCCCGCCGTCTACAAGGATGTGTGGGCTGGCTTCCTCGAGCATATGGAAGACGTTACCGGCAAGAAGGTGCAGTTCTTCCCCGTGCAGTCCAACGCCGCCCAGATCGAGGCGATGCGCGCCGGACGCTTGCACGTCGCCGGTTTCAATACCGGCTCCAACCCGCTGGCGGTGGCCTGCGCGGGCTTTCGACCCTTCGCCATGATGGCCGCCGACGATGGCTCCTTCGGCTACGAGATGGAGATCATCACCTATCCCGGCTCGGGTATCGACGAGGTCGAGGATATCAAGGGTCACACGCTGACACATACCTCCGAGACCTCGAATTCCGGCTACAAGGCACCCACTGCGCTGCTGGCTTCGGAATTCGGTATGAAGCCCGGTGAGGACTACGAGGTCGAATTCTCCGGTAAGCACGATAACTCGGTGCTGGGCGTCGCCAATCAAGACTACGAAGTCGCCACTGTCGCCAACTCGGTCAAGAACCGCATGATCGACCGGGATGTGATCGATGCCGACCAGCTCGAGGTGATCTACCAGTCGGATACCTTCCCGACCACGGGGTACGGCGTGGCGCATGACCTCAAGCCTGAATTGCAGGAGGCCATCAAGGAGGCGTTCTTCAGCTTCGACTGGGAAGACTCCGCGCTGGCCGAGGAATTCGGCAAGAACGGCGAATCGCAGTTCATCCCCATCACCTTCAAGAAAGAATGGTCGGTGATCCGGCAGATCGACGACGCCAACGGTGTGAAGTACCAGTGCTCGTGAGCCGACGGGTGGCGGGCAGCGTTTATAGCGCCGTTCGCTGCTTGGAGCCAAGGGGATGACATGCTAGAACTCCAGCAACTTTCCAAGACCTATGCCACCGGCGATGCGGCGCTGCGCGATGTGTCGTTCATGGTGCCACGCGGTCAGGTGGCGGGCTTGATCGGGCCTTCCGGCGCCGGCAAGTCGACGCTGATTCGCTGCATCAACCGCCTGGTCGATCCCAGTGCGGGCCGTATCTTGCTCGGTGAGACCGACCTCGCTCAGGTGGGGCGCGCTGAGTTGCGTCGCCAACGGCGGCGCATCGGCATGATCTTTCAGGAATATGCCCTGGTCGAGCGCCTCACCGTGATGGAGAACGTGCTCTCCGGGCGCCTGGGTTATGTGCCGTTCTGGCGCAGTTTCACGCGGCGCTTTCCGGGACACGATATCGAGAATGCCTATCGCCTGCTGGATCGTGTGGGGTTGCTCGAAAAGGCCGACAAACGCGCCGACGCCTTGTCGGGCGGCCAGCGCCAGCGGGTGGGCATCGCCCGTGCCTTGGCGCAGGAGCCGGCGTTGCTGTTGGTCGATGAGCCGACCGCGAGCCTGGACCCCAAGACGAGCCGTCAGATCATGCGCTTGATCATCGAGATCTGCGATGAGCGCGAATTGCCGGCCATCGTCAATATTCACGACGTGCCGCTGGCCCAGCAGTTCATGCATCGCATCATCGGCTTGCGCGAGGGGGCGGTGGTCTTCGACGGGGCACCGTCGGCGCTCGATGAAGCGGTACTCGGCGATATCTACGGTGCCGAGGACTGGACGGCGATGCGCCGCGAGCACGAAGAAGACCAGGCTGCCGAGGCGGACGCCACGCGGCGTGTGGCGGAGGTCGTACGATGAGTCTCGAGACGACCTATCCGATGCACTGGCGGCGTCCGCCACGGATGTTGCGCGATCGGCGCTGGCGGCTCGTCGTACAGGGGGCGGCGCTCGTTTATCTGGTGCTGGCGGTGGGCTCGCTGGATATAGAGTGGTCGCGGGTGGTGGAAGGCCTGGCCCGGGGACAGCGTTTCGTGGAGGGGTTCTTGCAACCCGATTTCACCAGCCGCTGGGGCGATATTCGCCAGGGGTTGATCGAAAGCCTGACCATGACGCTGACCGCGACGGTGGTTGGGGTTCTGATCTCGGTGCCCATCGGTATCGGTGGCGCGCGCAACCTGGTGCCGGCGCCGGTATATGGAGTATGTCGCACGATCATTGCCGTCAGCCGCTCGCTGCAGGAGGTCATCATCGCGATCTTCCTGGTGGCGATGTTCGGCTTCGGTCCGCTGGCGGGTTTCATGACGTTATCATTCGCCTCGATCGGCTTCATCGCCAAGCTCCTCGCCGAAGACATCGAAGAATGCGATATGCATCAGATCGAAGCGGTGCGTGCGACGGGGGCGTCATGGTGGCAGGTGCTGCACTATGCCATCCAGCCGCAAGTCATGCCGCGCCTGATCGGCTTGTCGATGTACCGGCTGGACATCAACTTCCGTGAAAGCGCGGTGATCGGCATCGTCGGCGCCGGCGGGATCGGCGCCACGCTCAATACCGCCATCGACCGTTACGAATACGACAGTGCCGGCGCCATCCTGCTGATCGTTATCGTTATCGTCATGCTATCCGAGTATGGCTCCAGCTATTTGAGAAGATTCCTGCAATGAAGCCCTCTCTCGTTAACACCGCCGAACCGGCGACATACGCTCAGATCTGGACATTCCGCACGCCGCGCGCCCGGCTGGCCTTGTGGTTCGGATGGCTGGCGCTGGTCGCGCTATTCGTCTATTGCTGGCAGGTCATGAACGCCGAGACGATGTGGGTGTTCGTGGCCGATGCGCCGACTCAGGCTGCCGATATCGGTTCGCGCATGTGGCCACCGAACTTGGGTTATCTGCCCGAGCTGATGAAGCCCCTGTGGGATACGCTCAATATCGCCACCCTGGGCACGCTGGGCGGGGTGATCATGGCGGTGCCGGTGGCCTTTCTTGCGGCGCGCAATACCACGCCCTCTACGGTCTTGATCAGGCCGCTGGCGTTGTGGGTGATCGTCGCCTCGCGCTCGATCAATTCGCTGATCTGGGCCTTGCTGCTGGTGGCGATTATCGGACCGGGGCTACTCGCCGGTGTGGTGGCGATTGCGCTGCGTTCCATCGGCTTCGTCGGCAAGTTGCTCTACGAGGCTATCGAGGAAACCGACATCCGCCAGGTCGAAGCGGTCAGCGCCACGGGGGCGAGTGCCATGCAGCGGCTCAATTACGCCATCGTGCCGCAGATCATGCCGGCCTTCTGGGGTATCACCATGTTCCGCTGGGATATCAACATCCGCGAGAGCACCATTCTTGGCTTGGTCGGCGCCGGTGGTATCGGTCTCAAGCTGCAGTCGTCGATCAATGTGCTGGCCTGGCCGCAGGTGGCGACGATTCTGCTGCTCATCCTGGGCACGGTGATCGTCAGCGAGTGGATTTCGGCGCGCGTACGCCATGCCATTCTTTGATCGACATGCGGCAAGCCTCGTGCATCTTGGCGAGCGGCGTAATATCCTTCTCCTCCTAAGGTCTAATCGACGTCTTTCCGCCATGTTTGACAGGTAATTCGTCAGCGGAAAGCGTTCCCCTGTGCCAGCCAGGCTGGCCATGTTCAATCCGAATGCCGTCAGCCGTGCGGGGGCTTCTCCCTGTGCGCCGTGCGGCCGTCGCGTGACAATAGGAGTCTCGAGTGGCAACCCCCTCGCAACACGATCTACGTAATGACTTTCGCGCCTTGCTGGCGTCCGATCAGTGCTTTTTTACCGCCTCGGTGTTCGACCCGATGTCGGCGCGCATCGCCGCAGACCTGGGCTTTGAGGTGGGCATTCTGGGGGGCTCGGTGGCCTCGCTGCAGGTGCTGGCGGCACCGGATTTCGCCTTGATCACGCTCAGCGAGTTCGTCGAGCAGGCGACCCGCATCGGCCGTGTGACGCGGCTGCCGGTGATCGCCGACGCCGATCACGGTTACGGCAATGCGCTCAACGTCATGCGCACCATCACCGAGCTGGAGCGTGCCGGGGTAGCGGCGTTGACCATCGAAGATACCCTGCTGCCGGCGCAATACGGGCACAAGTCCACCGACTTGATTTCCCTCGACGAAGGTGTGGGCAAGATGCGTGCGGCCCTGGAGGCACGCATCGACCCGGCGATGGCGATCATCGCGCGCACCAACGCCGGCCAGCTCGACGATGATGCCGCCGTCGAGCGCGTGTGTGCGTATCAGGCGGCGGGCGTGGATGCCATCTGCCTGGTGGGCGTGCGTGATTTCGAGCATCTCGAGCGCCTCGCCGCGCCGCTGGACATTCCACTGATGCTGGTCACCTACGGCAATCCCGAGCTGCGCGATCGTGAGCGCCTGGCTGCGCTCGGCGTGCGCGTGGTGGTCAACGGCCACGCAGCCTACTTCGCCGCCATCAAGGCCACTTACGACTGCCTGCGTGAGCAGCGCGATATCGCCGCCAGCGAGCTGAGCGCGTCGCAGTTGTCCACGCGTTACTCTACGCTGGACGAGTATCGTGCCTGGGCGCGCGATTATATGGATGTCAAGGAATAAGCGTTACGCTGACGAGCCACGAGCCACGAGCCACGAGCCACGAGCCACGAGCCACGAGCTAGAATGCTGTCGAAGCCCGAAGCCCGAAGCCCGAAGCCCGAAGCCCGAAGCCCGACGCCCGACGCCTTGACCACCGATAGCCGGAGAGTGCGATGACCGCCATGCAATGGGAGCGCTTGCTCGACCCGATGCGTCTCAATGACAAGCACGGGGGCTCGCGCGAGGAGATCGGGCGCAGTCCGTTCCACAAGGATCATGACCGTATCGTCTTCGCCGGGTCGTTCCGGCGTCTGGGGCGCAAGACCCAGGTGCATCCGCTGACCGACAACGATCATATCCACACCCGTTTGACGCATTCGCTGGAAGTGGGATGCGTGGGGCGTTCGCTGGGCATGATTGTCGGCGAGCAGTTGCGCGAGCGGTTACCGGCCTGGATCACTCCCGCTGATCTGGGGGTCATCGTGCAGGCGGCTTGCTTGGGGCACGATATCGGCAATCCGCCGTTCGGGCATGCCGGCGAATATGCCATTCGCGACTGGTTCAAGCGCGCCGAGGTGGAGGGCAGCGGGCTATTGGCCGAGCTTTCGCCGGCCGAGCGTGAGGATCTGCTGACCTACGAGGGCAACGCCCAAGGGTTTCGCATCGTCACCCAGATCGAATACAACCAGTTCAATGGCGGCATGCGCCTGACCGCCGCCACGCTGGGCACGATGCTCAAGTATCCGTGGACGGTGGAGCGCGCCTCGCGGGCCGGCAAGTTCGGTTGTTACCAGTCGGAGCGCGAGCAATTAAGCGAGGTCGCCGAGCGTCTGGGCTTGTTGCCGCGTGGCGAAACTGCCTGGTGCCGGCACCCGCTGGCGTATCTCGTCGAAGCCGCCGACGATATCTGCTATGCGCTGCTGGATCTCGAAGATGGCCTGGAGATGGGCATCCTGCGCTACGACGAAGTCGCCGAGGTACTCATTCAGATCGCCGGGGGCGCGCCGTCGGGCTATGACGACATGCACGCCCGGGGCGTGTCCCAGCGTCGGCGTATCGCGGCGTTGCGCGGCGCGGCGATGGAGCGTGCGGTGAACGATGTCGCGGCGGTGTTCGTGCAGCATGAAAGTGCGCTGCTGAACGGCACGTTGGAGGGCGACCTGCTCGAGTTGTGTCATCCCGATCTGGGCTGGGGGGTCGGCACGGCCAAGCAGATCGCCCGTGAGCGTATCTTCCAGAACGAACGCAAGGCCAAGCTGGAAATCGGCGCCTATACGACGCTGGGCATCCTCCTCGAAGCCTTTATCGGCGCGGCGTATGAGTTGCATTACAGCGGCGAATCGTCCTTCAAGCACCAGCGCGTGCTGGCGTTGATCGGTGAGAACACCCCCAAGCCGTCATGGTCGCTCTACGCCAGCTATCGGCGCATGCTCGACTTCATCGGCGGCATGACCGACCACTACGCCGTCGATCTCGCCCAAGAGATGGGCGGCCGCCTGCGCGGCGAGTGAGGCGCTCGCCACCCGCCATACGTTGTAGGTTTACGGCGAGGTGATGGGCGTACGAGGCTGAGGTACCGACGGCGTCGCTGAGATTGGCTGCGGCGTCTCCGCCCTCGGCGGAGGCGGTGACACGATTATGGTTCTGGGAGCGCATGGTGGCACGACGGCACTGGCGCGTGGCACTGCGCGAGGTGCCGCCGCGTGCGGTGCTTCTGCCCGTATGGTTAGGGTATGTCGGTCGCGGGGCCAAGGCCGGAGGCCGCCATCGTCTGGTGGTACTCAGTGGTCTGTCCGGCGAGCCGTTGCCCGTGCTCAAGAGTGCGGTGCTGTGGGAACTGGGACAGTTGGTCGGGGCGCCCAGAAGCGACGCCTCGGCATGAGTTGTTCAGGGGAGTGCGGGGGCGTGTCGCGAGGTTCGCTGCGCTTTATGCGCTGATGTCACCAAGCTTGTGGGTATGAGTGGATGCTCGAGATCGCGGCTGTAATGCCCCCAGTCAGTATGACTGGGGGCGTTGGTGAAGAGACGGTGTTGCTTTAGAACCAGATTTCCATCTGTGTGCCGAAGGTCCACTCACTTCCGGTGAAGGTGTCGTCGTTGCCTAGAGCATCTCCGCTGGCGAAGCCATTGAGCTCTTTGTCCCAATCGCTCCAACTGGCGAACAAACGAATTTCCGGGCGCTGCCAGAAGCCGCCTACCTGGGGCTTGAAAGTCGGTGCGATAGTGAATTTGGTGTAGGCGCCATCGACGGCACTGTTGCCGTTGTAGCCTTGTGGATCGAGATCCATCCACTGGTAACTGCCTTCGTACTGCATCTCGAAGTTCGCTGTCAGCTCGTTGGCCAAGCGCACGTTTAGGCCCGCCCAGTCGTACCGGTCGCCCTCGGCGTAACGGTCCTCGCTGGTCTCGGCAAGGATCGAGGGTGCGATGCGCCACTGGGGCGTCAGGTAGGTGGTGCCGTAGAGACCCAGTCGAGTGGCCTGTGCCTCGTCGGTTAGATCGCCGTCGGCGCCGATAGCCTTGGCTTCGGCACCCAGGCCCTGGCCGTGTATGACCGCAGCCTTGAAATTACCGTCGGCTAGACCGAAGAAGCTGTCGCCGTGATAAGCCACCATCGTATGGAAGCCTGCATCAGCCGCCTTCTGACTTACCTCAATATCGCGCTCATCGTTATCAGTGGCCGACATGCCATTGATCATCCACTGCCAGTTACCGAAGTAGTTATTGGAGGTCAGAATCAGATTGTCGGTGCTGCCGCTATCGTCGCCCGGGTTCTCGCTGTTCACCGGGAAGTCGCTGAAGCTGCGGCCATAGACTGACAGGTTGGAGGTCCAGTCGTCGGCGAATTCCATGTCGTAGATGCCGGCACCGGTACCGGAAAGGAAGACGACGTCGCTATCGAGCCAGTGGATATCGAAGTTGTCGCGATCGAAACGCTTACCGGCCCAGATGGAAGCGTTTTTGAAGGTCCCGGTGAAGCTGGGCAGGTGGCTGAACTCGGCGTAGACCTGACGCACGTTGAGGTCCGACTCTTCGGCGGTCCAGTCGTTGCTGGTATTCACTCCATCGGCAATCATCGTGGTGTACTTGGCCCGGGCGCCATTATCGAAGCGCTGTTTGTAATTGAGCGTGGTCTCGACATAGGTGTCCGGCTCGTTGCCCAGGCGACCCACTGCACCGCCTGTGCCGCCGGCTGGTGTCAGATAGGGGCCGCCCGGTGCGCTCTTGCCATCCTCACCGATTAGCAGACCAGAGCGAGCATAGGCCTCGAACGAAAACCCTTCTTCGCCATCGATATAACGCTCCATCCGTGCCAGACGCTCTTCAATTTCACCATCGCTTTCTATCTCTGCGCCTGAACTCTCTTGGCTTTTCGTGTGATCCGTACGTTGCTCGGTGTCATTGGCCCGCTGTTCGGCAGCGATGGCACGTTGCTCGGCGGCAGCGACGCGATCTTCTAATTCGGCCAGACGGGCTTCCAGTTCTGCGGAGGACATGTCGGCATTGGCAACAGCGGCGGTGCCTAGTGCCGTCAGGGCAACGGCTGCGGCGAGTGAGGTCCGTGTGGACAGGTGTGAAAGAAACATCCTTTGGCTCCCGTTGTGGTTGTTGTCGATGCGACGCTCAACGCTTCGAATCAGTGAGGCCGCAAAGCGGGAACTTAAACGTTTAAGTATTCAGCTTCAAAACCTTCATAGCTAAATTCGACCAATGTCTATCATGCAGCGATAAGGCGTTTTTTTTACACCAAAGTCTAGGTTGTTGGGAGCTGAAGCGGAGGCTAATCTTTTAAAACTTAAACGTTTAAGTTTATTTTCGATTACAACCACGATATCGATATTTCCCGGAAAAGTTACCCCTTATCCGGATAACAACAACCACCTCGGAGGTAAGCGCCATGATACGTCAGTTGATCCCCCTCATCGCCTTGGCCAGCGCCGCCGTTGGCCAGGCTCACGCTGCCGACCTGACCATCTCTTGCGGAGCGGTGGGCGCCGAGTTACAGCTCTGCAAGGAGGGCGTCGCGGCCTGGGAGGAAAAGACCGGCCATAGTGTCGATGTGATCTCTACCCCCAACTCCTCGACCGAGCGCCTGTCGCTTTACCAGCAGATCCTCTCCGCCAACTCCGGCGATATCGATGTGATGCAGATCGACGTGGTGTGGCCGGGCCTTTTGGCCAACCATTTGCTCGACCTCAGCGAGACGCTCGGCGAAGACGTCGCCGAAGGCCACTTTCCGGCTATCGTGGAGAACAACACCGTCGATGGGCGCCTGGTTGCCATGCCCTGGTTCACCGACGCTGGCGTGCTCTACTACCGCGAGGACCTGCTGGAGGAGTACGGCCATGAGCCGCCGGAGACCTGGCAGGAGCTCACCGAGATCGCCCAAGAGATTCAGGCTGCCGAACGGGAAGCCGGCAACGATGGGATGTGGGGCTATGTGTTCCAGGGCCGCGCCTACGAAGGTCTGACCACTAATGCCCTGGAGTGGGTCGCCAGCCATGACGGAGGCACCATCGTCGATGAGGACGGTCAGGTCACGATCAACAACGAGCGTGCGGTGGCGGCATTAGACTTGGCCGCCACGTGGATCGACGACATCACCCCCGAGGGCGTGCTCAACTACACCGAGGAGGAGGCCCGCGGCCTGTTCCAGAGCGGCAATGCCGTGTTCATGCGCAACTGGCCCTACGCGTGGTCGCTGGCCCAGAGCGAGGACAGTGATGTCCGCGACAAGGTCGGTGTGGTCAAGCTGCCCCACGGCCCTGAAGGTAAGAGCGCAGCCACTCTGGGCGGCTGGAACCTGGCGGTCTCCAAGTACAGCGAGAATCGCGAGCTGGCTGCCGATCTGGTGGCGTTCCTGACCGGCAAGGCCGAGCAGAAACGCCGCGCCATCGAGGGCTCTTACAACCCCACCCTCGAGGCGCTGTATGAGGATGAGGAAGTGCTCACGGCGGTACCCTTCTTCGGCACCCTCTACGATACCTTCGCCAACGCCGTGGCGCGCCCCTCGGCAGTGACCGGTGAGAGCTACGGCCGCGTCTCCAACGCCTTCTTCGACACCAGCCACAGCGTGCTCTCCGGCGACACATCCGCCGCCGACGCCCTGGCCCAGCTGGAAAGTCAGTTGCGTCGCCTCAAGCGTCGTTGGAAATAATCCGTGGAGTCCGACATGACGACCACCACCACGCTCCCCCGCGCGCCCGAGAGGGCGCGCCCCTATCGCGGCACGAAGGTCCGCCGGCAACGAGTGCGCGCCGCCTGGACCTTCCTTGCCCCCATGCTCATCACCCTGGCTCTGGTAGCCGGCTGGCCGCTGCTGCGCACCTTCTACTTCAGCCTCACCGACGGCACTCTCTCGACGCTGGGTGATGCCAGCTTCATCGGCCTGGAGAACTACCTGGTCTACGACAACGGCGCCTGGTACGGCCTGCTCACCGACCCGCTGTGGTGGCGCTCGGTGTGGAATACGGTATTCTTTGCCGTGGTATCAGTGTCGCTGGAGGCGGTCTTCGGCGTCATCGTCGCGCTGATCCTCAACGCCGAGTTCCGGGGCCGCATGCTGGTACGCGCCGCAGTGTTGATCCCTTGGGCGATCCCCACCATCGTCTCGGCCAAGATGTGGGCCTGGATGCTCAATGACCAGTTCGGGATCATCAACCACCTGCTGATGGCACTGGGCCTCATCGACTCGCCCATCGCCTGGACCGCCAGCGCCACCTACTCCATGTGGGCGGTGATCATGGTTGACGTGTGGAAGACGATCCCCTTCGTCGCCCTACTCGCCCTGGCCGCGATGCAGATGCTGCCCAGGGACTGCTACGAAGCGGCCGAGGTCGACGGCATCCACCCGATCAAGGTGTTCTTCAAGGTGACCCTGCCGCTGATCACGCCGGCGCTGATGGTGGCGGTGATCTTCCGCATGCTCGACGCCCTGCGCGTGTTCGACGTCATCTACGTGCTGACCTCCAACGCCTCCAACACCATGACCATGTCGATCTACGCTCGCCAGCAGTTGGTCGAGTTCCAGGACGTGGGCTACGGCAGTGCCGCCTCGACCCTGCTGTTCCTGATCATCGCACTGGCCACGGTGGCCTACCTCTACGTGGGCCGCAAGCAACTGCAACTGGGAGGCGACTGACATGACCTCACGTCAATTCAGGAGGCTCGCCACACGGGTCGGCTTCTGGGTGCTGGTGGCTGTGGTGCTGATCTACGCCATCTTTCCCTTCTACTACGCCGTGATCACCTCACTGAAGCCCTCCAGCGAGCTGTTTACCGTGAGCTACTGGCTGGATTCGCTGGACGTCTCCAACTACGTGACGATCTTCAGCCAAGGTAGCTTCGTGCGCGCCATCTTCAACTCCATCCTGGTCTCGATCAGCGTGGTGGCCATCGCCCTGCTACTGGGGGTGACCGCCTCCTACGCCTTGGGCCGGGTACGCTTTCGCGGCCGCACCACGGTGATGCTGGTGATCCTCGGGGTCTCGATGTTTCCTCAAGTGGCGGTGCTCTCCGGCCTGTTCGAAGTGATTCGGGGGCTTGGCCTCTACAACAATCCCGCCGGTCTGATCCTGAGCTACACCATCTTCACCCTGCCTTTCACCGTCTGGGTACTGACCACCTTCATGAAGCAACTACCCATGGAGCTCGAGGAGGCGGCAATCATGGACGGCGCCACCCCCTGGGTAACCATTACCAAGGTCTTCCTGCCGCTGATGTGGCCGGCCATGGCGACCACCGGCCTGCTGGCGTTTATCGCCGCTTGGAACGAATTTCTGTTCGCCCTGACTTTCACCTTGACCGACAGCCAGCGCACCGTGCCGGTGGCCATTGCCTTGATCTCCGGAGGGAGCCAGCACGAACTGCCCTGGGGACCGATCATGGCCGCGTCGGTCACCGTCACCGTACCGCTGGTCATCCTGGTGATGATCTTCCAGCGCCGCATCGTCTCCGGTCTCACCGCCGGCGCCGTCAAAGGATAACTCTCATGTCATCGATGGAATCCAAGATGCAAGAATCAACGTTCTGGTGGCGCGGGGGCGTCATCTATCAGATCTACCCGCGCAGCTTCATGGACAGTAACGGCGATGGCATCGGCGACCTGCCGGGCATCACCGACAAGCTCGACTACGTGGCCTCACTCGGTGTCGATGGCATCTGGCTGTCGCCGTTTTTTACCTCACCGATGGCGGATTTCGGTTACGACATCAGCGACTACCGCGACGTCGATCCGATGTTCGGCACCCTCGAGGACTTCAAGACACTGCTTGAGCGTGCCCATGCATTGGGCCTCAGAGTGATGATCGACCAGGTCATCAGCCACACCTCCGATCAGCACCCCTGGTTCCAGGAGAGCCGCCAGGACCGTACCAACGACAAGGCAGACTGGTTCGTATGGGCCGACCCCAAGCCCGACGGCACGCCGCCCAACAACTGGCTGTCGATCTTCGGTGGCTCGGCCTGGACCTTCGATTCACGCCGCCAGCAGTACTACCTGCACAACTTCCTGGAAAGCCAGCCGGACGTGAATTTCCACAACCCGGCGGCGCGCCAGGCCCAGCTCGACAATATGCGCTTCTGGCTCGAGCTCGGCGTCGACGGTTTCCGCCTGGATACGGTCAACTTCTACTTCCATGATCCCGCACTCACTGACAACCCGCCGGTACCAGCGGGAGAGGCCACGACCCTCGGCGCCCCGGACAGCAACCCCTACACCTGGCAGCGCCACGTCCATGACATCAGCCGCCCGGAGAACCTTGATTTCCTCAAGGACCTGCGCGCGCTGATGGATGAGTTTCCCGGTACCACCACGGTGGGCGAGATCGGCGATGACAACCCGCTTGAGCGCATGGCCGAATACACCGCCGGCGGCGACAAGCTGCATATGGCCTACACTTTCGATCTGCTCAACGAACCGCATTCGCCCGCTTACATCCGTGAGGTGATCGAGCGCTTCCAGCGTCTGGCCGGCGATGCCTGGCCCTGCTGGGCCCTCTCCAACCACGACGTAGTGCGCAGTGCCACCCGCTGGGGCGAGACCGAGGCCCCACTGGCTTATCCCAAGGTGGCCCTGGCCATGCTCTTCTCGCTGCGTGGCAGCGTCTGCCTCTACCAGGGTGAGGAACTGGGTCTACCCGAGGCCGAAGTGCCTTTCGAGCGTATTCAGGACCCCTACGGCAAGGTGCTGTGGCCAGAGTTCAAGGGTCGCGACGGCTGCCGTACGCCGATGCCCTGGCGTGATACCTCCCAGGGCGGTTTTACCACCGAGAACGTCGAGCCCTGGCTGCCGATAGCGTCGCGCCACCGGCCGTTGGCGGTATCGCACCAGCAGGACGACTCGACCTCGGTACTCAACACCACGCGTCGGCTGCTGGCCTTGCGTGCCGCCCATCCGGCATTGATCGAGGGCGACCTCGAACTCGTCGACGTCGGCACTGAGCTGCTCGGCTTTATCCGCCAAGCGGACGAAGAGACGCTCCTCTGCATATTCAACCTCACCGGCGAGGTTCACGAGGCGCGGCTGCCATTGGCGATCCAGGACACCCTCGACGGACACGGTTTCTTCCATGACGCCGACGACGACACGCTGCGGCTGCCGCCCTACCAGGCGGCCTGGTTCGTCGTCTGAAGCGTACTACCACGACAGATCGCCGGTCCACGACGGGCACCTCCCCGAGCGGGGCCGGCAAGGAGCAGAACCATGGCAAGCGTCAAGCTCGACAAGCTCAACAAGGTATTCGGCCACGACCACATCATCAAGGACGTCGACCTGGGCATCGGCGACGGCGAGTTCGTGGTCTTTGTCGGTCCTTCCGGCTGCGGCAAATCCACCCTGCTGCGGTTGATCGCCGGACTGGAGTCAATCACCGATGGCGAACTGCGCATCGGCGAGCAGGTGGTCAATGACCTGCCGCCCCGCGAGCGCGGCGTGGGTATGGTGTTCCAGTCCTATGCGCTCTATCCGCACATGACGGTCTACGAGAATATGGCCTTCGGCCTCAAGCTCGCCAAGACCGCCAACGAAACCATCGAGGAGCGGGTGATGGCCACCGCACGGATCCTGCAACTCGAAGAGCTGCTGCACCGCAAGCCCAAGGAACTCTCTGGGGGGCAACGTCAGCGCGTGGCCATGGGGCGAGCCATGGCACGTGAACCCCGCATCCTGCTGTTCGATGAACCACTTTCGAATCTCGACGCCTCGTTACGGGTCCAGATGCGTAATGAAATCGCTCGTCTCCATCAACGCCTGGGGGCCACCGTGATTTATGTCACTCACGACCAGGTAGAAGCCATGACGTTGGCCGACAAGATCGTGGTACTCAATGCCGGCCAGGTGGAACAGGTAGGAACGCCCCAGGAGCTCTACCAGCGTCCGCTCACCAAGTTCGTCGCTGGCTTTATCGGTTCGCCGACCATGAACTTCCTGCCTGCCGAGATGGTGGCCGGCACGACCGAGGGATGCCGGGTGCACGCGAACGGCATTGGCGAACTGGATCTGCCCCAGGACCCCGGCCGTCACGGTGCTGGTGATGCGCTGACCCTGGGCGTACGTCCCGAACACCTCGGCCTGGCGCCAGCCAGCGGCGACAACAGCTTCGAGATCGTTAACGTCGAGTACCTGGGCAATGAGGTCTATATCTATTTCGAGCCCAAGGACGGCGATACCCTGTTGATCCACCGCAGTGAGGCTCCTAGCTGTTGGGAAATCGGACAACATGCTGCATTGTTGCCGTCAGTTGCCAATGTGCACCTGTTCGATAGTGACGGTTGCGCATTGGCCCTGATAAGCACACGTGACGCCGCTTGAGAATGCTGGCATGGGGCGACTCATTCGGCTGAGTCGCCTTTCGTGCTAGAGAGTGTCGGAGCAGGCAGGTATGCTGCCTGCGTTCGATTCTGACGAGATTTACTGTGACCCCATCGCCACGCCGCATCACCATCAAGGATCTGGCCGCTCGGCTCGAGGTGTCTACCGCCACGGTCTCCAACGCCTTCAACCGCCCCGACCAGCTTTCGCCACAGCTACGTGAACGTATTCTCGGCGAAGCGCGTGCCATGGGGTACACAGGGCCTGATGCTCGAGGTCGCAGCTTGCGTACCGGGCGCTCGCGGATCATTGCGGTGGTGCTTGCCGAGAGTCTCACCTACAACCTCAACGATGCCGTGGCCAGCGAGTTTCTCGCCGGTGTCGCCGAGGTGGTTGACGCGCATGGGCATACCCTGTTGTTACTTCCCGCTCGTCAAGGTGCGCGCCTGGAGTCGGCGAGTATGGCCGATGGCTTCATCGTCTATGGTCTGGTGGCCGATCCGCAGATGCTGGAACAGTTTCCGCGCCAGAAGCCCCTGATGGCGGTGGACTTTGATATCGCCGGGCATGCTTCGGTGCATATCGACAATCAGTTTGCTTGCCTGAACATCGCACGCCATACCTTGCGCCAAAGGCCACGACGACCCGCGATAATCAATCTGCGCCTGACGGCCGAGCCTTGCAACGGTCGTATTATCGACCAGCCGTTGTACAAAGAGTCGCAGACGATTACCCGCTCACGTTTGAACGGCTTCTACGAAGCGTTGGTCGAGCACGGCATTGATCCGGCCACGGTGCCGATGTGGAACATCGAGGAGAACCTCCATGAGGTGTGCACACCCGTCATTGCCGAGATTCTGGATCTACCGGACGATGAACGCCCCGACCTGCTGTTGTGCATGTCGGACCGTATTGCCCTGACTGTATTGACGCAGGCCGAGCAGCGCGGTTTGCGCATTCCCGAGGATCTACGCATTACGGGATTCGATGGTATCGCCGAAGGACAGTATCGAGCGCCGCGGCTAACCACGGTTCGCCAGGATAGCGTTGCCAAGGGACGCTTGGCAGCCTCGATGGTCTTGGGTCTTACCCCCATGAAGGATCATTGCCTCGCGACGCAATTGATCATCGGTGAAACCTCTCCCTAGCGTCTCATCGTATACTTACAGCTAGAGGTTGCCCTTGACCCGCTGATCGAGTGCCTGCACGACGCGTTGGTGCGCGTCGTCATTCATGGGCTTGAGCGGAGTACCGTCGAGCAGGACGGCGAGTCCTTCACCGTTGACGACCATTAGCCCGTTGGGGGCTTTCTCGATCTTTATCTCCCAGCCGGGCAGAACCAGTACGCCTTGCACGGCGATATCGCCCAGAGAGTGGCGGGTCAGCCATTGGCGGCACCAGCTCGCGGCCATCCGTGTGTGTGCCAGGGATTGACGTTCGCGCCAGCCGGGAAAGCGCAGGCGTTGCCCGGCTACCGTTACTTGGGTGCGGGCCTCGCCCATGATATCCAACGGCGGCGTCCGAGCGCTCACCTCGACCACGAAGACGCCATGCGGGGTGACCACGATATGGTCGATGGCGACGCTGTCGGTGGGCACATCGTGGAACACGAAATAGGGGTGCGCTTCTGGGCGGATCAAGCGCTCGAGTTCCTGACCCACGGCCAGCTCGCAGGCCAGGCCCAGTTTGAGGCGGCGAATGCGCTGGACGTCGCGAATCAAGCGAAAGCACAGCACCAACGCCAGCAAGGTGGTCAAAAGCCCGTAAAGTGCCCACTCCAGCCAACTGTGGCGGTTGGCGAACAGCATGCGCCCCATGCCGTAGACCAAAGGCGCCAGGGTGATGATGGGCCCCAGCGCGCCATCCAGGAAGAGCGCGGCATAGGCACGGTCGAGACGATCGCGTAGCGACTGCGCGGGCTCGTGTAGCGTGTGCCCGTCATAGGGCGATACCAGCGCCTCGTCTTCCAGGTGGCGCAGTGCCAGCACCACGAGCGCGGTGGCGCCGAGCGGGGCGAGAAAAATGATCGGTAGTACGTATTCCAGCCAAACCATCACGGTCATCCTGGTCGAGAACGTGTTGCATAAAGGGCCATTCTAGCTAGCTTGCCGACGATCGGCGATGCGTGCTTGTCGCGAGACGGGACGTCAGTTGTATCATTAAGCATCGGCTTTGCCCGGGAGATTACGATGTCCGATTCTTCAGCGTCGTCACTGGCGACCTTTCTTTCACGTCATTCGCGGTTGTTCGTACTCACTGGCGCCGGAATGAGCACCGATAGCGGTATTCCTGACTACCGTGATGAGCAGGGCGCCTGGAAACGCTCGCCACCGATGACCCATCAGACCTTCATGCACAGCGATATCGCACGTCGTCGCTACTGGGCGCGTAGCTTGGTGGGGTTCCAGGCGCTCGCCGAGGCGCGTCCGGGACGTGGGCATTACGCGCTGGCCGCGCTGGAGCGTGCCGGACGCATCGAGCAACTGGTGACGCAGAATGTCGATGGGCTTCACCAGCGCGCCGGATCGCGGCGGGTGATCGATCTGCACGGCCAGGCCGATGTGGTGCGCTGCATGCACTGCGGCGCGACCCAGATGCGCCATGCCGTGCATGCCGCCCTGGCGCGTCTCAATCCGCGTTGGACGGGCCTGGAGGCGAGCGTCGGGCCGGATGGCGATGCCGACCTGGCGCGTGACGACTTCGGCGATTTCGCGTTGCTGTCCTGCGCGCGTTGCGGCGACGGCATCTTCAAGCCCGATGTGGTGTTCTTCGGTGACAGTGTGCCACGCCCCCGCGTGGAGGCGGTCTTCGCTGCCCTCGAGCGTGCCGATGCGATGCTGGTGGTAGGCTCGTCGCTGATGGTTTATTCGGGCTATCGCTTCGCGCGCCGCGCGGCGGAATTGGGCAAGCCGATGGCCTGCATCAACGTGGGACGTACGCGCGCCGACGACTTGTTTAGCCTCAAGGTCGAAGCCTCGGCGGGCGAGACGCTGGATATCGCGCTGCAGAGCATGGCCGCGACGCCTGCCGATGGAGCAACATCTCGAGCCTCGGCCGCTGGGGTCTGGCCCTCGTCAGGCGTTCGTCCTTAAGCCGTGCGTGCACTACTTGGCCTCATTGGCTGTCTTCGCGCGTCGACTCACTAAGGTGAAGCGGGTTCCAGCGTCACGGTCGGTATCTCGCCAGTCTCGCCGTTGAAGACGTCGACACGCTCGCGGTTGAGGTGTGTCAGTCGCCCTTGATCGCGCACCTCGGCCTGCAAGACGTAGCTATGCGCTGCCTCGATGGCGCTGTCGTCATATTGCAGCGTGACCTCGGTCGTAGGAGTGTCGATACGCGTATAGCGGCTTTCCGCCACGGTGGCGTTGTCGTCGCTATCCTTGAGCGTTACATCGAGGGTGGCATCGTCCGACAGCTCGGGCGGTTGAGCGAAGGTAACGCGAGCATCGAGCGTATTGAAATCAGGGCCACTGGCACAGCCCACAAGGCCGATCAGCATCAGACCAATGAGTGCGGCAGTCAGGCCGCGCGGCCTATTAGGCAAGGACATGGGAGTCTCCTCGCGCAGGGAAAGGGAAAACGGCTGACGCAGCGTTCAACCGCCCGCCAATTTGACGCGATAGCCGCGCGCTTCAAGCTCAGCCTTGAGCGTGTCGCGCTGATCGCCTTGAATCTCGATGATGCCATCCTTGATGGCGCCGCCGGTACCACAGCGTTGCTTGAGCACCTTGGCCAGGGGCTTGAGTTCGTCGGCCTTGAGCGGTACGCCTTCGATCAGGGTCACGCCCTTGCCCTTGCGTCCCTTGGTCTCACGGCGCAGGCGGACGGTACCGTCGAGGCTTGCCAGGCGTGCTTCCTCCGTCGCCTCGGCACAGCGACACTCGGCGATCGGCGCCCGGCACTCGGGGCAGGTCTCGCCGTGTTCGGTGGAGTATACCCGTCCGCGTAACTGATCCTGCAGCGATGCCATGCGCGCCTCTCTGAATCGATGTATCGCGATATTTCCATGATAACGCGCCCTGCCGGTGAGCACGATATCCGCCGGACGCTACCCGGTGAAAGTCAGTGGAGTACGGCTTCCAACTGTTCCAGCCGCGCCACGGCACTGGGTAGATCGCGCATGTTATGCAAGGCGATGGCGCCCTCGGGGGTGGACTCGCGTTCGGGGAAGCGGTTGATGTGGATCGTGCGCATCCCTGCCGCCAGACCGGCTGCAACGCCCACATCGGCATCGTCGATGACCACGCAGCGTTCGGGCGCGACCCCCATCTCGCGTGCGGCATGCAGGAACAATTCGGGATCGGGCTTCCAGCGCTCGATGGTGTAGCCGCTGTAGAGGCGGTCCCCGAAATAGGCACGCAGGCCCGTGCTGTCGAGGGCGCGGCGAATCTTGTGCTCGGGGCCGTTGGAAGCCACGCAGCGCGGGTGCTCGGTGAGCCTGTCGAGTGCTTCGCGGATCCCCGGAATCGGTTGCAGTTCGGTACTCATGCGCGTCTGCATGGTGCGGCGCATCTCCGCCTCGGCGGCGTCTCGAGTAGCGTCGTCCAGGGCACCGAAACGGCGCTCCAGCTCGGCGACGATGTTGGCGAATCTGACGCCTCGAAACTCTTCCATGTATTGAGAGGTGGTGAAAGGCAAACCGGCATGCGTCAACACATCGGCCATGACATCGGCGAGAAGGGGTTCGCTATCGACCAGGGTGCCATCGCAATCGAATAGCAGGCATAGCGGATGAGACATGGTGGAGCCTCGAAGGCGTAGTGGATGAAACCATTCATTGTCCCAAATATCGGCAGGCGACGCCCAGTCTTGAAAAGACGTTCCGAGTTTTAGAACGATGTTTTTAAACGTTCTCTAGAACTTTAGTTGCCCCCGGTCATGATGGCAAGGCCGGGGAGGTATTCAAAGCGATTGCCCGCGATTATACGAAGTCCGGTGTCAGCCAGCGCGGGATGGCCAGCACCAGTTGCGGGAAGAAGATCAGCAACACGATTACTGCCAGCATCATCGCCAGGTAGAGCAGCGTCGTGCCCAGTGCCTTAAGCAGCGGGATACCGCCTATCTTCGCCGAAATCATCAGGCATAGGCCGTAGGGAGGCGTAATGAGCCCAAGCCCCAGGGCCATAACGCCGACTACCCCGAACTGCACCGGATGCACACCGGCCTGCATTGCCAGCGGCTGAAATATCGGCGCCAAGATCGCCATCGCTGGTAGCGAATCCATGAAGGTGCCGATAATCAGCATCACCACCGCCATGATGACTAGCAGCGTGGTCGGATCACTAATAGTGACTCCAGCCATAAGCTTGGGCGGAATCTGGTAGAAGCTGATCAGGTAGCCGAATATCGCCGCACCGACCAGACTGAACAGCGACAGCGAGCACAGCCGTACGGTGCTGGTCGAAGCCTCGATTACGTGCTTAAAGGTCAGTTCGCGGTAGACGAAGAAGCCCAGCACCAGGGCGTAGAGCACGGCGATCACGGCAGCCTCTGTGGGCGTGACTAGGCCTAGGGTGATACCGCCGATGATGACGATGGGGATCCCCGCTGCCAGCAAGCCATCTTTGCCCGAACTCATTAACTCGGAGAACGTTGCGCGCTGGCGCACTGGGACGTCATAGCGGCGCACGTAGAGCAGGTTGAGCAGCAATTGTGCGACGCCGATCATTACGCCAGGCAGGATCCCGCCCAGGAAGAGGCCGGCGATCGAGGTATTGGTCAGCGCGCCCCACACGATCATGTTGATCGACGGCGGGATGATGATGCCCATCACCGACGAGGCGGCGGTGACGGCCACCGCGAAATGCGTCGGATAGCCCTCACGCTTCATCGCCGGAATTAGCACTGTGCCCACCCCGGCGCTATCGGCGGTGGACGATCCCGAGACGCCGGCGAACAGCATGCTGACCAGCACGTTGACATGCGCCAAGGCACCCTTGAAGTGGCCCACCAGGCGCATGCACAGGGTAATCAATCGATCGGTTATATGCGCCGAATTCATCAGGTTGCCGGCGAGCAGGAACAGCGGCACAGCAAGCAGCACGAAGGAGTCCATGCCGTTGTACATGCGCTGGAACATCACCCACGTGGTCAGCCGCGGGTCGAGCACGATCATGCTGAAGGCGGTCAGCACCAGCGACATGGCGATCGGGATGCCGGCGACGATCAATACGCCAAGCAGGGCGAACAGCAGCCATGGCAGTACGAAGGTCCATTCCATCGGTATCATGAGCGCCTCCCTCGCGGTTGTTCGCTGGCGAGCGGCGCATCGTCGGCACTCTCTAGCTCATCGAGTTCGTTGGGGGTGTTGAGCGCGGCTTCCATCGAGTTTATGCCGTGGAGGGCGGCATGCAGTAGTCGCTCAAGGCTGAACAGCACGATGAATATGCCGCAGACGGTGAACGCCGAATAGACGTAGATCATCGGCAGCCCGGATGCAGTTGCGCTACGGCGTAGGCCGGAGATGGCGAAGTCTTTGCCGTAGTAGATGAAGATCACGCCTACAGCGAAGCAGGCAATATCGCGGATCAGGCGAGTCACCAGGTCGGCCCGCGTACCGCGCGGAAATGCTTCGAGCACAAAGTGATCGGCATGATAGACGCCGATTGCCGTGCCTAGCATGATTAGCCATTGGAAGGCGAAGCGACTGAATTCCTCGGTCCAGTACAGCCGTGGCAGCATGGGTAGGTTACGGCTGACTATCTGATAGACGATAAACACGATGAAGGCCGCCAACAGCAGCAGCAATACAACGCCCAGCAGGCGTTCGAGTGCACGGTTTAGCCGGGCAAGCCCGGTAAGCAATGTGGGCATGGCGAAACCCTCGGAGACAAGGGCCGGGGTGAGGTATCCACCCCGGCCGGGGGATTACTCGACGTTGACGATCCTGTCATGCAGCTCGGTCAGGCCCATGTCGTCGATCACCTTCTGAAGCGGCTCGGCGACGATCTCTTTCATGCGTTCGCGATCCATGGGGTAGAGCGTGGCGCCTTCTTCCTTTAGCGTCTCGAGCGCTTCGGCATCCTGTTTGAGCTGTACCTTACGTGCGTAGCTTGCTGCTTCTTGGGCGGCGGCCATGACCGCGTCGCGTTGGCTATCGTCGAGGCGATCCCAGGTCATTTGCGAAAGGGTCAGCAAGCGCACGGTGATGTCATGTTCGGACAGCCCGATGTGCGGTGCCACTTCATGGAAACGCATGCGTTCTATCCACTCGGCCTCATTGAGGAGGCCATCGATGGCACCCAGTTGTAGCCCGGTATAGATCTCCTTCCAGGCCATGACGGTGGGTTCGGTGCCTAGGGCCTTCCAGGCCGCGATCAATGGTTCGGTTGGATTGGTGCGAAGCTTCATGCCCTCAAGATCATCGAGGCTTTCCAACGGTCGAGTGCTGACGATCTGGCGCTTGCCGCCCCCGAAGAAGGCCAACACCTTGACGTCAGTTTCTTCCTCGATGCGATCCGCAATATCGCGGCCAACTTCGCCATCGAGAACGTGGCGCCAATGGGCTTCGTCACGGTACATGAAAGGAATCGAGAACACGTTGGCGGTCTGCGAGAAGTCGGTGATCAATCCGGGATTGATGATCGACATATCCAGCGCGCCTGCCATCTGCTGTTCGAACATCTCGGTTTCGTGGCCGAGAACGGAGTTGCCCAGGATGGTGACGGAGACATCTCCGTCGGTCTTGTCTTCGATCAATTCTTTGAAGCGTTCGGCGCCAAGTTGATAAGCGGTGTCTTCGGTACCGCCATGGCCGAAGCGCAAATCCAGTGCCTGGGCGCCACTTGCTATTGTCATGCCAAGTGCGAGGGCAATGGCGCCGATGGCGCGCTTGGTGAAGGGATGGCGGGTTGCGTTTGGATCGATCCAGTACTGAGTCATGATGTCACCTCGTTCATTGTTGTGTCCGCCTTGGGCGGTCTGGCGTGACGTCCGGGTCAGGCGTCGAGAGTGGCGTGTGGATATCGTCGATATTGCGCTTCCCCAGAGGCGGGGATGGGCGCGCATGAGTGCCGTACTTGCAGGCGTGGTTTCAGGACCACCTGTTCGCGAGCGCCGCCAGGATTGGCAATGCGCCGCATGGCTAGGCGCGCCGCTTCCTCGCCGATGGCGAAAGGGTGAGTGGCAACGCTGGTCAAAGGTGGCAGGCTCAGGGCCGCTTCCTCGATATCGTCGGTGCCGATGACCGCACAGTCTTCGCCGGGTACCAGGCCCAGCCGTTGGAGTCCGAGCATGGCCCCCAGGGCCATCAGGTCGTTGTGGCAAATCACGGCCGTGGGACGAGGGCTTTCTTGCATCAGTGTCTGGATGCTCTCGAAACCCGTCCGGCGTGTCACTGGCCCTCGCACGATGCGTTGCGCTTCGCCGAGTCCCTGCGCGTGCATGGCGTCACGATAGCCCTGATGACGGGTGCGTGTAGCGGAGTGCTCGGCTTCGCCGCCGAGAAACACGATGCGCCGATGGCCGAGCGTCACCAGATGATCCACGGCTTGACGCACGCCGAGTTCGAAATCGGTACCAGCGTAGTCGAACGGAGGCGTGCCGATATGGCGCAACACCTGAACGCAAGGCATGTTCCAGTCCGCCAGTTGGGTGAGCAGTGCGGGATCGGTGCCTTCGGCGGGGCATAGCAGCAAGCCGTCGACACGCTGCTCCCGCATGCGTTCCAGAAAGCGCTGCTGCCGCTCGGGGGAGTCTTCGCTGTTGGCCAGGAACGAGACATAGTTCTCGCGATGCAGTACCGAGTCGATACCCGCGACCATGGCACCGAAGAACGGATTGGCAATGTCGTAGACGACCACGCCAAGGGTAAAGGTGCGGCTGGCACGCAGTGCTGCGGCACCACGGTTGTAGACATATCCCAGGGCCTTGATCGAAGCCTGCACCTGCGTGCGGGTGGCCTCCGCTACCAAGGGGCTTTCTCGTAGCACTAGCGAAACCGTTGAACGTGAGACGCCAGCATGGGCTGCGATGTCCTGCAGTGTGACGCTTTGACGCTTGCCACTGCGATCACGTGGGGATGATGTGGTGCCTGGGGATCTGGCCATGGCTGAAGTGCCTCGTTTAGGATCGATCCAAATCTATTGATCAGCCTAGAAGAGTCGCCCCGGCATCCCTATTCACCTTTGGTCCAAATGCAACCAGAGTTTTAGGTGTCGGGACGTATCGTCAGTGTCGAAAACGCCCAAGCCGGATGGCGTGGGCGAGAGAGGGGGCAACTTCTTGGAATGGTGCCAAGAGCGTTGGATACAGGACTGTGTGCTCGGGCTTGCGGATAAGCTTCCTGTTGTGGTCGTTCAAGGACGGTATTAAAGCGATTGTCCGCCGGTGAGTTCGATGCGTTCGCCGTTTAGCCAGCCGAAATCGCTCGACAGCAGGCTCGCGACCGCAGCGCCGATATCATCCGGCTTGGCGGTGCGCCCCAGCGGGGTGATTGCGCGGAAGTGGGCGTTGAGTGCCGGATCGTCGCGGACCGCGCCGCCGGCGAAGTCGGTTTCCACGGCGCCGGGGGCGATGGCGTTGACCGTGATCCGGCGCTCGCCGAGTTCCTTGGCCATGTAGCGCGTAGTCACCTCCAGCGCGCTCTTCATCGCCGAGTAGGCGCAGTGATTGTCCAGCACGAAACGCGTGGCGGCGGTGGAAACGTTCAGGATGCGCCCGCCCCGGGCGATCATCGGCAGCAGGGCTTGGCTGAGCAGGAATGGCCCCTTGAAGTGAGTGCGGTAGAGGGCGTCGAGATCGTCCTCGGTGGTCTCTTCGTAGGGCGCGAGAATGCCCTCGCCCGCGTTATGGACCACGGCGTCCAGCTCCGTGCGGCCGAAGGTGTTTTCCAGCGTGTCCGCGACGTTGTCCTTGAATTCGGCGAAGGCGGCGCTATCGCCGATGTCGAGCTTGAGCATCGCCGCCGTGCCGCCGGCGGCCTCGATTTCGCGGGCGACTGCCAGTGCTTCGTCGCGATGGTGGCGGTAGGTACCGATGACGCCGACGCCGGCGGCCGCGAGGTGCAGCGCCATACTGCGGCCGAGGCCCCGGCCGGCGCCGGTGATGAGGGCAATGCTGGAGGACATGGAGTGGCTCCCGAATCGAAAAGTGCGCAGCGCTGAGGGCCGCTGTCAGTGAGCACTGACTGGGGGCGGGATGCCAGGTTTCAAGCGTGCGCGCCATGAATCGAAAACGCCCGCACCGAGAGGCGCAGGCGTGTGAAGGGAGGTGGCGCGGCATATGGGAGAGGCGTCAGCCGCGTGGTGCGACGTCGTTGTAGGGGCTCGGCGGTTGCTGGCCCTCTAGGGCGGCGATGACGTTGTCGACGGCGCGCTGGGCCATGGCCTCGCGCGTTTCATGCGTGGCCGAGCCGATATGCGGCAGGGTGACGACGTTATCCATCCGCGTGAGCGGTGAGTCGGCAGGCAGCGGTTCCTGGGCGAAGACATCCAGCCCTGCGGCGTGGATCTCACCGCTGGAGAGCGCCTCGATCAGCGCTTGTTCGTCGACTACCTTGCCGCGGGCGATGTTAATCAGGATCGCCGAGGACTTCATGCGCTTGAGCACGTCCGCGTCGATCAAGCCGGTGGTCTCGGCTGTCAGTGGCACATTGACGCAGACGAAGTCGGCCTGTTCGAGCAAGGCGCCGAAGTCGCAGTGCGTCGCGCCGAGCTCTTTTTCCAATGCCGGCTTGGGCGAGGCATGGGTGTAGAGCACTTGCATGCCGAAGCCCAGCGCGCCACGCCGCGCGATAGCCTGACCGATGCGCCCGAAGCCGATCATGCCCAGCGTCTTGCCGTGGACATCGGTGCCGAAGTGAGGCTCGCCGATACTGCTCGTCCATTGGCCTTGCTTGACCATGTTGGCGAGCTCCACCGCGCGGCGGGCGCTGGCCATGATCAGCAGGAAGCCGGTGTCCGCAGTGGTTTCGGTGAGTACATCCGGGGTGTGGCAGAGCAAGATGTGGCGCCGGGTCAGCTCGTCCACGGGGTAGTTGTCGACCCCCACCGAGATGCTCGAGATGGCTTCCAGGTGCGGGGCGCTATCGAGCAGCTCGGAGGTGATCGGCAGGCTGGCGCCCAGCAGGCCGTGCGCGTCGCTCAGCGCTTCACGAAAGGCGGGGTCGTCGGCGCTTGCCAGATGGTCGAAATAATCGACGTGGAAGTGTGCGCGCAATTGGTCGAGATGATGCGGCTTGAGTCGCCCGAAGGCGAGGATGCGCTTGGTCATGCAGGACTCCTGATCGTGAAATACAGCATGGTGGCGTGTCGTCACGCCATTGGGTGTGCGGCTTCCAGGTCGCGCAGTCGGGTCCGGTGCGGCAGGCCTTCCATGTCGCCGACGACCTGAACCTGTTCGGCACCGATGAGATTGCCGCGATGCGCGGCCTGGCGTGGCGAGCACCCGTCGAGCAAGGCGCTGATCACGCCCACCGCGAAGCCGTCGCCGGCACCCACGGTATCGACGACGTGGGCCGCCGCCACGCCCTTCACCATGCCAGCATCGTCCGCCGTGCGCACGTAGCTGCCTTCCGGGCCGAGCTTGACGATGACCCCACTGGCGCCTCGGTCGAGATAATAGCCGGCGATGTCGTGCGCGTTATCGAGACCGGTCAGGCGTTGCCCTTCGGCGAGGCCTGGCAGCACCCAGTCGGCATGCGCAGCCAGCGCATTGAGGGTCTCGCGCATCTCGGCTTCGCTGTTCCACAGCGAGGGCCGCAGGTTGGGATCGAAGCTGATCGTGAGGCCGGTCTCGCGGGCGCGTTCCAGCATGTGAAAGGCGAGCTCGCGCGTGCTCGGCGACAAGGCCGGCGGCAAGCCGGTGGCGTGCAGGTGGCGCACCCCCTGGAAGTCGAGGTCGCCGACGTCGGCCACACCCAGGTGGCTGGCGGCGCTGCCGCGGCGGTAATAGGCCACCTTGGGATCCTCACCGTGTTCGGCGCGTTCCTTGAAGACCAGGCCGGTGGGATGTTCGGCATCGGTACTCAGGTAGCGGCAGTCGAGACCCTCGCTTTCGAGCGTGCGACGGATGAAGGTGCCAAAACCATCGTCACCGACGCGGCTGATCCAGGCGACGTGAAAGGCCAGCCGTGCCAGGCCGATGGCGACATTGGTATCGGCGCCGGCAATGCGTCGCTGGAAGCGCTCGACCTCGGCCAGCTCGCCCGGGGTTTCGGCGATGAACAGCGTCATCGCTTCACCGAAGGTCAGGACGTCCGGCGTAGTGGAATCGGTCATGACAAGATCCTGAGAGGGTGTTTACAAAAGGACTGCGCTCGACAATTCGGCGTTAAAATCGACCTCAAAATACTCATTTACCCCATGTAAACTCCGTGTTTTCGGTCGGTTTTGCCTTGTCTTGACGTCGCTCGCCTGTTTTGTAAACACCCTCTGAAAGAAGCTGATAAAACGGTTGCCGAGGGCATGGTGTCGGCGTTGCGACGGGGCGAGCGATCGTCGATGGGAAAGCTCCATCATAGAAACACTGGGGCATCACGACAATCGAATGTATCTAGACTTTGGTCGGGAGGGAGACGAAAGAGGCGTTAAAGGAAAGCGAAAGGTATGACACTGCGCGGGGCGTTTTGCCCCGCGCATGGGCGTTTATTGCGTTTGCTTGGTGTACTTGTCGACCAGCTGGTTGGCGTCGTCGTAGAGCTGCTGGCCGTCGTAGCCTTCTGCGTCCATGTCCGCGATCCACTCGTCGATGGTCTTGTCGGCGGCCGCTTTCCACTCACCCTGATCTGCTTCGGCGATATGGATCATCTGGCCTTCGTCGCGAGCCGCGATGTCGTCGATGGCGGCTTGCTCCGCCTCGTCCATGACGTGGCCGATTTGCTGGGCTTCCTGGATGCCGGCGTTGTCGTCGATGACCTTCTGCAGTTCGGGCGACAGGCTATCGTATTTGTCCTGGTTCATTGCCAGCACCATCATCGCCGTGTATAGACCATGCTCACCGTCGAAGAAAGTATGGTTCTGGGCGACATCCAGCACGCCCAGGGCGGAGGCGCTCTCGAAGGGCAGTGTCAGGCCGTCGATCACGCCACGCGAGATCGCCTCGGGTATTTGCGGCATGGGCATGCCCACGGACTTGGCGCCGAGCCGGGTGAAATAGCGGTTCATGGTTTTGGAAGGAGCGCGAATGGCCAAGCCGTCGATATCATCGATATCGTGCACGCTGACATCTTTGGTGTGGAGCTTGCCCGGGCTATGGGCGAAGACAGCGATGGGGTGAACGCCTTCGAAATCGTCCTGCATATGTTCCATGGCGAATTCATGTGCCGCCATGCTGGTGGCTTCACCCGTGGTCGGCAGGAAGGGCTGATCGAAGGCTTCGGATTCCGGAAAGCGGTTCGGCGTGTAGCTCAACAGCGTCCAGGCGATGTCGACGACACCGTCCTTGGCCTGATCGTAAAGCGAGTTGGCCGATCCGCCGAGCTGCATGGCGGGGAAAATCTCGACCTTGATGGCGCCATCGGATTGCTCCTCGACGCGTTTCGCCCAGGGTTCCAGATACTGCGTCTGAACCGGGGTGGTGGGCGCCGCGAAGTGGTGAAGACGCAGTGTCACGGTGTCTTGTGCCTGGCCAGTGCCGGCCAGGGTGATGCCGCTGAGGAGAACAAGACCGGCGAGCGTATGTTTTGTTGTCATCATCTTAAGCTCCATGGGGGGTGTTGGCGTGCCAGTGCGCGATGTCTAGAGGCGTGTCCGCCTGCGCAGACATTTATGCTGTGTTTCCCTAGATGGGATAGTGCCGGGGCCCGAGCTGCATGGTCATCCAGCGCAGCTCGGTGAATTCCTCAATGCCAGCCTTGCCGCCGAAGCGCCCGTAACCGCTTGATTTGACGCCGCCGAACGGCATCTGTGGCTCGTCGTGTACGGTGGCGCCGTTGATGTGGCAAATGCCCGATTCGATACGTTGGGCGACACGCATGGCGCGTGCCGTGTCGCGGCTGAAGACCGCTGCAGAGAGGCCGTACTCGCTGTCGTTGGCGACCCGCAGGGCATCTTCTTCGTCCTTGACGCGCATCATGGCCACTACGGGGCCGAACGACTCTTCGGCGTAGAGGCGCATGGCCTCGGTGACACCATCGACCACGGTGGGCTGCATGATCACGCCCTCGGCCTTGCCGCCGCAGGCCAGGCGGGCGCCGTGCTGCTGGGCGTCGTCGAGCAGGCCATTGAGCTTTTCCCCGGCCTCGCGATTGATCAGCGTGCCCAGCGGATTGCCGTCTTCACGAGGATCGCCGGCCTTCAGACTGGCGGCTTTTTTCGCCAGCTTCTCGACGAAGGCATCGGCCACGGCGTCGACGACGATCAGTCGCTCGGTGGACATGCAGATCTGGCCCTGGTTGAAGAAGGCTCCGAAGGCAGCGGCCTCGACAGCGGCGTCCAGATCAGCATCCTCGAGCACCACGAACGGCGCTTTACCACCGAGTTCCAGTAGCACGGGCTTGAGATGGTGCGCGGCCTTCTCAGCGATGATGCGTCCGACCTGCGTGGAACCGGTGAAGTTGATGCGACGCACAGCGGGATGCTCGATCAGCGCCTCGACGACGTCGGCAGCTTGCGGCGGCGCATTGGTCACCACATTGACGATGCCGTCGCCCAGGCCCGCCTCGACGAGCACTTCGCCGATCAGGTGATGGGTCGCCGGGCATTGCTCGGAAGCTTTGAGAATGACCGTGTTGCCGCATGCCAAAGGCGTGGCGATGGCCCGCGTGCCGAGAATGATCGGCGCGTTCCAGGGCGCGATGCCGACGACCACGCCACATGGCACGCGCACGCCCATGGCCAGGCTGTCGGGAACGTTGGAGGGAATCACATCGCCGCCGACTTGCGTCGTCAGCGAGGCGGCCTCACGCAACATGTTGGCGGCGACCATGACGTTGAACCCGGCCCAGCCCGGCGTGGCGCCGGTTTCATCGACCATGCGTGCGATGAAGTCGTCCTGGCGGGCTTCCATGGCGTCGGCGGCCGCGAGCAACTTGGCACGGCGCTCGCCGGGGCCGGTCTGCGACCAGGCGGGAAACGCCTGAGACGCTGCCTCGGCGGCATGCCGGGTATCTTCCACCGAGGCTGCAGCGGCGCGCGTCACGACATGTTCATGCAGTGGGTTGCGACGCTCGAAGGTCGCGTTGTTCTGGGCGGTGCGATGTTTGCCGCCGATGAGTAGCGCAAGATCCATGAGACTCCCCTTGTTGTTGTCGAAGCGATATGACGTTCAGGGCTGGGCGGCATGCTGATATCGCCAGCGGGCGCGGCGGCGTCTTGCGAGTGAACGCCACCGTGCCCTCGCGCCTGTCAGCGGTGGTAGCTTTCCAGCCCGGGCTTGATGCTCTTGTCGTCGAGGAACTGCTTGAGGCCTTGCTCGCGGCCATGTTCCGGATCGAGCTGTTGCGCCTGGTCCAGCTTGGCGTAGAGATATTCCTCGTTTTGCTCCCAGGTCAACTCGCGGGACATCTTGAAGCCGGTCTTGGCGGCACGCAGGACGACGGGGTTCTTGTCGCGCAGCGTGGCTGCCAGCGTCTTGGTGGCCTCGCGTAGTTCGGCCCGCGGTACGCTCTTGTTGACCAGGCCCATGTCTGCCGCCTGAGGACCCGTGAAGGTCTCGCCGGTCATGATGTAATAAAGCGCCTGGCGATGGCCCACGGTATCGGCCATGGCTTTGCTCACCAGGTTGCCCGGAGGAATGCCCCAGTTGATTTCGGAGAGCCCGAACACCGATTCGTCGGCGGCGATCGCCAAATCGCAGGCAACCAACGGCGAAAAGGCGCCGCCGAAGCACCAGCCGTTGACCATGGCGATGGTGGGCTTGGCGTAGTGACGCAGCAGTTTCCATTGCCAGGTGGAAGCGTCGCGGCGGACCTTGACCTGCACGATCTCGGGGCTGGCGTCGATCTCGCGGAAGTATTCCTTGAGGTCCATGCCGGCGGAGAAGGCTTCACCTTCGCCGGTCAGCACGAGCACGTGGGCGTCCTGGTCCAGTTCGATGGTTTCGAGCACATCAATCATTTCACGGTTGAGCGTGGGGCTCATGGCGTTGCGCTTGTCGGGGCGGTTGAGCGCCACCCAAGCAATGCCGTCCTCGACGTCGACCTTCACGGTCTGCCAGCGGTCTGTATAGTCGCTCATCGCATTTTCCTGTCAATTAATTGTCAAGTAAGTTGATATTTACCGTTTCCATCATAGTGCGCTATGCTGCGCTTGCAAAGAGGAAATCCCTATGACCAAAGTTGAACCGCAGGCCTCGCATGACGCGAGCTCCTCTGTTGATGGCGCGCCGGAAACGGTGCGTGTCGCCTATCTGATCGGGCGTCTCGATCGCGCATTGCGTCGCCATATCAGCGAGGCCGTGCATCCGCTGGGCTTGACCATGCAGCAATACACGGCACTTTCCGTCTTGGCGCGACGCAGTCCACAGTCCAATTCGCAGCTGGCCGAGAAGTCCTTGGTATCGCCGCAGGCGGCCAATGAAATGGTCAAGGCCATGGAGACCAAGGGGCTCGTCGAGCGACACCCCGATCCGCACCACGGGCGCATCATCCAGATCCGCATGACCGAGGCCGGACAGCAAACGCTGGCCGAGTGCGACCGTGCGGTCATGGCACTCGAAGGCCACATGCTCGAGAGCCTGAGCGAGGCGCAGCGGAATGCATTTCAGCGTCATCTCAAGTCCTCCCTTAAAGCCTTGGGGGCCGGCCTGGTCGAGCCTGAATAACGGCTCGACCGGCATTGCCTTTCCTGCCACGGGTCAGCGTGTGTATTCGTTGACGAGTTGCGTGGCGCTGTCGTAGAGCGCTTGACCGTCGAGCCCTTTGGCGTCGGCCTCGGCGATCCAGTCATCCACGACCTCTTGACCAACCGCCTGCCAGCGGGCGGTTTCTTCGCTTTCCAGGCGGGTGATCGTGCCCGGTTGCTCGCCACTCTGAATGGCCAGGATTTGGCGGTGGTCGGCACGGTCCATGATCTGACCGATCTGATACGCCTCGCGGCTTCCGGAGTGCGCATCGATGACGGCTTGCAGGTCATCGGGCAGGGCGTCGTATTTGTCCTGGTTCATGGCCACGATCATCATCGTGGTGTAGAGCGCCCGATCACCGCTGAAGATAGTGTGTTCGGTGGTGATATCGGCGAGCCCCATGGCGGTGATAGCTTCGAAGGGAATCACCGTGCCGTCGAGCACGCCGCGTGATAACGCCTCCAATGCCTGGGCCACCGGCATACCGATGGGCTCGGCGCCGAGCTTGGCCAGGTAGCGGTTTACCAGCCGGCTGGGGCCGCGCATCTTGAGGCCCTCGATATCCTCGAGGGATTCGATGCGGGTCTCTTTGGTATGCAGTGCGCCAGGACTATGGGTGTGCACAGCGATAGGGTGCATACCCTCGAGTTCGTCCTGCATGTGTGTCATGGCGTATTCATGTGCGGCCTGACTCGTCGCGGCACCCGAGGTTGGCAGGAAAGGCAGGTCGAAGACTTCCGCCTTGGGGAAACGCCCCGAGTTGTAACCCAGCACGGTCCAGATGATGTCCACCTGGCCGTCCTTGGCTTGATCGTAGAGTGAGGGCGGCGTGCCGCCGAGCTGCATGGAAGGATAGAGCTGCACCTCTATACGTCCATTGGATTCTTCTTCGATGGCCTCTTTCCAGGGGATGAAATACTCCTGGTGCACGGGCGCCGAGGCGGGGAAGAAATGATGCAGCCGCAGAGTGTATTCGGTCTCTTGGGCTTGGGCCTGGCTGGCAGCAGCGATCGAGAGTGCTGCCGCAGTGGTCATTACGAAGCGACGCAGGTGTGAAGTGGCGTGTTGGGTCATGGCGAGGTGCCTCATTGTGGTTGTTGTATGACGCTGGGTGGCAATGGATTAGCCGACGGCGAAAAGGTCGATGACCACGTTGTCTTTGGTGCGTGCCGCGCTGCCCAGAAACAACGTCCGGTTGAGCCACTCCAGCCGCGTGCTGGTGGTGAAAAAGCGCGGCGCGGTGTGGAAGTAGTAGTCCTCGGGCGGCACGGCCTCTCCGTCTCTTAGCCGCTGCATGACGGCTGGCGGGCCGTGGCGAAAGCCCGTGTTTTCTACCTCGATGCGCTCGCCGTCGTCGGTTTCCAGGAAATAGCGTGCGTATAGTTCAGCCACGCCATCCGGACGTATCGTTTGCCAGTCGCCGCCCGCGGCGAGAATACGGCCATTGAGCCCCTCGCCGGTCACGTCGCCGCCGGTGATGGCGATGAAGCGACGCTGGCCGTGTGCGCTCTCGCCCAGTTCCCAGGGCGAGGCGACGTCCACCGTCAGGCGGGCGATGAAATCCAGCGTGGGCGTGCGAAGCGGGTTAGTGGACGACATCATGTGGGCTCCTTGAACGGTGTGGTGACATCAATAAAGCCAGTAGACGAAACCCAATGTGATGGACGGGAAAACCACCAGCATGATGATGCGCAGCACGTCTGCCGCCAGGAATGGCAGGATGCCCTTGAAGGTTTCGGTCAGCGGTACGTGGGGCGCCATGGAGTGGATGATGAAGATATTCAGTCCCACCGGTGGTGTGATCATCCCCACTTCCACGACGACCAATGCCAGGATGCCGAACCAGATCGCCACGTCGCCGGGAGGCATGCCGAAATCCATGCCCGTCACGATGGGGAGGAAAATGGGCACGGTGAGCAAGATCATCGACAAACTGTCCATGAAACAACCCAGGACCAGGTAGCACAGCAGAATGCCCGCCAGGACGATCCAGGGGCTGATTTCCAGGCCCACGATCCAGCCCGCCGTGATTTGCGGCAATTGCGTCAGGGCGAGGAAGCTGTTGAACACGCTGGCCCCGAGGACGATGAAGAAGATCATCGCCGAGGTGACGGCCGTGTCGAGGAGGCTCTCACGCAGCCCTTCCCAGCGCAGCCCGCCGCGGATGACGGCTAGCAGCCCGGTGGCGGCGGCACCGACGGCGGCGGCTTCGGTGGGCGTGAAAATTCCTGTGTAAATGCCGCCGATCACGATGATGAATATCGCTGCACCGGGCCATACCTCGAGCAGCGAACGCCAACGCTCGCCAGACGATGCCTTGGCCTTGCTTGGGGCGCTATCCGGGAAAAAGCGCACGAACAGTGAGATCGCCACCATGTAACTGAGCGCGGCAAGGATGCCGGGGATCAAGGCGGCGGCGAACATCTCGTTGATGTTCTGTTCGGCAAGGATCGCGTAGATGACCAATACCACGGAGGGCGGGATCAGAATGCCCAGCGTCCCGCCTGCGGCCAACGCGCCGGTGGCTAGACTACCGCGATAGCCTTGACGCTCCATTTCCGGTAGCGCGACTTGCGTCATGGTCGCGGCAGTTGCCAGCGAGGAGCCGCAAATGGCGCCGAAGGCACCGCAGGCGCCCACCGTCGACATGGCGAGGCCACCGCGACGATGGCCCAGCCAGTCGTTGGCGGCCTGAAACATGGCGCGTGATAGCCCGGCGCGTGCTGCGAATTGTCCCATCAACAGAAAGAGGGGAATGATTGACAGCGTGTGGCTGGAAAAGTGCTCGTAGGGCAGTGTCTTCAGGGCATTGAGGATACCCATCGGTCCCGTGACCAGCATCGAGCCCACTGCGCCGATAACCAGCATGGCGAGGCCGATGGGTATACGGGCGCCCATCATGGCCAGCAACAAGACGAAGCCGCCTGCGCCCAGAGTAAGAGGCGTCATGAGGCATCTCCTTGTGTCGCGGGGGCGGTATCGTTCGAGAACGTGGACAAGAGCCGGTATAGACAGACTAGCGAGAGCAGGGTGAAACCGACGATGCCGGCGATATACCCCCACCACAGCGGGATACCCAGCAGCATGCTGGTTTCCATGTAACGGTGCTTGTCGAGCAGGCCGTGATAAAGCCGCCATGTCATCAGGCATGAAACGACGAGGAACAAGGCCTCCGTGAGAACGGCGAGAAAGCGCTGCACGCCCAGCGGCGCGCGCATGACCAGCAGATCCACCGTGACGTGGCCACCGCGCAGATGGCAGTACGGCAAGAACAGGAACACGGCGATGGCCGTGCCGATTTCGACGAGTTCGTAGTCGCCGGTGATGGGGCCGACCCAGCTCAGGGCCGACAAGTCGCTGATCAGTGGCAGGCTGGATATCCAGCGTCCAGCAATGCTGATCACCGTCATCAGTGAGAGCGCCGCGACGATCAAGCCACCGATGATCGCGGCGAGCCGACAGGCCGTTTCGAGGCCTCGGCGTAGGCAGGTGATGCTGGCGTTGGATGTCGTCGCTAGGCTGCTCATGATTATATCTTTATAGGTTGCGTGGATCGGCCAAGGCGAGGGATGTCTTGTTTTAGTTGCTTTGTATAATTAATTGTCCTTGAGTGGGTGTGCAAGCCATGTCGCTTCAATTTGCCTAAAATTGCGGCTAAAGGATTAGTCGCCACCTTCCTCGGAGGCATAGACTTTACGCAGCAAGGTCAATAATTGACGCCGCTCTATTTCGCTAAGTGATTGAGTCGCTTCTAAATCACTTTGCTCCGCCAGTCCTTTCAAGCGCTCGACGAGTGCCTCGCCGGTCTTGGTGAGGAAGATGCCGTGCGAGCGACGGTCGCGCTTGCAGCGTACCCGCAATGCCAAGCCACGCTCTTCAAGACCATTAATCAAGCTAACGACTCGCGGCGGATCGATACTCAATGTCTGGGCAAGATTGGATTGCGTCACGCCCGGATAGCCCTCGATGACTACCAGCGAGGAGAACTGTGCCGGGCGAATGTCATGCTCGCGCATGGCCTCGTCGAAGTGCTTGAAGACCTTGAGCTGCGCCCGTCTCAGGGCATAGCCAAGACGTTCCTCGAGCACTAATCCTGTGACCGTGGTTGGGTAGGCTTCCTCGAGGGGTGTTTGCTCCGGGGAGGGCGTTTTCTTGGATGTCGTCATCGGGGGTTCCTTCTTCGATACCATAGTTAATAGTAGAAACTATATTCTGAATGCATTGTTTACGATATCGGTGTGGATAGGCAATACCGTCGACTAATGGGCGCTTGTGTGCACCTAAAGTCTCATGCGGTGCGTCTAGTCAAAAAAATAGTTACCTATTATAACTATGTCTATCACGTTGTTAGTGAAGAACGTATCGCTGAATAACAAGTTTAATCACAGACTAATGGAGCGCCTTTCATGTCGTCCCCTTCCGGTAACCGGTCTTCGCCCCGTTCCGAGAGCGATGCGTTCGCGCAGGCGTATCGACTATACGGTGGTGAGGTGCCGGATTACCCTCGTTGCATGACCCAGCGCCTCGCGCACTGGGCACGCGAGACGCCGTCGACAACGTTTCTGGCCGAACGCGAAGGGGCGCAGCGTGCCTGGCGGAAGCTGACCTTCGGTGAAGCGATGCCGCGGGTGACCCGTCTGGCACAAGCGCTGCTGGATTACGGCTTGTCCCCGGCGCGTCCCGTCGTGGTGCTTTCAGGTAACAGTATCGAGCATGCGTTGCTGGCGTGCGCCGCCATGCATGTAGGCATCCCCTATGTGCCGGTATCACCGTCCTATGCCCTGCTCTCGGAAGATTTCGTCAAGCTTCGCCATGTCGTCGATCTCGTGACCCCAGGGCTCATCTTTGTCGACGACGAAGCTCGCTTTGGCGCAGCTCTGGCGGCCGTTTGCGATGAGCAGGTGACCTGCGTAGCGACGCTGCCGACTCAGCGAGCGCTGGCGTTCGAGACACTGGCGGCGACGCCGGCACGGGCCGAGGTCGATGACGCTCATGCCTGCGTCACGCCGGATAGCGTCGCCAAATTGCTGTTTACGTCAGGCTCGACCGGCATGCCCAAGGCAGTGATCAACACCCAACGCATGCTGTGCAGCAACCAGGCCATGCTCGAGAAACGTCTGGATTTCCTGTCTCGGCACAAGCCGGTGTTGGTGGACTGGCTACCCTGGCATCACACCTTTGGCGGCAACACGATCCTCGGCATGACGATCCATAATGGGGGATCGCTGTACATCGATGACGGCAATCCGACGGCGGATGGCGTGCGACGCACGGTGGATAACCTGCGCGAGGTGTCGCCGACGTTCTACTGCAACGTACCCAAGGGCTTCGAGGCGCTGGTCGAGCATTTACGTGACGATGAGGCGTTACGCACGGCGTTCTTCCGCGATCTCGAGATGATGCACTTCGGTGGGGCCGTGTTGCCCGTTCACGTGCGCGAGGCGCTGGATACCTTCGGCGAGCAGGCATGTGGACGCCCCGTGCCCATGCTGACGGGGCTTGGATCCACCGAGGCATGCCTGGCGTTCTGCACCACGGAGGCCAGTGGTACACCGGGCCTGATCGGTCAGCCCGTGCCGGGGATGTCGCTCAAGCTGGTGGCGACGGATGACAAATGGGAAGCACGTCTCAAGGGGCTCAATGTCACGCCCGGCTATTGGCGCGACGCCGAACGTACCGCCGAAGCATTCGATGACGAAGGTTATTATTGTACCGGGGATGCGATGCGACTCGCCGATCCTGAGTACCCCGAGCGCGGGCTGATCTTCGATGGTCGCTTGAGTGAGAATTTCAAACTGGTGACGGGTACCTGGGTCAATGTGGGTATCTTGCGATTACAGCTCATCGAGCACTTCGCTCCGCTGGTGCAGGACGTGGTGATCGCCGGTGAAGGGCGTGGCTATCTCGCCGGGTTGGTGGTGCTGAACGTCCCGGCGTGCGCACAGCATACAGGTGCTGCGACGTCATCGCTGGGTGACCTGGCGTACGACGCCACCTTGCACCAATGGTTCGCACAACGCCTGGCCTCCTGTCGTCGAGGGCAGTCGAGCTCTACGTGTCTGGAACGCCTGTTGATTCTGGATACGCCGCTTTCGGTCGATCGCGGCGAGTTGACCGACAAGGGGTCGGTCAATCAGCGGCTGGTGCGCGAACGTTATGCCGATCTCGTCGACACACTCTATGCCGACGCTCCTCACGATGCGCGCGTAGTGCTACCTGCCCCCCAAACCCAATAGGGGGCGTTAGACGGGCCGGCCAAGACGCCAAGCGCCGGCCGTGCTCCTGGAATACACCTGATAACGCCACAGTCATTGCGTGGCTTTTCCCTTGCCGGTGGTATAAAAGCTGGTGCTTTTAATCAGTAATATTCTGTCAGTGAGACGTATTTTACGCGGAATTAAGCCCTGTATATTTAGGGAGTTTTGCGTGGCGGTATGGATAATTACTATGGAATTATGCGTGCCATATAGTGGATTTTTTGTATGTTTTAGGGATGCCTTTGGGTAGGGATAGTGTTTTACATAATGAAAAAGGCTGGCGAAACGCCAGCCAAAATCACGATCGATCACTATCAGAACACTAGAACTGGAAGATGGCGCTCGCCTGTAGTCGGCTGGCATCGTCGGAGTTGCCGTTGATTTGCTCGACATCGGCGTTTTGATACTCGAGACCCACTGCCAGACGTTGGGTGACATCCCAGATCACGTTGGCGAAGGTGTAGTCGATGGTCTCGAACTGGGCACTATAGCTATCGGGAAGGTCTTGATCGAGACGCGAGAAGCCGATGGAGCTGAACCAGTCGTCGGTCCAGTTATGGTTGAGAGAAATGCCGAAGGCGCGCGTCTCGACGGCCTCGAGTTCGTTATTGTCGTTGACATAGACATCGGGCGCGTTGCGGTGTCCGGTATTGCCAGGGTTGCCCATGTAGTTACCGATACCTTCGCCGTAGGTTGCACTACCATGCAGGCTGGTCATCGGCGTAAAGGGCAGGTTGAACTGCGCTTGCACCCCATAACCAGTGGTTTCGTCATCCACGGTATTGGTGATGTTGTTGGTGGAGAGCTTGCGTGCGACACCGGAAAGAGCGAACAGGCGTTTGTATTCGTAGCGCACCGTCAAGTCAGGGAGCTGGCTCTCGCCATCGGCAACGCCTGCGTCGTCACGTGCGATAACCGTATCCGGGTCCTCCACGGAGAACGACAGGTTGCCCGCACCAAGTGGCTGGGTATAGCGCAACTGGGCCTGGCGCTCGAAGGCATAACCTTTAGGATCGCCCAGCGCCAGGGTGCGCGTACCGCCCACGAAACTCATGAAGTTCGTCCAGGTGCGGCCCGCCAAAAAGCCATTGAGTTCGCCATAGGCATGGCGCAGGTTGAATTTGCCGTCCGGGATGAAATGCCCTTCGAAATAGGTCGTTAATCGGCCATAGTCGGTCATGGTATGCGTACGGAAGTTAAGACGCGACTCATAGGCGGTGAAGTCGCTGCGTCCATCGGTACGATTCGATGGATCCATGACCGCATAAGGGTCGGTAGCCTTACCAAGGTCATAGTCGAAATCGTAAAGCATATCGAGCTTGACATAACCACCGAAGGCGATATCGGTTTCGGTGCCTGGGATGTTGATGGTCGAGCGATGGTTCCACGGAGGACCGACGCGGCTTGGGTCGCCGGTGACCACGGGTTGGCCCGCTTCCACGACGTCGAAGGCATAGGCGGGAGCCGTCGCCACGCCAGCTATGCCTGAAACGAGTGACACGCAGAGCGCGAGTTTTGTCATCTTGAATGTTGTTATATCGGATCGCATTGGTGAGCTGCCCTTTTTAGGAAGTTATCGAGCTTGGTGCGCATGAATGAGTATGCGTTTCTGAGTCGACGGGAAAATTAATTTTTCACCGTCTCCCTATGCTTTTTTCTGATGAAGCGAGGTCGTACCTCTTTCGTCTATCCCCATGAACTCAGGAGGAAGCCACGCGTATGGAGCGAAGGATTGGCTGTACATTTTGTTCTCCGGCTAATTTTTTATTGCCTGTTATGTTCGCAATACGAACCTTGATTCGTCTTGCGTACATAGAAGCTGAAAAAAAACGCCCTTCCTGTCAATGAGGAAGGGCGCGGTAAGTTATGAAGCTGATATAACGCTTTGTATTAAAGTGGTTTTTACGTTCTTATACTTTGGTTGTGACGCATGTTTTTTGCGATTAAATTAACGTTTCTTTTATTTCTAATGCCTTTTCTTTCAAGCAGGGTAGGATATTTTCCTCAAGCCTTTCGAGAGGCACGCGAGCGGAGTTCGTCGACACGTTCATCGCGCCGATAAGACGTCCTCCCCCGCTGAATATGGGCACGGCGAGTGAGCGAAGCCCCGAGTCGAGCTCCTGGTCGACGATACAATAGCCTTGCTCTCGAGCTTTGATGATCTCGGCTTCAAGCGTTTCAAGGTCGGTAATGCTGTGCGCAGTATGTGCGACGAGCTCGCTTTCTTGCAGGATGCGGTGGCGCTCTTCATCCGGCAATGTGCCCAGTAAAATGCGTCCCATTGAGGTGTAGGCGGTGGGTAGCCGAGTGCCTACCGCAAGCGTGATGGCCATCAGCCGATGCTTGGCTGCGGAGCGCGCCACGTAGATGACATCCTTGCCGTCGAGCACACCTAGAGACGAGGATTCGCCGGTCTCCTGCGTGATGTCTTCCAGATACTTCTGGATGGCGTTGTGGTAGTTGTTCGCCGACAGGAAGGCGTAACCCAGTTGTAGAGCCTTGGGTGAAAGTTCGAAATAACGCTCCTGCTTACGCACGTATCCCAAGGCATGCAAGGTCAGCAGGAAACGCCTGGCCTTGGCGCGGTTCATGTGGGTTTTCGTGGCGACCTCGCTGAGTGTCATGCGAGGGTTGGCCTGATCGAATGCCATGATGACTTCCAGGCCGCTTGCCAGTGCGGTAACGAAATCCCTGTCGTCGGGCGTGAGCGCTCCGTCTTGTGATGCCATGTGCCGTGATGCCTCGTTGTTGATTGTCAGGTATCTTGGAGCAAACCTATCATAAAGTTCGAAATGCGAACATTTGTTCGCCTTGATTCTGGCTGGAGACTCGCATGTACGACACCCTACTTCGCCACCCCTTCATGAGCTCTGCGGGACGTTCGGCGACCCAAGCCCGCGATCTGATAGAGGCCATGGCGGTCGTCGAAATCGCTCTCGCCAGCGAACAGGAAACGCTGGGTATCCTCCCTGCCGGCGCCGCCGATGGCATCGAACGTGTTCTGCGCGCGCATGTGTTTGACCTGGAGTCGATGGCCCAGGAGACCGTTCTGGGTGGCAATGCGGCAATTCCTTTCGTCAAGCAGGCCAAGGCGGCTCTTCCCGATGAACTCAAGGGAAGTTTTCATCGTGGTGCGACCAGCCAGGATATCCTCGATACGGCCTTGATGTTACTCCTCAAGCCGCGCCTCGAGGCATGCTTGACGCACTTGAAACATAGTCGTGAGGCGGGCTGTGTGCTCATGCGTACGCATGCACGCACCCCCATGGTGGGGCGCACGCTGATGCAACAAGCGCTGCCCATCACCTTCGGGGTCAAGGTCGCGCAATGGGCAGAGAATCTGGCCCAAGCCGAACGGCGTCTCAAAGGCGTGGCCGAGACAGGGCTCTACTTGCAATTCGGTGGTGCGGTGGGCGTTCACTCCGGATTGGGTGCGCAAGGGCTGGAGGTGATGGATCGTGTCGCCGCGCGGCTTGGGCTCGCGTCGCCGCTGCTGCCATGGCACACCAACCGCCAGCCGATCCTGGCCCTGGCCGGTGCCATCGATGCGGTGGCGGTGGGCGTCGAGAAAGTGGCGTTGGATGTCTCGTTGCTGACGCAGTCGGAAGTCGCGGAAGTCAGCGAGCCTGCCGTTGCTGGTGCCGGTGGTTCGTCGTCGATGCCCCATAAACGCAACCCGGTGATTTGCGCGCGCTTGCGGGCCGCGGCGCGCCAGATTCACGGGCAAGTGGCGACGCTCAGCCATGCTGGGGCGCAGCCGCTCGAACGGGGGTTGGGCGAATGGCATGCCGAGTGGGCGCCGATGCTGGATGCCGTGCTGCTGATGGAAGGTGCCCTGGAATCTCTGGTCGAGCTTTGGGAAGGCCTGGAAGTACACCCCGAGACGATGCGGCATAACCTGGCGCTGACCGGCGGCGCGATCATGGCCGAGCCCGCGGCCCGCTTTCTCGCCGACGCTCTAGGGGCAGACGCCGCACAGCGTATTGCCAAGGAGGCCGCCGAAACCTCGCGTCGCGAGCGACGTGATTATGCCGATGTGCTGCTGGCTGACGAGGAGGTGGCGAGGCAGGTGGATGCTCAGGATCTGCGGGCATGTGTCGATCCGGGTTTATACATTGGTAGTAGCCCGTGGCAGGTTCAGCGTGTTCTGGATGCGCTGGAAGTCATGTAACTCTCTATATTTAAAGCATTAGTTGTTTTTCTACCGCAAGGGCAACGTGGAGGCGTTGCCCTTTTGTGTGTTTGACCGGCCGTCGCAATCCCGATAATTTTGTTCGTATCACAAACCAGTGTTCACCAAGCGAACAAATTGCGAGGCAATCCGCATGGCCGAATTTCTTAGCCTCCATGACGCCGTGGCGCGCTATGTCGAAGATGGCGCCACCGTGGCCATGGAAGGCTTCACCCACCTGATTCCCTTTGCCGCTGGGCACGAGATCATTCGCCAGGGCAAGCGTGACCTGACGCTGATCCGCATGACGCCGGACTTGGTCTACGATCAATTGATCGGTGCCGGTTGTGCCAAGAAACTGATTTTCTCTTGGGGCGGTAACCCCGGCGTGGGGTCGCTGCATCGCCTGCGTGATGCGGTGGAGAAGGGCTGGCCGCACAAGGTGGAGATCTTCGAGCATAGTCATGCGGCTATGGCGTGTGCGTTCGAGGCCGGCGCGGCGGGGCTGCCGCTGGCGGTGTTGCGCGGTTACGTGGGCAGTGAGCTGCCCAGCGTCAATGATCAGATCAAGTACATCGAGTGTCCGTTCACCGGGGAACGCCTCGCGGCGGTGCCATCGGTGCGTCCCGACGTCTCCCTGGTGCATGCGCAGAAGGCGGATCGCAAGGGCAACGTGCTGGTGGAAGGCATCATCGGCGTGCAGAAGGAAGCGATCCTCGCCGCGGGCAAGAGCATCGTCACCGTCGAGGAAGTGGTCGATGACCTTGAAGCCGGCCCCAATGCCTGCGTGATTCCCGGTTGGGCCATCGACGCTATTGCAGTGGCCGAGAAGGGTGCTTATCCCTCCTACGCGCATGGCTACTATCCGCGCGACAACCGTTTCTACAAGGATTGGGATGCCATTGCTCGCGACCGCGACACCTTCCAGACATGGCTCGATGACAACGTCTATAACGCAGGAGGTCAGGCCTGATGAGTAACGAATACACCTCCGCGGAAATGATGACCGTGACGGCGGCGAAAGCGCTGGAAAACGGCATGACCTGCTTCGTGGGCATCGGCTTGCCCTCCGAGGCCGCTAACCTGGCACGTCTGACGCACGCACCGGACGTGGTGCTGATCTACGAATCCGGCACCCTACAGACCAAGCCCGAGGTGTTGCCGCTGTCCATCGGCGACGGCGAGCTGTGCGAGTCGGCGTTGACCACCGTTTCGGTGCCGGAAATGTTCCGCTACTGGCTACAGGGCGGCAAGGTCGACGTGGGCTTCCTGGGGACCGCGCAGATCGACCGCTACTGCAATCTCAACACCACGCTGATCGGTGACTATCAAGCGCCCAAGGTACGTTTGCCGGGCGGCGGCGGGGCCCCGGAGATCGCCACCAGCGCCGGCGAGGTCTTCATCACGCTCAAGCACTCCAAGCGAACCTTCGTCAACGAGGTGGATTTCATCACCACGCTGGGTTTCGGTCGCGACGGCAAGACGCGTGACGGCGTGCCCAACATTGGCAAGGGCCCGACCCGGGTGATCACCGATCTGTGTGTCATGAAGCCCGATCCCGAGACCAAAGAGTTGGTGGTCGTATCGCTGCATCCCGGCGTTACGCGTGACGACGTGATCGAGGCTACCGGCTGGGAGATTCGCTTCGCCGAGCAGCTCGAGACGACACCGACGCCGGATGCACGCGAGCTGGAAGTGCTGCGGGATCTCAAGGCACGTACCGAACGTAAACACGCCGGCGAGGCGTGAGGAGAATTCGATGAGCGATGTTTGGCTATGTCATCCCACGCGTTCCGCCGTGGGGCGCTTCGGTGGCGTGCTGGCCAGTGTCCGCCCCGACGACCTGGCGGCGACGATCTTCCGCGCCGTGCTGGCCCAGGCCCCGGATCTCGATCCGGCGGCCATCGATGAAGTGATCATGGGCTGCGCCAACCAGGCCGGCGAGGACAATCGCAACGTGGCGCGCATGTCGGCGTTGCTGGCCGGGCTGCCCACCAGCGTGCCCGGCACCACGATGAACCGCCTGTGCGGGTCGGGCATGGACGCCGTGGGTACGGCGTTCCGTGCCATCAAGGCAGGCGAATTCGAACTGGCCCTGGCAGGCGGTGTGGAATCCATGTCGCGCGCGCCCTTCGTGATGGGCAAGGCCGAGAGTGCCTTCGCGCGTGCTCAGGCGATCGAGGACACCACCATCGGCTGGCGCTTCGTCAATCCGCTGATGAAGAGCCACTACGGTGTCGAGTCGATGCCCGAGACCGCCGAGAACGTGGCCGAGCAGTTTCATGTTTCTCGCGAAGATCAGGATGCCTTCGCCGTGCGCTCGCAGCAGAAAACCGAGCGCGCCCAACAGTCGGGGCGTCTGGCGCGGGAAATCACGCCGGTCGAGGTGCCACGTCGCAAGCAGGATCCCCTGATCGTCGATCAGGACGAGCATCCGCGTGCCGGTACCACGCTGGAAAAGTTGGCCAAGTTGCCGACGCCGTTTCGCGAGGGCGGCAGTGTCACCGCCGGCAATGCGTCCGGCGTCAACGATGGCGCAGCGGCGATGCTGGTCGCCAGCGATGCCGCCGTTGCGCGTCACGGGCTTACCCCCATGGCGCGCATTCTGGGCATGGCCACCGCTGGTGTGGAGCCACGGATCATGGGCATGGGCCCGGTGCCGGCCACGCGCAAGCTGCTTGAGCGTCTGGGTATCGGCATCGACGAGGTCGACATCATCGAGCTCAACGAAGCCTTCGCCGCCCAAGGGCTGGCGTGCCTGCGCGAGCTGGGCGTCGCCGACGACGACCCGCGCGTCAATCCCAACGGCGGGGCAATTGCGCTCGGCCATCCGCTGGGGATGTCCGGCGCGCGCTTGCTGCTGACCGCAGTGCATGAATTGCACGCGCAGAACAAGCGCTACGCCCTGTGCACCATGTGTGTCGGTGTGGGGCAAGGTGTGGCCACTTTGATCGAACGCGTTTGAGGAGAACGGCATGGCTTTCTTGACGGTAGCGGAACGCACGATCGCCTATCGCGATAGCGGCGAAAACGCGTTGCCGGCGGTGCTGTTGGCACATCCGCTGGGCATGAGTCAGGACGTCTGGGAAGGCGTGGTGACGGCCCTGCGTGGGCGCTTTCGCTGCGTGACTTGGGATTTTCCCGGTCATGGCGCAAGCACTGGCCTGACAGCGTCGGTAACGCCGGACGACCTGGCCGAGGACGCCTTGGCTCTGGCCGATGCCCTGGGCCTTGCGCGCTTTCACTTCGTGGGCACGTCGGTCGGTGGCGTGGTCGGCCAGCAGTTGCTGGCCCAGTGCCCCGAGCGGCTCGTCAATGTAGTGCTCACCAATACCGGTGCGGTCATCGGCACGCCGGATAACTGGCATGCGCGGGCGGCGCGGGTACGTCAGGAAGGCCTGGCCGCGATGGCCGACGAGATCGTGCCGCGCTGGTTTACCGAGGCGTTCGCGCAGCGTGACACGGCGGCGTATGCGGGTTGGAAGACCCAACTCACGCGCACCGACGCCGAAAGTTACGCGCGGCTCTGCGAAATGCTGGCCGCGACCGATTTTACCGGCCGGTTGCGTGACGTTACCGGTCCCGTGCGTCTGCTGGGCGGCCGCGAGGATCTTTCCACGCCCCCTGAGACCTTGAAAACGCTCGCTTCCCAGTTCGGCGACGCGCGCCTCGAAGTGCTCGAGCACATCGCCCACGTGCCCAGCGTGGAAGTGCCCGAGGCGATCGCCAAGCGCCTGCGCGCCTGGTTGGGCGAGGAGCACGCCGACGAGAACGGCGTGAGCTATGCCGCTGGACTGGACACCCGCAAGCAGGTGCTGGGCGATGAGCACGTGGCACGCGCCAGCGAAAATGCCACCACGCTCGATGCACCGTTCCAGAACATGATCACGCGTATGGCCTGGGGCGAGCTGTGGGGCAACGATGACTTGAGCCGCACCGAGCGCAGCATGATCACCCTGGCGGTACTGGCGGCGCTGGGCCGCGACGGCGAGCTGGAGCTCCACCTGAAAACCGCCCAACGCATTGGCCTCAGTGAAGCGCAACTGCGCCAGACGCTGATGCATGTGGCGATCTACGCTGGCGTGCCGGCCGCTAACCATGCCTTCTCGATGGCCAAGAAACTGGGCTGGGGCAACACCCTATAACGAGAATCCCGCCTGGATAATGCCTTCCTCGGAAGGCGATTGAAGCGAGAGGTCCTTAGCGGACCTCTTTCGAGATAATAAAAGGAATCAATGCCATGAAACGTACGCTAACTTGCATGCTCACCCTCTCCCTAACGGCGGCAGCCGTTTCGACCGCCCATGCGGAAACCACGCTGCGCATGTCGCATTTCTGGCCGGGCGCCTCGTCGATCAATAAAGATGCCTTCGAAGCCTGGGCCGCAGCAGTGGAAGAAGACTCCAATGGCTCACTGACGATCGAGAACTATCCCTCCCAGACCTTGAGTCAAGCCGATGAAACGTATGAAGCGGTTGTCAACGGCATCGCTGATATCGGGATCACTGCGCAGGGCTACACCAACGGTCGCTTTCCGCTGAGCCAGATCGTCGAACTGCCGGGCGTGGCGTCGTCGGCCCCCGAGGGCGCCTGCGTGCTGCAAACGCTCTATGACGATGGTCAGATCGCCGACGAGTACGACGATACCCACGTGCTGTTCATGTTCACCACGGGGCCAGGGTATATCCACACTCGCGATACCGACGTGCAGAAACCCTCGGACCTCGAAGGACTGCGCATGCGTCGCCCCACGGCCGTGGCGGGCAACATCCTCAAGAACATGGGCGCCGAGCCGACCGGCATGCCGGCACCGGAAATCTATACCTCCATGCAGCGCGGTGTACTCGATGGCTTGAGCTTTCCCTGGGAAGGCATGAAGACCTTCCGTCTCAACGAGCTGACCGAGTACCACACGCAGGTACCGTTCTACACACTGATCTTCGTCGCCACGATGAGCCAGGACAAATATGACAGCCTGTCCCCCGAGCAACAAAAGGCCATCGACGAGAACGCCGGCATGAAGTGGGCGGAAAAAGCCGGCAAAGTCTTTGCTGCCGATGACAAGGCCGGCAAAAAGGAAGCCGAAGAAGCCGGGCACACCATCCGTGTCATCGACAATCCGCTCGAGAATTCGGAATGGGAAAAGCCGCTCAAGGCGGGCATCGATCAGTACCTGGGTAATCTTGAGTCGCGCGGTCTCGATCAGGCGCGAGATGTCTATTACGCCGCGCTTGAAGCGCGTAAATCCTGCTCAGCCGAATAAGGCTAGGAGAGAACGGTATGCAGCAAGGGCTCACTCGGCTCAGCCACTGGCTGGGCTCCCTGTGCAGAATCATTGCCGGTATAGCGCTTCTGGCGTTGCTGTCGGTCACCATTCTCGACGTGGGTCTGCGTTACTTGAGTGATCTTACTAGTGGTGTGATATCCCTCAGCGTGTCGGGAAGCGTGGAACTTGTCAGCTACCTGCTGCTGTTCTCTCTGCTCGCGGCCATGGCCGCGAGCGTCGAGAAAAGCCAGGTGGTCGTCGAAGCGCTGACCCATCGTATGAACGATGTTTTCAAGGCGCGCTTGCACGGCTTTTACCTTCTGGGCTTCATGGTGCTTGGGATCATCTTGTGCGTGGGTCTGATCAATTCGGGGCTCGGTGCCATATCTCATGGTGAAGTCACGCAAGACTTGAGAATTTCCATGGGGCCTATTTATTTGTTTGCCGCCTTTCTGAGTGCACTACTCAGCTTGCGAAGCTTGATGCATGTCTTGCTGAGCGGCGTCTTCGGCCAACAGGAGGAAAGCGCCAATGGGTAGTGAAATGATTGGCGGTATCGGTCTGGCCTCGCTGCTGGTGTTGATGATGCTGCGTGTGCCCGTGGCGCTATCGATGTTGATCGTCGGTGTCGTGGGGTTCTCGCAGATCATCAACATGGGCGCCGCCCTGTCGATGGTCAAATCCGTCCCGGTGGAGGTACTGTCTAACTACAGTTTTAGTGCGGTCCCCATGTTCATTTTAATGGGTGTCTTGGCGGCGCACTCCGGCATGGCGGGTAAATTGTTCAATTCTACACGCATGATCTGCGGAGGTTGGAAAGGGGGGCTGGCGATCTCGGCGATTGGTTCCTGCGGAATCTTTTCGGCGATTTCCGGTTCTTCTCTTGCGACGGCAAGCACCATGACGCGTGTCGCGCTGCCCGAGATGGAGCGCTATGGCTACAACCGTGGTCTAGCCACCGGCGCACTGGCCGCCGGCGGAACGCTGGGAATCATGATTCCGCCGAGTATCGCGCTTTTGATCTACGCCATTCTTACCGAACAGTCGGTAGGCGATATGTTCATGGCGGGCCTTATACCCGGTCTGATGGGGCTCGTTTTCTATTCATTGGCGATCACCGTCGTGATGCGGCTCAAACCTTCGCTTGCGGTCGCGGGAGAGCCCACATCCTGGAGCGATAAAATCAAATCCCTGGCAGGATTGTCACCTTTCTTCGGTGTTTTTCTGCTGCTCATATTGGGCATCTACTTCGGTGCTTTCACGCCCACAGAGGGAGCGAGCGTGGGAGCATTCGCGACCTTGTTGTATGCCTTGGCCAAAGGGATGCGAGCCAGGGGGTTATGGCAGGCCGTGCAGGAAACATTGGCACTTTCCTCGGTGGTGTTTTTCATGCTGGTAGGAGCCGAGACGCTGGGCTATTTCATTTCGGTCTCGCGTATCTCCTTCACTATCAGTGAGTTCCTGTTAAGTATGGATCTCACGCCGCTCGTCGTGCTGCTATGCATCCTGCTGCTGTATTTTATCCTCGGGATGTTCATGGATTCGATCGCCATGCTGGTAATCACCGTGCCGGTCGTGTTCCCGATCATTCAGACGGTGGGCATCGATCCGGTATGGTTCGGCATCGTGACCGTTTTGACCGTCGAATTAGGTCTGATAACGCCACCGGTGGGGATGAATGTCTTCGTGATCAAAGCCATGGCACCCCATGTGGGGCTGGGGGAAATCTTCAAGGGAGTGGCGCCTTTCATCGCCGCCGATTTCGTTCGATTGGCGCTACTGATTGCGTTCCCCGTACTTACCCTATTTCTCATCTGATTCCAGGAGTGGAAAACGCTAGCTGTATTGATGGACGAACGATAGCAATAAACAAATAATGAGGTTCTGAAATGAAAACAATATGCTACGCCGCCGGTTTGACCCTCGGACTCGCTGCCTTGCCCAGTCTGGCGCAGGCGGAAACGCTACGCCTGGCTCACGTGTGGCCAGGCGGCTCCAAGATCGACACCGAAATCTTCCAGGCATGGGCCGATAGCGTGGAAGACGCGTCGGACGGTCGCTTGGAAGTGCAGGTGTTCCCGGGCCAGACGCTGGCCAAGTCAGATGCCACCTATGAGGCGGTGGTCGATGGTATCGCCGATATCGGGGCGACGGCCCAAGGCTATACGTCTGGGCGTTTTCCCCTGACCCAGGTTATCGAAGTCCCCGGTGTTTCCAACAGCAGTCGTCAAGGTTCCTGTGTCTTGCAGAAGCTCTATGATCAAGGCGACCTCGATGATGAATACGCCGATTCGCATGTGCTTTTCATGTTCACGACGGGGCCTGGCTACCTGCACGCCAAGGAGAAACTCCTCGAAAAGCCCAGCGACCTGGAGGGTATGCGCCTGCGTCGTCCAACTTCGTTGGTGGGTGACATGATGGAAGATCTCGGTGCGCAGCCCGTCGGTATGCCTGCTCCCGACATTTATACTGCCCTGCAACGTGGTGTTATGGACGGTTTGAGCATCAATTGGGAAGGTGCCAAAACCTTCCGCGTCAACGAGCTCGTCAATTATCACACCGAGGTACCGTTATATGACTTGTCGTTGATCGCGACGATGAATAAGAGTACCTACGAGAACCTCCCCGACGACCTCAAGAAAGTCATCGACGAGCATAGCGGCATGAAATGGTCGATGAAGGCCGGTGGCGTTTACGACGAGTTGAGTAAGGAAGGCCGCCAGGAAGCACTCGATGCGGGCGATGAAATCATCACCATCGATAACCCGTTGCAGGACGACGATTGGGGACCGGTTCTCAAGGACACGATCAATCGTTATGTGAGCGACTTACAGGAAGACGGATTACCAGGGGCCCAAACGTACGACAACGTCATGACCCTCAAGGAATCCTGCGAGTCGTAAGTCACACCGCATGGTCCGTCAGCGTGTGTCTGACGGACCGTCCTTTTCATGCTCCGGGGCGATGGCCTCGATGAGCGTTTGGCGGAACCACTCTTGCGCCGATGAGTCATCGGAATGGCGTGGCCAGTAGAGTGTCACCTCGACATTCGGTACGTCGAAAGGTAGCTCACATATCTGTAGGGCGGCTTCCCGGGCAAAGATTTGTGCGATCTGCTGGGGGAGTATCGCCAGCAATTCTGAATTATCCAGGATACGAGGCAACGCCGAGAAGTGAGGCACGACGACGCTGACTTTGCGGCTGATGTCATGTGCCTTCAATATATCTTCGACGAGCCCGTGGCCCGATGATGGCGAGATGACGATGTGATGTTCTTGTGTAAAGGTCTCCATGTCGAGCGTCTGCTGAACGCGTGGATGCTGCTTGCTTAGCAAGCAGACATAGCGCTCCTTGATGATGGCTTTTCTTCCCAGGTTGGGCGCCGTTATATCCCGGCTACAAACCACGGCATCGACACTTTTATTGTCGAACCATGCGTTGATCTTCTCTATTTCCAGCGGCACGACCTCAAGCTCTACATGTGGCGCTAGCGCCTGCATGCGCTGAAGAATCGCAGGCAGCAGTGTCGTTTCTCCCAAATCGGTCAATGCCAGCCGAAAACGCCGCTGCGAGTGGCGAGGATCGAAATGCTGATTGTCGCTGATGGTGTGCTCGATCTGCGTCAAGGCATGGCGAAAAGACGCGTAGACCTGCGTGGCAAGGAAAGTGGGCTCCATGCCATCGCGCGTTCTGGAAAAGAGAGGGTCATTGAAAAGTTCGCGAAGCCTGGAAAGAGAATAGCTGACGGAGGGTTGGGTGACATTGAGCCGGTGCGCGGCGAGGGTAACGCTACGCGATTCATACAGTGTCACGAATGTCCGTATGAGATTAAGGTCTATAGGGCGCATTCGAATAAGTCCTGTTTATTTTGTATAGAAAGAATAATGATTTGAGTAGTGTTGGCAAGAAAACTATCGTTCTAGAACACGACGTTTCGAGGTAGTTATGCCCACCGTACATTCTGCGACTTATGAACTATTGCGCCGCCAGGGATTGACGACTGCCTTCGGTAATCCCGGCTCTAATGAGTTGCCTTTCTTAAAGAATTTCCCAACTGATTTCCGTTATGTTCTGGGGTTGCATGAAGGCGTCGTCGTCGGCATGGCGGATGGTTTTGCCCTGGCTAGTGGACGTCCGGCCCTGGTGAACCTACATGCTGCTGCTGGGTCCGGCAATGCGATGGGCGCGTTGACCAATGCCTGGTATTCGCATTCCCCCTTGGTGCTGACTGCTGGCCAGCAGGCGCGCTCGATGATCGGTGTCGAGTCGATGCTGGCCAACGTGGATGCGCCGCAATTGCCACGACCGTTGGTCAAGTGGAGTTACGAGCCGAGCTGCCCGGAGGATGTGCCACGTGCCTTGAGTCAGGCGATCCACACCGCCAACTTGCCGGCGCGGGGGCCGGTCTACGTGTCGATTCCGCACGATGACTGGGGGCATGAGGTCAGCGCAGAGACCGCGCTGCTCAGCGAGCGTGAGGTGAGCAGTGCCGCGCTACCCTCCGAGGCGCAACTCGGGGCCCTGGCGGAGCGCTTGAATGCGGCTCGCAATCCGGTGTTGGTGCTGGGGCCGGATGTCGATGCGTATAGTGCCAACGCCTTGGCTGTGACGCTGGCCGAGCGCATCAACGCGCCGGCCTGGGTGGCGCCGTCGGCCTCGCGCTGCCCCTTCCCGACGCGCCATGCGAGCTTTCGTGGCGTCTTGCCGGCGGCTATACAGGGCATTTCGGATCGCCTCGCGGGGCATGACCTGATCGTCGTCATCGGTGCGCCGGTATTCCGCTATCACCAGTACGCGCCAGGGCGTTACCTGCCCGAGGGCGCCAAGTTGATCCATCTTACCTGCGATATGCAGGAAGCCGCGCGCGCCCCCATGGGCGATGCCCTGATCGGTGACATCCACGCCACGCTAGAGGCCTTGATGCCGCGTCTCCAGCAGAGCGATCGGGCGCGTCCCGAAGCGTTGCCGCGGCCCGAACCGCAAGTGGACCCCGAGGGACTACTGACACCGGAGACGGTGTTCGATGTCATGAATGCGTTAGCCCCGGAAGATGCGATCTACGTCAAGGAGTCGACTTCGACGGTGACGGCGTTCTGGGAACGTGTGGAAATGCGCCATCCCAGTAGCTATTTCTTCCCCGCCGCCGGTGGGCTGGGTTTTGGTTTGCCGGCGGCTGTCGGCGTGCAGTTGGCGCGCCCCGAGCGTCGTGTGATCGGCGTGATCGGCGATGGCTCGGCGAATTATGCCATCACCGCGCTGTGGAGCGCCGCGCAATATCGTATCCCGGTGGTCTTCGTGATCCTGAAGAACGGCACCTACGGGGCGCTGCGCTGGTTTTCCCGTTTGCTGGATGCCGAGGACTCACCCGGACTCGACGTGCCCGGGCTCGATTTCTGTGCCTTGGCCAAGGGCTATGGCGTCGAAGCCGTGGCCGTGTCGGCCCGCCACACCTTCGAGACGGCACTGCAAACCGCCCTCGATGATGACAAGCCCCGCGTCATCGAAGTCTCCACGACCACCATCGAACCGTGAAAACACACGTCTTGCCCAACCAGCACGACGCCAGATCATAAGAACTCATTTCCAAACTCCCAGCGATAATGGGCGTCGGGGACAAGGCGAAGTGAGGGTCCTTTGCCATGGATGGCAAAGGTAGCGCTCAAGGAAGGGTTTACAGCGCCCTCGCGAAGTCTTGTCACCGGAAAGCCCTCTTAATCTGCCGGGTTGTGCAAGAAACTCTAAATGCCACACGGCCGTATACATCACACAACGATAACGAGGTCATACAATGAAACACGCCATCTCATGCTGCCTTCTGGGGCTCGGGCTTACCGCTGCGACAAGCGGTGTCCAGGCCGATACCACGCTGCGTCTGGGCCACCTGTGGCCGGCGCAATCCGCCGTCAATCAAGATCTCATCGAGGCCTGGGCGAAGCAGGTCAAGGAAGATTCCGATGGGGCGCTCCAAGTAGAAATCTACCCCTCGCAGACGTTGAGCAAGGCGAACAGCGCCTACGAAGGCGTGGTCAACGGCGTTGCCGATATCACCATCACGCTGCAGGGCTATACGGCGGGGCGCTTCCCGCTTTCCGAGATCGTGCAATTGCCCGGCGTCTCCGCCAGCGCGCCGCAAGGGGCATGCATCCTGCAGTCGCTCTACGACGATAATGACCTGGGTGACGAGTACGCCGATGCGCATCCGCTGTTCTTTTTCACCACCGGGCCGGCGCCCCTGCATACGCGCGAAACCGAGGTGCAGTCACCCGAAGATCTCGCGGGGCTGCGTATCCGGACGCCCAGCGAGGTCTCCAGTGACATGCTGGAAAGCATGGGCGCCGATCCGGTGGGCATGCCGGCACCGGACATCTATACCTCGATGCAGCGTGGCGTGATCGATGGCCTGAGCCTGCCCTGGGAGGCCATGAAGGTCTTTCAGGTCAATGAGCTGGCCAACTACCACTTGGATATTCCCTATTACACGGGGGCCCTGATGGCCATCATGAACCGCGACACATACGAGGCGCTGTCACCCGAGGCGCGTAAGGCGATCGATGCCAACAGCGGCATGCGCTGGGCCGAGAAAGCGGGCAAGGTATTCTACGGGCTCGATACCCAAGGCAAGGAACAGGCGCGCGAGCAGGGCGACACGATCCATCGCGTCGAGGATCCCTTGAATGACCCGCAGTGGTCCGGCCCCTTGAAGCGTGGCACCGAACGTTACCTCGAACGCCTGAAAGAACGTGGCATCGACAATGCTCAGGCGATCTACGATAAGGCCTTGTCCTTGCGTGATGGCAAATGCGCGTTGTAATGCAGCCACACTCGCGTGACACGGCGTCGCCTTACGAGGCGGCGCCGTTGTGTTTCACGGCAATGAGTCGATGGCGATAATCTGCGTCGCCATGGCCGGTACCAAGCGCCTGCTGGTATCCTCTTCTCACTGATGCCGACCTTGGCGGGGTCGCGACATCGCGCTTCATGCGTGCGTTGCACCCCTGCCCGTGATTCGTGAGGACACCGCGATGCTGAGCGCTCGCGTCAAGCTGCGCCATCTCATGGCGTTTCAGGAAGTCGCGCGACTGCAGAGCTTGGCCAAGGCCGCGCAGGCGCTTTCCATCACCCAGCCGGCGATGTCCAAGACGATTCGCGAGCTGGAAGAGATTCTCGAGACGACGCTCTTCGAGCGCAGCCCGCAAGGCGCTACCTTGACCGCCGCCGGTTTGACCCTGCTGCGTCACGCCGGACCGGCGCTGCGCAGCCTGGGCGAGGGGTTCCAGGCGGTACGGGACGCCGCTCAGCAGGAAGCGGTGGTGCGTCTGGGGGCGCTGTCGACCGTCGAGGAAGGCTTGCTTCCTCGGGCGCTGCATCGCCTGCATGCCCAGGCGCCGCAATGGCGCGTTCATGTGGTGACAGGGCCCAGCGCGTACCTGCTCTCGCGCCTACGAATGGGGGAGTTGGACGCGGTGGCCGGACGCATGAGCGAAGCGCGCGAAATTCGCGGCCTGCAGTTCGAGCACCTGTATTATGAGCCGCTGGTGCTGGTGGTGCGCGCCGGACATCCGCTGTTGGCGCACGACACACTGGAAAGCGAAGCGTTGACCGCCCATGCATGGATCGTCCCACCAACGTCGACCACCCTGCGTGATCAGGTCGAGCGCTTCTGGGTCGAGCAAGGCGCCGAGCCGCCGCGTATCGCGTTGGAAACCTTGTCGCTCTCGCTGAGCCGTCGTTACGCCCTGGCCAGCGACGCGCTGTGGGTCGCGCCTCTCGATGCGGTACGCGAGGATCTCCGCGATGGCCGTCTGGTACGCTTGCCCGTGCGCCTGGAATCACGGGGCGGCTCCGTCGGGGTGTGCACCAACATCGCCCTGCCGCGCAACCCCGGTGTCGATGTCTTGAGTGCGTGTCTGCGCGATATCGTCGCCGAGATGGCAGCGCCTTCGGTGTAACGGCGCTCGGTCGCATGCTTATTCCTTGGTCGCATAGACCTTTGGCCGATATATCCTCTGGGTTATGGCGGTGGTCGGCCATTTCAATTGGCAGGCCGGGCCAGGCCCGGACAATGAGGCATGATATCGCGGCGTTCGCTCGTGCCGCGGTCCTTTCGATCAGGAGATCCGCATGCCTCGCAACGATAACAAGCGCTTCGTCGAGCGCGACCGTAACTGGCATCCCCCGGCCTATGCGCCTGGCTACAAGACGACGGTGGCGCGTTCCCCCAACCAGGCCTACGTCAGCATGCAGGCGCCCAGCGTCTCCGAACTCGGCGGCCCGGACTTCTCGCGCCTGCGCATGGGCCCCCACGACAACGACCTGCTGCTCAACTATCGTGAAGATCCCGCGCGCACTGGGCAGGCCGGATTGCCCATCGGTGAACGCATCATCATGTTCGGCCGCGTCGTCGATCAGTTTGGCAAGCCGGTGCCCAACACGCTGGTGGAAATGTGGCAGGCCAACGCCGGTGGGCGCTACCGCCACAAGAAGGACGGCTACCTGGCGCCGCTCGACCCCAATTTCGGCGGCGTGGGGCGTTGTTTGAGCGACGACGAGGGCTGGTATCGCTTCCGTACCGTCAAGCCCGGCCCTTATCCCTGGCCCAATAACATCAATAGCTGGCGCCCGGCGCATATCCACGTCTCGGTGATGGGACCGTCGATTTCCACGCGCTTGATCACGCAGATGTATTTCGAGGGTGACCCGCTGATTCCGCTGTGCCCCATCGTGCATACCCTGCGCGATCCCGAGGCCGTGGAGACGATGACCGGTCGTCTCGACATGGCGCGTAGCCGCTCGATGGATTGCCTGGCCTACCGTTTCGACCTGGTGGTCCGCGGCGAACTGCAAACCTATTTCGAGAATCAGGGGTAAATCATGCAACAGCCGAACTCACAGCCCTGCGCTGAAACCATGCTGCGTGAAACCGCGTCGCAGACGGCCGGCCCCTACGTGCATATCGGCCTGGCCCTGGATATCGCCGGCTTGCCGCCGCGCGAGGAAGAAATCTGGAACCGGCTTGCGTCGCCGGAGGCCGACGGCGAGGCCATCGAGCTCGTGGGGCGCGTCATCGACGGCAACGGCGACCTGGTGCGCGATGCCTTGCTGGAAGCCTGGCAGGCGGACGCGCATGGCGACTACCAGTGCGAATTCGATCTACGCGCGCCCTTCAACAGCTTCGGACGCACTGCGACCACGGCGGAAAACGACGGCGAGTGGTGTTTTTACACCGTCAAGCCGGGCCAGGTCACGCGTCGCGATGGTCGCCTGATGGCGCCGCACGTCACGCTCGCCGTGTTCGCGCGTGGCATCAACATTCAGTTGCATACGCGCCTGTACTTCGAGGACGAAGCCGAGGCCAACGCGGCTTGCCCGGTGCTCAACGCGGTCGAGTCACCCACCCGTCGCCAGACGCTGATCGCCACGCGCGAAGAAGGCGAGGACAAGCCCCGCTACCGCTTCGACATTCGCCTCCAGGGCGAGGGCGAGACGGTGTTCTTCGACTTCTAATAAGGGGCTTCGACTTCTAAGCTCGCCAATACCTTTCTTCACCCTTTGATCGGCAACGCCAACCAGCATGCTTTGACTGGTTGGCGTTGCCGATTTTGCGTCTGTGCGCTGGAGAGCACTCACTTCCATTTGATGTTGCAGCCCATGGAGGGGATTTGCTGGGCCGACGGTGCGCGGTCCGCGAGCACGGCGTCGGCGGCGGCGCGTAGATCCTCCCCGGTGGCGGGCGTTTCCTTGCTGGGCCGGCTGGCATCGAACTGTCCGCGATAAGCCAGGCGATGCTCATGATCGAAGAGGAAGAAGTCCGGCGTGCAGGCCGCCTCGAAGGCGCGCGCCACGTCCTGGCTCTCGTCCACCAGATAATGAAAGGTGTAGCCGCGTGCGTCGATTTCCTCGCGCATACGCTCGGGGCTGTCGTCCGGATGGGCGTGAAAGTCGTTGCTGTTGATGGCGATCACCGTCAGCCCCTTGGCCTGGTACTCGCGGGCGAAGTCGGCGAAGGCATCCGCGATATGCTTGACGAAGGGGCAGTGATTGCAGATGAACGCCACCAGCACCGGGCGTCCGGCGAAGTCTGCGCTGTCGACCTCCTTGCCCTCGGCATTGGGAAGACGAAATGCCGGCAGTGGCGAGCCCAGCTCGATCATGGTGGAAGGCGTCAATGACATGGGGACCTCCTGTGCGCGATGGATATCAAGCACGCCTGGTAACAGGCGCGATGCATGCATTCATTCTAGGCGCGGTTGGCCCCGGAGAGGCAAATATGCCTGAGGGTATCTCCGCCTAGGTATGTCGGGCGGGCGTCAGATTGTGCCGGGCGAGTAGGGCGATGAGCAGCAGCAGCAGGGCGGCGATGCTGAACAATAGCGTGAGATCGCCGAGGCTGAAGAGTAGGGCGCCGAGAAACGGCCCGCTGGCCATGCCCATGAAGCGAAAGAAATTGTAGAGCCCCACGGCGGTGGCGCGGTGGGTGACGAAGACGCGCGTCAGCAGCGCGGTCTGCGCGGGAAGCGAGAGGCCCAGCAGCAGGCCGAAAATAAAGGTGGTGGTGATGAGCATCGCCAGCGAGTGCATCGTCGTGACGAGGAAAACCACGACATCGATGGCCCCCAGTAGTGTGGTGGCTACCAATAGGCTTTCCGTCGACAGACGTTTCTGCACACGGCTGCTCAGGAAACTGCCCAGCACCAGGGCCACGGAAAGCGGCAGGAACATCAGCCCTTTCTGGGCCACGGTGAGCGTATAGCCCCGGTCGAGGATCACCGGCAAATAGACCAGGAAATTATAGTAAATGTAGAACTGCACAAAACCCAGAATGCCGAGGGTCAGCCCCTGTCGATCGCGCGCAATGCGGGCATATTCGGCCATATCGATTTTGCGGGCAGGGCCGGCGGGCTTGGTCTCCCGGAGCAATGCCCAATTGATGATGCCGATCAGCGCTCCGGCGATGGCCAGCGCCAGAAAGACGAAGTGATAGTCGAGCCGACCGGCGATGAAGCCGCCCGCTACGGGCCCGATGACGGGGCCGAGCGCGACCATCATCTGGAAGGTGCCCATCGCCTTGAGGCGCTCCTCGCCTTGGAAAAGATCGCCGATGACGGTGACGGCGACCACCGACCCCGTCGCGATCCCCACCGCCTGGAACACGCGGAAGAAGAGCAGCGAGGTGATGTGATCGGCATAGAAACAGCCGATCGACGCCGCGACGTAAAGCGCGATCCCCGGGAGTAAGACCTTCTTGCGTCCCAGGCTGTCGGTCAGCGGACCGTAGAGGATCTGCATGAAGGCGATGATGAAGGTGAACACCGAGATACTGGCGTTGATGAGCAACTGGCTGGTGGCCAGCGTGTCTTGCAGCTCGGGGAGGATGGGAACGTAGACGGTTTGAGTAAAAGGGCCCAGAAAAGCGGCGAATGACACTGAATACGCAATTGCCTTTTTATGAACCATCGAACGTTCCCGGGATGGTGAAATAAAACGTTAGCTTAGCAAGTATCTGGCGACGGCGTCTCGTCGGTATCCCGGCGGCGGGCCACGGAGTAGGTGACCTGTCGATTGTCGTGATCCATGGCAAAGCCGATGGTCGGGGTGTGGGAAACGCCGAGTCCGCCGATGATACGTGCCATCTTCGCTACCTCGTTCGAACGTGGACGTCAGTCGCTGTTGTTGAGCGCGAGGAGCCCGATCCCGGTGGTCATCGGGGCGTAGTAGAAGCGATGAACTTCCTCGACACGCTCGGTCATCGCGCCGCGCATCACGAACCACATGATGACTTCACCGCCCTCGGCGCCGGCCGCCGTCATCACTTCCTTGTGCGACAGTGCGGCTAGCTCCCGGGGCGCGTCCTGGATGCGTTGCAGCCACTGTTTGTCCCACTCTTCGTTGATATGTCCGAAGCGTTCGCCGTTGAGCTGATGCGAGAGGCCACCGGTGCCGACCACGGCGACGCGGGTATCTTCAGGGTAGGCCTCGACGGCGCGACGAATGGCCTCGCCCAGCTTGTAGCAACGTTGCCCCGTGGGGAGGGGGTGCTGGATGACGTTGACCAGCAGTGGCACCACCTTGACCGGCCATGCCGTATCGTCGTGATCCCATAGCAAGGGCATGGCGGTGAGAAAACCGTGATCCAGCGCCATTTCCTGGCACAGGGTCAGGTCGAACTCATCGGCGACCAGATGGTTGGCTAGATGCTCGGAAAACGCCGCGTCGCCGGGGAAGTCCGGCAGCGGGCGCTTGCCGTAGCCTTCGTCCGCTACCGCGTAGCTGTCGGCGACGCCCAGCGCGAAGGTCGGGTAACAATCGAGGAAGAATTCGGTGCCATGGTCGTTGTAGACGAGGATGACGACATCGGCTTTCACTTCCTCGGCGAGCCAGCGCTTGACGGGTTCATAGCCATCGAAAAGCGGCTGCCACGCGGGGTCGGCTTGTTTTTTCTGGTCGTAGGCGCGCCCGATCGAAGGGACGTGGGAGGAGCCGATACCGGCGACGATCTTGCCCATTAGGTTGCTCCTGGCACGTTGCGGGTGGACATGAATTGCTCGTAGCTTTCGCCACGCATCTGCGCACCGATGGTGTAAAGCCCGTAGCCTAGGGTGGCGCCGAGCTTGAGGAAGAAGAACAGATTGCCGCCGAGTTGGGTCAGGCGTAGCCAGTCACGCTCGCGAATGGCCTGTTTCTGTTCTTCCGACAAGCCATAGCGTTCCATATAGGCTTCTTCGTCGGCCTTGAAGGCCTCGCGGTTCTCGTCGAACTTGAGCGAGTTGCACATCTTGTTGATGGCATACCCTTGCCGCGAAAGCGCAAGGTCGAAAACATAGGTGCCGGGAATGCCCCAGCGCTCTTGTGTATCCGGCATGGCGTGTCCCTCCGTTGTGTGGTGGTGCTTGTTATGGCGCATGGAGATGGCAAAAGCTCAGCCATCACGATGCATGACGAATTGGGCATGGCGTTCGGCGAAGCGCCATGCGCCTTGATCGAGCACGCACAGGTCGTCGAATTCGCCGATCATGGTACGTCCCGCCAGCGGCCAGCCGAAGTGGCCGTCAGGTTCGCTTTGGGTATCGGCGGCGAACACCTGCACATAGGTACTGACCCGTGCTCGCTCAGCGGTTTCCACCTGCACGCGGATGTTGCTGCAGAAATGGCGGGTGATGCGTTGTGCCGGCCGTGCCTGGTAGCTCGCCTCGATGGCCTCGCGGCCTTCGAGCGGTGCGTCGGGCGCGGTGGGACGAAACAGTTTGCCGTCGGGTGTGAATAGCGTCACGAGACCGGCATAGTCCTGGCGATCGGTAGCGTCGGCAGCCGTCAGCACGAGGCGGGTGCAGGCCTGTTCGATGACAACGCGTGCCTCGCGCGATAGCGGGGATGTCATGTAGTTTTCCTCCAGTGCTCGAGGGTCCGGGCGACGGCGTCGGGCTGTTCCATGGGGCTCATATGGCCGGCGGCCTCGATGACCTCGAGGCGGCTTTCGGGAATGAGCTGGGCCATTTTCTCGTGGCGTTCCAGTGGGCTCCAGGCGTCCTGGCGCCCGCATAGCAGTAAGGTTGGGCAGTCGATGAGCGGTAGCTGATCGGTGGCGTCCGGACGGGCCAGCAAGGCGTCGATCTGGGCGGCGAAGATCGCCGGGTCCTTGCGTTCGATCATCGCCAGGATGGCATCGATGAGCGCGTCATCACTCAGCCGTTCGGGATGAACCATGCCCTGTAGCCAGGTTTCGCCCATGGCACGCATGCCTTCTTGCCGTGCCTTATCCAGCAGGGCGTGGCGGTCCTCACGTTCGCGCTCGCCGGCGTCGCCCTCCGCTCGGCCGCGAAAGCCGGTATCCAATAGGGCCAGACCGGCGACCCGAGACGGCGCGCGTCGCTGGATCTCGAGGGCGACGCGGCCGCCCATGGAATGGCCCACTGCAATAAAGCGTTCAGGCGCGTTTTGCAAGGCGATGTCCGCCATGGCGCCGATGGAATCGGCCATGCCGTAATCGGGCGTAGGCAGGGTGGGCGCGACGAGATGCGTGCGCATGTCGGCCCAGACGGCGTCGTCGCACAACAGGCCGGGGAGCAGTAACAGAGGCGTGGCGTTCATGAGGCGGCTCCGGAGGTGGACGATGGCTCAGGCATACCCTCCCAGACGGCGCGCGGCACATGCAGGTACCCTTCGAAGAGTAGCCGTGCGGTGCGCAAAAGGCCGGCACGTACGACGTCGCCTTGCGCATCTTGCGTCAGTTCGACGGTGAACTCGCCGGTGGGATGCTCGATCGATAAACGTTGCGTCGGTCCTTCGCCTAGCCGTGCTAGGCCTTCGCACACCGTGCCCGGGATGAGACAACCGCTGGCCACGCTGACCGCGCCGAGCACGCCGATGGCCTCGTGGCAGCGATGCGGGATGAACGAGCGCGTGGCGAGGCTGCCGCCGTGACGCGGGGCGGCGATGAGCGTCATCTTGGGCACGGTGTGCTCACTGACATCGCCCAGGTTCATGCGCGGCCCTGCCGCCAGGCGAATACGCTCGATCCGCGTGCGCAGTACGTCGTTGGCTTCCAGCTCGGTGGGGCTTTCGTGCCCGCTGACGCCGAGGTCCTCGGCACGCAGCAGCACCACCGGCATGCCGTTATCGAGACAAGTGACGTCGACGCCCTCGAGCGTGTCGCGTGGGTTGCCGGTGGGCAGCAGCGCGCCACAGCTCGAGCCGGCGGTATCTCGGAATTCGATGATCAGGGGCGCGGCCCGGCCCGGTACGCCGGAGATTTCGGCATCGCCGGCGTATTCGACGCGGCCATCTGGAGTGGGGACATGGATGATCGCCACCTGGCCGGTATTGACCATGTGCACGCGCACCGGCGTCGTGCCGTCTTGCGCCGTCACCCAGCCACGCTCGATGGCGAAGGGCCCTACGCCGGCGAGGATATTACCGCAGTTCTGGCCATAATCGACGCGTGGCGCATCGACGACGACCTGGGCGAACAGGTAGTCGACATCCACGTCGTCGCGAGTCGGGTGGTCGATGATCGCAACCTTGCTGGTCAGCGAGGTTGCGCCACCAAGGCCATCGATCTGACGCGCATCGGGCGAGCCCATCGCCGCGAGTAGCACGGCGTCACGTTGCGCGGCGTCGCTGGGGAGGTCCTCGGCGAGGAAATACAGCCCCTTCGAGGTGCCGCCGCGCATCTGCAGGCACGGGATGCGCGTCTGGCTCATGATGAGCGCTCCATGGCGCGGGCCAGCGCTTGCGGGTCGTCGTAATAGGTCAGCCCTTTGTCGGCGAGGCGCTGGCGCATGTCGTAGATGTCGAGGCCCAGTTCGCCGTTGGCGAGGCGCACGCGCTTGTCTTCCTCCGCGGCGGCGCGCTTGCGACTGGCGGCGGTGACGCCTTCGGCCTCATCGCGACGCACGACGACCACGCCGTCGTCATCGGCGACGACGATATCGCCGGGGTTGATCCACTGACCGGCACAGACGACAGGAATATTCACCGAGCCGAGTGTCTCCTTGACGGTGCCTTGGGCATGCACGGCACGCGACCAGACGGCGAAGCCCATCTCGCGCAGGGTGCGTGTGTCGCGCACGCCACCGTCGAGCACCAGGCCGCGCACGCCGCGTGCCTGTAGCGAGGTGGCGAGCAGGTCGCCGAAATAACCGTCGATGCAGGGCGAGCGTGTGGCCACTACGAGGATGTCGCCGGGCTGGCATTGCTCCACGGCGACATGAAACATCCAGTTGTCGCCGGGCGAGACCAAAGCGGTCACGGCCGACCCGCTGATGCCATGATCCTGCTGGATGGGGCGGATGGCGGGATCGAGCAGGCCTTTGCGTCCCTGGGCCTCGTGCACCGTCGCCACGCCTTGTTCACCCAAGGCGTCGATGTGTTCGCGTGTGGCCCGGGGGAAGTCGCGAACGACGATGCCGGGCGTTTCTAGGGCGGTCGTTATGAGAGAGGTCGTCATGCCAGATTCTCCGTGACGCGGGGGAAAATGCTTTGATAGCCCTCGGCATATTGAATGTTCTTCTGCGCGGTGATGCCGATGTTGCGCTTGGCCTGCACGCCGCGCTGCAGGGCGACGCGGGTGTAGTATTCCCACAAGTGTTCCTGCCCGGCCATGCACTGGATCGCGCGATACTTGTCATCCCATGCTTCGGTGATATCGAGCAGCACATCGGGGCGCCACTGACACTGTTCCGGCTGGTGCGGCTCGAAGCAATACACCGGTGGCGCGCCGACGATGGTCTCGCCGGGGTTGTGACCTTCCGCCTGGGCGATAATGCGTGCCTCCTGGGCAAGATCGGTGGCGAGCGGATGATCGTAGTTGTAGGGGTCCTTGAGCGAGTGCGTGAGCACGAACTCGGGCTGTACGCGGCGATAAACTTCGACGAGCCGGAATAGCGTCTCCTTGTCGGCGCGCATGGGGTAATCGCCGATGTCGAAGAACTCGACGCTGGCGCCCAGGGCCTCGGCCGCCGCTTGGGCCTCCTCGCGGCGTGCCGCCTTGACCTTGTCCTCGGTCATGTTGCCCTGCCGCCAGAGCTTGGCGGATTCGCCGCGCTCGCCGAATGACAGGCAGACGATATGCATGGCGTAGCCTTGCCGGGCATGCAGAGCGATGGCGCCGCCTGCCCGCCATACGAAGTCCGCCGAATGTGCGCTGACCACCAGGCCAGCAGGAGAAGGAGCGCCAGTCATTTGCCAAAACCTACCGTTGAAGACGATGGTTTTATCCTGTCACCTCGCCTGAAACGCGAATAATGTTATTCACCGGCGTCAATATGCGTTTTGCTTATGCGGCAGACTCTTGGTGGCGCTTGGCATGCTCCCTTTATGGCATATCGCGATGTCTTGCTGTGGGGCATGCTAGGTGCGAGCAAGCCATGCCAAGGAATCCTTCATGACCGAACTGCATCGCGAGGCGTTCGATTACATACCCAATATGCGGCGTTTGCGGGCAGTCATCGCAGTCGCCGAGGCGGGTAGCGTGATGCGCGCAGCCGAGACGCTGCATTTGTCACAACCTGCGGTGACCCGGGCAGTGCGTGACCTGGAGAAAGAGCTCGGCCTGGCGCTGTTCGAGCGCCATCGCAGTGGCATGTTGTGTACCACGGCGGGCAAGATCGTCCTGCATCGTTTTCGGCGTGCCTTGCAGCAACTCGGCGATGCCGAAGCCGCGCTGGCACGCATGCAACCGGCGGGGCATTCCGAGCGGCTCACGCAACGCCTGTCGCATCGTCAATTGACGGTACTGGTGGCCATTGCCGATCTACATAACGAGCCTCAGGCGGCCCAGCGGCTGGGGCTGACGCAGCCGGCGGTCAGCGGCAATCTGCGCGATCTGGAAAACTTGCTTGGCGTGTCGCTATTCCTGCGCACGCAACGTGGCATGCTGGCAACGGACTGCGGCGCGCTGTTGATTCGATATGCCAAGGTGGCGCTGCGTGAACTGGCGTTGGTCAGTGACGATCTCTCGGCCTGGCAGGGTGAGGTGCGCGGGCGCGTGGTGATCGGCACCTTGCCGCTGTCGAGTTCGTTGCTCGTTCCTCAGGCCGTGGATGCGCTGCTGCGCGAATTGCCGGGGTTGCATGTCACGATTCTCGAGGGCACCTATGACGCGTTGTTCGAGTCGTTGCGCCATGGCGATATCGACATCCTTATCGGTGCGCTGCGCCAAGCGGGCACGAGCGAGGACACCGTCCAGCAGCGGCTTTTCCACGATCGTCTTGCCGTCGCGGTACGTCGCGGTCATCCCTTGATGCAATATGCCTCGCTATCGCTGAGCGATCTGCTCGATGCGCGATGGATTGCGCCGCGCCAAGGCACGCCGGCACGCGTAAGCTTCGAGCAGGAATTTCGCAGTGCCGGTTTGGCGCCACCCGATGTGGTGGTCGAGTCCGGCAACCTCAGTACCATCCGCACGCTATTGCTGGATAGCGACCGCGTGACCCTGGTCTCTCCCCATCAGGTGTTTTTCGAGGTTCAAAGCGGTCAATTGGCGCTACTTCCCATCAAGTTGACGGGCACTTTGCGTCCGATCGGTATAACGACCCGCGTCGATGACTCCCCAACGCATGCCTTGAAAGTGCTTCAGCGTATTTTGCTGGAACTCGGCGAGCGCATGGCAAGCCCAAGCCTGCCGTCTTATGCGTGAGCAGGATAGCAAAAACGTATACCCAAGCACGTGATTTGAATTTGTTGCTGTGACTGAGGCCCGGGTACGGTGCTTTAAGGCTCCGTTTCCTTATGTTTTTTGTGCGAAAACGGAGGTAAAACAAGACTAAAGTTCAATAAAAGTCGGGAGACGCCGGAATGAAAACGTTAAGAAACTGTACCTTGATAACGCTTACGGCTGGCGTGGCGATGGCCGTCAGCGCAGGCGCCAATGCTGCTGAAACATTGAAGCTTGCGCACTTCGTTTCACCCGCTCACGTGGTCAACAGTTCCATCGTCTATCCCTTCAAGGAAGGCGTCGAGGAGCAGACGGATGGCGAGCTGGAAGTCAGGGTATATCCCGGCGGGGAGCTGGGGTCGGGGCCCAAGGAACAATACCCGCGGGTGCTTCAGGGTGTAGCGGATATTGTCTGGGGATTGCCGGGTTATACTTCGTCACAATTCAAGAAGTCGATGGTCGTGGAAATGCCGGGGGCGATTCCCGACGGGATGCATGGTTATGACATGCTCTGGAATGCCTATGAAGATCAGTTGAAGAGTGAGTTTCCCGGTACTAAACCGCTGGCGCTCTGGGTAAGCGAGCCGAATATTTTTATCATGCAAGATGAAGAAATTCGCACGCCGGAAGATCTTGAAGGACTGAAGATTCGTGTCTCGGGAGAAATGACGGCGGCGTTGATCGATGCCTACGGCGGTACGCCCGTGCAAATGCCCGCTGGCGAGATTTACAACTCCCTGCAAACCGGCCTCATCGATGGTCTGGTGACCGGCGCCAGTGCCGTCAATGACTTCAAACTCGATGAAGTGGCCAACGTCTATTCGGTGGGAGCCCCTTTGGGCCACATCATGTTTTATCTGGCCATGAATCAGAATAAATATGACAGCCTTTCCGCCGAATTCCAGCAAGCGATCGATGACAATAGTGGCGAAAAACTCTCACGTAGCGGGGAGCAAGGCTGGAATGCGCGTGCCAACGAAACCTTGAAGGCCATTCGCGAAGATGCCGACAACAAGGTGATCGAGCTTAGCCCGGAGGAAATCGCAACGTTCGAGAGCTTAGCCGATACCTTCCGCAAGCAGCGCCTCGCGGAAAAGGGGACTGAGGACGTGCTAGACGCCATGCGAGGGGAGTGAATTCCCTATGAATCACTTTCTCAATCAGGTGACCTGGACGCTTGATAAGTTCGTGAATCTATCCAGTGTCATCGGTACCCTTGCCCTGATTTTTGCGGTTCTAGTGACCTTGGTCGATGTCACGGGGCGTTTTTTTGGCGCCCCCCTTCTGGGAGGCCAAGATCTATCGCAAATGACCATGGTTATCATCGTATTCGGTGGCATGGCGCTTTGCGATCGGCAGGGTGGCAACATCGCTGTGGATATCTTCGAGGATAAGTTTCCTGCTCGCATGAATCATTGGCTGGATATGATGGGCTGGGCGCTGGGATGCGCCACCTTCACGGCGATTGGTTACACGATGCTCAGCGCGGCGGAGATGTCGAAGATGCTCAATTTGAGTACCAATATCATTGCGATACCCAAGGCTCCGTTTCAATACATCGTGGTCTTTTTTGCCTTTCTGACGGCACTGTCCATGCTGGCGCGCATAGTCTCGACGCTATTGGCGTCTTCCCACCGCCGCGCGGCTCCGCAAGAGGAAGAGGATTTATGAGTACCGAGTTGGTAGGTGCCTTAGGCATCTTGGCGCTTTTTACGCTTCTGGTACTGCGAATTCCCGTAGCCTTTTCGATATTCATCGTGGGGTTCGGTGGTATTGTCGCGCTCGACAGCCTCAATTCCGCCTTGAGCCTGTTGGCCAGCGAAACTTTTACCATCGCCTCGAACGCCGAGTTGATCGTCATCCCCTTGTTCATCTTGATGGGTAATATCGCCACCGAGGCGGGAATGAGCCGCAAGCTGTATGACGCCGCTTATGCGCTCATCGGCTCGGTGCGGGGTGGCCTGGCGTCGGCCACGGTGGTGGGTTGCGCGGGATTTGCCGCTTTGTGTGGTTCATCCGTCGCCTCGGCGTTGACCATGGGGCGTGTCTCGCTCGGCGAGATGGAGCGTTATAACTATAGTGCCAAGTTGGCGACGGGATCGGTGGCTGCGGGCGGCACTCTCGGCATTCTCATTCCGCCTTCGACTGGCTTCGTGATCTACGCCATCCTGACGCAGCAATCCATCGGCCGTCTGTTTCTGGCGGGAGTGTTGCCCGGCATCATGCTGTGCTTATTGTTCGTCATCTTGATCATGGTCTTGGCTACCATCAAACCGAGTCTCGCGCCCTCGGGGCCCAAGACCTCATGGCGGGAAAAACAGCAGGGATTATTGGGCGCGACGCCGATTCTGATCATCATCCTGTTGACCATCGGCGGCATCTATAGCGGGATCTTTTCTCCTGTCGAGGCGGCGGCCGTGGGCGCTGGATTGACGATCCTCTTCGGCGCGGGCATGCGCAAGCTGACGCTGGCTTCCTTCTGGCGGGCGGCACAAAGCTCGATCACCACCACGGCCACCGTGATGCTGATTCTGATTGCCGCGCATATGCTCAACCCTTTTCTGGCCTTGAGCCATATCCCGCAAGCGCTGGGCGATTTCCTGATGCACTTGGATATCGGGCCTTATGGGGTTCTGCTCTTGATACTGGCGTGCTACCTGGTGCTGGGGTGCTTCCTGGAAGGCTTCGCCATGCTGGTGTTGACTATGCCGATCTTCTTTCCCGTGATTACCCAACTGGGCTTCGACCCGATCTGGTTCGGCGTGCTTGTGGTGCTGACGCTGGAAATGGGGCTCATCAGTCCGCCAGTGGGCGTGAACGTTTTTATCGTCAAATCCGTGGCACCCAATGTGCCGTTACGTGACATCTTCAAGGGTGTCATGCCGTTCTGGCTGGTGATGATTGCGGCCATTGGGTTGCTGATCGTCTTCCCCGAGATCGTGCTATTTCTCCCCGACACGATGATGAATTGAAGGCAAAAGATATAAAAGGGCGGGATCATGATGGTCCCACCCTTATCGTTGAAACGCTTATTTTACGCGTCGCCCTGATGTATCAGCCGCGTTCCGTCATTGCCAGGCGATGCATGATCCGTCTGGCCATCAAGCCGGGCTTGTCGGGAGCGAAACTCAGCTCGAATTGTTGGGCTTCCTTGTCGCTGAGGACGACATCCATGATCCATTCCAGTGCCTCGACATCTTCATAGTACGCTTGCGTGCTGGCGTCTCTCAGGAAGTCGTCGATATCTGTGTCGTCAATGCGATAGTCCCGGGAATTGAACCACCAGTAGTGGATGGAGTGATTGGACTCGGGCGTAAAGCAATGCGTGATGTAATAGCCATACACCGATGGTTTGCCGGCGTCGGGTTGGGGGTCGAAAATCTTGGCATGGGCGGTATGCACGGCGGGCGAAGCGAAGCGCGCCTCAGAGGTGCGGTCGATATTCTTGTGCATGATATCGGCCGGTTTACCGTAAATTCCCGGGGGCGGTGCGTTGTCCAGGCGGCGGGTGATCGCTACCTGATCACCCTCGGTGGAAGCTTCCATGCTGGCGCGTGCGTATTCAGGTGTCCCCACAGTGCCCGGATGCAAGAAAGGGAAGTGGGTCTGGTCGATGAGGTTTTCATGCATCGACACATAGTCGGCTTTGATATGAAAGTCGCCGGTGACGGTGCCCCACTCGGGGGAGGCTAGCCAGGGTAGTTCGGGAATCAATGCCTCGTCGGCCAGGTTGGGGTCTCCCATCCAGATCCAGGTCAAGGGACCACGATCGGCGACGGGGTAGGTTTGAACACAGGCATTGGCAGGTACATGAGAGATCGCGGGCAGGTGCGCACATAGCCCGTCGGGTTCGAACTCCATGCCGTGATAACCACACACCAACCTGTCGCCCTCTACGCGGCCTTTCACCAAGGGAAAGGCACGGTGTGGACAACGGTTGTGCATGGCCACCGGCTGGCCACTTCGGGTGCGGTACATGACCACGTCCGTGTCGAGAAGGCGGCGTGAGATAGGCGTGCGACATACTTCATCGCGGCGTGCACATACATACCAACAGTTCCGGATCAGCGGTGTGGCATGATTGGCGAACTGGCCCCCTTCTTCCATGGGCATGGCGTCGAAAATGGCTTCATCATTGAGCGGTGTCGCTTGGCTAGCACGGGTCATGACAGTTAGCTCCTTTATCTTTTTTATCTTTCAGATATCGAGTTCAATCGAGCCCGAACGTGGACGAGAGCAGCACAAGGCAATTTGCCGGTTACTACGTTTCTGGTCGGGAGTGAGAAAACGGTCGCGATGCTCGATGTCCGTGTCGACGTTTCTGACCGGGGTGATGCATAGGCCACACTCTCCGCGGCGGCAGTCCGAAAAGGTCTCGGCACCGGCCGCTTCGAGTGCTTCCAGCAAGGTATGGCCGGGTGAGACGGGAATCTGCGTACCGCTTCGGGTTTGCACCGTGATGGCACGGTCCTCGGCCTTGTGGGCGGCATTGAATATCTCGTGACGCACGCGCTCCGGCGCCCATCCCAAGCGTTGCGCGGCTTGGCGGGTGCCCTCGATCAATGCCGGCGGGCCGCACACATACGCGGTGGTATCGGGGGGCTGTTGAGCGAGCAATGCGTCGAGATCGGGTCTACCGCAGAGCGCCGTGGCGTCATGCACGGTGATAGCGTCGCCACCCAGCGCCTCGACCTCCTCGACATAGGCCATGGCGTCACGACTGCGCCCGACATAGAGCATGTGGACATCGCGCTGACGCATCACGCAGGAGCGCAGCATGGGGAGGATCGCGGTAATGCCGATACCGCCTGCGATAAGCAAGACAGGGCCATCATCGGAAGTCAGGCGAAAGGGGCTGAGCGCGGGAGAGATCAATACGTTAGTGCCAGCGCTGAAGTGTCGATGAATGTAATCGGACCCCCGGCGGCGGTTTTCTCGTTGAACCGCGATGCGCCAGAAAGCTTCATGATCATCGGCCGGGCCGAGTGGACCAATGAGCGAATAATGGCGCAGGAATCGACCGTCTTGCCCTCCGAAACGTATCTCGACATGCGCACCGGCTCGGGACGCCGGCAAGGGTGAGCCGTCGGCCAAACCGAGAGTAATTTCACTTATATATTCGGTCAGTTCTCGCCGCTCGAGCACCACCGCAGTTTTATATTTGCCAGACATGTTGTTTCCTCACTCGGCTGCCAAGATAGTCAGGTCTTTCTGACGTTAGGTGAAAGCGTCATGGTCGTCTCATGCGAAGATGAAATAGCGCTTTGCGTTTTTGATATAGTGAAAATCCAGGCCGCCAGGAGGCGCGAGAATGTCGCACGATGATGTGTCACCCCGTCTTTCCATCCGTGAGGTGCGTGCCATCCTGGCGGTCGCTGAACAGCGGGGGCTTTCCCGGGCTTCCCAGGCGCTCAATATCAGTCAAAGCAGTCTTTCGCGAACCATTCATCGTGCCGAATCGACGTTGTCCATAAGCTTGTTTCAGCGGGGATGGAGTGGTGCGGAACCGACGCCCGAGGGCGAGGTCGTGCGTCAACATTGTGCTCGCCTAGTGGCGGAGATGGGACGTGAACGTGAGGCATTGCTTGGTGCAGGGCTGACCACATTGCCACTGCCTTTCGATGTGACATGGTTGGATCTAGATTGCGTATCGGCTGTGGTGCAGACGGGAAAGGCTACCGCGGCGGCCGGGGTGCTCAGTACCTCTCAGTCGCATGTCAGTCGTACGTTGGGCGCCTTGTCCGTGAGGCTTGGGGTTTCGCTGTTTCAACGTACGGGCGGCGGTCTGAGGGCTGAACCCGTGGCGGAAAGATTGTCGGCGTTGCGCGACCGGCTGCGTGCCCTGATGCTACCGCTCAATGAGCGACTCGATCGCCTGGCCGGGGAGGTGACCGGACGCGTGGCGGTCGGGATGACGCCGTTCTGTGAGCAGGAGAGGATCACTCAAGTCTTCGGCGAATTACTGGTGGCGTATCCCCAATTGCATTTGTCCGCGTTGACCGGTAGCTATGTGATGCTCACGGATGCGCTTCGTCGTGGAGAAATCGATCTAGTCGTCGGCTTGTTACGGGAAGTTGGTGAGGACGATGAGCTAGTCGAAGTACCGCTTTCCGAAGAAGAAATCACGGTGCTGGCGCGCTCGGATCATCCTTGCGCCCAACAGTCTGTATCGATGGAAGACTTGGCACTCCAGACGTGGATCGTGGCACCGGCGGGGACGCCGATACGTGCCTATTTCGAGTCTCTTTTCCTGAACATGGGGCAAACGCCTCCCGTTCAGCCATGTGAAATCGTGACGTTTCATTTGGCCGAAAGCATGGTTCGCGAAAGTCAGAGTTTGGCGCTATTGCTCTACTCACCACGTAAAGTCAGGGCGCTGCCGGAGGGACTGGTTCGTGTGACGGTGACGTTGCCGGATAATCGCCGCCGCATTGGTGTGACCTATCGGCGTGGCGGAGGGTTGAGCTTTGCTCAGCAGCAGTTCGTCGACGGTTTGGCACGGCGGTTCGCGGCTGATAGCGCCGAGGGAGACGACGCGAGCTAGAGGCATGACAGGGAAGCCGAAGGCATCCCCTGTCGCCTGCTTGCTGCCCTCAGGCGCCGACCGCTAATTTCAGTATACCGGTTGCATCGAGGTCATCGGAGAGTGTGTCGCCGGCCCAGGCAACGAACTGATCGGGGCGCACAAGAATGAGCGTTGCACCGTAGTCGGCCGTTTCGTCTCCTGTTCCTGGTGCAGTGCTTTCAATGACCGTCAATGGGATATTCAACCGCGCCGCTTCATCGGCAAAACGCGCGGCAGCGTTCGATTGCCCGAGTGCGATGAGCGAGAACCCCGTGCCGAGCCGATCATGAGTCGTTCCACCCTCGGGCAAGGCGCGTGGCGCGAGGTGGTAGCCTGCTCGGGCGGTAAAGCTATGCGCTCCTTTCGCGCTGGCGGTGCCGTCCCGAGGGCCGGCCACGATGCGAGATCCACGGTAGTTGGGTTGGAAATCGCCGACCTCGTTGACGGCACCGTGGGCGCGGGCGGACCAGACGGCCTCGAATTCGGCCCGATTCGTGGCCGGATCGTAGGTTGCCAAGAAATCACGGTCGGTCTCGATGGACTTCTCGATGAAGTCCTTGGCGGTGGACCAGAAGACCGGCCGGCGTTCGGCATCGTAGGAGGTCAGCAACTCGGGGCCGCCCCAGCCCTGGAGGAGCGCGGTAAGTTTCCAGCCGAGGTTGCGGGCATCCTCGAAGCCGGTGTTGATGCCGTAACCGCCATAAGGCGGGTGGTTATGCGCCGCGTCCCCGGCGATGAAGGTGCGCCCACTGCCGTAACTGTCGGCGATGGCGACACGACAATCCCAGAACCCGCGATGGCGGATATCCATGTCGATGGACTGGCCGACAGCGCGCTCGATGTATCCCTGGAAGTCGAAGGTCTCCGGGTCGGCGCCTGCTGGCACGGGTGCGTGAAAGAAAAATTCTCCTTCCAAATCGACGCGCCCGAAGAACATCCAATAGCCCTGGAGATCCGGATGCAGGACATTGAAAAAGCTTTTGCCGGGATGCTTGTCCAGCAGGGCGCGATGCAGCGTATCGGACTGAAAGACCAGCAGGACCATCAAGCGATCATGATCGAAAACGGTTTGTGTCAGGCCGGCGGATTCGCGCACCACCGAGCGGCTGCCATCCGCGCCGACCGCATAGGCGGCGCGGAATACGCTGTCCGTGCCGGAAGCGCGGTCGCGAACAGTGACGTTAACGCCTTCGTCTTCCTCGCGCACATCACGCACTTCCCGGCGGGTCAGCAGCGTCACGCTGTCCAGAGAGGCCGCCCGGGCGCGCAGGACGTCCTCGGTGGCGTACTGCGGCAGCCGCTCGTTGTCGGCGCCGTAATAGGCGTGGACGAGTTCGCGCTTCATCCAGTCATAGTGATAGTCCCCCAGCAGTGTGCCGTAGCTGGTCAAGCCGCCAATACCGAAGTTGGCCGGCACGGTGCGGGCTGCGCGCAGTTCTGATTCGGCGCCCCAGGCGCGGAAATGTTCCATCGTGCGTTGCGTCAGGTTCTGCCCTTTGGGTACGCGTTGTGGAGTAGGGTGCTTTTCGATCACCAGAACGGTGATGCCGCACTGACCCAACTCTATCGCCAGCCCCATGCCGACGGGCCCACCGCCTGAGATGATGACATCCGCATCTTGTTTGTTTTTCATTGGTTCTGAGCTTCCTCTTGAATTGGGAGATTTGATGGGGCCTCGCCGGTACGGCGGGCCTGTCGCAGCGATACGGTGATGCTGTTGGCGGCGGCTGGGACTGCCTGCGTGGTAAGGGCCTGTAATTCGCGTGGGCAGTCTTCCTGGCGCATGGTCATGCACAGCGCGCCGGTGGGTTCTGCGGCCTCGTCGAAAATCGGCGAGGCGACACCGACGACACCGGGAGTGACCTCACCGAACGCGATGGCGTAGCCGTTCCGACGAACCATGCGCAGCGCTGAGACTTGCTCGGAGATATAGGCTTTACGGGCTTCCTCGGGGCTTTCAGGCGCGAAGGATTCGATGATCTTGCGCGCCTTGCGGGATTGCAGGTGGGCGAGGATTGTGCGTGCAATGGCACCCCGGTTCATGGGCATGACGCGGCCGCGTGGGTAGCTGCTGAGCGGGGCCTCAAGCGACGTTTCCGAGTGCATGCAGAGAAGCCGATTGCGGTACCAACGCACGAGAAAGGCGGTACAGGCGAACTGCTCGGTTAGCCGCTCGACGACGGGCCGCCCGATACCGACAAGGCGGTCGGACAACCGAAGGAGATGATCCATCTCGACGATCTTGGGGCCGAGCGTATAGATGCCATGCCCATTGGAGGCGAGCATGCCTGAATCGGTGAGGACCTTGAGATAGCGGTAGAGCGTCGGACGTGGATAACCGAGCACGGTCATCATGTCGTCCGACGACCATTCCGGACGTGTTTCGGTGAAAATGTCGAGGATCGACATCAGCCGTATGAGGCTTGAAGAGGCGCTTCCTTCGGCCACCAATCAACTCCTTCCAGATAGACTCGGGGTTAGCCGAGTGCGAAATATGAGAACCACGCCTGCGAAGATGGCGAGCAGGTTGACCAGATAGCCACCCCAACCCAGCGAAACCGGTAAGATGCCCGCCAACGCAATCATGCCCAGAAGCACTCGTTCCACGATGCCGAGGTGCCGGGTGAGATAACCGTAAATGGCGCCGGTCGCGAACCAGACTCCCACCAGGGCCCCGATGAGTTGCCATATGATGTCGATAGGATCGGCCTGCATGACCAGCCCCGGTTCAAATACCATGACGAAGGGGATCAGGTAGGCCACCCAGCCCATGCGAAACGCTTGCCAACCGGTCTTCATCACTTCGGCCCCGGCCATGGTTGCAGCGGTAAAGCTTGCCAAGGCGACGGGGGGCGTGATCATCGACAGCATGCCGAAGTAGAGCAAGAACATGTGCGCAGCGATGGGTTCGATCCCGGCACGCACGAGTGCGGGGCCGATCAGGCTGGCCAGAAGCACGTAGACCCCGACGGTGGGCATTCCCATGCCCAGCACGACACTGACAAGTGCTGAAATAAGCAGCAGCAACATCAGGCTACCTTCCGCCATCGCCACCAGGTTCAGGGTCAGGGAGAACGCCAGGCCCGAGATGTTCAGGACGCCAATGACCATCCCGGCGGCAGAAGCGATGATGACGATCTCGATCATGCCCTTGCCCGCGTCGGGAAAGGCGCGCAGCAGGTCGCCCAGGCGGCTGCGTTTACCACGATAGGGCAGGAACAGCGCTAAAACGGCCAATGCCAGAGCGGCCGCGAGCGCGGCAAGTTCCGGGCGCCAGTTCAGGCCGAAGAGACCGAAGATGAGGATGACGAAGGGGGCGACGAACTGCCAACCGTCCGCTAAGACGTGCCGCAGCGGGCGAATTTCCACGTCGTCGGGCAATGACATGCCGTTCGATGCGGCGTGGGCATCGATGTAGAAGAAGATCGCCAGGTAATAGAGTAGTGAAGGGATTACCGCAGCCAAGATTACGGTGGCGAAAGAGATCTGGAGAAACTCGGCCATCAAGAAGGCAGCTGCCCCCATGATCGGCGGTGCAAGCTGCCCGCCGGTAGACGACAGGGCTTCGATGGCGGCGGCCATGTGGGGTTTGTATCCTGCTCGGCGCATTAGCGGCAGGGTGACGCCGCCCGACGCCGCCACATTGGCGACGGCGCTGCCCGAGACGCTGCCGAACAGAAAAGATGAAACCACTGCAATCTTTGCGGCTCCACCTCTGGAGCGCCCGACCAACGCCAGAGCCAAGTCGTTGAAGAACGCGCTACCGCCGGAACTGACGAGGAGCTGGCCGAGGAAGATGAACGAAAACACCATGCTGGCCGTCACCATCAGTGGTAAGCCGATCAGACCGTTGGTATCCATGACCACATAGATTGCAAGTCGGTCCCATAGGATTTGTCGCGTCATCCCGAAGGGGAGCAGGTAACCGACGAGGCCATAGGCTAAGAACAGGGCAACGATGATGGTCAGTCCTGGCCCGGTCAGCCGGCGCACGGCCTCGATCGTCAGCAAGCCGATGACCAGGCTGACGATCAGACCGTCCACAGGCCGATAGACCAATTCATTGACGATCGTGGGATAGCTCAGGGCGATATAGCCGGCGGCACAAAAGCCTGCCAGTGCCAGGAGCGGATCGAGGAAACGAAGCCGTCCGGTGAAGCGGGGAGCCACGAGGAAGGTCATGCCGAGCGCGAAGGCGAGGATCGCGGCCAGATACTGTTCGGTATAAAGGCTGAGCCCCAGTAACTGTGGGACATCGAGCGCTTGAAGAATGGCACAGAGGGTCATGATCGTGGCCAGCGTCATCGTCAGCAGGCCATAGGAAGTAGGTTGCCGCGGAGTGCCTGGAGACGAGGTAGTCATGGCTGTATCCATCAATCGGAAATTGGCGAGGTTAAGATCGCGCGGTGTGGGCACGGACATGGTTAAAATCTCCCACGGACAAGCCAGGTGCCATGCCCGTGGGTATGCGCGTCTTAGTTGTCAGTTCTTTCTTCGGTGTCCAATACGCTGAGTGCGCCGGGGTGGTAGGGCACGTCGATATCGACATACATGGCGTCGGGATCCATGTCCTGAAATGCACCGAAGGAGTCGACAAGCGCCTGCTTGTTGTCGCGGAGGATCGTGACGATACGCGCGACTTCTTCATCAGGGACGTGGGTCCCTACCACTAGCATGTAGTCATAGGCCATCATCGGCATGGGGCCATCAATGCCCGTTAGGCCTTCACGTGGCTCGATGGTATCCACGTAGGCTTGGGGAATGACGTCTTGAAGGCGCGCTTCCGCCTCGTCGCTTTCAGGCAAAGGGAGGAAATGGATGCCACCCACAGAGGCGTCAGCTTCCGTCACCTTGCCGGACCCTGCGGCGAAGAAGGCGCCATCGGCTTGGCCTGTTACGAAAGCGTTAACCCCGCGCACGATATTAGGCACCATGACTTGTTCGATGTCGGACGGCTCGAGCCCGCCAGCGGCGAGTATCGCGTCTAGCACGCGATTCATCGTGGCTTGGCTGGTGAAGCCATAGGTGACGGAATGTCCGGCCAGGTCAGCAACCGTCTGTATACCGCTATCGTCCCGAACGAAGACTCCTACCCGAAACGGATAGAGTCGCGCGGCAGGCGCAATATTTTCTAGAGCGTGGCCTTCGAAGTATCCATTTCCAGAAACCGCGTCGCTGACCTCGATGGCATTGGCAATGCCGAGGTCAAGTTCCCCCATGTCGATCAGAGGTAGGTAAGAGCTGGTACCCGCACTGGGTTGCACCAGTGCGTCAATGCCGTTTTCCGATAGAACGCGTGCAATCGCGGCGCCCATGGAATACCCGCTGGTGCCCTGGCCCATCGTACCGATGCCCAGTTGCTGTGCCTGCGTCGCCGACGCGAACAGGAGAAGCGCCGCAAAAGCGACAGTTTTTGTTTTGAAATAACTCATGTTGCCTCCTAAGACCTTCGCAAACGGCTTATGCCATGCTAGGACTTTTGATTGTGTAATAATCTCGTATTTTGAGACATTATCAATTTGTTTATGAGACCAAGAGTTAATTCTTCAGAAAAAGGTGATGTTCGGGCGGGGAAGCCAGCGTGAGCCTGAGTATCGCTCAATCATCTGGACTGTCGGTTCAAGATGACGGCGCCCCAAGATCTGCCGTTGGGGCGCCCGATAGTGTCTGTAGGTAGGAGGGTAATTGGCGTCACAGCACCCCTTTAGCTTTAGCCATATGGATGGCGATAGTATCCATCAGCGGTGGCGACAAGCAGTCATAGGGCTCCAGGCCCAGTTCCTTGAGTCGGCTACGTACCTGGTTCATGTTGTCCGGATCGGCTCCCGACTCGATGATCGAGGAGACAAAGGCGGCGAACTCCGGCGCTGCCCAGCCGGTATCGTTGGAGAGTTCCGTGTGGATGAAGTCCAGACCATGGAAAGGATGGCCGGTATCCTCGATGCGTCCGAACATATGGGCCCCGCACTGGGTACAGGCATGTCGCTGGATGGCTGCGGAGGTATCGACGACTTCCAGTTTGTCTTCATTTTCGGTGACACTGAGGCTGTCGCGGGGTACCACGGCTACCATCGAGAACAGGGCCCCTTCGGGCTTCCAGCACTTGGTACATCCACACACATGATTATGGGCGCATTGTGCTTTAACGGTTACCTCGACGGGGTTGTCGGTACAGCGGCAATGCAGTGAGGCGCCTTGGAAACTGTCGCTGCCGGCGCGCACACCGTTGTCAACGGCGGGATGGATCTTGATATTGCTCATGGAGGGGCTCCTCAGAAAGTGGTCATTGCACTAGTTGTGGTGGTGTGGAGTCTGGCTCGCTCTCGCCATTCTTGGTAGGGCGTCGAGATTGCTTCCTGTTTGCTATTCTCCAGATTCATGGGGTTCCATTTCTCTTGCTTTCAGCACTGCGTTCACCTCTGTCGTCTTGGGAGAGTCTGCACCTGCTGGTCATTTCCCCGTCAGTAATGCAGCACGGTACGAATGCTCTTGCCGGCGTGCAGCAACTCGAACGCCTCGTTGATCTCCTCGAACGCCATGTCCTGGGTGACGAATTCGTCGATCTTGAGCTTGCCATTCATGTAGTCGTCGACGTAGCTCGGCAATTCGCTGCGACCCTTGACGCCACCGAAGGCGGAGCCCTTCCAGACGCGCCCGGTGACCAACTGGAACGGGCGTGTGGAAATCTCTTCCCCAGCGCCGGCGACACCGATGATGATCGATTCGCCCCAGCCCTTGTGACAGCACTCCAGTGCGCTGCGCATGACGTTGACGTTGCCGATGCATTCGAAGGAATAATCGACGCCGCCATCGGTCAGGTCGACGATGACCTGCTGGATGGGGTCCGAGTAGTCCTTGGGATTGACGAAGTCGGTAGCGCCGAACTGACGCGCCAGGTCGAACTTGTCAGGATTGACGTCGATGGCGATGATACGGCTCGCCTTGGCCATCTGCGCGCCCTGGATGACCGCTAACCCGATGGCGCCCAGGCCGAATACGGCGACAGTGGCGCCCGGTTCGACCTTGGCCGTGTTCATCACCGCACCGATGCCGGTGGTGACGCCGCAGCCCAGCAGACAGATCTTGTCCAGCGGCGCCTCGGAGGAGACTTTGGCCAGCGAGACTTCCGGCAGCACGGTATATTCGCTGAACGTCGAGCAGCCCATGTAATGATGCAGCGACTGACCGTCCTTGGAGAAGCGCGAGGTGCCGTCGGGCATCACGCCCTTGCCTTGGGTCGCGCGGACCGCGCTGCACAGGTTGGTCTTGCCGGAGAGGCAGAACTTGCACTGACCGCACTCGGCGGTATACAGCGGGATGACGTGATCGCCGGGCTTGAGGCTGGTGACACCCTCGCCGACTTCCTGGACGACACCTGCCCCTTCGTGGCCCAGCACCGCGGGGAAGTTGCCTTCCGGATCGGCCCCGGAGAGGGTGAAAGCATCAGTATGGCAGACGCTGGTCGCCTTGATCTGAACCAGTACCTCGCCGACCTTGGGCCCTTCGACGTCGATCTCGGCAATCTCCAGCGGTTTGCCGGCTTCCCAGGCGATGGCGGCGCGTGATTTCATATCGGCTCCAATTTATAAATGCGAGGATAAAGTTTTAGGAAAAGATAAATATCTAGATTGATTACCTAATGGCGTGCTGCCTTTTAGGCCTAAAACTTTGTTGCGAATTTAAGGGAAGTATTCGTGAATGACTTCTAATTATATGCATATCAGTCTAGTTGTTAATGAGAAGCTTAAGATCGAAGTCAGGGTCTTCTATCTGCTCTTTAGTGGCGGATGCAGACCCTTCAATGAGTTTCCTGGCTAGTAAATGGTCGGCAGGTGAGTTGACCGACTCTACAGCCAGCAATCTATCGCCCCGCAGGCAGAATACTGAAAATCCTCTTTTGCCTGCTTGCTGGCGACGAACTGTCTGGTCATGACCCGCCGAAAGGCCGGCAATTTGCAGCTTGGTATCGAACTGGTCGCTCCAGAACCAGGGGACCTTGGTGTAGGCGATGCTCTGGCCCGTCAGTCTTTGAGCCAGGGTGCGCGCCTGGTCTACTGCGTTCTGCACCGATTCGAGCCGCACCCTGGCTGCGTCTGAAAAAGCGCTGGGGTAGCTGGCACAATCGCCGATGGCGGATATTGCCGGATCCGAGGTGGCTAGGTATTCATCGACCACGATGCCGTTGTCGACCTGCAGCCCGGACGCACGCGCCAGGGAGTCATTGGGGACGACGCCGACACCGGTCATGACAAGATCCGCATCGATTCGATCCTCATTCTCCAGCTCCACGCCACATACGTGGCCAGATGCATCTCCGAGAACTTCATTCACTTGAGCGTCGCAGCGAAATACCACGCCTTGCTCGCGATGCAATGCTGCCAAATAGTCAGCTGTGTCATTCGACAAGGCACGTGAGAAAGGACGAGATGCGGCTTCGACGACGGTCACTGTTATGCCCAGTTGCGCCGCTACTGCGGCGAACTCCATGCCGATGAAGCCCGCCCCTATAACGACGGCCTTTCGGCAACCGCTTAGGCGGTCACGTACCTGTTGAGCATCGGCCAGGCTTCTGAGTTCGCACACGCCTTCAAGCTCGATGCCAGGTAACGGTAAGCGGCGATTGCTCGCCCCGGTCGCCAGGACGAGATGATCGTAACTGAGGACCTCGTTGGAAGAGAGTCGAACCTGGCGCTGCTCTCGTTCAACTGAGTCGACGCATACGCCTTCGTAATATTCGATCTTCTTCTCCTGGAAGAAAGTCGACGGGCGAAACTGCAGATTGTCCGGTTCGACTTTTCCCAGGAGATAAGCTTTCGAAAGCGGGGGACGCTGGTAAGGGACACATGCCTCCTCGCCCACCAGTACGATACGCCCCGCATACTCCAGGTCTCGCAGCGAGACGGCGAGTTGTAGTCCCGCCTGTCCGGCCCCTACGATGACGCAGCATGGTTGCACGCTCATACCTGCGTCTCCGGTAGGTGCACTACTAGACCATCCATCTCGTCGGACACCACCAACTGGCAACTCAGGCGACTGCTTTCACGACGTTCGCTTGCTGCACATTCCAGCATTTCATCTTCGATTTCCTGCACGTCGGGTACGTGCTCGACAAACTCGGGATCCACATAGACATGGCAGGTGGCGCACATGGCAGACCCACCACACTCAGCCACGATGCCCGATATACCCTCGGCCATGGCGGCCTGCATGACACTGGTACCACTCTTGACCTCGACGGTCTGCCGTTCCCCGTTGGGGTGTACATAAGTGATGCTCGGCATGTGTACCTCCCTTACGCTGCGGTGACGGAAACAGGAATGTGTGCCCACCCACGCGTGGTATTGTTTAACTTCACTGTAGGTTCACTAGTCAGTTCAAGTGTCTTGACTCGCTTGAGTAGCGCCGACAGCAGGACTTCCGCCTCCAGGCGGGCAACCATCTGGCCGACACATCCATGAATCCCAGAACCAAAGGCAACATGGCCGGTAGCTTTACGCTGAATGTCGAAGTCATGCGGGTTTTCCCAGCGCCGAGGATCGCGATTGGCTGCACTCAAGAACATTAATACCTTTTCACCCTCGCCTAACTTGACACCTTCGACCTCTACCTCTCGAGTCGTCGTACGGAAGAAAGTCTGTACTGGTGAATCGTAACGAAGCGTTTCATCGAACACGTTGCGAACCAGGCTTGGGTTATTGCGCAAGATTTGCCACTGCTCAGGGTTAGCTGCCAAGCTACGTAAGGCGCACCCAATACCATTGACGGTAGTATCGAGTCCTGCGGTCAGCAGCGAACGCACTAGCATGCCTGCTTCATGTTCAGTGATTTCGCCCTGATCCGCGTGGGCGAAAATTTGCGCCCCGAAGCCATGCTCACTCAAGGCTTCACGACGACATTTATCGATAATCCATTCCGAGACTTCTGGCGCCTCGGCCATAGAAGCCTCGAACAGCGAGTTCCGTGGCCCAAAGGCGTTGAACGCAATATTGCCGTAACGCAACAGGTATTCCCGTTCATGGGCTGTCAGCCCCACGGCATCGGGAAAGACCTTGGTGGGAAACGCCTCGGCAAGATCCGTGGCAGCATCGAATTCGCCCCTCTGGATAACCTCATCGACTATCTTTTCTGCTGCAGTCTCAAAGTCGGAGCGCAGCTTTCGGACCGCTACTGGCGAGAGTACTTTCGTCATTATCGAGCGGGCGCGTGTATGCTCCGGCGGATCCTTTTCCAGCAGGATACTGGGCTCGCGCCAAGGTTTCTCCTTGCGAAAGTTGCTGATGCCCACTCCGGCCGAAGAGCAGAAGGTTTCCCAGTCATTCAACGTCGCATGCACGTTCTCGTAGCGTCCCAGCCCCCATAAACGGTACTGCTCCAGCCAGACGACTGGACCGGCTTCGCGCAGTTCTTCATGGAAATCAAATGGATCAGCCAGTATCCCAAGGTCGAAGGGGTCCTTGTCGACTACCGGTACTTTAGAATCGGTTTTAGCCTCAACCATGGCATGTCTCCTCGTATCACCTGTTGTCTGTGACAGCGCCTACCAGCTGCTGTGAATGTCAGCTTAGACACGAGTGTTGACTAGTCAACATTATCCCTTGGTATAATTCACTACTACCCTCCCCACGAGTCGGGTGATTTAATCTATATGAATCAGTGAGTTATAAATCCGCTGTGCTATTTATGATTTATATAATATTACGATAAAAAACCATGAGCCCAGATGTCGGCGGGGAAGTAATTCCTAAATGGGTGTATATTCTCATGATTTTTAAGGTTTTTTGGCTGAAAAGGATGGCCTGCAAATACACTTAAAACTTTTGTCTATGTTGACGAGTCAACATGTCGAGCCTAGCTTGTTCGTAAAGCAAACTAGCGTTCACCTGGCGAACACTTGGAGTTAAAAATAATGCATTCGTTCAGAGTGAAGTGAGCCAGCCTAACCTTATAATAAGAGGTGGCAATGATCGTGTTGAGCAATATAATCGTCGACGGATTGATATATGGCATACTGCTATTCATGATTGCAGTAGGCCTTTCCATTACGATGGGGCTAATGCGTTTTGTTAATTTGGCACATGGTGTGTTTGCCATGCTTGGTGGATATGTTGCCATAACGTTAATAAGTAGCGTGGGAATGCCATGGGTAGTTGGTGTCATGCTTGCAGTTGTAGTGGTGAGCTTGGTTTCGATCCCATTGGAGCGATTTTTGATTAGCCGAGTTTATGGGCGCACCGCTCTAGATCAAGTGTTGCTGACGATTGGAGTGACCTTTATTGCGATAGCATTAGCTAGTCTCATATTCGGCACCCGCATGAGCGCAATGCCCTTACCTGCACTTCTAAGCGGTTCGATGGATGTTGGTTTTAGGACCATGCCCGCGCAACGTATTTTGGTTCTTATTTCAGGCATACTCGTTTTCCTATCCCTCTGGCTGGTGATCGAAAAGACAACTTTCGGTATCCGGCTACGCGCCGCTGTCGACCATCCTGCTACGGCTAGCGCGGTTGGTATCAACACTCGACTCGTTGCTACGGTCGCCTTCGCGCTGGGGGCAGGTATGGCAGCTCTGGGTGGCATCGTAGGGTCTTCGTTGTTGCCTATCGAACCTTATTATCCTCTCAAATATATGGTGTTGTTTTTATCAGTGGTCGCTGTCGGAGGGCTAGGTAGCTTGGTCGGTACGCTGGCGAGCGCTCTAACCTTGGGCATGGTTGATACTGCCACTAAGTATCTAGCCCCTGAGTACTCTAGTATTCTTTTCTTTATTGCCATAATAATTATTATCAGCATGCGACCTAATGGCATGTTTGGGAGGGGAGTTAATGTTTGAGTCCAAAGTTGTTGCGAGTAACGCTGTTAAGCGCCATGTAAAAGTCCCGCTTTTGCCAGAGATTTGTATTCTCGTAGCGGGTGTTGTCTGTTTCTATATCTTTCCTTCTAATCTGGGGTTTCTTACTGAAATTGTTGTTATGGCACTTTTCGTGCTGTCTCTTGATCTACTGCTGGGGTATACGGGGATTGCCACGTTAGGTCAAGCAGCTATGTTTGGGGCGGGGGCATACTGTGCGGGACTATTTGCTATGTACGTACATCCTGACCCCCTCATTGGGCTGCTGGTTGCCGGCATTATTGGGGCAGGTATAGCTCTGGTAAGTGGGTCGTTCATGCTTCGGACTCATGGCCTATCGTTCATTATCCTGACGATCGCTGTGGCTGAGCTGCTCTTCGCAGCTGCTAATCAAGCTCAAGACATTACAGGAGGGGATAATGGACTTTATGGCTTTGCTGTTGCGCCATTATTCGGGATTTTCGAGTTCGATTTTTATGGGCGAACCGGTTTTTTTTATTCCCTGAGTATTTTAGCCTTGGCTTTCTTACTTATGCGGCAACTGGTTCGCTCACCCTTTGGTCTTGCCGCTAAGGGTTTGCGCGAAGATCAAGAACGTATGCGGGCATTGGGCTATCCCGTTTACCGTCATCTGATGATAATTTATGCCATTGCCGGGTCTATGGCGGGTGTCGCTGGCGGCTTATCGGCACAAACAGTGCAGGTTGTTGGTTTGCAGAGCCTCAGCTTCACACTTTCCGCCGAAGCTTTAGTCATGTTGATTCTCGGGGGCACGGGGCGTCTCTATGGAGCTCTCATCGGCACAGTAATTTTTATGGTGGTTCACCATATGGCGGCTGCTTTGGATCCCTCAACTTGGATGCTGTTTATCGGGCTGCTACTTGTTACCACCGTGCTTTTTCTACCCAAAGGGCTCATGCAGTTATTCGATATATTTATGGCGTGGATTAAAGTCGGGAGGCGTAGTGAATAATTCAATAACGTCAGACCCCTTGGCGCTTCCGCGCCTTGAAGTTTCAGGTCTTAAAAAAGCCTTTGGGGGCTTGGTTGTTGCCCAGAATATTGATCTAGTGCTCAAGGCCGGCGCGCGCACGGCACTGATTGGCCCCAACGGTGCAGGGAAGTCCACGTTCGTTAACCTGGTTACCGGCGTTCTTCAGCCAAGCTCCGGCTCCATCAAACTGGATGGCGAAGAGATTTCTAATCTACCACAGTCGGCACGTGTACGCAGAGGATTAGTTCGTTCCTTTCAGGTGACGCGATTGTTCAAGGATCTGACCGTTGCTGACAACTTGCGTTTAGCAATACTCCAACTCAGACGCCAGTCATTCACTTTCTTGCGTCGCATTGAACATGTCGAGGGACTTGATGCTGAGGTCGAACGTATTCTGGATATTCTAGGATTGGGCGATAGGGCTAGTAGCGAGGTTCGAGGCCTTGCATATGGCGAACAGAGACTGGTCGAGATTGCCTTGGTCTTGGCGCTCAAGCCGCGTGTTCTTCTACTGGACGAGCCCGCGGCCGGCGTTCCGCAGAGTGAGAGCGGTATCATTTTGCAAGCTGTCGAGGACTTGCCAGCAGATCTTGCTGTCTTGTTGATCGAGCATGATATGAACTTAGTTTTTAGATTTGCGACTCAAATCGCTGTATTGGTGAGCGGCGAGTTATTGGTAGAGGGCACACCAGAGGAAATTTCGAATAACAAAGAAGTGCGCGATATTTACCTGGGAGCGGGAGTATAAGATGACAATAAAGCAATCAACAGGGCTCACGGTTGAAAGTCTAAGAGCGGGTTATGACGGAACATGCATCATCGAAGATGTCACATTTGCCATACAGCGTGGCGAGCGATTGGGAATTTTGGGGCGCAACGGTGCTGGCAAGACGACTACCTTAGCCACCCTCATGGGGTTAACACAGTACCAGGGCGGTCTGCTTTACTTCGAGGGCCAAGATATCAGCCGCATGACGACATTCCAGCGGGCCCGAGCTGGACTAGGTTATGTTCCGCAAACACGGGACATCTTCACTTCGCTCAGTGTAGAGGAAAACCTTGTTGCTGGACTCGCGGGTCAGCCCAAAGAGCGCGTTGATGACGCATACAGTTGGTTTCCTCGTCTCAAGGAACGCCGATGTAACTATGGCAATCAACTCTCTGGGGGGGAACAGCAAATGCTGGCGGTGGCGCGCGCTTTGATGAGTGCTCCTTCGTTACTGTTACTTGACGAACCTCTGGAAGGGTTGGCACCGCTACTTGCTGAAGAATTAATGGGAAAAATCCGTACTTTAATTGATCATACCGGCATCGGTTGCATTTTGGTCGAGCAGCATGTCGATGTGGTTCTAAACTTCTCGACGCAGGTCTTGGTTCTGGAGCGAGGTGTTCCAGTATATCAAGGGACACCAGACGAGCTACGCAATAGACCGGATGTGCTCGAGGGTGCCATCGGCTTGGCCAAGACGGCCTAAGCTAACTAATAATAATACTTATCTCTTATCGCAGAAGGTAGATACCAATGCTAAAACTTAAGCTACTGCTCGCCACCTCTCTTGCAGCGACTACCTTAACCATGACGGCGCAGGCAGACGATCCAGTCAAGGTTGGGATAGTCGCTCCGCTCTCGGGGCCTTTTTCCGATTATGGCCAGCAATTCCGGCAAGCTATTGATGCCTACCAGGCTCAGCATGGCAAGTCCGTAGGTGGCCACAGTGTAGAGTTCATCTACAAGGATAATGGTGGGCCAGACCCCGGTCGAACACGGAGCGTAGCCCAGGAATTGATCGTGCAGGAGCAGGTCGATTACCTAGGAGGATTTGTGTTTACTCCTAACGCCTTGGCAGTTGCGCCCTTGATTAATAAGGCAAAAACTCCTGCCGTTATTTTCAACGCCGCTACATCCGCAATCACCCAGCAATCCGACTACTTTGTTAGAACATCTTACACTACTCCTCAGGTTAGTGTTCCTGTAGCCGTTTACGCTAAGGAAGAAGGTATTGATAAAGTAGTAACTTTGGTGACTGACTATGGCCCCGGCATCGATGCTGAGCAGGCGTTCGCTAAGCAGTTCGAAAAGGATGGTGGTGAGATTCTTCGGTCTGTCAGGATGCCGATGAATACGACCGATTTCGGCCCTTTTGTCCAAGGCGCAAAGTCGGAAGCGCCTGATGCTATATATGTGTTTCTTCCCGGTGGGCCACCTACGTATGGATTTGTGAAAGCCTATGCCGATAATGGTCTAATGGAAGAAGGCATTCGATTCCTAGGCACGGCAGAAACGCAAGAGCTTGATTTGCAAACTTTAGGAAGTTCTGCACTCGGCTTGCATACTGGTTTTCATTATTCGCAGGCCCATGACTCGCCCGAAAACCAAGCGTTTCTTGACTCTCTCCACTCGCTTTATCCAGACGCGATCGCCAACTGGGCTTCTGTGGGGGCTTATGATGGTGCGCATGTCATCTACAAGATGATTGAAGCCACAGGCGGTGAGAAAAAGCCGGAAGCTGCTGTCGACGCCGTTAAAGGCTTATCTTGGATCAGTCCACGGGGGCCTATGATGATTGATTCAGATTATCGTAGCCCGATTCAAAATGTATACATGCGAAAAGTGGTAAAGGGTGAGTCTGGTGAGCTCGTTAATAAAGAGTTTAAAGTATATGAAGAGCAGCCTGATTATGGGAGGTTTGAAGAATAAGAATTTTATAACCCTAGGCGGGAGTCTTTCTCGCCTAGGCTATCAGGTTGTTTAGGATGTTGCCGACCTGCCGACCTGCCGACCTGCCGACCTGCCGACCTGCCGACCTGCCGACCTGCCGACCTGCCGACCTGCCGACCTGCCGACCTGCCGACCTGCCGACCTGCCGACCTGCCGACCTGCCTGCCTACCTGCCTACCTTAAATTGATAATGCCGGAATTTCCTGCTAAAAGTGATGCGCCTTACTCCTTTATTCATGCTTGGCGAGACTTTTTTATGAGTCACCGTGTGCTAGATTTGGATCGTTACGTTCCGGCTTTGATTACGTTTGTTTCTAACAAGCTTTCAGCAGGGGCGTCATCTGTTTATCGAAAGAACTTTAACCTCGGGGTAACGGACTGGCGTATCATTGCCATGTTGGCAGTGGAGCCGAATATAACGGCGAGTCGAGTTGCGCAAGTAATCGGGCTGAATAAGGCAGCTGTCAGCCGTTCCCTTAAGTCGTTGCGAGATAGAAGTCTAGTTTCAGTGGTTTATGACAATAAAAATGAGCGGCGTAAGTTGGTTGCTTTAACACAGGAAGGCCTTAAAACCCATGATGATGTCATGAGCGTTGCGTTAGCGAGAGAGTCGCTTTTGCTTGAGCCATTAACAGACGACGAGGTCGATGTTTTTATTGGTATTTTGCAAAAGTTACACAAGCAGGTTGATGTGGTAAATGCGATGGATCCGTCAGAAGAAGAATCAAATGAAGTGTTTGGGTTGCCGGATGATAAGTTAAAACGACACACTATTGAAGTGAAGGATAGGGCTTGATTGTTATGTAATGTTTTTCATTTTGTGTCGAAGTTTTCGGTAAAGCTGTGGGCTTATTGTTTCAAGGGTTGTGGTCTATTAGAGGGTTTTTGGCTCTTTGAAATACACTAAGTGGCTAAATCTACTTGCTACCACCTAGGAATCATCACTGAGCGCCACTCAGTGAGTTTAATCACTGAGTGGCACTCAAGTCTTACAAGTCCAGTACTAACGTCTTGCTTTTGGCGCGGGAGCAGCACGGCGTGAACTGGTCGTTGGCGGCGTGTTCGTCGTCGTCGAGGTAAAGGTCGCGATGATCCGGCTCCCCCTCCAGAACGCGTGTCAGGCAGGTGCCACAGACGCCTTGTTCGCAGGAGACCATGATTTCGACGCCGTTTTCGCTCAGTACCTCGTAGACGCTCTTGTCCTTGGGTACCGAGAAGGTCGCGCCGCTGCTGGCGATCTTCACGTCGAAGCTTTCGTCGTCTTCGGAGGTCGTCTCCACACCACTGAAATACTCGGTATGCAATTGTGACGACGGCCAGCCCTGCGCCTTGCAGGTCGACATGACGTGCTCGATGAAACCACCGGGACCACAGACGTAGATGTGTGTGTCGTCGTCTGGCTCGCCAGTGATGTTCGCGACATCCAACTTGCCGGCTTCAGGGGTGTCGTCGCAGTAGAAATGCACGTGATCGGCGTATGCCGACTGCTCGAGGCGGTTGGCGAAGGCCATGCGCGTCCGTGAGCGGGCGCAATAGTGCATCTCGAACTCCGCCTTGGTGTGCGACAGGCGCTCGGCCATGCACAGGATCGGTGTGACACCGATGCCCCCGGCGAACAGCACCGAACGCTTGGCAGGTTCGAGAGGGAAGTGGTTCTTGGGCGCGCTGATCTGCAGCAGATCGCCTTCCTCGATCTCATCGTGCATGGCGACGGAGCCGCCGCGAGAGCTGGGTTCGCGCAATACACCGATGAAGTAGCGATCGCGCTCCTCGGGGTGGCCGCACAGCGAATATTGGCGAATCACGCCTTCCTTGACGCGCACGTCGACATGCGCGCCGGCACTGAAAGCTGGCAACGGGCGCCCGTGAGGGTCGGCCAACTCGTAGCTGACGATGTCCTCGGCTTCCAGGTGCTTTTGAGTGACTCTGACGAACAGAGACAGCGTACTATCGTTCATGGGATGACCTACTGCCGGGTAAACGGCGAACCGGGAAAGGATCGGCGCGCGCCGATCCTTTCGTTATGCAAGATCCATCAACTGGCGGTGGCGGCCTGCTGTTGCGGCTGCGCGTTCTCTGCTTCTGCCTTGAGGATTCGGTCGATGACGCGACGTGCCTGGACGCCGCCACCGTCGATGTTGAGCATCAGCAAGCGCCGTTCCGGATAACGGAGCAGATTGCGTTGTTGGGATTCGAGCATCTCCAGGTCTTCGGAGAAGATCTGCCCCTGGCCTTCGCGGATCTTCTCGGTCAGGGCTTCGTCCTGCGGATTGAAGTTGCGTGCCATGCCCCAGAAGTACCAGATCGAGGTCTCGGTTTCCGGCGTGATGAAGTCGACCACGATGCTCGACGCCTTGGCATCGGCCGGAGCGTCGTAGCCGCCCTTGCCAGCGTGCGCGACCCCGACCTCGATCAGGATGTGGCTGGGCGGCGTAAATCGGCAGATCTGCCAGCGGTCCACGGGCACGTCGTCGGCGAGGTTATTGCCGCGCAGCGCGGATTGCCAGAACGGCGGTGCGGTGATGTTTTCCATGTGACGAATGGTCAGCACTTCATCGCCGTTGACCTTGGTTTCCGGCGCGGATTCTTCGATTTCGGGCTGGCCGATGCTGGAGGCATGCACGTAGGTCTCATGGGTCAGGTCCATGAGATTGTCGATCATCAGTCGATAATCGCAGTTGATGTGGTACAGGCCGCCGCCATAGGCCCACTCAGGGTCGTTGGCCCAATGCAGCTCGGGGATTTGGTCGGGGTCGGCTTGCTCGGCATCGCCGGGCCAGACCCAGATAAAGCCATGCCGCTCGACGACGGGATAGGCATGAATGCTGGGGAAGCCTCGCACACGTTGTCCGGGCATGCTGGAGCATTTGCCTTCGCAGCCCATCTCCAGGCCGTGGTAACCGCATACCAGTTGACCGTCACGCACGAAGCCCAGGGACAACGGGGCGCCACGGTGAGGACAGAAGTCTTCCACGGCGGCGATTTGGCCACCTTCAGCGCGGAAGAAGACGATTTGTTCGTTGCAGATAGTGCGGCCCAGCGGCTTGTCTTCGACTTCATCCGGCATGCAGGCCACGTACCAAGTATTCTTGGGGAACATGGTAATATCTCTCCTCATTATGGGTAGGGAATCGTTATTCTTTGGATCCAAAGTAAAGGTTTTTGACCTACCTGACGTCAAGTTATCCTTTAGTTGGATCCAGAGAGCGAGCCATCGATAGGAGCGCGTAGATGCCGGAAAAATCGGAAAAAAATGGTCGCCTTAATGTCATCGCCAGTCTGCGCAAGCTCATCAGCGAAGGGGTCTACGCCCCTGGCGAACGCCTCAAGGAGCTGCATGTCGCCGAGCGGCTTCAGGTCTCGCGCATGCCGGTGCGCCTGGCCTTTCGTACGCTCGAGCAAGAGGGGCTGCTGCAGAAGACCGGCACGCGTGGCTATGTGGTGCGCCAATTCTCGGAAGAAGACGTGCTCTGTGCGGTGGAAGTGCGCGGTGCGCTCGAGGGGCTGGCGGCGCGACGCCTGGCGGAGCAGGGGGTGACCGAAGAGGTCGGCGCGCAGCTACGGGACTGCTTGTCGCGGGGCGAGGCGTTGCTGGAAAAAGGGCATCTGGTCAAGGCGGATATCGAGGTCTGGGCGACACTCAATCAGGAATTTCACCGTGCCATCGTCGGCGCGACCGGCAGCCGCGTCATCCACGATGCGATTGCCCGTAACGACCATCTGCCCTTCGCCTCGGCCGACTCGATCATCATTGATGATGCGGTACTGGACCGGGAGTACGGAAAACTGCGCATGGCGCACGCTCAACATCAGTTGGTATTCCAGGCCTTGTCGCGTGGTGAAGGGGCGCGGGCCGAGATGCTGATGCGCGAGCATGCCTATATCGGATTGCGTTACGGCACGCTCTTCGGTTTGGGGGAAGTGGGGCGTGCGTCGGAGACGACATGACGTGTTTGGATCCAAAGCGCTGGTGAGGCTATGGCTGACGTTGGCGGAATTCCTTCGGTGAGCAGGCGACGTGGCGTTTGAAAAAGCGCGTGAAATAGGCCGGTTCCTTGAAGCCCAGCCTTTCAGCGACCTGACCGATGGTCATGTTGGTGTAGGTCAAGTGACGCTTCGCCTCGAGAAGCACCCGCTCGTGCAGCAACTGCTGGGCGCTGCGTCCCGCCAGCCGTTGGCAGATCGCGCTGAGGTGTGCGCTGCTGATGCCTAGATGCGCGGCGAGTTCGGGAATGCTGGGCTGCTGGTGGTAGTGCGCTTCGATGAGCTGTTGAAAGCGGGCGAGGTGTGCCTCGCCGCGTTCATGATGACGCGAACGGCGGGCCTGGCGACGCGTGGCACGCCGTGAGGCAAGAACCAGCAAACTGTTGAGCAAGGCCTCGAGCAAGGCATCGCGCCCTTCGGCCGGCTGGCGGTACTCGGCATCGAGCTGGGCAACGAGCGTGGCGATGGGGGCGCGTTCGGCCTGTTCGGCCAATGGATAAAACCCCGCACGCGCCAGCACCTGGCCCTGGGGATGCAACGTATCGGCGATATGGGTCGCCAGCGGCATCGCCAGGGTGATGATGTGGCCATCGACATCGTGCGAGAAGCGAAACGCATGCACCGTCATCGCGGGGACGACGATCAGCAGCGGCCCCTGGACGCGCTGCACGTCGTCATCGAAGGTCAAGCGGACTTCACCATGGGCGATATGCAGGACATGCACCAGATCCGCATGGCGGTGCGGACGTATGTGCCAGTCGTGCAGACGGCTGCGTTCGGCGATGGACTCACAGTGCAGCAGGTCCGGCGTCGGCCATTGATGCGTCTCGCCATAGAGTTGAAAGACCGGGATGGCACCTTGTTGCCGTGTCGTCATGCCCTTTTCCTGTTCGACGAAGGTCGATACTTCGACCAAAGTTACGTACTGATCTTGGGAAAGTATAAAATCATCCGGGGATTTTGTCTTATTCGTGGCTTTTTATCGGTGAAAAATGCAACCCGATGACTGAGCAACGCTCAGCGCCGAATAAGAGGAGATCACCATGAAAACCCAAGTCGCGATCATCGGTGCCGGCCCCTCGGGGCTGCTGTTGGGGCAATTGCTGCAGCGCGTGGGGATCGACAACGTCATCCTCGAGCGGCGCAGCGGCGAATACGTCTTGAGCCGCATTCGTGCCGGTGTGCTCGAGCAGGGCATGGTCGATCTGCTGCGCGAAGCCGGTGTCGACCGCCGCATGGACAAAGAAGGCTTGCCGCACGATGGCGTCGAGCTGGCCTTCGACAATCGCCGAGTGCGTGTCGACCTGGCGGGGCATACCGGCGGCAAGCAGGTTATGGTCTACGGCCAGACCGAAGTGACGCGTGACCTGATGGAAGCGCGCGAGGCCGAGGGCGGTCAGACCCTCTATGAAGTGGATAACGTGCAGCCCTACGATCTCGATAGTGGCGCACCCTACGTGACCTTCGAGAAGGACGGCGAAACGCGGCGGCTCGATTGCGACTATATCGCGGGCTGTGACGGCTATCACGGCGTCTCGCGCCAGTCGATTCCCGAAGACCGGCTGAAGACCTTCGAACGCGTCTATCCGTTTGGCTGGCTGGGATTGCTCTCCGATACGCCGCCGGTCTCCGACGAGTTGATCTATGCCCGCCACGAGCGGGGATTCGCCCTATGCAGCATGCGCTCCCAGACACGTAGCCGCTATTACGTGCAGGTACCGCTGGAAGAAAAGGTCGAGGACTGGTCGGACGAACGCTTCTGGGACGAACTCCGGCGTCGTCTCCCCGAGGACGTTGCCGCCAACCTGGTGACGGGGCCCTCTCTGGAAAAGAGCATCGCGCCGTTGCGCAGCTTCGTGGTCGAGCCCATGCAATACGGCCGCCTGTTCCTGGTCGGCGATGCTGCGCATATCGTGCCGCCGACGGGCGCCAAGGGACTCAACCTGGCGGCCAGCGACGTCAATACGCTGTACCGGTTGATGCTCAAGGTGTATCACGAAGGCCGCACCGATTTGGTGCCGCGTTACTCCCAGACCTGCCTCAAGCGCGTCTGGAAGGCCGAGCGCTTTTCGTGGTGGATGACCTCGATCCTCCACAAGTTCTCCGAGGAAGAAGACTTTGGTTCTCGCATGCAGCAAGCCGAATTGGACTATGTCACTGGCTCCGAGGCAGGCTTGACCACCATCGCCGAGAACTACGTGGGCTTGCCCTACGAGCCGCTGGAATCTTGAGCGGGTGTTGCGGCGAAGTCGCCATGTATCGAGACCATTGGGTATTACTATTAGTCTGCGTATTAAATGCCCGGCTAGTCTCGCATGACAGCGACGCGACCCAGCGAGGTTGCGTCTTCGTACGTCGATTGAGGTGAGAGACATGACACAAGCACCGTTGTTTGCCGGCCAGGATACCCAGCCGATTGCGGGAGAATGGCGGCAAGGCCGCGCCGAGCGTCGTCTGAGCGTGACCAATCCGTATTCCGGGGAGACATTGCTCGAGTTGGCCATGGCCGATCGGCAGGACCTGGACGATGCTTACCGCCAAGCCCAGGTGGCCCAGGCCGAATGGGCGGCGATGGGTCCCAACGCCCGCGGCGATGTCATGCGCCGGGCGGTGACGATTTTCGATGAGCGCCGTGACGAGATCATCGATTGGATCATCCGTGAATCCGGCAGTACCCGCATCAAGGCGCAGATCGAATGGGGCGCGGCGCGGGCGATCACTCAGGAAGCGGCCAGCATGCCGACGCGGGCGCACGGGCGTATTCTGCCCTCGGACATCCCCGGCAAGGAAAGCCGTGTCTATCGGGCGCCGTTGGGCGTGGTGGGCGTCATCAGCCCCTGGAACTTTCCGCTCAACCTGAGCGCTCGCTCGGTCTCGCCAGCGTTGGCGTTAGGTAACGCGGTGGTCATCAAGCCGGCGAGCGACACGCCCATTACCGGGGGACTGCTCTTGGCGCGCATCTTTGAAGAAGCCGGGCTGCCGGCAGGGGTGTTGAGCGTCCTCGTCGGCGCCGGTTCCGAGATCGGCGACGCCTTCGTCGAGCATCCCGTGCCGTCGCTGATCACCTTCACTGGGTCGACGCCGGTGGGCCTCAACATCGGGCGCCTGGCCAGCGGCGGCAAGCATCTCAAGCATGTCGCGTTGGAGCTGGGCGGTAACAGCCCCTTCGTGGTGCTGGCGGATGCCGATGTCGAGCAAGCGGTCGATGCGGCGGTGATGGGCAAGTTCCTGCACCAGGGCCAGATCTGCATGGCGATCAATCGCATCATCGTCGAAGCACCGCTGCTGGAGGCGTTCACGGCGCGCTTCGTCGAACGCGTCAAGGCGCTGCGCTACGGTGATCCCGCCGATGCCGAGACCGCCGTGGGACCGATCATCAATGCCAAGCAGTTGGATGGACTCCAGACCAAGATCGCCAAGGCGCAGGCCGAAGGGGCTAAACTGCTGACCGGCGGCGAGGCACAAGGCAACGTGCTGCCCCCGCATGTGTTCGGCGATGTCACGGCAGAAATGGAAATCGCCGAGGAAGAAATCTTCGGGCCGTTGGTGGGTATTCAGTCAGCGCGCGATGAAGCGCATGCGCTGGAACTGGCCAATCGCACCGAGTTTGGCCTCTCCAGCGCGGTCTTTACCCAGAACCTGGAACGCGGCGTACGCTTTGCGCAGAACATCAAGGCGGGCATGACCCACGTCAACGATATTCCTGTGAACGACGAACCGCATGCGCCGTTCGGCGGTGAAAAGAACTCCGGCCTGGGCCGTTTCAACGGTGACTGGGCGATCGATGAATTCACCACCGAACACTGGATCACGCTACAGCACGAGCCGCGCCAGTATCCGTTCTAGTTTGCATGCGGTAATGACGACACCACCGGGCCGTATCGTGGCCCGGTAATCATGCGCCTCCACCACAGGATGGCGAGGGGCATTCACCAAACTGTTGTGGGGAACCTTCCATGCAAATCAAAGCGGCCGTTACCCGAGGCAAGGGCGAACCTTTCTCTGTGGAAACCTTGGCATTGACCGAGCCGGGAGCCAAGGAGCTGCGCTTGCGGATCGTGGCCACGGGTGTATGCCACACGGATGCCGTGGCGCGCGAGATGGGGCTGACGCCATTCCCTGTGGTGCTAGGCCACGAGGGTGCGGGCATCGTCGAGGCCGTGGGCAGCGAAGTCACGGCGTTTGCGCCGGGGGATCATGTCGTCCTGTCTTTCGCCCATTGCGGTGGATGCGAGCACTGTCTGACCGGGTATCCGAGTGCTTGTATGCGCATGAATGAATTGAACTTCGGTGGTCGTGCCGAGAATGGGGCTTGCTATCTGCACCATGGGGACGAAGAGGTCTCCACCTTCTTTGGACAGTCGTCGTTCGGTTCTCACGCGGTGGTTCATGAGCGCAACGTGGTCAAGGTGGATCCGGATCTCGATTTGGGTGTGCTGGCACCACTGGGCTGTGGTATCCAGACGGGGAGCGGCACGGTCTTCAACCGCCTCAAACCCGCGTTTGGCAGCAGCCTGGTGGTCTACGGCTGCGGTGCGGTTGGGCTGAGCGCCATCATGGCGGCGCGTATCGCCGGTTGTTCACGGATCATCGCCGTCGACGTACACGATAACCGCCTGACCCTCGCCAAGGAGTTGGGGGCCACGCACGCTTTCAACGGCAGCCAGGTGGACGTGGTAGAAGAGATTCGCGCCGTGACCGGCGCGGGCGCGCACTACGCTGTCGAAACGACCGGCGTGCCGCAGGTCGTGCGTCAGGGGCTGCATGCGTTGCGTCCCCTGGGGCAGCTGGCCATTGTTGGCGTGACCCCGGAAGTCACGTTGGATGTTCACAATGACCTGATGGCGGAAGGTAAGACCATGATGGGCGTTATCGAGGGAGATTCGGTGCCCAAGGTGTTTATCCCCCAGCTCATCGAATACTACCGCCAGGGGCAATTTCCCTTCGATAAGCTCATTACGTTTTATGAGTTCGACGCATTGGAAGACGCGTTTTCGGATTCCAAGTCCGGCAAGACCATCAAGCCTGTGGTGCGGATGAATTCATAGATTCATACGCGTCTTGGAAGAGCTGGATCACGCTACAGCACGAGCCGCGCCAGTATCCGTTCTAGTTTGTGATGTGGTCGTGGTGAGGTATTGAGGTCGAGCGTGGAAACAAGCGGCCCGCTTCGTTGCAACGGGGCGGGCCGCCTCAACACGCCTACGACGCTTGAATGTCGCGTTAGCCAAACAGCTTTTTCAGCGTATGCGGCTGGCTACGCAGATACTGCTTCGGGGCGTGGACGCTGGCGCCGAGCTTGGCGGCGGCGTGCCACGGCCAGCGCGGATCAAAGAGCATGCCGCGGGCCAGGGCAACAGCGTCCGCCTCACCGCTGAACACGATGCCTTCGGCCTGTTCCGGCTCGGTGATCAGTCCCACCGCGATCACCGACATGGCGACCTCCTGCTTCATGCGACGAGCGAACGGCACCTGATAGTTGGGGCCGACATCGAGCGTTTGGCGCGGATCGAGACCGCCGCCGGAGCAGTCGATGAAGCTGCAGCCACGGGCGTCGAGTGCCTTGGCCAATTCGACGCTCTGCTCCAGATCCCAGCCGCCTTCGACCCAGTCGCTTCCGGAGATGCGGATACCCACTGGCTTGTCGTCCGGGAACACCTCACGCACGGCATCGAAGATCTCCAGCACGATTCGCATGCGGTTTTCCAGACTACCGCCGTACGCGTCGTCGCGCTGATTCGAAAGCGGCGACAAGAACTCATGCAATAGATAGCCATGTGCCGCGTGCAGTTCGATCAGCTCGAAGCCGAGACGCTCGGCGCGCTGGGCCGAGGCGACGAAGTTCGCCTTGAGCTGCTCGATATCAGCAAGGCTCATCGCTTGTGGCGGACGTTGCCCGTCCTGATACGCGATGGCGGAAGGCGCCACGGTCTGCCAGCCGCCTTCATCGAGGCTGAGTTGCGCGCCGCCGTCCCAGGGCGCCTGGCAGGACGCCTTGCGACCCGCGTGACCCAACTGGATGCCGACCGGCATCGGCGAATGGGCACGAATCGACTCGAGTACACGCGCCATTGCCTGCTCGTTATCGTCCGAATAAAGCCCCACATCGCCGGAGGTGATGCGTCCTTCCGGCGCGACGGCGGAGGCCTCGACGATCAACAGCCCTGCGCCGGAGAGCGCCAGGTTACCGAGATGGATCGTGTGCCAGTCGGTCATGCTGCCGTTAGCGTCGGCGGAGTATTGGCACATCGGTGAAATGACGATGCGATTGGCCAATTCGAGATCGCCGAGCGTTAGCGGCGAGAAAAGCTTAGAGGATGCCATGAAAACGTTCCTGAAGCGAATGATGGCAAGAATGTAGCTTGCTAACAATTATTTGGCAATGGCTATCTACGTCGTTTGGGCGAGAGCATCCGCACGCGGGCTTTAGGGCGTGATTTCTTTTCTACCCCTTTCTGCGCCGGTGTTGCGTTGTGCGTAGTGCTTTGAGATGTAGTGCTTTGAGATGTAGTGCTTCGAGATGAGGCTTCGGCTGGCGAAGTGATCCAGGCGAATACCGGCAAAGAGAGATGCCAGTAGATGGCACTCAGGCGCAGCGCCAAGATCACCAGAATAGGCAGAGCGATAGTGGCGTGGGGATGGATGGGTTGGTTGTACAGGATGACGTAGGTCCAAGCACCTGCAATAGAGGCGGTCGCATAAATTTCCTGGCGCAGCACCATGGGTACTCGTCTTGCGAGCACATCACGTAGCATTCCGCCCGCGACACCGGTTAGGAGCCCCATTAAGACCGCTACGGTACCTCCATGGCCCAAGGCTAATGCCTTGTGAGCGCCTATGATGGTGAAGATGGCGAGTCCGAAGGCGTCGAGTACGGGCAAAACGATGCGCGATAACCGATGAATGTAATGAAAGCCGACGATCGATATCACGACGGTGATGATGATCACCCATAAATAGGTGGGATCGGTAACCCAGAACACCGGGCGGATGCCAAGTAATAGATCGCGCAAGGTACCACCGCCGATGCCGGTCATCGCGGCCAGTACCAGCATGCCGAAGGGATCCATTCGCGAGCGACAAGCAAGAATGACCCCCGAGAGTGCGAAGACGATCACACCGGCTAAATCCAGCCAATAAATCCACTCTATCACCTTGGTACTCCTTGGCGGTTTCTTCTTTTATCTCCTGGAGACAGTGAGAAAATTTTAAAAAACATCAGGCATTGTCGACCGTGTCTAGCAACCCGATCGACATATTCATGGGTAACGCCCGCTGCGCCGGTTTTCGACCAAGACCTCTAGAATAGCGTTGGTTTCTTGCATGATCGGCGTCAGTGGTTCGCCTTTTCGTCGGCTGCATATGATGGGAATGGTGATATCGGTGTCGGCGAGATAGACATACGAAATGCCATCGCGTTGAAGGCGGCGAACTTGTTCGGGAACCAGGGTGATACCGAAGCCCGAGGCAATGAGCCCTAACGCCGTTTGGAGTTCGTTGGTTTCTTGCACGACATTGACTTTCATGCCTCGTCGACGAAACAACCCCAACACGATATCCGCCAGGCTTGGGCGTGGTGAGGCTGGGAAAAGTACCATCGGGTAGTTTGATAATTCCGCTATGGTGGGCTGGGTACCTTCTAATATATGGCCCGTGGGGACAGCGGCCACCATTGGCTCCTCGAACAATACTTCCTGCTCTATCTCGGGGTCGTCGATTCGCAGACGACCGAAGCCGATATCAATACGTCCCGCTTTGAGCGCCTGGATCTGCTGAACCGTGGTGAGCTCTGCAAGTGTCAGCTCGACATCATCATTTTGTCTAAGTTGCCGCACGAGGGAGGGAAGTTGCCCATAAAACACGGAAGGCACGAAACCAACCCCGAATAACGCGCGCTTGCTGCGTACCATGCGCCTTGTGGCATGGATAGTCGTATCTAACTTATCAAGTATTTGTAGGGAATGCTCATAAAAGAATTGTCCGGCCGGTGTCAGGCTTAATCCTCGTGCCTGACGGACAAATAGTTGAGCGCCCATTTCTTCTTCTAACTGTTTGATTTTCCTTGTTAAAGGTGGTTGAGCCATATGCAGCTTTTGTGCCGCTTTAGTGAGGTTGAGATCTTCGGCAACAGCACAAAAGCAGCGCAAGTGATGTAGCTCCATGATACCTCCTGAGTATGGCTAGTCACTCAAACAATATTGGTTGGGGCTAGGCCAAACAAGCAAGACTTTGGGGCAAGACAAAATATCCGTGGTGGAGCCCCCATGTCCGTTGTCATTGAACATATTGAAACTCAACTCGTCGACCTGCCGACGATTCGGCCGCACAAGCTGTCGATGGCCACTATGGGATGCCAAACGCTGGTCATCGTGCGCATGCGCCACAGCGACGAGGTGGAAGGATTGGGTGAAGGCACCACCATCGGTGGCCTAAGCTATGGCCCCGAGAGCCCTGAGAGTATCAAGTGCAATATCGATACCTACCTAGCGCCGCTGCTCATTGGGCAGCCGTCGACCAATATCAATGCACTTCGGGCGCGTATGACTCGTCATATACGCGGCAATGCCATCGCCAAGTCGGCGCTGGAAACCGCATTGCTGGACGCTCAGGGAAAGCGCTTGGGGGTAAGTATTTCCACCTTGCTTGGTGGGACAAATCATGACCATTTGCCAGTGCTATGGACGTTAGCCAGCGGCGATACGCAGAAAGATATCGAGGAAGCTTTTCAGCGCCTCGGTGATCGTCGCCATTGCGATTTCAAACTGAAAATTGGTGCCAACCCGGTCGACCAGGACGTGAATCACGTTGCCATGATCAAGGAGGAGCTGGGGGAGCAGGCCAGCATTCGAGTCGATATCAATCAGGCGTGGGATGAGTCCACTGCAGTACGTGGCATCGCTAAGCTACAACACGCCGGCATCGATCTGATTGAGCAACCGGTCGACGCCCGTGACAAGGCCGCAATGATCCGTCTATCCAGACGTTTCAATGTGCCGATGATGGCCGATGAGGCGGTGCAGGATACGCGTGACGGTCTTGATCTGGTGTGCGGTGGTTTTAGTGGGGCTTTTGCACTGAAGATCGCCAAGTCGGGTGGGCCGCTGGCGGCGCTGGAGTTGGCTCACCTGGCCCAGGCCGCCGGCATGGAGCTCTATGGCGGCACCATGCTCGAGGGCACGATCGGCACGGCCGCCGCGCTACATGCCTGGTCGACGCTTCCCGAGATGGCCTGGGGCACCGAGATGTTCGGCCCACTATTGCTCGAAGACGATATCGTCGCCGAGTCGCTTTCCTATCACGAGTTCGGCGTCGAACTGCCGGCCGGCCCTGGTCTCGGCATTACTCTCGACGAAGACAAGCTTACCCACTATTCGCGCAAGTAATCCGCGACGTCAAAGATCGAAGAGGAGCGCGCCATGCTATTTCAAGTGCAAATGACCGTGAAATTGCCTACGGATATGCCGTCGAATCAGGCTGCCGAGATCAAGGCGAAGGAAAAGGCTTACGCCCAAGAACTGCAACATGCCGGTAAGTGGCGCCATCTGTGGAGAGTGGCCGGTAGCTACGAGAACGTCAGCGTATTCGATGTCGAGGACAACGCTGAGCTTCAGGAAATTATTAGTGGCTTGCCGCTGTTTCCCTATATGGAAATCCACGTCAAACCGTTGTGTCGGCATCCATCGTCCGTTCAAGACGGTGACGCCTGAGTAGCCAAGGCTCTAACGAGCTTCATCACGCCAACTCATAGAAAGCCAAGACTATAACAAGTGAGGCAATGACCATGACTGTCAAGATCTACGATACCCAAGCAGTACAGGATTTCCTGAACACTATCAGCGGCTTCGATCAAGAAGGAGGCAGCGAGCGCGCCAAGCAGATCATGCACCGCTTTCTCTCCGATCTGTTCAAGTTGATCGACGATTTCGACGTCACTCAGGAAGAGTACTGGACTGCTGTCAACTTGCTCAACGCTTTGGGTAGTCAGACCCAGTTTGGCTTGCTCTCACCGGGCTTGGGCTTCGACCATTATCTGGATATGCGTCAGGACGCTATCGATGCCGAGGCCAAGCGGATTGGTAGCACGCCGCGCACCATCGAGGGGCCGCTCTACGTCGCCGGTGCCCCCGAGGCCGAAGGTTTCGCGCGCATGGATGACGGCAGCGATCTTGATGCCGAGGTGATGTGGCTGACCGGCCAGGTACGTGACATCGACGGCACCCCGATTCCTGGCGCCAAGGTCGAGATCTGGCACTGCAACTCCAAGGGCAATTACTCGTTCTTCGACCCGACCCAGAGCGAGTACAACATGCGTCGCACCATCTACGCCGACAGCGAAGGCCGCTACACCGCGCGCAGCATTGTCCCCTCTGGCTACGGCGTGCCGGAAGGCGCTCCCACCGACGTGGTACTCAAGGCCTTGGGTCGTCACGGCGAGCGCCCGGCGCACATCCACTACTTCATCTCTGCACCTGACTATCAGCACCTCACGACCCAGATCAATCTGGCTGGCGACCCCTATACCTTTGACGACTTCGCCTTCGCCACTCGCGAGGAGTTGGTCGTTGAGGGGCGGCATATCGAGGATGCGGCGGAAGCTGAAAAGCGTGGCCTGGAGGGACCGTTTATCGAAGTGGTCTTCGATATCGAATTGGCCCAGACCGATGCATCCGAGCTGCAAGTTCGCCATAAGCGTGCCCGTGCCAAGGAAGATGAGCAGGATGCTGCCAGTCAGTTGGCCAGCACTGCCAAGGTCTGATGGGCCTCATCGCGACGCTTTAGCGCGACCCGCTGAAAGCGTACCCATAAAGCAATCGAGGAATTGGCTATGACCTCACAACTTGATCGTCTCGAAGAGCGCGTTCGTGGTGCCGTCGTCGATGATGCCGACCAGGGTATCTTCCGCGTTCACCGCAGCATCTTCACCGACCCGGACTACTTCGAACTGGAGATGAAGCACATCTTCGAAGGCAACTGGCTGTTCCTGGGCCATGAAAGTCAGATCGCCGAGTCAGGTGACTACATGACCGTGACCCTGGGCCGCCAGCCGGTGATCATTACCCGTGACAAACAGGGCGAATTGCATGCCCTGATCAATGCCTGCGCGCATCGTGGCGCGACCCTGTGCCGCAAGAAACGCGGCAACAAGGGCACTTTCACTTGCCCTTTTCATGGCTGGAGCTTCAAAAACGACGGGACCTTGCTCAAGGCCAAGAATGAGAAGGCCGGTGCCTATCCCGATGGCTTTAAGCAGGACGGCTCTCATGACCTCAAGCGCCTCGCACGTTTCGAAAACTATCGAGGCTTCCTATTCGGTAGCCTGAGTTCGGATGTCCAGCCGCTCGCCGACCACCTAGGCGAAACCACCAAGGTCATCGACAACATCGTCGACCAAGCGCCGGAAGGGCTCGAGATCCTGCGTGGTACCTCGTCTTACACCTTTAGCGGCAACTGGAAGTTGGGAGCCGAGAATGGCGCCGACGGCTACCACGTCAGTACGGTGCATTGGAACTACGCCTCGACGATGGATCGCCGTAATTACGATGCTGGCGGCACCAAAGCAGTGGATGCCGATGGTTGGTCGAAGAGTCGGGGCGGTTTCTACTCCTACGAGAATGGTCACATGATGCTATGGACGCGCTTGCTCAATCCCGAGGTGCGTCCAGTCTACTCTCAGAAAGACTGGATCGAGGAGCAGTTCGGCGAGGCGCGTGCCGACTCCATCGTCAATCAGACCCGTAACCTGTGCTTGTATCCCAACGTCTACCTGATGGACCAGTTTTCTACTCAAATCCGTGTCATTCGGCCGTTAGCCGTGGACAAGAGCGAAGTGACTATTTATTGCTTCGCGCCGAAGGGAGAGTCGGCCGAGAACCGCGCGCTGCGTATTCGCCAGTACGAGGACTTCTTCAACGTTAGTGGCATGGGTACCCCTGATGACCTGGAGGAATTTCGGGCTTGTCAGAACGGTTATGCCGGTCTCGATGCCGAGTGGAATGATCTTTCCCGAGGTGCCAAACAGTGGGTCGAAGGTGCCGATGAAAATGCCAAAGCCATCGACATGAAGCCGCTATTGAGTGGGGCATCGCCCGAGGACGAAGGGCTTTACGTGCTGCATCACAAGCACTGGGTCGATGAGCTGCTGCGTGCCATCGACAAGGAACGCAGCCAGTTCATCGCCACGGCATCCGCTGAGGAGGAGACTTCCGCATGAACTATCTCGATATTCAGGCTTTCGTCTACCGCGAGGCGCGTCTGCTCGACGATCGTCAATGGGATGAGTGGCTCGCGTGCTACAGCAAGAGCGCCGTGTTCTGGATGCCGGCCTGGGATGACGATGACCAGTTGACCCGCGATCCGCAGGCCGAGATCTCGCTGATTTACTACCCCAATCGTGAGGGACTGGAGGATCGCGTCTACCGGATCAAGACCGAACGTTCCGGGGCGACCAGTCTTCCCGAGCCGCGTACCACCCACCAGATCTCCAACTTGGAAATACTTAGCCAGGAGGGTGGCAAGGTAGAACTGCGCTTCAACTGGCACACATTGAGTCATCGTTACCAGCAGACCAACGCTTATTTCGGCACGTCCTTCTACACATTGGACGTGTCTGGGGACGCCCCGCTGATCGAGCGGAAGACGGTAATCCTCAACAACGATTACATCCACCAGGTCATTGACGTCTATCACGTCTGAGTACCGACCCGGTGGGAGGAGAACGACCATGAGCTACACTATTGCGCTTAATTTCGAGGACGGTGTCTCCCGATTCATTACCTGCAAGGCAGAGGAGACGGTGCTCGATGCTGCGTACCGCCAAAAGATCAATCTACCGATGGATTGTTCCGACGGCGTCTGCGGGACCTGCAAGGGCCATTGCGAGCAAGGCGCTTTCGACATGGGTGACGACTATCTGGAGGAGGCCCTTTCCGAAGAGGAAGAAGCTGAGGGCAAGGTACTGACCTGTCAGATGGTGCCGTCTTCCGATTGCGTCATCCAGGTACCGGTGGCCTCGACTCTTTGCAAGACCCAGGTCGGCGAGGTCACTGGCCGGATGGCCCATGTCGAGTCGCTCTCCGAAGATAGTATCGAACTGATGATCGATCTGGATGAGGATGCTGAACTGGTTTTCCTACCCGGCCAGTACATCAATATTCAGGTGCCGGGCAGCGAAGAAACGCGTTCCTACTCGTTTAGCTCGCGTCCCGGTGACAAGCGGGCTTCTTTCCTGATTCGCAACGTACCAGATGGTTTGATGAGCGGTTATCTCACCCGTACGGCGACGTCCGGTGATCCTCTAACCCTGACCGGGCCGTTGGGTAGCTTTTATCTACGTGACGTGAAGCGCCCCTTGCTGATGTTGGCCGGTGGCACGGGATTGGCGCCATTGCTTTCCATGCTCGAAGTGCTGGAAGAGAAGGGCTGCGACCAACCGGTCCACCTGATCTACGGCGTCAGCCGTGACGAGCATCTCGTCAAACTCGATAAGCTCGACGCCTACGCCCAGCAGCTGCCCCATTTCAGTTACACCACCGTGGTTGCCGACGAGGCCAGCGAACATCCACGCAAGGGCTACGTGACACACCACATGGATGCGGATGTCCTGTATGAGGGTGATGTGGACGTCTACCTGTGTGGACCGCCGCCGATGGTCGATGCCGTGCTCAAGTATTTCCGCGAGCAGAATATTGAGCCGGTGAGCTTTCACTACGAGAAGTTCACTCCTAATCAGACCTCTGAGGAGGCAGCATGATGCGCTTTAAAGATCAGGTGGTGGTGATCACCGGGGCGGCCCAGGGCATTGGCCAACGGGTCGCCGAACGCGCCGCCGAGGAGGGCGCGCGGTTGGTGCTGGTCGACCGTGCCGAGCTTATCCATGAGGTGGTGGCTGGGCTGACCGAGCAGGGTATGGAAGCCATCGCCGTGCAGGCCGATCTCGAGACCTGGGAAGGTGCCGAGGACGTGATGGCTCGTACGGTCGAATATTTCGGCCGGATCGACGTGCTGATCAACAACGTCGGCGGGGCGATCAATTTCAAGCCTTTCACCGAGTTCGCCGAGTCCGAGATCGCTGCTGAAATCACACGCTCGCTGATGCCAACGCTGTGGTGCTGTCGGGCGGCACTGCCGACGATGGTCGAGCAGGGTGGCGGTGTGATCGTCAACGTCTCCTCGGCGGCGACCCGTGGCATCCACCGTATTCCTTACTCGGCCGCCAAGGGGGGCGTCAACGCCATGACCGCCTCGCTGGCCTTCGAATATGCCGAGCACGGCATTCGCGTGGTGGCCACTGCACCGGGCGGTACCGAGGCACCGCCGCGCAAAATCTCGCGGGGCACGCCAGAGCCGCGCAACGAGACGGAGCAGGCTTGGTTCCAAGCGCATATCGATCAGACCAAACAGAGCTGCCTGATGGAGCGTTACGGCACATTGGATGAAATGGCTGCCCCGATTCTTTTTTTGGCATCAAGCGACGCCAACTATATCACGGGTAGCGTTTTGCCGGTGGCGGGTGGTGATCAGGGCTAGTCTTTGTCGGCTCAATTTCAAACATAACAATATTTTGGAGCACACCATGAAGCATATCGAGAAGGGCGTAAGCCTGCGGCGCGCGCCTCGCGATTTCCTTCGCGATCTCAATTTAGAAAATGCTAGTACTGGTCTGGTAGCCGGTATCTTGGGCCTCAGCGTTGGAGTCGTGCATATTAGTGCTGGCACGGCTGCGGGTCTAGATTCTTCCTTCATCATGATCTGGGTCATTAGCTACCTGATGATCAACGGCCTGTTTGGGCTATTCATGCCCGCCTATTATCGGCTGCCGCTTCCCATGGCCAACTCCATTCCGGGGGCACTTCTATTCGCGGCAATTATTCCGGTGGTCGGGCTCGAGGCTGCTCTTGGGGCTACCCTGATCGCTGGTGCTATCGCGCTGGTGGCAGGTCTGACAGGAGTGATGTCGCTGGTCATGCGGTTGATACCCATGCCTATCGTGATGGGCATGGTTGCGGGCATCTTACTAAGCTTCGGCCTCAACATGGTGGATCCACTCGAGCACGCCATGCTACCTGCCTCCATTATGATCCTGGCTTTTTTCGTCTCGTCGCGCTTTCTGCGTAAGGTCCCGCCATTGATTGTGGCCATGTTGGCCGGTATGGCCTATCTGATGACGACAGGAGTTGATTTTTCGGGTGTCGAATTCTCGATGCGCTTTCCCGAATTCGTAGTGCCTGAGTTCACACTAGGAGCCTTCTTGGCCTATGGCCTACCTTTGGCCATCATTCTGGTGGGAATGGAAACGCCTGCTGGTATCGGTTTGGTCAAAGGGATGGGCTATAAGAGTGCACCAGCCAACGCCATCACTGCCGTGGGCGGGCTCGGAACCATGGTGTCGGCTTTCTTCAATCTCCATAGCACTTGTATAGCGGCTCCCATGACGGGGGTCTGTGCTTCTCCCGAGGCTGGCCGCCATGATGGGCGTTGGGTAGCAGCAGTAATCGCTGGGGCGATTTTCGTGGTTTGTGCGCCTTTTTATGGCTTTGTCGTGAGCTTGATCGAGGCCACTCCAGGCTACTTTATCGCGATTATTGCGGGCCTAGCCTTGGTGCGTGTCATCACATCCGCCATGTCGATTGCTTTCGCTGGCAAGAAGCATGAAATGGGGGCGTTATTTGCCTTCCTTATTGCTGCCTCTGGGCTCCAGATTCTGGAGATTGGCGCTTCTTTCTGGGCCCTCGTACTCGGTGTGTTGGTGTCGCTGATTTTCGAGACCAAGGACTTCGAGTTTGTGCGCCCTAAAACCAATGAATCCGCAGTGTGACTCTTGGTTGAGCCTTCCCGCCTTCAAGATCCCTAAACTATCCGGCTGATATTTTCCTTGGCCCGCGTCCGAGAGGGTGACGCGGGCCCTTTTTTGCTTCTGTTGATTTTTGGAATCCCACGTTATTCCGCGAACAAGGATCAATGTAATGAATTTACATAAAGATTGGTCAATACCCGCTATTACTGCCGGCTTTGTGGCGGTGCTGGTATCTTATTCTGGGCCGCTGGCCATCTTCTTTCAGGCCGCCGAGAGCGCTGAAATATCGAGTGCCATGATGACCTCCTGGGTGTGGGCGATCTCGATCGGTGCCGCTATCTCCAGCATCGGGCTAAGCCTTTGGCTCAAGGTGCCGGTGGTGACGGCCTGGTCGGCGCCGGGAACGGCATTATTGGTGGGCCTGTTCCCTGAACTATCGCTGGGGGAGGCGGTAGGCGCTTACCTGACCGCTGCGGTGGTAATCTTCATGATCGGTGTGACTGGTTCCTTCGATCGGATCATCCAACTGATCCCGCCGGGTATCGCCAGCGCGATGATGGCCGGCATTCTGTTCCAATTTGGCGTGGGGGTCTTCGAGTCGCTGGCTGCGGTGCCTGCATTGGTAATCGGTATGCTGCTGGCTTATCTGGTATTCAAGCGCCTCACGCCGCGCTATTGCTTGGTAGTGTTGCTGGTTGTCGGCGTTGGTTTAGCTATGACGTTGGAAGGTGCAAGCCTCGAAGGCGTAACGTTGGAGTTGGCCTCCCCCCAGTTCATCCAGCCCGAGTGGACTTGGCATGGCACTCTGAGCCTGGCTATCCCGCTGGTACTGGTTAGCCTGAGCGGGCAGTTCTTGCCGGGTATGGCGATACTCCGCACCTCTGGCTACGATACCCCGGCTCGGCCAATTGTCACCGTCGCTAGTCTGACGTCTTTCGTCACGGCTTTCTTCGGTGGTATTACCACCGTGGTCGCCGCCATTACGGCGGCAATCTGCACCAGTAAGGATGCCCACGAAGATCCGAATAAGCGCTACGTGGCGGGTGTGGCCAATGGCGTCTTCTACCTGATCGGCGGCACTTTCGCTGGCACCATCGTGTTGCTGTTCACCTCGCTACCAGGCGAGTTCGTAGCTGTTCTGGCTGGTTTGGCGCTGATCGGAGCCATTACGAGTAACGTGAGTGCCTTCGCTGCTCACAAGGATTATTTGGAGGCTTCGGTTATCACCTTTCTGGCGACTGCCTCGGGCGTTAGCTTCTTAGGACTGGGCTCGGCTTTCTGGGGCGTGATGATTGGTGGCGTCGCCTATAACGTTCTGCACCGTCGTTTCGACACTCGAGAAGAATCGTCTCGAATATCCGATAGCTCGCGTTGAAGCTATCCGGTATGGGGCTGGGTGGGCGATGCGGACAGACGAATGCCGCTAACTCAGGTTTCCGCAAACATCTCGTGAATCAGTCGTCGCAACCATTGATTGCCGGCATCTTGATGGAAGCGGCGATGCCAAAAAAGGTTGATAGGCACGTCGGGTAGTGTCAGCGGATGGGGGATGGCACATAGCCCAAAGCGGGAGGCTGTGGCCTCGGCCAGTTTGTCGGTGACGGTTACTACCAAGTCAGTACCGTTGATGATGTAGGGAACGGCGACGAAGTGCGGCAGCCTGAGCCGTATCGGCGGGCTGGCACCACTCCTAACCAACAGTTCCTCGATTTTTCCATGCCCGGTGCCCTGCGCCTCGACCACGATATGCCGTGCTTTGGCAAAGTCTTCCTGGGAAAGCGGGCCGCGCGCGAGGGGATGATTTTCACGCATTAGGCAAACATAATTTTGCACGAATAATCGCTGTTGGTAGAAACCAGCGCCTAGTTGTGGAATTAGCCCCACCGCGAGGTCGATATGCCCTCCCTCCATATCATGCTTAATATCATGAAGATCACTGCGTGTGGTTCTCAGTGAGACGTTTGGCGCCACTTCAGCCAGCCGTGACATCAAACGGGGTAGGAAATAGATTTCGCCGATATCGCTCATGGTGATTTGGAAGCGGCGCTGGCTTGTCGCCGGATCAAAGTCATGATTTAAGTTGAGTGTCTCTTGGAGACTGGACAGTGCTTTGGAGATCGGTTCGTGGATGCGTGTGGCATAAGGTGTCGGCATCAAGCCTTGCGAGGTGCGCTCAAAAAGTTCATCACCGAGCAGCTTGCGTAGCCGCTTTAGTGCATGGCTGACCGCGGGTTGGGTCTGGCCGAGTTGTTCGGCGACCACCTGAGTATTGCGATGTTGGTAAAGTAGATCGAAGACCACTAGCAGGTTGGTATCGACCTCCGATAATTTACGCATGAAAGGCCTTGTGTGATGATGCCTGGCTGGGAAAAACGACTGTATATGTAATAATATTCGTTATCCATACCGATTAGACAAAGGTCGGAAATGGGGTGGGGTGACGAACACAATATACTGTTATTTATGGATATTAGCGTCGCTTATTTGGAAAATAAAGACTGCTTGGTTGTGGGCTTTGTCGGCGGAAGCCTAGCGTGATGCTACACCATTCGTCTCTTGATAGGAGTAGTGATCATGCAAGCACAGAACACAACACCCTCCCCTCATGGAAAGCGTCTCAATATCGGTATCGTTGGCGGGGGCATCGGAGGTGTGGCCTTGGCCGTAGGTCTCGCTCGCACCCTGGACCTGGAAGTTCACCTCTTTGAGGCCGCCGAACGCTTTTCTGAGATAGGCGCCGGAGTTTCGTTCGGCCCTAACGCCGTACGAGCGATTTCACTACTCGGCTTAGAGAAAGCCTATCGGCGCATTGCCGATGCCTCTCCGGCTCCCTACGAGGACGTCTGGTTCGAGTGGCGGCGCTGGCATGATGAAGTCTACCTGACAGCTTCGCTGGCCCCTGGCTGCGGGCAGTCCTCGGTTCATCGTGCTGATTTTCTTGGGGCCATCGTCTCTCATCTGCCTGAGGGTATCGCTCACTTTGGTAAGCGTTGCCGGGCTGTAGAGCAGGACGCTGAAGGGGTCAGCGTAAGCTTTGAGGATGGCAGTGACTTCCGCTGCGATATCCTAATCGGTTTCGATGGAATCAAGTCGGCAGTGCGTGAGCATGTGCTACCGACTGTTCAATATGGCGCGTTTGATCCTCGTTGGAGCGGCACCCAAGCGTATCGCGGCTTAGTGCCTACCAAGAGACTTCGTCAGGCACTCGGGGAGGCGGGTGTCGATGAGAAGATGGCGACTGTGCCGCAGATGTATTTGGGGCCTGATCGTCACATCCTGACCTTCCCGGTGAAGCAGGCGACGCTGGTTAACGTGGTCGCCTTCGTCACTGATCGTTCTACGCCCAACCCGCAATTACCGGAAGACGCTCCTTGGGTCGAGGAGGTGAGCAAGGAGGAGATGCTCGATGACTTTCCTGGTTGGGGAGCTGCTTCCCGAGCAATTCTCGGTTGCATCGACCGACCAACACGTTGGGCGCTGCATGAGTTACCTGAGCTCCCTCGTTATGTGCGTGACCGCGTATTGATCACTGGTGACGCTGCCCATGCCATGTTGCCCCATCAAGGCGCAGGGGCGGGTCAGGCGTTGGAGGACGCCTATGTGCTGACCGAGCTATTGAGCGATCCGGCCTGTGATCGCGGCAATGCTGCTGAGGTGTTAGCGGCTTTCGAGGGAGTTCGGCATGCGCGAACCTGTCGCGCGCAAGCCACTTCTCATGAGGCTGGAAACGTCTATGAGTACTGCGGTACCGGAATCGGCACCGATGAAGCTCACATCGCCGCTGATCTCAAGCAACGTTTCGACTGGTTGTGGAACCACGACCCTCGAGACGATGTTGCGGCGGCACGCCAGCGGTTGGGTGGGGAAATGTCTGTCGAATCATGAAATGGATTGGGAGGTATGAGGCATTAGCATCCAGCCGGTTATTCGGCAGTTCGGATCGGCACCCGGCTGCGTTCGTTATTGGCGTCGGCCATGCGTTGCAGTAAATGGCATAGAGTTTCACGTTCTTCCGTGGATAAAGGAGCCAAGATCTCCTCTTGGGCGTCGCGGACCGAGGCTTCGGCCTGTTGACGAAGTTCACGCCCCGCTTCGGTCAAGGTAACGAACATAGAACGGCGATCCTGAGGGTTGCGTTGACGCGTGACGAGGCCACGTTCCTCGAGCTTCTTGACCACGACCGCAATGGTATTACGGTCGAGCGCCGTATAGCCGCCGAGTGTGATCTGGTCCAGTGAGCCTTGTTCTTCGAGAGCCGAAAGGGCGACATATTGTAGCTGTGTAAGATGGTAGGCCTCGCACTGTCGCAGGAAGATGGCCACGCTGCTTTGATGGCAACGCCTGAGCAGGTTGCCAGGCAGGGTGTTGGCGTCGGCGAGGGGCGAGTCGGTCATGGTGTCGAGGGCGTCCGGTGAAGGTCGGTGGAAGGCCGCAGCATCGCGAGCCACAGCCTGAATGCTATGGGGATCGTCGCTTGACCTCAACCTACATGTGGATGGCTCTCGGGTAGAGCGTCGACGAACGCCGGTAGCGCAAGGCAGTTGGTGTTGATGGTTGCAAGCGTCGGATAGGGTGTCATATCGACCCTGAAGCGTCGGTTGTTGGCCATCTGAGCGAACAAGCAGATATCGGCTAGGCCGGGCGAGTCACCGTAGCAGAACTGGCCACGGCGCGGATCGTCGGCCAGTTGGCGCTCGAGCGAGGCGAAACTTTCGGCGACCCAATGGCGGAACCACGTGGTGACGCCTGCCTCGCTTACGTCCAATTCCTGCCCCAGATATTGCAGCACTCGTAGATTGTTGAGTGGGTGGATATCGCTGGCGATGGAATGTGCCAGTCCACGCACCCAGGCACGATCTAACGGATCGCTGGGTAGCAGCAACGGTTTAGGATGCACCTCGTCAAGATATTCGATGATCGCCAGCGACTGTGCCACCACCGTGCCGTCGTCGAGCTGCAGTGCTGGAACTAGGCCCTGCGGATTGAGCGAGAGGTAGGCAGGGGAGCGGTGCTCCCCTTGGCGTAAGGTGTAGGAGACATGCGTATACGTCAGCCCCTTGAGGTGAAGGGCGGCGCGTACACGCACTGACGCCGAGCTACGGAAAAAATTGTGCAGGACGAGACTCATAGTCCCTCCCGTGGTGTGACGATGGTGATCGAGTGATCGCCGATGCCGTCAATGCCACCGGTCACTTTGTCGCCGACCTGGAGCGGGCCGACGCCGGCGGGAGTGCCGGTATAAATCAGATCGCCAGGGCGGATGCGCATAGTGTGGGAGAGAATCGAAACGATTTCCTGCACGTCCCATATCAGGTCGGCAATATCTTGGTCCTGCTTGATCTCATCATTGACGGCGAGCCAGATACGGCCCTCGGTGGGATGACCGATATCACCGGCCTTGCGCAAAGGGGAAATCACTGCGGACTCATCGAAGGCCTTGCCCCAATCCCAGGGCCGGCCCTTTTCGCGTGCTTCGAGCTGCAGGTCGCGGCGGGTCAAATCATTACCGGCAGCGTAACCGTAGATGTAATCGTTGGCCTCCTCGACCGGGACCTGGAAGCCGGCCTTGCCGATAGCTATTACCAGCTCCATTTCGTAATGGAAATTTTGGGTCTCCGGTGGGTAGGGGACGTCGCTGCCGTCAGGCACGATAGCGTCGGCGGGCTTGGTGAAGAAGAAGGGAAATTCGCGATTCGGATCGCGCCCCATCTCCCGGGCATGCGCCTCGTAGTTACGGCCGACGCAGAAAATGCGGCGTACTGGGAAACGCTGGTTGTCACCTTCAATGGCGATACTGCTGACGGGCTGCGGATCGAAGACGTAATCGGTCATGGAATAGCGCTCTTGGTATTGAGTGAAAAAGGTTGAGTGACAAAGAGTCAGGCGGCACTGCGCTGTTCGCGCCATATGCCCAGCTTTTGCTGAGTCACCCGGTCGGAGAAACTGAATAAGACAGCATCTTCGTGGGCCTGGTGGACTACTGGGTACCAACTGGGTATCACGACAATGTCCTTGGGTTTCCAGTGGTAAGTAGTGTCGCCGATGGTGGTCGTTCCACTACCTTCAACGACGGTGAATACCGTGGCATCGGTTGCACGATAGCTAGCGGTCTTGAAACCTTTGGGCAGCAGTTGAACGAAGGGGGAGATGGTGGGCATCGCTGAGCCACCGTCGAGTGGGTTGATGTAGCGCATCTTGAGACCGTGACATGGGTCCCACTCATCATGACGTCGCATGACCTCGAGAGCTTCGCGGGTTCGCGTATAGGGATAGTTGAAAAGAGGGGAGCTTAGCCCCGTGCGCTCGAAGTCGACGGGTAGCAAGTTGGCACCATAGCGGGCCTGTGAATCGCCGTTGGGCTTGGTGAGCGCCTGCGTATCCTCGCCTAGCCCTTCGGCAAAAGACGCATCGAAGAACGACAGCATCGGAATGTCGAGGCCATCCATCCAAATCATCGGGTCGTTCGACTCATTACCATGATCATGCCAAGCATTAGGCGGCGTGATCACGAAGTCACCCACTTCCATATGCGTTCGCTCGCCGTCGACGGCGGTGCAGGCCCCGCTACCCTCCATCACGAAGCGCAACGCTGATTGGCTGTGACGATGGGCGGGCGCCACTTCGCCGGGCAGGACCAACTGCAGCCCAGCATAGAGCGACGTAGTGATGCGGCTTTGGCCGCGCATTCCGGGGTTTTCAAGGATAAGGACCCGGCGCTCGGCCTCCTTGGCAGTGATCAACTTGCCGGCTTCCATCAGCAGGTCACGGGCTGGGGAAAATTCCCAGCGATGCGGTAGGCATTCGCTCTTTGGTACTGGCGTAATGAGGCTGTTAAGCACGTTCCAAAGTGCGCTGAAGTTTTTATCGTTAAGCTTGGTATAAAACGCATCGCGCTCCGGTGATCTTTTCGGGGCTTCGGTGAGTGACATGACACATCTCCTTGCGGATTAGGGTTATCGCACCCGCTCTCGTCTTTTCGAGAGCTTTTTTGCGGTCCAGTCAGTGACGCTATAGAAAGGCTGTGACCAGTGCGGGATAGAAGATCGTCAGCAGAATCACCAAGCTGGCGGCGAGAATGAACGGCAAAATCCAAAACGTGATCCGCGCCAGGCTGACATTGCTTATTGCTGAGGCCATGAACAGGCCGGCACCGACGGGGGGCGTCAGCAGTCCCAAGGTCAGAGTCATGCAGGTCACTACACCGAAGGCGACTGGATCGATGCCATAGCCCTGCTGAGCGACCGGTAGCAGGATCGGCACTAGAATGATCAGCGCGGCGATACCGTCCAGGACCATTCCGACCACGATCAGCAAAGCGAAGACCATGAGCATGAAGAGCAGCGGGCTCTGGGTGGTGGTCTGCATCATCCCCGCGACCTGCTGCGGGATTTGGTTGAATACCAGTACCCAACCAAAAGCCTTGGCCGCAGCAATCAGGAACAGCACGATGGCGGTGTTACGGGCTGTGCGTTGCAGCAGGGCGGGCAGGCTGGCGAGCTTGAGTTCACGAAACACCAAGCCACCGAGAAGCACCGCGAGCAGCGTCGCTACGGCAGCCGACTCGGTGGGGGTGACGATACCGAAAGCGATGCCGCCGACGATCACCAGCGGAATCGACAAGGTCAGTAGCGCGCCGCGTGTGGCCTGCCACTTGTCGATGTGTGTCGGTCTTGGAGCGTTCGCCGATTTGGCGCGGTGGGCAAAGAGTGCGATTAGGCCACTGATGATCACGAACAGCGCTAATCCTGGCAGGATGCCGCCTAGAAACATCGATCCGATGGATACCTGCCCGATTACCCCGTAGATGATGAAGATCATCGATGGTGGAATGATCGGCCCGAGTAGACCGGAACCGGCGGTCAGCGCTGCGGCAAAGCCCTTGTCGTAGCCGTCCTTTTCCAGCTCAGGGGTCATCACGCGACTCATGATCGCAATCTGGGCAGTGGCCGAGCCCATAATCGAGGCGAGCATCAGGTTCGAGGTCAGCGACACATAAGCAATGCTGTGCGGTAACCATGAGAACCAGGCACGCGCCGCGAGGATGATGCGACGGGTGATTCCACCCTCGTTCATAATCTCACCAAGCAGTATGAACAGCGGAATCGCCAGCAGGTCGAAGACCTCCAGCGAGCTAAATAGCACCTGTGGCAATGTCTCCAGAGCGCGGAAGTTACCGTCGAGCAGGATGAACGCCAAAGTGGTTGCCAGCAAAACGAAGGCGATTGGCATCCCCATTAGCATGAGCAGGATGAATATGCCGAGCGTCATGGGTCAGTCCTCCTGCACGCCAAGGGGAAAGGCGTGGCGTGAACGATCGGTGAGACGGGCGGTTATGTGCAGCAAGGACGTAGCCGAGAACAAAGGGATGATTAGATAAAAGACCCATTTGTCCCAACCCAATGTAATTGCCATGTCGAAGGCCACGACCGGTGATGTGACCCAGTCGAGCGAGTACTTGAGCAGCAACGCCAAAATGGCCAGACAGATCAGCTCGCTGACCCAGTAGCAGGCCGCGCGTAGCGGGTCTGGCATCACGCCGGTGAGCATGGTCAGCCGCACATGGCTGTCATGATGGATGCCGATCGAGATGGCCATGAAGGCCATCCAGATCAGGATGTAAACGCCTAACTCCTCGGCGAAGAACAATGGGCTGTTGAAGGCGTAACGAAGGATCACATTGATAATCAGCAGGATGCCGAAAGTGACGATCAGTGCGCTGCAAACCCATTGCTCTACGTGAACGACGGCACGACTGGCACGGGTGAGGAGGGTTCCATAGGAAGTCGTCATGGTGTCACCTGCATCGAGGTAATGTGTAAGCGGCCACCGTGGGTCGTTTATTGCTCGGCATGCTGGTCAGCGACCTGCTGCTGGAATTGGCTGATCAGCGGCAAAACCGAGAATTTGTCATCGAAGGCGGCATTGGCCTTGGCAAACTGTGCCTTGGCGTCGTCGAGGTGACGGACATCGATGTGTTCCTCGAGGTAGGCGAGATTGTCGGCCTCGGCATCGATTTGAGCCTGGTTGGCCCAGTCCAACGCCTCGTGCATGGCTTGGTTCACGACCTTGCGTTCGTTTTCGCTCAGTGTGTCCCAGGTGGTTGTGCTGACCATGGCAATCGCCGGGAAGGCCATGTGGTTGGTCAACGTGAGATGCTGAGCCACTTCATCGAAGCCAGAGCCGACCAAGGCGTCGAGATCAATGCCGACACCGTCAATCATTTTATTCTGCAGGCCTTGGTAGACGTCGGGCAGTTGAATGGGGGTGGGCACCGCATCCGTTGCGCGCCACCAAGTCTGCATGGCAGAGATGGGAATGATGCGGATCTTCTGATGATCGAGGTCGTCGAGTGAGGTGACGGCGTGGTCGCGCATCAGGATGTGGCGCATACCAGCGAAGGTATAGCCAAAGGCGTGAAGGCCCTTATCTTCGAGATTGTCGAGCATCTGCTCAGCGGCGGGGGTGTGCGCGGCTTGGATAGCGTCCTCGACACTATCGAACAGGAATGGCGTGAACCAGCCGTTAACTGAGGGCTCGCGTTGGCTGGTGATTGCGGCGGTCATGATGCCCATGTCCAACAAGCCGGATTGCATCTGTGCAAACATCGCCGGCTCGTCCCCGAGTTGCCCGGCGGGGAATAGAGCCACGCTCAAGTCGCCGTCGCTTTCCGATTCCACTCTCTCGGCGAATTCGTGAGCGGCCTTGGTCCAGACATGCTGGGGCGGCGTTATTAGCCCTAGTTTCAGCTCTTTAGCCTCGCCAGGAACTGAGAAGCTAAGAAGTGCGCTGCCGAGTGCAAGGGCGGCAAAGGGCAGGTGGCGTGCTGTCAGGGAGCAGATTTTCATTGTCTTGATCTCGTTGTTGTTGGGAGCTGAGCTGTGACCCAAGGCGTATTGGGTATTAATCAGTATTATGATTATCAGTATTGTGCTCAATTATACAAAGGTGGCAGTCAGTCGAGCATGAAATTGGCGAAGAAGGCTGAGAGTTCGTCGTGAGCCTCCAGTGGCAGCACCTGGGCGACGTGCTGGTCAGGTCGCACTACCACTAGGCAGCCTTGCTCGCGATCTATGCCTCGCATGTCGAAGATATCCTGGCTGCCCTGGCGATCCGCACAGAACACCTTCTCGTAGTCACGCAAGCCATAGCGCCCTTTTCGTGGCCAGAGCACGCTTGGGAAGTCATCCAAAGAGAGGTCACGGAAGCCCTGCTGGCAGATGGCCCGCAGGTCGAACATCGCATCGATGTCTTCCCCCGCCGGAGTGTAGCGGTGCAGGGGGCTATCCAGGGACTCGGTGAGAAATTGGCAGAGTGTCCGCAGTGCTGATCCTTCGGCGGTGGGGTTGCCGGTCCCGGCGAAGGCGAATAGTCGCCAGCGTCCATCGGCCTCGATCACATGCCCTAGATGCATGGGGTTGGCATCAGAGAGGCGTACCACCGGCGCGGAATGGAAGCGCGTGCCGATTGCAAAGCCTTCGGCCAGTTGCTGGTGGGTCGGTTCGGCGCAGATCAGCGAGGGGTAGTATTGAATCGCCGTGCCCGCAGTGAAGCGGCCCTGCTGAATGAAGTATTGCTGGAACTCCTTAGGGTCCACGCCGTCGCCCTGATCTTTGCAAGAGCCTTTGGGCGGGGCGCTGAACATCTTGGAGAACTTGCGATCGAAGTCGATTAGCTCCTTGGCCACGGTTTGGCGCTCGGCGTTGTAAGTGTGCAGTAGTGCCGGTGTTGCGACTCCTCGTAGCACCGAGGCCAGCTTCCAGCCCAGGTTGAACGTGTCGCGCATCGAAACGTTCATGCCCTGCCCGGCCTTGGGGCTGTGGGTGTGGCAGGCATCGCCGGCGATAAATACATGCGGAAAGCGGTCTTCCATCTCCGACGTGGGCACATCATCGAACTTGTCGCATAGCCGCTGGCCGATCTCGTAGACCGACCACCAGGCGATCTCCTTCACATCCAACGTATAGGGGTGGAGGATGCGCTGGGCAACGGCAACCAGGTGTTCGGCGGTGATGTTGCGGCTCGTGACGCGCTCGTCTTGCTTGAGCTTGTCGAGCTCGATGTAGAGTCGCACCAAATAGCCACCCTCCCGCGGGATGACCAAGATATTGCCCTCGTTGGCGGAGTGGATCGCCGTCTTCATGCGGATATCCGGGAAGTCGGTGACCGCCAGCACGTCCATGACGCCCCAGGCCTGATTGGCGGAGTCGCCTTCCAGGGAGCGGCCCAGCGACTTGCGCACCTGGCTGCGTGCCCCGTCGCAGCCCACCACATAACGGGCGCGCACGGTCTCGATTTCGCCTTGGTGGGCCTCATCGGTGCGCTCGAGGGTCACCGTCACCGGGTGGTCGGCGTCTAGGGTGACCGCATCGGCCTTGGTCGGATCGGTTTGCACATCGACCACGCGGCGCGAGTAGTTAGGCTCCAGGCGAGAGGGGGAGTTGCGCATCACCTCCAGGTAAAAGTCGTGGACCCGTGCCTGGTTGAGCACCGTATGAGGGAACTCGGAGAGGTCGTCCTCGGTGTCTTGCACGCGACCGTGGCGCACGATGTGCTCACGGTTTTCCTCGTCAGGCTTCCAGAACACCGTCTCGTTGATCCAGCAAGCTTCCTTGAGCACTTTCTCGGCGAAGCCGAAGGCATTGAACATTTCCATGGTGCGGCAGGCGATGCCATCGGCCTGGCCGAGTTCCAGCGGCCCCTCCTTCTGCTCGACGATACGAGTCTTGATATCTGGGAAGGTCGAAAGCTGGGCCGCCAGTGTCAGGCCAGCCGGGCCGCAGCCAACGATCAGCACATCGACTTCTTCCGGTAAGGTGTCGGTATTGGCGGGCCCCCCAATAGGAGCGTGCAGAGCCGGGTCGCCGGTGCGGAAGCCATCGCGATGGAATTGCATGGGGTTACCTTTTCAGTGGCGATATTGTCGTCACTATGGTGATTGTCAGTATTGTGAGCAATTCTGCCAAAGTCGTAGCTCGGGCAATAGAGATAAGTCGCGGATAGGATGGCAGCAGCTTGGCACGTGGCCTGGCATTATGTATCCAGTGCCACGGTTATCATCTATCGAGTTGGTCGGTATGGCTGGCATAGCACAGATACCTTCGATATTGTATGTAAAGACTTAGGCGAGTACGCATTCGCAGTGATTCATGCGGCGATACTCGATGGTTAAGCAATGGAATTCAGGGAGTCGGCACTATGCAGGCGAGATATCGATATGCAGCGCTGGCCGTGGGGCTGCCGCTGTTGGCAATGGCGGTGCCCAGTCAGGCACAGGAAAGCGGCTGGCAGGGGAGCTTGGGTGCAGGGGCGATTTACTCCCCCGATTACCTGGGAAGCGACGATTACGAGACCACGGTGTGGCCGTCGGTCGACCTGACCTATGGCGATAGCGTGTATATCAACGCGCGTGATGGTGTGGGGTGGAACGTCATCAACCGGGATGGCTGGAAGGTGTCGCCGTTTCTTGGTTATACCTTCGGGCGCGACGACGAGGACGATCTGCATCGTCTGGACAAGGTCGATGGCGGCGTCACGGCCGGGCTGCGGGCCGAGTATACCGAGGGCCATTGGCTATACAGTGCGGCGGTGGAAGCCCCCGTCAGCGGGGACGTGGACGGCTATCACGCCAAGGCCAAGGCGCATTGGCGCTCGCGCTTGACCCAGCGCCTGTCTGTCTCACTGGGCCCGAGCGTTGCCTACGGGAGCGAGTCCTGGGCCGAGGATATGTTCGGCATCTCCTCGCGGGAAAGCCAACGTTCGGGGCTAGATGCCTATTCGCCGAACGAGGGGTATTTCAAGGTCGGCGCCGATGCCAGTCTGAGCTATTACCTCACGCGAACATGGTCCGTCACGGGATTGGTGGGTGTGTCACGCCTGACCGGCGATGCCAAGGACAGCCCCATCGTCGACGATATCGGTGATGCGACCCAGGCTTATGCAGGCGGTTTCATTAACTACAACTTCTAGTTACGAAACATAACGGTGCTGAACAACGAAGCGCCCCCGCCCAATGATTGGGCGGGGGCGCTTACGTTGGGGCGTTCACGGTTTGCTTACTCGGCGATATAGACCGTGCGCACGTTGAGGAAGGCGCCAAAGCCGTATTCGCTTTGCTCGCGACCGTAGCCGCTTTCCTTGACGCCGCCGAAGGGCAGTTCGGCGAAGGGTGTGGTGGGCCGGTTGACGAAGCTCATGCCGACTTCGAGTCGGCGTGCGACTTGCTCGGCGCGTTTCACGTCCTGGCCGACCACGGTGCCGCCCAGTCCATAGCGGCAGTTGTTGGCCAGCTCGATGGCGTGTTCGGCGTCGTCGGCGACGATGACCGAGGCCACCGGGCCGAACAGTTCCTCGTCGAAGGCCGGGTTGCCGGGCGCCACATTGGTCAGCACGGTCGGGGCGTACCAGGCACCGGGACGGTCGAGGATCTCGCCGCCGGTTTCGAGCTGCGCCCCGCCCTTGATCGCGCGCTGCACCTGATCGTGTATATCGTCACGCAGGTCCTTGCGCGACATGGGGCCGACCTCGGTGTCGCCGTCCATGGGATCGCCGATGCTCATCGTCTGAACACGGTCGATGAGGCGCTCGGTAAAGCGCTCCAGCATCGGGCGTTCGACGATCAAGCGCTTGGACGCGGCGCAGCTTTGCCCGGTATTGTCGAAGCGGCCATTCACGGCCAGTTCCACTGCCTTGTCGACATCGGCGTCGTCGAGGACGATCAGCGGGTCGATGCCGCCAAGTTCGAGCACGCTGGGCTTGATGGCGTCGCCGGCGATCTTGGCCACGGCACGGCCGGCTTCCTCGCTGCCGGTCAGTGTGACGCCGCAGACGAGCGGATCGTGAACGATGCCTTCGACCTTGTCGGAACCGACCGGCAGCCAGGTGAAGGTGCCCTCCTTGAAGCCGGCGTCATGAAACAGCTTGGTGATGTATTTGGCACAGCCCGGCACGTTGGAGGCGTGCTTGAGCAGGCAAACGTTGCCACCCGCCAGGTTGGGCGCGGCGAAACGCACCACCTGATAAAGCGGATAGTTCCACGGCATCACGCCGAGCACGGCGCCCATCGGGTCGTGGACGATCTCGGCCTTCTGCGCGCCTTCTACCTGGCGTGACTGAGGCTCGAGCAGGGATTCCAGGTTGTCGGCGTAGAAGCGCACGATGGCCGAGGAAATCTGCGTCTCGGCAATCCCCTGGTGGAATGGCTTGCCCATTTCATGGGCGATGATCTCAGCCATTTCGCGCTGATGCTGGTCGATCAAGTCGGCCAGTGCGGTGAGCCGTTGGCGACGGTCGGCCAACGGCAGGTGACGGAATTCGGCATAGCCTGCGCGGGCTTGGTCGAGCTTTTCGGCCAACTGGTCATCGTCGAGCATGTCGTGCTCGCCGAGAACTTGATCGTTGGCGGGATTGACGGCGGTGAGAGTCTTGCGGCTCATATCATCCTCCTTAACGGGATCGTCGGTGACGAATCTTCCCGAGGCAGCTTTCCTGCTTGCCTCACTATTCGTTCTGGCGATGCTGGAGGAGAGAATCAAGGGGGGACGGCGACATGACCTTGGTGGCCATGTCGCCAGATGCCTCAGTCGAGCAAGGTGCGGGCCGTGTCGACCACGTTCTCGACGGTGAAGCCGAAGTGGCGGAACAAGTCCTCGGCCTTGCCCGATTCCCCGTAGCCGGTCATGCCGATCACGCTGCCGCGAGGGCCGACGTACTTGCGCCAGTAGTCGGGATGCGAGGCTTCGATGGCGAGGCGGCGTGTCACCGCGGGCGGCAGCACCGTCTCCTGGTAATCGGCGTCTTGGGCATCGAAGGCGCTGGCGCAGGGCATCGAGACGACGCGAACCTGCCGCCCCTGGGCGTTGAGCTGGGTGGCGGCCTCCATGGCCAGGCCCACTTCCGAACCGGTGGCGATGAGAATCAGCTCCGGCGAGGCGTCGCTGTCGTAGAGTACGTAACCGCCGCGTTCGATAGCCGCGAGCTGCGCGACATCGCGTGCTTGTCCGGGTAGCCCTTGGCGGGAGAAGACCAGGGCCGTGGGGCCGTCCTGGCGCTTGAGCGCCGCCAGCCAGGCCACGCTGGTCTCGGTGGCATCGCAGGGGCGCCACGTCGCCAAGTGGGGCGTGATACGCAGCGCATTGAGCTGTTCGATGGGTTGGTGCGTAGGGCCGTCTTCGCCCAGGCCGATGGAGTCGTGGGTGTAGACGAAGATCACCTGGCGCCGGGCGAGGGCGGCCATGCGCACGGCGTTGTGCATGTACTCCATGAAGGTGAGGAATGTCGCCCCGTAGGGAATGAAGCCGCCGTGCATGCTGATGCCGTTCATGATGGCGCCCATGGCGAACTCACGGACACCGTAATGCAGGTAGTTGCCCTCGGGGGACTGCGCGGAGAGTACGCGTGCTCCCTCCCAGAACGTCAGGTTCGACGGCGCGAGATCGGCACTGCCGCCGAGTAGTTCCGGCAGCTTGGGCCCCAGACGATTGAGCACATTCAGCGAGGCTTTGCGCGAGGCGAGCGTGTCGCAGGCTTGCTGGGCCTCTTCGATCAGGGCGCTGCCGCCCAGGTCGCCGGGTAGCTCGCCACGCCAGCGGCGCTCGAGTTCTTCGGCGAGTTCGGGATAGGCCTCGGCGTAGCGCGCGAAGCGCTGACGCCACTCGGCCTCGGCTTGTTGGCCGGCCGTGTCGGCGTTCCACTCCGCGTAGATGTCGGTGGGCACATGAAACGGCGGATGCGGCCAGTCGAGGCGCTGGCGTGCGGCGGCGACTTCGTCCTCGCCCAGGGCAGCGCCATGGCAGGCGCCGGTGCCCTGTTTATTGGGCGCGCCGAAGCCGATGACCGTCTTGCAGATGATCAAGGTCGGGTGCTGAGCGTGTTGCGTGGCAGCGGTGATGGCGTCTTCGATGGCGGCGGGGTCATGGCCGTCGACATCGGCGATGACTTGCCAGCCGTAGGCCTCGAAGCGCTTGGCGGTGTCGTCGGTGAACCATCCTGCGACCTCGCCATCGATGGAGATGCCGTTGTCATCATAGATGACGGTGAGCTTGCCGAGGCCCTGTGTGCCCGCCAGCGAGCAGGCTTCGTGGCTGATGCCTTCCATCAGGCAACCGTCGCCGACGAAGCACCAGGTGCGATGGTCGACGATCTCGTGTCCTGGGCGATTGTATTGCGCGGCCAGGGTGCGTTCGGCCAGCGCCAAGCCCACGGCGTTGGCGAGCCCCTGACCCAGCGGGCCGGTGGTGGTTTCGACCCCGGGCGTATAACCCAGCTCGGGATGCCCGGGCGTGCGCGAATGGAGCTGGCGGAATTGCTTGATGTCGTCGATGGCCAGATCGTAACCGCTGAGATGCAACAGCGAATACAAGAGCATCGAGCCATGCCCGTTGGAGAGCACGAAACGGTCGCGGTCGGGCCAGGTCGGGTTGCCGGGGTTGTGCTTTAGATGGTCGTTCCATAACACTTCGGCGATATCGGCCATGCCCATCGGTGCGCCGGGGTGGCCGGAATTGGCGGACTGTACGGCATCCATCGAAAGGGCGCGAATGGCATTGGCCAGCGTGAAGCGAGAGGGCATGGGGGTCTCCTCCATGAGCGGTGAATCAGTTAGCGAGCCGGTCGGCGATCAAGTCCTCGAGGCAGGCCTGATCGTCGGCGAAGCGCCGGATGCCTTCGGCCAGCTTGTCGATGGCCATGGGATCCTGATTATGCTGCCAGCGGAAGGCGCTTTCCCCGAGGGGCGAGGCAGGCCGTGCCTCGGGATGCGTGAAGCGCACCTGGGGCTCGACATTACCTTCGCGCGCCTCGAGCGTTTCCAGCAATGCAGGGGAGATCGTCAGCCGATGACAGCCGGCGAGAGCGAGGACTTGATCCGGCGTACGGAAGCTGGCTCCCATGACGACGGTGTCGTAGCCGCCCTGGTCGGCACGCTCGCAGACCTGGCGCACGAACCGCACGCCGGGGTCATCGTCGGGCTCGAATGTCTGCTGGGTCTCTTTCTGATACCAGTCGGTGACACGCCCCACGAAGGGTGAGATCAGGAACACCCCCGCATCGAAGCAAGCCTGCGCCTGGGCGTCGCTGAACAAAAGCGTCAGGTTGCACTGGATGCCTTCGCGCTCGAGCACCTCGGCGGCGCGAATGCCCTCCCAGGTCGAGGCGAGCTTGATCAGGATACGCTCGCGGCCGATACCCAGTGCCTCGTAACGCGCCACCAACTCATGGGCCTTGCGGATACTGGCCTGGGTATCGAACGAGAGTTTGGCGGCGACCTCGGTGGAGACGCGTCCCGGAATAAGCTGGGCGACCTCGCTGCCGATGCCGACCGAGAGTCGGTCGACAATACGCGCCAGCCGCTCGGCGTCATGCGTCTTCTCGGCACGCTCCTCAGCCAGGATCCGCTCGATCAGCGGCTGATAGCCGGGTAGCTCGAATGCCTTGAGGATCAAGGAAGGATTGGTGGTGGCATCGACGGGCCGATAACGTTCGATGGCGGCTGGGTCTCCGGTGTCGGCGACCACTTGCGACAGCGCTTTGAGTGAGTCGAGCTGTGAAACCATGGTGTGCTCCGCCGCGATATGCGGGCGTGAAGGCCCACGACGCATCAGGCAGCGTCGGGGCGAGAAAGTGGAAAGACAGGCGAGCGGCCACCCAGCGCTCAGGCGGCGGCTTTTTCCAGGCGGTGTTCGGTGCTGTCGGCCAAGCGGGTCAGCAGCAGGCAGCACGACACCGCGCCGGCATCCAGATGACCGCACGAGCGTTCGCCGAGGCGTGCCGCGCGCCCGATCTTGGCTTCCAGTTCGAACGTCGAATCGCGACCGTATTGGGCGCCATTGCGTAACGCCTGCAGTGCGTGGGGAAAGTCGTCTCCGCCCTCGACGGCGTCGCGGTAACGTTCGATGGCCGGCACCAGGGTATCGAGCAGGCACTTGTCGCCGACCTTGGCATCGCTGATCTGCTCGAGCGCTTCGCGGCCGTCGGCGAGCATGTCGCCGAAATCCTTGGCATCGAGGACGGTCTTGTCCTTGACCGACTTGGCCATGCCCATGAAGAGGCTGCCGTAAAGCGGCCCCATCGAGCCGCCGATCGAGCCCATCAAGGTCGTGGCAAGCGTGCCCAGCGCCTTGGAAAGCGACAGCGATTGGCTGGCGATAGACTCCCCGCAAAGCCGAAAGCCCTTGGCCATGTTGATGCCGTGATCGCCGTCGCCGATCGCGCCATCGACATCACTCAGATATTGGCGGTTGTCGACGATGACCTCGACCAACTCCTCAAGAATGTCCCTGCCGTGAGTCGCATCCAGAACTTGCATGGTGAATCTCCCGTGTTAGCGGTTCCGATCAGCACTGCGTGATGGCCAGCGAGCGTGCCGGGGCGTCCAGCAAAGGTTTGAGTTCGTCGTCGAGCTTCATCAGCGTGAGCGTGGCGCCCATCATCTCCAGCGAGGTGAAGTAATTGCCGATGTCCGTACGGTGCACGCGGATGTTGGCGTCTTCGAGCCGCTCGGCGATGTGTGCGTAGAGGATATTGAGCTCCATCACCGGCGTGGCGCCAAGCCCGGAGATCAACACCGCCACCTCGCTGCCGGCGAAGTCCTGGTCGGCGAGAACAGGGTCGCACATGGCCGTAGCGATGGCCTCGGCACTGGTCAGCGGCGCGACCTCGATCCCCGGTTCGCCGTGGTGGCCGATGCCGAGCTCCATGTGCCCGGGCTCGATCGAAAAGTTGGGTTTGCCGTTGGCGGGGATGGTGCAGCTACTCAGCCCGATGCCGATACTCGAACACGCATCGACGGCCTTCTGCGCCAGTCGAATGACCTCGTCGAGACTGTCGCCTCGGGCCGCCGCCGCGCCGCCGATTTTCCACATCATCACCTCGCCGGCCACGCCGCGCCGCTTGTCGCGCTCCGACGCCGGTGCCGAGGCCACGTCGTCGCGTGCAATCACCGTCTTGACCTCGATGTCTTCCAGCTCGGCCATTTGCTTGGCCATCTTCACGTTCATGTTGTCGCCCGCGTAGTTGCCGTACAGGCAGGCGACGCCCTGCCCATGGGGCGCGGCACGGAAGGCTTCGAGGAATGCATCGGCGGTGGGTGACGAAAATATCTCACCGATGGCCACCGCATCGCACATCCCCGCGCCGATATAGCCCAGGAAGGCGGGTTCGTGGCCGGAACCGCCACCGGTCACGACCCCCACCTTGTCGCTCGGGCTGCTCGGGTACTTGAGGACGCGCGAGTGGTCGGTGGCGGCAAACAAGCTCGGCGAGGCGCGCAAGTAACCTTTGATGGCGTCGTCCACGACGTTGTCGGGGTCATTGATGATGCGTTGCATGGCGTATTCCTCTTGTTCGTTGTGGCCGACGGTGAGGCGTGGCGATCCGCTACCAGGGCGGCGGATTATATAATGATCTTTCGCTGATCAGATGTTTAGGCTTGGGGACCAAGGCTGTCAAGGCGTGGGCGGTGTCGGTGCCTGAGACTTTGGTCGTGAATAAGGGATGTGAAATCGCTATTTAAATTTAAATAATTGAATTAATGGGTTTTTTATTTCTTCATCGGGAAATTGGATAACAGGACGGCGCAAGGTTTGATCTTACTTTTCGTGATCGAGAATTTTACAAATGTTCGGTTAGTGATATTTTGAACATAGCGCGAGCGGTAACAGCATGCCGATCGCAAGGGGGAGGAATCATCACGGGAGACGACACATGTCAGACTCAAGAGGCCGTGCGCCGGAAAAGCGCATTGCAGTGGGCGGCGATGAAGCCGCGTTCGAGCTCAAGGTCTTGCTGATCGAGCACATTCGCGCTCTGGGATATGAGCCTGTCGATTACGGCACCTATAACGCAGAGCCGGTACTGTATCCCGATGTGGCGGTCAAGGTGGCGCGCGCCATCGACTCGGGAGAGGTCGCGCGGGGAGTGCTGGTCTGTGGGACCGGCATCGGCGTGGCGATGTCGGCCAACAAGGTACGTGGTATTCGTGCCGCGCAGGCGCATGACACCTATTCGGCCGCCAAGGCGCGCTCGAGCAACGATGCGCAAATCGTGGCACTCGGCGCCCGTGTGGTCGGTCCGGAGCTGGCCAAGGCTGTGGTGACGACCTTTCTGGAAACCGAGTTCGGCGGTGGCGGCTCGCGCGCCAAGGTCGAGCGCATCCTGGAATATGAAAGAGAGGCTTTTCGCGACCCGCCGAGCGTCTGATCGACGAGAGTGCGCTTGTTCGCTGTGGTATCTTGTGCGCATCGCCCGAAGTGGCCCGTAAGCGGATCGTATGAGGCATTGCCATGAGTGAACGTGTCGAGAGCGCCGAGGTCGCGCTGATGACTGACATCGCCTCTCTGTATTATGTGGAGGGCGAGACCCAGGAAGCGATCGCCAATCGGTTGGGGATCTCCCGGGTCAAGGCGGGGCGGCTTTTAAAACGCGCGCACGCAGAGGGCATCGTCGATGTGCGGGTGCGCCAGCATCCTGCGGTGAGTGCCGAGATCGAACAGGCGCTGATACGCCGCTTCGGTATCAAGCGCGCCTTGATTGCGCTCGACCACACCGATCCTGACGTTCAGCGTTCCGGTGTGGCCAGCCTGGTGGCCGATCATTTGTCGCGCGAATTGCACGATGGCTCGATCGTGGCGGTGGGTATGGGGCGTAACGTAGGCTCGGTGGCCGATAACGTCTTCGAGCAAGGCGAGCGCAAATGCTCGTTCGTGTGTGCCATTGGTGGGTCTTTGCGTGCCGGCGAGTACATGAATCCCGATCATATCTGCCGCCGTCTGGCGATGAAGTATGGTGGCGATAGCGAGACGCTTTATGCGCCGGCGCTGGTGCAGAACCCGGCGCTGCGCGATTCGATGTATGAAAACCCCACCGTACGTCAGACGTTGGACAGGGCGCGACGTGCGGATATCGCGATGATCGGTGTCGGCGATCTCAGCGAGGACAGCAACATGGTACGCATGGGCTGGTTCACGCCCCAGGAGATTGCCGAGGCGCGGCTCTCGGGAACCGTGGGGGACATGATGGGCTATGACTTCATCGACATGCATGGCCGGCCGTCGGAAACGCCCATGCAGGGACGGGTCATCGGCTTGACCATCACCGATCTGGCACGGATTCCCGACGTGGTGGCGATCGCCAGTGAAAACACCAAGGCGGCAGGGATCCTGGGGGCCCTGCGTACAGGTGTCATCGATACCCTGGCCACCAGTGTGACCAACGCGCATACCATCCTGCGTCTGGATGAGGCGACCACCTCGACGGCAAGCTGAGGCAATGTGCCGCTGAGTGCCGTGCAAAGCCGTTCATATGAACACTGAAGTGTCTATGTGAACGGCTTTTTTCTGCGAGTCTTCTTTTCCTTCCTGTGCTTTGCGGACGCTCGTTGCCGTAAAGAGGCTTTAAAAAATCATTTATTACAATGACTTGTAAGGCAATCCTAAAGTATAAGGCGAAAAGGTCGCCGACTTCATTGACCTGGCTATACTGAAAAGCGTTAATTCATTTGAGCAACATAAGATCAAATGATAAATAAGCGCCAGTTCAATGGAGGCCGTCATGAACGATACGCTCACCCATCCCCCCGACATCCCTGACACGATGCGTGCCATCGTTGCCTACGCGCCGGAAGACTATCGACTGGAAAACGTCGCAGTCCCCGATATCGGTGAAAAGGAAATCCTGGTCAAGGTCGAGGCCTGTGGCATCTGTGCCGGTGATCTCAAGGCGTATGAAGGCGCGCCGAGTTTCTGGGGTGACGAGGATCAGCCTGCCTATATCAAAGCGCCAATGATCCCAGGGCACGAGTTCATCGGACATGTCGTCAAGATGGGCCCTGGTGCGACAGGTTTCGAGATCGGCGACCGGGTCATTTCCGAACAGATCGTGCCGTGCTGGGACTGCCGTTTCTGCCATCGCGGCCAGTACTGGATGTGCGAGAAGCACGACGTGTATGGCTTCCAGAATAACGTCAACGGCGGCATGGCCGAGTACATGAAGTTCCCCAAGGAGGCTATCAACCACAAGCTGCCGGACGATGTGCCGGTGGAGAACATCGTGCTGACCGAGCCGTTTTCCTGCTCCATGCACGCGGTGGAACGAGCGCAAATCCAGTTGGGAGACATCGTGGTGCTCTCAGGTGTCGGCACCCTGGGGCTGGGTATGATCGGCCCGGCCAAGAAATCCGGCCCCGCCAAGCTGGTGGTGCTCGATCTGCACGGCGAACGCCTGGAACTGGCCAAGAAGTTCGGTGCTGACATGGTGCTCAACCCGAGCGAGGAAGACGTCGTCCAGATCGTCAAGGATATGACCGACGGCTATGGCTGCGACATCTACATCGAGGCGACCGGTGCGCCCAAGTCGGTGGAGCAGGGGCTGGCGATGTTGCGCAAGCTGGGTCGCTTCGTCGAGTTCAGTGTGTTCAAGGATCCGGTGACGGTCGATTGGAGCATCATCAGTGACCGCAAGGAGCTCGACGTGCTGGGCTCGCACTTGGGGCCCTACTGCTACCCGCACGTGATCGAAGGTATCGAGAATGGCGATTTCCCCACCGAAGGTGTGGTGACCCACAAGCTTCCACTGGCGGATTTCCACAAGGGTATCGAGCTGATGAGACACGACAGCAGCGCACTCAAGATCATCCTCATACCCGGGGCGTGATGTCGCGATGTCCTGCGTGATGACCACAACCGTCATTCGGCGTGGGACGTGATTACCACTCATCAGCGACGCCAGGGGGCGCTTCACCATGACTTCAAATACGGCCGTCATGCCTACGAAACGGTGGCGAAAAAGACGCGGTAGAGCGGTGATGATCGGCGTTGCGGTCGCCCTGCTGGCCGTCATGGCCTGGGATACGACGGTGATGCCGATCGGAGCGGAAGAGGAGCAGGAAGGCGCGAAAATGGCGCGCTTCGCCGAGGAAGAGTTTCCCAAGATTCGCGAGGATATCGACAGCAGAGCCGTCGATATCGACGAGCTGTCCAGTGCGATTGCTGAAGACCAGAGCGCGGCGGGGGAAAAATACGGCGTGTCAGGCGGCGTCGGCCCCATCATGCCCGTCACCTTTACCGGTGTGGTGGGAGAAGGCGCGTCTGGGACGTACGAGGTCAAAGCCGACGGGGCGCCCGATGACCTCGTGGTGCGGGTTCAGACCGGACCGGCCATCAACGGTACTGACCTGCGGGATGCCACGGGGGAGATCGAGTTCGGTCAATTCAAGAATCAGATCGAATACCAGAATGCGGGCGCCGCTCTGAACGATGCCATGAAGGCCCAGGTTCTATCGGATATCGATACACAGGCCCTGGAAGGCAAGACCGTGACGGTGATGGGCGTATTCCAGTTGATCAATCCGAATAACTGGCTCGTGACGCCGGTCGACTTTAGCGTGGAATGAGCCGGAGGCTTGATGCGATGAACGAACATGCAGTCAGTCAAGAAGAGGCGCTGGGCAAGGTGATCCTGTCGGCGCGCAATATCGCCAAGTCATTCGGTAATGTTCATGCCTTGAAGGCCGTCAATTTCGATGTTCATTACGGGCAAGTGACGACGCTTTTCGGCGAGAATGGCGCGGGGAAATCGACACTGATGAAAATTCTCTCGGGTGTCATGCAGCCTTCCTCGGGGGAAATCGTTCTCGAAGGCGAGCCGGTCAGCTTCTCCTCGACCACGGAGGCACAACGCCACGGGATATCGATCATTCACCAGGAGCTTAGCCTCGCACCCAATTTGAGCGTCCGCGATAACGTCTTCATGGGCCGTGAAATCGTCGGCAAGGGCGGCGTCGATTACGCGGAGGAGTCGCACCAGACGCGCCAACTCATGGAAGAGCTGGATGAACCCATCGATCCACTCACGCCTGTGGAAGATCTGCGTCTCGGGCAGCAGCAGATCGTCGAGATCGCCCGTGCGTTATCCGTCAATTCACGCATCTTGATCATGGATGAGCCGACCTCGGCATTGAGCGCTTCGGAAGTCGAGGTGCTGTTTCGCGTGATTCGTGATCTGAAAAGCCGCGGCGTCTCGCTCGTGTATATCTCCCACCATCTCGAGGAAGCCCTGACCATTACCGATCATGCCGTGGTATTGCGTGACGGTCGGATGACGGCCTATGCCGCGCGTGCGGAGATCGATCTCGAATGGATCGTACGCAACATGGTGGGAGAAAACTTCGATCTCGGTTCCCCGCCGGAGGGATACGCGATGGGGGATGCCGTTCTGTCGATCGAGGGTGTCACCGTTCCGGATGCATCGGTTCCCGGGCGGGCTGTGGTCGATGACATGTCGTTGAGCGTGCGTGCCGGCGAGATCGTCTGCATCTACGGGTTGATGGGGGCGGGCCGCACCGAATTGCTCGAAAGCGTGGCGGGTCGTGGCGGCATGGTCGCAGGCCGGGTTCTGCTGCATGGCGAGGACATCTCGCGGCTGAGTATCGCGGAGCGTATCGAAAAAGGCCTGGTGCTGGTGCCGGAAGACCGTCAGCGTGATGGCCTGGTGCCGACGATGTCGGTGGGCGAGAACCTCTCGCTTGCCAGCATCGGTGCCTTTACCAAGGGGCTGCTGACATCGCGTGGGCGTGAACGCCACGTGGTGGGGGACTCGATCAGTAACGTTCACATCAAGACCGATGGCCCTGCCGCCTCCATCGGTTCGTTATCCGGCGGCAATCAGCAGAAGGTCGTGATCGGCAAGATGATGGCGACGCATCCCCGAGTCGTACTGCTCGACGAGCCCAGTCGGGGGATCGATATCGGAGCCAAGGCCGAGGTCTTCAGGCTGCTCAGCGAGGGTGCGGCGCAACAGGGCTTGGCCGTGGTGTTTTCGACGTCGGAAGTCGGCGAATGCCTGAGTATTGCCCACCGTATCGTCGTCATGAGTCGTGGCCGGATTGCGGCCGAATTCGGTGCCGATGCCACCAAAGAAGAGATTATGGCTGCCTCGGGCGAGGCCGTGGTCGCTTGATCCACTTGTACAGCGGAGATAATCACAATGTCTGATGTCAGCCAAGATAACGACAATGAGCGCGGCAAGCTATTCGGTGGCGATTTCGATATAAAGCGTGTGCTTCTGGAAGGGCGTGCGTTCTTCGCCTTGATCGCGATCATCGTCATTTTCTCGATTCTTTCCCCGGTCTATTTCTCGACCAGCAACTTCCTGACCATGTCGTCTCACGTCGCCATCTTCGGCCTGCTCTCGCTGGGAATGTTGCTGGTCATCCTGACGGGCGGCATCGACCTTTCCGTGGGCTCGACGCTTGGCCTCGCGGGCGTCTTCGCGGGCTTTCTGATGCAGGGCGTTTCCTTCGAGATACTGGGTGTCGTGTTCTACCCCCCGGTATGGGTCGTGGTCATCCTGACGTGCGGGTTGGGCGCACTGGTCGGCGCGATCAATGGCGTGCTGATTGCGTATTTCAAGGTGCCCGCCTTCGTGGCGACATTAGGACTCTTGTACGTGGCAAGAGGTGTTGCCCTGCTGATGACCGACGGGTTGACCTTCAACAATCTGGGCGGTAGCCCGGAGCTGGGTAACACCGGCTTCGACTGGTTGGGCTTCAATCGATTGCTCGGGATTCCGGTCGGTGTCTTGATTCTGGCGGCCGTGGCAATTGTCGGCATCCTGCTGCTGGCGCGCACACCGTTTGGGCGTTGGGTGTATTCCACCGGGGGCAACGCCCGTGCCGCAGAGCTTTCCGGGGTGCCGGTCAAGCGAGTGCAGGTGTTGGTATATGTGATCTCGGGTATCTGCGCGGCGATTGCCGGGCTGGTGCTATCATCTCAATTGACCTCGGCAGGGCCGACCGCCGGGACGACCTATGAATTGACCGCGATTGCCGGTGTCGTCATCGGCGGTGCAGCACTCACCGGGGGGCGCGGCAATGTGCGCGGCACGTTGCTGGGGGCCTTCGTGATCGGGTTTCTCTCCGATGGGCTGGTCATCATCGGGGTTTCTTCCTACTGGCAGACCGTGTTCACCGGGGCCGTCATCATTCTTGCGGTCTTGCTCAACAGCATTCAGTACAGCGGTCAGAAGAAGCAGCAAGCCTCTTCCGATGGCAAGACGACTTCGCCGCAACCCGAGGGCGCCACCGAGCGTTCGCCGGCCTCGGGAAGTACTGCCGGTAACGCCGGCACACAATCATAAGAGTAAAGGTGGTCGACTATGTTCATGAAAGGAAAACGCCTGCTGATAGCTGCACTGGCCGTGAGCACGCCGCTCTTCGCGGGTGGGGTCGCGGCCCAGGACGAAGGACGTATCTCCATTATCGTCAACGACACCTCCAACCCCTACTGGTTCACGGAAGGCAAGATCGCCGAGGAAACCGCCGAAGAGCTTGGCTATCGCGCCGAGGTGAGCTCTCACAAGGGGGACACCAACACGGAAAGCAACCAGATCGATACGGCCATCACCAATGGTGTCGAGGCGATCATTCTCGACCCAGCCAATGCTGACGGCTCTATTGGGGCGGTACGCAAGGCCGTCGCAGCGGATATCCCGGTGTTTATCATCAACGCCGAAATCAACGAGCAGGGGCTGGCTCAGGCACAGCTCGTCTCGAACAATGCCCAGGGTGCGGCGCTGGGGGCACAGCAGTGGATCAAGAGCGTCGGCGATTCGGCACGCTACGTGGAGTTGAAGGGCGCGCCTTCGGATAACAACGCCGCCACCCGTTCCAACGGCTACGAAACAGTGCTTAGCCAATATCCCGGCCTTGAGCAGGTTGGCGTTGATGTCGCCAATTGGGATAGAACTGAAGGGTTCAACAAGACACAGAGCATGTTGCAGGCCAACCCCGACATCGATGGCGTGATCAGCGGTAACGATGAGATGGCGCTCGGGGCTATCTCTGCCTTGAAGGAAGCCGGCAAGCTCGATGAGGTGGTCGTGGGAGGCTTCGATGGCTCGCCCGATGCGGTCGAGGCGGTCAAAGCCGGTGAGATGGAATATACCGTGTTGCAGCCGGTGGCCATCTTCTCGGAAACGGCGGTGCGCATGGCGGATAAGTACATCAAGAACGGTGATACCGGCATGGATAGCGAGAAGAGGCTCTTCGACTGCTTCCTCATCACCGCAGACAATGTCGATCAATACACCGACCCGTTCGTACTCGAGCAGTAATTCTTCCCTGAATCGCTTGAGAGCGCCGGTGGCGCTCTCAAGTCTCTCCCGGTCTCGATAGGGCCTTACGAAACCTGCGGCTTCAACTCACCCTGCGCATAACGCTCGAACATGCGTTCGAGGTTGAGCGGGGCGATCTTGCTGGCTTGACCGGCGGTGCCGAAGGCCTCGAAACGCTGGATGCACAGGTCGCGCATGGCGGTGACGCTTGCCTTGAGGAATTTGCGCGGGTCGAACTCGCTGGGATTCTCGGCTAAAAAACGGCGTACCGCGCCGGTGGAGGCCAAGCGCAGGTCGGTGTCGATGTTGACCTTGCGCACGCCGTGCTTGATGCCTTCGACGATTTCTTCGACCGGGACGCCATAGGTCTCGGGAATCTCGCCGCCATGGGCGTTGATGGTCTCCAGCCATTCCTGCGGCACCGAGCTGGAGCCGTGCATCACCAGGTGCGTATCGGGGATGCGCGCGTGAATCTCCTTGATGCGCTGGATGGAGAGAATATCGCCTGTCGGCGGCCGCGTGAACTTGTAGGCGCCGTGGCTGGTGCCGATGGCAATGGCCAGGGCATCGACATGGGTGGCGGCGACGAACTGCGCGGCCTCTTCCGGCTCGGTCAGCAACTGGCTGTGATCCAGCGTGCCTTCGGCGCCAACGCCATCTTCCTCACCGGCCTGGCCGGTTTCCAGCGAGCCCAGGCAGCCCAATTCACCTTCCACCGAGACGCCACAGGCGTGCGCCATTTCCACGGCGCGACGGGTGACATCGACGTTGTAGGCATAGTCGGCGGGGGTCTTGCCGTCTTCCTTGAGCGAGCCGTCCATCATCACCGAGGAGAACCCCAGTTGGATGGAGCGCTGGCAGACATCGGGGCTGGTGCCGTGATCCTGGTGCATGACCACCGGGATATGCGGAAACTCTTCGGTGGCGGCCAGGATCAGGTGGCGCAGGAAGGGCGCGCCGGCATATTTGCGCGCCCCCGCGGAGGCCTGGACGATCACCGGTGAGTCGGTCTTGTCGGCGGCCTCCATGATGGCGCGCATCTGTTCCAGGTTGTTGACGTTGAACGCGGGAACGCCATAGGCGTGTTCGGCGGCGTGGTCGAGCAATTGACGCAGGCTGATCAGAGCCATGGGGAGTGTGATTCCTCTGGAAGTGCAGGGCGGCCCGTGGGCCGCCGATCGTGACGTAGTGACTTGCGTAGTGGTTTAAGCAGTGGCGTGAGCCAGATTACCGGGAGGCGGCTTCGAGCGCCGCCACGGCGGGCAGTTGCTTGCCTTCCACGTATTCGAGGAAGGCGCCGCCGCCGGTGGAAATATAGGAGACGTCATCGGCGACGCCGTACTTGTCGATGGCTGCCAGAGTGTCACCGCCACCGGCGATGGAGAAGGCCGGGCTGGCGGCGATGGCGCGCGCGAGCATTTCCGTTCCCTTGCCGAACTGGTCGATCTCGAACACGCCGACGGGGCCGTTCCATAGGATGGTGCCGGCGTTTTCGAGCAGTGCGGCGAAGCGCTTGGCGGTGTCCGGGCCGATGTCGAGGATCATGTTGTCGTCGGCGATCTGGTCGACCGGTTTCACCGTGGCCTCGGCCTGCTCGGAGAACTCGGTAGCGACCACCACGTCGGATGGCAGCGGAATGTCGACCTTGGCCATCAATGCCTTGGCCTGATCGACCAGGTCCGCTTCATGTAGCGATTTGCCGACGTTGTAGCCCGCCGCGGCAATGAAGGTGTTGGCGATGCCGCCGCCGACGATCAGTTGATCGCACTTCTCGGAGAGCGCGGTGAGCACCTCGAGCTTGGTGGAGACCTTGGAGCCGCCGACGATGGCCAGCATCGGGCGTGCCGGCGTGGCGAGTGCCTTTTCCAAGGCATCGAGCTCGCCGGAAAGCAGTGGTCCGGCGCAGACGGATGGCGCGAAACGCGCCACGCCGTGGGTAGAGGCCTGGGCACGATGCGCGGTACCGAAGGCGTCCATGACGAAGACGTCGCAGAGTGCGGCGTAGGCCTTGGCCAGTGTCTCGTCGTCTTTCTTTTCGCCGGTGTTGTAGCGCACGTTCTCGAGCAGCACGACCTCGCCGTCGGCGATCTGGATGCTGCCATCGAGGTAATCCTGTTCCAGACGTACCTTGCGGTTCAGCAGCTTGCCGAGGTGCGTCGCCACCGGGGCGAGCGAGAATTCATCGGCGGGCTCGCCTTCGGTGGGGCGGCCCAGGTGGCTCATCAGCATTACCCGGGCGCCGGCGTCGAGCGCGGCCTGGATGGTCGGCAGACAGGCGCGCAGGCGCGCATCGCTGGTGACCTGGTCGCCCTTGATGGGCACGTTGAGATCTTCACGAATCAGTACACGTTTTCCGGCGAGATCCAGATCGGTCATCTTGCGCACGTTCATGGGCGTGTTCCTCACTTGGGTGAAGGGATGTCAGACGACAACGATGCTGTCGGGGGCGCGGCGCGTGTCGACGTATCGGGAGCGGTCTGAGCGGCGAGTGCCAGCCAGTGTGTCGCCACGTCGAGCATGCGGTTGGCGAAGCCCCACTCGTTGTCGAACCAGCACAGCATCTTGATCAGATAGCTGCCGGCCACGCGGGTCTGGGTGGCGTCCACGATACCCGAGCGCGGATCGTGGTTGAAGTCGACCGAGGTCACCGGCTCCTGAGTGTAGCCGAGCAAGCCATGGAGCCGCTCGTGGCTGGCGGCCTGCAACAGCGCGTTGACCTGCTCGGCCGTGGTGGCCTCGCGCACCGAGAGCGCCATGTCCATGGCCGAGACGTTGATGGTCGGCACGCGCACATGCAGACACTCGAAGCGCCCGGAGAGATGCGGCATGAGGCGCTCGATACCGCGTGCCAGCCCGGTATCCACGGGGATGATCGAGTGCATGGCCGAGCGCGTCAGGCGCAGATCGGTCTTGTGATAGGCATCGATCACCGGCTGGTCGTTCATCGCCGAATGAATGGTGGTGGTCACGCCATGCTCTAGCCCCAGCGCCTCGTCGAGCACGGTCAACAGCGGGACCAGGCAGTTAGTGGTGCAGGACGCTGCGGAAACGATGCGCATCTCGGGGTGCAGCTCGGTATCGTTGATGCCATGCACGATGGTGGCGTCGACATCGGCCTCGGCGGGCTGCGAGAACAGCAGCCGTTGGGCCCCGGCGGCGATGTGCCGCTCGGCGGTGGCACGGTCCTTGAAGCTGCCCGAGCATTCGAGCACCAGGTCGATGTCAAGCTCCGCCCAGGGCAGGCGTGACGGATCGGGCTCGGAGAGCACGCGGATGGCATGGCCGTTGATGATCAGCGCGCCGTCACGGGTTTCCACCTGGCCGGGAAAGCGCCCATGGGTGGTGTCGTAGCGCGTCAAATAGGCGATGGTATCGAGATCGGAAAGCTCGTTGATGGCTACCACGACCAAGTCAGTGGCATGGCGCTCGGTGAGGGCTCGCAGGACACATTGGCCGATACGACCGTAACCATTGATGGCGATGCGATAGGACATGGACAGACGCTCGGAAGACCCGCTTCGACAGTGAAGCGCCGATGTTAGCGCAGTTACGCCCCGCTTGCCCAAGCCCGCGTGACGTGAGCATGACATGACACGATTCAGCATGTGAAATCATGTCACTGCAGGCGAGATCTAACCCAGGAAATGCCACATCAACGGTAGCCATAGCGCGGTGAAAACACCGGTCAGGCTCATGCCCAGCGAAGCGAAGGCGCCGGCGGTGGGGCCGATGTCGAAAGCGCGCACGGTGCCGATGGCGTGTCCGTTGAGGCCCAACGCGAAGCCGATGACGCGTTGATCGTGGATGTTGCCCCAGCGTGCCAGCAGCGTGATGCTGAGCGTGGCCATTACCCCGGTGATCAGCAAGGCGCCCATCAGCAGCGATACGGAGCCGCCCAGTTCTTGGGTGATGCCCATGGCGATGGGCGCGGTCACCGACTTGGGCGCCAGTGAAGCCAGCACCGTCGGCGGTGCATCCAGCAGCCAGGCGATGCCCACGGCATATCCTGCAGCGAGGATCGCCGCAGGGGGCAGGGTCAGTACGATAGGCTTCCACAGCGTGCGGATATGATGCACCTGCTGGTAGAGCGGCACGCCCAGGGCCACGGTGGCGGGGCCGAGCAGCCAGGTTAGCCAGCCGACGCCATGGCGGTATTCGGTGTAGTCGAGTGGCAACAGCGCCAGCAAGCCGGCCAGCAGGCAGGCGGCGAGCAGAATGGGTGGGCACCAGGCGGGCGAGCGCAGCCAGCCAAAGAGTCGCAGGCCGGCGAAATAGGCTGCCAGGGTGAGCACGATGGCGGTTTCGGGACGTTGCGGGAGTTCGCTCGTCAGTATCTCCAGGCGAAGTAAAAGCTCACTCATGCGGTCGTTCCCGGGGTGTGGAAACCAGATGCTGCATCAACCACAGCGTGGTCAACGAACTGAGCAGCGTACCCAGGATCAGGGCGATGAAGATAGCCAGCCATTGGCCGCTGAATTCGTCGGCCTGGAAGAAGATACCCACGACACCCGGCATGATGAGCAGCGCCAGCATGCCGATCAGCGGTTGGCTGGCGGCGGTCAGGTCGTGGCTCAAGCGGCGGCGCAGCAGCAGCCAGAAGGTGAGCAACAACATACCGGCCACGCCGCTGGAGAGCGGAAGTGCGAACAGCTCGACGGTGATGTCGCCGAGCATCAAAAACGCCGTGAGGATCAGAAAACCGCGTAGGATGGACAGCATGCGGAGGATCCTTGCATGAATGTGCCGGAGATTGACGCGCATCATACCAGAGCGCGCGGCGGATGCCTGACGTGACATTGACGCTTACGCGGCGAGCGTGAATTGCTATGCTCCACACGCATGTGCCAGCCTGATGAGCGTGTCGGCTGCCACGTCGTGACGCATAGCCAGGCTTGGATGAAGATGACAGGGAGGGGATTACATGACCGATATCGCGAGGCTCCTGGGGGCTGAGGCGGAAACACTGCTGGAGCACCAATGCCAGACGTTTCGCCAGGAAGATTTATACCTGCCGGGGCCGGATTTCATCGATCGGGTGATGTCGGAAAACGACCGCAGCCCGCACGTGCTGCGCAACATGCAGGCGCTTTTCAATCATGGTCGCCTGGCGGGGACCGGCTACCTGAGTTTTCTGCCGGTCGATCAGGGGATCGAACACTCCGCCGGGGCGTCGTTCGCGCCCAATCCCCAGTACTTCGATCCCAAGAACATCGTCGAGTTGGCCATTGAAGGTGGCTGCAACGGCGTCGCCTCGACGCTGGGCGTGCTGTCCTCGGTGGCGCGCCGTTATGCGCACAAGATTCCCTTCATGCTCAAGCTCAACCACAACGAGGCGCTGACCTATCCGGCGATGTTTGATCAGACGCTGTTCGCGCAGGTCGAGCAGGCGCACGACATGGGCTGCGTGGCGGTGGGAGCGACCATTTACTTCGGTTCGCCCGAGAGCCGTCGCCAAATTCAGGAAATCAGCGAGGCTTTCGAGCGTGCGCATGAATTGGGCATGGTCACGGTGCTGTGGTCCTACTTGCGTAACCCGGCGTTCAAGCACGAAGGCACGGATTATCATGTCGCCTCGGACCTGACCGGCCAGGCGATCCACATGGCGGCGACACTGAAGGCGGACATCGTCAAACAGAAGCTGCCGGAGAACAACGGCGGCTATCGCGCCATCGGCTTCGGGCACACTCATGACAAGGTCTACGACGAGCTGACCAGCGACAACCCCGTGGATCTGGCCCGCTATCAGGTGGCGAACTGCTTCATGGGGCGCGCCGGGCTGATCAATTCCGGCGGCGGCTCCAAAGGCCATTCCGATCTCGGCGAGGCGGTGCGCACGGCGGTGATCAACAAGCGTGCCGGCGGCATGGGGCTGATTTCCGGGCGCAAGGCGTTCCAGAAGCCCATGAACGAAGGCGTCGAACTGCTCAACGCCATTCAGGATGTCTACCTGTCCTCTGAAGTCACTATCGCCTGATCCAAGACGCTCGCCTGACCCAAGACGCCCCAGTGACAGTGAATGACGACTCGGCCTTGCCGGGTCGTCTTGCCGACTTGTCGTACATAGCCTAAGGTCGCGACCCATTGTCACGCTTATGACGCGTGAGCGTTACGCCGTTTATGATGTTTTCCCATTGGGGATGTCCATTCGGCGTGGAGGGCGCATGTCACAACCTATCAAAGATGTCGCGATCGTCGGCGCGGGGCCGGTTGGCATGAGCCTGGCGATGGAGCTGGCGGCGCTGGATGTGTCGGTGACGTTGATCGATGCCGCGCCCTGCACGGCGTTGGCCTCGCCCGACGATGATGGGCGTGAGATTGCCCTGACGCATGCCTCGCGCAAGCAGTTGACGGCGGTGGGCATCGACATCCCCGCCGGTCAGATGGCGCCGATTCGCGAGGCGCGTCTCTACAACGGAGCCAGTTCGCGAGGCATGACCCTGGCCAGTGCGCGAGGTGAGGGCGAGGACAGCATCGGTCAGCTCGTCGCCAATCATGTCATCAGGCGCGCCGCATTCGAAGCGGTGCAGGGTAGCGGGCGTATCGAGCTCGTCACCGGGCGTCGGGTGAGCGCATTGGGCACCTGTTCTGGCGGGCGTAGTGTACTGCTCGACGACCAGTCGCAGATCACCGCGCGTCTGGTGGTGGCCGCCGATGGCCGTTTATCGGCGACACGGCGCCTGGCGGGGCTCTCCGCGCAGGTTCACGATACCGGCCAGCGTCTGCTGGTGCGCCGCATGGCGCATACGCGACCACATCGGGAAGTGACCTGGTCATGGTTCAACGGTGAGCGTGGTTTGGCCTTGCTGCCGTTGGCGGGGGATACCGCGTCGTTGGTGATGACGCTGCCGCCGCATCAGGCCGAGCGACTCAAGGCGCTGTCGGCGGAAGCATTCGCGACGGAGGCGACGCGGCTCTACCGGAACAGCGTGGGTGAGATGCGCTGCTCTGGCGCATTGCACGATTACCCACTCGTGGTCAGCCGGGCCGACCACCTGGTCGCTGATCGCGTGGCGCTGGTGGGCGATGCGGCGGTGGGCTTGCACCCGGTCACGGCGCATGGCTTCAACGTCGGTCTGGCCAGTGTGCGTCGGCTGGTCGAGGCGCTGACGCATCACGACCAGGCGGTGAGGGATGTCGGGGCACCGGCGCAACTGGCGATTTATGCGCGCCACCATCAGCGTGCGATCCTGCCGCTGTGGCATGCCTCGCGAGCCCTGGTGACGCTGTACGGCGATACGCGGCCACCGGCACGTCTGGTGCGCCACTTGGCACTGGGCGCGGCACGCCGCGCTGCGCCGCTGCAATGGCTGATGGAAAGCTATCTGGCGCGCCACTGAGACGTTCTCGCCACGCTGCACATGGGCGTTGCCAACGCAAGATCGCTCTAGCGAATTTGTCGTCCATCGTCAATATCTATGCGGGCCTTCCAGTTTGTACTACCATATATGGTGTATTGAGACGCGGTGCCTGAGAGGGCGGCGCGTCATTCCCGAACGATATTTGTACCTTCTATTTCTTCTTTGCGAAAACAAAGGCTTATCATTCTCATGAGCATCAAGATTTACAGCAAGCCGGATTGCATGCAGTGCCACGCCACCTATCGTGCCCTCGACAAGCAGGGGCTCGACTACACGGTGGTGGATGTCAGCGTGGACCCCGAAGCGGTACGGACCGTCGAGTCGCTGGGCTATCGCCAGTTGCCGGTAGTCGTGGCGGCGGAGTCGCATCATTGGTCAGGTTTTCGTCCCGAGCTGATTCGCCAACTCGCGTGAGAGGAAGGGGGCAGCATGCGCGATGTAGTGTACTTTTCCACGCAATCGGGCAATACGCGGCGCTTCGTCGAAAAGCTCGACGTGCCGGCGCAAGCCATCCCGCGTAGCCGCAACGATGCCCCGCTGCGCGTGGAACGCCCCTATATCCTGATCTTGCCGACATACGGCGATGGCGATCCACGCACGGCAGTACCGGGACCGGTGATCCGGTTCTTGAACGACCCCCACAACCGGGCCCTGATCGAAGGTGTGGTGGCCGGCGGTAATACCAACTTCGGTGCCGCCTTCGGCCTGGCCGGTCGCGTGGTCGCGCATAAGTGCCAGGTGCCGTTGCTGCACCGCTTCGAATTGATGGGAATGCCCGAGGATGTCGCCAAGGTGAACAGTTGCCTGGCGGCGGAGATGACAGATGCTGGATGACACTGTGGAAACTACCGAGAACACGTCCTCCGTCGAGCTTAGCCGCGCGACGCAGACGCTGGACTATCATGCCCTCAACGCGATGCTCAACCTCTACGACAATGAGGGGCGCCTGCAACTGCAGGCAGACCGCGAGGCGTCGCGTCAGTACTTCCTGCAGCACGTCAATCAGAATACGGTTTTCTTCCATTCGCTGGCGGAAAAGCTCGAGTATCTGGTGGCGGAGGACTATTACGAGAAAGAGGTGCTCGACCAGTACGACTTCGCCTTCATCAAGTCGCTGTTCGAGCGCGCCTATGCCGTGAAGTTCCGCTTCCAGAGCTTCCTCGGCGCATTCAAGTACTACACCAGTTATACGCTCAAGACCTTCGACGGGCGCCGTTACCTCGAGCGTTTCGAGGACCGGGTGTGCATGGTGGCGCTGACCTTGGCGCAGGGTGACGAGACGGTGGCGCGGCAGTTGATGGATGAAATCATCCACGGACGCTTCCAGCCGGCCACGCCGACGTTTCTCAATTGCGGCAAGAAGCAGCGCGGCGAGCTGGTCTCGTGCTTCCTATTGCGCATCGAGGACAACATGGAGTCCATCGGGCGCTCCATCAATTCGGCGCTGCAGCTTTCCAAGCGTGGCGGCGGTGTCGCGTTTCTGCTCAGTAACATCCGCGAGGCCGGGGCGCCGATCAAGCATATCGAGAATCAGTCCTCGGGCATCATCCCGATCATGAAGATGCTCGAAGACGCTTTTTCCTACGCCAACCAGTTGGGCGCGCGCCAGGGCGCCGGCGCGGTGTATCTCAACGCGCACCACCCGGATATCCTGCGTTTTCTCGACACCAAGCGCGAGAACGCCGACGAGAAGATTCGCATCAAGACGCTGTCGCTGGGTGTGGTGATTCCCGACATCACCTTCGAGCTGGCCAGGCGTAACGAGCCGATGTACTTGTTCTCGCCCTATGACGTGGAGAAGGTCTACGGCAAGCCGTTCGGCGACATCAGCGTCACCGAGAAGTACGCCGAGATGGTCGACGACGCGCGTATTCGCAAGACCAAGATCAACGCGCGGGAGCTGTTCCAGACGCTGGCGGAGGTCCAGTTCGAGTCGGGCTATCCGTATGTGATGTTCGAGGACACGGTGAATCGCGCCAACCCGATCGCCGGCCGCATCAACATGAGCAATCTGTGCTCGGAGATCCTGCAGGTCAACACGCCGTCCGATTACGATGCGGATCTGGGCTATGAGCGTATCGGCGAGGACATCTCCTGCAATCTTGGCTCGTTGAACATCGCCAGGACCATGGATTCCTCGGATTTCGGGGCCACGGTCGAGACCGCGATTCGCGGGCTGACGGCGGTCTCCGAGATGAGCGATATCCGCTCGGTGCCGTCGATTGCCGAGGCCAACAAGCATTCGCATGCCATCGGCCTGGGGCAGATGAACCTGCATGGTTACCTGGCGCGTGAGCATATTTATTACGGCAGCGAAGAAGGCCTGGATTTCACCAATCTGTACTTCTACACTGTGACCTATCATGCGCTGCGGGCTTCCAACCAGTTGGCGATCGAACGGGGCGTGGCCTTCGCCGGCTTCGCGGACTCGGACTACGCTAGCGGCGTGTATTTCGACAAGTACACCGAGCAGGCGTGGGGCCCGCGTACCGCGCGTGTCCGCGAGCTTTTCGACAAGGCCGGGATTCATATTCCGAGTCAGAACGACTGGCGCGAGCTCAAGGCTTCAGTCATGGCGCACGGGCTTTTCAACCGCAATCTTCAGGCGGTGCCGCCGACCGGTTCGATTTCCTATATCAACCATTCGACGTCGAGCATTCACCCGGTAGTGTCGAAGATCGAGATTCGCAAGGAAGGCAAGCTGGGACGCGTCTATTACCCGGCGCCGTATCTCAACGACGACAACCAGGAATACTACCAGGACGCCTACGAGATCGGCCCCGAGAAGATCATCGATACCTATGCCGAGGCCACCCGTCACGTCGATCAGGGCCTGTCGCTGACGCTGTTCTTCCGCGATACCGCGACCACGCGCGACATCAACCGGGCGCAGATCTACGCCTGGCGTCAGGGTATCAAGACGCTTTATTACGTGCGTCTGCGTCAGGCTGCGCTGGAAGGGACCGAGGTTGAAGGCTGCGTGTCCTGCACCTTGTAAGGTCAGGATGACGCACCCGCACGATCGATATCCCCATCGAGATTATCGGTGCGTTGGTGCCAGCGCCAGCGCACCGCCGGAATTGAGAGAATCGTCATGACTGCTACCGCCACACCGCGTCATCTGACGCGCGTCGATGCCATCAACTGGAACCGCCTGCAGGACGAGAAGGACCTGGAGGTCTGGAACCGGCTGACCGCCAACTTCTGGCTGCCCGAGAAGGTGCCGTTGTCCAACGACGTGAGCGCGTGGAACACACTGACCGAGCAGGAACAGACGCTGACCATTCGCGTCTTCACCGGGCTTACGTTGCTCGACACCATTCAGGGCACCATCGGCGCGCCGGTGCTGATCGAGGATGCTGTGACGCCCCACGAAGAAGCGGTGTTCACCAACATAAGCTTCATGGAGTCGGTGCACGCGCGCTCCTACAGCTCGATCTTCTCGACGCTGTGTGCGACGCGCGATGTCGACGACGCCTACCGCTGGAGCGAGGAAAATACGCACCTGCAGCACAAGGCCGAGCTGATACTCAATCGCTATCGCATGGATGACCCGCTGATGCGCAAGGTCGCCAGCGTCTTCCTCGAGTCGTTCTTGTTCTACTCCGGTTTCTATCTGCCGATGTACTGGGCCAGTCGCGGCAAGTTGACCAATACCGCCGATCTGATTCGTCTGATCATTCGCGACGAAGCGGTCCACGGCTACTACATCGGCTACAAGTTCCAGCAGGCGCTGGCCAAGGAGAGCGCCGAGCGCCAGCAACAGATCAAGGACGCCACCTTCGATTTGCTGCTCGAGCTCTACGACAACGAGGTGCAGTACACGGAATCGCTCTACGACGACGTGGGGCTCACCGAAGAGGTCAAGGCGTTCTTGCACTACAACGCCAACAAGGCGTTGATGAATCTGGGCTATGAGTCGCTGTTCCCCGGGGCGGCCGAGTCGGTCAATCCGGCGATCCTGGCGGCGCTCTCACCCGGGGCCGAGGAAAACCACGACTTCTTCTCAGGCTCCGGCTCCTCCTACGTCATCGGACGTTCTGAACGCACCGAGGACGAAGACTGGGCGTTCTGAAGCAGCGTCAGTATCGTGTGGTCAACGTCTGCCGTGGCACTGATCGATCAGTAACTCCCGGGTACCCGACATCGGTTCGTGTCGCGGTATCCGGGGATGCATACGTCCTCGCCTTCCCCTCCCGTAAATCTTGTCAAAGTCGCTCCCGGCGACCACGCTGGATAGCGTTCCGGAATGCGGCACGCTGCCGCTGACAGGCAAAGGAGAGCGACATGGAAAACGTCACGATACCGGGTACCGAGCTTGCGCCGTCACGTGTGGGGCTTGGCACCTGGGCGATCGGCGGTTGGAAATGGGGTGGCACCGACGATGCCAATGCCATTCGGACCATTCACGCGGCGTTGGATCGCGGCATCACCTTGATCGACACCGCGCCGGCCTATGGCTTCGGGCAGTACCTTGCGGCGGTCGAGGCGTTGGCACAACTCGCCCGCGAGCGTCACGACAAGCCGGTATTGGCCCTGGCGGTGCGCTGGGTGCTCGATTCTCATCCCAACGCCATCGCCCTGTGGGGCGCACGGCGGCCGGATCAGGTGACGCCGCTGGATGCGCTTGCCGACTGGTCGCTGACCGCCAGTGACCTGCGCGACATCAACGCCATCATTGAAGCGCACGTCACCGACCCCGTCGGCCCCGAGTTCATGGCGCCTCCCGCACGGGAGGCGTGAGCCATGGCATGCAAAACGCCCGGCAAGCGTGGCTTGTCGGGCGTTGACGTTATGCGACGAGCATTAAAGGCCTGGCGAATGGCGCCAGGCCGGGCGCGTCATGCCAGCAGCGCCTTGGCCTGGTCGACGACGTTGTCGACGGTGAAGCCGAAGTGCTTGAACAGATCGCCGGCGGGGGCGGATTCGCCGAAGGTGCTCATGCCGACGACAGCGCCGTCGAGGCCCACGTACTTGAACCAGAAGTCGCGGTGGCCGGCCTCGATGGCCAGGCGTGCGGTGACGCCACGCGGCAGGACCGATTCGCGGTAGTCGGCGTCCTGGGCGTCGAAGGTGTCGGTGGAGGGCATGGACACCACGCGCACGCGTTTGCCTGCGTTTGTCAGCTCATTGGCGGCGTCCACCGCCAGGCCGACCTCTGAGCCGGTAGCGATAAGGATCAAATCCGGCGTACCTTCGCAATCCTTGAGGACGTAGCCACCACGCTCGATATTGGCCAGTTGTTGCTTGTCGCGGGCCTGATGAGGCAAGCCTTGGCGCGAGAAAATCAGCGCGGTGGGGCCCGACTGACGCTTGAGCGCCGCATCCCAGGAGACGGCGGTTTCCACGGCGTCGCAGGGGCGCCAGGTGGAGAGGTTGGGCGTCGAACGCAGCGTGGTGAGCTGCTCGATGGGCTGGTGGGTGGGGCCGTCTTCGCCCAGACCGATGGAGTCGTGGGTGAAGACGTGGATGACCTGCTGTCCCATCAGCGCTGCCATGCGTACGGCGTTGCGCATGTATTCCATGAAGATCAGGAAGGTAGCGCCGTAAGTCACGAAGCCGCCGTGCAGGGCGATACCGTTCATGATTGCGGCCATGCCGAACTCACGAACCCCGTAGTGCAGGTAGTTGCCGCTGGCCTCGGACTGCGTGATGGCCTTGGCACCTTTCCAGAAGGTCAGGTTGGACGGTGCCAGATCGGCGCTGCCGCCCAGCAATTCGGGCAGTTGCGGACCGAGCTCGTTGAGGCACGCCAGCGATGCCTTGCGCGAGGCGAGGCTTTCGCCTTTTTCCTGAGCGTCTTCGATGAGCTTTTCGCTGGTCAGCGTCGCCGGCAATTCACCCTTGAGGCGGCGCTCGAGCTCGCGGGCTTCCTCGGGATAGGCCGCCTGATAGCGCGCGAAACGTTCGTTCCAGTTGGCTTCGGCCTCGGCGCCGCGCTGGGTGGCATCCCAGGCTTGATAGATGTCTTCCGGTACGTGGAACGGCGGATGCGACCAGCCGAGCTGTTCGCGGGCGGCGGCGACTTCGTCTTCGCCGAGTGCTGCGCCGTGGGCTTCTTCCTTGCCCTGCTTGTTGGGCGCACCGAAGCCGATGATCGTCTTGCAGATGATCATGCTGGGCTTGTCGTCGTTGGTGCGGGCCAGCTCGATGGCGGCCTTGACCGCCTCGGGGTCGTGGCCGTCGACGTTGGGCACCACGTGCCAGCCGTAGGCCTCGAAACGCTTGGCGGTGTCGTCGGTGAACCAGCCTTCGACTTCACCGTCGATGGAGATGCCGTTGGCATCGTAGAAGGCGATCAACTTGCCCAATCCCTGAGTGCCCGCCAGCGAGGAGACTTCGTGCGAGATGCCTTCCATCAGGCAACCATCGCCGACGAAGACGTAGGTGTAGTGATCGACGATCGCATGGCCGGGGCGATTGAATTGCGCGGCAAGGGTGCGCTCGGCGAGGGCCATGCCCACGGCGTTGGCCAGACCCTGACCCAGTGGCCCGGTGGTGGTCTCGACGCCCGGGGCGTAGCCGAGTTCGGGATGCCCGGCAGTTGTGGAGTGCAACTGGCGGAAGTTCTGCAGGTCTTCCAGCGAGATGCCGTGGCCGGTCAGGTGCAAGAGTGAGTAGAGCAGCATCGAGCCGTGACCGTTGGAGAGCACGAAACGGTCGCGGTTGGCCCAGTGGGGATTGGCCGGGTTGTGCGCAAGATAGTCATTCCATAGTACCTGCGCGATGTCGGCCATGCCCATGGGAGCGCCAGGGTGGCCGGATTTGGCTTTCTGGACGGCATCCATGGACAGGGCACGAATGGCATTGGCCATTTCGAAACGGGATGGCATTGGCTAGCTCCTCGCCTTGCGGGCATCGGGTAAAGCGGTGCGTTATTGTCGCCGAGAAGTCACGTGGCATCAAATGCCACCGATGGCCAATCGCTAGGCAGTTAGTCGTCCAGCGTGTAAACTTTGCACCCCCGAGCCGGCCTCGTCTCGCGCCGGACCTGTCATGCGTCGTGCCGACATCGCCATTGGCTGACGACGTGATTTCATCTCCTTAACGATGGCGGTCGTGTTCCGGCTCGCCAGCATGTAATAGAGAGAGTCGAGGACGCCATGAGCGAATACTCCCTGTTTACTTCCGAGTCTGTCTCCGAGGGGCACCCGGACAAGATCGCCGATCAGATTTCCGATGCGGTGCTGGATGCCATCATCGCCCGCGACAAGCAGGCACGCGTAGCCTGTGAAACCATGGTCAAGACCGGTGTCGCCATCGTCGCCGGTGAGATCACTACGGCCGCCTGGGTCGATCTGGAAGACTTGGTACGTAACGTCATCAACGATATCGGTTACACCTCTTCGGATGTGGGCTTCGACGGCAACACCTGTGGTGTACTCAATCTGATCGGCAAGCAGAGCGTGGATATCGCCCAGGGCGTCGATCGCTCCAAGCCCGAAGATCAGGGTGCGGGCGATCAGGGGCTGATGTTCGGCTACGCCACCGACGAGACCGATTCCTACATGCCGGCGCCGATTCACTATTCCCACCGTCTGGTGGAGCGCCAGGCCGAGCTGCGCAAGCATGGCTTGCTGCCGTGGTTGCGTCCGGATGCCAAGAGCCAGTTGACATTCCGCTACGATGCACAGGGCAAGCCGTGCAGCGTCGATGCCATCGTGCTGTCCACGCAGCACGATCCTGACATCGATCAGGATGAACTGCGTGACATGGTCAAGCGCGAGATCATTGAGCAAGTGATTCCCGCTGAATGGTTGACCGAGAACACCAAGTACCACATCAATCCGACCGGCAACTTCGTCATCGGTGGTCCGGTGGGTGACTGCGGTCTGACAGGGCGCAAGATCATCGTCGATACCTACGGCGGTATGGCGCGTCATGGTGGCGGGGCATTCTCGGGCAAGGACCCCTCGAAGGTCGACCGTAGCGCTGCCTATGCCGGACGTTACGTCGCCAAGAACATCGTCGCCGCCGGTCTCGCCGAGCGCTGCGAGATTCAGATCTCCTACGCCATCGGTGTGGCCGAGCCGACTTCCGTCTCGGTGGATACCTTCGGCACTGGCAAGATCAGCGATGCCAAGATCGTCGAACTGATTCGCGAGCACTTCGACCTGCGTCCGAACGCGATTACCAGCATGCTTAACCTGCTACATCCCATGTATCAGCTAACGGCGGCTTACGGTCACTTCGGTCGCGAACCGTTCGAGCACAGCTACACCTGGACCGATGCCAACGGCGAGAAGAAGACCGAGACCTTCACGGCGTTCCCCTGGGAAAAGACCGACCGTGCCGAAGCGCTACGTCAAGCGGCTGGCCTTTGATAATTCTGTAAGCGATTGCAGGATACGAAACCCCCGGCCTTCCGGGGGTTTTGTGTTGGAGCCCGTTCAGCCGACGCAGTGTGGCTATGGACGCAGATTGCTACTTTAGTCGTAAGATGGGGTGTCGCCATGGTATCCCCTCGCTGCGGCTCGTAAGCTAGGGGGCCGACAATTCAATAACCACGGGATCGTGGATAATCAAGGGGTGGATGCGCTATGGCGACTCGTACTTTGATGCTGGCGGCTGCGTTGGGCCTTTCCGGTGCCCTGCTGGCTGGTTGCGGTGACGACGGAAGTGACTCCGATACCGAGGAAGCGACGCAAAACGGCGAGACGAGCTCGCAGGCCTCCGAAGAGCAGGCATCGGACAATGCCAGTGACACCAATGGCGAAGGTGACAAGTAGACCGCGAGTGTCGAGCCGGTCAACTTGATCTTCGGCACCGGGGGCACGGGCGGTACCTACTATCCCATCGGCGGAGCCCTGAAGGGCGTCTTCGAGGCCAGCGATCTCGTCGATGGCGTTCAGGTCGTTTCCACCGGCGCGTCCGTGCAGAACATCAACAACATCACCGATGGTCTCAATCAGATCGCCATCGTGATGAGCGATGTCGCCTATGATGCCGTCAACGGCGAAAACCAGTTCGATGGTGATCCCGCCGACATTCAGGCGCTCGCCGGGCTTTATCCCAACGTGGTGCAGGTCGTGGCCACCGAAGATAGTGGCATCGAGAGCATTGCCGATCTCGAAGGCAAGCGTGTCGGCGTGGGTAAGGTCGGTTCCGGCGTCGAGCAGAGTGCCGCCAAGGTGATCGAGTCCGCCGGCTTGAGCTATGACGACCTGGCACAGGTCAGCCATACCGGATATGCCGATAGCGTGACCGGCATGAGCAACGGCAACATTGATGCCGCTTTCTTTACCTCCGGGGTACCCAACTCGAGCATCACTGGGTTGATGCAAAGCACCGACATCACCTTCGTACCGGTGAGCGGTGACGTGGCGGACAAGCTGCTGGAAGCCTATCCGTATTACGAGACGTATACACTGCCGGCGGGCGCGCCCGAGCGTTATGATCTCGGCGAAGAAGTCGACACCGTGGCGATTCGCAACATGCTGATCGTTAGCGGCGATATGCGCGATGATGTCGCCGAAGAGCTGACTCGGCGCTTCTATGATTATCTCAACTCCGAGAACGTCTCGGTCGGCGCTCTCAAGCAGTTCGACCCTGACAGCATGAACCAGAACCTGGTGGCGCCGGTGCATCCGGGGGCTCAGGAATTCTACGACTCGTTGTCCTCAGAGAACGGTGATGCCGACAACGCCTCGAGCGAGGATAGCGCCGACGACGCGCAATCCTGATGCCAGGCCTGGCGGTGTGATGCACTATGCCGCGTAAGCGTTGGTGGATCGTCAGCACGGTGGCGATCATGGCGATCGCCACCGTATTGTATCCATGGCCTTGGTTGGCGGTCCGTGAAGGATCGCAATGGCGCTATGCCTTCCCAGGCTGGGAGGGGACATCGTTCACCTTGCGCTGGACGCACTCTGTCGAGAAGGAAGATTGGGAGGAGTGGTTCGAGGTGACCGCTGGTGGCGCGATCGAGATCACTGGCACCCGTTTCAAGACCTTTGGGGCCGGCGTCCCGGCATCGGCAGGCAAGGAAACACACCTCGAGGATGGTTGGGTGGTGATGACGGGCATCGACCGCGTCGTCGACCCTCTCGCCGTCCAGGCAGCCGCCGCCGAGCATTATCGCATGCGCTATGCCGGGCACATGTTCGCGTTATCGCATGCCTCTCCGCCGCCGATTTACACGTTTAGCGTCCGCAGGGCCCCACTCTGGCGAGTATTGCCGGCATTGGTGAGGCCCTGGTTGTCGTAATGACTCGCCTTGCGAGGATGAAAATCCCTATGTCTCAAGATAAAAGTGCATCAGCCGCCGATGGTAATGACAAGGCGGTCCAGGAAGCACTGGAAAAGTTCGATCGTGAAAGTCTGGTGCGCGATGCCTTGCCGGGACTGGTGCTCAAGTTCGTCACCGTCCTGGCGGTATTGCTGGCACTATTTCACCTGTATACCTCGTTCGCGGGGCCGCTGGTCGATGTGGCGCAGCGGAGTATCCACTTGTATACACTGCTGGGCCTGACGTTCATTCTCTACCCGTTGACCCGCAAGGGTGCGCGTGACCGGGTGCCGTGGGGAGATGTCATCCTCGCGGTGCTGGCGTTTGGCGTCGGCGTTTACATGCTGATGGTGTCCGATCGCGTCATTGCCTCGGCGGGACGCATCAACGATATCGACATGCTGGTGGGCTTTGTGGCCATCCTGCTGGTACTCGATGCCACCAGGCGCGCGACGGGGTGGGGGTTGACGCTACTGGCGACGATTTTCCTGGCCTACGGCTTCTACGCCAAGTTGTCGTTCTACCCGCAGTTGAACGAGTCGGTCATTCTGGCGACCTGCCGGCAGATCATGTCGCACCTGGTGTTTATCACCGAGGGTCTGCTGGGTACCGCCATCGGCGTCTCGGCCAGCTACATCATCCTGTTCATTTTGTTCGGCGCCTTCCTGGGCAAGTCGGGACTGGGCCAGTTGTTCAACGACTTGGCACTCGCCGTGGCGGGACACACACGCGGCGGACCGGCCAAGGTCGCGGTCATCGCCAGCGGCTTTCTGGGCTCGATCAATGGGTCGGCGATCGCCAATGTGGTGACCACGGGGGCCTTCACCATCCCGTTGATGAAGCGCACCGGTTACAAGCCGAATTTCGCGGGGGCCGTCGAGGCCTCGGCGAGTGTCGGCGGACAGATCCTGCCGCCGATCATGGGCGCGGCCGCCTTTATCATGGCGGAAGTCCTGTCGGTGCCTTACACCCAGGTGGTACTGGCCGGGATCATCCCGGCGTTGCTGTTTTACCTGGGCGTGTTGTTCCAGGTGCACCTGCGTGCTCTGCGCAATGGCCTCGAGGGGATCCCGCGCTCCGAGCTGACGCCGCTCAAGGCCGTGATGCTCAAGCGCGGTCATCTGCTGGTGCCGATGGTGGTGCTGCTGTGGCTGCTGTTCGATGGTCGGGCACCGTTCTTTGCGGCTTTCTGGTCGGTTGCCGCCACTGTGCTGATCTGCGGCACGCGTCGGGTCACCGTGGGTGTCAGCGCGATTCTGGCGCTGTTGATCTTCGAGCCGCAATTGCGGGCATTGTTTGCCGGTTATGCGCAGCCCAGCATGCCGGTGAGTCGCTGGTCACTGTTCCTGATCATTGCGGTGCCGGTGGCGCTCAACGCCGTGCGTGCCAAGCTCGGTCTGGTGGCGGAGAAAATGGATATCGCCGAGTGTCGCGATGCCATGCACGACGGGGTGCGCAACGCCATTCCCGTGGCGGTCGCCTGTGGCGCGGTGGGTATCATCGTGGGGATCGCCACGCTCACCGGCATCGCCCTGGACGCTGCCGATGCTGTGGTCACCCTGGGGCAGCAGATTCCGATCCCCATGATTCAGCTACTGGTCACGCTATTTCTGACCATGCTCGCGTCCATCGTGCTGGGCATGGGGCTGCCGAGCATTCCCACCTACATCATTACCAGTACCATGGCGGCGCCGATCCTGCTTAACCTGCCGCTGTTCCGTGAGCTGGCGGGCAGCAACGAGACAGCGATCTTCGTGGCGCACATGTTCGTGTTCTACTTCGGGTTGTTCGCCAACCTGACGCCGCCGGTGGCCCTGGCGGCCTATGCTGGCGCCGGCATCAGCGGTGGCTCGCCCAATGCCACGGGATTCCAGGCCATGAAACTGGCCGTTGCCGGTTTCGTGGTGCCCTACATGTTCGTGTTCGCGCACAGCATGCTGATGATCGACGCCACGCTGGGTAATATCCTGTGGGTGGTCGTCACCGGCGTGGTCGGCGTCTTGTTGCTGGCCGTGGCGGTGGAAGGCTATCTGCGCCGGCCGCTCAATCCGTTCTGGCGTCTGCTGGCAGCGGTGGGGGCGCTGACATTGATCTATCCTGGCTTGCTCAGCGATGTTGTCGGTGCGGCCATCACGGCCGTCTTGTTCCTGCTGGCCAAGCAGACGCAACCCGCGACGGCGTGACGAGTGGGTTATAGCGCATGACGATAATGTGTGTTGAGAATCAGGGGCGCCAACGTGGCGCCCTTGTTTTTTGATGTCTTGTTCGTTAAAAAGAACGAAAGCGTTCTTTTTGGTAAACAAAACCATGCCGTCACCGAGTCCTGTCATCGTCGCTAACGTGCGCCGCCTTCGCGAGGCGCGGGGATATTCATTGAGCGCGCTGGCCGAGCGTGCCGCGATCAGCAAGTCGACGCTCTCGCAGCTCGAGGCCGGCAAGGGGAATCCCACCATCGAAACGCTATGGACACTCGCCAATACGCTGGGCGTGGCTTTCAGCGAGCTGCTCGCCGAGAGCGAAGAGGGTATGACCGTCAGCGAACCCGGTGGAGGCGGTGTACAACTGATGGTGCGCGGGCAACAGTCGCCTCGGGTAGAGGTCTATCTCATGCACCTGGCACCGGGGGAGATAAAAACCTCGCGGGCGCATCCGCGAGGCGTGCGGGAGCATGTCATGGTGGTCGAGGGCACGTTGCGGGTGGGAGCGCTCCATGCGCTGGCCGTTTGTCGGCCGGGCGAAGAGCACGTGTTCGCGGCGGATGTCGAGCACCGCTATGAAGCGCTGCTGGACACTACGCGACTCGTGGTCAGCATCGTGTATCCGCATGACGAGATGGCTCAATGAGTCTTGAACGGGCAATTTTGTCGCCCTGGCGTGCGGCCGGCCGGGGCCTGCACGAGAGCCTATCGCTGGTCGTCGGCTATGCGCCGATCGCGTTCTCGTTTGGGGTCATCGCCGTGCAGTCCGGGCTGACACCCTGGCAGGCCGTAGGTATTTCGTTGCTGGTCTTCGCCGGCGCCAGCCAGTTCGTGATGGTGGCGATGATGGCGGCGGGCAGTGGCGGGCTCACAGTGTTATCAGCGGTGTTGATGATGAATCTACGCCATTTGTTCTACGGGCCGGCCTTGGCGACACGTCTCGTGGCATTGCCGCGTCGCCTGGCGCCCTGGCTGGCGTTCGGGCTGACCGATGAAGTCTTCGCCACGGCGATGGCCAAAGGAGCGTCGCGGCCCCTCGAGCCAGCGTGGTGCCTGGGCCTGGCATCGGGCGCCTATCTGGCCTGGGTCGGCGGTACGGCGCTGGGCGCCAGCGTGGGGGCGGGTTGGGCAAGCGATGGCGGCTACGTGGCACAGGCACTCGACTTCGTGCTGCCCGCGCTGTTTCTGGCCTTGCTGGCGCAGGCGTGGCGTCGCGCACGATGGCCGGTGGTGGCGGTCGCGGCTGGTGCCACGCTATTGGCAATGGTGTGGTGGCCGGGGCATGTGGCCATGCTGGTCGGCATGCTGGCGGGCGCCCTGGTGGGTAGTCGTCGACTCCGGGCCGAATGCTCTCAGGAGGCGACGACATGACATGGTGGGGCATCGTGATCGCGGCCGGGGCGGGCACGTTTTTGATACGTTACCTGCCGCTGCTTTCCGGGACGCGCCTGGCGCGTGGTGAAGGCAGGCTGAATCGCTTTCTCGGGGCGTTGGGGCTTGCCGCCATTGCGGCGTTGATCGTTCTCTCGGTGAGCGATCTATGGTGGCAGGCACCACACTGGCGCGGCGGGGTACGCTTGGCGCTGGGCGCGGCGGCGGTGTTGCTGGTGCAGCGTTTGACGCCTAACGTGGGGCTGGCCACGTTGGTCGGTGCCGGTGTCTATGGCGCGGCCGGCTGGGTCCTGGCCGATTGAGATGAGCCGCTGCCATGTCGAATGAATGCTTGTTGCCCACCGCCGAGACGCGCTGCTACCCGGACCGGGTGCTGACCGATCGCCATGGTTTCCACCAATGGCTGATCGGGCTCGAAGGCGTTGTCGAACTGGAAGCTGGCGGACGTGGCGCGCACGTGGATGCGGGGCGGCTCGTCACTATCGCCAGTGGCAACGAGCACCACTATCTGGCGCCGGGCCACAACCGCACGCTGGTGCTCGATCTACCCGTTGACTGGTGCGAAGCGGCGGGACTTGGCGATGTCACGTCGTGCTGTCTGCCGTCGATGGCGCGTGCGGATATCGCTGCGCTCGTCGACGCACGTCCCGAAGTGCTGGCGCGGCGACTGCATGTGCTGCTCGAGCAGGGACGCGCGATGCATACCCAGCCGCGTCTGCGCTTGCTGCATTTGTTGCCGGTGATCGAGGCGGATCTGGCGGCGCCCTGGCGTGTGCGTGACTGGGCGGCGCGCTGCCACATGACGGAGGCGGCGTTCGCACGGCGTTTTCGCGCCCTCACCGGTATCTCGCCACATGCCTGGTTGATCGAGCGCCGCCTGCAGCGCGCCTGTGCACTGATGCAGGATCCCCATCGTCCTCTCACCGAGATCGCCCAGGCATGCGGCTTTCACGACAGCGCGCATTTTTCGCGCGCCTTCCGCGCTCGTCATGCGTTGTCACCCCGCGAGTGGCGGCAACGTCGCCAGTCGGCAGATTAACGGTAGCCGGCTCGTTAACCGAGTCCGGCGATCCGCCAGAGAATACCGAGATAAGGCGGAATGATCAGCGGCGCCGCCACGGTCGTCAGCAGCACGGCGATGGCGCCCTTGGCGGGACGGATGTTCAGTTCCATGGCGATGACCACGACATTGGCCGCCATGGGCACCACACCGAGCAATAGCAGTGCACCGGCCAGCGTCGACGAGATGCCTATTGTCGTTTGCAGGGCGAGCACGAGGCCCAGCATCACCAAGGGCCACATCACGTAGCGCGCGGCGATGCTGGCACCCAGAAAGCGGACATCGAACGCGCGCATCGAGACGCCGCCTAGCGTCATGCCGATGATCATCATGCCAAGCACGGTATAGCTGGCGCGGAAGTAGTCGAGTCCTTCGATCACGGCACCGGGCACCGACCAGGGCAGACGCGAGGCGACCAGCGCTGCCAGAAAGGCGTAGAGCAACGGCAGGCGGACGATTTTGCCGAGGCTCTCGCGGACCGAGAATTGCCCACGGGCGCTGATGTAAAACCCCACGCTGAATTCGAACAGCGTGATGCCCAGCAAACAGAACAGGTAAGCGGCGACGCCCTCCGGCGGGAGCAGCGCCATGGCCAGGGGGAGCCCGAAGTAGCCGGTGTTGCCGGTGCCGGCGGAAAACGCCAGCAGCGCGGCTTCCTGTGGGGCGAAGTAACGCCGCACGATGGCGTGAGTCGCCAGACACAGAACGCTGGCTAGTGCGAACATGCCCGCCGTCAGACCCAGCAAGGCGGGAGAGGGCTCGCCCAGATAGAGCCCGCGAAAGAACGTCAGCGGTGCGATGAGATAGATCAACAGCGTGGCGATGGGGCGTGGGTCGACGGCGAGACGCCGCGCGCAGAGCCAGCCCAGTGCCACGAAGATCAGCAGCATCCATAGCGGTTGAGAAAGATCGACTTGGGACATGCACACTTCCTGATGATGAGCCTACATGATGCCCGTTATGCGACTTGTTGGGCAGCCCTGGGTCAGGATTCTACAAGTTTGTGTGCCGCACGCGTGGCAACCTGGACGGACGTTCGCATCTGCAAAGGGAGTCATCATGTCGATCGAGGATTCCGCGTCTCGTCGGGCCACGCTGATCGGCGCCACCACTGTGCTCAACTGGGCCTTGTTGGCGGCGTTGACGCAATTGGCAGGCCCCGTGCCGCCGTTTCTGCTCACTGCGCTGGCGTTCGGCCTGGCCTTCGTGTGCTTCATGGTCTGGCTGCGTGTGCGTGGCGAGTCGCTGCGCGCACCGCTGCGTCAGCCGCCGCGGGTCTGGGCGCTGGGTGTCGGCGGGCTTTTCGGCTATCACGCCCTGTATTTCGTCGCCCAGCAGAATGCGCCCCCCGCCAACGCCGGGTTGATCAGCTATCTGTGGCCCCTGTTGATCGTGCTGTTCGTGGCGCTGTTGCCCGGCGAGCGACTGCGCGTGCGCCACGTCGTGGGGGCGTTGCTGGGCTTCGTGGGCGCCGCCTTGCTGGTGGGCGGCGATGTCAGCGCCTCGGGCAGTGCCTTGGGGTATGTCGCGGCGTTCGCCTGTGCCTTCCTGTGGAGCGGGTATTCGGTGCTCTCGCGGGCCAACCGCGCGGTGCCCACGGCGGCCGTGGGGGGCTTTTGCCTGGCGACGGCGATACTGGCGGCGTTATGTCACTGGTTGTTCGAGCCCTCGCGCTGGCCGCAGGGCATCGGTTGGCTGGGCGTGATTGGCCTGGGGCTCGGTCCGGTGGGTAGTGCCTTCTTTACCTGGGACGTGGGTGTGAAACATGGCGACTTGCGCTTGCTGGGATTGCTGGCCTATTTCACGCCGCTGTTGTCCACCTTGGTGCTGATCGCCACCGGCTATGCCTCGGCGACGGCTTGGCTGGTATTGGCGGCGGCCCTGATCACGCTGGGCATGCTCATCGGCAGTGGCTGGTTACGTGTGCCGCGACGCGGCAACGGATCGACGGATTGACCCTGAAGTCCACTCCAGGCATTACACTGGAGAAAAGCCATCCAGAGGCACGACGGCATGGGACATTTGTCTTCCGGTCACGATCATGCGGTGCATGATCATCACGACCACGACCACGACCACGACCACGACCACGCACCCACGGTTACCGCCGATAGCGCCAGGCGCGTCAAGCTGGCCATGTACCTGACCGCCGGCTTCATGCTGGCGGAGGCGATCGGCGGTTGGGTGTCGGGATCATTGGCGCTGCTGGCCGACGCTGGACACATGTTCAGCGACAGCTTTTCACTAGGGCTGGCGTTGTTTGCCTTCTACATGGGCGACAAGGCGCCGGATAAGCGGCGTACGTTCGGCTATCAACGCTTCCAGGTGTTGGCGGCTTTCATCAATGGACTGACGCTGTTGGGCATTGCGGTATGGATATTTATCGCTGCCATCGAGCGTTTCACCCAGCCGGTGGACGTGCTGGCCGGGCCGATGATGGTCATCGCGGTTCTTGGCTTGCTGGTGAATCTCGTGGTGTTCAAGATCCTGCACGGCGGCGATCAGGAGAACCTCAACCTGCGTGGGGCGCTGTTGCATGTGATGGGCGACCTGTTGGGGTCGGTGGCCGCGATTGCAGCCTCGCTGGTGATCATGCTGACCGGGTGGACGCCCATCGACCCATTGCTCTCCGTGCTGGCCGCGGCCTTGATCCTGCGCGCAGCGTGGAAAATTCTGCGTCGCTCGGCCCATACCCTGCTCGAAGGCACCCCGGAAGGCGTCGACATCGACAAGATTCGCACGGCATTGGAAGATATCGAGGGGGTGGTGAGTGTGCATGATCTGCATGTCTGGGGACTCACGCCACAGGATCCGTTGCTGAGTCTGCATCTGGTGGTACGCGATGACATGTCGCACCAGGCGATGCTCCAGGCCGCCTATGCGCGCTTGCAGGAACGCTTCGGGATCAGCCATGCCACGATGCAAGTCGAAGGTGAGGCGTGTCTGACGGGCGGCGATTGCCAGGTGACATCCTCGACGCATCCCTGAGACGCCGGCAACGGGGCATCGGACACCATGACCCGGATTAATGCCGAGCCGCGAAACTTTCATTGGTCAGCGCGGACGGGGATCGGCAGAATGCGCGGCATCGAATACGAACGTGACCCGATGTCGGTCACGCCATGTCATGAAGAGGGTTGCATCGATGAGTACTCGCGAACATCCGCTGGGGATCAGCTTCGAATTCTTTCCGCCCAACACCGAGGCGGGGCGGGAAAAGCTGAAAGGCGTGCGTGACACGCTTGCCGAGCGGCGTCCGCGTTTCTTCTCGGTGACCTACGGCGCCGGAGGCTCGACCCAGGCGCGAACCTTCGAGACCGTCAAGACGGTACGCCAGTGCGGCATCGATACCGCGCCGCACCTGTCCTGCATCGGTAGCGACAAGGGTGAGTTGCGTGAGCGCCTGGCGAGTTTCCGTGAGGCGGGCATCACCAACCTGGTCGCGCTGCGTGGCGACCTGCCTTCGGGTATGGGAGGGATGGGCGAGCTGCGTTACGCCAACGAGCTGGTCGAGTTCATTCGCGAGGAAACCGGCGATCATTTCCAGATCGCCGTGGCGGCGTACCCCGAGGTGCATCCCCAGGCGCCCAGTTACGAGCACGATCTGCAAAATTTCGTGCGCAAGATGCAAGCCGGTGCCGATCTCGCCATCACGCAGTACTTCTTCAGCGCCGACGCCTACTTCCATTTCCTCGAGCGGGCCCGCGCGCTGGGGGTCGAGGCGCCGATCGTGCCGGGCATCATGCCGATCAGCAATTACACCAAGCTGGCGCGGTTCTCGGACGCCTGCGGGGCGGACATCCCGCGCTGGATCCGCAAGCAGCTCGAGGCCTACGGCGACGATAGCGAAAGCATCCAGGCCTTCGGCGAGGAGGTGGTATCGAATCTTTGTCAGCGCCTGCTCGATGGCGGGGCGCCGGGGCTGCACTTCTATACGCTCAACCAGGCGACGCCGGCGCTGCGAGTGCTCGATAACCTACGCTGCGAGAGCTGATGCATGGCGTTTGGCGCGCTCTTCATCTAGCCTGGGAAGAGTAGACGTCTCACCCATGGATAGGAGAAAGGCATGCTACGTACCCCTCGTATTGCGCTCGGTATCGGCAGTGCCCTGTTGATGCTGGGAAGTGCCCAGGCAGCGGAACATGATATCGAGATGCATCAGGTCAATGCCCAGGGCACTGGCGACAGCGTGGGCAGCGTGACCCTCGAGGACACCGATCACGGCCTGCTGCTGACACCGGATCTTTCGGGCCTTGAACCAGGTATGCACGGTTTTCACGTGCACATGAACCCGAGTTGCCAGCCGTCGGAGCAAGACGGTGAGACGGTGCCGGGCGGTGCCGCCGGCGGTCACTACGATCCCGAAGACACGGGCACGCACCAAGGGCCCTATACGGACGGACATCTCGGCGATTTGCCGGTGTTGATGGTCGATAAGGACGGTAACGCCATGACGCCGGTGTTGGCACCGCGTCTTGAAGCCTCCGACTTGGACGGCCGCGCGGTGATGATTCATGCCGGTGGCGACAATTATTCCGACGAGCCCAAGCTGGGCGGCGGCGGCAAGCGCGTCGCGTGCGGCACCTTGTCCGATTGATCGCCCTTTAGGCGGTGGCAGATAACGAAAAGGCTCCCCAGCGGGAGCCTTTTTCATGCGTCTTGCTTTATACCGTGGCGGTACGGCGGATCCGCGGTCAGTGTGTTTTGCCGTCACTCGGATCGATCAGGCGCACGGTCTGGATGTCGTCGGCCGTGTCGTCCTCGCGTGGCTGGTTGACGCGTGTGGCGATGTCTTCGGCGAAGCCATTCTCATCGATGGCCAGTTGCTCCAGGTAATCGCAGGACACGCATTCGCGATAGCGGATGCCGTTCTGCTCCCAGGCACGGATGCGATCCATGGCCGCGCAGCGCGGGCAGATGGCGCCGGCGATGAAACGCTTGGGGGTGGCCGTCATCTTGGAGTCCTCTCACGATGGCAACCGGGCACGTGGCCCGGTTGGAAAGAATTGCAAAAGCGGAATTGCAAAAGACGGTATCAGGCCGCGTCGGCATTCTCGATGCCGGAGTGGCGAAGCAGCGCTTCGATGCTGGGCGCGCGGCCGCGAAAGGCGCTGAACAGCGCGGCGGCGTCGCGCGAACCACCGCGCTCGAGAATTTCCTGGCGGAAACGCTTGCCCGTCGCGGCATCGAAGATGCCGGCGTCTTCGAAGGCGCTATAGGCATCCGCCGAGAGCACCTCCGCCCACTTGTAGCTGTAATAGCCCGCCGCGTAGCCGCCGGCGAAGATGTGCCCGAAGCCGTTCTGGAAACGGTTGAAATCGACACGTGGCGTGACGGTGGTCTTGTCGCGCACGTCGTCGAGCAGGGACTGGATCTGGCCGGCGTCGGGTGCTTTGAGTTCATGGTGCAGGCGGAAGTCGAACAGTGACAACTCGAGTTGGCGCGTCATGCCCATGGCCGACTGGAAGTTGCGCGCGGCTTGCAACTTGTCGAGCAGGGCGTCGGGCAGTTTCTCGCCGGTATCGACATGCGCGGCGATCATGTCCAGCCCCTCGCGCTCCCAGCAGAAGTTCTCCATGAACTGGCTGGGGAGCTCGACCGCGTCCCAGGCGACGCCGTTGATGCCGGAGACATCGGCGACGGTCTGGCGTGTCAGCATGTGATGCAGGCCGTGGCCGAACTCGTGGAACAGCGTCAGCACTTCGTCATGGGTGAGTAGCGCCGGCTTGCCGCCCACGGGACGCGTGAAGTTGCAGGTCAGGTAGGCGACCGGCAATTGCAGGCTGCCGTCCTCGCGGGTGCGGCGCACGCGGCACTCGTCCATCCAGGCCCCGCCACGCTTGCCCTCGCGGGCGTACAGATCGAGATAGAAGCCGGCGATCGGTGTGTCGCCGTCGAGAATCTCGAAATAGCGTACGTCGGCGTGATAGCGCGGCACGTCGTCGCGCTCGGCGAAGCGGATGCCGTAGAGCGTGCCGGTCACCTGGAAAAGCCCCTCGATGACCTTGGGGGCCGGGAAATAGGGGCGTAGCTGTTCTTGCGAGATGGCGTAGCGCGCTTCGCGGAGCTTCTCGCTGGCGTAGCCGACATCCCAGGGCGCGAGCGACTCGAGCCCCAGCGATTCGCGGGCGAAGGCTTCGAGTTCGTTGAATTCGCGCTGGGCCTGGGGGTGCGCGCGTTCGGCCAGATCGTCGAGGAAGCCTAGCACTTGCTCGGGCGAGTCGGCCATCTTGGTGGCCAGTGAATAATCGGCATAGGTGGCAAACCCGAGCAGTTCGGCTAGCTCGCGGCGCAACCGTAAGCTTTCCTCGATGATCGGCGCGTTGTCGAAGCGACCGGCATCCGGGCCCTTGTCCGAGGCTCGGGTCACGAAGGCGGTATAGACTTCCTCGCGTAGCGCACGGTCGTCGGCGAAGGAAAGCACCGGGTAGAAGCTCGGGAAATCGAGCGTGATGCGATACCCCTCGACGTCCTTGGCCTCGGCGTTGGCCTTGAGTGTGGCCAGTGCGCTTGCCGGCAGGCCGGCCAGGCGCGAGTCGTCGGGTAGGTCCTTGTGCCATGCCTGGGTGGCGTCGAGCACATGGTTGGAGAAGGTGTTGGCCAGTTCCGACAAGCGTGCCTGAATCTCGCCGTAGCGGTGCTTCTTGTCCTCGGCTAGATCGACACCGGCGAGGCGGAAATCACGCAGGGTATTGTCGATGGAGCGTTGCTGACCTTCCTCAAGACGGGCGTACTCGTCGCTTTCCTTGAGGCGCGTGAAGGCGTCGAAGAGGCCTTGATGCTGGCCCAGCCAAGTACTGTAGTCGGAAAGCATGGCGAGACACGCTTGATAGGCGTCGCGCAGCGCGTCGTTGTTCATGGTGGAATTGAGGTGCGACACCGGCGACCAGGCCTGCGAGAGGCGGTCGTTGAGGGCCTCGAGCGGCGCTGCGAGGTTGTCCCAACTGACTTGCGTCTGGTTGGCGAGGGCCTCGATGTCACGGCGATTCTCCGCCAGAAGCTGCTCGATAGCCGGCACCACATGCTCGGGCTGGATGTCATCGAACGGCGGTAGGGCATGCGATTCGAGCAAGGGGTTGCGTGACATGGGCACCTCAATATGAACGTGTGGATGAAGCATAAATGGGGGTGGGCCCGGCTGCTTTCAATGTCGGAGCAATTGGCCGCCAACCGCGCGCCTGCTAGGCTTGGCGCTTGTGGCGCCGTGTGGGGCGCCAGATCATAATCAAGGGTACAACGCCATGAGTGAAACGCTGGAACGCTGGGGGTCGCGACGTGCTTTCATTCTCGCGGTGACCGGGGCGGCTGTGGGCCTGGGCAATATCTGGCGCTTTCCCTACATGACGGGCGAAAACGGCGGGGCGGCATTCCTGTTGCTGTATGTGGTGTTCGTGCTGGTCCTGGGACTGCCGATCATGATCGCCGAGATCCTCGTGGGGCGTGCCGGACGACGCGGGCCGATACATGCCCTGGCGCATCTGGCGCGCCAGGCGGGAGTGTCGCCGCATTGGCGTTGGCTGGGGCTGTTCGGCGCGGTGACGGTGTTCTTCATTCTATCGTTCTATTCGGTGGTCTCGGGATGGTCGATCGAGTATCTGATCGAGTCGGTCAACGGCAACTTCAGCGGCCGCACGCCGGATGAGATCGGCGCCAGTTTCGATGCTTTCCTCGCCGATCCGCTGCGCATGACGTTCAACCATACGTTGTTCATATTGCTGACCATTTCGGTAGTAGCGGCGGGTATTTCCGGCGGTTTGGAGCGACTCAACAACCTGCTGATGCCGCTACTCTACATCTTGCTGGTGGTGCTGGTCGGTTACGCCGTGACCACCGACGGTTTCGGCACCGCGATGGCGTGGCTGTTCACGCCCGATCTCGAGGCAATCACCTTGAGCGTGGTACTCAATGCCATGGGCCACGCCTTCTTTACCCTGGCGGTAGGCGCCTGCGCGCTGATGGCCTATGGGGCCTATATGCCCGATCACCAAAGCTTGCCGCGTGCCGTGGCGGCGGTGGCGGTGCTGGATGTCGCCGTGGCGTTGCTCGCGGGCATCGCGATTTTCTCGGTGGTGTTCTCGCAGGGCATGGATCCTGCCGAAGGGCCGGGATTGATGTTCGTGACCTTGCCCATCGCCTTCGCTGATCTGCCGGGCGGGCCGTTGTGGTTGGGTGTTTTCTTCCTGTTGCTGCTGCTGGCGACATGGACCTCGTCGATCAACCTGGCCGAGCCGTTGGTGGCGATCCTCACCGATGCAGGCCTCAAACGCGGCAAGGCGGCGGCGTTGATCGGCTCCTTGGTGTGGTTGGTCGGCTTGCTGTCAGTGTTCTCATTCTCGAGTCTGTCGGAGGTGACATGGCTGGCGGGCATGAATTTCTTCGAACTAGTGACGACCGTGCCACTGGAGTTCTTTCTGCCCATCGGCGGGTTGTTGATCGCTATCTTCGCTGCCTGGGTCATGCCGGCGAGCACGGCCATGCGGGCGCTGGATGCAGGGCCTGGCGGGTTTCGGCTGTGGCGTGGGTTGGTGCGTTACGTGTCGATCCCTTTGGTCGTCATCGTGCTGTTGTCGGCGCTATGGTGATGCCCGCCGATCGTGAGTTGTTTGGCCACCACGCATTGAATAAAGGAGAGAGTGGATGACACTACGGACGTTCAAAGGAACGACGCCGCGTCTGGGGGCGCGGGTCTATATCGACCCCATGTGTGTCGTGCTGGGCGATGTCACTTTGGGTGATGACTGCTCGGTATGGCCGATGACCGTGATTCGTGGCGATATGCATCGTATCCGTATCGGCGCGCGGTGCAGCATTCAGGATGGCAGCGTGTTGCATATTACCCATGCCAGCGATTACAACCCCGAGGGCTATCCGTTGACGCTCGGCGACGATGTGACGGTGGGCCACAAGGCGCTGCTGCATGGTTGCACCATCGGTAGCCGCGTGCTGGTGGGCATGGGTGCCACGGTCATGGACGGCGTCGTCGTCGAGGACGAGGTGATCATCGCCGCCGGCGCATTGGTAACGCCGGGCAAGCACCTGGAAAGTGGATACGTCTATGCGGGCAATCCCGCGAAGCCGCTCAGGGCGCTCAAGGAGGCCGAGCGTGCGTTCTTCACCTATACGGCGGGGAATTACGTGAAACTCAAGGACGAGTACCTGGCCCAGCCACCCGTATAATGACACGCCAGGAGTGCCAGGCTTACCCGAGGCGGTATTTTCTCGCTTAACGCATTGTTTTGTCTCGTCATGAAGCCCCATAATCTGGTTTTTCATCCAGTATTGTCGAGGGCGTCTCGGGCGGGCCATGGCCAACTTTCGCACACATTTCGGCGTTGCCCTGGGCGGCGGCGCGTTGGCGGCCTATGCCGGCTGGCAGGCAAGCCTCTGGAGCTTCAACGAGGGCTGGCCCCTGGCAGTATTGACGGCGTTTGGCGGCATCCTGCCCGATATCGACTCCGATCATTCGTATGCCATTCGTCTGATCTTCACCCTGTTGGCCGTCCTCGCAGTGATCGCCGGCGCGCTATGGCTGCAATCGCGCCTGGCGCCGGGGCCGTTGGTGCTGGCATGTGGCGGTTTATATCTCGGCGTACGCTACTTGGCTGGCGCAATCTTCAAGCGCTTCACGGTGCATCGCGGCATCTGGCATTCGTTGCTGGCGAGTTTTCTTTGCGGCATGGGCACGGCGGCGATGAGTTTTCATCTGCTGGACCAGCCGGCACCGATGGCCTGGATCCAGGGCCTGGCATTGAGCGGAGGGGCGTTGATCCATCTGTTGCTCGACGAGTTGTACAGCGTCGACCTGGTCGGTTCACGGCTCAAACGTTCCTTCGGTACCGCCTTCAAACTCTTCGATTATCGCGAACCTGGCAACGCCGTTCTGTGGCTGCTGTTGGGCATTGCGCTGGCGCCGTGGCTGCCGCCCTGGGCCACGTTGCTGGAATTAGTGAGTCGCGGTGTGGCGCCCTGGTTATGATCTGGCGTGTCTGACGGGGCGGCTTCAAGTAGGCGATTCGGGTAATCCCTGGGAGCGACGCTGCGCGCGCTGGGCGCGTGTCTCGGCACGTTCGAGTTCGAGGAGTCCGTTCTCGACGAAGGCCAGATGTTCGTGGGCGCGTGCTTGTGCTTCGTCGGCGTTGCCGGCGAGGATACTCTCGAACAGCGCACGATGCTGGTCCATGAGGCGGTCGCGGGAGTCCGGCTTTTCGAACAGGTGGGCCAGGTTGGCGACGATGCTTTTTTCCAGCAGATGAAACAGGCCACGCATGGTGTGTAGCAGCAGGACGTTGTGGCCTGCCTCGGCGATGGCTAGATGAAAAGCCGCGTCGGCACGAGCCTCGCGCATGGGATCGCTGCTGCGATCGGGATGCCGATAACTGGCCTCGAGTTCCTCGAAGCGCGTTTGCAGCATGGCCTTGTCGTCGGGCGTGGAGCGCAAGGCGGCGTAATAGGCCGAGATGCCTTCCAGGGCGTCGCGGAATTCGAGTAAATCGAGATTGAACTCACCGTGCCGCGTGAGCATTTCCAGGAGCGGATCGCTATAGCTGTTGCTGAGCTGCTCGGAAACGAAGGTGCCACCGCCCTGACGGCTGGTGAGCAGGCCGCGTGCGGCGAGCTTCTGGATGGCCTCGCGCAGGGAAGGGCGCGAAACACCGAAGTGCTCCGCCAATTCACGCTCGGGAGGCAGTTTCTCCCCGGGCTTGAGACTGCCTTCGAGCAGCATGGCCTCGAGCCGCTCGGTGATGACGTCGGCGAGACGCGGTTGTCTGAGGTGCTGTGGAGCCATGGGCGTCGCTTGTTACTCGGTGGATGATGACGGGCATGAAGCCAGCTAATAAGATGCGTTGGTGCCGACATTGCTCGCGCCCAGTCGCGACGCTGAGCGCATATCCACCCGTACGCCGTTGTCCTGCTCGGTCAGGCGAAACACCACGTCATCCTTGAAACCAAACCAGGGGTGATGGCGGTTGCCTCAATGGTATCGTCAGTAATCGTTTCAATCTGCCAGCCAGCGGCTTCCACTTCCGCCTGAACCGCGCCAAAGCGGCGGGTCATCGCGCCGACGATCAGCAGTAGTATGCTCAGCTATGCCAATAGGGTGAGCCATTTGCCTCCTTTCGGGTGCCGAGCGCTTGATTGTGTGGCCATGCCTTTCTCCCAGCGTTCAAAGCGTTAACATGTTCAAGATATCTTCAGCATAACCAGCTTATTGATCGGTATGCTTGTTTTCCCGACAAGAGAGCGTCTGACCACGATGACCCAACGCGATACCCACACCACTATAGCAAATCAGGTGCGCGCATTGCTGGCAAACGCGCCCTGCGATGCATTGCCCATGACCTATCAACAGGTGGCAACCGCGCTAGGGCTTACGCCACCCCGCACCATCCAGCGCGTTGCTCAGGCGCTCGAGCAGCTCATGGAAGAGGATGTGGCCGCCGGTCAGCCAATGGTCGCGGCATTAGTCGTCAGCCGCCAATGTGCGGGTTTTCCCGCCGCCGGCTTTTTTGAACGGGCGGTGGCTCTGGGCCGATTCCCTACCGACCCCGCCAACATGAGGCGCTATAATCGCTGAGCGTAACAAGGCGTTTGAATCTCGACACGCTTGAATTTCGAGATGACCAGCGACGACCACGCTAGCTGTTACGCAGTGGTTCAAGCAGGCTCGCCAGCCCGTTATGGTCGATTTCATACATAGATGTAGCAGTTGGCCAATTTCGCCGGCTGGAAAACCTTACTGTGCAAACCAGTTCAAGTAGGGCCAGGGCAAGTCGGCGATCAGGCGACCCTCATACTTGCCAAAGGGCATGCTGCGAGTCACTAACTTTTCCAGATCCTCTGGTTTCATAACTTAAAACCTATTCATTCTCATTTGAGCAAGGTGCATGTTCCCGGTAGGGCGAAATTTTGTTAGACTTTAGTCGACAGACAATACCCTCTCGATGCCGAAAACTCAGTGTTCCGGCGCGTCCTTCCTGTACCGTCTAGGACATGACATGCAAAAACGCTTTAGCCTATTACTTTGTTCTCCAATGTTGGCGCTGGTAGCTATGCCGCTTGCCGCCGATGAGCCAGCTGCCGATGAGCCAGTTGATGTGGTATTGATTGGTGGCGGCATTATGAGCGCCACGTTGGGCACCTATCTGCAAGAGCTTGAGCCTGAGTGGAATATCCATCTTTATGAGCGCTTGGATCAAGTGGCCGAAGAGAGCTCCAATGCCTGGAATAACGCAGGGAGCGGGCACTCAGCCTTCATGGAACTAAATTACACGCCAGAGGTTGAGGGTCAAGTTCAAATTGAGCGTGCCACTAAGGTAACTGAACAGTTCGAAGTCTCCCGTCAGTTTTGGGCTCACCAGGTAGAGGCTGGCATTCTGGGTGAGCCTGATTCGTTTATCCAAAGTGTGCCGCACATCGCAGTGGTGTGGGGAGAGGACGACGTCGACTTCTTGGATAAGCGCTATCAGGCGATGACGCAAAACCCCCTTTATGCGGGTATGGAGTACTCTGAGGATCGCGCGGAACTGGCCGAGTGGATGCCGCTAGTGATGGCTGAGCGTGAAGATAGCGATACGCCCGTGGCAGCAACGCGTATGCAGATGGGTACCGAAGTTAACTATGGTGCGCAAACGCGCCAAATGGTTGAGTCGCTGGCGCAAAGCGACCACTTTATGCTGGGGCTTAGTAGTGAAGTGCGCGGTCTAGAGCGCAATGACGACGATACCTGGAAGGTCACCGTAGCGGATCTCGCCAACGGTGGGGAAACCACCGTGGATTCCCGCAACGTCTTTATCGGCGCGGGTGGTGGTGCGCTATTGTTGCTGCAGGAGTCTGGCATTCCTGAAGCCGAAGCCTACGCAGGCTTCCCAGTAAGTGGCCAGTTCCTTTACACCACGAATCCAGACGTGGTGGCCCAGCACGATGTAAAAGCCTATGGCAAAGCAGGTGAAGGTTCTCCACCCATGTCCGTGCCGCACTTGGATCGGCGTAACCTGGACGGTGAGCCCGCGCTATTTTTTGGCCCCTTTGCGGCGGTCTCCACCAAATTCCTGAAAGAAGGTTCCTGGACGGATCTGTTCAGCTCGCTGACGCTGCACAACACTTGGCCGGTAGCTGAAGTTGGGATGGATAACTTGAATCTGGTGAGTTACTTGGCTGGCCAGGTACTGATGTCTGACGATGATCGCTTTGAAGCACTGCAGAAGTACTACCCTGAAGCAAACCAAGACGATTGGAAACTATGGACAGCAGGTCAACGGGTACAAATTATTAAAGAAGATCCTGAAAAGGGGGGTGTGTTGCAGTTCGGTACCGAAGTCGTGACGTCGCAAGATGGCACCATGTCGGCACTGCTGGGTGCATCGCCGGGGGCCTCGACGGCGCCTTCCATCATGCTAAACCTGCTTGACCGCGTTTTCCCTGAACAGGTGGCCAGTGCAGAGTGGCAGGAAAAGCTGACCGATATTGTGCCTTCCTATGGACAGCGTTTAGCGGAGAATCCTGAATTGCTCCGTGAAATACGTGCCTTTACCGCGCAAACCCTGCAGCTAGATGAGCCACAGAACCTTGCTACCGATAGCGACGCAGAACAGGCGAGCGAGGAGAGTGACGCGCAAGACGAGCAGAACGAAGCAGCCGCAAGCGATTCTCCGGCAAACGAGACGCCGGAAGAAGCTGTCACCGACGTATAACGTTTTGTTGGCCGCACTTTGACGTCGATAGCTAAAACGCTACCTTTGTTCGGGGTAGCGTTTTTTTATTGTCTCCATAACGGCTGATGATAGCTATTAAAGGCCCGCTCACTGGGCTATTTCGCTAATCAGTTGGGCAAGCGCCCGGGCGGGCTCGCTCAAGTGGCCACTGGTTGGATGAATCAGACCTATGTCGCGGTGAAATGTTCGCTCGCCTAAATCAATTGCCTGTACGCCCGCTGGCCAACAAGGTGTGATGAAAGCGCGCAAGTATATCGGGAAGTAGTGAGCGCTGGATGGAGGTGATGGCACCTATGATGCCGCCTCTCGATGGCTCAAACAGTGGGAGGCGTCGGGACTTGACGGGCTCATCGACAAACCCCGCAGTGGCCGCACGCCGGTGCTGGATGAGCACGACCATCAGCGACTTCAGGAACTGGTCGCCGAGCAGCCTCATCAGATTCGATCCTTGCAGGCTCGCCTGCAGGAAGAGACCGGCAAGACAGTCAGCACAGTGACCCTTCGCCGAGCGTTGAAAAAATCGTCATAGCTTCAAGCGCATTCGGCGCTCGCTTAAGGCCTGGCGTGACGCAACGGATTTCCGCAACACTCAAGGCTTCCTCAAGGCGCTTCATCAGCGGGAAGAGCAGGGCGAATACGAGCTTTATTACTTCGATGAGTCGGGCTTTTCACAATCGTCGTCGGTGCCATACGCGTGGAGCCCTATCGGCAAGCCCTGCGAGGTAACTGCCTACTCACACAGCCGTAGACTGAACGTACTGAGGTTTCTCAGTCGGGCTGGGAATCTGGGCTTCCATACCAGCACCGACCCCGTGACCACCGAGACAGTCATCGAAGCGTTTGACCAGTTTGTGGCCCAGAAAAGACCCCGATACCTTCGCCGTCGTGGTGCTCGACAATGCCAGCATGCATCGCTCCAAGGCCTTCAGACGGAAGATAGTGGAGTGGATGTCGCATCGTGTGCATCTGCTCTACCTATCGGCTTACTCGCCGGAATTGAATCTGATTGAGATTCTGTGGCGGCAGATGAAATATGCCTGGCTACCCTTGAGTGCCTACCTCTCTTTCGACCGCCTCTGTGATGGGGGACATCGCCTACTCAATGGCTACGGAACGGACAACGCGATTAATCTTGAGTAGGCACTTAAGGATGTGACTAAAGTTTAAAGTCATTTCCATGCAATCGATGGGTTCTTTGTTGACACTCTTCAGTGCCCGCTCATAGAGTTGATTGACCCGGTTTTGTAAATTGGTAAAACCAATAAAGACAAGTGGCGAGATGCCGTTTCCATACCCTCGTCCGCCTATGTCTTAGCCCCTTTTGTTGTTACCACTCTCCGAGCGTTCGGCATGACTCTTCGATAGCCATTCATGGATAGCGCATCACTTGCACAAGGTTCGTCATGATCATTTCAGCCTCCACGGACTACCGCCAAGCCGCCAAGCGACGTATTCCGCCCTTTCTATTTCACTACGCGGATGGCGGGTCCTATACCGAACATACGCTGCGGCATAACGTCGAAGATCTTGCCGGTATCGCGTTGCGTCAGCGCGTGCTGAAGGACATGTCCAGCCTGTCGCTGGAGACCGAGCTATTCGGCGAATCCATGTCCATGCCGGTTGCCCTGGCGCCTGTGGGGTTGGCGGGCATGTACGCCCGGCGCGGTGAGGTACAGGCGGCGCGTGCGGCCGCCGGGAAAGGCATACCGTTTACGCTGTCGACGGTATCGGTGTGCCCCATCGACGAGGTGGCCTCGGCCATCGATCGCCCTCTCTGGTTCCAGCTCTACGTGCTGAAGGACAGGGGCTTCATGAAGCATGTCCTGGAGCGCGCCAAGGCCGCCGGCGTCAAGACGCTGGTCTTCACGGTCGACATGCCCGTGCCGGGGGCGCGCTATCGCGATGCCCATTCCGGCATGAGCGGCAAGAACGCGGCGGCGCGGCGAATGCTGCAGGCCGTGACGCACCCTTCCTGGGCCTGGGATGTCGGCCTTCATGGTCGCCCGCATGATCTGGGTAATGTCTCGGACTATCGCGGACAGCCGACGGGGCTCGAGGATTATATCGCCTGGCTCGGTAACAATTTCGATCCCGCCATTTCCTGGAAGGATCTGGAGTGGATTCGCGAGTTCTGGGATGGCCCGATGATCATCAAGGGAATACTCGACCCCGAAGATGCGCGCGATGCGGTCCGCTTCGGTGCGGATGGCATCGTGGTGTCCAACCATGGCGGTCGTCAGCTCGACGGTGTGCCTTCTACCGCGCGTGCTTTACCGGCCATCGCCGACGCGGTTAAAGGTGATCTGGCTATCCTGGCCGATTCCGGCGTACGCAATGGGCTGGACGTCGTGCGCATGATCGCCTTGGGTGCCGATACTGTCTTGTTGGGGCGTGCCTTTATCTATGCCCTCGCTACTGCCGGGGAAGCGGGGGTTACCCACCTGCTCGAGCTGTTCGAAAAGGAGATGCGGGTCGCGATGACGCTGACCGGGGCGCGTTCCATCGCCGAGCTGGGGGCGGATTCGCTGGTCTCTTCTGCAACCCATGGCGCGAATTGAGCGGATGATGATCGTGCGCCATGCTGAAGGGCGACCGACATGAGCGGGGAGAGACGAATGACCGATGCAACGGTATTGCTGTTCGATGCTGGCGGAGTGCTGGTCGACTGGCGTGGCACATCCGGGCTAGTCGAGCTGACTCAGGGGCGTTTCGATACCGAGCAGGCCCGGCGCTTCTGGATGGGCTTCGAGGCGATCACGCCGTTCGAAACCGGCGGAGACGATGGTACGCGCTTTGCCCGGGCGGCGCTTGAGGCACTCGAGCTGGATATGACGCCGGAGGCGTTCCTGGCGGTGTTCGACGACTGGATGCGTGGTCCCTACGCAGGCGCCATGGCGCTTGTCGAGCGCATCCGTCCCGCCTACCGTCGCGCTATACTCAGCAACACCAACCCCGTTCACTGGCGGCGGCTGATCGATGACTACCGTCTCGATGCGCCCTTCGAGAAGGCGTTCGCCTCGCATGAGATCGGCGCGCGCAAGCCCGACCCCGAGGCCTTCGAGTTCGTCTGTCGGGCGCTCGACGTAGCGCCCGACCAGGTGCGTTTCTTCGACGACAACCCCGAGTGCGTCGATGCCGCCCGCGAGCTGGGCATGACGGCGACCCAGGTGCGTGGTCTAGACGAACTCCAGGAGGCCCTCGCCGAGTTCGATGCACTGCGTCCGCCTGAAGAGCGGACACCGCGATGACAACGCCCTACAAAGAGCTGGTCGAGGCGCTGCGTGACAGATTGCCCGCACACAAGCTGATCGACGATCCGCTGCGACTACTCGCTTACGGTAGCGATGCCAGCTTCTATCGCCTCATCCCGCAGGTGGTCGTGCGTCCCGACAGCGAAGACGAGCTGATGGGCGTGCTGGCCGAATGTCGTCACCGGCGCTTGCCGGTGACGTTTCGTACGGCAGGGACGTCGCTTTCCGGGCAGGCGGTGACCGATTCGGTGCTCATTCAGCTCAACCAGGGCTGGCGGGATTACCGGATTCTTGACGAGGGGCGGGCGATTCGCTTGCAGCCCGGCATCATCGGCGCGCGCGCCAATCAATTGCTGGCCCCTTACGGCCGCAAGATCGGCCCCGATCCGGCCTCGATCAATAGCTGCATGATCGGCGGGATCGCCGCAAACAATGCTTCGGGCATGTGCTGCGGCACGGCACAGAACAGTTACCGCACGCTCCGCGATATGCGCGTCATCCTGGCCGACGGTACGCTTTTAGATACCGGCGATACGGCGAGTCGCTCAGCGTTTCGTGCCTCGCATGGCGAGCTGCTCGAGGCGCTGGAAGCGTTGGGGCACGAGACGCGGGCGAATACACCGCTGGCCGAGCGCATCCGCCACAAGTATCGACTCAAGAATACCACCGGTTACGCGCTCAATAGCCTGATCGATTTCGAGGATGGCTTCGATATTCTCGCGCATCTGATGATCGGCTCCGAGGGCACGTTGGGTTTCATCAGCGCCATCACCTACGACACCGTGCTGGACGCACCGCTGAAGACCGCAGCGCTGGCGCTTTTTCCGGACATGGCGATGGCATGCCGGGCGACGCTGGCACTCAAGTCGGCGCCGGTCTCGGCGGTCGAGCTGATGGATCGTGCCGCGCTGCGTGCCGTGGAGGGAACGCCGGGCATGCCGGCAGGTCTCGAGACGTTGCCCGCCGATGCTACCGCCTTGCTCATCGATGTGCGTGACGAGGAGGAGAGCGCGCTGGCGGCGCGCATCGCCGCCGTACATGCGGCGCTCGAAGGACTCAAGACCTTGGAACCACTGGGCTTTACGCGCGACCCTGAGCTCTATGCGCGGTACTGGAAGGTGCGCAAGGGGTTGTTTCCCGCCGTGGGTGCGGTACGCGACGTGGGTACCACGGTCATCATCGAGGATGTCGCTTTTCCTCTCGAGCACCTCGAGGCAGGCGTGGCGGCACTGACCGAGACATTCCGACGCCATGGCTATGACGACGCCATCCTTTTCGGTCACGCGCTGGAAGGCAATCTGCACTTCGTTTTCCCCCAGGGCTTCGAGACGCCTGCCGAGGTTCAGCGTTATGCCGACCTGATGGATGACGTGGCGACCCTGGTGGCCGACGAATATGGCGGCTCGCTCAAGGCGGAACATGGCACGGGACGTAATATGGCGCCCTTCGTCGAACGTGAGTGGGGCGCCGAGGCGTATGCCTTGATGTGGCAGATCAAAGCACTCTTCGATGCCGAGAATCTGCTCAATCCGGATGTCATTCTGAGTCGCGACGCCGAGCTACATCTCCACAACCTCAAGCCGCTGCCGGCGGCCGATCCCATTGTGGATAAGTGTATCGAGTGTGGGTTCTGTGAGCCGGTTTGTCCGTCCCGCGAGCTGACCCTGACGCCGCGCCAGCGCATCGTGATCCAGCGTGAGATGTCACGCCTCGAAAGTATGGAAACGCCAGCGTCTACAGCGCGTCTGAAGACGCTGCGCGAGGCCTATCAATATCAGGGAATCGATACCTGTGCCGCCGACGGCTTGTGTGCCACGCAATGTCCGGTAGGCATCAATACCGGTGATTTCGTGCGTGAGTGGCGCCATCGTCGAGTCGTCGAGCGAGGCGGTACGGCGCGCCTGGTAGGGCGTCACTTTTCCGGCACGACTCGCATCGGACGCGGTGCGTTGCGTCTGGCGGATACAGCACATGGCGTGTTGGGCAGTGCGGCGATGGGCGGCTTGACGCGAGGTGCTCGTCGACTCAGCGGTGAGCGTCTGCCGCAGTGGATTCCCTCCCTACCCGCGCCTGCGCCGGTACGCATTCTGGAGCGTCGGGCGGGAAAACCGGCTGCCGGCAAGCGCGACAAGGTCGTCTATCTGCCGGCGTGCGCCACGCGGGTCTTCGGTACCTCGCGCGGCGATGACGGGGGTGATGCCGTGACACGCACGACCCTGGCGCTGCTCGAGAAGGCCGGTTACGAGGTCGTCATTCCCGCTATGATTGGGCATCTTTGCTGCGGTATGGCGTTTCAGTCCCGGGGCTATTTCGACGAGGCGGATCACAAGGTGCGCGAGCTCAACCGCGAGTTGCTATTGGCCTCCCAGAACGGTCGCTATCCTGTGCTGTGCGATACCAGCCCCTGTACACAACGCATGGTGGAACGTCTCGATACGCGTTTGACGATTCAGGAGCCGGTCGCGTTTGCGCACGACTACCTATTGGCGCGCCTGTCGGTCACGCCGAAACATGCGCGCATCGCCCTGCATGTCACCTGCTCGAGTGCGCGCATGGGGCTGAGCGACAAGTTCGTGGCGCTGGCAGAAGCATGTGCCGATGACGTCGTGGTGCCGGCGGAGATCGCCTGCTGCGGATTCGCGGGGGATAAGGGATTCACCACGCCGGCGTTGAACGCTGCCGCGTTGCGCGGCCTGGCCGAAGCCGTCAGGGGGTGCGAAGTCGGCTATTCCAACTCGCAGACCTGCGAGATGGGGCTGAGCTACCATGCCGGGATTCCTTATCGATCGATTCTCGACTTGCTCAATGAGGTCAGTCGCCCCTGTGTGGTCGAAGGCGTTGCCACATAAGTGCCGGGCGACTATTTTTAAATCATCCCCTTGCGTTCAATCG
>NZ_JAKGAM010000050.1 GCF_023061285.1 Chromohalobacter nigrandesensis
AGCCCAAGGATGGGCCAAGGGAAGCAGCGCAAGGAAGTAAAGAGCAACGTCACCGATAACGAAAGCGCCAAGATGACCACCAGCAAAGGGACGATCCAGGGCTATAACGGCGTCGCCACGGTGGATAAGAAACACCAGATCATCATTGACGCTCAGGCCTTTGGCGAAGGCCAAGAGCATCACACTTTGCAGCCGGTGTTGGAGGCCGTCGATGCTCGCTTCAAGACGCTGGGCATCGCGGACAACATCTACCAGCAAGGCACCGTTGTGACCGCGGATACCGGCTTCGCCAACGAAGCCAATATGAAGTACCTGCACGAACACCAGATCAATGGTTACGTACCCGACAACCAGTTCCGTAGCCGGGATCCGAAGTTCACCGATCAGAAAAATAAATACGGCAAGCGCCACCAAAACTTACCCGATAAAGGCAGGAGAGAGACGATACCGGCCAGCGCGTTCCAGTTCGATCCCGTGGCGCTAACCTGTCTCTGTCCAGCGGGCGAGAGCCTGACCTA
>NZ_JAKGAM010000006.1 GCF_023061285.1 Chromohalobacter nigrandesensis
GGCGCCCCATGGGGCGCCCTTTTGAATCGCGGCAAAGATGCTCAGGTAAAGAATATCGGCACGAGGATGCTCGAGATCAGCAGGATCAAGGCGCCACCCAAGCGCGAGGAGATCTGCGCGAAGGGCATCAGTTGCATGCGTTTGGCGGCGGAGAGCACCGCAACATCGCCAGTACCGCCCATGTTGGCCATGCACAACCCTGCGGTGATGGCGGACTCAACGGGATAGAAACCCACCAGCTTGCCGACCAGTCCGGCGCCGAAGGCGGCCCCGGCCACGACGGCGAGCACGATCATCACATAGGTCGGCGTGATCGCATCGATCACCTGGCCGAGATCGGTATAGGCAATGCCGATCCCGAACAGCAGTGCGAAAGTCCAGTTCTTGGCGACGAACTGGAACCACTGCGAGGCAGACTCGTTGATGCTTTCCGGCACCACATTGGCGATCTTGAGCACAGCGACCAAGATGATCATCAGCGCATAGGGATGCAGCGGGATGAAACCACCCAGAATCTGCCCGGCGGTGAAGAATGTCAGTGCGGCGACGAGACCGATGCCCAGCTTGGAGAGATCGAAGGTGCTCTTGCGCTCTTCGATTTCCACGCCTGGCATCATCTGACCGTTACCCGTCAGTTTGGGAAAGCGGTTGGCCAAGCCGTTGAGCAGGCCCGCGATGATGATCGCGAAGACGTTACCCAGCGCCAGCGCCGGCACCAGAATCGAAATGTAGTAGCTTGCCGGCTGGCCGAGAAGCTGCTCGTAGATCTGGCTCATGGGCACCGCGCCTGCGCCCATGCCCCCACCAAGGATCGGCAGGGTGATGACCACCAAGGCATCCTGAGGCGAGAAGCCCATTATGGCACCGACGATCACCGCGAACAGGCCCGCGAAAAACACCGCACAGAGCAAGGGCAACGCGTAACGCGACCCCACCTTGACCAGCACCTTGGAATCCATGCCCAGAATACTGCCGGTGATCAAGGCAGCGATGTAGAAGTTGAGGAAGCCGCCGCTTTTCATGAAGGCGGTGACATTCTCGTTGATCCCGGCAGGCAACCAGCCAACATAAACCAGTGCAGCCGCACCGAAGATGGCCAGGATTGCGCCACCACCGAGGTAGGTCTTGACGATCGGTAGGCGATCACCGATGAAGCCCAGCAATTCACCGAGTATCATCATCACCAGCAAGGCACCGATCATGCCGCTTGGCAGCGTGTCGGTGAACATGGCCACGACCATGACGGCGAAAGCGATGAAGAAGATCGGCAGTGGCATGCCGAAGATGCGCGCACCCAGCACGCTCGAAGCGTGCTGGGTATCGTCCAGGCTTTGTGTAGCGGCACTGGTATTCATTGGCGTGCTCCCATGTGTTGGAATCCGCCCGCGCGGGCGGAGAACGTTAACGTCGCCGAGGATAAGCCGCACATGCCGTGAACCAAGCTTTGCCAACTTATTAAAGCGTTTTGAAATTATTGAAAACGACGACCTTGTGTCCGGCATAGCGTGTCAGGCTTGGGTATTACACCAAGGTCGAAAATCACCCCATAGGGTCCGCTACGCATGCCTCGCTTGCCGACTATTCGTCTCAATGTGCTGATCTCGCTTCTCGTGGCCTCGACGGTGATCGTCACGCTGGGCGTGGCGTTGTGGATGTTCGATGCTGCCCTGCACGACACCCAAGAAGATGCCCAGGCAGCCCGCGTGACCGATATCGCCCAGGTCGTGGCCTCGCGACGGCGTGTCGTCAACGCACTGAAAGAAGCAGGGGGAAAACGCGATTTTGCCGCCGATAGCGACGTACAAAGGGAGATAGACAACTTGCGCCAGCGCCTGGATGTGGATTTCATCGTTGTGATGAACTCCCATGCCATTCGCCTGACACACCCCGACCCGACGCGTATCGGCGAGCATTTCCAGGGCGGCGATGAAGGCGCAGCACTGCGGGGCGAGCATTACGCCTCACGGGCCAAGGGCACCTTGGGTGTCAGCATTCGCGGTTTCGCACCGGTACGCGATGCTGACGGCGAGGTGATCGGCGCTGTCTCGGTAGGGGTGACACTGGATACACTCGGCGCTCGCCTGGCCGACAACCGCCTGCGTGTGGTGCTGGGCATCGCGCTTCTAATGGTTCTGGGTACCTTCGGCGCCAGTTGGCTGGCGCGTTACATCAAGCGTGTGCTGATGGGCCTGGAGCCTCACCAGATCACGCACCTGGTGGAAGAACGCCAAGCGATTCTCGGCTCGGTGCACGAGGGTATTCTCGCGGTGGATGTCGCCGGGCATATTACCTTGACCAACGCCGCCGCGCGCACGTTGCTGCATCAAGCGGGTCTGGAAGCGCCGACGCTGGGCACGTCTATCACCGACTACCTGCCGCAGAGCGGGCTGCCAGACGTGCTGCAAAGCGGCGAGGCCTCGCTCGACCAGGAGGTCTTCATCAATGGCCAGGCACTGCTCGCCAACCGCATGCCGATCCGCCACCAGGGCCGGGTGATCGGCGCGGTGGCAACCTTCCGCGACAAGAGCGAAGTTCGCCTGCTCGCCGAGGAATTGACCGGCGTACGGCGTTACGCCGAAGCCCTGCGCGCGGCGACACATGAATTCAAGAACAAGCTGCATGTCATGCTCGGCCTGGTGCAGCTCGAGGAATACCCTGCACTGCACCGCTACCTGCGCGATGTGGCGGATTACCATGTCGCGCCGAGAGCGGCACTGGTCGAAGGTATCGGCGAGCCGGTACTGGCAGGCTTTCTGCTGGGCAAGCAGAGCGAGGCCCGCGAACGCGACATCACCTTGACGCTGGACGTCGAGGACGCCATTCCCACACCACGCGACCCTGCCATGATTCATACGCTGGTCATCGTGCTGGGCAACCTGCTGGAGAACGCCTTCGACGCCGTCGACACGCAGCACGAGCGCCATGTCACGCTCACCATGGGCGTCGACGCCGCAATGTTGTCGCTGCATGTGCAGGACACCGGCCCCGGCATCCCCGCGGCCATGCAGGCGCACATCTTTACCACTGGCACCTCCTCCAAGGGACGCCAGCGCGGCCTCGGGCTAGCGATGGTGCGCGAGCATGTCGAAGCGCATGACGGTACCCTGGCACTGTATTCCGAACCCGGGCGCGGCACCCTGATCGAAGTCGCCCTGCCCTATCCCGTTTCGTCCGCCACCGAGAATTGAGCGAACAATGAGAACGCCGGCATGAGCGATACGCCACTGCAAGTACTCATCGTCGAGGATGACCCCATGGTCATGCGCCTCAACGTCGAATATCTCAACCGACTCGACGATGTCGCGCTGGTCGCGCAGTGCGGCGATGTTCCCAGCGCCCTGGACGTGCTGGAGCGCGACGCCGTCGACGTCATCCTGCTCGACGTCTACCTGCGCGGTCGCAACGGATTGGAAATCGTCCGCTATCTGCAGCGCCTGGGCCGCGACATCGACGTCATCCTTATCACCGCTGCCAGCGAGACCGAGACCGTGCGCGCCGCACGGCGCCTCGGCGTGCGCGATTATCTGGTCAAACCCTTCGAGTTCGAGCGCTTCAAGGTCGCCGTCGATGCCTGCCGACGCGTGCGCGCCACTCTGGAGCGCCTACCCGAACAAGCCGACCAACGCGACCTCGACCGGCTCTTCCAGCCCGCCAGGCCACGCCAGACGCGTAGCGATGGGCTGCCCAAGGGGCTGACGACGCCCTCATTGGCGCAAATCGCCCAAGCCATTCTGAGCCTCGACGCGGAAACCTTCACCACCGAAAGCCTGATTCCAGCCACCGGCATGTCCCGCGTTTCGGTGCGCAAGTATTTGAAATACCTCACCGAGCACGGCTATCTCAGCGAGTCCTTTCACTACGGGCAGGTGGGACGCCCTTCGTTCACCTACCGCTGCCTGGATACGACCGCCCTGCAAGGGCTCCTCACCGTCGACCGCCCGACGCCATGACATCGGCCATCGTCGACGCATAAAAAACGAGGTCCCGAAGGACCCCGCTGGTTTTCAAGAGCAGTCGTTTTCAAGAACAACCGTTTTCAAGTACAGCCGTCTTCACGAACAGGCGTCGTCGAGAACAGGCAAGAATCGCGACACCAGTGCTCTCAATTCGCCTGATAGCGATGCAGGCGATGGCGGCGCTCGAATTCCTGCACGCGCTGTCGGGCGAATTCCACCGTCTGCGCGGTCATCACGCTGCGGTTTTCGTCCTTCAGCTCACCGCTGAGGTTACGTACCAGCACCATGGCGGTTTCGAACATTGCCTCGAACGCTGCGGCACTGTCTTGCGCGCTGGGCAACGGCATCAAGAACGTCACCCCCGGCGTTGCGAACTCGTCCATGTCATCGAGATCGAACACGCCCGGCTTGATCACATTGACCATGGTGAACTGCAGCGCGCTGTCATCCGATTCGGTCTCGAAACGGTGGAAGACACCCATCTCATGGCAATACCGCAGACCACAGGCCAGCATCAGGTTAAGCAGATCGGGGCCCTGGAAGCCCGCCTCGTCGCGTGACAGAACGCTGATGACGATGACTTCCTCGGCGTCGGACAAGGCCTCGCGTGCGCGATCGGCACGCACCGGATTGCGCTTGGCACGCTCCACCGCCGGGTGATCGGTGACCACCTCGCGACGCGCCGTGCGTTCCTCGGCACGCGCTGGCTGAGCCTGCGGCTCCTCGTCAGGCGTCGATTGCGGGGTCACCTCGGTCTCTTCGTCCGAGTCCGAGGCACGAAACGCCGGTGGTTCGTCGGACACTGTCCGCCGCGTGGGGGCTTCCTCGCGGCGACGCGGCGACGTCTCGTCCATTGCCGGACGCGCCACGTCCGCGCGGGTCGTGTCGGGCGCTGGCTCGCGGGACGACGACTCCAGCGTCGGTTCGTGATGCGGATGCTCGTCATCGGCCAAGCGCTCGTCATCTTGACCAAGGGATGCCGTGAAACGCTGGGCCGAGGCGCTCATACGCTGAGCACCCGCGCGCACAGCGTCCTTCATGCCCCGCATACCGGAACGCTTGACCTGAGAGGCATCGTCATCTCGGTACGCATCGTCCTCATGAGCCCTGTCTTCATGAGCACTGCCCCGGGCACGCTTGAGCACGCTGGGCTTGAGCTTTTCCTCGGGAATTCGCTCCTGGCGCAAGGGCGATTCCGGGCGTACCGGTTCACGCTCCTCGCTACGATCGAAGGTGGCATCGCGTACGACACGCGCACCTCCATTGGGCAATTCCCGCCGGATCTCAGCCTCGCGGGCCGCTTTCTCCGGGTCCTCTTCCTCGGCGTCCCTGCCCTCGGCTACCTGGCTTTGCGCTGCCTGGTCGAGGCGCGGAACGCGGCGCTGGCGCTGGAGCCGACGCACACCGTCGATCACGATGGTCGTCACCAGCACCAGTCCCAGGATGATTAGCCACTCTCTTAGTTCCATGGGTCGTCTTGCCTGTTCGCTATTGGCGCCATGATTAAAATTCGTTCGTGGATGAAGCATAGCGCGATTAACAAAAAAAGGGCCACTTTTTTTGAATGTCAAGTAGTACCCTTAGCTCAGAGCAATCACCCTTCAATATCCCTGTCGAGGCTAGCACATTAGTGTTGGTAACCCTTTTGGCAATTTTCTGCAAGTCGTTCATGCGTCCGCCAGGGTCGCCGCCTCGTCGATTCCTACCGATACCAGCCGGGATACCCCGGCTTCCTGCATGGTCACGCCCATCAATCGCTCGGCCGCTTCCATGGCAATCTTGTTGTGTGTGATGTAAATGAACTGGACACTCTCGGACATTTCCTTCACCAGCTTGGCGTAACGTCCCACGTTGGCATCATCCAACGGTGCGTCGACTTCGTCGAGCATACAGAATGGCGCCGGGTTGAGCTGAAAGATAGCAAATACCAGCGACAATGCCGTGAGTGCTTTTTCACCCCCCGAGAGAAGATGAATGGTGGTGTTTTTCTTGCCCGGCGGGCGCGCCATGATAGCCACACCCGTCTCCAGCAAATCGTCGCCGGTTAGCGTCAACCATGCGGCCCCACCGCCGAAGACCTTGGGAAAAAGTTCACCAAAGCCGGCATTGACCTGATCGAAAGTCTGCTTGAAACGCGTCCGCGTTTCCTGATCGATACGCCGAATCGCCTTTTCCAGCGTCTCGATGGCCTCGCTCAATTCGGCATGCTGGGCCTCGAGATAGTCACGACGCTCGGCCTGCTGGTCGTACTCCTCGATGGCCGCCAGGTTGATGGCGCCGAGACGGCGGATCTTATCACCGAGCTCGTCTAGCCGGGTCTGCCACGCCGATTCGGTGGCGTTGGGGTCGAGCCCTTCGCGCAACGCGTCGACATCGTGCCCAAGCTCTTCGAGATGTTCATCCTGCGTATCGGCTTTCAACGTCAGCGCCTGCACCTGCATGCGCGCTTCTTCGAGCTTTCCGCGTAGACCGTCGAGGTTGCGCTCGTGTTGCTGGCGCGTGGCCTCGGTGTCGCGCAGCGTCTCGGCCAGCTGATGTGCGCGATCGCGCGAAGCGTTGAGCGTCTCCTCTTCGCGACTGCGGCGGTCAAGCAATTCGTCGAGCCGTTCGCGGGTTTCCTCTTCCGGTTCACGCAGGGTGGCGCGCTGCTCTTCGAGCATGGCGAGCTTTTCGGCCAGGCGCTCACGCTGGTCGCGCGAGCGCGCATGCTGCTGATCGAGACCGGAGCGCTCCGTCTCCAAACGCTGACGCTCCATCGCCAGATGCTGCTGGCGCTCACGCGCAGGCGCTACCTGCTGGCGTAGCGATTGGGCTTTTTCCCGCGCTTCGCGACGCTGATTTTCCAATCTCTCCCGGGTCTGGCTGTTGGCGTCCACGTCGCTCATCGCCGCCTGCCAGCGCTCACGCGTTTCCTCGAGTTCCTGACGCCGCTGGGCATGCCGCTCGACGAGCTGCGCTACATCGTCATCGAGCTCACGAGAGCGCGCGTCGAGCTGCTCCAGACGGCTCGCCAGCCCCGCCTCGCGCGAGGCCAACTGCTGCCGACGCTGCCCGAGATCACGTTCCTGAAGACGCAACGATTCGAGTTCCGTCGCCGCGTGCTCCACCGCTTCACGCGCGCTCTGCAACGTTTCCTCGAGCGTCTCGAGAGATGCCTCGAGCGCCGCGATATCCGCCTGCAGTGTCTCGCGTCGACGGCGCTGAACCAGCACGCCATCCTCGGACGCCGATTCGCCGCGCCGACGTACCCAATCCGGGCCCAGCCACAGCCCGCCAGAGGTGATCACACTCTCGCCCGCGGCCAAGCGCCCGCGCATCGACCAGGCGGCGTCTTCATCGGCAGCGCAGTGAATGCCGTTGAGCCAGGTACCCAGCGCCCCGGCGCCGTTGACCTGTTCCCTCAATGTGCCGGCCACCGGCGCCACGTCATCGCCCCCCAGCAATGCCAGTTCGGCGGGCGGGGCATCGGCGACGATCTCGGCCATGGCAGAGGTCGTGGCGAGACGCGCCTTGAGCCACGGCGCCAGCGCCCAGGCGACAACCGTCTCCCAGGGCGCGGCAACCTCCAGCCGTTCGGCCAGACGCGGCGCCTCGGCCAGGCCATGGCGCGCGAGGTGCGACTCCAGAGCAGCGTCGTCATCGGTCAAGGCGGCATCGAGCAATGCCTCCACCGACGCCAGTTCGCCCTGCAGGCGACTCAACTGCGAACGCTGGGTATCGCGCTGAGCGGCTGCGTCGTCGAGGCGTGCCTGGGCGTCCTCGCGTTGTTGCTGCAAGTGCTCGCGTTGGCTTTCCAGGGCTTCCTGATCGAGATCCAGTCCCTCGAGTTCCTCGCGCAATTCACCGCGCTCGCCGCGCAACGACTCGACATCGGGCAGTTCCTGACGTTGCTGACGGCGCTTGCCGATCTGGTCGTCGAGCTCGGCGATAGCGTTTTCGAGACGACGCACGTCGTCCTGGGCCCGCTCGGCCCCGTGTGCCACGTCACGATCGCTTTCGTTGAAACGCTCCCACTCTTGTTGCGCTGTGGTGGCTTCTTCGTCGGCGGCGTCCAGCGACTCCTGCAGCATCTCCAGCGTTTCCTGGGCCTCTTCGAGTTCGGGGGCGATGCTCTCCAGGCGTTCGTCCAAGGCCGCGCGACGCTCGTCGTCCTGGGATCCCAACTGTTCGAGTTCGCTCAGCTCGCGGCGCGCCTCCTCGATATCCTGCGCCAATTGCTGATCGCGCGAACGGACATGCTCGATGGACTGCTCGATACGCGCGATGGCGGCGCCGGTCTCATAGAAGCGGGCCTGATGACTCTCCAGCTCGGCGGCAACCTCATCGTGCGCCAGACGCGATTCTTCCAGGCGGCTTTCGCATTGGCGCTGGCCGAGAATCTCGCGCTCGACCTGAGTTTCCAGCTCGCGGACGTGCTGCTCCTGGGTGTGCTGCTGGGTCCGAAAGGCCCGCGTGCGCAGCAGGGCCAGCTCACCCTTGAGGCGATATTCCTCGTCTTTCAGGGCCTGGTAGCGTCGCGCGGCATCGGCCTGACGCTTCAAGCGCTCGAGCTGCTTGTCGAGCTCCTCGCGAATGTCGTCGAGGCGGTCGAGATTCTCCTGGGTGCGGCGCAGGCGATTCTCGGTTTCGCGGCGGCGCTCCTTGTACTTGGAAACGCCCGCCGCTTCCTCCAGTGTCGAGCGCAGTTCCTCGGGGCGCGCCTCGACCAGCCGCGAGATCATGCCCTGGCCGATGATGGCGTAGGAACGCGGCCCCAACCCCGTACCCAGGAATAGATCGGAAATATCGCGCCGCCGGCACTTCTGGCCATTGAAGAAATAGTTGGATTGGCTATCGCGGGTGACCTGGCGCTTGACGGAGATTTCGGCGTACTGGGCATAAGCGCCGCCCATGGTGCCATCGCTATTGTCGAAGACCAGCTCGATGGAGGCCTGGCCCACCGGTGAGCGCCCCGTAGAGCCGTTGAAGATGACATCGGTCATCGACTCGCCGCGCAGCGTCTTGGCGGAGGATTCGCCCATCACCCAACGCACGGCGTCGATGATATTCGACTTGCCGCAGCCATTGGGGCCAACGATGGCGGTCATGTTGCCGGCGAACGGCACATTGACCGCATCGACGAATGACTTGAAGCCGACCAGTTTGATGGACGTGAGGCGCATGCGCTGCCGGAATTCCTGAGGATGAGTCGCGGCCCGATGCTCGAGCCATGCATGAGAGCCCGCAGTCTATCCGAGGCGCGGGCGCGGCCCAAGCCCCATTGCTAACTCCACGCTGCCAACGGGATTTGCCGCTTCGCCCCGCCTTGCTATGATGCCGAAGGATCATCCGAGGGAGAGGGTCATGTCGCACGTTACGCCGCACTATCTGCAGCGCCTGCCGAACCTGCCACTATCGGACGCCGCTTGGGAGGAAATCGACGCCACCGATTTCGTCGAGATTCCTCTGTTGGGCGTGGTCGCCGCCGGTCTGCCCATGGAGGCCTGCCTCGACAACGAGGCCATCCACGTGCCATCGCGCATGGTACGACGCAACACTTACGCCTTGCGCGTGCGCGGTGACTCGATGATCGATAGCAACATCTTCGATGGTGACATCATCATTATCGAGCGCTTCGAGTCCGCCGAGAACGGCGAAACCGCCGTGGTACAGATCAACAATCAGGAAGTCACCCTCAAGCGGCTTTACATCGAGAAATCCGGCGTGCGCCTGCAACCCGCCAACGATGACATGGCGCCCATCTATCTCAAGAACGACGATGTACAAGTGCTGGGGCTGGTGATGGGTGTGATGCGTCACGCGACCACGAGTCACTGATGCGCTACGCGATTCCCGACCTCGCATCCGGCGAGCATCGCTACCATGAGATCGAAATCGAAAAAAGCCGCTTCATTACCTGGACGGCCTTCATCCCCGATATCGCCAGTTTCGACGCGTTGCTGGCGCAAGCGCGGGCGGCGCACCCCAACGCTAGCCACCACTGTACGGCCTATATCGCCGGTGCGCCCGGCGAGCAAAATGCCATCGGCTTTTCCGACGACGGTGAACCCGGCGGTACCGCGGGGCGGCCCATGTATCAGGCGCTGGAAGGTTCAGGGCTGGGGCAGGTCGGCTGCGTAGTAATTCGTTACTTCGGCGGCACCAAACTGGGCACCGGCGGCCTGGTGCGCGCCTATACGCAGGCGGTCGTCCAGGCACTCGAGAGCCTGCCACGACGCCCCTTTATCGAGCGTCGAACGCTGCGCATACGCATCGATTTCGCCGGCGAGGCCATCGCCCGCGAGTGGCTCGCCACGCAGGATGCCCTCATCGAGAGCGCCGATTACGACGCAGACGGCGTGACGCTCGATATCGCCTGGCCCGACGAGCGCAGCAGCGACTTGAGTGAGCTGACCTCGCGCCTCAAGGGACGGCTCACTCATCTCACCTTGCCATGAGGCAACGCCACAGCACCCACTATCGTTTTCCTGATCGTCCGGGGGTAATGACATAATACCCGTCCGATTCAGGGGATCTTGCAATGATACCAAGGGTGATGGCGAAGACATGACGCAAGTGGCCAGCGGGCGTATCGGCTTAGCCCCGATGGAAGGTGTGATCGACGTGGTCACACGGGATTTGTTGAGCGCCGACGGGGCGCTCGACTGGACGGTGACCGAATTCGTCCGCGTGGTCGATGCACGCCTGCCGGCACGGGTATTCCTGCGCCACTGCCCCGAGCTCGAGCAGGCCCCTTGCGCGACCTCGAACGGTACACCGGTTCACCTGCAACTGCTCGGCTCCGACCCCGATGCCCTGGCAGCCAACGCGGTGCACGCCCAGGCACTCGGCGCCCGCCAAGTCGATCTCAACTTCGGCTGCCCGGCCAAGACCGTCAATCGCCATGACGGCGGCGCCTCGCTGCTGCGCGACCCCGATCGCGTCTACAACGTCGTGCGGGCCGTGCATGAAGCGCTGACGCCCCTAGGGATCGACGTGACGGCCAAGATCCGCCTGGGATTTGACGACAAACAAGTGGCGCTGGCCTGTGCTGAGGCCGCCGAAGCCGGAGGGGCGGCACACCTGGTGGTGCATGCCCGCACCCGCCGCGAAGGGTATCGACCGCCCGCACATTGGGAATGGATCGGACGCATTCGTGCCCGACTGAGGATACCGGTGATCGCCAATGGCGATATCTGGACACTGGAAGATTACTGGAAGGCGCGTACGCTATCGGACTGCACGGATGTGATGCTGGGTCGCGGCATGCTAGCCGATCCCTGGCTTGCACGACGCATCAAGCATTGGCAGCACACCGGCGAGCGCTTACCGGAGACGCCTTGGGCGGCGCGTGCCGAGGTACTGACGGCCTATGCTCAGCGTATGCGCATGCATCTACCGGAAAAGATCGTGGTCTCGCTGCTCAAGCAGTGGCTCAACCAGATGCGTGGGCGTGACGACGAGGCCGCCAAGCGCTTCACCGCCCTGCGTCGGCGTACCGAATTGCAGGCATTTCTTGACGGTCTACAGCCAGACATTCAGGAGGACACCTCTCCCCTCCAAGAGGTTGCTATCGGGATGGCTGAATCTCAAGTTATCAAACGCTGTTCACAATGATGATGAAGCATTAGAATTCGGGTTCACCCATCTCGTTTTCACGCTTATGAAAATCACCCGCATCGCTTGCTACAACCTGCTGGGGATGGCCTTGCTGCTCAGTTGGTGGCTACCTCATTTCCCTCTCTGGTCGACCCTCGACGACGACATCTTCTGGTTCTTCAATCAAACGCTGTCGATCGCCGACCATCCGCTGTGGACGACGCTGATCGCCGTGCTCAACAATCGTGATTTCGATATCGCCAGCTTCCTCGCCCTGGCCGCTGTTTTCGCATGGGCCATGCGCCAGGACAAACGGCCCGAACGCCTGAAACGCTGGGGCGCCATCGGCGTGAGCATGCTGGTCACTGCGGGATTAGTGAGTTTGTTGGTCAATAAACTAGTGACCTACGGCCACCCCAGCCCAACTCTGACGCACAGCGGGATTCATCTGTTGTCGCAGGAAGTAAGTTTCGCCACCAAGGATAGCTCGGGCAACAGCTTTCCCGGCGATCACGGCCTGATGCTGATGACCTTTACCGCCTTCATGTGGCATTTCGCGGGACGCCGCGTCGGTCTCGTCAGCGCCGCCCTGGCCATCGGCTTGAGTGCCCCGCGCATCATCGGCGGCGGCCACTGGTTCAGCGACGTCTACATGGGGGCACTGGCCATCGCCCTGCTATTGCTGCCCTGGGTGCTGTGTACCTCATTGGCCAACCGCATGGCCACCTGGGTTCAGCGAGGCATCGAGCACCTCGCCTCACGCCTTGATCACTGAGTCGTCACGTCGCCGAGGCGGTTCGAACGGACACGCCTCGGCGCCTTCGACGACATACAGGCTCGGTAAGGGAGACAATGCTTCGAAGGCTTCCCAGGCCATGACGCAATCGCGCCCAGCGTCTTTGGCGGCATACAATCGCTGATCGGCCAAGGCGATCACGGCACTGAGTGTCGCCGCCTCGTCCTGGGTAGCGATGCCTTGACTGACGGTCATGCCGAGCGACTTGTCGGGCAGCACCAATGGCTGATCGCGCACGACGGCCGCGACACGCTCGGCGACTGTGATAGCGTCACTGCGTGACGCTCCCGGCAGCAACAGCATGAATTCCTCGCCGCCGTAACGCCCCAGCACGTCACCATCGCGCAACCCCTGACGCAGGCAGTTCACCAGATGGCAGAGCGCCGCATCGCCCGTGGCATGTCCGTGCAGGTCGTTGAACGGCTTGAAGTGATCGACATCCAGCAGTACCACGGCGAAGGGCCGCTTGGCACGCTGCCAGCGCTCGGCGATGGCGACGATGGCGCGCCGATTGAGGGCGCCGGTGAGCATGTCGTGCAGCGCTTCACGGCGATACGCACGCTCGAGCCGCTCGGTCACGCCTTCCAGCCCCATCAGTACTCCGCCAAATAGCACCCCCGTCAGCACTAGGTTGACCCACAACAGCCAAGTCGCCGTCGCCAGGGGCAACACGATCTGGGGCGCCCCCCGGTGCATGCTCATCAACAATGCGCCCATCACGCCCAGCAGCAACAGCGACAGCAAGATCTTGTAACCGCGTGGGATCGCACTGACATGCAACACCAATAGCGCCAGGCTCACGTAGAACTCGAAACCGACGCCGGCGCCATAGAGACGGATGGCCTCGCCAATCAACAACAGCATCATGCTCAGCAACAAGGCCGCGCCCCAGGCCATGTAGCCCCGATGATGCAACCCGCGCGCACCGAGCGTCATCAAAACGCTGGCCAGGACGATCAATATCGGACCGGGCTGCCCTAGCCAGACGAACAGCGGCAGCATCAAACCCACATAGGCCACCAACGCCATCGCGTATAGATGGGCGAAGGTATCGAAATAACGCCGGTATTCCGGCGGCAGTGGACAATACGGAGGCAACGATGCGTCTCGGCCTCCCCATAGGCGATAGGTACGTAGCGGCATGATGAACGAATCCCTTTTTATTGCGTTAGGCCACGTCATGCGACGGGCCTTCCCCTGCATCGATTCCCTAGCAAGGTTAGCCATATTCGGCGCATCAAAAGGACGATTCGTGTATGAATTTAGCCGTTTAGCAGCATGAAATTCGTCAAACGCCAAACAAGCTAAATCCCATGTTGCCGCTTCGTTGCGCTAGGGCATCCGTATTAGATGAAGCGATCTCCACACGGCGTTTCCGGATATCTCATAAGACCGCTGCCGGCCCAATGAACTCCAGGTCACTCATGACCAACTGATCGCGCCCGGCAGACTTGGCGCGATACAAGCGACGATCGGCCATGTCGATGAGCGCTTGCATTGACGTGACTTCCTTGGCGGCCGCCATACCCATGGAGAACGTTACCGGCAGCGTCAACGCTTCCAGCTGACACGGCTGCTCGGCCAGGCATCGGCGAATGCGCGATGCCACCGCGAGCACCTCATCCCGGGAGCTGTCAGGAAACACGATCAGGAATTCCTCGCCGCCCACGCGCCCGAGACGGTCGTCTTCGCGCAAGGCGCCACGCACTATATACGCCAGGTGGCGCAAGACATCGTCGCCTGCGGTATGGCCGTGGGTATCGTTGACCTGCTTGAAATGATCGGCATCCAGCAGCAGCAAGGTGAACTCACGCCCCTGCTGCCACAGCATCTCGGCTTCATGAAAGATGGCGCGCCGGTTGAGCAACTTGGTGAGGTCATCGTAAGTGGCGTCACGTCGAAAACGATGCTCGCAGCGCTCGGTGATGGCATGCAGCCGCCACAAGATACCCCCTAGAATCAAGAAGACCATGACCAGATTGGTCAAGCGGATGTCCTCGCGAAACGCCTCGGCTTCAAGCATCCAGGGGGTGAAATCCGGAGCCATCAGCAGCGTGGCCAGCGCCACGCTACCGATCACAGCACTCGTCGCGATCTTATAGCGCGCCGTCATGTCGCTGATCAGCATCTCGCATAGCAGCAGGAAAAAATAATATTCGAAACCGGCATCGGGGCCGATCAGCCACACACTCAGCGTGATCAAAAGGAGGGTCGCGGTCAGCTTGACGCTCATCGCCCGGTTCAGTTGCAAGCGTCGGTGGAACATCAACGCTGCGGTATTGGTCGCCACGCAGGCGAGGTTCAAAACAATCAGCAGCGGAATCTGCAAGCCGATCAGCACGCATGCAAACAGCAAATGCCCCAGGCTTGCGAGCACGAAAGTCTGCGCTACCACCTCGTAGCTGCGTCGCTGCTCCAGCGGCAACGCCCCCGGCGCATGGCACGACCATTCCCAGAGCCGCTGCAAGGCTCTTGAAGTCATCTTGGCTATCCCTTTCTACCTGCGTACCGTTGCGAGTGTCGCAACGTAGCGTCCTCGCCTCCGGCCACCCTTTGCAGGGATTTCAGGGCAAGGATCGTTATTTGTCTCCGCCAAACGGCGGCTTTAATCCGCCAGTCTCGATGCCAACGTCTGCACAGAGGTCCACTTCCAGCAGTATTTCTGAGAAAGCTTAGCTAATACAAACCAAAGCGCTAGTCAAACGTAAAAAAATGTTAAAAACCGTCTTGCTGGTGAGCAACGCGCGAACATGCGAAAGTCCACACGTCTTGCCCGGCTAGATGCCGGTTTCACACGATGAAGGGTGCCTACTTCCATGCAACGACTGCTGCATCATGACGACTTGGGAAAACTGATTCTGCGCCTGGCCGTGGGCGGGCTGATTCTGCTGCACGGCATCGACAAGCTCTTGTCGCCCGCCAGCATCACCGGCATCGGCAACATGCTCGACGCCATGGGGCTACCGATCTTCCTCGCCTATGGCGTGCTCATCGGCGAGATCGTTGCCCCGTTGATGGCCATCTTGGGTTGGCAGGCGCGCATCGGCGGCCTGTTGATGGCCGGCAACATGCTGGTGGCGTTCATCCTCGTCCATCGCGACGAGTTGCTGACGCTCAATGCGCAGGGCGGCTGGACGCTGGAGTTGCAGGGCATGTTTCTGTGCGGCGCCCTGGCGATCATGCTCATGGGCAGCGGGCGCCTGGCGATGCACCCCGACTGATTTGGCGCCTCATACCACTCCTCACACCCTCAGTGGACGCTTTCCAAAGCAGCGAGGCGCGCATCGAGCAATGCCGGAAAACGCTTGTACCAGGTTTGGTTGAGGGGCGAAGGATGCGGCAGTGGCGCCAGTTGGAACTCGGCACTACGCCCGTCGGGGAGTGACAGCACAGTGGTATGCAGCGCCTCGAAGCGGTCCTCACGCGCCCAGAAGGCCTCCAATTCATGCTTGATCTCGCGCGGCTGACCGATGGCAAACCACAAGAACGCCTCGCGCCCCAGAGTGATCAGAGTGCGGCCTTGCCAGTGCGCGATTAGAAGCTCCGCCATCAAGGGCTGAAAGCGCTTCTTGACCGCCATCGACCACGCCTTGTTGCCGATTGGCTTGTAGGGCACGGTGTTGGCCCAGAAATAACGCCGCCCCACGGCGAGCGAGGCCTCGAAATCGGGCAGTTCTTCCCCGTGCAGATGTTTATACAGGCCGGCACGTACCTTCTGGCCGCCGCTGCCCACAAATGGCGCGCCATGCACGACCTCCTGACGACCTGGGTCACGCCCGAAAAAGCCCACCGGCGCGTCGCGCGGACCCAGGCCGATGATCGGCTCCAGCGGGTCGCGCCGATTGGCGCGGTAGACATCGCGGTCGATGCCGTCGAGCGCGTCGGCTTCACGGCGAAACGCATCGCGCAGCGCCGGCGGGAGGGTCACGTCTTGTGACATGCTTGGTATCCTTTCCAGTTCTAGAATCGTTCAGCCTGCGGCAATAGCCGCGTCCCGCCCATCGTAGGAACGGGGCGCGATACGCGGTGGCTTACCAGCTACCGGTGTTTTCCATCGAGGCCCACGGTTCCTGAGCGGGCAGTTCATCGCCCTTTTGCAACAATTCCACAGAGATGCCATCCGGCGAGCGAACGAAGGCCATGTGGCCGTCGCGCGGCGGACGATTGATGGTCACGCCGTTGTCCATCAGGTGCTGGCACAGGGCGTAGATATCATCGACCCGATACGCTAGGTGGCCGAAGTTGCGACCGCCGGTATAGGTCTCCGGATCCCAGTTGTAGGTGAGCTCGACTTCCGGGGCCTTTTGCTCACGCGAACGTTCTTCGTCCTCCGGCGCGGCGAGGAACACCAGCGTGAAGCGGCCCTTTTCGTTCTCCTTGCGGCGCACTTCCTTGAGGCCCAGCAGGTCACAATAGAAATGCAGCGAAGCGTCGAGATCGGCGACACGGACCATGGTGTGAAGGTACTGCATGGTAATCTCCTCATGATGTTATGCAGGCTAAACGTCTATGGTAAACCAGCCCACCGGCCACGGCGAATTCATCACCGCCGGGGCAATTCGTCAACACTCCGCGAGGCACTCCCCATGAGCACGTATTGCGACCATGCCCCCGGCCATCCTTTTCATGGTCCCTACCACGATCACGAATACGGGTTTCCCGTGCGCGACGACGACCGGCTCTTCGAACGCTTGATCCTCGAGATCAACCAGGCCGGTCTTTCCTGGCTGACCGTTCTCAAGAAGCGCGAAGCATTCTCGGCGGCCTTCGACGATTTCTCGGTGGCACGCGTTGCCGCCTACGACGACACGCAAAGGGCGCGTCTGCTCGCGGATGCAGGTATCATCCGCAATCGGCGTAAGGTCGACGCGGCGATTCACAATGCCAACGTGGTGCTCGACCTGCAGTATTCTCACGGCAGTTTCGCCACCTGGCTCGATGCGCATCATCCACTCGCGTTACCGGAATGGGTAAAGCTATTCAAGCGCACCTTCCGCTTCACCGGCCCGGAAATCGTCAACGAGTTCTTGATGAGTACCGGCTACCTGCCGGGCGCCCATCGCGAAGACTGCCCGATTCAGCATCAGATACGCGCACAACGGCCGCCGTGGCTAAACATCGAATGAACGTTCACCAGGGACACACCGCCGCAAGGGGAGATCACAGCGCATGGATTCACTGACGCAGGCCTGCCTCGGCGCCGCTATCGGCGGCACCGTGCTGGGCCGCCGTCTAGGCCGCAAGGCCGTCATCGCCGGCGCCTTACTCGGCACATTGCCCGATCTCGACGTGGTCATCGACTACGGCGACGCCGTGGCCGATTACACCTATCACCGGGGGTTCAGTCATTCCCTGTGGGTACTCGGCGCCCTCGCCGTCCTGCTGACCGGGCTGACCCGCGCAGGCGAGCGTTGGCGCCAAGTCTCGCCGCCCATCGGCACCTGGCGCTGGGGCTTACTGTTCGGCGGTTGCCTGCTGACGCACCCGCTGCTGGATGCCTTGACCACCTACGGCACTCAACTCTGGTGGCCGATGACCACGCCGCCGGTAAGTTGGCACACCATCTTCATCATCGACCCGCTGTTCACGCTGCCGTTGCTGGTGGGCGTCATCGCCGCGCTGATCAAGGGCTATTCGCCGCGTCTGCTGGGCTGGGGGCTGACGCTTGCCTGCTTCTACCTGGCCTTTACCGTCGCCGCCCAGAACACGGTAAACGCGCGCATCGGCCCGAGCCTGGCCAGCCAAGGCCTCGAGGATGCCCCACGACTGGTTCAGCCCACGCCCTTCAACGCCCTGCTGTGGCGCGTCACGGTGGTCCAGGACGACGCCTACTACGAAGGCGTCGTAAGCCTCTTCGATGGTCGCACACCACTGGCGCTGACTCGTCTGCCGCGTGGCAACGAATGGCAGGACGCCGCACTGGCGACGACGGCCGGGCAGCGTCTGGCGTGGTTCGCCGGGCCGTTCCTGCGCTATCGCACCGAAGAACGCCAGGGCATCACTCAGTTGATCGCCACCGATCTACGCCTGGGCACGCCCGGCTACCACATGTTCAACTTCACGCTTGCCGAGCGCAGCGCAGATGGCTGGCATGCCATCGACAGCGAACGTGTCGCGGGCGCGCGTCCCGACAAAACCGCCTTCGTCTCACTCTTCCAACGCCTGATCGCACCGCAAGCCAACGTCTGCCCGCCACTCGGCGATCCTCAGGCGCGGTGCCTCACGCCACGCGTCTCGCCCTGAAATGCAGAGGGCGGCTCGCCATGAGCCGCCCTTTTCTTACTTTCTTCCTGATCTTACTTTCTTCCTGACTGCTTTATCTGCCAGGCACCACTTTACCTCAGAGACGTTCCGCCGCGTAATTCGCCACCGCCTGACGCGCCTCGCCCATGGCCTGTTCACGTACCGCTTCGCCCATATTGAGGCCTTCCGCGTAGATCCAGTCGATGTCGCGAATGCCGATCAAACCCAGCAGACTGCTGACGTGGCCGGTCTGAGTATCCATATCGGTGCCCGCGTACTGCCCGCCGCGTGCCGCCAGCACCAGCGCGCGTTTTCCCTCGATCAGGCCCACCGGGCCGTTCTCCGTATACTTGAACGTCTTGCCGGCCCGCAGAACGCGGTCGAACCACGCCTTGAGCTGACTCGGAATGCCCAGGTTGTAGAGCGGCACCGCCAGTACGATCAGATCGTGCGCGAGTACTTCCTCGATCAATACATCGGAGCGCGCCGCCAGCTCCTGCTGGACCGCGTCGCGCTCGGCGGGAGCGGTCATCCAACTGGCCATTTCGGCGCCATCGAGATGCGGCAGATCGAGCGCCACGACATCACGCTCGGTGATCCGGACATCATCCCGCGCGCCGAGCTGCGCCTTGAAATGCGTCGCCAGCGCGCGTGACTGACCATGCTCGCCAAGAATGGAAGCGGTCACCAATAGAATATTGCGAACGGCCATGCGAAATTCCTCTCATTGAATTCAGGGCATGTGATGCGAGTCGCGTTATTATTCGTTGCCCTTTTTGAAAAGAAAAACGCAAAAAACCCCATGAACCATTCGATAGAATGCACGTTTCCCCATATACGTCTCAGCGCGTTCGCTCGATGCCCTGGCCGCAGCCGACCCAGGTGCGTCCCGCCTCCTCGACACGCACCTGAACGGGATACGGTTTGCCGCTCATGCTGTCGAAACAGGCCCGCGCCTTGAGCTCGACGGTCACGGGCGCATCGGCGTCGCCAGACTCTAGCGTCATGGCGGCCTGGTGGCCGTTGTCGAGCTGCGTAACCCGATAATCCAGCGTGCGCTTTTCCTCGCCGTATTGCGTCATCAGCGTGAGCTGCGGCGCCTCGCGGTCGAGTTCGAGCGTCCATCCTGGCTCGTTGCCCTGCCCCTTGAAGATGACGTCCGGGGCGTCGTCACGCGTGATCGACTCGCGACGGGCATCTTGCTGACAGGCGAGCTGGCCGTTGTCGCTTTCGACATGCGCCTCGTCGCCCTGCTGGGCGAACGTCAGGGTGCCCTTGCGGTAGCGCTTGCCGTCGGCGACCACGCTACGCTCGAGCGCGTAGTACCCCTGTGCCGACCACAGCCGCAGGCTATTTCCGGGCGCAACCGAGATGAGATCCTGCGCTGGCGTACACCGCCAGGAGACGAATGCCTCCGCCCCATCGGCAAAGAAGGCGCTCGGCAGTAGCGGCGACTTGGGGGCGTCGTCGTTCTCGTCCGGCGAATCGAGTTGCGGCGGGGGCGTAAAACCACTCCCGGAGGCGTCGCGCACCTGCGGCGGGCCGTCGGAACTGGCGCAGCCACCCAATACGGCAACGCATACCATACCCGACAAGACGTGCCGCGCACGCCGAGACATTCTGGGTAACATTCAGCTTCTCCTTGCTGGCCAAGATATGCGATATCGTTCAATCAAAGAAGGCCGATAGCATACCAGTCCTCATGTCATGAGAAACGCTGGTGCCACGAGAAACGCCTGCATCATAAGAAACGCGCCGCCGAGCGGTGGCTCGACGGCGCGTTCATGGCGTCAATACGAAATACTTACCCGTGGCGGCGACGCAGCTCCTTGGCCGCTTCGACCATGTTGGCCAATGCCGGCTCGACTTCCGCCCAACCGCGCGTTTTCAGACCGCAGTCCGGGTTGACCCAAAGCCGCTCGGCGGGGATCTTCTCGGCGGCTTTTTCCATCAACTGCACCATCCATTCCACCTCGGGGATGTTAGGCGAGTGGATGTCGTACACGCCCGGGCCGATCTCGTTGGGATAGGCGAAGTCCTGAAAAGCGTCGAGCAGTTCCATATCCGAACGCGAAGTTTCGATGGTAATCACGTCGGCGTCCAGGGCCGCGATCGCCGCGATGATGTCGTTGAACTCCGAGTAGCACATATGGGTGTGGATCTGCGTCTCGTCGCGGGCCACGGCCGCGCTCAGCTTGAAGCTTTCCACCGCCCAGTCGAGGTAGCGCTGCCATTCGCCCTGCCGCAGCGGCAGGCCTTCACGCAGTGCCGGCTCGTCGATCTGAATGATCTTGATGCCCGCCGCTTCGAGATCGGCGACTTCGTCACGCAGAGACAGGGCGATCTGACGGCAAGTGGCATCGCGCGGTTGGTCGTCGCGCACGAACGACCATTGCAGGATCGTCACCGGCCCGGTGAGCATGCCCTTCATAGGCTTGTCGGTGAGCGATTGCGCGTATTCGCTCCAGCGCACCGTCATCGGCCCAGGGCGGCTCACATCACCGAAGATCACCGGCGGCTTCACGCAGCGCGAGCCGTAACTTTGCACCCAACCGAAGCGCGTGAAAGCAAAGCCATCCAGCAGTTCGCCGAAATACTCGACCATGTCGTTACGCTCGGGCTCGCCATGCACCGGCACATCTATATCCAGGGCTTCCTGGCGCTCGACGGCGTGGACGATCTCCTCACGCATGCGAGCCTCGTAGGCATCGCGGCCCAATTCGCCACTCTTGAAGGCGCGGCGCGCGGCGCGGATATCCTGCGTCTGAGGGAACGAACCGATGGTGGTGGTCGGAAACAGCGGCAGGTCGAGATGACGACGCTGGGCCTTGGCACGCGCACCGTAAGGGCTCGGGCGCTCGGCATCGGCGGCGGACACCGCCGCCAGGCGCTCGCCCACGGTAGACTTGTGAATGCGCGGAGAGTTGCGACGTGCTGCCAGCGCCTGCGTAGCGGCTTCCAGACGAGCGGTGTCGTCGTCCGTGGCACGCCCGTCGAGCAAGTGCGCCAGGGTGACGATTTCATCGAGCTTCTGGCGTGCGAAGGCCAGCCAACTCTTGAGCTCGGCGTCGAGGTCGGTTTCCGCCTCGAGATCCACTGGCACGTGCAGCAGCGAGCAAGACGCCGAGACCCACAGACGCTCGCCGAGACGCGCGCGGGCCACTTGCAGGCGCTCACGCAGTGCCGCCAGATCGGCACGCCAGATGTTGCGTCCGTCGATGGCGCCGATGGACAGCACTTTATAGGTGGGAAGACGGTCGAGCACCGCATCGAGCTGTTCGGGCGCACGGACTGTGTCGATATGCAGCCCGGCGACCGGCAGACCGGCGGCCAGGCCCAGATTGTCGCCCAGGGCGCCGAAATAGGTCGCCACCAGAAGCTTGACCCGCGCGGACTGCAACTTGTTATAGGCGGCCTCGAAGGCCTGGCGCCAGTCGCGGGGCAAGTCCTGCACCAGGGCCGGCTCGTCGAGCTGTACCCATTCGACGCCCTGCGCCGCCAAACGCTCGAGGATCTCGCCATACACCGGCAACAACGTATCGAGCAGGGTCAGACGGTCGAGCCCCTCGCTCTTTTCCTTGGCCAGCCACAACCAGCTAATCGGCCCCAGCAGTGCCACCTTGACCGGGTGCCCTTCGGCCTGGGCTTCAGCGACCTCGTCGAACAACCGCGTGGAGGCCACCCGGAAGCGTTGCCCGGCATGCAGCTCGGGGACCAGGTAGTGGTAGTTGGTATCGAAGTACTTGGTCATCTCGCAGGCGGCCGCCGGCTCGCCGGTGGGCGCCCGGCCACGCGCCATGCGGAACGTCGTATCCAGGTCGACATCGCCCTCGATGGCACCAAAACGCGGCGGCACCGCGCCCAACAGCGCGCTGACGTTGAGTACCTGGTCATAGAAGGCGAAGTCGCCTACGGTGACGAGGTCGAGCCCCGCATCGCGGCTGGCTTGCCAGTGTGCGGCACGCAGCGTCTTGCCGCTCTCCTCGAGCGTGGCCTGATCGATCTCGCCTTTCCAGTAGGCCTCGACGGCCTTTTTCAACTCACGGTTCGCGCCAATGCGCGGATAGCCCAGAATGTGTGCCAGCGCCATCGTGTTTCCCCTTGCGGTATACGGCTAGAATAAGTGACTTCGTGGTCACGGCGACGCCGTGATGTGCTGGCGGGCAGTCTCGCTGGCGGTAGTGCGTGAATCAAACTAAATTAATTAATCTTCAAAATGAACGGCTCTCATACACCATGCTCGAGCTTCGCCATCTCCGCACCTTGATCGCACTCCGTGACGCCGGCTCGCTCGTCGAGGCCGCCGAACGCGTGCATCTCACCCAATCGGCGCTCTCGCATCAGATCAAGGATCTCGAGGAGCGCCTGGAGGCGCCCCTGTTCCAGCGCAAGACGCGCCCCGTCACCTTCACCCGGGCGGGCGAGCGTCTGCTTGCGCTGGCCGAACAGGTCCTGCCGCAGATCCGCATGGCGGAACGCGACCTGGCACGCCTGGCCGGCCATGAACAAGGACGCCTGCACATGGCCATCGAATGCCATAGCTGCTTTCAGTGGCTGATGCCGACCATCGATCACTTCCGCAATCACTGGCCGGAGGTTGAAGTCGACATCCCCAGCGGCTACAGCTTCGATGCCCTGCCATCACTGGCGCGCGAATCGCTGGATCTGGTGATTACCGCCGACCCCCAGCCGCTTGCCGGCATTCATTACGAGCCGTTATTCCGCTATGAGGGGCTATTGGCGGTGGGCAAGCAGCATGCCCTGACATGCCGCGACTGGGTCACGCCGGAGGAACTGGCCGGCGAGACACTCATCACCTACCCGGTGGAGCACACGCGCCTCGACGTCTTCACCCAGTTTCTGACTCCTGCGGGCTTCACGCCGGCCGAGGTACGCACCGCCGAGTTGACGGTCATGATGATGCAGCTAGTGGCCAGCGGCCGAGGGGTCTGCGCATTGCCCAACTGGGCGCTCACCGAGTATCTGGAGCGCGGTTATGTGCGCGCCCTGCATCTCGGCGAGCAGGGGGTATGGAGCACGCTATTCGCGGCGATTCGCGAGGAAAGCCGTGACGCGCCGTGGATGGAAGATTTCCTGCGCACCGCGCGCGAGACCTCCTTCGCGGTACTCGAGGGAATCAAGCCGGCCTAGCCACGTCTCGTCGCCACGCTCCCACGCTGACGCTTGCGGGATGCCAGCGTCTGTCGAGGGAGATAGCGGTCAAGCATCGTCCAGGCGGCGCCCCCGCGAGTAGCGGGGGTCCCCCTGGAGGAGATCCGGGGTCGGCAACAATAGACTGAAGCGTGCCCCACCGAGTCTCTGGCTACGCTCGACCACGACGCTGCCGCCATGCCAGGCCATGATTTTCTGCACGATGGAAAGCCCCAGGCCATAACCGCCGGAACGCCGTGTGCGGCTGTCGTCGAGGCGCGCGAAGGGTTTGAAGATCAGCAGGCGATCGGCTTCGGGAACCCCGGCGCCGTCGTCCTCGACATCCAGGCGCACGGCCCGCGTTTCCCGCGTCACGCTGACATGGATATGCCCGTCCGCATGGCGGCAGGCATTGGACACGAGATTGGAAAGCGCGCGTTGCAGATAGCGCGGATCGGCCTCGAGATCGACCTCCTCGCCTTCCAGGACTTCGAGACGCAAATGCGCGTGCAGCGGTGCCAGGGTATCGACCACGCGATGGGCCATGGCGCGACAATCGGTGGTCTCGGTGGCGAGCTGGATGCCCTGGGCGCTATCACTCCCCAGGCGGGCGTAGGTCAGAATTTCGTCGACGAGTTGATCGAGTTCTTCGATATCGCCATCGATATCCTGCAACTGACGCCGCACCACGGGCTCATCGGTCATGTCCTCGACCATCTGCACCGCGAAACGGATACGTGCCACCGGGGTGCGCAACTCATGGGAGACGGCGCGAATCATTTCCTGCTGTGTACGCAGCAACGATTGCACCTGGGCCGCCATGCCGTTGAAGGCCATCCCCAACCGTCCGAGAAAGTCGCTGCTCTCGACCTTGACGCGGGTATCCAGGTGTCCCCCGGCGATGCGCGTGGCAGCACGCTCCAGACGCTCCACACGCCCTTCCACGCCACGCACCACGAAGTAGATGGTGCCCGCCAGCACTAGCAGCATGATGCCCAGCAGGGCCAGCGCCAACGAGATAGGCATCGGCTCGAAGGATGGAATGGGGCCGATAGTGAGCCAGCGATCCGCTCCCAGACGTGCATGCACATACAATACGCCGAGCCCCGGCTCGAGGCGCACTACGACTTCACCGCCTTCGAGACGCGACTGCTGGATGGGATCGACGCCCGCAGGTGGCGTCGGCGAGACGTCCAACGGGATCTTGAAGACACGCTGAAGACGCGCCAGACGCTCGGCGCTCTCATCTTCCGAGACGCCGCTGAGCCAGGTACGCAGAGCCTCGGTAGCACCGCGCAACTGCATTTCCTTGAGCCCGCCGACACGCACTTCCAGCAACCAAGGCGTATCCGGCAGCCGTCGCAGAACCGACCATGCCGCATCGTGGCGCTCGATCAGCGGCCGTCCTTCATTGAGCCGCGAGCGATCGAAGTAACTCAGCGACACGTCATCGATGGGATGCAATGTCATGGGAACGCCCAGCGTCGATGACATCGACGCCAACCATTCGTCACGCTCGTCGACGGGCTGCTCGGCAGCCAGATGCGCCAGCACCTGCATCGGGCCACTGGCCAGGCGCTCGCGGTAATTCTCCTGACGCACCTGGTCGACCACCAGATATCCCAGCAATGCGAGTCCGAATGTCAGCACCAACGCCAGCAACAACAAGGCGTAAACGCGCAGGAAGGTGCTGTCCGACAGGGTTCGCCGCATCAACGTTAGCTATCCTTGACGAACAGATACCCTTTACTGCGCACGGTCTTGATCCGGTGCGGTTGGTTGGGATCGTCGCCGATCTTGGGCCGGATACGCGAAACCCGCACATCGATGGAACGATCCTGTCCGTCATACTTGATGCCCCGCAGTTGCGAAAAGATTTCCTCGCGGGTCAGCACATGGCCTGCATTACCGGCCAACAGCCATAACAGGTCGAACTCGGCGCTGGTCAAATCGATGCGTTCGTCGTTGAGCCAAGCCTCACGGGTGGCGCTATCGATGAGCAGGTCACCGAAGTTCAGCCGCGTAGCGCCGCTGGCAGCCTCCAGGGCATCGGCACGGCGCAGCAGGGCGCGCATGCGCGCCAGCAGCACACGCGGCTGCACCGGCTTGGGCACATAGTCGTCGGCCCCCATTTCGAGTCCCAGCACCTGGTCCATGTCGTCGGTACGCGCGGTCAGCATGAGAATGGGACCGGCATACTGGGTACGCACACGACGACAGATGGAAAGACCATCCTCGCCGGGCAACATGAGATCGAGAATGACCATATCCGGCTGCTCGTCGAGAATGCGCTCCACGGCACGTGCGCCGTCGTATTCCAGATCGACCTGGAATTCATTCGCCTCGAGATAGTCTCGCGTCAGATGCGCCAGCCGCTCGTCGTCCTCTATGATCAGGACGTGATCGTGATGTCTGCTGCTGTCCAAGCTGTCATCCATCCCTTTACATTGGTGCCATGAAGCCCTGCCTACCTTCGGCCTTGTCGTGCGAGTTCCGTTCGTCTTTATTTTGTATTCTTTGCGCTCTCCAGAGAGGCTCCGCCGGAATGCGCGGTGCGACAAAGGGGTGCATGCCGCCATTCCCTACCATAGCGGATAGCAAGCGATGATACCCGAATTCACTCGCGAGTAGCTGTCGAGCATCATAGAGATCGCCATGCAGATTGAAAAATCGTCGCGTGGCAGCGAGTTATGGATGCCTTGGCGGAACCCAAGAATAGCCCCCAGGAGAGCCACAGACTATCCACAACTTATCCACTTGCGACCCCCGCAAAACCGCTCTATCTTGTGCTCATTATAAGGATCCCCCCCATATATAGGGATCACCGTATTTCGCGTGCTCGTCCCGAACGTTCCTCTTCAGGCACGAAAATGCCGAGACAAGACGGTTAAATCGGTCATCGTCACGATAATGCCCGACTTCTCGCGACACGAACATGTGCGGCGATACCCTTTCCTCTGGACCGTAACGACAGGAAGGCGTCATGGATACCACACTTTCTTCCTCTGACAAGGCGTCAGTGGACATCACCGCACCGCAGCGACTGCGCGTCATCAAGCGCAACGGCGATGTCGCGGCCTTCGACGGCAGCAAAGTCTCGGTGGCGATCACCAAGGCGTTCATCGCCACCGAAGGCGACAATGCCGCAGCATCGTCACGCATCCGTGACTTCGTTCACGAGGCGACCCAGAGCATCGTCGATACCTTCCTGCGGCGCATGCCCGATGGCGGCACCCTGCACATCGAAGAGATCCAGGATCAGGTCGAGCTGGCCCTGATGCGTGCCGGCGAGCAGAAAGTCGCCCGCGCCTATGTACTGTACCGCGAGGAACATGCCCGTGCCCGTCAGCCTCACAACGGTGATATCGCCAAGCCGCATCCCAGCCTCAATGTCACACAGGCCGACGGCACCGTGCGTCCGCTGGATCTGGGCCGGGTCGAGACGCTGGTCTTTGACGCCTGCGAAGGGCTGACTAACGTCGAGCCGCAGAAGATCGTCGATGCGTCGCTGAAAAATCTCTACGACGGCGTGTCCATCGATGGCGTGTCGCAAGCGCTGACGATGACCGCACGTACCCTGGTCGAGAAAGAGCCCAACTATACCTACGCCACCGCGCGACTCTTGCAGGACAGCCTGCGTCGCGAGGCACTTGCCTTCCTGGATATCGCCGACGAGGCGACTTACCAGGAGATGGCGGATCTCTATGCGCCGGCCTTCAAGGCCTATATCGCCAAGGGCCTCGCCTTCGACCAGCTCGACCCGCAGCTTGCCGAGTTCGACCTCGAGCGCCTGGGCACGGCGCTGGATTACACCCGCGACGCCCAGTTCACCTACCTCGGCCTGCAGACGCTTTACGACCGCTACTTCCTGCATCACGACGACATCCGCTACGAACTCCCGCAGGTGATGTTCATGCGTGTCGCCATGGGCCTGGCGCTCAACGAAGACGATCGCGAAGCGCGAGCCATCGAATTCTACGAGCTGCTCTCGAGCTTCGACTACATGGCCTCCACGCCGACGCTGTTCAACGCCGGCACCGTCAAGAGCCAGCTCTCTTCGTGCTATCTGACCACCGTGCCCGACCAGCTCGACGGCATCTACGGCGCGATTCGCGACAACGCCATGCTCTCCAAGTGGGCCGGCGGCCTGGGCAACGACTGGACGCCAGTGCGTGCGCTGGGCTCCTACATCAAGGGCACCAACGGCAAGTCGCAAGGTGTGGTGCCATTCCTCAAGGTGGTCAACGACACCGCCGTAGCCGTCAATCAGGGAGGAAAACGCAAGGGCGCGGTCTGCGCCTATCTCGAGACTTGGCACCTCGACGTCGAGGAATTCCTCGAGCTGCGCAAGAACACCGGCGACGACCGCCGCCGTACCCACGACATGAATACCGCCAACTGGGTGCCGGATTTGTTCATGAAGCGGGTCTTCGACGACGAGGAATGGACGCTTTTCTCGCCGTCCACCTGCCCGGACCTGCACGATCTGTACGGCGCCGCTTTCGAGAAGCGCTACACCGAGTACGAGGAAATGACCCGCAACGGGCAGCTCAAACTGTTCAAGCGCGTCAAGGCCAAGGACTTGTGGCGCAAGATGCTGTCCATGCTGTTCGAAACCGGCCATCCGTGGATCACCTTCAAGGACCCGTGCAACCTGCGCAGCCCGCAGAACCATGCCGGCGTGGTGCATAGCTCCAACCTGTGCACGGAGATCACCCTCAACACCTCGGCGGATGAAATCGCCGTGTGTAACCTGGGCTCGATCAATCTGGCGCAGCACATCGTCGACGGCAAACTCGACGACGACAAGCTGAAGAAGACCGTCAAGACGGCCGTGCGCATGCTCGATAACGTCATCGACATCAATTACTACGCCGTGCCCCAAGCCAAGAACTCCAACTTCAAGCACCGCCCGGTGGGCCTCGGCTTGATGGGTTTCCAAGATGCGCTCTACAAGCGCGGGATCGCGTACGCTTCTCAGGAAGCCATTGAGTTCTCCGACACCTCGATGGAGCTGATCAGCTATCACGCCATCGAAGCCTCCAGCGACCTGGCCGCCGAGCGCGGACGCTACCAAAGCTTCGAAGGCTCGCTGTGGAGCAAGGGCGTGCTGCCCATCGACTCCATCGCCAACCTGACCGAAGAGCGCGGCGCCGACTATATCGAGGTGGACACCTCCACCACGCAAGATTGGACGCGTCTGCGCGACAAGGTCACCAGCCAAGGGATGCGCAACTCCAACGTCATGGCGATCGCGCCGACCGCGACGATCTCCAACATCTGTGGCGTGACGCAGTCCATCGAGCCGACCTACCAGAACCTGTTCGTCAAATCGAACCTCTCCGGCGAGTTCACCGTGGTCAACGCCTACATGGTCAACGACCTCAAGGAACGCGGCCTGTGGGACGAGGTCATGATCAACGACCTCAAGTACTACGACGGCAGCGTGCAGCCCATCGACCGCGTGCCGGACGATCTCAAGGCCCGCTATGCCAGTGCCTTCGAGGTCGAGCCCAAGTGGCTGGTCGAGGCCGCCGCGCGGCGCCAGAAGTGGATCGACCAGGCGCAGTCGCTGAACCTCTACATCGCCGGCGTCTCGGGCAAGAAACTCGACGTCACCTATCGCATGGCCTGGTTCCGTGGCCTCAAGACCACCTATTACCTGCGCGCCCTGGGCGCCACCTCGGTGGAAAAATCCACCGTCGATCGCGGCAATCTCAATGCCGTGGGCAACGCCGATAGCGGTGCAACGGCGCCGACTCCGCCCGCCCCCAGCAGCGCCCCCAGCCCGGCGGCCAGTGGCGCCTCCAGCGAAGCGCGCGGCATCGACGACTTCCTGAACGGCAAGAACGGCAGCGGCTCGCGCGCGCCATCGGCGGGCGATATCGACGAACTCGGCTGCGAGGCTTGCCAATAGACGCTTAGCGCCAGCGACGGGCTTCGAGTCGCGAGCCACGAACTGCTCGAAGCTCGAAGCTCACCAAAGTCTAGCCACTGGCGTTATGCATTAACGCCACTAGCAAGGAACGAGGAAAACATGCTGAACTGGGACGATTTTCACGAAGACGCGGTGGATGACGAGAGTGCCGCCGCCGAGCCTCAAAAGCCCGCGCCGGCCCCCAAGCCGACAGCGCAACCCGCAGCGCCGGAACCCGAGCAGGTGCGCGAAAGCGCGTCACGCTACCAGGTCGCCGATGAAGACCGGCTGGCGCGTGCCCGCAAGTCCCTGGACGAGCTTGATGTCGCCGCCGGCCTGGAAGAGCTGGAAATGGGCGCGGCACGTATCGAGGTCGACGACAAGAAGATGATCAATGCCCGCGCCGACCTCAACCAGTTGGTGCCTTTCAAGTACGAGTGGGCGTGGCAGAAGTACCTGGACGGCAGCGCCAATCACTGGATGCCCCAGGAAGTGAACATGAACGCCGACATTGCGCTGTGGAAAAGCAATGACGGCCTGACCGAAGACGAGCGTCGCATCGTCGAGCGCAGCCTGGGCTATTTCTCCACCGCCGACTCGCTGGTCGCCAACAACCTGGTGCTGGCGCTGTACCGCCTGATCACCAACCCCGAATGTCGCCAGTACCTGCTGCGCCAGGCCTTCGAGGAAGCCATCCACACCCACGCTTATCAGTATTGCGTGGAGTCGCTGAGCATGGACGAAGGCGAAGTCTTCAACATGTACCGCGAGGTCCCCTCGGTCGCCGCCAAATCGGCGTGGAGCCTCAAGCACACCCAGTCGCTGGCGCGCCCGGACTTCCATACCGGCACACCGGAGACCGACCAGGAACTGTTGCGCAATCTGGTCGCCTTCTACTGCGTGACCGAAGGCATCTTCTTCTATTGCGGCTTCAGCCAGATCCTCTCCATGGGCCGGCGCAACAAGATGACCGGTGTCGCCGAGCAGTTCCAGTACATCCTCCGCGACGAGTCGATGCACCTGAACTTCGGCGTCGACATGATCAACCAGATCAAGATCGAGAATCCGCACCTGTGGACGCCGGAATTCCAGGACGAGGTCACCCAGATGATCATCGAGGGCACCGAGCTGGAAATCGCCTATGCGCGCGATTCCATGCCGCGTGGCGTGCTGGGCATGAACGCCGCGATCATGGAGGAGTATCTGCACTTCATCTGCAATCGCCGCCTGGCGCAGATCGGCTTGAAGGAGCAGTACCCCGGCGCGGAGAACCCCTTCCCGTGGATGAGCGAAATCATCGACTTGCGCAAGGAGAAGAACTTCTTCGAGACGCGCGTCACCGAATATCAGGTCGGCGGCGCGCTGAGCTGGGATTGATGCACCACACTGAGTGAACGTCGCGGGTCATGCCTCACGGCATGGCCCGCTTTACGTCATGTATTCGGTATCGGTAGGCTTGCCGCCGTTCCCACTCCCACCCCAACATCGCGAAAGGTACGAACATGCAACTCGGTATCATCGGACTCGGCCGCATGGGCGGCAATATCGCCCGACGCTTGATGCGCGGCGGCCACGACGTCGTCGCCTATGACCGCGATCAATCCATCGCCTCGGCGTTGATCGAGGACGGTGCCACTCAGGCGGATTCCCTGGCCGCGCTGGTGGAGCAACTGGAAACGCCACGCGTGGTGTGGGTCATGCTGCCCGCCGGCGCACCCACCGAGGACACCATCAATGCCCTTGCCGAACGCATGGAAGCTGGCGACATCATCATCGACGGCGGCAACACCTTCTACAAGGACGATATCCGCCGTGCCAAGGCGTTGTCTTCACAAGGCATCCGTTATGCCGATGTGGGCACGTCGGGCGGCGTCTGGGGACTGGAGCGCGGCTATTGCATGATGGTCGGCGCCGAGCAGGAAACCTTCGACCATCTCGATCCGCTGTTCGATACGTTGGCCCCCGGTTACGGCAACCTGGATCGCACGCATGGCCGCAACGCGCCCCATGACAGCGCCGAGCGTGGCTATATCCATGCCGGCCCGGTGGGTGCCGGCCACTACGTGAAGATGGTCCACAACGGGATCGAGTACGGCCTCATGCAAGCCTACGCCGAAGGCTTCGAGCTGATGCAGAGCAAGTCATCGACGGAATTGCCGGAAGAAGAACGCTTCGATCTCAACCTCGCCGACGTGGCCGAAGTCTGGCGCCGCGGTAGCGTCGTCTCCTCGTGGTTGCTCGACCTCACCGCCCAGGCGTTGACCGGCGACCCCAAGCTCGATCATTACTCCGGCGCCGTCGCCGATAGTGGTGAAGGCCGCTGGACCATCGACGCCGCCGTCGAGCAAGGCGTCGCCACCCCAGTGCTGGCCAACGCCCTGTTCGCACGTTTCAACTCGCGCAAGGACAGCACCTACGCCAACCGCCTGCTCTCGGCGATGCGCTTCGGCTTTGGCGGCCATGTCGAGCCACCGAAGCAGTAATCCTCGGTGTGCGCTGGCCGCGGTATCGTTTGGGAGCGTCAGTCGCCCCCTCCCAGCGACCGCTGCCAGCGTTTTTCAAGCGTATCGGAGCCGGTCGCACCGAATATCGCTCGTGATTCCCCCAATACGAGGAAAGCCCCCAATAGCTCCGGGGTCGTACCAGAACCATGCCAGTAAAACCCCGTGCGTGATGGCGGCATCATGATTCGAGCTGCTCCCACACTTCGATGGCCGCCGCGAGATCCTCGAGCGACGCACCGACAGATTTGAACAACGTTACCGCCTGAGGGCTACTGCGCCCCGGCGAGGCGCCACTGATCAATTCACGCAACTCGCCGCGAATAGCGTCGAATTGGAAATCACCCTCTTCAATGGCTTGGTGAATATCACCGGCTTCGCCTTTGGCGCCCTCATAGGTATCGACGAATACCTCCGCACGGGATAGGCATGCACCGTCGCTTTCACGCATGGTAGGGCGAAACGCCCCCACCAGGTCCAGGTGCGTACCCGAGCGCAGCCACTCGCCGCGAACCAGCGGCTCGCTGCTCAGCGTCGCACAACTGACGATATCGGCCGAGGCGACCGCCTCGCTGAGCAAGGTGACCGCTTCGCAGTCGAAGCGCTCCGCATAGGCGTCGGCGAGCTGTTGCGCCTTCTCCGGGTTGCGCCCCCAGATCTTGACGCGTGAGATAGGACGCACGGCGGCATGCGCTTCGATCAGCATGGGCGCCAGCTTGCCGGTGCCGACCATCACCAGCGTCTCGGCATCCTCGCGCGACAGATAACGACTGGCGACCGCCGAGGCGGCGGCGGTACGGCGGCGGGTCAACTCACTGCCTTCGATACAGGCCAGGGGTTGACCGGTATCGCCATCGCACAACAGGTAGACACCCGAGATCGCCGGCAAGCCTCGGTCAGCATTATGGGGAAAGACATTCACCATTTTGGTGCCGATATAGCCCGCCTGCTGCCATGCCGGCATCAACAACAAGGTCGCTTCCCCCGCGTCGCGCGGGATAGCGTGGTGGTGGCGCAACGGCGTTTCGATACTGCCGTCGAAACACGCGTCCAGGCGCTCGATCAACGCCGGCCATGCCAAGGCGTCGCTGACCTCCTGCGCGGAGACTGTACGCATCTTACTCTCCTGTGGTTGCTGCAAATCGCCATATCGCGCAGAAAGCACTGCGCCATCAAACACCGACTGCAGCGACGAAAGAATGGCAAGCCAAATTAGAACAAGCTAGTCACAATTCCATTGCAGGGATAGCTAGCGTAAAAACTGCTTCCAATAGATGCTGCTCATATCAATACACGTAAACACTGCCCTGCATGGTATAGCGTGAAGCCTCCTTCGTAACCGGTGCTCCACAATGGCTTGGCGCGTATCGGTCGATGTGAGCAGATGGGCAGTGGCAATAAGCTATCATCACCGGTGTTCAAGTAATGGGCAAAGCCCTTTCCTACCACCGTGCCAGTCGTGATACCACGGCCGTTATAACCCGCAACACCTAAAATGCCCGGCGCCGGCTCGAAGAGGCGCAGAGTGTGATCCGGAGTGAAACCGACCTGGCCTGTCCAGGTACATTCCCAGTCCACTCGGCCCAGTTGCGGGAAGTAATGCCGCTGAACCCGATCGGCCCAGCAGCGCAGGAAAGACGCCGGCTTGCTATCACCACATCCTAGGCTGCCAAGAATCAAGCGTCCCTCGGCATCGCGCCTCAGACTGCTGAGCACCGTGCGGGTATCCCACGCGCCCTGGCGTTCGGGCAGAATGTCACCGGCAAGCTCGTCGGAGAGCGGCGGAGAGGCAACCTGGTAGAAGTGTCCACGGAAGAAGTGCTCGCGCACTTGGTTCCAATGATCTTCCGTGTAGGCATTGGTTGCGATCACCAGACGCGGTGCCCGAACGCTGCCCTGCGGGGTGTCGACCCGCCAGCGGTCGCCTTCGCGCGCGATACCCTCGGCGGAGCTATGAGTGTGCAGGTTGGCACCTGCATCATGAGCCGCACGGGCGAGCCCCCGGGTATAGGCGGTCGGATTCAGCGTGCCGGCCCGCCGGTCGAGCAGAGCACGATGGATTCGAGACGTGCCGACGCGGCGTTGACACGCCTCTCCCTCGAGCAACTCGACTGGCGCGCCGCAACGCGAAAATTGTTCGAAGCGGCGAGTCAGTTCCTCGGCTCCCTTGCCGTTGTGGGCAAGGTGCAAGGTGCCAGTCCGAGTATCCTGGCAATCAATGCCATGCCGGTCGATGAGAGCGAAGACCTCGGCGGGCGCACGACCGAGCACTGCATTGGCACGTTCGCCGTTTTCCGGGCCCAGGGCCTCGAGAATATCGTCCGGTGGTATCCACATCCCCGCATTGACCAAGCCGACACTGCGCCCGGAACCGCCGCTGGGGATGTCTCCCGCCTCCAGAAGCGTCACCGAAACGCCGGTTTCGGCGAGATGCAGGGCGGTACTCAGCCCGGTGATGCCGCCGCCAATGACGGCGACATCGGTAGCGGCGTTGCCTTCCAGGCGAGAGTATTCCCTTTGGCGTTCGGGAGAGGTGGTGGTCCAGATACAGGCCGATTTCATGGCGCCTCCCTAACATCGTCGTCGGCGTGCGACCAGTCGTAGAAGCGTTGCGGATTACGCTGCAGGGAGTCTCGCTGCGCCTGTCGCCATTCCCGGATTTCAGGAGCGTGCTCGCTCTCGGGATGCTGCGTCAGCCAGCGCTCGAGATCCCGGAAGGCACGCGGCGAGAAGGGCTCGAAATCGCCCTGTGAGCGGAGCAGGGCCAATTTGCGCTCCTCATGTCGAATCGACACGATCAGGGCGCAACTGGCCACGCCCCACAAGGCGATGATGGAGGCGATCATGACGATGATGGCGGATAGGCTCATGATGACTGACCTCCTGTGGAATTGGCGACATGCGGCGTGTCATGGCGACGGTTCATGATCCACATGCATAGCGGGATCATCAGCGTGAGTATTACGAGGCCGCTGATCGTCTTCCAGGGTGTCTGCCCAAGATTGCTATATAGGAAGTAGGCCATGATGCCGAGCATGATGGCGGGGATTTGGTAGCGAATGACGAGCTCCCAGACACGCGGCACGTAAAGATCGGCGCCCCGGTTGAGGCTCAACACGCGCAGTCGGTGGGCATCGAACTTCCAGCCGATGGCGAGCATGGTGATGAACGTCGAAAGCGGTAGCCCCCAGTTGCCGACCACGAAATCCAGGTAGCCGAGGATATTGGCATTCATGGCGCTCGGGATACCGAGTAACCAGATAATGCCGCAGATGGTCAGCACGGCCTTGGTACGGCTGGTGTTCCGCTCTTCCCGGTAGGTGGTAACGCCAACTTCGGTAATGGCGATGGCGGTGGTCAAGTTGGCGAAGAAAAAGCCCATGAAAAACAGCAAGGCCCAGAAGTAACCGCCCGTCATGCTGCCGAAGGCATTGGCCAGAGCCACGAAGGCCAGTTCAGCGCCGGAGCTGGGCGAGATGCCGAAAGCGAAGACGATGGGAAAGACGGCAAAAATGGCGAGCAGACCGAAGCTAGTATTGCCGACCGCCGTGAAGATGCCTCCCCCCAGCGGGATATCGTCGTTACGGCCGAGATAGCTGCCGTAGGTCAGGGCGATCCCCCAGCCGAGGCCAGTGGAGAACAACGCCTGCCCCAGCGCCGCCAGCCAGGTCTCGCCCCGGGCCAGGTATTCCCAGTTGGGCGAGAAGGCGAACTCCAGGCCAGCCATGGCCCCCGGCAGCGTCACCCCGCGAATGGCGATAGCGATCAAGGCGATGGTCAGAATCGGCATCATCCACTTGGCCATACGTTCGATACCCCCCTTGATACCGAATAGCAGAATGCCGGTAACCATCAGCATGGCAATCGTATGCATGCCGACGTTCAGGGCCGTGTTGCCGCTAAAGTCTTGCCACAGGGCAGCCGTATCGAAATCAGTCTGGGTGAAGGTGCCGAGCACGGCATGAAAGGCATAGTAGATCGACCAGCCAACGATCGATGAGTAGTAGGACATCAATACGATGTTGAAGATCAGAATCACCAGCCCCAGGCCAACGAGGCGATTGTTGCCATAGACCTTGCGGAAGGTGCCGATCAAGCCCTGGCGGGTATAGCGCCCAAGGCTGGTCTCGCCCATCAGACCGGGTACCGCGATTAGATAGAGCAGCAGGAAGTAAGCGATCAAAAAGGCGCCCCCGCCGTTCTCTCCCGTCACGTAGGGCATGCGCCAGATATTGCCGGCACCGACCATGGCGCCGACGACGGCCATCAGGTAACCAAAGCGGCTACCCCATTGTTCTCGAGAAATTGTTGTTGTCATCTCTGGACTCCATGACACGTTCTGCCTGGATGGTCGAACGTTCCAAAAAACCCGACCCTGTGCGTCGAGGTTTCGAGCACGTCCATGCAACGAAGCGCCGCCCCGTCATCGGGACGGCGCTCGTGGTCAGTCGAACTTGATCCCTTGTGCCAGTGGTAGCTCACGGGAGTAGTTGACGGTGTTGGTTTGTCGACGCATATAGCTCTTCCAGATGTCGGAGCCGGACTCGCGACCTCCGCCGGTCTCCTTCTCGCCACCGAAGGCACCACCGATCTCCGCACCACTCGGGCCGATGTTGACATTGGCAATACCGCAGTCGCTGCCGACATCCGAAATGAAGGCCTCGGATTCGCGCACGTCGCTGGTGAAGATGCACGATGACAACCCTTGGGGAACGTCGTTGTGCAATGTCATGGCCTCATCGAAGTCGCGGTAGCTCATGACGTAGAGGATCGGGGCGAAAGTCTCGTTCTTGACCAGATCGTCCTGCTGCTCGACCTCGACGATGGCCGGGGTCACGTAATAGCCATCGGGATACTGATCGGCGAGTTGGCGTTCGCCACCGAATACGCTCGCACCCTGCTGGCGCGCCTGCTCGAGCACGGACTGCATCTGCTCGAAGGCCTGGGCATCGATCAACGGGCCGACCAGGTTGCCCTCCATGGGATCGCCGATCGTCACGCCGGCATAGGCCTTCTTCACGCGCTCGACGACTTCGTCGCGGATCGACTCATGGACGATCAGGCGACGCAGGGAGGTGCAACGCTGTCCAGCCGTCCCCACGGCGGAGAACAGAATGGCGCGGACCGCCATGTCCAGATCGGCGCTGGGCGCCAGAATCATGCCGTTGTTGCCCCCGAGTTCGAGAATGCTGCGACCGAAACGAGCCGCCACCCGAGGCGCTAACTCCCGACCCATGCGCGTACTACCGGTGGCGCTGATCAGCGGCACACGCGGATCGTCTGCCAGGCGCTCGCCCGCCTCGCGGTCTCCCAGAATCACTTGGCTGAGGCCTTCGGGCGCCTTGTCGCCGAACTCGGCCATGGCGCGCTCAAGTAACGCCTGGCAGCCCAGAGCAGTGAGCGGGGCCTTCTCGGAGGGCTTCCACAGCAGGCTGTTGCCGCATACCAAGGCCAAGGCGGCGTTCCAGGCCCAGGGGGCCACCGGGAAGTTGAAGGCGGTGATCAAGCCGATCGGCCCCAACGGATGCCAGCTTTCGCGCATATGGTGACCGGGACGCTCGGAAGCGATGGTCAGGCCATAGAGCTGACGCGACTGACCGACGGCCAGGTCGCAGATGTCGATCATCTCCTGAACTTCCCCGAGACCTTCCTGATAGATCTTGCCGCACTCCAGGGTAACCAAGGCACCGAGATCTTCCTTGTGGCGACGCAACTGTTCGCCGAACAGTCGAACGAGCTCGCCGCGACGAGGGGCGGGTACTCGACGCCACTCTTCGAAGGCCCTTTGGGCACGTGCCACGCGGGCCTCGACGGCATCGGCGCCCTCGAGGCGAATCTGGCCGAGCTCGCCACCGTCGGTGGGTGAGATGACCGCAAAATCGCCCTGGCGGTAGGCATCCTCGGAAACACCGAGACGCTGCATGAGGGATTCGATCATTCTTCCTCCTACTATCAATTCCTGGGTTCGAAAATCGAAACCAGTATTGGCGCGGAGGTTGACGCCCTTCAAACGACGTTTTATATGGAGGTCATTCCCATTTTTCTGGTTTAGTCTTCATGATGAAGAACCACGACGGGACACAATCCATACACAGGAGAGCGGCATGAGCCATCGACACCTGCCCAGCCTGACCGCCATGCAGTGCTTCGAAGCCTCGGTGCGGCACATGAGCTTCACGCGTGCCGCCGACGAGCTGAACCTGACCCAGAGTGCTGTCAGCAAGCAGGTAGCCCAGCTCGAGGCGGTGCTCGAACATCCTCTGTTCCGTCGAGTACGCAAGCGACTTCAGGTCACCCCGGAGGGCTCGCTCTATCTCACCGAGGTGCGCAAGATCCTGGCCCAGGTAGAGATGTCCACGCGCTACATGCAGTCCTACGGCGGCCAGAGTGTGGTGCTCAATGTCACCACCCTGCCGACCTTCGGGGCCCGCTGGTTGATTCCGCGGCTCAACGGGTTCCGCTTCCGGCATCCACGGGTCTATCTGAACATCGTCAACCGCTCGGAGCCCTTTGACCTGGAGGAGGAGCGCGTCGATGTCGCCTTCTTCTTCGGTCATGGCGCCTGGCCCCGGGCCGAGTGCATCAAACTGCTTGAAGAGGAGATGGTACCGGTGTGCTCGCCTGCGGTGCTGCCAGTCGACGGCATTCAAGAGCCGCTGGAACTGACAAAGCTGGTGCTTTTGCAGAGCTCGACGCGGCCCGAGGCCTGGCACGACTGGTTCGAGGCCCAGGACTGTTACACCGAGCATAGCTACCACGGGCCACGTTTCGATACCTTCTACATGGCCTTACGCGCGGCACGGGCCGGATGTGGCGTTGCCCTGGCACCGCGCTTTCTGGCCGAGGAAGAACTACAGGCCGGCCTACTGACGATTCCCTGGACGTTCGGCCTGACCAGTCGCGATGCCTATTACCTGGCCTATCCCGAGCACAAGGGGGAGGACACCAAGGTTCGAGGCTTCATCGACTGGATACTCGAGCACCGGGAGGCCCCTGGCGACGTTGTGGCACCCTAGTGCATGAATTAATGGAATGGATAACACGCTTTTTTTCGTTTGAAGCCCTGAAGATGGCTCTGTTCTCATCGTGGCGATAGGCTTCTTCAGGATGACGACATGGACCTCCCGCACATCAGTGACGCCCTCGGCATCGTTCACCCTCTCTGCATCGACAGAGGCCGCAACGCCGAGGTCTGGGACGAACAGGGCAACCACTATATCGACTTCGTCGGCGGTATCGGCGTGCTCAACCTGGGGCATGGGCATCCCGACGTGGTCGAGGCAGTCAAGGCGCAGGTCGATACCTTGATGCATTCCGCCTTCAATGCCCTGCCGCATCGTGGCTATCTCGAGGTCGCCAGCACCTTGAATGCCTTCGTGCCGGTGTCTTATTCGCTGTCCTGCATGCTTACCAACAGCGGTGCCGAGGCCACCGAGAACGCTCTCAAGATTGCACGTGCTGCCACCGGGCGCCAAGGCGTGATCGCCTTCGACGATGGCTTTCATGGCCGCACGCTGGCGGCATTGAATCTCAACGGCAAGGTCAAGCCTTACAAGAATCGCCTCGGTGCCTTGCCCGGACCGGTGCATCACCTACCCTTCCCCAGTCGCGACGGTGGTGTCGACGCCGACACCGCCATGGCCGCCCTAGAGAGACTTTTCGAGGTCGAGATCCCTGCCGATGAAGTGGCCTGTATCATCGTCGAACCGGTCCAGGGCGAGGGTGGCTTTCGTCTACTGTGCGCCGATTTCGCCGCACGCCTACGGGCGCTGTGCGAAGCACACGGCATTGTGCTGATCTTCGATGAGATCCAGTCCGGCTTCGGACGCACCGGCAAGCGTTTCGCCTTTTCCCACCTGGGGGTCGAACCCGACCTGCTGCTGATGGGCAAGAGCATGGCCGCCGGACTGCCGCTGGCCGCAGTGGCGGGCAAGCCAGAGATCATGGATGCCCCACCTAAAGGTGGCCTGGGCGGCACCTATTCGGGCAATGCCGTCGCCTGCGCTGCGGCCCAGACAGTGATGGCGCTAATGAGCGAGGAGCACCTGGCCGAGTGGAGCGAGCGCCAGGAAGCGATGATCCTGGAAGCGTATCGTGGCTGGCGAGCGTCTGGCCGCTATTCAATGCTTGGCGACATGACCGGCATTGGCGCCATGCGCGGTATTGTCTTCGAGGATACGCCCGCAGCCACCGGCGCCGAACATCTGGCCGCGCTGATCGTCGCCGGTCGCGAAGAAGGCGTACTATTGATGCCCAGCGGGCGTCGGCGCAACGTATTACGTCTGCTGCCCCCATTGACCGCCGAACCCGAGGTTCTGGAAGAAGGACTGGCGAGGCTCGAGAGAGCGCTGCTGGCAGTACTAAGCGCGCATCCATCCAACGTCGACGACCGACACCATGAGGCACCGCCGATGACAGCCCCCATTTCCCATCACGAGATTCGTGACCGTTTCTCCAAGGCCATGTCGGCCATGTATCAGGCCGAAGTGCCCCAGTACGAAACCCTGCTCGAGCTGGTGGCTCAGGTGAACCGCGAGACCCTCGAGCGCGATCCTGAGCTGGCCGCGCGGCTCGAGGCTCATGATGAGTTGAATCGCCTCAGCGTCGAGCGGCATGGAGCCATCCGCGTCGGTACGGCCGAAGAACTCACCATGCTACGCCGGCTGTTCGCGGTGATGGGCATGTATCCGGTGGGCTACTACGATCTCTCCGAGGCCGGCGTGCCGGTTCACTCCACCGCCTTCCGGCCCATCGACGACGCCGCCCTGGCGCGCAACCCCTTCCGTGTCTTTACCTCGCTGCTACGCCTGGAGTTGATCGAGAGCGCCGAGCTACGCGAGCGCGCCGCCGGGATCCTCGCCGAGCGTGACATCTTCACGCCCGGCGCACGGGAGTTGATCGAACTCAGCGAACGCCAGGGCGGGCTCACCGACGAACAGGCCGACCGCTTCGTGGCCGAGTCGTTGGAGACCTTTCGCTGGCACCAGGACGCCACGGTGGACCTGGAAACCTACGAGGCGTTGCACGCCGAGCATCGATTGATCGCCGACGTGGTCTGCTTTCGCGGGCCACATATCAATCATCTGACGCCACGCACCCTGGATATCGACGAGGCGCAACGCCGCATGCCGGCGGCGGGGATGAATCCCAAGGAAGTCATCGAAGGCCCGCCGCGCCGCGACTGCCCGATCCTGCTGCGCCAGACCAGCTTCAAGGCCCTGGAGGAGCCGACCCGCTTCGCCGGTGAACGTCAGGGCACTCACACCGCGCGTTTCGGCGAAATCGAACAACGTGGCGTGGCGTTGACCGCCAAGGGACGTGCGCTCTATGACCGGCTGCTCGCCGAATCGCGTCAGCGTACGACCGGACTGACCAATGCCGAACACCAGCGCGTCCTGGCCGAGGTGTTCGCCGACTTCCCGGACACCGAAGCCGAGCTACGCCATCAGGGTCTGGCCTTCTTCGAGTACCGACTGACCGCAGCGGGGCGTGAGGCCGGAGCGGGCGCCGAGGCCGAGCTGGAAAAACTCATCGAGCAAGGGCTGGTCGCCGCTCGGCCGATCACCTACGAGGATTTCCTGCCCGTCAGCGCGGCCGGCATCTTTCAGTCGAACCTCGGCGATGACGGCAATCAGGCCTATGCGGGCAATGCCAACAAGGAGGCCTTCGAGGAAGCGCTAGGCGCCAAGGTAACCGACGAGCTGGCCCTCTATGCAGAACGCGAGCGCATGTCTCTTCAATCGACTCTCGAGGCCTTGAAGCGCTAAGTTCTACCGATTCAATCTTGAGAAATCACTATCGTTTGACCTGGACGGCAAGGGGGCGTCAATCCCCCAGCCCCAGCGACCGCTGCCAGCGCTTCTCGAGCGTATCGGGGCCGCTGGGGCGTCGAGTCAGTCACGTTCAAGCGATTCGTTTCCAAGTTGAAGGCATCATCCTACGAACGATCACAGGGGATGGGATTGATTCCAATCCGCAACCGGCGTAGCGTGAAGGCGTAGATTTCACAGGAGACTGGATCATGGCGGAAGCTAAGAGTGTCATCAAACGTGTCTATGTTCCTACCTATGTCCGCGACCTGCCCAATGGCGAACGCGTGACGGTGCCCGGACACTACAAGAAGACACCCACACACTCGCGCTGACGCTCGTGGTTGGGTCGCACCTCGCCCTTGCTTCGCGGGTATGCAACGAACCAGAAACGCCCTGCCAACCAGCAGGGCGTTTTGCGTAGGGAGGGGCGTGCATCGCATGCATCAGCGGCTCAGATCGATCTCTCGCGTCTGGCCGGCGCCGATCTCGATCTGCTTCAGGATCAGCGGGCTGCGCGAGCCGTCCGGCAAGCGCACACTCCCGGCCACATAGAAGACCCCCGCGGGAATGCCGGTGGCCTCGAAATAGCCGTTGGCGTTGGTCTTGGCGTAATGCGTGTATTCGCGGGCACGTGGATCAGCGGGCTCGATACGCTTCCCCGCTAATGCGGCTTCGGCGGCCTCGGCGGAATAGCGCGTGGCCGGGGCTATAGACACGGTTTCGTTCTTGCCCACCAGCGCACCGTCTGTCGATGAGGTATAGCGCAGTCGCCCCTTGACGACGGCGGAGCCATGCTTGTCCAGCTTGGCATATTCCTCGGCGGGAAACGCAACCTGACGTTCGACGGTTCCCACCGGCGTGCCTTCACCGACTTCCTCGATATCAACGGGCTGCGTCGGCCCATCCGTCGACAGCATTTCACAGCCACTCAATGCCAGCCCTACCAGAGCCAGACACCATCCCGTGCGTCCATGTCTCATTCCATGAGCCACCTTATAAACGAACTTAACGCGTAAGTTCTGGATTGAGCGTATAAGTCCCCATTACGCTGGATTGCTCGATGACATGTCCTTGCATGGCCTCGAGAACTTCATCACCGGTGAACTCGCCCTGCAAGCCCAGCGAGGCGACATCCAGCGCATAGACGGTGAAGTAATAGCGATGCACCAGAGTGTCATTCCATGGCGGGCAAGGCCCGTCATAGCCACCGTAGATGCCTTCGAGCTGTTCGTCATCGGCGAAGAAGTCCGTGTAGCTGTTGATACCGCGCACACCCTTGCCGGTATCGCCCGGCGCCTTGCCCATGGCCACGACACCATCGGCATCTTCGCCTTCGTCGATGCCGCTCACTGCCGTAGGAATATCGATCAGTACCCAGTGGTAGAAATCGGCGCGGGGCAGATCGGCTGGCACGCGGCGGCCCTCTTGGTTGACGTCGCTAGGGTCCGTGGGTGCATCCGCATCGACCACCAACAGCACGAGACTACGCGTCCCGTCGGGCACGTCGTGCCAACGAACACGCGGATTGCGATTGTCGCTGAAAAGAAGGAGCCGCTCGGGATCGGGAACGGCGAACGCGAAGCGTTCGGGAATGGGTTCACCGTCGATGATGTCCTGCACGTCGATGCGCATGCGGCTGCCTCCTGGTAGGCCGTGAAGAAGATGCTTTTGACTAGTTTGGCACATTCATGAGGCGGTGCGCATAGGACCAACGGCGCCCAGCGCGCAACGCCATTAGCGACACAATGAGATACCACGCATGCCAAAATGGAAATGGTTGGCATGCGCGGCATTGTAGTCCGGTCCTAGAGTCGTCCCGAACACCTCGCAGGCGCCGTCACGCACGCGATGCAGGAAGTCCGCCGCGTCATCGTCGCCCGTCCAGTCGTCGAGCACGGAAACACGGCGTCCGTCCGCTAGCCGAAAGGCCGCTACATCAAGCGCTTCCGCAGTGGCATGGTCGCTGCGGCGGGCATTGTCGCGATGATAGATGTTGCGGCAGGCGAAGCTCCCCAAGTGACGCACCGACGCTACCGGCTCACCGAACACCTCCCGCGCGGCCGGCTGCAGGCGTTGACGTTCGAACAGCGTCCAAGCCACCGCCAACGGACAGCTGACCACGAAACTAGCATTGAAATCGACCCCGGCACGGCGCACGCGCACCACGTTTTTAAGCGGGCAGCCGGCAACGGGAGTGTAATCCGCCAGCGGCGTATAATTCAGGGTACCAGCAGGCGCGGCGTCGAGAACATCGCGGCAGGCCTCACGATCGCCCTCCAGGCGACCGAGCTTCCACTGCGTTACCGGGGTAAGTGGATCATCAATCGCTAGCGGAGCGAAAGGATTCCACTCCTGGGGGATCGTCCAGACGTCCTTATCCAGGGCGATTCCCGCAGCAATCAAGGCGAAACTAAACGCGAGGAAGGCAAGCGATGGCTTCATGGCGCTCCCGACAAGGTGCAAAGCCTTCAGTGTAGAGAACGTCAGCGGTCATATGACGATCATCCTGCGAGAGATGTGAATTTGACCGATACTGTACGCACCTTCACCCGGAAAAGAGAACTGCCATGCCACGCTGGATTCCGCTCGCCTTCATCGCTGGCTTCTTCGCCGTGCTTTGCTTCCATCAGCCCATGGCGGGCTTGTTGCACGCCTACGCCATCATCCCGTTTGCGCCCTATGGCACCACAGCCGTACCTCCTTTGGGCGTTCCTCAGTGGCTGTCGGCGAGCTTCTGGGGCGGTGTATGGGGTATCGTCATGTTGTGGGCATTCACGCGTTACCACGTCACGACCGGGCTGTGGTGGAAAAGCGTATTGTTCGGCGGGATCGCGTTGACGCTCGTGGCGCTGTTTATCGTCTTTCCGCTCAAGGGGCGCGGCCTCAATCTCGCCGGGTTCCCCATCGGCTTTCTGGTCAATGGCGCCTGGGGGATAGGCACCTGGGTCTTCGCACGCTGTTTCGGGCTCTGGAAAGTCTCGCCACGGTCAGCGTGATCAGCCCCATAGCAGGGTTACCAACAATGCCAGTGCGCCCACGATCAATGCGGTGAGCACGGCAATGCCCACCAGCCGATCCAGCCAGACATCGACGCCACTCCGGGAGCGCCTCGCGAGTGCCGTTTTCCGACGGCGGGTGGCGCCGTGACGTTGCTGTCTGCCTGCTCTGGCCACTTGAGGCATTCCTGTCACTCCGGTGCATGCAATATCGCTTACCATAAGGGGTGAAGCGCGTTTCCACCACCGTCAACGTAAAATGCCCGGCCGAAGCCGGGCGTTTCATATGCTGCAAGCGAGCTATCACCCGCCTTCATGCGTATTGATACGGCGATTGACCACATTCGGAGCACGCCGATACCGCTCGGCATCGGCCAACGTTTCGGCTTCGAAGGCATCGGCGCCGACCGGCGTCTCTCCGTGGCGATGATAAAGTGCCGTCAGCATTGCCTTGCGATCCGCTCGCAGTTCCTTCACCAGCACGATGATCATGCCATAGAGAATGAAGGTAAATGGCAATGCCGCCAGTACTGCTGCGGATTGCAGCCCGTTCAAGCCTCCTGCCACCAGCAAGGTGAGACAGATCGCGGCGATCAACACGCCCCAGATAATCCGCTTCACCAAAGGCGGATTCAGCGAACCGCCATCGGTCATCTGCGAGACGATATAGGTCGCCGAATCTGCAGACGTCACCAGGAAGATGAAGATCAGAAACAGCGCCACCACCGACAGCACATTGGAGAAGGGCATCAAGTTGAACATCTGGAACAACGCCACGGTGATGTTATCGGCCGTTGCCGAGGCCAATCCGACATCACCGGACAGTTCCATGTTGAGCGCCGCCCCACCGAATACGCCGATCCACAGGCACGCCAGCAGCGGCGGCACTATCAACACGCCGAACACATACTCCTTGATGGTACGCCCGCGCGAGACACGCGCCACGAAAGTCCCCACGAACGGCGACCAAGCGATGACCCACGCCCAGTAGAAAATCGTCCAGGTGCTCGCCCAAGTATCGTCACTATAGGGCGCGACACGCAGGCTCATGCCCACGATGTTTTGCAGGTAATCGCCGATCCCCAAGGTGATGGTTTCGAGGATCGCCACGGTCGGTCCGGTGATCAGCACATAGAACATCAGCGCAAAACACAGCACCATGTTGAGATTGGAAAGGCGCTTGATGCCCTTGTCCAGCCCCGACCAGGTAGACACCATGTAACACAGGAACATGGCGCCCATGATGATGAACTGCCATTTGACGCCTTCCTCGACGCCGAACACCGCATGCAGACCACCATTGATCTGCAACACCGCCAGGCCGATGGACGTCGCCACCCCCATCACCGTGGCGACCACTGCGAACACATCCAGCGCCGGCCCTATCTTGCGCAGCTTGGGACGCTTGGCGGTCATGCTCGAAAGCACGTTGGACACCAGCCCCGCCTGCCCCTTGCGGAACTGATAATAGGCGATAATCAGCCCGACCACGGAAAACGCCGCCCACTGATGGATGCCCCAATTGAAGAAGCTATATTGAATGGCGTAGCGTGCCGCTTCCTCGGTGCCGCCTTCCATGTCACCGTAAGGCGGTTCGAGAAAGTGTGTCATCGGCTCGGCCATGCCATAAAATACCAAGCCGACGCCAAATCCGGCCGCCAGCAGCATGCTGACCCACGAGAAAAAGCTATAGGAGGGTGAGCTATCCTGCGGGCCCAGGCGGATCTTGCCGTACTTGCTGAAAGCCAGCGTCAGCAAGAACACCACGAACCCGAAGACCGAAAACAGGTAAAACCACCCGAAGTAGTGTGAAACAGTTGATAATGCCGTCGATGCCGCCTCACCGAAGCCCTCGGGAAAGGCCGCACCGATGGCGACCAGAACCGCCACGATCAAGGCGGAGACGATGAACACGTTTTGCCTTCCAAGATTGGCCATGCAGCTATCCTCTTAGTCTCCGACGATACGATGCCTCATGCACCTCACGGGTTCTTATCACCGAGCTCGGCATACCGGCAATGGCCCAGGGAACCAAAGCCAGGTACATGAGACCAATCGACCACGATGGCAGAATCATCGCCGCATGGCCATAACCGCATTTTATATTTAAGCAAATCAATCATTAAACTTCATTGAAGAGCCCGCTATGCCGTCACCGTCCCGCCTGGCTTCCGCCACCGCTTGGCTCGAGCGTCTTTCGCATTCACGGCACACCCTGCCGCTTTTGTTTTTCGCTTCGATGCTGGAAACTCTCCTGGTGCCGATTCCCATCGAGACCATCCTGATTCCCTGGATGCTGGCCCAGCCGCATCGTAAATGGCGCTTGGCAGGCGTGGCGCTGGCCGGCAACTTAACCGCCGCCGCTATTGGCTACGCTCTGGGGGCCTGGGCATTGAACACCTGGGGGACAACGCTCATCCCCTGGTTCGGCGGCCAGGACGCCTATGCAGCCTTTCAGGCGCGCATGGCCAGCGACGGCTTTATGGCGGTGCTCGCGGTGGGCATCATCCCCATCCCCTTCCAGATCGCTATGCTCGCCGCCGGATCGAGTGGCTATCCCTTCCCCATGTTTCTGCTGGCATCTCTTTTTGCGCGTGGCGTGCGCTATTTTGGCCTCGCCTTGCTGGTGCATCTCGCCGGCGACGCGGCCCTATCGTTGTGGCGGCGCCACGCACGCCCTATCGGCGTGCTGGGCATCGTGTTGTTCGGCTCGTGGCTCTGGCTTCAATTCATGCCATGAGCGCGCCCACGACCTTGAGTTATGCCTTCGTCATCCCAACAGAAAGGAAATATTGAGGACGCTAACGTTCACCCTATCCAAGAGGCCATCATGAGCCGACTCTCGCAAATTCCGCTGTCCGTGCTCGATCTTGCCCCGATCTCGCATGACGGCACGCCCGCCGAGACCTTCGAACGCACGGTCGATCTCGCCCAGCTCACCGATACCCTGGGCTACAATCGCTATTGGCTGGCCGAGCATCACAACATCGACGGTATCGCCAGTGCTGCCACGTCCCTGCTCATCGGTCATGTCGCCGGCAAGACACAACGCATCCGCGTAGGCAGTGGCGGCATCATGCTGCCCAATCACCCGCCACTGGTGGTCGCCGAACAGTTCGGCACGCTGGAGACGCTATATCCGGGGCGCATCGATCTCGGCCTGGGGCGCGCACCCGGCTCCGACGGCGTGACCATGCAGGCCATGCGTCGCAACCCGCGCGCAGGCGTGAATGACTTCCCCGACCGCCTGGCCGAGCTACGCGGCTACCTGGGCGACGCCCTGCCCGACCAGCGTGTCAAGGCGGTGCCCGGTCAGGGTACGCATGTCCCCCTCTGGCTACTGGGCTCCAGCGACTTCAGCGCGCGTCTTGCCGCACAGCTTGGCTTGCCGTTCGCCTTCGCCGGCCAGTTCGCACCGGGCTATATGCTCGAGGCCATCCAGCTCTATCGGCAAATGTTCCAGCCCTCCGAGGTGCTGGACGCGCCTTACGTGATGCTAGGCATCCCGCTGGTTGCCGCCGACAGCGACGCACATGCGCAGTATCTGGCTACCACCCAGCAGCAGAAGTTTCTCAACCTGATTCGCGGCAAGAGCACGCGGACCCTGCCCCCCGTCGAGGCCCTCGACTGGTCGCCGCAGGAACGCGCCATGGTCAGTCAGAACCTCGGCGCTTCCATCGTCGGCGGTCCCGAGACGATCCGCGACGAACTCGAAAACTTCCTGGCGCATACCCAGGCCGACGAACTGATGATCAACGGTGATTTCTACGACCATGACGACCGTCGTCGCTCGTACGAGATTCTCGCCGACGTCTGGAAAGGCTAAGACTCGCACCACTCATCTGCCCAGATGCAAAAGGCCGGCGTCAGCCGGCCTCCTTTTTGCGTGTTCACGAAACACTAATCCGCCTGCAAGCGAGCCTCACCCCAGCCGTGCGGCGAGTTTCTCTTCCAGCGTCGCCTGATCGTCGGCGAAGCGGCGAATGCCTTCGGCGAGTTTCTCGGTGGCCATGGCATCCTGGTTGAGTCCCCAGCGGAACGAGGCCTCGTCCAGCAGGGCGAGGCGCTCGCTGGCATCCCCGACGTCACTGATCTTGCGCTCGATCTCGTTTTCCTCGGCCTCGAGTTCCTCGAGCAGCGCCGGCGAAATAGTCAGGCGATTGCAGCCAGCCAGGCCCAGGATCTGGCCCTTGGTACGGAAACTGGCGCCCATGACCACGGTGTCGTAGCGGTAGCGGCTGGCGATGTCGCATACCTCGCGCACGAACACCACGCCCGGGTCTTCCTCCGGGGTGTATTCCTGCCCAGTCTTCTGCTTGTACCAGTCGGTGACACGGCCCACGAAGGGCGAGATGAGATGCACCCCGGCGTCGAAGCAGGCCCGGGCCTGCGCCTTGGAGAACAGCAGCGTCAGATTGCACTGAATGCCTTCCTTCTCGAGCTGCTCGGCGGCGCGGATGCCTTCCCAGGTCGAAGCCAGCTTGATCAGCACGCGTTCACGGCCGATCCCGCGCTGCTCGTAAAGCTCGATGAGGCGGTGCGCCTTCTTGATGCTCGCCTCGCGGTCGAAGGACAGCTTGGCGGCGACTTCCGTGGACACACGCCCCGGAATCAGCTGCGTGATCTCACTGCCCATGGCGACGGATAAACGGTCCACTGCCTCGTCGACCCGAGCCTGGGGATCGGCGATATCGGCCTTGACCTGCGCCAGCGTCTCGTCGATCAGCGCTTGATAGCCGGGCAGCTCGAAGGCCTTGAGGATCAGCGAAGGATTGGTCGTGGCATCGTGCGGCTGATAGCGCTTGATCGCCTCGAGATCGCCGGTATCGGCGACCACCATCGAAAGTTGCTTGAGAGCCTCGAGTTGCGTCATGGCAAATATCCTGTAACGAAAAGGGTCATGGGTCGCGTCTCATGGCGCGACGTCGTAGCGTTCGGCCAGCGCCTGACGGTAACGCTGGTAGAGTTCCTGGTAACGGCGCACCGACTCGCCACGCGGACGGGTCAGGGTATCGAGATCCACCTCGACGAGGCGTTCGGTCAATGCCGCCAGCGACTCGCCCTGCCCACGCGCCAGGGTATCGCACCAGGCGGCCTGAATCGCCCCGCCCAAGGCGGCGGCTTCGGTAATGCGGGGACAGATCACGTCGACATCCAGCACATCGGCGACGATCTGGCGCCAGACGGCACTCTTGGCGCCACCACCGACCAGACGGACTTGGCTGGCCTGCGATGCCAGCTCGTCCAAGCGTTCGAACCCATAGCGTAGCCCGAACGTCGTCCCTTCGACTACCGCGCGACAGAGATTGTCCGCCGTCGTGTTGAGGCTCGTCATGCCCTCGAAGCTGGCGGTGGCGTGTGGCAGCGCCGGCACACGCTCGCCATTGAAGAAAGGCAACGCCATAACGCCCTCGGCGCCCAGCGGGGCTCGAGCCACGCGCTCACCGAAGGTCGCCAGATCGAAACCCAAAAGCTCGCGCACCTTGGTCGTCGCCGAAGTCACGTTCATGGTGCAGATAAGCGGTAACCAGCCACCGTGGCTGGCGCAGAAATTGGCAACCTGGGCGTCCTCGGCCTCCACCGACACGGCCGAGTAGGCGTACACGGTTCCCGAGGTACCCAGGCTCAGGGTCACCATGCCGGGGGCGATATTGCCGGTGCCGATGGCCGCCATCATGTTATCGCCGCCGCCACTGGACACCAGCACGTCATCGCCGAGGCCCAACAGGCGCGCGACCTCGGGACGTACCGTGCCTACTGGCGCGTGAGAGTCGATCAAACGCGGCAGTACCGCTTCCGGGGACAGTTCCGGCGCCATGATCTGGAACACATCATGCCGCCACTCACGCGCGCGGGTATCGAAATATCCGGTGCCGGAGGCATCGCCGCACTCGGCGACACGCTCGCCGGTCAGCCAGAAGTTCAGATAATCGTGGGGCAACAGCAAGGTGGCGATACGCTGGTAGGCGTCGGGATGCGTGTCGCGCAACCAGGCGACTTTCGAGGCCGTATAGCCGGTTTGCAGTACCAGCCCCAGCTTGTCCAGACAGCTTTCCCGGCCGCCCAGGCGCTCGATCAGCGCCTCGTTGTGCAGTGCCGTTTCGGTATCGCACCACAGTTTCGCGGGATGCAGTGGCTGGCCATCGGCATCCAGCGCCACCATGCCGTGCTGCTGCCCCGAGACGCCGATGGCGCGGATGTCGCGCGCATCGATACGCGCCTCACTCACCGCCTCGTGGAACGCCTCGGTCAAGGCCGATATCCATTCGCTAACGTCCTGCTCACGCTTGCCGTTATCGCCTTCGATCAAATGATGCGGACGGCTGGCCTCGCCCAGGATCGCCGCGCGCTCGATATCGACCACCACCACCTTGGTGCTCTGCGTTCCACAATCCACGCCAACGTACATGTTCTCTCCTTCTTGTAACGCCACGTTGCATTATCCGCACGAGGCGGAACCTTCATCGCGTCACGCCAGACGCCCCTCGGCCACGGCACGCAGCGTCTCACGCGCGCCCTCGGCATGCAGGGACGCAAGTGCCTGCAGATAAGCATCGCGGAAACGTGCGTTCTCCGCCAGGTCACCGAACAAGGCATGCTGCTCGATGAACGCCGTGGGATGGATACGATTGTCGCTGGCCACCGCCATCAAACGCTCCTTGAGACGATCGACGACCTCGATCGGTTGGCCCTGTTCGTCGACCCCTTCAGCATAGCGCGCCCAGCTGGCCACCACGGCGGCGCTACGCTGGATCTCGCCGCCACGCGCGAGCTGTTCGCGGATCACCGGCAACAGCCACTTGGGAATGCGGTCCGAGCTTTCCGCGCATAGCCGCGCCAGGGTGTCCTTGATCTCGGGATTGGCGAAGCGCTCGATCAGGGTGCGCTTGTAGGCGTCAAGATCCACACCGGGGACCGGGGACAGGGTCGGCGTGGCCTCGCGATTCATGTAATCGAGCAGGAAGTCGACGAACAATGGATCCTGGCACACCTCATGGGCATAACGGTAACCCGCCAGGTATCCGAAATAGGTCAGCGCCTGATGACTGGCATTGAGCAGACGCAACTTCATCAGTTCATAGGGCACGACGTCGTCGACCATCTGCACGTCGACCTGTTCGTAGGGCGGGCGCCCTTCAGGGAAGCGATCCTCGAGGACCCATTGAGTGAAGGGCTCGCAGACCACCGGCCATTGGTCCTCGACGTCGAAACGCTCGGCGAGCGCGGCGCTATCATCGGGCGTCGTCACCGGCGTGATGCGATCGACCATGGCATTGGGAAATGCCACTTGGGTGTCCATCCATGCGCCGAGCGCCGGATCCAGGGCACGCGCATGGGCGGTGAACATCTTGCGGGCGACATCGCCATTGCCCTCGATGTTGTCGCAGGACATCACCGTAAACGGCGCGATACCCCGTTCGCGACGCCGCTTGAGCGCCGCGACGACCAGCCCGAAGGTAGTGCGTGGCGCTTCGGGCGTGGCCAGGTCCTGGCGCACCTCGGGGGTGGTGAGATCATATTCGCCAGTGATGTGATCGACGTTGTAACCGCCCTCGGTCACCGTCAACGAGACGATGCGAATCGCGGGGTCGCTCATGGTCTCGATGACCATATCGGGGGCCTCGGGCGCGTACAGATAATCGACGATCGAGCCGATCACACGCGCCTCGTACCGTCCGTCGGGATGCTTGACCATCAGCGTGTAGAGATGATCCTGCGCCGCCAGAGCATCGCGCATACGCACATCGCCCGGCATCACGCCGACGCCGATGATGCCCCAATCCAGTGCCTCACCACGATTCATCAACGTATCGAGATACATCGCCTGATGGGCGCGATGGAAGCCACCCACACCGATGTGAACGATGCCCGGTGTCACGCTATCGCGGTCATAGGCAGGCACGGCGATATCGGCCGCTAGATGTTGCAGGTTGTCGTTATTGAGTCGGGTCATGAATATCTCCTGCCGTGGGCGGCGAATGCTTCGCCTGTGGGTCTTTGAGTGCTCGGTCGCTTGCAAACCAGTGCAGACCGGCAGCAACGGAGGCGGCCTTGATTTCCCGAAACGCCTTCAGCGCATCCAATTGCCGCCGTCGATATTCAACGTCTGGGCCACCACGTAGTCGCTGTCATCACTGGGTTGTGAGAGATACGACACGTGGCCGCCTAGCGCGCACCCGGTCGCTCATCACGCCAGCGCTGTACCAGCGCGCCGAGTTCCGCCATGTGCGTGAGCACCTGCCAGGCACCGGCCTCGCGTAGCCGCTCTTCGTGGCCGGATTCGATATGGCTGGCGCCGGTAAAGCCGATCACCGTCATGCCGGCGGCACATGCCGCACGGGCACCGGACACGCTGTCTTCGATGACCAGGCAGGCCTCGGGGACCACCCCGAGACTCTGCGCCGCCAATCGGTAGACGTCCGGCGCCGGCTTGGGGCGCGCGACCTGTTCAGCAGTGAACAGCGGCGCCTTGCCGAGCAGTGCATCGAGTCCGGTGTTGGCCAGCGAGTCGACGACGCGGCGGCGGCGACTGTTGGAGACGATCGCCAGTGGCAAATCGAGCGCCTCGATGGCAGCCGCCACGCCGGCCATCGCCTCGAGTTCCTCGGCCAGGCGCATCTCGATCGCCGCATCGATACGCGTCAAGGCGTCATCGGGCAACGCATAGCCACTGTGGGCGGCGAGATGCTCGAGAATCGCCTGGGTGGTCATGCCTAACGCATGGCGCAGCTCATCGCCGATAGCCAAGTCGGGTAACCAAGCCGTCAGACACTCGTGTAGCACCGCCTCGGCGATGGCTTCGCTGTCGACCAGCACGCCATCGCAATCGAAGATCAGCATCTCCATGGGCGACTCCATCATTGGCCGTCCGAGGGGGAGGACACGCGATTTTGCTTGCGGTCGATGTCGACCAGCGGGTGACGGTGCAGATGGTTCAGCGCCTCGCCATCACCCTTGAAGAGATGGCCGCAGGTCGGGTCGAAAGAAAAGCGCACCTGGTCGTGCACCCGGTGAGCGACATCGCCGTCGGCGACCAGAATCCACTCGCTGTCACCGTGCTCGAGATACAGTGAGGTGACCCCGCCGAGACGCTCGATAACCACGATCTTGCCGGTCAGCGGGCCCGCGTCATCGAGCTTCAAGTGTTCGGGGCGGATGCCCAACGTCAGCGTGTCGCCGGCGCTGACGCCACTGCCATCGACCGGCACGCGGCAGTCACCGCCAGGCAGCGCCACGTTGATGCCTTCGCCGCTTGCCTCGCGGACCTCGACGTCGAGGAAATTCATCTTCGGTGAGCCGATGAAACCGGCCACGAAGCGGTTGCACGGGTGGTGGTAGAGCTCCATCGGCGAGCCGATCTGTTCGACCAAGCCGTCCTGCAGCACGACGATCTTGTCGGCCATGGTCATGGCCTCGATCTGATCGTGAGTGACATAGATCATCGTCGCGTCGAGTTCTTCGTGCAGTCGCGCCAGCTCGATGCGCATCTGCACGCGTAGCGCCGCATCGAGATTCGACAACGGTTCGTCGAACAGGAAGATGCTGGGATTGCGTACGATCGCCCGGCCGATGGCCACGCGCTGGCGCTGGCCACCGGAGAGTGCGCGGGGCTTGCGGTCGAGCAAGGGTTCGAGCTGCAGAATGCGTGCGGCGGCGAGCACCTTCTCGCGACGCTCGGCCTTTTTCACCTTGGCCAGGCGCAGACTGAAGCCCATGTTGTCCTCGACGGTCATGTGCGGGTAGAGCGCGTAGCTTTGGAAGACCATCGCCAGACCACGATCGGCCGGCCCGACCTCGTTGATGCGCTCGCCATCGATGGAGATTTCACCGCTGGTGGTACTTTCGAGCCCGGCGATCATCCGCATCAGGGTCGACTTGCCGCAGCCCGACGGGCCGACGAAGACCACGAATTCGCGATCCTTGACCTCGAGGTCGACGCCCTTGATCACCTGAGTGCCGCCGAAGTCCTTGACGATGTCGTTGAGTTGTAGCGTTGCCATGGCGGAATTCCTTATTTGACGGCGCCGAAGGTGAGACCACGAACCATCTGTTTCTGGGTCATCCAACCGAAGATCAGGATCGGCGCGATGGCCAGCGTCGAGGCGGCGGATAACTTGGCCCAGAACAGCCCTTCGGGACTCGAGAAGGAGGCGATGAAAGCAGTCAGCGGGGCAGCATCCGAGGTCGTCAGGTTGAGGCTCCAGAAGGCCTCGTTCCAGCTCAGGATGACCGACAACAGCCCGGTGGAAGCGATCCCCGGCAGGGTCAGCGGCAACAACAGGTAGAGCACTTCCTGCAGAGTACCAGCACCGTCCATGCGCCCCGCTTCGAGGATGTCCTTGGGAATATCCTTGAAGAAGGTGTAAAGCATCCACACCACGATCGGCAGGTTCATCAGCATGTAGACGATGGTTAGTCCGAGCGGCGAGTCGAGCAGCCCCATGTCGCGGAACAACAGATAGACCGGCATCAGTACACCCACCGGTGGCAGCATCTTGGTGGAAAGCATCCACAGCAGCGTGCCGCCGATCACGCTGACCGCCAGCACCCAGCCGACCAGCAGCAGCGTGTTGCCCATCACCGTCCACAAGGCCGGGTCGGTGAGCAGATAGGTGTAATTGTCCCAGCCGGCGAAGCCGGAAATCATGGGGTTGATCAGGTTATAGCGCTGGAAGGAGAACCACAGGGTCATGCCCAGCGGCACCAGCATCCACAGCAGCAACAGGGTAACCGCCGGGCCCTGCAGGAACAGGTTGCGGAAGCCGCCGACGGTTCGTCCAGACGTTCTCTCGCGCATGGGAATGCCCTACTGAAGGAAACGAGTCGGAAAATGCGGCCGGAGCATGACGATCCGGCCGATGTGGGACGCTATCTGTTAGTCGTAGTAACCGGCCTGACGCATGGTACGTTCGACCGAGTGTTGGGCCTGATCGAGGGCAGCATCGACCGACTGCTCGCCGGAAAGCGCGGCGCCGATCATCTGCCCGACCTGGGTACCCACCGACTGGAACTCGGGAATATTGACGGTCTGCACGCCGATATACGGGCTCGGCTTGAGCGTCGAGTCGGTCGGGTCGGCAGTCTGGATGGCGTTCAGCACGAAATCGGCGAACGGCGCGGCTTTTTGATACTTGGAATTTTCGTAGGTCGACTCACGAGTGCCCGGGGGCACGCTGGTCCAGCCTTCTTGCTCACCGACCAGTTCGATGTAGTCCTGCGAGGTCGCCCAGGTAATGAAGGTCTTGGCGGCGTCCTTGGAATCCGACGAGGCAGGAATCGCCAGCGTCCACGACCATAGCCAGTTGGCCCCCTTCGGGGTCTTGGCAATCGGTGCGGGAGCGAAGCCCAACTTGTCAGCTACCTGCGACTCATCGGCATCATAAAACTTGCCGGCAGCCGAGGTAGCATCGACCCACATGCCGCACTTGCCGCTGGAGAACAGCGCCTGATTCTCGTTGAAGCCGTTGGAGGTCGCGCCCGGCGGGCCGTATTTGTTCATCAGATTGACGTAGAAGCTGACCGCTTCCTTCCACTCCGGCGAATTGATTTCCGGATGCCAGTCTTCGTCGAACCAACGGCCGCCGAAGGTATTCACCAATGTCGAGACGAAAGCCATGTTCTCGCCCCAGCCCGGCTTGCCGCGCAGGCAGATGCCGTAAACGTCGTTGTCGGGGTCGTTGATCTGGCTCGCCCAATCCTGAACCTGGTCCCAGGTCGGTTGATCGGACATCTCGATGCCGGCTTTTTCGAAGAGACCGGTGCGGTAATACATCATCGAGCTCTCGCCGTAGAACGGCAGCGCATATAGCGAACCGTCCTGGCTCAAGCCGTCGCGGATCGGCTTGAGCAGGTCCTGCTCGTTATAGCTTTCGGGAAGGTCGTCGAGTTCGACCAACCAGTCCTGATTGGCCCAGATCGGCACTTCATAGGTGCCGATGGTCATGACATCGAACTGACCGCCATCGGTGGCGATGTCAGTGGTCAGGCGCTGACGCAGCACGTTTTCCTCGAGCACCACCCATTCCAGATCGACATCCGGGTGGGCTTTTTCGAATTCGTCGGTCAGGCCCTGCATGATGATCATGTCGTTGTTGTTCACCGTGGCCACGGTGATGGTTTCAGCATGTGCGGCGAACGAGGCCAATGTCGCGGCCCCGGCCAGGGGGAATACATGCTTGAGGTACATGGCGAGCTCCTGAGTGGAAATTATTGAACTTGTTTTGATCAATCTACTCATTGAGTATTCAAATGATCATTTGCAGCGCCAAAAAAAGCAAACCTCATACGCTTAGACTTTGGCCTAAGCAGCTCCCAATGTGGACACGATATAGCGTGCCGCCGCCTCATCGGTGACCAGCCCTTTGAGCCAGCCCCCCCGCAAGGCACTCAGAATCGCCGGGCCCTTGTCGTGTCCGCCAGCCAAGCCCATCAACGGCTGACCGCCGAGGGCCGACAACGGCAAGCTGGTGATCCGGCGCGTGATAGGACAATCGATGAGCCGCCCTTGGGTATCCAGCGGCCAGCCGAGCAACTCCCCCACGGCGCCGGCCTCGAGCAACTCGTTGAGTTCGGCTTCACTGATGAAATGATCCTGGAACAGAGTCGCGCGCGGATCGATACGGCCGATGCCGATGACGCCGGTTTCTGCTTCGCGGGCAATATGGAACACCGCCTGCACGAGCTGCTGGGCCAGCAGCGCTTCTTTTTCTTCCACCGAGGCGGCGACTACCGGCGCCGGCAGCAGGAAACGCTCCGCCCCGGTCTTGTCAGCCAGCACCATCACCCCATCGTAGCGGTTGGCAGAGCCGTCACGGGCGACATTGCCGACCAACGACACGATGCGATGCTGCGAGCGATCCAGACGGCTCAGGGCCTCCACCGTAGCGCGCACCGAACGCCCTGTGCCCAGCGATAGTGTCAGCGCTTGCTGGCGATCGAGAAGCCCAGCCAGGCGTTCGGCCCCCGCCTGGGCGAGGAAGCGCGGGCTGCTGTCCGGCACATCGGGGTCGCTGGGCACTACATCGCAGTAATCCAGCCCGAAATGGGTGAGAATCGCCTCACCCATCGCCATGCATCCGGAAATGGGATGGTCGATGTGCACCTTGACCAACCCTTCCTGCCGCGCCAATGCCAACAGGCGCTGTACACCGGGGCGCGAGACGCCCAACTGACCGGCGATTTCGTCCTGGGTGCGCCCCCCAACATAGGACAACCAGGCCGCACGCGCCGCCTGCTCGCGTTTGAGTTCGTACTTGTCCATCGCCGCTGCTCCTGCTGGAAGGGAGAATGCCGGCATCATCGCAATCGCATGCCATACGCACAATACGCGCCCATCGGAAGCACGCCGCGACTGCGTCAGATGATGATCAGGACTCGGTACCGCTCGGCGCTACCGGTGACGCAGGCAGCCAGACGCGTGCGGCGAGTCCACCGAGCGAGGCACGTGACAGCGAAAGCCGGCCGCCATATAGCGTCATCAGATCCTCGACAATGGCCAAGCCCAGCCCGGAACCGGAGCGTCGTTCATCGAGGCGGGAACCTCGCGCCAGGGCGGCGTCACGTTGTGCCTCGCTCATGCCGGGGCCGTCGTCCTCGATCAACAACTCGACGCCTGCCGCCTGCGGCTGAAGGCTTACGGTGACCTGGCTGTCGGCCCAGCGCAGCGCATTCTCCAGAAGGTTGCCGACCAGTTCCTGCAGATCCTGGGCCTCCATGCGCACCTTGAGGTCATCGGCCAACGATTGCGTCAACTGAACACCGCGCCGTTGCCCCATTCGCGTCAAACCCTCGAGCACCGGCGCCAAGGTTTGAGCAGCATCCACCTTGCCGGCGAGAACGACCCCGCCGGCGGCCGAGGCCCGAGCAAGATGATGGCGAACGGCCTCATCGATGCGCCCCAACTCGCCGTGCAGGCGGTCGCGCGTATCGGGCGGGAAGCGTTCGGCAAGGGTGGTGAGTACGCTGACCGGGGTCTTGAGTGCATGCGCCAGATTGCCGGCAGCATTGCGACCGCGCTCGATCAGACGCCTATCTCGTTCCAGCACCCCGTTCATGGCACGCGCCAGGCGCGCCAGTTCGTCGGGCAGGAAACGTGTCTCGAGGCTGTCGGCATCACCGGATTCAACCGCACGTAGATTGGTATGCATGCGACGCAACGGTGCCAGTCCCCAACGAATCTGAACCGCCAGCCCGACGAGCAGCAAGGCGCCCAGCGCCAGCAGCGACAACCCCAGCAGCCACTCGAAACGTGCCACCTCGGTATCCAGCTCCTCGCGTGACGCCGCCACACTGACATGCAGCGTCTCGGCATGCCCCGGCAAGCGGATATCACGCTCGATGACGCGCAGCACGTCCCCACGCGGGCCCTCGACTTCGCTCACGGCAACGCCCGTGGCGTTATCGATCGGTAGCCGTTGATCCCACAACGAGCGCGACGTCAGCGTTTGCCCCTCATCGGCACTGATCTGCCAGTACCATCCCGAGAAGACACGCTCGAATCGCGGGTCGCCCAGCGAGCGCGCCATACGCAGTTCTTCGTTCTGAGCATCGACCTGCACACCCGCCAGCAATACATTGAGCAACGATTCGAGACGGTCGTCGAAGGCGGTGGTGACGGAATCGCGAAAGTTATAGGCAAGCCCCGAGCCCGCCAGGGGGAGCGCCACCATGACCAGCAATAGCGAAGCAATAAGCAACCGGGCACGAATCGAGGTACGCGCAAGACGTTGTCGCCAAGGATAGCGACTCATTGCTCATCCTCGGGCGCCACCAGACGATATCCCTGCCCGCGCAGGGTCACGATGCGCTGGTTGCCGAGCTTACGGCGCAGGCGACTGACCTGCACATCGATGACGTTGGAGTCGGGCTCATGGTCACGGTCATAGACATGCTCGGAAAGTTCGATACGTGTCACGATGCGCGGCGCGGCATGCAGCAGATAGCCCAGCAGCCGCGACTCCTGGGCCGTCAAGGTGATCGGGCGTCCCGCCAGGGTGACGCTGCCGGTATGCGTATCCAGCGCCAGTTCCCCCAGCCTGAGGATAGGGTGTGCATGTCCGTGGCTACGTCGCACCAGGGCACGCAGACGAAACAGCACCTCGGCGGTTTCGAAGGGTTTGGTGACGTAGTCGTCGGCGCCGGCGGAAAAGCCCGCCGCCTTGTCCGACCAGCGCTCGCGGGCCGTGAGCACCAATACCGGCAAGTCGATGCCATCCTCGCGCCAGGCCGCAAGCCAGCGCGTGCCATCACCATCGGGGAGACCCAGATCGAGTATCACGGCGTCATAGGATTCGACGCGCACCAGATAATCGGCCGTCTCGCCGGTCGCGGCATGCTCCCACAGCAGTCCCGCTTCCCCGAGCGCTTCGCCGAGCGCCTGTGCCAGCGCGGTATCATCCTCGACCAGCAACAGCTTCATTGACGTGTCATCCCATCGATATTGACCCCTTCGATACCAATCATTTCCCCGCTCGTGGCATCGAATTCGAATTCCACCACCTGCCCCTGCGGACCGATCATGTCGATTTCGTAGCGCGGTATACCATCGTCGCGCTCGAGTTCAACCTCTAGCACCTGGCCTATATAATGCCGCTCGAGCCAGTCGAGCACCTTGGGCAGTGCGACCACACGCCCCTCCTCCACTTCGCGGTGCAGTGAGCGCCATTCGTCATCGTCGGCCGCGACCAGTGACTGGCAGGCCATGATACCCACCGCCACCAGCATCAGCGCTTTGATACAGCGATTGAAGCGTTTCATGGACATGAGTTTGCCTCTGCCGACATGAATGCAGCATGAATAATCGCGCGCTAGATACTCCATATCGGCCCCTGCCACGCTTTCGAGATCATCGCTGCCACGCATGTCCGACGCTCGGTCACATGAATGAAAGATGAACATCGTTTTCAGGTGACTGCAAGGTAGACGGCGTTAGCGTATCCCTAATCCGCAGTCGCGGTTCTATCATACCGGCCTTGAGGCGAAAGCCAGGAGTGAATCATGAAGACGATGCATATGCTGATGATGCCGATGGTTCTCACGGGTGGGCTGTCCACTGCCGCGCTCGCCGATGACGGTAGCCTATCTTCCAACGCACTCGAGTCGCTACTCAACGACGCCGATACATACGGTGTCACCCATTATGATGATGTCGCCATCGATGACGGTAACCGCCTCGAGATAGAAGGCTGGCGTGACGACGGCTGGCAACTCGACATCGACATGCTTATCGAGGACGGCAGCCTGGTGCACGAGAAACGGCACAAGGATACGGTTCCCGACTGGAGCCTGACCAGCGACGAACTGCACCAGGCACTGGGCAACGCTCAGGACGCCGGCATGAAACGCTTTTCCGAACTGGATGTCGATGAAGAAGGGCATGTGGATATCGAAGGCTACGACGCCCAGAATAGTGAGATCGACATTCGCCTCGAGCGCAATGACCTAACGGTCACTGGAGTGGAACATGACTAATCGACAGCAAAATGCCGCCTGGCAGGCGGCACAGCAATGGCAAGAACGGGCGCGTCGAGCGCGTCCGTCACAGGGCGCTGGCGGGCTCAAACTCCTCGCCACCTGGTTGTTGTTCGGCGTGATGATGATCGTCGGTACTCTGCTCGGCCTGTTCTTCCTGGTCATCGGCTGGGCGATGCTGCCCTTCTTGCGCCACCGCATGAAGAAACGCGCCGAGGCGTTTCGTGCCGACCATGCGCGCCCGGCGGGCGGCAATGGCGCTCAGGACAACGCTCGATCGCCGGATGATAAGCATTCTTCTCGCGTGCTCGAGGGCGACTACCGCGTCAAGTCGGACGACTGATCAAGGAATACGACTGCCTACCTGCAATCTACAGGTCTCACCATCAAGGAAGAAGGATCGTCGACTAAGACGAAAAAGCCCGCCCCCGGAGGGACGGGCTTGATATCTGGTGCGCCCGGGAGGATTCGAACCTCCGACCACCTGATTCGTAGTCAGGTACTCTATCCAGCTGAGCTACGGGCGCTTTGCACAACGCACGACCAGCTCTGCCGTGTTTCGCGTTGTATCGAGAGCCAAGCTCTCTCATTGGCATCATCACGTGATTTACTGTCACTCACGTGAGTCTTAAAGTGGTGCGCCCGGGAGGATTCGAACCTCCGACCACCTGATTCGTAGTCAGGTACTCTATCCAGCTGAGCTACGGGCGCAATACTTTAATTCCTACAACTTTTACTTCGATGCAATGCATCCGGTTGAATGGCGGAGAGAGAGGGATTCGAACCCTCGATGGGGCTACAAACCCCATACTCCCTTAGCAGGGGAGCGCCTTCAGCCACTCGGCCATCTCTCCCTCATCAACACGGCGCGTATGTTACCGATTATGCTGGGGTCTTGTCTAGAGCGGATTGAAAATCTTTTGATATCAATCAATACCGTCACTATTTACTTGGCAAACGACCCACTTAACGTACTGCATGCATGTCAAACTGCTCAATCCAGAAAGCGTGCGAGTCTATAAGCCCGAGCGGATAAAGGGGACGACTTCACCAGCTCAGACGGTTCCACGCATGCGTTACTTCAAACGCTTGAACCACCGTCTTCGCTATCGGTCTTCTCACGCTGAATGCGTTGATAGATCTCTTCGCGATGTACGGCTACGTCCTTGGGCGCATTGACGCCGATACGGACCTGATTGCCTTTTACACCTAGGACCGTAACGGTGATGTCGTCGCCGATCATCAGTGTTTCACCGACGCGACGGGTCAGGATGAGCATGTCTGATCTCCTTCTCAGGCTTTCTTCCAACGGGATGCATGCACCGCCAAGCGACAGTACGAAGGCGAATTATGCGTCATACAGGCCCCGAGAGCCAATGGCGCGTACTCTGCATCCACCGATGCGCTGAATGAAAGGCCGCATCTGGCCTTCCGGCGTCGTCCTGACGCCACCCTCAGCGTAGAAGCCAATGGGCCAGGAAGGCCAAATTTCTTTGCTTATTCGCCCTGTATACTGTCTTTATCGAGCCCGAAGGCGGAGTGCAACGCGCGCACGGCCAGCTCCATCTGCTTCTCGTCGATGACCACGGAGATCTTGATTTCCGAGGTAGAGACCATACGAATGTTGATGTTTTCGTCGGCCAATACACGGAACATCTTGGACGCCACCCCAGCATGCGAACGCATGCCCACACCGACCAACGAGACCTTGGCGATATTCTCGTCGCCACGCAGCTCACCACCGCCCAGCGCCGGGATCACCTGATCCTGCAGGATGCTTCGTGTCTGCTTGAAATCGTTCTTGGCCACGGTGAACGTGAAGTCGGTGTAGTCACCGGCAGGAGCCACGTTCTGCACGATCATGTCGATTTCGATGTTGGCATCGGCGATGGGCCCCAGGATCTTGGACGCCACGCCCGGCACATCGGGGGTATTGAGCAACGTCAGCTTGGCTTCACTGGAGGTGAAGGCAATACCGGAGATCAGCGGTTCTTCCATGGAGGCCTCTTCTTCTTCAGCGACGATCAGGGTACCGGGGCCGTCCTCGAAACTGGACAGCACGCGCAACGGTACGTTGTATTTACCCGCAAATTCGACGGCGCGAATCTGCAATACCTTGGAGCCCAGGCTGGCCAGCTCGAGCATTTCCTCGACGGTGATGCCCGAAAGACGGCGCGCCTTGGAACACACCCGCGGGTCGGTGGTATACACGCCGTCCACGTCGGTGTAGATCTGGCATTCATCGGCCTTGAGCGCCGCCGCCAGGGCCACGCCGGTGGTGTCCGAACCGCCGCGTCCCAACGTGGTAATGTTGCCCTCGTCGTCGACGCCTTGGAAGCCGGCCACGACCACGACCTGACCGTCGTCGAGATCGGCCTGAATGTCGTCGGTCTCGATACGCTGGATACGCGCCTTGGTATGGGCGCTGTCGGTCTGGATGCCGACCTGACCGCCGGTGTAGGAGGTCGCCGCCACGCCCAGCTTGTGCAGGGCCAGGGCCAGTAGCGAGCTGGTGACCTGCTCGCCGGTGGACACCAGCATATCCATCTCGCGCGGCGTGGGCTCATCGTTGATCTGGCTGGCCAGGTCGATCAGCCGATTGGTTTCCCCGCTCATTGCCGACACCACGACAACCACCTGATGGCCTTCGTCGCGGAATCGCTTCACTTTATCGGCGACGGCCTTGATGCGCTCCACCGAGCCCACCGAGGTCCCCCCGAACTTCTGTACGTATAGCGCCATAGCTGCCTATCCGTGGTGGTTTTCCCAAGCATGAATGAAGAAGAGGGCCGGCGCCATGCGCACGACCCTCTTCACGATCTCACTCGCCGAGCCGGGCCTCGACCCAACTCGGTACACTCGACAAGGCATCAGGCAACGCCTGAGGCCGTGACCCTCCCGCCTGCGCCATGTCGGCCCGGCCACCGCCCTTGCCGCCGACCTGCTCGGCGACATGCTTGACCAGGTCGCCGGCCTTGAGGCGCGCGGTCAAATCGTCAGTCACTCCGGCGATCAGGCTGACCTTTTCGTCGCCGGCCACGCCCAGCACGATGACCCCCGACCCCAGCTTGTTCTTGAGCTGATCGAGCAAGCCGCGCAGTTCCTTGCCACCGATGCCTTCGACCTGCTTGGCGAGCAATTTGACGCCCGCCACCTCACGCACCTCGGCCAGCATGTCGCCGCTTGCGGCACTCGCCAGCTTGGCCTTGAGCCGCTCGAGCTCCTTCTCCAAGCTGCGATTGCGCTCGAGCGTCGCCTCGAGACGTGACTCTACCTGCTCGGGTTTGGCCTTGAGATGCTCGGCGATACGCGTGACCTTGGCTTCCTGATCGCGGAAATACGCCAGGGCGCCTTCGCCTGTGACGGCCTCGACGCGGCGCACGCCTGCGGCGACCCCCGCCTCGCTGAGAATGTGGAAGCAACCGATATCACCACTGCGCGCCACGTGTGTGCCGCCACACAGTTCGATGGAGAAGTCATCGGCACCAATGGTCAGCACGCGCACGTTATCGGCATACTTGGCCTCAAAGAGCGCTGCGGCGCCTTTGGCCTTGGCCTCGTCGAGCGTCATTTGCTCGATGCGCGTGTCGGCGTTGGCGAGGATCTGCGCATTGACGATACGCTCGACCTCGTCGAGCTGCGCCGACGTCATTGCCTCGAAGTGGCTGAAGTCGAAGCGCAGACGCTCCGCCGTTACCAACGAGCCTTTCTGCTGTACGTGCTCGCCCAGAACTTGCTTGAGCGCCTCGTGCAACAGGTGCGTCGCCGAATGGTTGCGCATGGTCGCCGCGCGCAGGCTGGCATCGACCTGCGGGGTGACACTGTCGCCCACGTCGAGCCGCCCCTCGACGAGCACGCCATGATGCAGATGATGCCCGCCCTGCTTCTGGGTATCGGTCACCTGGAAGCGCATGCCGTTGGCGTTCAAGTAACCGGTGTCGCCGGCCTGCCCGCCCGATTCGCCATAGAACGGCGTGCGATCCAGCACCACGACGCCCTGCCGGCCGGCCTCGAGTGTCGCCAGCGCATTGCCCTCGCGATCCACCAGAGCGGTGACACGGGCCTCGTCTTCCAAGCGATCATAACCGGTGAAGGCCGTTTCGCCCTCGAGCTCCAGCGCCGCCGTATAATCGGCGCCGAATTGACTGGCCGCACGGGCACGCTCGCGCTGCGCCTCGAGCTCACGCTGGAAGCCGACCTCATCCGGCGTCACGCCCCGCTCACGGCAGACATCCGCCGTCAAATCGAACGGAAAGCCGTAGGTATCATAGAGCTTGAAGACGGTCTCGCCCGGCAGCACCTCGCCCTCGAGCGAGTCCAGCGCCTCCGTCAGCAGTCCCATGCCATGATCCAGCGTGCGCGCGAACTGCTCTTCTTCCTTGAGCAGCACCTTCTCGATCTGGGTGCGTGTCTTGCGCAACTCCGGATAGGCATCGCCCATCTCGGCATCCAGCGCCGCCACCAGCTTATGGAAGAACGGCTCGCGGGTACCGAGCTTGTGGCCATGGCGGATGGCGCGACGAATGATGCGACGCAGCACGTAACCGCGCCCTTCGTTGGACGGCAGCACGTCGTCGGTGATCAAGAAGGCGCAGGAACGGATATGATCCGCGATCACGCGTAGCGACGGCGCGCTGGTATCGGCGTAGCCCGTGGCCTCTGCCGAGGCATCGAGCAGATTCTGGAACAGGTCAATCTCATAGTTGGAATGCACGCCCTGCATCACCGCCGCGACGCGCTCCAGGCCCATGCCGGTATCGATGGACGGCTTGGGCAGCGGGTTCAGCGTCCCGCTGCTGTCGCGATCGAACTGCATGAATACCAGGTTCCAGATCTCGATGTAGCGATCGCCGTCCTCATCGGGGCTTCCCGGTGGGCCGCCCGCGACCTCAGGTCCATGATCGTAGAAAATCTCGGATGACGGGCCACAGGGACCGGTATCGCCCATCTGCCAGAAGTTGTCCTCGTCGAGCTTGGAGAAACGCGCCGGATCGACACCGATCTCGTCTTTCCAGATCCGTTCGGCTTCGTCGTCGCTGACGTGAACGGTGACCCACAGCTTGTCGGCGGGCAGCCCCAGGCGTTCGGTCAAGAACGACCACGCGAAGCCGATCGCATCACGCTTGAAATAATCGCCGAAGCTGAAGTTGCCCAGCATCTCGAAGAACGTATGGTGACGCGCGGTATAGCCGACGTTATCCAGATCGTTGTGCTTGCCCCCGGCACGCACGCAACGCTGCGGGGAGGTGGCACGTACGTAGGGACGCGGATCACGCCCCAGGAAGACGTCCTTGAACGGCACCATGCCGGCATTGGTGAACAGCAACGTCGGATCGTTGTCAGGCACGAGCGAACTCGACGGCACGATGGTATGGCCGTGCTCCTCGAAGAACGTCAGAAAGGCTTGTCTGATGTCTGCGCTTTTCATAGAAATTCCGTGGCGGTGTGCGTTAGGCGCTGCGGGCACGCGCGGCCCGACCGGACAAGCGGTGGGCGAGAAACGCGAAAGTCGGCGAATGACGGAAAACGAGTCGCCCTGAACCATCGCAAGGCACACTAGTATAACGCGTTCGACGGGGGACTAAAGAGGTGCCGAAATACCGGCGGAAGGTACACGCGTGGTGGCAGGCGCGCTAATGGTCCATATCCCAGGCATGTGCCATGGCATGACGCACCTGATCGAAATCGAAACCGCGGGAGGCCAGAAACCGCTCGCGCTTGGCACGTTCACGCGGCTCGCGGCCGGGTGAGTCGAAGCGCTTGGCCAAGGCCTCGCACGCCAGGCGATGCCAATCGGGGGCCTCGCCGTCGAGTGCCTCGCGCGCCATCTCATCGGTGACGCCACGCGCACTCAACTCGGCACGAATCTTCATCTCCCCTTGGCCCCGAAACAAGCGCGACCGCACGAATTGCTCGGCGAAGCGTGCATCGGACTGCAAGCCTTCCTCGGCCAGACCATCCAGCGCCAACGCGATATCGGCGCGTTCATGCCCCCGCGTCGTCAGCCGCGACACCAGCTCAGCCTGCGAGTAATCGCGACGCGCCAGCAGGCGGATGGCATCATCGCGAGGTGTCGCCTCTTGCTTATCCATGGTTACAACAGGCTATCGTCGTTCTGGGTCGCTGCGGCCTTATCTTCGCTGGCACCCTCCTCCGGCTTGTCGTCCTCCGCCTTGGGCGTGGACAGCAACCGCGCGCGAATCTCGGTTTCGATCTCGTCCATGATCGCCGGATTGTCCTCGAGAAACTGAGCGGCGTTGGCCTTGCCCTGACCGATCTTGCTGCCTTGGTAGCTGTACCAGGCACCCGCCTTGTCGACCAAGCCTTGCTGCACGCCGAGATCAACGACCTCGCCGGCATGGTAGATGCCCTTGCCATAGAGGATCTGGAACTCGGCTTGGCGGAACGGCGGCGCAACCTTGTTCTTGACGACCTTGACACGGGTTTCGTTGCCGGTCACCTCGTCGCCCTGCTTCACCGAGCCAGTCCGGCGGATATCCAGGCGCACACTGGAATAGAACTTCAGCGCGTTGCCGCCGGTGGTGGTCTCGGGACTCCCGAACATCACACCGATCTTCATGCGGATCTGGTTGACGAACATCACCATGCAGTTAGCGTTCTTGATATTGCCGGTGATCTTGCGCAGCGCTTGAGACATCAAGCGCGCCTGCAGGCCAACATGGGCATCGCCCATTTCGCCCTCGATCTCGGCACGCGGCGTGAGAGCCGCAACCGAATCGACGACGATCACATCGACACCGCCGGAGCGTACCAGCATGTCGCAGATTTCCAGTGCCTGTTCACCGGTATCCGGCTGCGAGACCAGCAGATCGTCGAGGTTGATACCCAGCTTTTCGGCGTAGCTGGGGTCCAGCGCGTGCTCGGCATCGACGAAGGCACAGGTCTTGCCTTGCTTTTGTGCCTGAGCGATCACCGACAATGTCATGGTGGTCTTGCCCGAGGATTCGGGGCCGAAGATCTCGACCACGCGACCCAGCGGCAAGCCGCCCACACCAAGCGCAATATCCAGCCCCAGCGAGCCGGTGGATACGGCGGGCAGCGCCACGCGCGGCGTATCTCCAAGACGCATCACGGCGCCCTTGCCGAACTGGCGCTCGATCTGGGAAAGCGCTGCGTTGAGCGCCTTGGAACGGTTGTCGTCCTGTGCCATGAAGGTCTCCTATCGAAGGACGTCGAAGCTCGCACGGCGGCACAAACGCATGTCGGCGCCGACCGCGAAATACTGTATGACTAGACAGTAGTATGACGAAAAAATTCCTCGCCGCCTACCTCTGCTTTTCACCCGATATCACGCTGTCGATACCATTTTCTCAAACCTGTCGATCAGGCCGATCAACGCCACGCGTACTGCCTGGTGACGCACTTCACTACGCGATCCTGCCAGGTGATGGCATTCTACTTCCTGTTGCCGCTCATCGCCCCAGGCAAACCATATCGTGCCTGTCGGCTTGCCGGGGCTACCGCCACCAGGGCCGGCGATACCGCTGATCGCCACACCCAGCGTGGCACCACTGTCGCAACACGCCCCCGCCACCATTTCGACCACGGTTTTGGCACTGACCGCTCCGTGCTCGGCAAGGGTCGCGTCACGCACACCCAATAGCCGCTGCTTGGCGCCATTGGCATAGGTCACGTAGCCGGTCTCGAAATACGCGGAGCTGCCGGCAATATCGGTAATCGCACTGGCCACACCGCCGCCGGTGCAGGACTCCGCCGCCGTCACGCTGGCATTCGCCGCGAGACAGGCGCGCCCCAGGCGCTCGGACAATGCCTCGAGCGAAAAAGCTTGCCATGCTGTCAGCGTCACCGCCATATCATGTCCCCCGGTTGCCATCTTGAGCGGCATGCCACTGACGCCGCCCACCCGAATGCGTAGAATAGAGGCTTTGGCGAACGTTTGCAGGCGCGTCCAGCGTCGCGTCGCCTTGATCCCATTTGGCAACATCAGCCACCGGCACGACAAGGATTCGCATGAGCCAGGCCTCTGCCCAGCATACGCCGATGATGGCCCAGTACCTGAAGATCAAGCGCGAGCATCCCGAGGTGCTGCTCTTCTATCGCATGGGCGATTTCTACGAGCTGTTTTATGAAGACGCCAAGCGCGCCGCCCAATTGCTCGATATAACCCTGACCCAACGTGGCCAATCGGCGGGCAAGCCTATTCCCATGGCCGGTGTGCCGTATCATAGCGCCGAAGGCTATCTGGCGCGGCTGGTCAAATCCGGGGAATCGGTGGCCATCTGCGAGCAGATGAGCGACCCCAGCACGGCCAAGGGACCCGTGGATCGTCAGGTCGTGCGCATCGTCACGCCAGGCACTCTGCACGATGAAGCCTTGCTCGACGCGCGCCGCGACAATCTCGTGCTTGCCGTGCATCCTCACGGCGAGCGCTGGGGCCTGGCCTGGCTGGAGCTTTCCAGCGGCCATTTCAGCGTGCTCGAAGTCGATGGCGAGAGCGACCTGCTGTCCGAGATCCAGCGCCTCGACCCCGCCGAACTGCTCGCTGCGGAGAGTCTTTCGCTGCCGCCGACCCTCGCTGAGCGTCCCGGCTTTCGCCGCCAGGGCGACTGGCTGTTCGACCTGGAGAGCGCTCAGCGCTTGCTGTGCGATCAATTCGGCGTGGCCGACTTGCGCGGCTTCGGCTGCGCGCACCTCACCACCGCGCTGACCGCCGCCGGCGTGCTCATCGACTACGCCCGCGATACCCAGCGCTCGCGCCTGCCGCACGTCACCGGCATCGCCGTGGAAAATCGCGACGAGGCGGTGGTGATCGACGCCGCCAGTCGCCGCAATCTCGAGATCGACATCAACCTCGGCGGCGGCGTCGAGAATACGCTGGCCAGCGTGCTGGATACCACCGCCACGGCCATGGGGTCGCGCCAGTTGAAGCGCTGGCTGAACCGGCCACTGCGCGATACCGCCCAGGTCCAGGCGCGTCAGGCGGCGGTACAGAGCCTCATCGACGACGATCGTTATGCTGCCCTGCGCGAGCCGCTCAAGGCGATCGGCGACGTCGAGCGCATCCTTGCCCGCGTGGCCCTCTACAGCGCCCGGCCCCGCGACCTGGCACGCTTGCGCGATGCCCTCAACGCCCTGCCGGCGCTGGAACGCGACCTGGCCGAGCTCGACGACGGCACCGCCATCGACGAACTCAAGCACCATATCCGGCCGTACCCCGAACTGGCCGACACGCTGACCCGTGCGCTGATGGACAACCCGCCCGTGGTGATCCGCGACGGCGGGGTGATTGCGACCGGTTTCGACGAGGAGCTCGACGAATACCGAGGCCTGGCCGAGCATGCCGGCGACTACCTGGTCGAGCTCGAGACCCGCGAGCGCGAACGCACCGGTCTGGCCGGCCTCAAGGTCGGCTACAATCGCGTCCACGGTTACTTTATCGAGATCCCCCGCGCCCAGGCTCGCGAGGCCCCGGCCGAGTATATTCGTCGCCAGACGCTGAAAAACGCCGAACGCTTCATCATCCCCGAGCTCAAGGAATTCGAGGACAAGGCACTCTCGGCCAAGTCGCGCTCACTGGCCCGCGAGAAGCTGCTCTACGACGGCTTGCTGGAAACCCTCAACGTCGATCTGCAAGCACTACAGGGCACCGCACGCGCCCTGGCGACCCTCGACGTGCTGGCATGTTTCGCCGAACGCGCGCTGGCGCTGGATTTCGTACGCCCCCGGCTGAGCGATCAGCCTGGCCTGCGCATTCATGGCGGGCGTCATCCCGTGGTCGAGCACGTCAGCGACCACCCATTCGTGCCCAATGACCTGACGCTGGATGAAACGCGGCGCTTGCTGGTCATCACCGGGCCCAACATGGGCGGGAAGTCGACCTACATGCGCCAGGCGGCCTTGATCGCGCTGCTCGCACATACCGGCAGTTGCGTGCCTGCCGACGATGCCGAGATCGGCCCCGTGGATCGCATCTTCACGCGTATCGGCTCCAGTGACGATCTAGCCGGCGGCCGCTCGACCTTCATGGTGGAGATGACCGAAACCGCGACTATCCTGCATAACGCCACCGAGCACAGCCTGGTGCTGATGGACGAGATCGGTCGCGGCACCAGCACCTTCGACGGCCTCTCGCTGGCCTGGGCCAGCGCCGAACACCTGGTCGAGCGACGCGCGTTCACGCTCTTCGCCACACACTACTTCGAGATGACCGCGCTGACGGAACCCTACGACGGCGTGGCCAACGTGCATCTGACGGCCGCCGAACATCAGGATGGCATCGTTTTCATGCACCGTGTCGAGGAAGGTCCCGCAAGCCAGAGCTACGGTCTGCAGGTCGCGCAACTCGCCGGCGTACCGCCTCGCGTCGTGGCACGAGCACGCGAGAAGCTCGCCACTCTGGAGCAGCAGGAAGTCCATCAAGCCAGCGCTCGTGGCGCCACCCACGAGGGCGACGCGCCCAAACCGCAACAGGCAGACCTTTTTGCCAGTGCGCCGCACCCGGTCATCGAGGCCCTGGAAAAGCTCGACCTCGACGACCTTTCCCCACGCCAGGCCATGGCCTTGCTCTATGAGTGGCGCGGGCAGTGTTGAGGAGGCGTGGGGACGTTTGGCTATGAGGCCATTCCAAAACGTTTATGGCGCTGGCTTGCCCGCGCGCCGGGGGCGCGACTAAAATGTGGCGCCATTAGAATACGCCATTATAAATCGCCGCCCGTTTATAACCGTACTGTCACCCTTGAGCGCTGCCGCGACCGAGATTCAGGAGATCCCCATGACATTCGTCGTCACCGAAAACTGCATCCGCTGCAAATACACCGACTGCGTCGAAGTATGTCCCGTGGACTGCTTCTACGAAGGGCCCAACTTTCTGGTGATTCATCCCGACGAGTGTATCGACTGCGCGCTGTGCGAGCCCGAGTGTCCGGCGGAGGCGATATATTCGGAGGATGAGCTTCCGGATGATCAGAAGGACTTTACCGAGCTCAATGCCGAGCTTTCCGAGATCTGGCCCAACATCAGCGAAAAGAAGGATCCCCTGCCCGAGGCGGAGCAGTGGGACGGTAGCCCCGACAAGTTGCAATACCTCGAACGCTGACTTACAGCATTCTCGGCGCGCGACACAAGGCCGGCCTTTCGACAAGGTCGGCTTTTTTTCGTCGAGAAGGCAGGCCAAAAAAAAGCGGCCCGAAGGCCGCTGCATCCCATTCATCCCTGAGCGGCTCCCTCCGCTCGACTCCCTAGGTGCGCTCCATGCCTGCCATGGGCTCCCTCCACGACAGACGCACCCTGCTGCATCCCAATCTGCCTCCAGGTAAGCAATGCCTTTGCTCATCCTGTGCCACGTATTGTTGCCAAACCTTCTCATCACGACAAGCGGGTCCTCTGCTCCTCGACTTTTAGCAGACAGACACCGGAAAAACCAAAATCTTCCTTTAAAAACATAAAGATAAACCATTAAAAAGTGTATCTATCACGTCGATTATCGCGATTTATCACACATCGATGGCACTTTTTGTAGGAAATCTCTTACAAAGAATGGAGATAATGCTTACCCAAAAACACCCACGGCGGCCCTGAAGGCCGCCGTGGGTGCTACAACCGAGACGTCATAGACGTGCGCTTTGCGCTCGACGTCAGCCCTGGCCCTTGATCGCGGCCAGGCCCGGATAGATAGCCTTGCCCTCCAAGGCTTGCTCGATGACCAGCAAGCGGTTGTACTTGGCCACGCGGTCGCTGCGGCACAGCGAGCCGGTCTTGATCTGGCCGGCGGATGTACCCACGGCCAGGTCGGCGATGGTGGTGTCCTCGGTCTCGCCGCTGCGGTGCGAGATAACCGCCGTGAAGCCGGCGTCCTGCGCCATCTTGATGGCATCCAGCGTCTCGGAAAGCGAACCGATCTGGTTGAACTTGATGAGGATGGAGTTGCCGATGCGCTCGTCGATGCCACGCTTCAGAATCCGCGTGTTGGTGACGAACAGATCGTCGCCCACCAGCTGAATCTTGTCGCCCAGCTTGTCGGTCAAGGCTTTCCAGCCAGCCCAGTCGGACTCGTCCATACCATCCTCGATGGAGACGATCGGGTACTGATCGCACAGCGCGGCGAGATAGTCGACGAAGCCTGCCGCGTCGTAGGACTTGCCCTCGCCCGAGAGGTTGTACTGACCGTCCTGGTAGAACTCCGAGGAGGCGCAGTCCAGCGCCAGTGTCACGTCCTTGCCCAAGGTGTAGCCGGCCTTTTCCACGGCCTCCTGGATCACCGCCAACGCCTCGGCGTTGGAGGCCAGGTCGGGAGCGAAACCGCCCTCGTCGCCCACCGAGGTCGACAGACCGCGTGCGGCGAGCACTTTCTTCAGGGTATGGAAGATCTCGGCGCCCATGCGCAATGCTTCACGGAAGTCAGGCGCGCCCACCGGCTGGATCATGAATTCCTGAATGTCGACGTTGTTGTCGGCATGCTCACCGCCATTGAGGATATTCATCATCGGCACCGGCATGCGGAACTGGCCCGGCTGGCCGTACAGCTCGGCGATGTGCGCGTAGAGGGGCACGCCCTTCTCGATGGCGGCCGCCTTGGCCGCGGCGAGCGACACGGCGAGGATGGCGTTGGCGCCGAGGCTGCCCTTGTTGTCGGTGCCATCCAGTTCGAGCATGGCGTTATCCAGACCGCGCTGATCGAGCGCATCCTTGCCTAGCAGGGCGTCGCGAATCTTGCCGTTGACGGCTTCGACCGCCTTGAGCACGCCCTTGCCCAGATAGCGCGCGGCATCGCCGTCGCGCAGCTCAAGCGCCTCGCGCGAGCCGGTGGAGGCGCCACTCGGCGCGCAGGCCGTGCCACGCACGCCACTCGCCAGCACGACATCGGCCTGAACGGTCGGGTTGCCGCGGGAGTCCAGCACCTCGAGGGCGTGGATATCTTTGATCTCAGCCATTGCGAGTCATCCTCGTGTTAACGATGGGTCGTTTCAGCATATCGAGAGGGTAGCGGTCGCGTTGACCGCTACGGGCGGCTCCGCTCGTCGTGTACTCGACTATCGCATGCGTCGGTGTCTCAGTCGATTTCCAGGGGGGCAAACCCCTTGACCATATCGTCGATCGACTTGAGTTGGCTCAAGAAGCCCTCGAGGCGGTTCAAAGGCAAGGCGCAGGGGCCATCGCACTTGGCGTTGTCGGGGTCGGGATGCGCCTCAAGGAACAGCCCCGCCAGTCCTACCGCGACGCCCGCACGCGCCAGCTCGGCGACTTGCGCACGACGCCCGTCGGCGCTATCGGCGCGGCCACCCGGTTGCTGCAGCGCATGCGTGACATCGAAGAACACCGGATAGCCCGTCTTCTTCATTTCACCCAAGCCCAGCATATCGACCACCAGATTGTTGTAGCCGAAGCTGGAGCCGCGCTCGCAGAGTATCAGCCGCGAATTGCCGGCTTCCTCGCATTTGCGAATGATATGACGCATCTCATGCGGGGCGATGAACTGCGGCTTCTTGATGTTGATCGCCGCACCGGTCTCGGCTAACGCCACCACCAGATCAGTCTGGCGGGCCAGGAAGGCCGGCAACTGAATGACATCCGCCACTTCGGCCACCGGCTTGGCCTGCCAGGGTTCGTGAACGTCAGTAATCACCGGCACGCCAAAGCGCGACTTGATCTCGTCAAGCCACTCGAGGCCCTTTTCCAGGCCCGGGCCGCGATACGAGTGAATCGAGCTGCGATTGGCCTTGTCGAAACTCGACTTGAACACATAGGGAATGCCCAGGCGCTGCGTCACCTCGACATACGCCTCGGCGACTTCCAGGGCCATCTCGCGGGACTCGAGCACGTTCATGCCGCCAAACAGCGTCAGCGGCAATGAATTGCCGGCCCTCAGGCCGGCAAACTCGATGTGTTTGGATGTCTCGGCCATAGCGCTTCCTCAGTTCTGCTGTTGTGCACGCGCCCGTGCGACCGCGGCCTTGTACTCCAGCGCGGCGTTGATGAAGCCGGAGAACAGCGGATGCCCATCGCGCGGCGTGGAAGTGAATTCCGGGTGGAACTGGCACGCCACGTACCAGGGGTGATCGGGCAGTTCGATCATCTCTACCAGGGAATGGTCGGCGCTCTTGCCGGAAATCACCAGGCCGGCGTCTTCCAGCGCCTCGACGAACTGGTTGTTGACCTCGAAGCGATGACGATGGCGTTCGGTGATGTCTTCCAGGCCATAGGCCGCGTGCGCTCGGGTTCCCGGCGTGAGGTGGCACACCTGGCCGCCGAGCCGCATGGTGCCACCCAGGTCGGACGCCGCATCGCGCAGCTCGATCTTGCCCTGGGGATTGACCCATTCGGTAATCAGCCCCACCACCGGGTGCTGCGTGTCGTGGGTGAATTCGGTGGAGTTGGCATCCGCCCAACCCGCGACATGGCGCGCATATTCGATGACCGCTACCTGCATGCCCAGACAGATGCCCAGATACGGCACCTTGTTCTCGCGGGCATAACGGGCGGTAGCGATCTTGCCTTCCACGCCACGCTCGCCGAAGCCACCGGGGACCAGAATGGCATCCTTGCCGGCGAGACGCTCGGTACCGTGACGCTCGATGTCTTCGGAGTCGATATAGTCGATGTTGACCTTGACCCGCCCCTGAATGCCGGCATGGATCAACGCCTCGTTGAGCGACTTGTAGGCGTCGAGCAACTCCATGTACTTGCCGACCATGGCGATGTTGACCGACTTCAGCGGATTCAGCTTGGCATCCAGAACATGCACCCATTCGCCAAGATCGACCTCGTCGGCCTCAAGGCGCAGCTTGTCGCAGATGATCTCGTCCAGGCCATGCTCGTGCAGCATCAGCGGGATGCGATAGATGGTATCGGCATCCTGCAACGGCACCACCGCGCGCTCCTCGACGTTGGTGAACAGCGCGATCTTGCGCCGCTCGCTCTCCTCGAGCTCGACTTCGCTACGACAGATGAGGATATCCGGCTGGATGCCGATGGAGCGCAGTTCCTTGACGCTGTGCTGGGTCGGCTTGGTCTTGGTCTCGCCAGCCGTCTTGATGTAGGGCACCAGCGTAAGATGCATGAAGAGTGCCTGGCTGGCGCCCCTCTCGCTACGGATCTGACGTGTCGCCTCGAGAAACGGCAGCGATTCGATATCCCCCACCGTGCCACCGATTTCCACCAGCGCGACATCGAATCCCTCGCCGCCTTCATACACGCGGCGCTTGATCTCGTCGGTGATATGCGGAATCACCTGCACGGTCCCACCTAGATAATCGCCGCGGCGCTCCTTGCGCAGCACGCTTTCGTAAACGCGCCCGGTGGTGAAGTTGTTGCTCTGGGTCATCTTGGTACGGATGAACCGCTCGTAATGTCCCAGATCGAGATCGGTCTCGGCGCCATCTTCGGTGACGAACACCTCGCCGTGCTGGAACGGGCTCATCGTGCCAGGGTCGACATTGATGTACGGATCCAGCTTGAGGATGGTGACCTTGAGGCCGCGCGCCTCGAGGATCGCCGCGAGGGAGGCGGAGGCGATGCCCTTGCCGAGTGAGGACACAACACCACCGGTCACGAAGATATATCGCGTCATGGAAAACCTGTCGAAACGTGATCTGAAGGCCGTGGAGAAAACCGGGCCTGGATGGGACGCCAGAATAGCAGATTCGCCCACAACGCTCAATTTGAGCTTCGGGCTTCGGGCTTCGGGCTTCGGGCTTCGGGCTTCGGGCTTCGGGCTTCGGGCTTCGGGCTTCGGGCTTCGGGCTTCGGGCTTCGGGCTTCGGGCTTCGGGCAGAAGTATGATTCGTAGCCCGTAACACCTGCGAAGCGTCTTGCTCGTAGCCCGAAGCGCGTTGCTCGTAGCTTATACGCCGAGGTAGTCGAGAATGCCTTCACCGGCCTGACGGCCTTCATAGACGGCGGTGACCACCAGGTCGGAGCCACGCACCATGTCGCCACCGGCGAAGATCTTTTCATGGCTGGTCTGGAAGGCGAAGCCACCCTGTGCCGGCGCCTTGACACGACCGCGCTCGTCAAGATCGATGCCCACCGTGTCGAACCACTCGGCGGGGTTGGGCTGGAAGCCGAAGGCAATGATCACCGCGTCGGCGGCGAACACTTCTTCCGAGCCCGGCACCACCTCGGGACGCTGACGCCCATTGGCATCCGGCTCACCGAGACGCGTGCGCACCAGCTTGACGCCTTCGACCTTGTCCTCGCCGACGATGGCCACCGGCTGACGATTGAACAGGAATTCCACGCCCTCTTCGCGGGCATTGGCCACCTCCTTGCGCGATCCCGGCATATTGTCCTCATCGCGACGATAAGCGCAGGTCACACTCGCCGCCCCCTGACGGATCGAGGTGCGGTTGCAGTCCATCGCCGTATCGCCGCCGCCCAGCACCACGACGCACTTACCTTCGAGCGACACGTAATCGTCAGGATCCTTCTCGAAGCCCAGGCAGTGATTGACGTTGGCGACCAGGAAATCCAGCGCCTTGTGGACCCCGGGCAGATCCTCGCCAGGAAAGCCGCCTTCCATGTACTTGTAGGTGCCCATGCCCATGAACACGGCATCGAACTCGTCGAGCAGTGCCTCATGGGACACATCGCCGCCAATTTCCACGCCCAGGCGGAACTCGATCCCCATCTCTTCGAACACCGCACGGCGCCGCTTCATGACATTCTTCTCGAGCTTGAACTCGGGAATGCCGAAGGTCAGTAGCCCGCCGATTTCGGGGTGCTTGTCGAACACCACCGGTTTGACGCCGTTACGCACCAGAATATCGGCACAGCCCAATCCCGCCGGGCCGGCACCGATCACCGCTACACGCTTGTCGGTCCAATCGACCTTGGACATGTCCGGGCGCCAGCCCATGGCGAAAGCCGTATCGGTGATGTACTTCTCCACCGAGCCGATAGTCACCGCGCCGAAGCCATCGTTCAGCGTGCAGTCACCCTCGCAGAGGCGGTCCTGCGGGCACACACGACCGCACACCTCGGGTAGCGAATTGGTGCGGTGAGACATCTCCGCCGCCTCGAGGATGTTGCCCTCACTGACCAGCTTCAACCAGTTGGGAATGTAATTGTGGACCGGGCACTTCCACTCGCAATACGGATTGCCGCAATCCAGACAGCGATGCGCCTGGCTGGCCGCCTCGCTGGGCTTGTAAGGCTCGTAGATCTCGGCGAACTCGCGCGCTCGGGCGCGCGCTTCCTTCTTCTGCGGATCCTGCCGACCGACATCGATGAACTGGAAATCGTTATTCAGACGGTTTGCCATGGTCGTCTCTCCTGGTATTCAGCGAGCAGCAAGCGCTACTCGGGCCGCCGACGGCTCTGACTCCGGCCACCAACGGCGCTTATTCTGGCCGCCAACGGCTTTTAATCCGGCTGACGCCAGCTCTTATTCCGGCTAACGCCGATGCCTATTCCGGCTGACGCCGATGCCTATTCCGGCTGACGCCGACTCTTATTCCGGCTGACGCCGGGACTGGGCCAGCAGACCGTTGAGATTCGCCGCCTTGGGTTTCACCAACCAGAAATGGCGGATGAAGTCGGAGAAGTCCTCAAGGATCGCCTGGCCCCGCGCGGAGCCGGTTTCGGCGACGTATTCCTCGAGCATCTCCCGCAGGTGGCGCCGGTAGGCTTCCATGACCTCGGTATTGATGCGATGGATCTCGACCAGTTCGTGGTTGTATTTGTCGACAAAGGTGCGATCTTCATCGAGTACATACGCGAACCCGCCGGTCATGCCCGCCCCGAAGTTGATGCCGGTCTCGCCGAGCACGGCGACCAGACCCCCGGTCATGTATTCGCAGCAGTGATCGCCGGCACCCTCGATGACCGCATGCACACCGGAGTTGCGCACCGCGAAGCGTTCGCCCGCCGTGCCCGCCGCGAACAGCCTGCCGCCAGTCGCGCCGTATAGACAAGTGTTGCCGATGATCGCTGTCTTGTGGCTTTCGAAGCGGCTCTCGCGAGGCGGCACGATGACCACCTTGCCGCCGTTCATGCTCTTGCCGACGTAATCGTTGGCATCACCTTCGAGATAGAGTTGCAGGCCACGGGCGTTCCACACTCCGAAGCTCTGCCCCGCCACGCCGGTGAAACGCGCGACGATCGGCGCGTCTTCAAGCCCACTCTCGCCATAGCGCTTGGCGATCTCACCGGACACCCGAGCCCCCACACTGCGGTCGCAGTTGGTGATCTGGAAGTGGAACTCACCACCCGATTTGGCCTCGATGGCCGGCAACAAGGCGTCCAGCATTTCCTGGTTCTTGGCGCCTGGATCGTGCGGCTCGTTGCGACCGATCTGGCAGAACTGCGGCGCGTCCTTGGGGACATGATCGTTCTGCAACAACGGCATCAAATCGAGCTTGCGCTGGGACGCCGTCTCGCCCTCGAGGATCTCGAGCAGATCGGTGCGCCCGATCAGGTCGGGCAACTGACGCACGCCGAGCAGTGCCATCAGCTCGCGGACTTCCTCGGCGATGAAGCGAAAGTAGTGCTTGACCATGTCCACGGTGCCGCGGAAATGCTCGTCGCGCAGATGCTGGTGCTGAGTGGCAACGCCGGTGGCGCAGTTGTTGAGGTGGCAGATACGCAGGTATTTGCACCCCAGCGCCACCATCGGCGCGGTGCCGAAACCGAAGCTCTCGGCGCCGAGAATCGCCGCCTTGATCACGTCGAGGCCGGTCTTCAGGCCGCCATCGGTCTGCAGGCGAATCTTGTCGCGCAGGCCATTGATGCGCAGCGCCTGATGCACCTCGGGCAGGCCCAGTTCCCACGGGCTGCCGGCATGCTTGATCGAGGTCAGCGGACTCGCCGCCGTGCCGCCGTCGTAGCCGGAAACGGTGATCAAATCGGCGTAGGCCTTGGCCACGCCGGTGGCGATGGTGCCGATGCCCGGCTCGGAGACCAGCTTGACCGAGACCTGGGCCTGCGGATTGACCTGCTTCAAGTCGAAGATCAGTTGCGCCAGATCCTCGATGGAATAGATGTCGTGGTGCGGCGGCGGCGAAATCAGCGTCACCCCAGGCACCGCGTAACGTAGCCGAGCGATCAGTTCGTTGACCTTGCCGCCGGGCAACTGGCCGCCCTCACCGGGCTTGGCGCCCTGCGCGACCTTGATCTGCAGCACCTCGGCGTTGACCAGATAGGCCGGCGTCACGCCGAAGCGCCCGGAAGCGATCTGTTTGATCTTGGAGCTACGAATGGTCCCGTAGCGCGCCGGGTCCTCGCCGCCTTCGCCGGAGTTGGAACGCCCGCCGGTCTCGTTCATGGCTTGCGCCATCGCCTCATGAGCCTCGGGTGACAACGCGCCCAGCGACATCCCGGCACTGTCGAAGCGCGGCAGCAGGTTCTCGACAGGTTCGATCTCATCGAGCGGCAACGGTTCGGGCGCCGGCTTGAGCGTCAGAAGGTCGCGGAGGGTCGCCACCGAGCGCTCATTGACGGTCTGTGCGAACTGCTTCCACTTGGCGTAGTCGCCGCTTTGCACCGCGCTCTGCAACTGCATGACCACGTCCGGGTTGTAGGCGTGGTATTCATGATCGTGCACGTACTTCACCAGACCGCCCTGACGAATTCCCTTGCGCGGGATCCAGGCATCACGGGCCAGCAGTTCCTGCTGGAGTTGCAGCTCGGCGAAGCCGGCACCTTCGATACGCGACGCCATGCCGGTGAAGCACATCTCCATGACCTCGGAGGATAGCCCCACCGCCTCGAACAGCTGCGAACCGCGATAGGAGGCCAACGTCGAGATACCCATCTTGGAGAGTATCTTGTAGAGCCCCTTCTGCAGGCCCTTGCGGTAATTTTCACGGGCGTCCGCCGGGTTGCCGGTCAACTCGCCAGTATTGTGCATGTCGGCCATGACCTGGTAGGCCAGATACGGATACACCGCCGTAGCCCCCACGCCGAACAATACCGCCATCTGATGGGCGTCGCGGGCATAGCCGGTCTCGACCACCAGGTTGACGCGCGGCCGCAAGGCCTTGCGGCCCAGGTAATGGTGGATCGCTCCCACCGCCAGCACGGCATGAATCGGCAACTTGCCGCGTTCCAGATCGGCGTCCGAAAGCACCAGGATCACCTTACCCTCGCGAATTGCGTCCTCGGCCCGTTGACACAGGCCGAGCAGCGCCTGCTTGAGCGTATCGCGCTCAGGGTCGTAACTCAGGCTCAGCTTATGGCTGGCGAACGCCGGATCCTCCTGATTAATCAATGCAGTGAACTTGCGCGGCGATAGCACCGGCGTGGTCAGGATCAGGCGGTGCGCGTGTTCGGGGGTCGCCTCGAAGACGTTCAACTCGGCGCCGCAGCAGGTTTCCAGCGACATCACGATCGCTTCGCGCAGCGGATCGATGGCCGGGTTGGTGACCTGCGCGAACTTCTGCCGGAAGTAATCGGTCAGCAAGCGTCCATGACGCGACAGCACCGCCATCGGCGTGTCGTCGCCCATCGAGCCCACCGCCTCCTGGCCGCCCTCGGCCAGCGGACGCAGCAACTGATCGCGCTCTTCGAACGTTACCTGGAACATCTTCTGGTAAACGTTGAGCTTGTCGCCGGCCATGGGCTGAAAACGCGCCAGCTCGGTCAGCGCGGACTCCAGATAATGCGCATGCTGCTTCAACCAGCGCCGGTATGGGTACGCCGAGCGCAGACGTTCGTCGACATCCGGCGTGTGCAGCACTTCGCCGGTATGGGTGTCCACGGCGAGGATCTGCCCCGGCCCCACGCGGCCCTTGGCAATGACGTCCTCGGGCTTATAGTCGTAGACGCCGATCTCGGAGGACAGGGTGATATAGCCGTTCTCGGTGATCACCCAGCGCGCGGGACGCAGCCCGTTACGGTCGAGCATGCACACCGCATGACGGCCATCGGTCATCACCAGACCGGCGGGGCCATCCCACGGCTCCATGTGCATGGAGTTGTACTCGTAGAAGGCGCGTAGATCACCATCCATCGTCTCGACGTTCTGCCAGGCCGGCGGCACCATCATGCGAATGGCGTTGTAGAGATCCATCCCGCCGGTCAGCAACACCTCGAGCATGTTGTCCATGCTCGAGGAGTCGGAACCCGACGTATTGACGATCTCGTCGAGTTCGGTGATTTCCGGCAGCAACGGCGAGAGAAAGTTTTCCTTGCGCGCGTTGGCCCAGCCGCGATTGGCTTCGACCGTGTTGATCTCACCGTTATGCGCCAGGAATCGGAAAGGCTGCGCCAGCGGCCAGCGCGGTGCAGTATTGGTGGAAAAGCGCTGATGGAAGACGCAGATCGCCGTATGCAGCCGCTCATCGCCCAGATCCCGATAAAAGGTGGGCAAATCCGCAGGCATCATCAGGCCCTTGTAGGACACCACCTCGGTGGACAACGAGCAGATATAGAAGTCGTCTTCATCCTTGAGCGCTTGCTCGGCATAGCGCCGCGCCATGAACAGGTCGACATTGAACGCCTGGGTGTCGCACTCGCCATCGGCCTCGACGAAGATCTGACGAATGCGCGGCAGGCACTCCAACGCCATGGGGCCACACACCGACGCATCGGTGGGCACCTCGCGCCAGCCGCTGACACGCAGACCACGCGCCGTCAGTTGCGCCTCGAGTACCTCTCGCGCATGCGTCTCGCGGGCATCGTCATCGGGCAGAAACAGACTGCCCACAGCGAAGCGTTCGCCCAGCGTGACGCCCAGCTCCTCGCTGGCCACGGCACGCATGAAGTCGCTGGGCATCTTGAATAGCAGACCGCAGCCATCGCCGGTCTTGCCGTCGGCGGCGATGCCGCCGCGGTGGGTCATGCAAGTCAGGGATTCGATCGCGGTCTTGAGCAGGTCATGACTCGCCTGCCCTTCCATGTGGGCGATCAAGCCGAAACCGCAGTTGTCACGGAACTCGCCAGGCTGGTGAAGGCCTCTCATCATGGGCGTGCCTCACAATTTTTGAAAACTTGTGTCCAGAAATAATCGTGTTATGCTTTTCGGTTATCTTTTATTTTTAAGGTGTGAAAAGCTCGTCATTCGATGACGCATCGGACGTGAAAAAGGCCAACCAGCATAGCCCCTGGCCCCTGCTCAAGCAATTCCACGACCCGCCTCTCTGCCTCAAAGCCGCGCAAAATCGCGGGGTTAGCCGCATAATTTGGCTAAAACCCCTGACATGTCAACGCGTTAGCAAGCTGGAACGCACAAATCTCGAAACATGCGACTTTAGTCTAGATTATCGCTCCAGCTCATGCCGATCCTGCATGAGGCATGCCGATACAGGCATATTGTCGCGTGAAAACCGTCGTTGCACAAACACGGGCGGGGCGACGCAAAACGCCTGCCGAAGAGGCAGGCGTCACGCGTCGATCAAGGGAGAGACACGCGCGTCAGGCGCGGGGGAAGTCGACGAGCAGCGACTCGAGCATATCCGACGGGGTGTCGTCGTAGACGCACGCCTCGCCCAGGCTGGACAACAGCACCAGGCGTAAGCGGTCGTCGATGTTCTTCTTGTCCAGGCGCATGGTGGCGAGAAAGTCACCGGCACTCATCGCAGCAGGTGCCGTCACCGGCAGGCCGGTATCCGCCACCAGCGTCTCGACACGCGCCATGTCGTCGGCGGCAAGCCAGCCAAGACGCTGCGACAGCGTGGCGGCCATCAACATGCCCGCGCCCACGGCCTCGCCGTGCAGCCAGTTGCCATACCCCTGATGCGCTTCGATCGCGTGCCCGAAGGTATGCCCCAGGTTGAGCAGCGCCCGCTGACCCTGTTCGGTCTCGTCGCGGGCGACGATCTCCGCCTTGATGGCACAGCTTCTGAGGATGGCCTCGGTGAGCGCCTCGACATCGAGCCCGCGCAGCGCCGGCATGCGCGCCTCCAGCCAGGCGAGGAAGTCGGCATCCTGTATCAGGCCGTACTTGATGACCTCGGCAAGTCCTGCGGAGAGCTCACGGGCCGGCAACGTGGCCAGCGTATCGGTGTCGATCAACACCGCGCGCGGCTGCCAGAAGGCGCCGATCATGTTCTTGCCGCGCGGATGATTGACGCCGGTCTTGCCGCCCACCGAGGAATCCACCTGCGACAGCAAGGTGGTGGGCACCTGCACGAAGGCCACGCCGCGCTGATAGCACGCCGCGGCGAAGCCTGCCATGTCGCCGATCACTCCGCCACCAAGCGCCACCAGCGTGCAACGCCGATTGAACCCCGCCGCCAGCAGCGCGTCCCAAATGCGCTCGACACTGGCCAGAGTCTTGGTGTGCTCGCCATCGGGCAGGATTACCTCGCGCACGTCGCGGTCGTCACCGCTCAGCGTGCGCTTGAGGCGCTCGAGATAAAGCGGCGCCACGGTCTCGTTGGTGACGATCATCACCTGACGCCCGGCCAGGTAGGGCACCAGCAGGTTCGGCTCATCGAGCAGCCCCGGGCCGACATGGATGGGATAGCGCCGGGCGTCGAGTTCGACATGCAGACGTTGATACGGCAATGCGGACGAAGCGGTCATGATCAAGCCTTGAGGTCGAGTGGATCGGACAAACGCTTGGTGCGACGAATGATCTCGTTGACCACCGCCCTGGGGCCACGCCGGTCGGTGCGGACCGTCAAGTCGGCGGTGGCGCGGTAAAGCGGGTCACGCTTGGCGAACAGATCGCGCAGCACCTGCTCGGGATTGCCTTGACGCAACAGAGGGCGGTTACGATCACGGGCCGTACGCCGAATCTGCTGTTCGACCGAGGTCGCCAGATACACCACCGTGCCACGCTCGCGCAGCGCCTGGCGGTTATCCTCACGCATCACCGCACCGCCGCCAGTAGCAAGGACGATAGCCTCGCGCCCGGCCAGCTCCCGCAGCATGTGGGTTTCACGATCACGAAAGCCACGCTCGCCCTCGACATCGAAAATCCAGGCAATATTGGCACCGCAGCGCGCTTCGATTTCGTGATCGCTATCGAAAAACTCGCGCTTCAACTCGGCTGCCAGCAGGCGTCCGATGGTGCTTTTCCCCGCGCCCATGGGGCCGACGAGGATGATCGTGGGCAGATCCTGCATCAGCGATTCGCCTGTTCGTCTCCGATGATCTTGGGGGTAATGAAGATCAACAATTCTACCTTTTCGTTGGATTCCTGGGTATAGCGGAACAACGACCCGATGAGCGGTAAATCGCCAAGCAGCGGCGTCTTGTAGAGATTGCGCAATTGCTCAGACGTCAGTATGCCGCCCAGCACCACGGTCTCGCCATCATTCACCAGCACCTGGGTCTCGATGGAATTGGTATCGATCGCCGGCGCGCCATCGTAGCTGCTATCAGAGACGGTATCGTTGTTGATCAGCAAATCCATGACGATGCTGCCGTCGGGGGTGATCTGCGGCGTGGCCTCGAGCGACAGCACGGCTTCCTTGAATTCCACATTGGTCGCCCCGGAGGACGTCGACTCTTGGTAGGGGATTTCCTGGCCTTGCTTGATTACCGCCTTTTTCTGGTTGGCAGTGATGATCTTGGGCTGGGAAATGGTCTGGCTCTTGCCCTCACTTTCCAGGGCACGCAATTCCAGGTCGAGCAACACGTCGCCAGAAAGATAACCGAAGCTGAATGCCGAGCCGCTGCCATCGCTATCACCCAGATCGACGGACAGACCGGCGGAGCCGCGATTGGCACCACTGGGGTTGCGATCGACCACGCTACCCACGCCATCTTCGTCGAAGGTAACCCCCTGGCGTTGCGAGACGCCCCAGTTGACCCCCAACTCCTGGGAGGCAGTATCACGGGCGATGACGATGCGTGCCTCGATCTGCACCTGACGCACCGGCACATCGAGCTTGTCGAGCATGTCACGGATCCCCGCCAGTTGATCGGGCGTGTCACGCACCAGCAATGTATTGGTCCGCTCATCGACCGTCACGCGGCCACGCTCGGAGAGCAGACCAAACCCTTCGCTGCCACGCAGCATCGTGGCGAGATCAGTGGCCTTGGCGTAACGCACCTGCACGTACTCGGTCCTGAGCGGCGCCAATTGTTGAGACTGGACACGATTTTCCAGCGTCTGGCGCTCCATCTGTGCCAGCTCATCGGCGGGCGCGACCACGATCACATCGCCCTCGCGACGACTCGCCAGACCATGACTCTTGAGAATCAGATCGAGCGCCTGATCCCACGGCACCTGCTTGAGATTGAGCGTCACACTGCCCTGAACGCTATCGCTGGCGACGATATTGATCCCGCTGAAGTCGGAAAGCACCGACAGCACTTCGCGTACTTGAATATTCTGAAAATTGAGGCTCACCGGCTCGCCGTCATATTCCTGCGTGTCGCCCTCTAACGCACGCGCATCATCAGCACGCGGCTGCACCTCCACGATCAGTTGATCGCCGCGCTGCGTGACCAGGTGCTGAAAGGCCTCGCGATTGTCGAGCGTCAATGTCACGCCGTCCGCGTCGGACTGTGGCACGATGCGCGACACCGGCGCATCGAAATCGCTGACGTCGAGAATACTGTTCAACTCCTTAGGCAGCCGCACACCGGGCAACGTGACCTTCAAGGTGTCGCCTTCGGCATCCGTTTCAGGCGTCACGCCACCGTGGTCGAGCGTCACCACCAAGCGCCCACCGCCGTTATCGCCACGCCGGAAATCGAGATCGCGGATGCGCGTCAATGCGGTGGAGCGCTCAGCGGCATCCCCGCCCAGACGCACACGAAGACGCTGCCCCTGACGCTGGGTCGAATAGGACAAGGGCTCGTCGAGACCGAACACCAGACGTGTGCGCTCGCCCGTCTCGGCCACGCTGACCTCGCGCAACCCAGCGCGATCGATACCGAAGCGGCGCTGCTCGAGCTGGTTTTGCGTTGCCGGCAGGTCGACGACGAGCTGCGCCGGCGAGTCGCTCCGGTAGCTATGCGGCTCGGGCGCCGGACCATCGAATGCCAGCAACGCATCGATTCCGCCATCTCCGCGCTGGGCAAACTCGAGCGACGTCAACGTCGCCGCCTGCCCCTGGGCACAGACGACCAGCCCCACGAGACAGAGCCCGCCCATCAGCCAGTCGCGCAGCGTTCGCATCATGTGGTTCTCCAATACTTGTTCGTACCGCCATCACTCGGCAGCTTGCGATGAATCGTTGAATTCCAGAGTGCGTTGCCGCTGACGCCAAGCACCGCCGCCATCGCGCACTCGCTCGACCAGCTCGACGCCAGCGTCATGAATCACGGTGACACGTCCGAAATCGGTCCCCAGATAGTGACCTTCGAAAAGACGGTAGACATTGCCATCGGGCGCACGAATCAAGGCCGATGGCTGCCCGCCCACCGTCAAGGTTCCCACTAGCTCGAGTTGTTCCAGCGGAAAGCGCTCCAGGGGCTCACGCGGACGCTGACGATCGGGGCCGTCACCCTGCGACGAGGCTGCGACGCCTTCCTGCGTGCGGCGCTCGGCACTGAACGGGCTGCGCTGCTGGGCCTGGGAATAATCCGCCGTGGGATACACCGGCGCGGGAGGAAGCGACTCGATGCTGCCCTCCGGTCGCTGGCGCAGAGTATCCAGGTGCGCGTCCAAAGCAGTCATCTCTGCATCGCGACAACCGCTCAGCAACACCATCCCGACCAGCCCCGCGAGCAGGACACGCCACCACCGGGGGATCATCAGCCATTCAGTCATCATCACGCCCCTCGACCTTGGGGTCGGCGTCTTCGCGATAACTATAAGTACGCGCCAATATCGACAGACGCAGCGTATCGCCACCGTCCACCGGCGACAGCGAGAAGTCATGTAAGGTGACGATACGCGGCAATGCCGCCACGCTGGCCAGGAAGGCAGCAATGTCGTGATAGCCGCCCCGCACCTGGATATCGAAGGGCTGCTCGATGTAGAAGTCTTGTGGCACCGGCGAGCGCAGCCGGATCGATTCGATGGCGAGCCGATGATCCTGCGCCGCATCGCTGATGTCATCCAGCAGCGCCGGGATCTCTGTGCCGGTGGGCAGCATTTTCAGCAATGCCTGCATGCGCGTGTCGAGCTCCGCCATCTGCATGCGCATCTGCTCGAGATTGGCCGCCTGGTAAGCACGGGTTTCGTATTCCTGGAGCAGTTCGCCCTCGCGTCCCTGCAAGCTGTCGAGGGTTTCCTGGCGCGGCGCGGCAAAGTACCACTGGGCCACCCAGAAGACGGCCAGGAATAGCGCCACCAGGCACAGCGCCTGCAGCAACGCCGGCCACGTACCGGCTTCCTTGAGGTCCAGGTCGCGCCACTCGACCTCGCGCAACTGTCGCCACTGTGAGCGCAGACTCATGGCGCCTCCTCGGCATCACGGCGAGGCGTACGCGCCTCGACACTGAGGTTGAAACGCTTCACCGCCGCAGCGTCGTCGCCCGACTGCACGTCGGAAAGCGCTGGCGTACCGAAATCTGGCGAGGCAGCCAGTTGCCGCAACTGCTCCGACACACGCCGATTGGAGCGCGCCAGCCCCTTGAGCTCGAGTTGATCTCCCTCCCGCACCAGGCGGTCGTAATGCACGCCGTCGGCCAGCGTCGCCGCCAACTGATCGAAGATGCGTACCGTCTGCGGACGGCTGAATTGCAGCTCGCGGATCAGGCCGATCTGTTCGAGCATCCGCCCTCGCAATTGGCGATAGTCCTTGACCGTATCGATGTCCTTTTCGAGTGCCTCCATGCGGCGCTCGATCAGGGCCAGGCGGCCACGCTCGGCATCAATTCCCGCCTGATACCAGCGCGATACACCCAGGGCACACAGCAGCGCCAACACCGATACGCCCACGAGGGCCATATAAAAGCGCTGCGTACGCCGCTGACGGTGCGCCTCTCGCCACGGCAACAGATTGATTTCGATACTCATCGCCGCCCCCTCATCGCCAGGCCACATGCAGTGAGCATCGCCGGTGCATCGCTGGCGAGCGCCTGCACGTCGACGCGTGACGCCACCCGCATGCGCTTGAAAGGGTTGGCCATCACCACTTCCAGCCCGCTTTGCGCCGCGAGCCGTTCACGCAACCCCGGAATGACACTCGAGCCACCCGCCAGAATCAGACGCTGGATATCACGGGGCTTGCCCGAGGTGTAATAAAGCTGCAACGAGCGGCCGATTTGCTGAATCAGCATGTCGATGAACGGCATTACCACCTCATGCTCGTAGTCTTCAGGCAAACCACCGCGTTTCTTGGCCAGCCCCGCCTCTTCGAGGCTCAGGCCATAGCGCTTGCGGATCTCCTCGGTCAAGTGTCGACCGCCCAATACGTTGTCGCGGGTATAGGCGATGCGCCCATCGATGAGCACATGGAAGGCGTTCATGTTGGCGCCGATGTCGACCAGCGCAGCACAGTCTCCCGCCTGATCGGACGGCGTCTCGTCACGCAGCAGCTCGCTGGCCGCACGCTCCATGGCGAAGGATTCCACATCGACGGCGGCCGGCTCGAGGCCGGCACGGCGAAGAACGTCGGCAAGATGGTCGACGTCCTGCAGTCGACATGCCACCAGCAAGACATCTTGTTGATCGGGATAGCGGGCGTTGAGCCCCAGGCGCTGGAAATCGAAGGCCACTTCATTGAGCGGAAACGGGATATGGCGCTCGGACTCGAGCTGAATACGGGCCTCGATTTCGTCGTCGCTGAGCGTCACCGGGTAGGTCAGCGTCTTGGTGATCGTGGCACTGGCAGGCACCGCCGCCACCGCGCGCCGTGAATGCGGACGCGCATGCTCGACCGCACGCGTCAACGTTGCGGCCACCTCGTCGAGATCGCGGATGCGCCGCTCTACCACCGCGCCTTCACGCAATGGACGCACCGCATAGCTGGAAATACGCTGGCCCGCCCCCGTATGATCGAGCTCGATCAATTTGACGGTGGCTGAGGTAATATCCACCCCTACCAGGCCTTGTTGGGACTTTTTAAACCGCCACACTGTCATACCCCTGCGATATTCTTCGGCGTGGCGTGGCGCTCGGTATTATCTTCGGCGAGCCAACCCGCTGCCCCTGTGCCAAGGCAAGCCGCTTTATTATCAGCATGCCACACTATCGTGTGAGGCACGCCACATTGCGTAAGGTTACATTATGCATACTGCCGTGACAGTCGATTCGCATCAACGCTAGCCCCTATGCGGCTGCGTTCTTATAATGGCGACAGCAACGGATTGCACCATTCATTGCGGCCAGACCGCCACCCGAGACGACGGAAAACGCCTTTTCATGAAGCTTTTCAAACGCTTGTTAACGTCCATCCTATGGCTGATAGTGTCTTTGGGGCTGGGCTGCGTACTGGCCACCATTGGCGCCGGTATCTATTTCGCTCCGGGCTTGCCCGATGTTCGCCAATTGCAGAACTTCGAACTGCAAACACCGCTACGCGTTTACACGCGTGACGACAAGCTGATCGGCGAGTTCGGCGATCAGCGCCGCATGCCGGTCGGCTACGATGACATCCCCCAATCCTACATCGACGCCCTGCTGGCTGCCGAAGATGCCAGTTTCTTCGAGCATCCCGGCATCGACCCCAAGGGGCTTGCACGCGCAGCGATGGAGCTTGCCACCAGCGGCAACATCCAGTCGGGGGGCAGCACCATCACCATGCAGGTGGCGCGTAACTATCTGTTGACGCTGGATCAAACATTTACGCGCAAGATTCGCGAGATCCTGCTGTCGCTGCAAATGGAGCAAGTGCTCGACAAGCAGGAAATCCTTGAGCTGTACGTCAACAAGATCTATCTCGGGAATGCCGCCTACGGCATCGGAGCGGCCGCCGAAAGCTACTACGATAAACCCCTTGCGGAGCTCGATTTACCGCAACTGGCCATGCTCGCTGGCCTGCCCAAGGCACCTTCGGCGCTCAACCCGCTGAACAATCCCGAGCGCTCGTTGATTCGCCGCAACTGGGTATTGCTGCGCATGCGCGAACTCGGCTCTATCGACCCCATTCAGTACCAGGCCGCCGTCAAGGCGCCGATCACTGCGCATCGGCCACGCTCGCAGTATGAGGTCAATGCGCCGTATGTCGCCGAGATGGCGCGCCAGTATGCCGTGGAACGTTTCGGCGACGACGCCTACACCGATAACTACCAGATCCAGACGACTATCGACAGCCGCCTGCAGGCCTCCGCGCGCGATGCGCTGGTCAACGGGCTCATCGATTACGACACCCGTCATGGCTGGCGTGGGGCCGAGGAAACCGAAATCCCCTCCAGCCTGGTGGAAGCCCAGGAGCGTACGGATTCCCAAGGGCTCGAGGAAGAGCTGTCCGAATCGCCCGAGGTCATGGAAACCGCACGCCAGGCCGCCAAAAGCAGCGAGGAATCGGTCGAAGGAATCGACGGGGATGTCAGCAACTGGGTCAAGGTGCTCGACCGCACTCCCCGGCATGGCCCGCTCGAGCCGGGTATCGTCGTGGAAACCGAGAATCGCCAGATGCGCGTCCTGACGCGTGACGATGGCGTCGTAACGCTCGACTGGGATGGACTCGACTGGGCGCGCACGTATCACAGCGCCGAGTGGCGCGGCGAGACACCCGCCAACGCCGAGGCCATCGCTCAGCGTGGCGACCTGATTCGTGTCATGCGCACCGACGACGGCGACTGGCGCCTCTCTCAGGTGCCAGGCGCCCAGTCGGCAATCGTCATCATGGATCCGCAAACCGGCGCCATTCGCGGCCTGCAAGGTGGTTTCAGCTTCTCGTCTAGCAAGTTCAATCGTGCTATCCAGGCGCAACGCCAGGCCGGGTCGATCTTCAAGCCCTTCATCTATCTCGCCGCGCTGCACAACGGGATGAACGCCGCCACGGTCATCAACGATGCCCCGGTGGTCATGTCCGATGTCGGCGGCGACTGGCGCCCTGAAAATGCCGAAGGCGAATTCCGCGGCCCTACGCGCTTGCGTGTCGGCCTCTACCAGTCGCGCAACCTGGTCACGATTCGCGTGCTACAGTCGCTAGGCTTGGATAACACGCTGGAATTCCTGACGAACTTCGGCTTCGCCAAGGACCGGCTGCCGCATGGCCTATCGCTCGCGCTGGGCAGCGCATCACTGACACCGCTGGAAATGGCCAATGCTTATGCCGTGCTGGCCAATGGCGGCTTCAAGGTCGTGCCGTGGTATATCCAGTCGGTCACCCATGGCAGCAAGAACGAATTGGTCGAGGAGGCCAATCCCGTGGTGGCATGCCGAGAGTGTGATCCCGACCAGAAAACCGTGGTGCTCGACGGCGAAACGCGCCGTATCGCCGAGCGTGCCGCCAGTCCCGAGGAAATGTATATCATCCGTGACATGATGCGTGACGTCATCGAGAAGGGCACGGGACGCGGCGCACTGGATCTCGACCGTCCCGATATCGTCGGCAAGACCGGCACCACCAACGATCAACGCGACGCCTGGTTCTCCGGCTTCAACGACGACCTGGTGGCCACCGTCTGGGTCGGCAAGGATGACAATTCCACGACCGGTGAATATGGCTCGCAAGCTGCCTTGCCGATCTGGAAGTCGTTCATGGGGCAGGCGCTTCAAGGCCAGCCTGAAAGTATGCCCTCGCGCCCCGACGATATCGTCAAGGTCCGCATCGACCCCGAGACCGGGCTGCGCCTGCACAACGATCAATCGGGCGGCATGCAGGAAATCTTCCGCAAGGACAATTTACCCGACTACAAGCCGCGCTCGATCCAGCCCGAACTCGAGGATAGCAGCGGCTCCCAAGGCACCGGTACTTACGATGCCATTTTCTAGTCGACTCCCCATGGGTGGCCCCGATGGCCACCCCATGAGCGCGCCAGCTCCCACACCACTGATCGAGAACCGTTTTTGAAAGGGAGTCCACCATGCTCGTGTCGCGAGGTTCGCGATGGTCATTGTTATTATCAGTAGCGCTCGTCATGCTGCTCTGCGGCGCACTCCCGGTGCACGCCGATTTATTCTACGCACCGCCCGCACCACAGGACGATGCCCCCGAGATGAGTGGCGAGGCCGAACTCGGCTATACGCGCCTCTCCGGGAACAGCAACAGCCGGACGCTGCTCGCCAAGGGGCGTCTCACCTGGCTGACGGGTCGCCATACACATACGCTGCGCGGCGAGACGCGCAGCGTTCAGGAAAACGATGAAACCAGTACCGAGCAGTACCTGCTGGGCGGCCGCGAGCGTTATGAGCTGGAAGGCCCCCACTATCTGTTCGGTTTCGGACGCTGGGAAAAGGACCGCTTTAGCGGTTACGACTACCAGTTCACCACCATCGGTGGCTATGGCCGTCAGTGGCTCGACGGGGCGACGCACACACTGTCCACGGAATTCGGCCCCGGCTATCGTCACGATGCCTACCAGGACGGCAAGGAAGATGACCTCGGCTTGGCCTATGCTGCACTCGACTATCGCTGGAATATCTCGGAAGGCGCCTACTTCGAGCAGGCAGTTTCTGTCGAAGCGGCCGAGCCCAACACCACGACGCGCTCGATTTCGTCGTTGACCTCCCAACTCAATTCGCACCTGGCGCTCAAGATGTCGTTTGAGGTCAAGAACAATACGGATCCACCGGACAACGCGGAAGCCAACACCGACCGCACTACCTCAATGTCACTGCTCTATAGCTGGTGACGCCGACTAGCCCCGCCCCACAACCACAAAAGGCACAAAAGGCCGCTCCAAGAGCGGCCCTTCGATATCATTGAGTCTGTTCGGAACACGACTATAGCGGTCCGTAAACGTCCTTGATGCTGGTCAGCGGATAATATGCCGGATAGGGCTTGCGCGCCACACCGCTATCGACTGCGGCTTGCGCTACCGCTGAGGCGACCCTGTCGAGCAGCCGCGAGTCCAGCGGCGTGGGAATGATATAACCGCGTCCAAACTCCAGTGACTCGATACCATAGCCATCCAGCACCTCATGGGTCACCGGCTCACGCGCCAAATCCTTGAGGGCATGCACGGCCGCCACTTTCATTTCTTCATTGATACGCGTAGCGCGAACGTCCAGCGCGCCACGGAAGATGAAGGGAAAGCCCAGCACGTTATTGACCTGGTTGGGATAGTCGGAACGCCCGGTGGCCACGATCACGTCGTCGCGGGTCGCGTTGGCGACGTCCGGATGAATTTCGGGATCGGGATTGGAGCAAGCAAAGACCACCGGGCTCGCCGCCATGCGCTCGAGCTGCTCGGGCTTGAGCAGATTGGGACCGGACAACCCCACGAAGACATCGGCCCCCTCGATGGCATCATCCAGCGTACGCCGCGAGGTCTGGGTGGCGAACATCGCCTTGTACTGGTTGAGATCGTCACGCTCGCTGTGCACAACACCCTTGCGATCGAGCATGAAGATGTTCTCGGCGGGCGCGCCACACGAGACCAGCAGCTTCATGCAAGCGATGGCCGCGGCGCCCGCGCCCAGGCAGACGATCTTGGCGTCTTCCAGGCGCTTGCCGGCGATATCCAGGGCGTTGAGCAGTCCCGCAGCCGTGACGATGGCCGTGCCATGCTGGTCATCGTGGAAGACCGGAATATTGCATTGCTCGATCAACGCCTGCTCGATCTCGAAGCACTCCGGCGCTTTAATATCCTCGAGATTGATGCCACCCCAGGTATCCGCGATGCGGGCCACGGTATCGATGAAGGCCTGAGGACTCTCGGCATCGACCTCGATGTCCACGGAATTGATGCCCGCGAAGCGCTTGAACAGCACGCCCTTGCCTTCCATGACCGGCTTGCTGGCCAAGGGGCCAAGATTGCCCAGGCCGAGGATCGCGCTACCGTCGGAGACCACGGCCACCAGATTGCCCTTGCCGGTATACAGATAGGCGTTTTCCACGTCCTTGGCGATCTCGCGACACGGCTCGGCAACGCCGGGACTATACGCCATGGATAGATGTTTCGATGTCTCGGTGGGCTTGGTCAATTCGACGGATAGCTTGCCGGGAATCGGCTTGGCGTGATAATCCAGCGCTGCCTGTCTTTTTTCGTCACTCATGAGCTTTTTTCCAATCGTCTGCATGGAGGCATGACCATCAGAATATAGAAAAAAATTCCACCAAACAACTTATGCCAAGTTCGCAAAATTAAAGACTTTTAAGCGACCGTTTGAAGCAATTACCAGCTATTTATTGAAACTTATGCCTGGCAAACCAAGCATAAAACAAACCTTATCGGAGCCTCGTTTTCGACGTTCCAAAAATAAAAAACCCGCCATATATTCGGCGGGTCTTCTCGAACGCCGGCGACACGCCGGCGTAGCGGTTCTCTTGCTTGGCTCAGTCGCGCTTGAGCGCTGCACCGAAACGCTTGTTGAAGCGCTCGACACGACCACCGGTGGTCGCCTGCTTCTGCTTGCCTGTATAGAACGGGTGGCACTGCGAGCAGACATCCAGGTAGAAGTCGTCTTTGGCGGTGGAGCCCAGATCGAAGGTCGCGCCGCATGAACAGGTGGCGGTGACCTTCTTGTATTCGGGATGGATCGCTTGTTTCATTTTGCTGCCTCACGCTATGGTGCGCCGCCACCTGGTCGACGCCAGGCACCGCACACGGGTTGATAAAGATGCAACCGATTGATTCGGCATGTGACCCCGACGATACTCGCCTGGCACACAGCCGAATAGCCGCACAGTATAGCAGTGCCGCGATATCGCTGAAAAGACGCGTGGCGCCTGCAACGCCATGGGCCACCGCCCTTTCGGAGGATTCTTGTCGAGCACCGACCATACACCACGCCTACTCAGGATCGCCCTGCCCACGCCCTTGCGACGCCTTTTCGACTATCGCCCCTGCCGCGAGGCTCCCGCTTGTGGTTGGCGCCCCGGGCTTCGCGTCAAGGTACCGTTCGGACGTCGTCAGCTCATCGGCGTGGTGGTCGAGTGTCCCGAGCATAGCGACGTTCCAGACGCACAACTCAAGGCGGTGCTGGCGTGTCTCGACGATGCCCCCTTGCCCGACGACTGGTGGTGGTTGTGTCGTTTCACCGCGCGCTACTATCAACACCCGCTGGGCGACACCATCGCCCAGGCATTGCCCGTGGCGTTGCGCCAGGGGCGGCCATTGCAGGCCCGCCACCAGGAGCGCTGGATCGCGCGCGACGGCGATACCAGCCCCCTCGAACGCGCGCCTCGACAAGCCGAACTACTGACCATGCTGCGCCAGCACCCGCGTGGTTTGATGACACGCGCGATCACCGCACAAGGCTTCACCCGCGCCCAATTGGAGGGACTGCTGGCCAAGCAGCTCGTCGAGTGCCGCGAAGAACGCCTGACGGCCACCGAAGAAGCGTCAGGTTCACGGCTCGCCGAACCCTCGTTGCCGCTGACCCGTGAACAGGCAGGCGTTCTCGCCGAAATTCACGAAGGCCTCGAACGCTATCACCCATGTTTGCTGCACGGCGTCACCGGCAGCGGCAAGACCGAGGTCTACCTGCAGCTCATCGAAGCGGTGCTCGCGCGAGACCGTCAGGCACTGGTTCTGATACCGGAAATCGGCCTGACACCGCAAACGCTGTCACGCTTCCGGCAACGCTTTCGGGTCCCCGTGGTCGCCCTGCATTCGGGACTCACCGATCTCGAACGCCTGGATGCCTGGGATGCCGCGCGTACCGGCCGGGCCCCGATCGTCATCGGCACTCGCTCGGCGGTCTTCACTCCTCTGGCCGCCGCCGGGGTGGTCATCATCGATGAGGAGCACGACGGCTCCTTCAAGCAACAGGAAGGCCTGCGCTACCACGCCCGTGATCTAGCCATCGCCCGTGCCCACCGCGAGAACATCCCCATCGTGCTGGGCAGCGCCACCCCGGCGCTGGAGACCCTCGCCCAGGCACGTAGCGGCCGCTACCGTCACCTGCGGCTAACGCAACGCGCCAACCGCCACGCCCCGGCACGCCTGGAACTGACCGATCTACGCGGGCGTCACCGCCAGGGCGGCTTGATCGCCCCCGCCATCGAGGCGATTCGCCAGACCCTGAATGCGGGCAACCAAGTGCTGGTCTTCATCAACCGACGCGGCTTCGCCCCTACCCTGGCATGTCATGCATGCGGCTGGCTGGCTGAGTGCCCACATTGCGATGCCCGCATGACGCTGCATCGCCAGCCGCAGGAACTGGTCTGCCATCATTGCGACTTTCACCGTCCGCTGCCCGATACCTGCCCGGAATGCGACAGTGGCGATCTGCGCCCATTGGGCAGCGGCACCGAGCGCACCGAGGAAACGCTGGCGGCATTGTTCCCCGAGACGCCCGTGCATCGCATCGACCGCGACAGCACGCGGCGCAAGCAAGCCTTCGAGGATATTCTGCGCGAGATTCGACGCGGCGAGCCCAGCCTGCTGGTCGGCACCCAGATGCTCGCCAAGGGCCATCACTTGCCGCATGTCACGCTGGTGGTCGTGGTCAACGCCGACGCCGGGCTCTACGCCAGCGATTTCCGCGCCCTCGAGCACAGTGCCCAACTACTGGTGCAGGTCGCCGGCCGCGCTGGTCGCGCCGAGCATCCCGGACGCGTACTGGTCCAGACCCTGCATCCCGACGACCCCAATCTGCGTTTGCTCGCCGACAGCGGCTATGAAGCGCTCGCCGGCCAACTGCTGGAAGAACGTCGCTTGGCCGGCCTGCCGCCCTATCGTCATCTGGCGCTGGCCCGCTTCGAAGCCGCACGCGAGGAACACGTCGCCGAATTCGCCACCGCCGCCGCCGAGGCATTGCGCGAATGGCTCGTCACTCAGGACACCTCGGTCACCTGCCTGGGACCGGTGCCGGCGCCCATGGAACGCCGTCAGAATCGCTATCACATGCAGTTGATGCTCTCCGACACGCGGCGTAGCGCTCTGCACCGTGCCTGTGCCTGGCTGGTGCAATGGCTGGAGAGTCATCCCGATGGTCGGCGCATACGCGCCTCGCTGGATATCGATCCACAGACGCTGAGTTGACGGGCCCCCGCCGTCCGTACTCGCCGCCACGCGCGGCAACGCAAGACACATGGCATCGCTGGGTTTAAAGGCGCCGTCCAATCGCCGATAATAGGCGACCTAACGCTCTCAGCGCACTTCGTAGCCTGGCGCCCGCCGGCCTGACGCGCGCCAGATACAGGACATCGGAATTTCATGAAAGAGACGATCATCGAACTGCTCGACGCGGCCGGTACGCAGCTCAAGCAGCAAGGCATTCTTCCCCAGGACACCCCGCTGGCCATCAAGGTCGAGCCCGCCAAGGACAAGGCCCACGGCGACTACGCGAGCAATCTCGCGCTGACCTTGGCCAAGCCGGCCGGACGCAAGCCACGCGAGCTGGCCGAGGCCTTGGTCGCGGCGCTGCCGGAAAGCACCGCCATACGCCAGGTCGACATCGCCGGTCCCGGGTTCATCAATTTCTTCGCCGCCACCGATGCCGTCGCCCAGGTGGTGCCCCACATTCTGGATGCCGGCGATACCTACGGACGAAGCCTGAACGGCCAGGGCCAGAAGGTGCAGGTGGAATTCGTCTCCGCCAACCCCACCGGGCCGCTGCACGTTGGCCATGGGCGTGGCGCCGCCATCGGCGACTGCCTATGCCGGCTACTGGAAGCCATCGGCTACGATGTCACCCGCGAGTTCTACTACAACGACGCTGGCGCCCAGATCGACAATCTCGCCCGCTCGGTGCAAGCCCGCGTGAAAGGCCTCACGCCGGAGGCGGCCGAGTGGCCCGAGAACGGCTATCGCGGCGCCTATATCGTCGATGTCGCCAAGGCGTATCTAGCCGGCGAAACGATTACCGCCGATGACCGAGAAGTCACCGGCAAGGGCGAGGCCGAGGATCTCGATGCCATCCAGGAGTTCGCCGTCGCCTACCTGCGTCGCGAACAGGATCTCGACCTCAAGTCGTTCGGTGTCGCCTTCGATGTCTACTTTCTGGAGTCCTCGCTATACAACGACGGCAAGGTGGACGCCACGGTGAAGGCACTCGTCGACGGTGGCCATACCTATGAAGAGGACGGCGCCACCTGGCTGCGCACTACCGATTTCGGTGACGACAAGGACCGGGTAATGCGCAAGCAAGACGGTGGTTATACCTATTTCCTGCCGGACGTCGCCTACCACCTCGACAAATGGCAACGTGGCTTCACCACCGTGATCAACGAGCAAGGCGCCGATCACCACTCCACGGTCACTCGGGTACGGGCCGGCCTGCAGGCGCTGGAAAGCGGTATCCCGCAGGGGTGGCCGGACTACGTGCTGCACCAGATGGTGCTGGTCACGCGCTCCGGGGTCGAAGTCAAGCTCTCCAAGCGCGCCGGCAGCTACGTGACCCTGCGCGACCTCATCGATGAAGTGGGCCGCGATGCCACGCGCTTCTTCCTCGCCGCGCGGCGTGCCGATTCGCAGTTGACCTTCGATATCGACCTCGCTCGCTCGCAGTCCAACGACAATCCGGTCTACTACATCCAGTATGCGCATGCCCGCGTGTGCAGCATGATGCGTCGCGCCGAATCCGAGGCCAAGGCATTCGATCATGCGCTAGGCATGCAGCACCTGAGTCGACTCGATACCGAACAGGAAAAAGAGCTGATGAACCGCCTGGCGCGCTATCCGGAAGTCGTCGAACGGGCCGCTCAGACCCGCGAGCCACAGCAGGTCGCCCAGTACCTGATGGACCTGGCCTCCGACTTCCACACCTGCTACAACGCGGTCAAGGTCATGGTCGACGACGATGAATTGCGCAATGCCCGGATGGCACTGGGCCTGGCCACGCGCCAAGTGCTGCGCAACGGCCTCGATCTGATGGGCGTCAGCGCACCCGAGGAGATGTAAGCATGGCTCGTCGCCCTGCCCAGCAAGGCAAAAACAATTCTCGCGCCACGTCACGCGGCGCCACCAGCCGCAAACGCCAGTCCAAGTCATCGCGGCCGGGGCTCCCGGGATGGCTATGGGGCGTGGTCGGCTTGATCGCTGGCTTCGCGCTCGCCCAATATTTCCAGCAATCGGCCCCGGAGCCGGTCGCCACGGTAATGCCCAAGCCCTCCAATAGCGCCTCATCCGGCAATGACTCGACGGGCAGTACAGGCGGCGGCGCCTCATCGGGCGGTGCACCCGACGAGGCCGCCTCCGAGTCGCGCATGCCGACCTTCGAGTTCTATACCTTGCTACCGGAATCGGAGGTCATCGCACCCAAGGTGGATAACACCACAGCGGCGCCCAGTAGCAGCGGCGAGAGATCGGCAGACACGAGCGACGACCGTGCTGACGAGGTGATGGCCAACCCTTCAGCCGATGGGCTCAAGTACATGCTGCAGGCGGCTTCGTTTCGCAAGGTCGCCGATGCCAAGCGTCTCGCGAGCCGGCTTCAGGACCTGGGGCTGATCGCCAAGATCACCGAAGTGCAAACCTCCAACGACGAAACCTGGCATCGCGTGCAGGTCGGCCCTTACCAAGACACGAATGAGTTGACGCGCGCCCAGGACCTGATGGTGACGCAAGGCATCGAGCCATTGCTGATCAAGTTACAGAACTGAAGGGGCGCCCGGGCGGCTTGATTTACCCGCTTGCCGCCCGCATTACCGTGATCATCGGCATTCGTCGCACCGTTTTATCGCCTGAGGTGCCAAGGGTACCTCGGCAATCAAGTCATCGGGTGTCCGACACCCCACAAGGAGTTCCCATCCATGACCACGATCGTATCCGTACGTCGCGGCGAACATGTCGCCCTTGCCGGCGATGGTCAGGTTTCGCTCGGCAACACGGTAATGAAGGGCAACGCCAGCAAGGTACGCCGCATTCATCATGGCAAGGTACTGGCCGGTTTCGCCGGTGGCACGGCCGACGCCTTCACGCTGTTCGAGCGCTTCGAGGCCCAACTGGATAAGTACCAAGGGCACCTGGTCAAGGCCGCCGTCGAGCTTTCCAAGGAATGGCGCACCGACCGCGCCTTGCGCCGCCTGGAAGCGATGCTCGCCGTGGCCGACAAGAACGCCTCGCTGATCCTTACCGGTAACGGCGATGTCGTCGAACCCGAACGCGGCATCATCGCTATCGGCTCCGGCGGCCACTACGCCCAGGCCTCCGCACGCGCCTTGCTCGAGAACACCGAGCTCGATGCGCGCGCCATCACCGAGAAGTCGCTCGAGATCGCCGGCGATATCTGCGTCTTCACCAATCAAAACATTACCCTCGAGGAGCTGTGAGCCACACTCACCGCTCCCGGGCAGCATAGGGCTCCGTCATGACACAGATGACTCCCCGCGAGATCGTCCACGCACTGGATCAGTACATCATCGGCCAGCAGGAAGCCAAGCGCTCGGTGGCCATCGCCCTGCGCAACCGCTGGCGCCGCATGCAGCTCGACGACAGCCTGCGCGGCGAGGTGGTGCCCAAGAACATCCTGATGATCGGTCCAACCGGGGTCGGCAAGACCGAGATCGCCCGGCGTCTCGCCAAGCTGGCCGGGGCGCCGTTCATCAAGATCGAGGCGACCAAGTTCACCGAAGTGGGCTATGTCGGCCGTGACGTCGAGTCGATCGTCCGCGACCTGGTCGAGATGGCCATGAAGATGGTCCGCGAGCAGGCCAAGGAAGAAGTCGCCCACAAGGCAGAAGACGCTACCGAGGAGCGCATTCTCGACGCGCTTCTGCCCCGACCGCGCGGCAGCGAGTACGACCATGCCCACGACGATTCCTCGACGCGCCAGACCTTCCGCAAGAAGCTGCGTGAAGGCCAGCTCGACGACAAGGAGATCGACATTGAGGTCACGCCGCAGGGGGGCAACTTCGATATCTCCGCGCCGCCGGGCATGGAGGAAATGACCAGCCAGCTGCAAAGCATGTTCTCCAACATGGGCAAGCAGAAGTCGGAATCGCGCCGCGTGACCGTCGAGGAAGCCCGGCGCCTGCTGCACGACGAAGAAGCCGCCAAGCTGGTCAACGAGGAACAGATCAAGAACCGCGCCATCGAGGCGGTGGAGCAGAACGGCATCGTCTTCCTCGACGAGATCGACAAGGTCGCCAAGCGCGGTGACTCGGGCAGCGGTGGCGATGTCTCCCGCGAAGGCGTGCAGCGCGACCTGCTGCCACTGATCGAGGGGTCGACGGTGTCCACCAAGCACGGCATGGTCAACACTGACCATATCCTGTTCATCGCCTCGGGGGCGTTCCACCTCTCCAAGCCATCGGACCTGATCCCCGAGTTGCAAGGGCGTCTGCCGATCCGTGTCGAGCTGCAAGCGCTGACGCCGGATGACTTCAAGCGCATCCTCACCGAGCCGTCCGCCGCACTGACCCGACAATACGAGGCGCTGCTGGCCACCGATGGCCTGGAGGTGAACTTCACCGATGAAGGCATCACGCGCATCGCCGAGATCGCCTGGCAGGTCAACGAAGGCACCGAGAACATCGGCGCACGTCGCCTGCACACGGTGATGGAACGCCTGCTCGAGGAGCCATCCTTCCAGGGAGGCGACATGGCCAGCCCGCTGACCATCGACGCCGCCTATGTCGACGAGCAACTCGGCGAACTGGCTACCGACGAAGACCTGTCGCGGTATATTCTTTAAGCCACGCGCTACGGGCTTCGGGCGACGAACCGCTCGAAGCTCGAAGCTCGAAGCTCGAAGCTCGAAGCTCGAAGCTCGAAAATCAGCATGTCGCTCCCGACGCTCGAGTTAAGGCTTTTCCTTCAAGCTTCCAGCCGCGAAGCGGCGCTCTTCCAGCGTCAAGCTCACCGGAGGTATTTATGTCCTCTCCCATTCCCACGCGCATCCACTACCATCAGCAGGCTCGCGAGCTCGAACTCGGCTATGCCGATGGCACGTCCTACCGTCTGCCGGCGGAACTGTTGCGCGTGTTCTCGCCTTCCGCCGAGGTTCGCGGCCACGGCCCGGACACCGCCGTCCTGCAGGTTGGCAAGAAGGATGTCGGCCTCAAGAACATTACCCAGGCCGGGCGTTACGCGCTCAAGCTGCACTTCGACGACGGCCATGACAGCGGCCTGTACAGTTGGGACTATCTCTATGCAATGGCCTGCCATCAAGAGCAGTGGTGGGCCGATTACCTCCGCCGCCTCGAGGAGGCCGGCGCCTCGCGCGAGCCTTCCACCATCACCATCAAGGAGTTATAAGACATCCCCGGCGTGGCGACAAACGCCAGGGGCGACGTTACAATGCAGCCCCACTTCCACGCACCGCGCGGGCACTCCACGCCTGCCCAAGGAAAGGTCATGGACAAGCGCACGACCCACTTCGGTTATCAGGAAGTTCCGGTCGAGGAGAAAGCTGACCGGGTAGCGCAAGTTTTCCATTCGGTCGCCGCCCGCTATGATGTCATGAACGATCTCATGTCGTTCGGCGTACATCGCCTCTGGAAACGCCTGACCCTCGAGCGCGCCGGTGTCCGTCCCGGCCATCACGTGCTCGACATCGCCGGCGGCACCGGCGACCTGGCGCTCAAGTTCTCGCGCCTGGTCGGTCCTCACGGGCGCGTGGTCCTCGCCGACATCAACGCCTCGATGCTGCGTGTGGGCCGCGACAAGCTGCTCGACAATGGCGTCGGCGACAACGTCGAATACGTGCAGGCCAATGCCGAAGCGCTGCCCTTCGCCGACAACAGCTTTGACTGCATCACCATCGCCTTCGGCCTGCGCAACGTCACCGACAAGGAGGCCGCGCTGCGCTCCATGGCACGCGTGCTCAAGCCTGGCGGCCGCCTGCTGGTCCTGGAATTTTCCAAGCCGGCGAGCGCCGCGCTGTCGCGCCTCTATGATGAATATTCCTTCCGCGTCTTGCCGCGCATGGGCGAATGGGTCGCCCAGGACGGCGAGAGTTATCGCTACCTGGCCGAATCGATACGCATGCATCCCGACCAGGAAACTCTCAAGGCGATGATGGAAGACGCCGGGCTCGAACGTGTCGAGTACACCAACATGACCGGGGGCGTCGTCGCCCTGCACCGTGGCATCAAACTATGAGGCCGTCATGCCGGTGATGTTCACTACCCTGCTGACCAGCGCGGAAACGCTGATCAACGGTCTTCTCGCGCACGATCCCGCCTCGCCCTCGCGATTGGCACAGCTTGCCGGACAGCGCATATCGCTGCGCCTGGAACGCCCTGCGCTGGCAGCGCTGGTGCATTTCGATACCCACGGCATCACCCTGCTCGCCCAGCACGACCCCGACGAGGCCGATAGCGATGTGGTCGTCGAGCTCGATGTCGAGACCCTAGGCGCGCTGCTTAGTGGCGAACGCGTCGAAGCATTGATGTTCGCCGGACGGCTATCGGTGCGCGGGCGTACCCATGTGCTGGAACGCGCCAGTCAGTTGCTCAGCGATCTGGAGATCGACTGGGAAGCCGAACTGGCACACTGGCTCGGCGATATGCCCGCGCATAGTCTGTCGCAAGGCTTGCGACGCCTGAATCGCTTCGGCCTGCGCACGCGCGGCGAGTTGCAACGCGACGTGCATGAATACCTCACCGAGGAAGCACGGCTACTGCCCAGCCGCACGCAATGGGAGATCGCCCGCGAGCATTTGACGCAACTGGGCCTGGCCACCGATCGACTCGAAGCACGCCTGGATCGACTGGTACGCGAGATCGAACGTCGCCGACAGGAGGAGCACACGTCGTGAATTTGCGGCTGTTTCGTATCGCCTGGGTGATCGCGCGTTTCCGCCTCGACACCCTGATCCCCGTAGATCGCCTCCCAGGCATACTGCGCCTGGCGATGAAATTCTCGCCACTACGCTTGCTACCTACCGGCCCGCACACTCGGGGCAAGCGCCTACGCCTGGCGCTCGAAGATCTGGGCCCGATCTTCGTCAAGTTCGGCCAGATGCTCTCCACCCGCCGTGACCTGCTGCCGCCGGACATCGCCGACGAACTCAAGCGCCTCCAGGATCAGGTACTGCCGTTTCCCGGCGAGCAGGCCCGCGCGCTGGTAGAAGAAGAACTCGGTATGGACATCGATGCTGCCTTCGCCGACTTCACCCGCGAGCCGCTCGCCTCGGCTTCCATCGCTCAGGTCCATGGCGCACGCCTGCACAGCGGCGAAGACGTAGTGGTCAAGATCATCCGCCCCAACATCGATGGCGTGATGCGCAAGGACATCGGCCTGCTGTATACCTTTGCGCGCCTGCTCAAGCGGGTTCCCGAAGCCAAGCGGCTACGCCCCGTCGAGGTCGTTGCCGACTACGAGTCCACGCTGTTCGATGAACTGGATCTGCACAAGGAAGCGGCCAACACTTCGCAGCTCAAGCGTAACTTCCGCGATTCGCCGCTACTTTACGTGCCGGCGATCCACTGGCCGCTGACACGCAAGCAGGTGATGGTCCAGGAGCGTATCCACGGCATTCCGGTAGCCGACATGGACGCCTTGCAAGCGGCCGGCATCGACTTGCGCCGACTCGCCGAGCGCGGAGTGGAGATCTTCTTCACCCAGGTGTTTCGCGACAATTTCTTCCATGCCGACATGCACCCCGGCAATATCTTCGTGTCCGCCGACAATCCGCATGACCCGCAGTACATCGCCATCGACTGCGGGATCGTCGGCAGCCTGACCCGCGAGGATCAGGATTACCTGGCCCGCAACCTGCTCGCCTTCTTCCGCCAGGACTACTACGAAGTCGCCGTATTGCACATCGAATCGGGCTGGGTCGGCGAGGACACGCGCGCCAACGAGTTCGCCGCGGCCATTCGTGCGGTTTGCGAGCCGATTCTCGAGAAGCCGCTCAAGGACATTTCCTTCGGCCAGGTGCTGTTGGGACTGTTCCAGACCGCGCGGCGCTTCAACATGGAAGTCCAACCACAACTGGTGCTGTTGCAGAAAACGCTACTCAACATCGAAGGGCTCGGTCGCCAGCTTTACCCAGACCTGGACTTGTGGAGCACCGCCAAGCCTTACCTGGAACAGTGGATGAAAGAACGTGCCGGGCCTCGCGGCTTCTGGGATGCCTTGACCAAGCACGCACCCGAACTCTCGCGCCAGTTGCCCGAGCTGCCAGTGCTGGCCCACCAGGCTCTCGCCCGCAGCGAAGACAGCCACCGCCAGCAGCGCCAGCAAACCGAGGCGCTCAATGCCTTGCAGCGGCGTTGGCACGGTGCCGGAACGCGCGCGCGGCGACTGCGCCTCGGCGCCTTGCTGATCGCTGTGGCGCTGGCTTGGCAACCACTCTGGGAATGGGCGCACACCCAACCCTGGCCGGTGCTGGCCGCCGCTACACTGGGGCTGGCACTCATCGCTTGGCGTTGACGCCGCTGCTAGCGCACGATGTTGCTGCTATCATCCACTCACTACCCTATTTGTCTCGGGACCGTCACATCATGAATGATACGCTTGCCCAGCTATCGGACGTCCTGGCCACACGCCGCCATGCCGACCCCGACAGCTCATACGTTGCCAAGCTCCACGCCAAGGGTCTCAACAAGATCCTGGAGAAAGTCGGTGAGGAAACCACCGAGACCCTTCTCGCCGCCAAGGACGCCGAACACGGTAACGACGAAACGCGTCAGGCATTGGTCGCCGAAACCGCCGACCTGTGGTTTCATAGCCTGGTGATGCTCTCGCATCTGGACATCGACCATCAGGCGGTGCTGGATGAACTGGCCCGGCGCTTCGGAACGTCCGGCCTGGAAGAGAAAGCGTCACGCCCATCACGCTAATCGGCCCGGTCGTCTTCGGGCATCAAGGAGATCTTCCATGTTAGGTGGAATCAGTATCTGGCAGCTGCTGATCGTTCTCGGCATCGTCATCCTGATCTTCGGCACCAAGAAGCTGCGCAATCTGGGCAGCGATCTCGGGGGCGCCGTAAAGGGATTCAAGAGCGCCGTCGGCGAAGAGGAACAGAAAAAAGCGCACGACGACGAGGACACGACGCAGCAGCGTGTCGAGCATGAAGCGAACGACGAGACGCTCGACACCCAATCGAAAACCTCGCAATCGTCCAAGGCCGACGAAACGTCCGAGCGGAAGTAACCGCCATGTTCGATATGGGCTTTCTCGAACTGATGATCATCGGTGTCGTGGCCCTGTTGGTGCTAGGACCCGAGCGCCTGCCCACGGCGGCGCGCACCGTCGGCCTGTGGATCGGCAAGATCAAGCGTACGGTGTCCGGCATGCAGCGTGAGATCAACGCACAGCTGGAAGCCGAGGACCTGCGTCAGAAGCTCAATGAGCAGCAACGCAAGCTCGATGCCGGTCTGCACAAGGTTCGCGACGGGGTCGAACGCCACGCCGACGACACCGACACGCATCACGCCGGATCACGCCGGGGGCCGACGGCGCCTAAACCGGATGATGACGCCTCAGCGACGCGTCCCGACGCCCCCCGGGACACACCCGACGCCTCGTCCGCCAAGGATTCCAACGCCCCATGAGCGATACATCGCCCCGCGAACCGGAGGAGCACGCCCAGACCCCCTTGATCGAACACCTGATCGAGTTGCGTTCGCGGCTGGTCAAGGCGGTGGCGGTGATCGTGGTCATCTTCGGCGCGCTTTACGCCTTCTCCAACGATATCTACAGCTTCGTCGCCGACCCGCTGATGGCACTCTTGCCCGAAGGCGCGCAGATGATCGCTACCGAAGTGGCCTCACCTTTTCTGGCGCCCTTCAAGCTGACGCTGTTCACGGCCTTTTTCATCGCCGTCCCCTTCGTGCTCTACCAGGCCTGGGCATTCATCGCGCCGGGCCTCTACCGGCACGAGAAGACCTTGGCATTTCCTCTGCTCGCCTCGAGCATTCTGCTGTTCTACGGCGGCGTGGCCTTCGCCTATTTCGTGGTCTTTCCCCTGTTATTCGACTTCTTCGTCCATACCGGGCCGGAGAACGTCACGGTGATGACCGATATCAATCAGTATCTGAATTTCGTGCTCAAGCTGTTCTTCGCCTTCGGTGCGGCCTTCGAGATTCCCATCGCCACGTTCCTGCTGATCTGGACCGGCGCGACCAGTGTCGAAAGTCTTGGCAAGAAACGCCCCTACGTGCTCGTCGGCTGCTTCGTGGTGGGTATGATGATGACGCCCCCGGACGTGGTCTCCCAGAGCCTGCTCGCCGTTCCCATGTGGCTACTTTTCGAGGTCGGCATTCTCTTCGGTCGCCTGGTACCGCGCCACCGTCACGACGCCGATGACGAGGCATCCCGAGAAGACTGATCTCCGACAGGCAGGCCACGCTTGGCCCGCTGTCTACGTTGGTTGGCGCGTGTCGTGCCCAGTTTCGTGCATATACTGAAGATGCCCGGTCGTCACTGTCACATTCCTGTCACAGACGGGTGTCATGCTTCCGGGCCAGCGGTTGGTCACAAGCGACGACAGGGAGCTCATGATGGACGACACGCGCTCTTCCGATGTCCCCCTCGGTAGCGATAATGCAGCGTCTCAGGAAGTCGGTGAGAAGCCACCACTTCGCGTCAATCGCACGCGCACGGGCATTCACGCCAAGCCCGCGCCGTTCCCCGAGGCCGAACTCGACGATCCAGCACTGTACTTCAACCGCGAACTCTCGCACCTGCAGTTCAATATCCGCGTACTCGAACAGTCCCTGGATCCCTCGCATCCGCTGCTCAATCGGCTGATGTTCCTGCTGATCTTCTCCTCCAATCTGGACGAGTTCTTCGAGATTCGTGTGGCCGGCCTCAAGCACCAGATCGCACTCGCCCGCGAGGAAAGCGGCGCCGACGGCATGCCACCACGCCAGGTGCTGGCCGAAATATCGCGCATCGCCCACGAGCAGGTCGAGCGACAATACCGCATCCTCAACGAGACCTTGATTCCCGCGCTCGAAGAACAACGCCTGCGTTTTCGCCGCCGTACCCAGTGGACCGAGGCCCAGGCCGATTGGGTACGCGAATATTTCGCCGAGGAGATCATGCCGGTGATCAGTCCCATCGGCCTCGACCCTTCACATCCTTTCCCGCGCCTGGTCAACAAGAGCTTGAACTTCATCGTCGAGCTCGAAGGCACCGATGCCTTCGGCCGTGAAGGGGGACTTGCCATCCTGCCCGCACCACGCTCGCTGCCACGCTTGATGCGCCTGCCACGTGAGCTGAGCGAGGCCGGCTATACCGAATACGTCTTCCTGTCGTCGATGATTCACGCCCATGCTCAGGAAGTATTTCCCGGCATGCAGGTACGCGGTTGCTACCAGTTCCGCCTGACCCGCAACGCCGACCTGGCCGTCGACCCCGAGGATGTCTCGGACCTGGCCTCGGCCCTGCGCGGTGAGCTGCTGGCACGACGCTACGGCAGCGGCGTACGCCTCGAGGTGGCCGATAATTGCCCCGACCGGCTGACGCACTTCCTGCTCACCCAGTTCGAACTCGAGGCGGCAGATCTGTATCGCGTCTCCGGCCCGGTCAACCTGACCCGGCTGATGTCGGTGCTCAGCGATGTCGAGCGTCCCGACTTGCTGTATCGTACCTTCACGCCGGGGTTGCCACGCCAGGTCAAAAGCGATGTCAGTCTGTTCAGCCAGATCGCCCAGAACGACATTCTGCTCCACCATCCTTTCCAGTCCTTCTCGCTGATTGAGGACTGGCTTCAGGAAGCCGCCAGCGATCCGGATGTGCTGGCGATCAAGCAGACGCTGTACCGAACCGGCGCCGACTCCCCCATCGTCAGCGCCCTGGTCGATGCCGCACGCAACGGCAAGGAAGTCACCGTCGTCATCGAGCTGCGGGCGCGTTTCGACGAGGCCGACAACCTCGCGCTGGCATCACGTCTTCAGGAAGCCGGGGCCATCGTCATCTACGGTGTCATGGCCTACAAGACCCACGCCAAGATGCTCCACATGGTCCGCCGTGAACGCGGCACGCTGCGCTATTACGCGCACCTGGGCACCGGCAACTATCACTCCAAGACCGCCAAGCTGTATACCGACTACAGCCTGCTCACCGCCAACGAGACACTGTGCGAAGACGTTCACAAGGTCTTCCAGCAGCTCTCGGGAATGGGCAAGCCACGTCAGATCGATACGCTGCTGCACGCGCCGTTCGTACTCCATGACCGCCTGGTATCGATGATCGATCGCGAGGCAGGCTACGCGAAAAAGGGCCACAAGGCGCAGCTGATCATCAAGTGCAATTCGTTGACCGAGCCGCAGTTGATCCGCGCGCTTTATCGCGCCTCGCGCGCTGGCGTGCAATGCGATCTGATCATTCGCGGCATGTGTTGCCTGCGACCCGGCGTCGAAGGGATTTCCGACAATATCCGGGTGCGCTCGATCATCGGTCGCTTCCTGGAACATACTCGCGTGTTCCACTTCCACAACGGCGGCAAGCCTGAGACCTGGTGCTCCAGCGCGGACTTCATGGAACGCAACATGTTCCGCCGCGTGGAGACCTGCTTCCCGCTGCTCGACAAGAAGCTCGCCCAACGCGTGCGCAAGGATCTGGCCACTTACCTCGTGGACAACTGCCAGAGCTGGGAGCTGCAGACCGACGGCCGCTACCGCCTCCTCGAGGCCGGCGACGCCGAACCGATCAGCGCCCAGGAAACCTTGCTCTACGCCTACGCCGTCAAACCCTGAGCTCGAAGCTCGAAGACAGCCTGAACCAAACCGCCTCCGTCGCAAGTTCAAGCGACGGAGGCGGTTTTTCTTCCAGCTTCCAGCCACGTAGCGGCGCTCTTCCAGGCGTCGGTTACACCCCGATCTGGCCTCCGTCGGCTTTCTGGATCACCACCGTGGCCGCCCGCGGACGCACGCTGCCGTCAGTCGCGCGCGTGGCATCCTGCGTCGCGGCATCGGGGTCCGCTGGCCAATTGCCGGGATGCTGAATGTTGATGAACAGCGCTGTCTTGTCGGGCGTGGTGAACGCCCCCGTCACCTCGCAACCATTGGGGCCGACCGCGAACCGCTTGAGCTGCTGCTGATTGCCGGCCCCCACCACCGAGGCCTGACCGCGCTCATGTGATAAGGCACTCGGCACGACCGCCAGCACTTGGTCGTTGGTCTGTTCGGCGACGCCATCATAGCCATTATCGGTCTCGATCCAGAGGATGCCCTGGCCATCGCCGCGGTCGTCGAACCACAGGCCATCGGGACTAGCGAACTGATTGAGCTCGGTGAGTCCTGATAGGTTATCGGTGTCGTTGGCGCTGGCACCGAACACGAAGATCTCCCAGTGTAAAGAAGTCGCCGCCGGGCTAGGCTCACGCCAACGAATGATCTGGCCGGCTTGGTTGTTAGCCCGCGGGTTGGCCGCATTGGTCGGGGCGGTGTCGTAGGCGACACCAAGTCCGTCGAGATCGCTACCACCATTGCTGAACGTGGCTGCGGTGCCCTCGGCGGTACGATCGCTATTGTTGGTCAGCGCCACATACACATCACCGCTGTTTGAGTCTACGGTGGCCCACTCGGGACGATCCATCGGTGTGGCACCCATCAGGTCAGCGGCGTCACAGGTATTGATGATCACCCCGGCCAGGTCGTCGTCAGCCAGACCGAGGGCGGTGGACAGGCGCTGGCCATCCTGGGTCGTGGCGTCCGGGGTCAGCGGCAGCCACTCACCCGTGCCATCGGCATTGAAGCGCGCCGCATAGAGCGTGCCTGCGTCCAAGTACTTTGCACCAATCGCCAGACGATCGTAATCCTCGCCGGGGCGATTGGCATCGGCGGGATCCCAGTTGGCTTTGGAAACAAACTTGTAGATGTATTCGTTACGCGCGTCGTGGCCGGAGTAAAACGCTAACGGCTGGCCTGCCGTCAGTTTGCCAAGCCAGGCACCCTCATGACGGAAGCGTCCCAGATAGGTCCGCTTGATCGCAGCGGCTTCAGTGCTGACGCTGGCGGTGTTGCCGTAGGGATCGACTTCGACCATATAACCAAAGGTACGCGGCTCGTTACGGTAATCGCCGCTGGCGCTGGTGGCACTGGGCGTGGCGTTGAAGCGGGTAAACTCAGCATCCACCTCGTCGGCGACCCCGGCGGCGGTTTCCCAGGCATAGCGGCTGCGCCCGTCAGGGATACCAATACGGTTGTCATCAATCGTGCGACCGCTGGTTTTGGTAAAGATAGCAGGCCAGTTTTCTTCACCGCTGAGGAAAGTGCCCCAAGGGGTCAAGCCATGACCACAGTTGTTGTTGGTGCCCCGGGTGCGGGTACCGTCAGGCGAGTAGGCGGTGACGACATAGTCGCTACCGCGCACCGGACCGCCAATCTCTATCGGCGTAGCCGACGTGATACGCATGTTGTAGCGCGAGCCGGCGTCCGACGACCAGACGTTGTCACTATTTTTGCTTAGCTTGACGAGAGTGACACCATGCGCATTGATCTCGGTGCGAACTTCATCCGCCGGACGGCTACCGCTATCTTGATTGGTCGGGCCGCCCTGGGGAGCCCACAGGGCGCCTTGGTCGATATACTCATTGTTGAGCGCCAACACAAACTCGCGGGAGGCGCTCTCTTCGCTAAGCGCAAAGAAATCCATGGCATCGTGGTGCATACCCACGCTATTCGCCTGGTACTCAGGGGTCACCACGCGGTCAGCGCTCCACGGCCCCACACTGTCATTAATCGGTGTCCCCCAAGGCACCAACACCTGGGCGGTGTAGCCTTTCGGGACCACGACCGTATCCGTCTTCGAACCGGCAATCGACTCGAACGCCAGCGCCAGCGGCGTCTTTTGGACGCCGCTGGCGCTGGCCATGCTGAGGCCACCGATGCCGCCCAACATGCCTAGGGCGGCCAGACTCAAGCCACCACGCATGATGTCACGTCGCGACGCATGACGCTCCAGCACGGATGAAAACGGCTCGTTAGCGCTTTGGTTCAGGTTGCTGTGATTCTCGATTTCCTTGCTCATGATCTCTCCTCACGGCGTTCGACCGACACTCCGATGTGTCGGAACAAGCTGTGAGGTCATATCCTGAGCCGCTCATATGACAGACAAATGAAGCCTTCTTCAAGCGCGTGAGTTGCGCAATCGCTCGGCGGCCAATGTCAGCAGGTGCTCGGTCGTTTCCCAGCCCAGGCAGGCATCGGTGACGGAAACGCCATAACGCATGGCACCCGGCTGCAACGGCTGTTTGCCCTCGTGCAGGTGACTTTCCAGCATCACGCCGATCAGATCGCGATCGCCGACCAGTCGCTGTTCGAGCACATCGAGCATGACCTCGGTCTGGCGGCGGTGGTCCTTGCGCGAGTTGGCATGGCTGCAGTCAACCATCAAACGCGGCGTGATGCCGGCGTTGTGTAGCTCGCGGCGACAGGCCCTGACCGAGTCCGCATCATAGTTGGGCTTGCCATGTCCACCGCGTAGCACTACGTGGGTATGCGGATTGCCGTCAGTCTCGCGCATCGCCGGGCGACCGGCATCGTCGAGAGCAAAGTGGCGATGTGGGTGCGCAGCGGACTGCATTGCGGCAACGGCGACATCGACGCTGCCATCGGTGCCATTCTTGAAGCCCACTGCGGCACGCAGGCCACTGGCCAATTCACGATGGATCTGCGACTCGGTGGTACGCGCGCCGATGGCCACCCAACTGAGCAGGTCTTCCAGGTACGGCGCGGCCATCGGCTGCAGCAATTCGGTGGCCACGGGCATGCCCAGGGTGGCGATGTCGCGCATCAAGCGCCGCGAGACTTCCAGGCCGTGCGCCATGTCGTCACTGCCATCCAGGTGCGGGTCATAGGCGAGGCCCTTCCAGCCCACGGTGGTGCGCGGTTTTTCGACATAGACACGCATGACCATCAGCAGACGGTCGTCGAGGCGCGCGGCAAGTTCACTGAGCTTTTCGGCGTATTCCAGCGCCGCACGCGGATCGTGAATCGAGCAGGGCCCCACCACCACCAGCAGACGGTCGTCGCGCCCGTCGAGAATGGCCTGAATCTCGCCACGCTGGCGTTCGATCTGCTCCTCGAGGGCGTCTTCCAGCGGCAGGCGCTGCTTGAGTTCCCCCGGCGTGGGCAAGGGCTGATGAGAATGTGCCGTGGCGACATCGGGGCGTTGGGGCATCGTCAGGGGTGCGTTCATGTCGAGTCTCTTGTCTGGGCTGTCCGTCACGCGCGGACAGCGGAACTTCGTGTTCGGTGGACGCCACCCAGCGTTTCACGGTCGGAGGTGGCAGCTAGGGCCGACCGGATGTCGCTAAATCGCCAATAATATAGTGCCTGCGTGCTCTGCCATGCGCCGCCGATCTCGAACATGTCCCGCTCCTGTGTCATACGTCAAAAAAGGGGTGGATTAAACGCAAAAACCCCCGGTCGGGTTGCCGACCAGGGGTTCGAAGACGCTGGAGGCAACCCGGGGTGGGCGTGCCTCGCGGCGTATCAGGTCATGTGACCTTATCGCCGGGCACGCCGGGGCTAAACCAATATCCATAGCTAAAACCAGACAACGCGCGCACGGCATCTTCCGCTGCCTGAATCGGCAGGGAAGGCATACGTGCGGTGACTGATGCTATCGACATGGGTTGACTCCTGAACATGCCCTCATCCTACATGGCTGTGGCAATTTGGCAAGCCCGCAACGGCAAGCGGCACTCATCGCAGGTGACGACCACCATCGACGGGCAGTATCGCCCCGGTCACGAAATCGTTGTCGAGCAGATAACGCAGCGTCTGATAAATGACGCCCGGCCCCGGCACCTTGGCCATCAACGACTTGGCCTTGGCCTTCTCGGCATAGGCCTCGTCGTCGCCCTCGCCCAGCATGATCAAGGCCGGCGCGATGGCGTTGACCTGGATATCCGGCGCGTACATCGCGGCGAACGACAGGGTCAGGTTGTCCAAGCCCGCCTTGGTCGCCGCGTAGGCGGCATGCTTGCGCGAGCCCTTCTGGCTGACGTAGTCAGTCATGTGGATGATATCGCGCTGTGGTTCCTGGCAGGCATCGAGCAACTCGCGGGCATGCAGGTTGATCAGGTAAGGGGCCTGCATGTGCACGCGAAACAGGCGCTCGAAGTTGGCCCCGGCATCGTCGTCGAGGCTGTCCGGCGCCCAGTCGCTGGCATTGTGGACGATGGCGCGCAGCGATGAGGTCTGCGCCTTGAGGCGTGCAATGAAGTCGTGAATGCCCGCCTCGCTGGAAAAGTCCGCCGCCAGAGTCACCGCCCCGCGTCGACGCAACGCCTCAAGAGACTCGCGTTCGCGACGATAGCTCAGGATCACCGGCTGGCCATCGTCGAGCAGACGCTCCACGCAGTGACGCCCCAGGCGCTGAGCGCCACCGGTGACGAGAATCGGTGATTGGCTCATGCGTCGTCCTCCGCACGGCGCTCGCCGGGCGACAGCGATACGGTCTCGGCCGCGTCGTCCGGCAGCGGAATCAGCGGTACGCGCGGCGCGTAGGCAAAGACATCCGAGAAGACCCGCTCGGGATCGAGCCCCAGCGGCGCCAGCGTATCGATGCAGGCGTAGACCATGCCCGGCGAACCGGAGAGGTAGACATCGTCGCCGGAGACGTCCTCCAATGCCGTAGCAAGCACCTCGTCGATACGCCCGATGTGGCGCGCCACCCCCGGTGGCGTGCTCAGACCGGGATCGCTCTCTTCGCTGACGGTGTGCATCTCGACATGCGCATGCTCGGCGACCCATTGCAGCGCCAGGCTTTCCAGATACAGATCCCGCGGATGCTTGACCGCCCACCACAACCGAATCGGGCCCGGGTGCTCGTTGGCCAGAGCCGCCTCGACGATGGCCTTCATCTGGGCGAAACCCGTGCCCGCGGCGATCAGCGTCAGCGGCCGCCGACTGTGGAGATCCAGCACGCAGCCGCCATTGGGCAGGCGCACCGTCAACTGGGCGGCATGCACGAGAATTTCGCGCAGGCGTGCCGAGTTGCTGCGTTCGGGCCAATGCTGGACGTGCAGCTCGATGATGCCGTCGTCGACATGGGCGTTGGCGATGGAGAACGGTACCCAGGTCTCATCGTCTAGCTTGAGCTCCAGGTACTGCCCGGGGGCATGCGCGATGGCCTCGCGGCGCCCCGCCAGATGCACGCGGAATACATCGGGCGTCAGGTCCTCGACCGATTCGACATGGCAGGTCAGGGTCTTAGGCGTCATCGTGTCCTCGTTCGTCGCTCTGGGGCGAATGTCGGGGGGCCGGCGGCGGCGTCGCGATACCATATTCCTCCCAGCGCGCGTCGACACGCCGCTTGATGGCCTCGTCCATGACGATGGGCGTGCCCCACTCGCGGTTGGTTTCGCCCGCCCATTTGGTGGTGGCATCGAGGCCCATCTTCGACCCCAGGCCCGCCACCGGGGAGGCGAAATCGAGATAGTCGATGGGCGTATTCTCGACCATCACCGTATCCCGAGCCGGATCCATGCGCGTGGTGATTGCCCAGATCACGTCTTCCCAGTTACGCGCGTCGACATCGTCATCGAGCACGATCACGAACTTGGTGTACATGAACTGGCGCAAGAAGCTCCACACGCCCATCATCACGCGCTTGGCGTGGCCCGGGTACTGCTTCTTCATGGTCACCACCGCCATGCGGTAGGAACAGCCCTCCGGCGGCAGGTAGAAATCGACGATCTCGGGAAATTGCTTGCGCAGGATCGGCACGAACACTTCGTTGAGTGCCAGGCCGAGGATGGCGGGTTCATCCGGCGGCCGCCCGGTATAAGTGGAATGATAGAGCGGATCGCGGCGATGGGTGATGCGTTCCACGGTGAAGACCGGAAACGTCTCGACCTCGTTGTAGTAGCCGGTATGGTCGCCATAAGGGCCTTCCGGCGCCGTATCGTCGGGGTAGAGATAACCCTCGAGTACGATTTCGCTCGAGGCTGGTACTTCGAGATCGGCATGGCCGCACTTGACCAGTTCGGTGCGCGAGCCGCGCAGCAAGCCGGCGAAGGCGTATTCGGAGAGGCTATCCGGCACCGGCGTCACCGCACCGAGAATGGTGGCCGGATCGGCGCCCAGCGCCACCGCCACCGGAAACGGCTCGCCCGGGTGGGCTTGCTGCCATTCCTGGAAATCCAGCGCTCCGCCGCGATGCGACAGCCAGCGCATGATCAGGCGGTTCTTGCCCAATTTTTGCTGGCGGTAGATGCCCAGGTTCTGGCGCTCCTTGTGGGGCCCCTTGGTGACCACCAGCGACCAGGTCACCAGCGGTGCCACGTCGCCCGGCCAGCAATGCTGGATCGGTAGCTCGTTAAGGTCGACATCGTCGCCTTCGCGGACCACTTCCTGGCATGGCGCCTTGCGCAGCGTCTTGGGCCCCATACTCATCACCTGCTTGAAGATGGGGAGCTTTTCCCAGGCATCGCGGAAGCCCTTGGGCGGCTCCGGCTCCTTGAGAAATGCCAGCAGTTCACCGACCTCGCGCAGCGCAGCGATCGAATCCTGGCCCATGCCCAGCGCGACACGTTCCGGCGTCCCGAACAGATTGCCCAGCAGCGGCATGGCGTGGCCCTTGACGTTCTCGAACAGCAACGCCGGCCCGCCCGCGCGCAGCGTGCGATCACAGATCTCGGTGATCTCCAGGTAAGGATCGACCTCCGCCGTGATTCGCTGGAGCTCGCCACGTTCCTCCAGCGCCGCGATGAAATCGCGCAAGTCCCGATACTTCATGTGGTTTTCCGTGCCAGAACGCGAAAAGGGCAGCATAACATGCCGCCCCTTTCATTGACCGCCCATCGGCCTTCAGCCCGGCGATATCTTGCACGCCTCAGCCGAGGCAGGCCTTCCGGAGGCGCTATGAACCCATCCCTGGGCGCTACCTACGCCATCCATGGCGTAGGACCTCCTGCAGGCCTGTCCTCGGCGCCGCTCGCCTCAACATGTTATCAAGGCTGGCCGCAGCCAGCAGGTGCGTCATGAGCGACACGCAGTCAAGGCGAACTCCGGAGAGCCAGCGGAGTGTACTGTAGTACATGAGCATGGCGAACCGGAGTTCAACGCCGTATTGCCGAGCGCAGACCGATGTTATCTACGCTTCATGGCCTCGAAGAACTCCAAGTTAGTCTTGGTATCCTTCAAGCGATCGATCAGGAACTCCGTCGCCGCGATATCATCCATGGGATTGAGCAGCTTGCGCAGGATCCACATGCGCTGCATTTCTTCCTCGGAGGCGATAAGGTCCTCGCGGCGCGTGCCACTGCGGCGGATATTGAGCGCCGGATAGACGCGCTTCTCGGCCAGCTTGCGGTCGAGATGGGCCTCCATGTTGCCGGTACCCTTGAACTCCTCGAAGATGACTTCGTCCATCTTGGAGCCGGTATCGACCAGTGCGGTGGCGATGATGGTCAGGCTACCGCCTTCCTCGATGTTACGCGCCGCGCCGAAGAAGCGTTTTGGCTTTTCCAACGCGTGGGCATCGACCCCGCCGGTCAACACCTTGCCGGAGGACGGCACCACGGTGTTATAGGCACGCGCCAGGCGGGTGATGGAATCGAGCAGGATGACCACATCCTTCTTGTGCTCGACCAGACGCTTGGCCTTCTCGATGACCATCTCGGCGACCTGGACGTGGCGTGCGGGCGGCTCGTCGAAGGTCGAGGCCACCACCTCGCCACGCACGGTGCGCGACATCTCGGTGACCTCTTCGGGACGCTCATCGATGAGCAGCACGATCAGATGGCATTCGGGATTGTTGCGCGTGATCGACGTCGCGATGTTCTGCAGCATCAGCGTCTTGCCCGCCTTGGGCGGCGACACGAGCAGGCCACGCTGACCCTTGCCGATGGGCGACGTAAGATCGATGACCCGCGAGGTCAGATCCTCCGTCGAGCCATTGCCGATCTCCATCACCATGCGTTCCTGCGGGAACAGTGGCGTCAGGTTCTCGAACAGGATCTTGTGCTTGGCGTTTTCGGGCCGATCGAAGTTGATCTGGCTGACCTTGAGCAGCGCGAAATAACGCTCCCCTTCCTTCGGCGGCCGAATCTTGCCGGCGATGCTATCGCCCTTGCGCAGGTTGAAGCGACGGATCTGCGACGGCGAGACATAGATGTCATCGGGGCCGGCCAGATAGGAGCTGTCGGCGCTGCGAAGAAAGCCGAAGCCATCCTGCAGGATTTCCAGCACACCATCGCCATAAATGTCTTCACCACTTTTCGCATGCTTCTTGAGAATGGCGAAAATGATGTCTTGTTTACGCGAACGTGCCAGATTGTCGATGCCCATTTCCCGGGCAATTTCCAGCAGTTCGGGAACGGTTTTTTGCTTGAGTTCGGTAAGATTCATCGGTTTCGTCAGAGATTGCTCGTGTCGGCGAGGCAATATGGAATTGCCGGACAAAAGACAGGAGGCGGTAGTGCGCCGCGCGGTGCGTTCAGAGGGCCCCAGGAAATCCTTTCCACTCGTCGCATTCATGCCTCAAGGCATCGCCGCGCGAGGGGTTGGCGAAAAACGGTATCGAGAGATTCGGTTCGCGTCGCCTGGCGCCATGCCCAGCTCCTGATCGGGAGGCTTGGCAAGGCAAGAATACTTGGGGCGATCTGACGACTTGGAGGACCGCGACGGCAATGCCGCGTGTACGGTCAGGAAGCATTCGGAACAGTCGAACGACTCGATGGTAGTCAAGGCGCCAGCCAAACGCAAGCCCACTTTTCTCATGCGTGACGCCGGGGCGCTACGCCGTGTGTCGTCGAGGATCGACCATCTCCATGGCACGGCCTCAATGCGCGAGCTGGTGATCGAGCCAGGTCTCGAGTTGCGCAGCAGACAACGCCCCCACGCGCGTGGTATCCAGCCCCGCCTCGGTAAACAACGCCAGGGTCGGCATACCGCGTACACCGTACTTGCGCGCCGTGGCCGTATTGAGGTCGACATCGCACAACGCGACCTGCAACGTCGTCTCGCGCGCGCTGGCCAAGGTGGCTAGCCGTGGGCGCAATTCGACGCAGGGACCGCACCAGGACGCCACGAAGGCCACCAGGGTCGGCCTGGTCGCCTCCAGCACGCGTATCTCGAAGGTGTCGTCCGTCACCTCGAAAAGCCTTTCGGACATACGCCGTCTCCTGAACATTCGGCCAATTCATCATCCCTCATTGGACGCCGCATGGCGACGATTGACAAGCTTCAAGCGCCCCCGCTACCTTGCCATACTTCTGTGAAAAGGATCCTCGCATGAGCAGCCGCCATCCGGCGCCCCGGCGTCTCGCCGCCATCGACCTGGGCTCGAACAGCTTCCACTTGCTGGTGGCCAATCATTACGCCGGTCAACTTCAGGTCGTCGCCAAGATCGGCGAAAAGGTACAGCTAGCGGCCGGGCTCGATGACGAGGAGTGCCTCGACGAAGCGGCCATGGAGCGAGCGCTGGCCTGCCTGGAGCGTTTCGCACCCTACCTGAATGGCCTCGCCGCCAGCGACATGCGCATCGTGGGCACCAACGCGTTGCGCGCGGCACACAACCGTCAGACGCTGATCGACCGCGCCGAAGCGCTGATCGGCCACCCTATCGAGATCATCGCCGGCCGCGAGGAAGCACGCTTGATCTACCTGGGCGCCGCGCATGCGCTGGCCGAGGTACACGGCCGGCGACTCATCATCGACATCGGCGGCGGTTCCACTGAGCTTATCATCGGCGAGCGCTTCGAACCGCTGGCACTGGAAAGCCTGCATATGGGCTGCGTGGCTTATACGCAACGCTTCTTCGCCAATGGAGAAATCACCGAGAAGGCTTTTCGCAAGGCCGAGCTCGCCGCGCTTTCAGAGCTGGCCAACATTCGCCGTTCCTATCAAACGCTCGGCTGGCAGGATCCGGTCGGCTCGAGCGGCACCATCAAGGCCATCGCCGCCGTGCAAGCCGCAAGCGGCGATGCGCCGGAAGGCATGATAACGCGCCAGGGGCTGAAGAACCTGCGCAGCCGACTGCTGAAGTGCAAGAAACTCGACAAGGTCGCCATGGAAGGTCTCAAAAGCGACCGTGCCCGCGTCTTCCCGGCGGGCGTGGCGATCCTCTGCGCCATCTTCGAGGCCTTCGAGCTCGAACGCATGCGCTACTCGGACGGCGCCCTGCGCGAAGGCGTGCTCTACGATCTTCTCGGCCGCAATACCGCCGAAGATTCCCGCGCCTCGGCGCTCATCACGCTGCGCCGACGCTTCGACGTCGACACGCGTCAGGCAAACAACGTACGCGCCACCGCGGTGCACCTCTGCGAGCACATCGCCGACGCCTGGCCGTTGAGCCAGGAGCAGCGCCAATTCCTGGCCTGGGCCGCCGAGTTGCACGAAATCGGCCTGGCGGTCTCGCACAGTCAGTTTCATCGCCACGGCGCCTATCTGCTGGAAAACTCCGACCTGGCCGGTTTTTCGCGTCCCGAGCAACAGGCCCTGGCCTTCCTGGTGCGAGCCCATCGACGCAAGTTCCCCAGCAAGGAACTCGGTGCTCTCCCCTCTGCCTCGCGATCGGTTTATGCACGCCTGGCGCGACTATTACGACTGGCGGTGGCGCTCAATCATTCGCGTCCCGAGCAGCCCACCCTTGACGTCCGCCTCGAGGCTGATGGCGACACGCTGCGACTGGCACTCGATCAGGCTGACCAGCCGCTGCTGATGGCCGACCTCGAGCAGGAGGCGCGTTATCAACGCAATGCCGGTTTCGCGATGATAGTGGGCCGTTGATGGCCGAGGTCCAAACGAGTTCCTGACTCAATTGTTAATCTTGCCGAGGCTGGCGGCTGCCGGCCTCAACCCCATCGATTAGCTTGCGAAGCAGCTCATTCAAGGTGTTTTGCTCGTCCGTCGTAAGGCCTGAAAGGGCCGCCGCTTCATTCTCTACGTGCAGGGGGACGATGCGATTTATCATCTCAAGCCCCGCATCGGTTAATGAGACTAGGGTGCCACGACGATCTTCAGGGTTGGGTGATCGAGCAATCAAACCTGCCTTTTCCAACCGATCGAGACGATTGGTCATCCCCCCCGAAGTGATCATAAGCGCTTCATAGAGCTTCGTTGGACCTAAAGCGTAGGGCGCTCCTGCACGTCGCAAGGAGGCCAAGACATCGAACTCACCTGCTTGAAGGTCATGGTTTTTGAAAAAAGGGTCAAGATAGTCGCGGTGGACCAGACGAGTGACCACCTTAAGCCTCCCGATCACAGCCATTACCAAGAGGTTTAACTCCGGCATCTCTTCCGACCACTGTCGAGTGGCCTTTTCGACATTGTCCATTGCACTCCCATTTACCTTTGCACTAAGATAATTAAAGAAAAGATTCTTTATGAATTCCTATGGCCAGGAGTGATCATGGCGAGTTCAGCACTACAGCGCAAGGGGACGTTTCTGCCCGAGTGGCGTGCCTTAGGTTGCCTATTGCTTGTCGGCACCCTGTTGGCAATGTCATATGTGGTCGCCAAACAGGCCGAAGCGAGCGGTATGCCAAAGCTTCACCTCCTTGTTGTATCCATGGCGGGCGCGGGTCTCGTATTGCTGGGAATCGCACGTCTACAGCATCGGACTTCTCAGCTATCCCCGCGCCTCTGCGAATACGCCCTTGTTTCTGGCATGCTTTTAGCCTTTCCAAATGCCATGGGCTTTCTGGCTATCAGGCATGTGGGGGCTGGGTTCGTCTCGCTTAGCCTGGCCTTCCCTATTCTCATCACTTGGCTACTCGTCGTCATGCTGAGGCTAGAACCGCTAATCAAGATTCGCTTGCTGGGCGTGCTGTTTGGCCTGGCCGGTGGGGTGCTGCTCACCCTGGGAAAGGCCAGCGGAATAGAGGGTAGTTGGGGGTGGACTGCCATTGTTTTGGCCATGCCCGCTGTCATCGCTTTTGGCAATGTTTACCGTACGCTACGCTGGCGGTCCCAGGCCGAGCCAGTCTTTCTTGCTGCTTTGATGTTGCTCGGTGCTGGCGCTTCGCTACTTCCATTTGCAACCGTGTTCGAATCCGGACGAGCGGTTTCGCTGATTGCCACGAAGACGTCTGCTTGGCTCGTTCTGGAGCTGATCGCCGTATATACCGTCCTCTATCTATTCTTTTTCCTACTGCAACGACTGGCCGGCCCTGTCTACTTCAGTCAGATCGGGACGGTCGCCGCTCTGGTCGGCTCAGGGATCGCCATCCTTGCCCTGGGTGAGACCCTGCCAAACTATCTAGGCCCCGCTGCAGCTCTGATCGGGCTAGGCACGATACTTTTTCATCGCGGCGCAAGACTACGACGTACCAAGCCCAGCGCGACCACGACCTAAACCCACAGCCATTTCCCATCTGTCAGATAAGGAGCTTGTAGCATGTCATTTTTGGAAGCCTTGAACTGGCGCTATGCGACGAAACGCATGAACGGACACACAGTCCCTCAGGAAAAGCTGGATACGATCCTCGAAGCGGCACGCTTGGCCCCTTCCTCATATGGATTGCAACCCTACAGCGTGGCTGTAGTCAGCGATGCCGCACTTAGGAACAAGATTCGAGGGTTAGCGGTACCTCAGCCACAGGTTACGGAAGGATCCCACCTATTAGTTTTTGCCACCTGGACGACTATCGACGAGGCTAGCGTGGAAAGGTTTATAGAGCACGTCGCTTCAGAGCGTGACTTACCACTATCGTCTCTTGCAGGCTACACAGATGCGATCAAGAGCACCCTTCGAAAGTACCCAACGCAAGTGGAACGTGAGCATTGGGCCTCGAAGCAGGCATACATTGCTCTCGGGATGGCGCTAGCCGCTGCGGCAACAGAACATGTCGACGCGACACCAATGGAAGGCTTCTCTCCTGAGGCTCTGGATGAGCTCTTGGACCTGAAAGCCCAGGGGCTACGCAGCGTGGTGGTGATGGCCATAGGCGAGCGAGATGAGAGTAATGATTCCATGACTTCGCTTAAGAAGGTGCGCTGGCCAAAAGAGTCGTTCATTACTCACACGTAATGAGGTAAGAGATAAGAAGTCCCGCCTTGCCGCACCCACTGTGCGGCTTTTTTGCATACAGAGCATCCCTAGGCTAACAGAGGGCAGTCCTGGTTAGTCTGGAAAATTCCTAGCACCGTCGCTTGCACAGGTACACCAGCTTCTTCTTGCAACCGTGCACCTTGATGTTAAGATATATTCACATTAGCTTAACATCAAGCTGCCAAGCTAAAACCGATGGTCTCGGTATGACACCAAACGAAGTGTATCAAGCGTAGCTGTAAAAGCCTCGTACTCATAGCCTTCATAGTGACTTCTTGGAACAAAGCAAACATCTGACGTCTATGCAGGATAAAGCGTTCAGCCACCCAATTACACTATCCGCAACATTTACTAAACAACCAGAATTTTGCAGGCTTAGATACACCAGTAACGGATACCCCACACTCGGATGACAATGACAACCATATAAATTGGCTGTGAAGAGCAAGTTCAATAGACGCAAACTTGGGACGCCACAAATCATGGATCGCTTCACTGCTTTGAAAACGTTCTGCGCAGCTGTGGAGGCTCAAAGCTTTTCGCGTGCGGCGAATGACATTTGCCTGTCTCGCTCGGCTGTGAGTAAGAACATACGTGAACTGGAAGAGTATTTAGGCGTCACGTTGATACAGCGCAGTACACGCGGTATCAGTGTGACTGAGGCTGGCGCCAACTATTACGAAAAAGTCAGTCGGATGCTGACCAGCATGAAAGGTGCTGACGATGAGGTACGACAATCCAGTACGACCCCATGCGGAAACCTACGGGTATCTGTGCCACTTTCCCTGGGTCTGTTGTACATCACACCCTTACTACCAACGTTCCTTGAGCGATACCCCGACATCTCAGTAGAGGTAGTGCTAACAGATAGCAAAGTCGACCTTCTCCAAGAAGGTTTTGATCTTGCTATACGTGGTATAAAACGTTTGGAAGACTCGTGCACTAGGTCACGACTGATTGGCGAATTCACTCACACCATATGTGCTTCGCCCGCTTATTTGGCTAGATGCACTGCCCCCATGTGTCCAAGTGACCTTCGACGTCATGACGTACTTATTTATACGGAAGTCGTGACCCCTGATCGCTGGAAGTTCGACAGCCCTACCAATGACGATCCAGATGAGTGCATCGTACAGGTCTCTGGAAGGTATCGATCAAATAACAGTCTCGCCTTGAGACAAGCAGCTATCGCAGGAAAAGGAATTCTTCGCATACCTGAGATCTATGTCAGAGATGACTTGGAGAAGGAGCGCTTGGTTCCCTTGCTCCAAGACTGGTCGCTTCCAACCACAGGAATTTGGGTAATTTACCCACAAACCTCTTTTATACCAAACAGGCTACGCGTATTTATTGACTTTTTAGCAGATCATTTTTCAATGAGCACGCTTCCTTCCACACCTAATCACATCAGCATTACATAAACTTTACATAGATTTTTCAGACATATTTCTTCATTAAGCCCGCAGCGTAATTGTGCGGGCTTTTTTTATATTCTTCGCCTCTCCTCATGTTGTGCACTGTCGGTAAACACAGTTCGCACTCAAATATATCTATCCTATCATTTCTCAGTCTAGTAACGTCTTGTAACGCAGCAATACGCTGTTTTTCCATAGTCGAACACAAGGTAAGAGACAGACATGAGCATTATCCAGGTTGCAGGAATCATCGACGCCAAAGAAGCTGACATGCTGATCAATGAAGGTGTGGATTGGCTAGGTTTTCCGCTACGTCTTCCTTCAGGGCGTGACGATATCAGCGAATCTGAAGCTACCTCTATTTTACAGTCATTGCCTAAACCACACAGGGGAGTTCTGATTAGCTATATGACTGAGGCTGACGAAGTATCCCGCTTCTGTGACCAGCTCTGTCTGGATGCTGTACAGCTGCATGGCGATATTTCCATGAAGGAGTTAGCCAAGCTGCGTGAGGCCCGCCCGGACCTTTATTTGCTCAAAAGCCTCGTTGTTCGCTCAGATAACCTGAACGGTCTCCTCCAGCTTATTGATGACAGCTCCGAATGGGTAGACATGTATATAACTGATACTTTCGACCCTATAACCGGGGCTAAAGGTGCCACTGGTATTACACATGACTGGTCAGTGAGCAAGGAATTGGTACGTCATTCTGAGCGCCCATTAATGATGGCTGGTGGTCTTTCTCCCGAAAATATTGGTGAGGCTATACGAGAGGTTCAGCCTGCTGCCATCGACGCACACTCGCTATTGGAAGGGCCTGACGGGCGCAAGGACCGAAACAAGATCCGCCGCTTCGTTTCAGAGGCACGTGCAGCTTTTGATGAAATTGGTGCAACAACCCTAGTGTAACGGAGGCTTAATCATGCCAGTTCATGTTTTGAACCAGACTAAGTCCTTAAAAGCCATACATTCGGTGATACGCCACCGTGATACCAGCCATTCACTGTTTGTCTTCCAGGCGAATCGGCTGATTCGTTTGATATTGGAAAAATGTTTTGAGCTTTTGCCCTATCAGCCTTACGAGGTAAGAACGCCTATCGGCGAACTGTACGAAGGACAACAAGTTAGCAAGCCTCTTTGTGCTGTTTCTGTCGTTAGAGCGGGAGAGAGCATGGAATATGCCCTTTCATCGATTCTGGCGGGCTTTCCTATCGGGAAGATCTTAATCCAGCGGAATAAGGTGACAAAGCTTCCTCACCTCTACTACGCCGCTTTTCCTGAAGATATTGCTGATCGATATGTGCTTCTTTTGGAACCCATGCTAGCCACAGGGGGATCGGCGATAATGGCTGTGCGTGAACTCCTTGAACGTGGCGTCCCAGAACATAACATCATTTTTGCGAACGTTCTTACCTCACCAGAAGGGTTAGCGAGACTCGAGTCAACCTATCCAAACCTGACTATCGTGACTTCTTCGGTCGAGAAACGACTGAACGAAGAGGCCTTTATGGTACCGGGCATTGGGGACTTTGGTGACAGGTACTTTGGCACAACGAGACAAGGGGCCGCTCATGGACAGGCATAATATTGTCCTGAATATCTTTTTGACCTCATTGGTTCCTATTGTCTGGGGCAGCACATATCTGGTGACCACGGAGTTTTTGCCTCCCGATGCGCCTTTGCTAGCTGCGGTGCTTCGCGCGTTACCGGCCGGCCTCATCCTCATTGCTTTCGGGCGCCAGCTGCCGACAGGTGGCTGGTGGGTCCGGGCGGCACTGTTGGGCGTACTGAACATAGGAGCCTTCTTCTATTTTTTGTTCGTCGCAGCCTATCACCTCCCTGGAGGGGTAGCTGCACTGATCATGTCCATCCAGCCAATCATTGTACTGCTTTATGGAGTAGTACTGTTTGGCAACGCCATTACTGCCACGCAGGTACTGGCCTGTGTGCTGGCGGCAGTCGGTGTGGCTCTAGTAGTGCTCAGGCCTGAAGCTGAATTGAACGTCGTTGGCGTAACAGCTGGCCTTGGGGGGGCATTGTCCATGGCGACGGGCATCGTCCTTACTAAGCGCTGGGGCCGTCCCGCCGGAACCAGCCTATTAACGTTCACAGGCTGGCAACTGGCCTTCGGAGGCGCCGCATTACTGCCGATCGCCCTCGTCTATGAAGGCCTCCCTCCGGTCCTCACAGTACGTAACTGGCTGGGTCTGGGTTACCTCGGGTTGTTTGGAGCTCTCGCCGCCTATGCGCTGTGGTTCCGTGGCATTGAGCGCCTGCCGGCTTTATCCGTGTCTTTCATCTCTCTCCTGAGCCCCCTCTCCGCGACATTGCTGGGGTACTGGTTCCTCAATGAGCAATTGAATTGGTTGCAATTGCTGGGAGGTGTCGGGGTGCTCGGTGCGGTATTCCTCGCGCAGCCCCATATAAACCTTTTTGCCCGTTTTCAACGTCCGAGGCACGGAGAGGCCTGAACCCCATCTGCACACGTCTTTAAACTGATCAGCAAGGGTATTCCCATGGCTTTGAACACGCAGCTTCCTTCCCATGACATTCCTACAACCTTGGACACGCTTTCCGGCATGCTTGCCTGGCAGGCCCGTACAAGGCCGGACGTGCCAGCGGTGATCTCTGACGATACCCAGGTAAGCATGGCCGATCTCGCTTCGACCGCGGGCAGTATTGCCAAGGGGATTCTCTCTAGCGCGCCAGGCGTCAGCGAGTGTCTGGGACTCTATGCCGATCCTTCGCCGGAAATGATCTCTGGTCTCTGGGGTATTCTCTGGGCTGGCCGTGCCTATCTTCCGCTGGCCGTTGAATACCCTGAGGAACGTATTCGTTACATCGTCGAGCACAGCGGTACCAACACCATCCTCACCCAGGCTCATCTAAAAGCCCAGCTACAAAGGATGGTGCCGCACACTACCCAGGTACTGGTGCTCGAAGAGCTCCTGCGAGAACCAGCGAGTGAGGCTGCGACATGCACTTTGGAGGACCTTGGCTACGTAATTTACACGTCCGGAAGTACAGGTAAGCCGAAAGGTGTCATGATCAGCCAAGAGGCCGTGGTCAACCAGTTGCGTTGGCTGTCCCGTCAAGCTTACCTAAGACCTGGCGTCAGAATCCTGCAAAAAACACCGGTCAGCTTCGATGCTGCACAGTGGGAATTACTCGCGCCAGCCGTCGGTGCAGCGGTGGTGTCAGGCCGACCAGGTATGTTCCGTGACGCGCATGCCATCATCTCCAGTATCCAGCGTCACAGTGTGGCCAATCTCCAATGCGTTCCCACCCTGCTCAGTGCGCTTGTCGAAGACGAGACATTCTTGAACTGTACAAGCCTCTCGACACTGTTTTCCGGTGGCGAAGCACTTTCTCAGAAGCTGGCACGCAAGGTGCTCACCTCGATGCCTCACGTCGATCTTGTCAATCTGTATGGACCGACGGAATGCACGATCAATGCGACATCGCATCATGTCTGTGTAGATGAATTAACCGACCTGTCCTGCGCGGTATCAATCGGCACACCCGTCGATGGGGTAACTTGCCATATCCTGGATTCGCAGATGAATCACGTTCCCGACGGAGAGGAAGGTGAGCTCTATCTTGGCGGGATTCAGCTAGCCAAAGGGTATCGCAACAGTACCGAACTAACCCGGGAACGCTTTGTTTTTCTACCCGGGGCTCCACAGCAACGTTTGTACCGGACGGGGGATATCTGTTCCCGGCAAGCCGACGGCACCCTACGCTTTGCTGGGCGTTCTGATCATCAGGTAAAGCTGCGGGGTTATCGCGTTGAACTTGAGGAAATCATCGTAGCAATCGAAGCTCATCTCTGGGTCCGCCATGCGTCGGTGGTGGTCCTTGAAGACGAGCGAACCAAGGGGCAATCGCTGACGGCTTGCATCGAGCTGAACGATAAAGAAGCTGCATTGATGGACCAAGGGGTCGCCGGCAGTCACCACCAATCCAAGGCGAACAAACTTCAGGTGAAGGCTCAGCTGGCCAACCCGGGCCTTCGTGATGATCTTTCTCTCGCCTCATCGGCGGTTACATCGCTGCCCGGCTCACAGCCCTTCGACGAGCAACGACGGAAGGTCTTCGCCCGGAAAACCTATCGTTTCTATGACGGCGGCATCACGACCCGGGACGAGCTGGCAGAGTTGATCAGCGACTGGCAACGCCAGATGGCGAGTCCCAAGGACATGCAGCTACCCTGTGAATGGGATATCGCCCTGTTGAGCGACCTGCTTCGTTGGTTCGGCAGCTTCCAGAGTGAAGCCCGACTTCTCCCCAAATATGCCTATGCATCCCCGGGAGCGCTATACGCCACTCAGCTCTACGTAGAGTGTGCCGGCATCCCAGGTGTTGAGGATGGAATCCACTACTATCATCCCTTACGACACACCCTGATTCGTGTGGCCAGCCCTTTCTCGGCCATTCAGGAAGACGGGCCTCGTCAGCTACGTTTCCACTTCGCGGGCAAGCGAAAGGCCATAGAGCCGGTCTACAAGAACAACATTAGAGAAGTCCTGGAGATCGAAACGGGACACATGCTGGGACTGCTCGATGAAGTACTGATCAAGGATGGTCACAGTGTTACGCCCGCGCCTCGCCATGAATATCTGTTAGCGCACCTTGGTCTCCAACGTGACGACTTTGACCTTGGAAGTTTTGCCTGTGTCCCAGCAGGACGAGGTTGGAGGCCGAATGTCGAGTTATATGTCCAGTCGACGGGCCTTGGGACGGAGGGCCTAGAGCCCGGGACCTGGAAGATCATGAGAAACGAGCGGAAGCTGATTTCGAACAATGCCATTGCGTCACGAGACGTCATCGCAATCAACCAGCAAGTTTTCAATCGCTCAAGCGTCGGCCTATCGATCCTGAGCCGCGAACAGGATGCGTCATTAGGCTATGTGGCGCTGGGCTATGCACTGCACAAGTTCCAGCGTAATGAGCACGGCTTTGGCTTCATGTCATCGGGCTACAGTTCTAAATCGGGCAACCCATTACCCGCTGCTCGCCGATTTGACGGGATTCTTCACGAAGCGGGCATCGAATCTGGCCCGATGTACTTCTTCATAGGCGGCAAGGTCAGCGAGGCACAGCGGCTTAGCGAAGGCATGCATGAAGACAGCGTTCACATGCAAGGCCCCGCAGAGATGATCCGCGATGAACTGGCGAGAAGCCTCCCTGATTATATGATACCCGACAGAGTTCTCGTCTTTGACAGGCTCCCCCTCTCGGCCAACGGGAAAGTCGATCACAAAGCAGTCGCCGCCTCGGATCAGTTACGCGAGGCCGTCGCTGCTAAACCCTATAAGGAGCCTGATTCACCGACCGAGCGCTGGCTAGCAACCCTTTGGTCCGACTTGTTGGATTTTGATCCCGTTTCGCGTGAGGACGAGTTCTTCCTGTCGGGTGGCAATTCCCTGGTTGCGATATCGATGCTTGCCTCGATCAATAAGCATTTCGGTCTGAACCTCCCCGCCCAGGTGGTTTTCGAGTGCCCGAAGCTAAGTGAACTAGCGACTCGCATTGATGAGGGTATGGCCACCCCATCTTCGCGCCTGATTCCGCTGAACGATAAAACAGACGCCTACCCCATATTCTGCTGGCCTGGGTTGGGCGGGTATCCGATGAACCTTCGCCCACTGGCCCAAACTCAGGCCCGTCCATTCATCGGTATCCAGTGTTATGGACTCAATGAGGGTGAGACACCTTACTCAACGATCGCAGAGATGGCCCGGGCGGATGTCGAGGAAATCCAGCATAAGCAGCCGAGCGGTCCCATAACGCTATGGGGGTATTCTTTCGGCGCCCGGCTGGCATTCGAGGCTGCTTGGCAGCTGGAACAAGCAGGCAGACAAATTGACCACCTGGTCCTGATCTGCCCAGGGAACCCTCATGTTGATACCGGGGTGGTGACAGAACAACGTGATGCGAATCTGAGCAATCTGGGCTTCGCTGCGATTCTCCTATCTGTCTTCTTTGGCAAGGTCGACATCGAAGAGACCAAGCGCTGTATGGCTCAGTGTGCCAACCTTGAGGCCTTCATCCGTTACGTGCACACACGACGCCCTGAAGTAGGCGTAGATACCGTGAGGCGCATTACCCAGCTCGTCTGTGAGACCTATGAGTTTGAGTATAACTTCGCTGAATTCAAAGTCCACCGGGTGTCGGCACCCATCGATATCGTGAAAGCCCAAGGGGACGACTACTCGTTTCTGGAAAATGCCAGCAGTTATGCCGCGGCGGCCCCGCGCGTCCTGTATTCGGCAAGCGACCATTACCAAATCCTTCGAGATGGCCCTGTTCGTGAGCTTGCCGGCATGCTCACCCGCGCAGGCCAACCCCCGCAGGGTTTCGAGGAAACCTCCACAACCTCGGCTTCACAGCGGGAGGTAAGCCATGCCGCACATTGAACTGAGCCACTTCCCGGTCGAGCTCACTCACGCAGAAAAAGAGGCCTTGGCCACAGATCTAACACGGGTGGTGTGCGACAGGCTTAAAACACCCTCGTCCGTAGTGTCGATTGTCCTGGAGCCAGTCACGCCCGAGCAGTGGCATGACCGAGTGATCGCTCCGAGGCTGCTACCTGCCGGGAGTCGGCTTATCAAGAAACCGAACTACCCCATTAAGGAATGAACATGCGTTACGTGACCACACATGGCGATATCCCATTAACGTTCAATGAAGAAGTCGCTGACGCGCTGGCCGGTAATCGTCCTGTCGTGGCGTTGGAATCCAACGTCATTACCCACGGTTTGCGATATCCACTGAACATAGAGACGGCCCTGGCCGTGGAGAATGCGGTTAGACGGGGTGGGGCTGTTCCAGCAACGATTTTCATCGATGAAGGTAAGATCCTGGTAGGGTCTGATCAGGATCGGATTGAACGATTCGCTTCCCTTGAGTCCGTGCCGAAGGTATCAAGCCGCGACCTGCCTGTCGCGCTTGCTAAAGGCGGGCCCGGTGCTACCACGGTCGCCTCTTCCCTGGTCTGTGCGGAACTGGCGGGGGTCGAAGTTTTTTCCTCAGCGGGCATCGGCGGTGTGCACCGCGGCGCAGAACGCAGCATGGATATCTCAGCAGATCTGGTGCAGTTCACGCGCTCGCGTGTCGCCGTGGTCTGTGCCGGCGCCAAAAGCATACTGGACCTGGAGTTAACGCTTGAGTTTCTCGAAACACATTGCGTGCCGTTGCTCTCTTACCGCTCGGATGATTTCCCCGCTTTCTTTTGCGACAGCAGTGGCTTGCGTAGCCCCAACCGTATAGATGACCTACCCACCCTAGCCCGTGCAATCCTGGCTCATTGGGCCAGCGGCGCCCCGGGTGGCCCCGTCATCACGACACCACCTCGCCCCGAGGATGCACTGCCTCGCGCCGAGGTCGAAAGCGTTATCACCGATGCACTTCAGCGTGCTGAGACTGAGCAGATTTCCGGCAATGGCCTGACGAAGTTCCTGATGCGTGCCATTGAGCAGGCAACAGAAGGACGCTCTGCCCAGGCCAATGCCGCCGTGCTGGTTAGTACGGCTGAGCTTGCCGGCGAAGTCGCCGCCTCACTACAACGCGAATCTACCTTTGTTTAAGGATCCAAGATGACCCGTTCAATCGCTTTCACCCCGGCACGCTTCGGTGCGATAGACGTTGCAAACCGGTTTGTCATGGCTCCCATGTCACGCAATCGTGCCACACCCGAGGGCCTTGCAACGCCATTGATGGCCGAATATTACGCCCAGAGGGCCACGGCAGGCTTGATCGTGACCGAGGGTGTACAGCCCAGCGCCGTAGGACAAGGGTTCATGAATACACCAGGCCTGCATAGTGAAGCGCAAATAACAGCGTGGCGTCAGGTGACCGAGGCCGTCCATGCCAAGGGAGGCAAGATTGTTGTTCAGCTAATGCACGCTGGACGCATTGGGCATCCCTCCCTCTACCCTGACCGACATGCTTCAATTGCGCCCTCAGCGATTGCTGCACAAGATCAGGCCTTCACTCCCGAAGGTCCCAAGGATTACCCGACGCCTCGTGCCATGTCTGAGGCTGATATCAATCAGGCGATCGCTGAGCATGCCCAGGCTGCCCGAAATGCCATGGAGGCAGGCTTCGACGGCATTGAGATCCATGCCGGTAATGGCTTTCTAATCCATCAATTCATGGCAGAAAACTGCAATCAGCGCACTGATGGCTATGGTCGCGACATTAAGGGGCGTGTTCGCTTTGCCCTGGAGGTGATTGACGCTTGCGTTCAGGCCATCGGCGCCAGGCGTGTTGGGGTAAGAATTTCCCCATGTAATCCTTTTAACGACATCATTGAAGGAAATACCCCAGAACTCTACAAGGCGCTCCTGGAGCGTATACCGGAGGACCTGGCTTACCTACATATTATGGAAGCCAATAACCGGCCGCAGACAGAGGCCATCAGGGCGATGTGGCGCGGTCCGCTCATCCTGAACCCGCATGCGGATGCCACCGCCTGGCCGGCCACTCCAAGCATACTAAAAACCCTCTTCGATACGGACCTCGCCGACGGGGTCTGCTTCGGCGCCCTATTCCTGGCCAACCCAGACCTGGTCTCTCGGATTCGCCTGTCAGCTCCATTAAACAGCGTGGATGAAACTACCTTCTATGGGGGAGGTGCCCGAGGCTATACCGACTACCCGACTCTGGAGCAGTGCGCATCCATTGCCTGATCCCCAGTGCCTTCGGCGGCATCGTCAAGACGCCGAAGAATGAACCGCAGCCGTGAGCTAGGCGACCTGTCCCATAAACAGGCAGGTTGCCCTCGTGCAGCCGAAAAAGGATTAGGCTGATGCATGATGTTGCAATCGTTGGTTTTGGTGCGACTGGGGTCAGTTTCCTCCGCCAGCTGCATTCCCATTTGTATGAGCAGGATTTAGATCCGATCCGTGTTGCCCTGGTTTCGCCTGAGGAAAGCTTTTCGTCTGGGCTAGCCTTTGGACAGGCTGAATATTTTCACAAGGTGAACACGCCACCCGAGCTAATGGGAATCGACCCAGAAGACCCACAAGGGTTTGCCACGTGGATGCGTCAGCAGAGAGGACAGGAGGACCCGTACCCACCACGCGTGACGTATTCAGATTACCTGAAGTATATCTATCGGACCTTGGCCGGCGACAAACTTGCAATCACTGAGTTTCACACCCACGCCAGCGATATCGATACACATACTGCCTACCAAGTTATTCGGCTTAACGATGGGCGCGAGGTCATGACGCGAAGGACCGTGCTTGCTCTAGGGTCTGTTTCCGCACCAACATTCAACACTGCCTCGGGCATGAATCCGGTACAACCCAGAGAGATTGCCTATACGCGGGCCCCCGAATGCGCGTTGGTCGCAGGGACAGGGCTAACGGCAGTGGACTGTGTCCGATCGCTGGCTCGACTGGGAACCCAGTCAATACACATGTTTTCACGTAGCGGGTTTGCGCCCACGGTAATCTCGAAAGGCGTGTCCTACCACCCTGAGCACTTCATCTGGGACAAGTTAAAGGCCGAGTTGAGCCGGCATCCTCGTGAGACGCGGCTGCCCAGTGTTATTAAATTGCTCAAAGCCGAGATAAAACAGATGCCTAATCCGGAAGTCCCTCGAGCCAACAGGTTCCTGTTGAAGGGGAATCTCAAGTCCTATTGGGGTTACCTGTTATCACGCGCTGACAACGCCGATCTCCCTTTTCAGGATACGTTAGGCTCGACTCGATTCTATGCCCACAAGATTTGGCGCAAGCTTGGAGAACGAGAGCGTCAGGACTTTCAACGTAGCTTCGGGTCGTTCTGGGCATGCTGGCGGCATCCGATACCTGCCGATATTGTCAGAGAGCTTCAGCAGTACGCAAAAGAGGGTCGTTTGCATTTGCATCGCCCGGTGGCGCCCATCAAACGCCAAAGAGGGCAGTATATACTTGAGACCAAAGACACGCGCATACTTGCCAACATCCTGATCGATGGAACCGGTGGCTCAGGCGACATGCAGCAAGTCTCTTCTCCACTTGTCCGAAATTTGTTGAACAAACAGTTGGCGATTGCTCATCCCTGCGGCGGCCTGAGAGTCGACTCCCTAACCTATGGATTAGAGAACGACACTCGATCCACAGGAATCTATTGTCTTGGACCATTGGCCAAAGGAGTACTTTTTTCTACTAATGCCTTCTGGTTCAATGCACAGTGCGCCTCCCAGTTAGCCTATTACTTGGCCATCGAGATTCGCCTCGAACCGCATGGGGAGGTTGTTACTTAATGTCCATTCTCATACCTCTAGCCTATTTACTTATCGGCGTCCTGCTAGGGCGCTTTTTGCCCGAAATAAAAAATATCTTGGCGAAAGCGCTGACCAAAATTTTCATCCCGTTAGTCATCATATACAACCTGCTAGCCTACCAAGCCGGTACGGCTTTGCTGGCGCTATTCAGTGTCGCCTTTTGTTCGCTGCTGTTCGTTTGTGGGCTTGTGCTCTGGAAGAACCGGTTGACGGCCCTGACATTGAGTTATCTCAATGTAGGGTGGCTAGGACTGCCAATCGCTATAGCCCTTTTTGGCGATGAGGCCAGCCACATAATAATTGCAGCCTACGTAGGTAGCTCGATCTTCGGAAACATAGCGTCGTCATTGGCATTACAGTCCGACATGCCATGGCGTGGGTTGTTTTATCGCATCGTCAGGATGCCGCCGGTAATGGCGGTGATTGTAGGCCTGGCATTGCATGTCTTGCCGCTGCACCTGGCACAGAATGAATACCTCAGCATTCTCTATGAAGTTGCCAAGCAAATGATGTCCTTGGCTGGCATGGGTGTTTTAGGTATCTGGCTGTACAACTCCAAAGTATCGCTGCAGAGCTTACGAGAATCCATTCCGCACGCCATTGTCAGAGCCGTAGTGGGAACCAGCATGGTCGCCTTATTTATCGTAGGTTGCCGAAGTCTAGGTTACGACCTCTTTCCAGACAGTATCTGGGCACTTGCCTTATTGCCTCTTCTTCCCCCAGCAGCCAATATCGTAGTGCTTGAAACCTACTATTGTGGCACGGGAAATTCCGCGCAAACGATAGTCTGTGGAACGGTAGTTTCTCTTGTATTGATATTTGTTTTTTCTTTTATACTCATGGAGATTTAACGATCATTCCAAGGCCCGCGCAAAGGCTTGGACACCAAAAACCTACCCTCGTCCCTCGGATGGCGATAGGGACTTTTAACCACCCTTGGCGGGCATCGCTCGCAGCCGCCAGCCTTCGGCGGCGGCGATGCCCAGCACCCCGACCAGGATATCGCCTTCCCAGGCCAGCCACAGACGCTCACGCTGCCACGGCGGCACATGGCGTTCCTGCAGCACACGCTTGAGATCGCGCCGCCCGCGCCCTGGCAGACGTAGCGCCTCGCCACCCTGACGCAAACGCAGCGTGAGACTGACATCACGCGGAGGATCGGGAAGCAGTTGCCACGCCAGCGGACCCAGCGGGGTCTCCAGGGGCGCGCGGCCATCCCAGGTCAGGAAGGGATCCGCCACCGGTGGTGCGTCCAGCGGTGCCAGCAGATAGAGATGCCCTCGCCAGCGCCTGGCCTGCGCGCCCGACCAGTCGATATGGACCTGGGCATCGTCGCGGGCCTGCAATTGATCGAGCAAGCTTTCGAGGCGCGCGCGCGGTGGCGTGGGCAGGGAGAGTCGCCGACAGGCATGGCGTACCAGCAGACGCTGGCGGGGCCGGGAGAGTGACGCGATGCTCGCGACCGGCAAGCAGGCCGCCTCGCCCCCCAGCGCCTGCAAGGTTTCTGCGGCCAGCTCTTCCAGCAGCGCATCGCTCTCGCCCAGTTGCTCGGCGGTGCGTGCCAGCGATGTTGCCGCGCCCGGCCAGCGTGCCGCCAGCGCCGGCATGACCGTGTGGCGCAGATAGTTGCGATCAAAGCGCTCATCGGCGTTGGACGGGTCCTCGACCCAACGCAGGTCACGTGTCGCGGCTTCGCGTTCCAGCGTCACGCGCGTTACGGACAGCCACGGCCGGACCATGAAACGCCCCTGCCACTCGCGTCTCTCAGGCATGCCCGCCATGCCGCGCAGCCCGCTACCGCGCAGTCCCGCCAGCAGCAGGCCTTCGGCCTGATCGTCGGCATGCTGCGCCAATAGCAGTGTGTCTCCCGGTGCGACACGGCGCGCATACGCCGCAAGCCGCGCCTCACGGGCGTGTGCCTCGAGACCTCGCTCACCGTGTACCACCGTGACACGCTCGACGTAAAGCGGCACGCCGAGGCGTGAACAAAGCACCCGGCAATGCCGCTCGAAATCCTCGGCAGCCGGCTGCAGGTCATGATTGACATGCACCGCATAGAGCGGCCGTGGATGACAGCGACATGACGCCACCGCCAGCGTCAGCATCAATGAGGAATCCAGGCCACCGGACAGCGCCACCCAAACGCAACGCCCCGGCGAGGTCGTCGCCAGGGCGTCGTCGACAAGGGCGTCAGGGGAAGACGATGCGTTATTGGGGAGCGCCATAGCTCATCAGACGCTCATAACGCCGCGACAGCAGGGCATCTGTCTCCATGGCTTCCAGCCGCTCGAGGCTCGCGCCCAGTGCGTCCTTGATGCTATCGGCCATCTTCTGCGGATTGCGATGCGCGCCCCCCAGCGGTTCCTTGATCAGGGTATCGACGAAGCCCAGCTCCTTGAGGCGCTCGGCGGTAATACCCATCGCCTGCGCCGCCTCGGAGGCCTTTTCGGCGCTCTTCCACAGGATCGACGCGCAACCTTCCGGGGAAATCACCGCATAGGTCGAATACTGCAGCATCTGCAGCTCATCGCAGACACCAATCGCCAGTGCTCCGCCGGAGCCACCCTCACCCACGACGGTGGAAATGATCGGCGTCTTGAGCCGCGACATGACCGCCAGATTATAGGCGATGGCCTCGCTCTGGCCGCGCTCCTCGGCGTCGATCCCGGGATAGGCGCCGGGGGTATCGATAAAGGTCAGTACCGGCATCTTGAAGCGCTCGGCCATTTCCATCAGCCGACACGCCTTGCGATAGCCTTCCGGGCGCGGCATACCGAAGTTGCGTCGCACCTTCTCCTTGACGTCACGCCCCTTCTGATGACCGATGACCATCACCGGCTTGTCGTCGAGGCGCGCCACGCCGCCCACGATGGCGGCGTCATCGGCGAAATGACGATCGCCATGCAGTTCGTCGAAGTCCTCGAACAGGCTATCGAGGTAATCCAGCGTGTAGGGACGCTGGGGATGACGCGAGAGCTGCGATACCTGCCAGGCGCTAAGATCGCGAAAAATCGATTCGGTGAGCTTGCGATTCTTGTCTTCAAGCTTGCCGATTTCGTCGCTCAAGCTGATACGGCTGTCGTTACCGACCAGGCGTAGCTCATCGATCTTGGCTTCCAGCTCGGCGATCGGCTGTTCAAAGTCCAGGTAGTTGGGATTCATAGAACGTCTACTTTGTGGTCTTGGGCAGCCCGGGGCCGCACGTCCGATGTCGCGCGAGGCGACGCTGTGACGGACAGGGCATGGCGCCAACCGGCCGTAAACCGGCATTATCGCACCCTGAACGCATCACGCAAGACACCCCGCACCAAGCACCCTCGCCAGCGATTAAGGAATCACCCACGATAGCGCAACGTCACCGCCTCCTGCCCCTCTACCTCGCGCAGGGCGATGAGCAGATCGTCGCTGGGCGACACCCGCCAGGGATCACCCAGTTCCAGCACGCCGCTGGCCTGGGGATTGCGGTAACGCACGCGTACCGGCAACCCTTGGGGATCACGCCACCGCGTGAGGCTATCTTGCAAACTGCGCGCAAAACGTCCATTGAGACGCGTGCCATCTAGCGCGAGTTCCACGGCCTCGCCATAGCGCGTGCGCGCATCGACCATCGGCGTCACTTCCTTGCCACGCAGGCGCAGGCCGCCCGAATAATCGTCGCTGCTCACTTCGCCCTCGATAATCAGGACATCATCGGCGCCGAGCTTGCCACGCATCTGCTCGTACATCTCGCCAAACAGCGAGGCCTCGATACGGCCGGTACGGTCGTCCAGGGTGATGAACGCCATGGTATCGCCGCGCTTGGATTTCATGGTGCGCATGGCCACCACCAGGCCCGCGACACGCTGCGACTCGCCGCGCAAGGGTTTCAGATCGACGATGCGCGTCGACACGAAACGCTTGAGCTCGCTTTCGTATTCGTCGATGGGGTGGCCCGTCAGATACAGGCCCAGAGTGTCCTTCTCACCGGCCAGGCGCTCCTTGTCGGTCCACTCGCGGGCATAGTGGTAATCGGCATAGACATCGCCGCTTTCCGGTTCGACGAAGGCATCGCCGAACATGTCGATCATCCCAGCGCTGGCATTGGCATGGCTCTGCGACGCCGCCTTGAGCGCGGCATCCAGCGACGCCATCAATACCGCCCGGGACGGCCCCAGGTTATCCAACGCACCCGAGCGGATCAGGGCTTCCAAGGTGCGCTTGTTGAGGCGTTTGGCGTCGACACGGCGGCAAAAATCGAACAGATCGTCGAAGGCACCGTCGGCCTCGCGCGCCTCGACGATCGCCCCGATGGGCCCTTCGCCGACGCCGCGAATCGCGCCCAGGCCATAGACGACACGGTTCTGTTCGTCGACGGTGAACTTGTAGCTGCCCATATTGACGTCCGGCGGCGTGACCGTCAGCCCCTGCTTGCGACATTCCTCGATCAGCGGCACGACCTTGTCGAGGTTGTCCATCTCGGTGGACAGCACCGCCGCCATGAAGGGCGCGGGGTAATGCGCCTTGAGCCACGCCGTCTGATACGAGACCAGACCGTAGGCCGCCGAGTGCGACTTGTTGAACCCGTAACCGGCGAATTTCTCCACCAGATCGAAGAGGTTGCCGGCGAGATCCTGGTCGATACCGTTGGCCGCACAGCCCTCCATGAAACCGGCGCGCTGCTTGGCCATCTCCTCGGGCTTCTTCTTGCCCATGGCGCGGCGCAGCATGTCCGCCTGGCCCAGGCTGTAGCCTGCCATCACCTGGGCGATCTGCATCACCTGCTCTTGATAGAGGATGATGCCGTAGGTAGGGCCGAGTACTGGCTCGAGCAGCTCGTGCTGATACTCCGGATGCGGGTAGGCGACCTCGGCGCGGCCATGCTTGCGATTGATGAAGTCGTCGACCATGCCGGATTGCAGCGGCCCCGGACGGAACAACGCCACCAGGGCGATCATGTCCTCCAGCGAGTCAGGCTCCAGACGCTTGATCAACTCCTTCATGCCGCGTGATTCGAGCTGGAAGACCGCCGTGGTCTCGGCCTTCTTGAGCATATCGAAGGTAGGCACGTCATCCAGCGGGATCGAAGCGATATCCAGCGGCCCCTGCCCTTCGCGGGCGCGCACCGTATCGACCATCTCCAACGCCCAGTCGATGATGGTCAGCGTACGCAGCCCCAGGAAGTCGAACTTGACCAGCCCGGCTTCCTCGATGTCGTTCTTGTCGTACTGCACCACCAGCCCGCTGCCGTCTTCCTCGCACAAAAGCGGCGAGAAATCGGTCAGCTTGGTGGGCGCAATCACCACCCCGCCGGCGTGCTTGCCGGTGCCGCGGGTAATACCCTCGAGCTTGAGCGCCATGTCCCAGATTTCCTGGGATTCCTCATCGTTGTCGAGATATTCCTTGAGCGCCGGCTCCTGCTCGATAGCCTTGGACAAGGTCATGCCGACCTCGAAGGGGATCAGCTTGGAGAGCTTGTCGCCCATCGAATACGGCTTGCCCTGGGCACGCGCCACGTCACGCACCACGGCCTTGGCAGCCATGGTGCCGAAGGTCACGATCTGTGAGACGGCATCTCGCCCGTAACGGCTGGCCACATACTCGATGACCCGGTCGCGCTTCTCCATGCAGAAATCGACGTCGAAGTCGGGCATCGACACACGTTCCGGATTGAGGAAGCGTTCGAACAGCAGGTCGTACTCGAGCGGATCCAGGTCGGTGATCTTGAGTGCGTAGGCGACCAGCGAGCCGGCCCCCGAGCCACGCCCCGGCCCCACCGGAATGTCGTTTTCCTTGGCCCACTGGATGAAGTCCATGACGATCAGGAAGTACCCGGGGAAGCCCATTTCGAGGATGATATTGAGCTCGAAATCGAGCCGCTCGCGATAAGTCCCCTCGTGCTCACTGAGATCGCGCCCGGGGTAGATGGGCGTCTCGCCGGTGAAGAGCTTCTCGAGCCGCTCGGTGAGGCCGTCGTGAGAGATCTTGCGGAAGAAGCTCTCCATGGTCATGCCATCCGGCACCGGGTACTCGGGCAGGAAGATTTCACCCAGCGGCACGTCGACGTTGCAGCGCGCGGCGATCATCACGCTATTTTCCAGCGCCTCGGGAAGATCGGCGAACAGCTCAGCCATTTCCTGCGGGCTCTTCAGGTACTGCTCTTCGCTGTAACGGCGTTCGCGGCGCGGATCGTCGAGCGCTTTACCCTCGCCGATCGCCACCCGCGTTTCGTGAGCCCAGAATTCCTCGCGGCTCAAGAAGCGCACGTCATTGGTCGCCACCACCGGTGTCTGAGTCTCGGCTGCCAGTGCCACCGAGAGATGCAGACATTCCTCGTCGTGCTCACGCCCGGTGCGCTGGACTTCCAGATAAAACCGCCCAGGAAAAGCAGCATTCCAGGCATCGCATAGTTCCCGCGCCGCCTGGCCGTGTTCGGTCAGAAGGTGACGTCCGATCTCTCCTTCCCGAGCACCGGACAAGGCGATCAGTCCCGCGCTGCGCGCGAAGATCCATTCCTTCTTGAGGATGCCCTGGCCGCGCTGCTGACCTTCGCTCCAGCCCTGCGAGATCAGTTCGGTGAGGTGGCGGTAGCCGTCGTTGTCCATCGCCAACAGCGTCACGCGGTAGGGATGCGTCTCGTCGTGGGGATTCTCCAACCACAGATCGGCACCGATGATCGGCTTGAGTCCCGCGTCCTGGGCGCCCTTGTAGGCCTTGACCAGGCCGAACATATTGGAATCGTCGGTCACGGCCACGGCGGGCATGCCGCCCTTGGCCGTCGCTTCGATCAGCGGCTTCAAGCGCACCAGGCCATCGACCAGGGAATATTCACTGTGCACGCGCAGATGAACGAAAGGCGTAGTCATGACGAGCTCTTGAGACGAAACGGACGATGCCGCCCGGGCGACATCTTCCTGAATGAATTGGGTAACGATGTGATGTGACGCTATACCGACAGCCACTGCTTGACCGGCGCAAACGAGCGGCGATGCTCCTCGAGCGGCCCCAGGCGCTCGAGCGCCTCGCGGTGCTCACGGGTAGGATAGCCCTTGTGGCGCGCAAACCCATACTCGGGATAGCGCTCGTGCAGCGCGAGCATCTGCGCGTCGCGCGTCACCTTGGCCAGAATCGAGGCGGCGCCGATGGCCTCATGGCGCTGGTCGCCCTTGACCGCGCACTGCCCTGGCACATGATGCCCCGGCATCCGATTACCGTCCACCAGCAGATATTCCGCCGCCACCGGCAGGGCGTCGATGGCCCGCCGCATGGCCAGATGCGTGGCGTGGTAGATGTTGAGAGTGTCGATCTCGGCGGGCGATGCTTCGCCCACCGCGAAGGCCGTGGCGTGTTGGCGAATGGCCTCGGCCAATGCCAGACGGCGTTTTTCGCTGAGGGTCTTGGAGTCGGCCAACCCTTCGATGGGACGCGCCGGGTCGAGAATCACCGCAGCCGCCACTACGCTACCCACCAGGGGACCGCGCCCGACTTCATCGACGCCCGCCAGGCACGTGCCCTGATAATCGATCACCAACGGTGGTAGCCCCGTCATGCGTTGTCCTCCTGTAGCGGCAAGCGGCCGTGAGTAATCAGGCCGTCGATGGCCTCGGCGGCACGCTCGCTGGCGCCGCGTTGGAGCGTGGCGTGCAAGTCAACAAAACGCGCCTCCATCGCCTGGCGCATGGTATCGTCGCCAAGCCATTCGAGCAGCGCCTTGCCGATCGCCTCATGACTGGCAGCCTCCTGTATCAGCTCGGGCACCAGCGTCTCCTGGGCGATAAGATTGGGCAGCGAGATCCAATCGGTCTTGACCATGCGCTTGGCCAACCAGTGCGTAGTAGGCGCCATCTTGTAGGCCACCACCATGGGACGATGACAGAGCATGGCTTCGAGCGCAGCGGTTCCAGAGGCGAGCAGCACCGCATCGGCAGCGGTCATCGCCTGGCGCGACTCGCCATCGTACAAGACGACGCTATCGCGGGCCGGATGCTCGGCCAGTAGTACCTCGAGTTCCTTGCGACGCGCCGGGGATGCCGCCGGCACGATCACTTGCAGGTCGGGGAGGCGTTCGCGCAACCAGGCGACGCTATCCAGGAACGTCGGCCCCAGGAAGCGGATTTCATTACCCCGTGAACCCGGCAACAACGCCAGCAGCGGCGCCGTGGACGATAATCCAAGCGCGGCGCGGGCCGCCTGGCGATCGTTGACCAGCGGTAGTTCATCGGCCAGCGGATGCCCGACGAAGGCCACCGGCACGTCATGACGCGCGTAAAAGGCCGCCTCGAAGGGCAGGAAGGTGAGCATGGCATCGACCGACTGGGCGATGGACTTCACCCGGCCCTGGCGCCATGCCCAGACCGAGGGGCTGACGTAATGCACGGTGGGGATGCCGGTGTCACGCAATTGGCGTTCGAGCCCCAGGTTGAAGTCGGGCGCATCGATGCCGATCATCGCGTCCGGCTCCCAGGCCAGGGCATCACGCCGCAAATGACGCCGGACCTTGATCAGCCCCGGCAGGTGCTTGAGAACCTCGACCAACCCCATGACCGAGAGCGTCTCCAGCGGATAAAGCGAGTGCAAACCTTCGGCGAGCATGCGCGGGCCGCCGATACCGCGAAACTCGGCGTCGGGATGACGACGCTTCAGCGCCTGCATCAAACCGGCGCCGAGGATATCGCCCGACAGCTCTCCCGCGACCAGGTAGATACGCATGACGTGCCTCGTTCAGCGCGTGATGCCGCGCTGGGACTCCTTCAGCGACGCCAGGAACGTCGCAACTTCCGGGCCGTCGAAATCGTTTTCGATACGCTCCAGCGCTTGCTCCATGGTCAAACCCTGGCGATAAACGGTGCGGTAGGCTTCGCCCAGCGCGCGCAGGGCCTCGCGCGAAAAGCCGCGGCGCTTGAGTCCCACCAGATTGAGCCCATGGGCCTGCGCCGGGTTGCCGTTGACGATGATATAGGCCGGCACGTCCTTGGTGATGATCGAGCCGCCGCCACACATGGCATGGGTACCGATATGGCAGAACTGATGGATCGCCGAGAGGCCACCGAGAATGGCATGGTCGCCAATGGTGACATGCCCAGCCAGGGTCGCCTGATTGGCGAGGATGCAATCATCGCCGATCACGCAGTCATGCCCGACATGCGCATAGGCCATGAAGAGGTTGCGCGAGCCGATGATGGTCGCTTCCTTGTCCTGGACCGTACCGCGATGCAGGGTCGCACCCTCGCGCACGACGTTATCGTCGCCCATTTCCAGACGGGTGGCTTCTCCGGCGTATTTCTTGTCCTGACAGTCCTCCCCCACGGAGGCGAACTGAAAGATCCGATTGCGCTTTCCCAAGCGGGTGGGTCCCTTGAGCACCACGTGTGGACCGATCACCGTGCCTTCCCCGATTTCCACTTCGGGGCCAATCACGCTGAACGGGCCGACATCGACGTCATCGGGTACACGCGCACTGGGGTCAACGATGGCGGTGGGATGAATCAAGCGACTTTCCTCTCGGCACAGATGATCTCGGCTTCGCAGGCTAGCTCGCCGTCAACCGTCGCACGGCAGGCGAATTTCCAGATCCCGCGCTTGCCCTTGATGACGATGGCTTCCAGGCGCAGTTGATCGCCCGGCATCACCGGACGCTTGAAGCGCACGTTATCACTTCCTACAAGATAATAGACATAACCGTCGGCGGGCATCTTGTTGACGGTCTTGAAACCCAGGATACCGCATGCCTGCGCCATGGCTTCGATGATCAACACGCCGGGCATGATGGGATGATGCGGGAAATGCCCATTGAAAAATGGCTCGTTGACGCTGACATTCTTGCAGGCGACGATCGACTCGCCGACCGTGATCTCCATGACGCGATCCACCAGCAAGAACGGATAACGGTGCGGTAGATACTCACGGATCTCGTTGATGTCCATTACCATCGATACAACCTCTGAAATAACGAAGTGCCTGTCATGGTGACGAACAGGCACACAAGACGGAGTGCTCCGCCTATCTGGATGGGGCGAGAAGTATACAGGTCCGCTTCCTCGCTGGCAGCCATCAGCCTTGGGTAACGTCCGGAGTATCCCGTTCCAGACGCGCCAGACGCTTGGCGAGATCGTCGAGCTGCTTGAAGCGCACCGCGTTCTTGCGCCACAAGCCATTGGGCATCGCACCCGTTCCCGAAGAATAAACCCCGGGCTCGTGAATGGAGTTAGTGACAAGACTCATGCCAGTAACCTGAACGCCATCGCAAATCGTCAGGTGCCCCGAGAGGCCTACGCCGCCCCCCAGCATGCAGTGGCGTCCCACGCGGGTCGAGCCCGCGATTCCTACGCACCCCGCCAGGGCGCTATGATCGCCGACCTGCACGTTGTGAGCGATCTGCACCTGGCTGTCGATCTTGACGTCATCGCCGATCAACGTATCACCCAGTGCACCGCGGTCGATGCTCGAGCAGCTACCGATTTCGACGTCGTCGCCCACGATGACGCCACCCAGCTGCGCGATCTTGTGCCAGCCTTGGCCATCATGAGCGAAACCGAAGCCATCAGCGCCCACCACACAGCCACTGTGCAAGATGGCACGCAGACCGATACTCACGCCGTGATAGACGGTGACGTTGGCATGCAGCCGGGTATCGGCGCCGATCTCGCTATCCGCCCCAACGATACAACCTGGGCCGATCACGCAGCCATTACCGATGACGGCGCCGGCGTCGATCACGCACTGCGGGCCGATCGAAACACGCTCACCGAGACGCGCGCTTTCGGCAACCACCGCACTGGGATGAACGCCTTCCGGCGCCTGCCCCGCCAGCGGATCGAAAAGCCTCGATAGCTCGGCGTAACCGAGATAAGGGTTGTCGAGCTCGAGCCGCGCGCATGGCACCTCGGCGCCATGCCCCGGATGCACCAGCACGGCGGCCGCACGCGTGTCGGGCAAGTATTTGAGATAGGTCTTGTTGGCCAGGAACGTAATGTCGTTCGGGCCCGCATCGAGTAATGTCGCCAGGCCGGTGACGCGATGATCGCTATCGCCGACCAAACGGGCCTCAAGACGTTCGGCCAGTTCACCGAGCGTGAAGGCGCAAGGAGTAAGGGTCTTCATGTGCGCTTGGAACCGCTAGCCATGGGCGCCATCGGCACCCCATGGGCTCAATTGAGCGAGTTAAAGATGCGGGTAACTTCCTCGGTGACGTCGAGGCTATCCTCTGAATACACCACCGCATCACGATCCACCACGAGGTCCAGGTCATGCTCTTCGACGACCTGTTCGACGGCGCGATCGAGCTTGGGCTTGGCCGACTGCATGAAGGACTGTTCCTTTTCCTGCTGCATGCGCTGAATCTGCTGACGCAACTGCTGGAACTCGGAGCCTTTTTCACGCAACTCTTGTTGAGCGCTGCTGCGATCGGAATCGGACATCACCGCGCCATCTTGCTGGAGCTGCTGTTGCAGCTGCTGCAATTCCTCGCTGAGTGACTCGGCACGCTGCTTCTTGTCGCCGATCTGATTCTTGAGCTCGTTCATCGAACGCTGGGCGGCGTCCGAATCCAGCAACGCCTGGCGCCAATCGATAACGCCAACCTCGTTCGCCATGGCCGGCATGGACAGCACACTCATCACCCCAAGACATAGGGCACCCGTCAATTTGCGCATCACACCCTCTCCTTGATTCGTTATGGTCACTCGGTGCGGCGGTCACGCCGCCGCACTTGGCGCATGACGCTGTGTCAGCCTGCTTTAGAAGGTCTGACCCAGCGAGAATTGAAAGACCTGAGTATCGTCACCGTCTTCGTCGCTTAGCGGCTTGGCAACACTGAAGGTCAACGGTCCCACCGGGGTCAGCCAGGAAAGTCCTAGCCCGACGCTATAGCGCAAGTCACCCATATCCACACCACTACTGCAGCTAGAACTACTACCTCCCGGCACATCGTAGCAATCGGTCAGGTAGGTGTTACCAGCATCGAAGAAGACACTGGTCTGCAGCGAGCGGCGGTCCTCGACCCAAGGGAAGGGGTAGATCAACTCGGCCGAGCCTTCGACGAGTACGTTACCCCCCAGGGTGTCATCGTCCCCGTCATTACGCGGCGTAGTATCCGGCCCCAGCGTATTGCTGGAGAAGCCGCGTACCGAGCCCAGTCCACCCGCGTAGAAATTTTCGTAAAACGGGTAGGCATCGTCACCGACGGTGTCCGCATAGCCCACGTTAGTACTGAATTTCAGTGACCACTCGGGACGGAACTCAAACAGCTTCTGGGCTTCATAGCGCGTCTTGTAGTACTGCGTATCGCTTCCCGGCATCGCAGCCTCCAGCGACAGTTCCTGATAGCTGCCGTCGGTGGGCATGATGCCGCGATTGAGGTTATTACGCGTCCAACTGGCGGTGAGCTTGTAGTTCATGAAGTCCTCACCCTCGTCGTCCGTGTACTGGACGATTTCGGCAGGCGTATCGCGATAGGTATCGAGCGACAGGTCCTCGATGCCGACGCCGAAGTTCAGCCGTGACAGATCGTTGATCGGATAGCCGAAGTTGACGCTACCCCCGATGGCATCCGAGGAATAGGTCGAGATGTCATCGAAGTCTTCGTAATCGGTCTCGCGATAATAAAGATTATAGCCGCGCGAGATGCCATCCAGCGTCCAGTAGGGATCAGTGTAGCCGAAGTTGAGGTTGGTGAAATAATCACCCTTCTGCGCATTGACGTTGACGCGATTGCCGGTACCCAGGAAGTTGCTCTGGGACAACGACGCACCATAGATGACCCCGGCGCTCTGCGAGTAGCCCAGGCTGGCCGAGACCGACCCGGACGGCTGCTCCTCGACGTTGTAGGTCACATCGAGCTGGTCGGACTCATCGGAGACGGGACGCGTTTCGACATCCACCGAGCGGAAGAAACCGAGACGCTCCAGACGCTCGCGGGATTGACTGATCTGGTCGGTGGAGGCCGGCGCACCTTCCATCTGGACCATCTCGCGACGCAGCACTTCGTCTTGGGTGGTGGTATTGCCCTCGAAATTGATGCGCCGCACATAGGCACGCCGCCCCGGTTCGACCTGGAAGGTGACATCCACGGTACCGCCGTCGGCATCGACCTCGGGCACGCTGTCGATCTCGGCGAAGGCGAACCCTTCGGCGCCGAGGCGCTTGCGCAAGGCTTCGGAAGACTCGGTCATCGCGCTTTGCGAGTAATATTCGCCGGGTTCGGCGGTCACCAGCTCACGCGCCTCGCTTTCGTCGATCTTGAGATCGCCTGCAAAGCGAATCTCGTCGAGTTTATAGCGCTTGCCTTCATCGACATTGATATTGATGAAGATATCGGACTTGTCGGGGCTGATCGACACTTGCGACGAGGTGATATCGAAATTGACGTAGCCGCGGTCCAGGTAGAAGGAACGTAGCGTCTCGAGATCGCCCGACAGCTTGTCGCGAGAATATTCATCGTCGGAAAACCAGCCAAAGAACCAGCCCGGTTTGTCTTCCAACGCGAACAAGTCACGCAGGGTATCGTCGTCGAAATCTTGATTGCCGACGAAGTTGATCTGGTGAATCTTGGCGACCGCACCCTCGTTGATATCGATATCGACTTCGACGCGGTTGTTGTCGAGCTCCTCGACGCTGGTCTCGATATTGGCGCTATAACGTCCTTGGGATTGGTAAAGCCGCTCGAGCTCACGCTGCACCTCATCGAGCGTCGAGCGCTGCAGTACCTGGCCTTCATCGAGCCCGGCCTCGGTCATGCCCTTGCGAAGATCCTCATCGGCCACCTGAGAGTTGCCGTTGAGCTCGATGCTGGCGATGGTGGGGCGCTCGACCACGTTGACGATCAATACATCGCCATCACGCGACAGCTCGATGTCGTCGAAGAGGCCGGTATCGAACAGTTCCTGCGACGCCTCGGCCAATTCACGGTCATCGACCTGGTCGCGCGCACTGACTGGAAAGGCATTGAACACCGATGCCGGCGATACGCGCTGCAGCCCTTCCACGCGAATATCTGAAATCTCGAAGGGGGCCGCCAGTGCCGCGGGAGTCGCGGTCAGCAGCAGCGCCGCCAATCCGATGGTCTTGATCTTCATGCAGTCGATTCGCTTTTCTCGAGTCCGCCCGCTCATGGAACAGGCACCTTATACATTTCCCTGGGTGACTGGCAAGGTCGTCCCCCGCCTTGCCGTGACACCCGGGTCGCTCATCCTTGCGGCCGATGACCGCTTACGACATGCCATTGATGGCCCATATTAAGGCCCGTTGGCGGTCCGTCTTGCAACGACGTCCCTACAGACGCATCAAATCGAAATACAACGCCATCAACATCAACGAGCCCACCAAGGCGACACCGATACGCAATCCAAAGGCTTGCACCGCCTCGGGCACCGGACGCCCCCGCACCGCTTCGATCAGGTAGTAAACCAAGTGACCACCGTCAAGCACGGGAATCGGCAAGAGATTGAGAACCCCCAGGCTGATCGATAAATAGGCCAGGAAGCTGATGAAGCTTTCCACGCCATTACGCGCGGAATCGCCCGCGATGCGTGCAATCGTCACCGGACCCGACAGATTGGAGGGCGAGATCAACCCAACCAGCATCTTGCGGATCGAATCCAGCGTGAGCAAGCTCATCTCGCCGGTCTTGCCCACCGCTTCACCGATGGCGTCCAGCGGCCCATACCGAATCTCGCGCCGGTAACGCTCGGGCCACTCGGTGGTTTGTACCCCCACGCCGATGTAACCCATCGCCGTGCCGTCTTCCTGCTCGCGCGTGGCCGGCGTCAACTCCACATCGCGGCGCTCACCGTCACGCTCGACTCGCAATGCAAGTGTCTTGCCGGGGTTGTCACGCACACGTTCGACGAATGCCATCCAATCCTCGATGCCGACACCGTCGACACTGACGATGCGGTCGCCACTCTGCAGTCCGGCCTTTTGGGCACGCCCATCATCCAGCACCTCCCCCAACACGGCGGGCATCTCGGGACGCCACGGCGTCACCCCCAAAGTAGCCAGGGGGCGTGGCGGGTCCTGGCGTACCAACCAGTCGCTGACCGGCACACGATGACGCTCCGGCGAAGCCGTCTCGGAATCACGCGTCGTGACCTCGAGCTCGCCGTTGGCGCCAATGGCCGCCACCAATTTGAGATTGACGTCTCCCCAGGATGGCGTGCGCTCGCCCTCGACGGCCACGATTTCCTGCCCGGACTGCAAACCGCCCTGGGCGGCTGGCGAATCTGCAGCAATGTCGCCGATCACCGGCGCCACCGTGGTCGTGCCATAGACGAACAGCACCCAATAGGCGACGAAGGCGAGCAGAAAGTTAGCCAGCGGTCCAGCCGATACGATGGCGATGCGTGCCCAGACACTCTTGCGATTGAACGCCTGCGCCTGCTCCTCCGGTGCCACCGGGCCCTCACGCTCGTCGAGCATCTTGACGTAGCCACCCAGCGGTATCGCGGCCACGGCGAACTCCGTGCCATGACGATCTACACGCGACCATAGCGGCTTGCCGAAGCCCACCGAGAAACGCAGCACCTTGACACCACAACGCCGCGCCACCCAGAAATGGCCGTATTCGTGGAAGGTGATCAACAACCCCAGTACCACGATGACCGCCAGCAGATTCTCAATCACGCCCATGGGAGTCGCTCTCCTTCCTGCGGCTTGCCGAGCCCGCGCATCATGACGTGAACTGCGTCAATTGACGTTCGGCCTCGCGCCGGGCCGCCTCGTCTGCGGCCAGCACCGCGCTCAACTCATGCGCCGAATGTACCTCGCAAGCCTCGCAGACTACCGCCACCAGGCGTGGAATATCCGCGAACCCGAGCCGTGCATCGAGAAACGCTTCCACCGCCACTTCATTCGCGGCATTGAGCGTGGCCGGGGCGGTACCGCCTGCGGCCATTGCCTCGCGGGCGAGACGCAGGCACGGGAAGCGTGCTTCATCAGGCGCCTCGAAATCGAGCCGCGCCACCTGAAACAGATCCAGCGGCGCCACGCCTGCATCGATGCGCTCCGGCCAAGCCAGCCCATAGGCGATCGGCGTACGCATATCGGGATTGCCCAACTGCGCGATCACCGAGCCATCGCTATAGGCGGCCATGGAGTGAACGACGCTTTGCGGATGCACCACGACCTGAACCTGTTCCGGCCGCGCATCGAACAACCAGCATGCCTCGATCAGCTCGAGCCCCTTGTTCATCAAGGTGGCGCTATCCACCGATATCTTGCGGCCCATCGACCAATTGGGATGCGCACACGCCTGCTCCGGGGTCACCGCCTTCAGCTGCGCCTCGGACCAGTCACGAAAGGGTCCTCCGGAAGCGGTCAACAACAACTGAGTCACGCCCTGGCGTGCCAATCCACCACGGTGCTCGGTGGGTAGACACTGATAAATGGCATTATGTTCAGAATCGATGGGCAACAATACCGCGCCATGACGTTCGACGGCTTCCATGAACAGCGCGCCGGACATCACCAGGGCTTCCTTGTTGGCGAGCAGCACGCGCTTGCCGGCACGTACTGCGGCCAGCGTCGGCATCAAACCGGCCGCGCCCATGATGGCGGCCATCACCACCTCGCTGTCGGCGCTTCCGGCAACTTCCGATAACGCCGCCTCGCCGGCGCGCACCTGGGTATCGACACCCGCCTCGGCGAGAGCATCACGCAACCAGACGGCGTCGCGCTCCTCGCCGAGCACCGCGACATCGGGACGATGAACCAAGCATTGATCGCGCAGCGTTTCGCGCGAACGATAGGCAGTCAAGGCATGCAGCCGGTAACGTTGGGGATGGCGGGCAATGACATCGAGAGTGCTCTTGCCGATGGAGCCGGTGGCTCCGAGTACGGTCACACGTTGTATCCGAGCGCAATCGGCATATTCCATGCGTCACCTCAGCCCAGCCATGGGCGCAACAATACGAAAAGCGGAATCGCGGCGGTCAAACTGTCGATGCGATCAAGCACACCGCCGTGTCCGGGCAGCAAATGGCTCGAATCCTTCAAGCCGCGTTGGCGCTTGAGCATACTTTCGAACAAATCGCCCAACACCGAAATCAACACCACCGGCAGCGCCAGAAGCATCAACCACAGCGCGTCACTGCCGCTCGCTCCTTGCCACTGCGCGAAGACCAGGGCCAGCACCGCGACCGCCACCATACCGCCATAGACGCCTTCCCAGGACTTTCCGGGGCTAACATGTACGGCCAGTTTGCGGCGCCCGAACGCACGACCCGCGAAGTAGGCACCGATATCCGCGACCCACACCAGCAACAGCACGAACAGCAGCCACGCCGCGCCGTCGCCGCGCAATTGCACGAAACCTATCCAGCACGGTAACAGCACCCACAGGCCCATGCCCAGACGCACCGCGCGACCTTGCCATTGCGCATGTTGACGGGGATAGCGAACCACCCAATAGAGATTGGCCAGCCACCCCAGCATACCCAACCACAACGGCCAAGGCTGGTGCACGGCGCCGCTCAACCATAGAAGAAGCATCGCCACGGCACAGGCGGCGACGAAGGCAAGACGCAGCGGCTGGCGCTCGAGACCCGCCATATTGGCCCATTCCCAGGCACCGATCAGCACGATCGCCCCCGTGAACAAGGCAAAAGGAAAACCGGTAAGCCCGAACAGACCAAGCAGTGCCAATGGCGCCAGGACAAGCGCCGTGAGTATACGTTGCCTAAGCACCATGCGCCTCGACTTGTTCCGGGGACATCCCGAAACGGCGCTGGCGCTCTTGGTAGGAACTCAGCGCGGTATCGAATGCCTCGGCACCGAAATCCGGCCACAGCTCGGGAGTGAAATAGAATTCCGCGTAGGCCAGTTGCCACAACAAGAAATTGGAAACCCGTTGTTCACCACTGGTACGGATGCACAGGTCGACTGGCGCTTCATCGGCCAGGCTGATTTCAGTTCCCAGCATTTCCTCGTCGATGGCGTCGGGTGCCAACTCCCCTGCCGAGACCCGCTGCGCCAACCGCCGCGCGGCACGCGTAATGTCCCAGCGGCCGCCATAATTGGCCGCGATCACCAGGTGAAGGCCCTGATTATCACGGGTCATGGCCTCGGCACGCTCGATATATTGCTGGATGGACGTGGAAAACGCCTCGCGCTGGCCGATCACCGAAAGACGGATACCGTGGTTGTGGAGCTTTTTCACCTCGCGCTTGAGTGCGATCAAGAACAGCTCCATCAGCGCGTCAATCTCGGAGGCAGGGCGTTTCCAGTTTTCGCTGGAGAAGGCGAACAAGGTCAGCGTGTCGATGCCACGCTCGGCGGCGCGACGAATCACCGCGCGCACCGACTCGACACCCGCGCGGTGCCCGCGGATGCCGGACAACCCACGTGCACGCGCCCAGCGATTGTTACCGTCCATGATGACCGCCACATGGCGTGGCAGCTCGCCCTTACGGGGTGGAGAAAACGGCTCTGAGGTCATGGGATCCCGTATCATGGAGATCGACGGAAGCGCGTCCCGGCGGTCACCTCTCAGACCTGCAGCAGGTCATGTTCCTTGGTTTCCAGAAGCTTGTCGATTTCGGCGACATACTTGTCGGTCATCTTCTGGATCTCTTCGATGGCGTGATGTTCCTCGTCTTCGGTAATCTCTTTCTCCTTGAGGAGCGCCTTGAGATCACCGTTGGCATCACGCCGCACGTTGCGGATCGCGACCCGTGCGTTTTCTGCCTCGCCACGCGCCTGCTTGATGTAATTGCGACGCGTTTCCTCGGTCAGTGGTGGCAAAGGCACGCGAATCACGTTACCCGCAGCGGCGGGGTTGAGGCCCAGGTCGGAGGTCATGATGGCCTTCTCGACCTTGGGCACCATGCTTTTTTCCCACGGCACCACGGCCAAGGTACGCGCATCTTCCACATTGACGCTGGCCACCTGGTTGAGCGGCATGTCGGCACCGTAGTACTCCACGTGCACCGCATCCAGAAGACTGGGATGCGCGCGCCCGGTGCGGATCTTGTGGAAATTGGCGTTCAGCGCCTCGACGCTTTTCTTCATTCGCGCGTCGGCGTCCTTCTTGATATCGTTGATCACTGTTTCAGCCTCTATCTACCAGCGTTCCTTCCTTGCCCCCGACCACGAGATTGAGCAAGGCCCCCGGCTTGGTCATATCGAACACGCGCACCGGCATATCATGGTCCCGCACCAAGCAGATAGCGGTCAAATCCATCACGCCGAGCTTCTGATCGAGTACGTCGTCGTAGGAGAGACGTTCGTACTTGGTGGCATCGCCGTGCTTGACCGGATCCTTGTTGTAGACACCATCCACCTTGGTCGCCTTGAGCACCACATTGGCATCGATCTCGATGCCGCGCAGGCAGGCCGCCGAGTCGGTAGTGAAGAACGGGTTACCGGTTCCCGCAGAGAAAATTACCACGTCGCCCGAGGTCAGGTAGCGAATGGCGGTACGCCGGTCGTAATGCTCGACGACACCGCTCATGGGAATGGCCGACATCACCCGCGAACGAATATTGGAACGTTCCAGAGCATCGCGCATGGCCAGCGCATTCATGACGGTGGCCAGCATTCCCATGTGATCGCCGGTGACGCGCTCCATGCCCGCTGCGTGCAGCGCCGCCCCGCGGAACAAATTGCCGCCGCCGACCACGATCCCCACCTGAACACCGATCCCGACCAATTGGCCGATTTCCAGCGCCATGCGATCGAGCACCTTGGGATCGATTCCGAACTCGTGCTCGCCCGTCAGGGCTTCGCCGGACAATTTCAACAGAATGCGCTTGTATTTCGACTTCTCGTTACGCTCCTGGGAAGCGGCGCTACGATCGGTGGGAACAGACATTCGGACTCTCCTCGTCTCAGCGGACTGTATCGGCGTAATGGGGAACGGCTCGGTCGGGCGTCGACCGGATACGCGATGGCGTGCGCATCCGCGCACGCCATCGACAGCACAGACACATGACAGCTTAGCTGCGACGCGCCTGATCCATGACTTCCTGAGCGAAGTCGACTTCTTCCTTCTCGATGCCCTCGCCCACTTCGAAGCGGGTGAAGCTGACCACTTCGCCACCCGCAGCTTTCACGTACTCGGCCACGGTCTGGTTGGGATCCTTGACGAAAGGCTGCTGAGTCAGGCTGTTTTCGGCCAGGTACTTCTTCAGACGACCCTGGACCATCTTCTCGGCGATTTCCGCCGGCTTGCCGGCCATATCCGGCTGCGCCAGGATGATCGCTTTTTCGCTGTCCAGTTCCGCCTGGGGCATATCTTCCGGATGCGCAGCGCTCGGATTGATTGCCGCTACGTGCATGGCAATGTCTTTGGCCACGTCGGCATTGCTGCCACTGAGAACGGTGAGCACGCCAATGCGGTTGCCGTGCACATAGGCACCCACGACACCGCCTTCCGGAGCATCGACGACTACTGCGCGACGCACGCTGATGTTTTCGCCGATCTTCTGCACCAACTGCTGACGCGCGTCTTCCAGTCCGCCTTCCATCAGGCTCGCCACGTCATCGCTTTTGGTTTCGAATACCTTGGCGACGACCTGGTCGGTGAAGGCGGTGAAGTTATCATCGCGCGCCACGAAATCGGTCTCGGAGTTGACCTCGAGCATCACTGCGTAAGAACCGTCGTCGGCGACACGCGTCACCACGGCCCCTTCGGCTGCCGTACGCTCGGCTTTCTTGGCCGCTTTCAGGCCAGAATTCTTGCGCAGATTTTCGATGGCGGTTTCGATGTCACCGTCGGCTTCGGTCAGAGCTTTCTTGCACTCCATCATGCCGAGACCGGTGCGCTCGCGCAGTTCCTTGACCAGAGATGCGCTGATAGCTGCCATGGTAAATACCTCTGAATGTGGTTCGACGTCTGGTGGAAATGCTGCCTCGCCACCGCCACGGCTTGAGCGTGACTTGGTGCGACATGCACGTGCGACCAGCATCTCCTTTGAATGAAGAATTCCTTCAGGGTTCACCGCCCTTCTTGCATCCGGACGGTGAAAAGGGGGCCTGTAGCCCCCTTTTGGTCCGTGCTGCGCCGCCTTAACGGGCTGCCTGGTGTTTCGTCGCTCGCGTGCGAGCGTCAGCACGGATCCACCCTATTACTCGGCGGCGGCTTCGTTCGCTTCGTTCGCTTCGTTCGTTTCAGTCGCCTCGTCGGTCACTTCGACGAACTCGCTAGCGCTATTGCCCTTGGCCTGCACGCAGGCGTCGGCGACGGCCTGAGTGTAGATCTGAAGGGCGCGGATGGAGTCGTCGTTGCCCGGGATCACGTAGTCGACACCGTCCGGATTGGAGTTGGTATCGACGACACCGATGACCGGAATGCCCAACTTGTTGGCTTCGTTGATCGCGATGCGCTCGTGATCGACGTCGATCACGAACAGCGCGTCGGGAAGACCGCCCATGTCCTTGATGCCACCGACGCTGCGCTCGAGCTTGTCTTGCTCGCGGGTCGCCATCAGGACTTCTTTCTTGGTCAGCTTCTCGAACGTGCCGTCTTCGTGCATGGCTTCAAGTTCGCGCAGACGCTTGATCGACACGCGAATGGTCTTGAAGTTGGTCAACATGCCGCCCAACCAACGATGGTTGACGAACGGCTGACCGGCACGACGGGCCTCTTCTTTGACGATCTTGCTGGCGGCGCGCTTGGTGCCGACGAACAGGACCTTGTTGTTGGAGGCCACCATCTTCTCGACCACGGCGAGCGCGTCGTTCAGCGCCGGCAGCGTGTGCTCGAGGTTGATGATGTGAATCTTGTTGCGTGCACCGAAGATGTACTTGCTCATCTTCGGATTCCAGTAACGGGTCTGGTGCCCGAAGTGAGCGCCTGCCTTGAGCAGGTCACGCATATTGACTTGTGCCATGGATGACTCCTGAATCGGGTTAGGCCTCCATACACCCCATGGATCCGACCACGACGGCACTACTGCCGCCCCGGCACCCGGGACCATGTGACGGTGCATGTGTGTTTTCAAGGCGTTATCATTTCACCTACTAGCTTCACCGCACCAATGTCTCGGTCGAACCGAAGGCGTTAGGCAGATTGCAGTGAGGCGCGCGGCTTTATACCATAGATCGCTTCCAAGATGAAGTCGCTCCCGGTTGCCGCGCCTAGTGACTGCGTGGATGTGCTGCGTCTCGCGCCAGCCTGGGCGCCGAGACTATAGGCCAGGAGCCACCTCGACGCCAGACCCGAACCCTCCGAATTCGAGATCGCATGAACATTCCCATCAAAACCGCCGACGAAATCGAAAAAATGCGCGAAGCCGGCCGCCAGGCCGCTTCGGTACTGGAAATGATCACGCCGCATGTCGTGGCCGGCATCAGCACCGGCGAAGTCGACCGCCTGTGCCACGAATACATCGTGGACGAACTCGGCTCCACCCCCGCGCCGCTCAACTATCATGGTTTCCCCAAGGCGACCTGCACCTCGATCAACCATGTCGTCTGCCACGGCATTCCCGATTTCGCCAAGAAACTCAAGAATGGCGACATCATGAACCTCGACATCACCGTGAAAACCGCCGACGGCTATCACGGCGACTCCAGCATGATGTTCGTGGTCGGCGACAGCATCCAGGGCGGACGCCTGGCACGCATCACCCAGGAATGCCTGTACAAGAGCATCGCCCAGGTACGCCCCGGCGTGCATCTCTCCGAGCTGGCGCGCACGATCCAGCAGCACGCCGAAAGCAACGGCTATTCGGTGGTGCGCGATTTCTGCGGCCACGGCATCGGCGCCGGTTTCCACGAGGACCCGCAGTTCCTGCATTATGACGGTTACGAGCCCAACGCCGACGCCGTACTGGCCGAAGGCATGTGCTTCACCATCGAGCCCATGCTCAATGTCGGCGATTATCGCACCAAGGTGCTGCGCGACGGCTGGACGGCGGTAACCAAGGACAAGAGCCTGTCGGCCCAGTGGGAACACACGCTGCTCGTCACCGCGACCGGCGTCGAGGTGCTCACCGCGCGTGGCGACGAGGACATGAGTTTCCTCGAGGCGTAAGCGCCGCCGCTCAACCGGTCACCCGACGTAACGCGCGAACAGGAGTGCCACGCGAATGCTGCTTCATCACTATCGCTTCGTGCCCGACGAGACGCTGTTCGATGCGTCCGCCTTCCGCGAAGCGCTAGCCGCCAGTCGCACACCGATCGCCGTGTTCAAGGACGCGCTACGCGAGTTGCAAGCGCGCCTCGACGCACGCTTTCACGCTGGCAGCGACATTCGCGACCTGGTCCATAGCCGCGCCTGGTGTCTGGACCAGCTACTGGCCATCGCCTGGGAACGCTATGACTGGCCCGACGACGGCATCGCCCTGCTTGCCGTCGGCGGTTATGGTCGTGGTGAACTGCACCCGTATTCCGATATCGACCTGTTGCTGCTGCTCGAGCACGACGACGACACGCCCTACCGCGAAGGCTTGACCGGCTTCATCACCTTTCTCTGGGATATCGGCCTGGAAATCGGCCATAGCGTGCGTTCGCTGGGCGATTGCGAACGCGAGGCAAGCGCGGATCTCACGGTCATCACCAACCTGCTGGAATCGCGTACCCTCGCCGGCCCCGAGCACCTGCGCGAAACGATGCGCGGGCAGCTCTCCAACGAGGCGATGTGGCCGAGCGATACCTTCTTCGAGGCCAAATGGCAGGAGCAGATCACCCGCCACTATCGTTACAACAACTCCGAGTACCATCTCGAGCCCAATATCAAGAGTTCGCCGGGCGGACTACGCGACATCCAGATGATCGGCTGGGTGGCCAAGCGCCACTTCGGCGAGCTGCGCTACGAAGACGTCGTCGCCCAAGGCTTCATGAACGACGCCGAACTGCGCATCCTCAGCCAGGGCCAGGCCTTCCTGTGGCAGGTGCGCTATGCGCTGCACATGCTCAATGGCCGCGCCGAGGACCGCTTGTTGTTCGACCATCAGCGCGCCATCGCCGAACTGTTCGGCTATCGCGACACGCCGGAGCGCCTCGCCGTCGAGCAATTCATGAAGCGCTACTATCGTCACGTCACCGCCCTGGCGGGGCTCAACGACATGCTGCTTCAGCACTTCGACGAGGTCATCCTGCGCGCTCACGAGACCCCGGACATCACGCCGCTCAACGCACGCTTCGAGATTCTGGGTGGCTACATCCAGGTGCGCCACGCCAACGTGTTTCGCCACCGCCCCGGCGCCCTGCTCGAGCTGTTTTTGCTGATGGCCCAGCACCCCGAAATCGAAGGCGTGCGCGCCGAGACCATTCGTCTGATTCGCGATCATCGCCACCTGATCGACGAGAGCTTTCGCGACGACCTGCGCCATCAGAGCCTGTTCATGGAACTGCTGCGCAGCGGGGGCAACATCCCACGCCAACTGCGGCGCATGAACCGTTACGGCATCCTCGGCAAGTACCTGCCGGAGTTCGGTCAGGCCGTGGGACTAATGCAGCACGACCTGTTCCACCTCTATACCGTCGATGCGCACACCTTACGCCTGCTGAAGTTCGTGCAACGCTTCCGCGAGCCCGAAGGCCACGAGGACTTCCCCGTCGCCGCGACCCTGATTCACCAGTTGCCCAAGCTCGAACTGCTGTGGATCGCCGGGCTCTATCACGATATCGGCAAGGGACGCGGTGGCGATCACTCCGAGCTCGGCGCCGTCGACGCCACCGCCTTCTGCGAACGCCACGGCCTCTCGCCGCGCGATACGCGCCTTGTGGCCTGGCTGGTCGAGCATCACCTGCTGATGTCCAAGACCGCCCAGAAGCGTGATATCTCCGATCCCGACGTGATCCACGAATTCGCGTTGGCGATGCGCGACGAGGTCCATCTCGACTATCTTTATGTGCTCACCGTAGCCGACATCACCGCCACCAACCCCTCGCTGTGGAACGGCTGGCGCGCCGCGTTGTTGCGCCAACTGCATACCGAGACCAAACGCGCCTTGCGGCGTGGTCTCGATCACGCCATCGACCGCGACGAATGGGCCCGCGAGTCGCGCGAAGAAGCCCGTGGCCTGCTCGGCACGGTGGGTATCGATGCTGCCAGCGCGGACGCCTTGTGGGCCTCGTTCGGCGACGACTACTTCCTGCAGTACGCGCCCAGCGAGATCATCTGGCAGACGCAGGGCATTCTCGAGCACCAGCCCTCGGAGTTGCCGCTGATCCTCGCCAACGCCCCCACCGAGGACATGGCCGAGGGCGGCACCAAGGTGTTCATCCACACCCGCTCGGTCAACGACCTGTTCGCCGCCACCGCCGCCGCCATGGAGCAACTGGGACTGTCGATCCACGATGCACGCATTGCCACCTCCAGCAACGACTGGACGCTCAACACCTTCATCGTGCTCGACGACGAGGGCGAGCCGATTCGCGACCCACAGCGTCTCGAAGAAATCCGCCACCACCTGGTGGAAGAGCTCGACGACCCCGCCGATTACCCACGCATCGTCACGCGTCATACGTCGCGCCAGCTCAAGCACTTCAAGGTACCGACCCAGGTGATGATCGAGCAGGACGAGGCCAACACCCGCACCATCGTCGAGCTCATCGCTCCCGACCGCCCCGGCCTGCTGGCCCGCGTCGGGCGTATCTTCATGGAGCAGGACATCGCCCTCTCCGCAGCCAAGATCGCTACTCTCGGCGAGCGCGTCGAGGACGTCTTCTTCATCACCGACAAGGCCGGCGAGCCGCTCACCGATCCCGAGCGCCAGGCCAAACTGCGCGAGCGCCTGTGCGAGACGCTCGACGTCTGAGCCGGCCCCATTTGAGGCCCTTGGCCGGCTTGCCTATAATCGGGCTCTCCCGATGGCGCCGCGCGCCTTCATAACAACGCCATGTCCGCGCCGCCGGACTCGCTGCTGGATTGCTAATGAATCCCGATCTCGACGCCCTCAAGCCCTACCCCTTCGAGAAGCTTGCCGCTCTCAAGGCTGAGGTAACGCCGCCCGCGCTATCGCCCATCGCACTGTCCATCGGCGAGCCGCGCCATGCGCCGCCGACGGCCGTACTCGAGGCGCTGCGTCGCTTCGAGGGCGAGGTCGCGCGCTATCCGGCCACGGCGGGGCTCCCCGAACTGCGCGACGCCATCACCCGCTGGGCGACACAGCGTTACGCACTGACATCCGGCTCGCTCGACCCCGCGCGCCACGTATTGCCGGTCAACGGCACCCGTGAGGCAATCTTCGCCTTCGTCCAAGCCGCGCTGGACCGCACCCGGCCCGCCAAGGTGGCGATGCCCAATCCGTTCTATCAGATCTACGAAGGCGCGGCCCTGCTGGCCGGCGGCGAACCGTTGTACCTGGATTGCGCCCCCGAAAACGGCTGCCTGCCCGATCTCGATGCCGTGCCCGCCGCCACCTGGCGCGACGTGCAATTGGTCTTCGTCTGTTCGCCGGGCAATCCCACCGGCGCCGTCACGCCGCTGGCCGAGTATCAAAAGCTGATCGCCCTGGCCGACGAGCACGACTTCCTGATCGCCTCGGACGAATGCTATTCGGAGCTTTATCTCGACGAGGCCGTGCCGCCACCGGGGCTGCTCGAGGCTTGCCGCTCGCTGGGGCGCGACGACTACCGCCGCTGCCTGGTGTTTCATTCGCTGTCCAAGCGCTCCAATCTGCCCGGGCTGCGTTCGGGCTTCGTCGCCGGAGACACCGAGTTGATCGCACCGTTCAAGCGCTACCGCACCTATCACGGTTGCGCCATGCCGCTGACGACTCAGCATGCCTCGATCGTCGCCTGGAACGACGAAACGCATGTGCGCGCCAACCGCGATGCCTATCGCGAGAAATTCAGCGCGGTGGGCGAGATCCTGGCGCCGGTGATGGACTTCCCCACGCCGCGCGCCAGTTTCTATCTGTGGCCGGAAGTGCCCGACGGCGACGATGAAGCCTTTGCCCGCGATTTGTTTGCCGAGGAACACGTCACCGTGCTGCCCGGGCGCTACATGTCGCGCGACGGCGCCCAGGGCAACCCCGGCGCGGGCCGCGTACGCCTGGCGCTGGTTGCCGAGCTCGACGCCACCCTCGAAGCGGCGCACCGCATCCGAGGCTTCATCGAGCGCCGCACCTGATCCACCGCACCACATCGCAACCCATTCATGAGGAGGCCGTCATGGTCACGCTCTACGGCATCAAGACCTGCGACACCTGCCGCAAGGCGCGCCGCACACTCGACGACCTGGGCATCGCGTATCGTTATCATGACCTGCGCGAGGACGGCCTCGATGCCGCACGGCTGGATGCCTTCCTAGCACGCAGCGACTGGAACACGCTGCTCAACACGCGCAGCACCACCTGGCGCGGACTGGACGACGCCGACAAGCGCGATCTCGACGCCGAGCGGGCCCGCGCGCTGCTGCTGGCGCATCCGACGCTGCTCAAGCGTCCCGTGCTGGAAACGCCGGAACACTTCCTGGTGGGCTTCAAGGCCGACGCCTATCGCGCCTTGCAGGCAGCCTAGGTGCCCACCGGCATCATACGTATCGCATCCCTTTTTACCTGACCCACGAGGACTTCCCCATGCTGAGCTTCGCTCTCGGAATCGGCCATCAGAACACCCAAGGCGAGTGGCTGGACGTCTACTACCCGACGCCGCTACTCAACCCCGATGACGCGCTGGTCGCGGCGGCACGCCAGGCGCTGAATGCGCCGGCGGGCAACACCGTGGTCAGCTTCCTGCCCGAGCACGGCCAGGCACTCGCCGAGGCACTACGCCAGGCCGGTGGTACCGAGCAAGCCGAATTGGCCGAGGCCTTCTCCGCCGGCCAGCGGCCCCTCGTCGCGGTTTTCCTCGACGAGGACAACGCGCCGGCCAGCGTGCCCGAGGTCTACCTCAAGCTGCACCTACTCTCGCATCGCCTGGTCAAGCCGCATGGCATCAAGCTCGACGGCATGTTCGGCCTGCTCAAGAACATCGCCTGGACCAACGAAGGCCCCATCGATGTCGACGAACTCGGCGCACGTCGCCTCAAGGCACGCCTCGAAGGCCGCCCGCTCACGGTCGACTGCGTCGACAAGTTCCCCAAGATGGCCGATTACGTGGTGCCCAAGGGCGTGCGCATCGGCGACACCGCCCGCGTGCGCCTGGGCGCTTACCTCGGCGAAGGCACCACCGTCATGCATGAAGGCTTCTGCAACTTCAATGCCGGCACCGAAGGTCCGGGCATGGTGGAAGGACGCATTTCCGCCGGGGTAGTGATCGGCAAGGGCTCGGATCTCGGCGGCGGCTGCTCGACCATGGGCACTCTCTCGGGCGGCGGCAACATCATCATCGCCATCGGCGAGGGTTGCCTGATCGGTGCCAACGCCGGCATCGGCATCCCGCTGGGCGACCGCTGCACGGTGGAAGCCGGCCTTTACATCACCGCCGGTGCCAAGATCGCCGTGCTCGACGATCAGGGCGAGCTGGTACGTACCGTCAGCGGCCGCGACCTGGCCAACCAGAGCGATCTGCTGCTACGTCGCAACTCGCAGAACGGCCGCATCGAGTGCTTGACCAACAAGAGCGCCGTAGCGCTCAACGAGGCACTGCATGCCCACAACTGATCGCACCACGCCAGCGTCCCCGACCCTGGCGCTGGCCTTCGAGTTGCTGCGTCGTCGTTCGGTGACCCCGGACGACGCCGGCTGCCAGGCGCTGATGATCGCGCGCCTGGAGCAGTTGGGATTTCATATCGAACGCCTGCGCATCGGCGAGGTGGACAACGTCTGGGCCACACGTGGTGACAACGGCCCCATGCTGGTGTTCGCCGGGCATACCGATGTGGTACCCACCGGCCCCGAAAGCGACTGGGAGCATCCGCCCTTCGAGCCGTGCATCGACGCCGAAGGCATGCTCTGCGGACGCGGCGCGGCGGACATGAAAGGCAGCCTGGCGGCGATGATCACCGCCGTGGAAGACTTCCTCGCCACGCATCCGGCGCATCCCGGCCGACTCGGCTTTCTGATCACCGCCGACGAGGAAGGCCCCGCCGTTCACGGCACCCGCGCCGTGGTCGAGCACCTGCGCGAGCGCGGCATCGCCCCGGATTACTGCATCGTCGGCGAACCCTCGTCCAGCGAGCGCCTGGGCGATACCCTCAAGAACGGGCGCCGCGGTTCGCTGGGTGGCGTGCTGCGCGTCAAGGGCATCCAAGGCCATGTCGCCTACCCGCACCTGGCGCGCAATCCCGTGCACGAGGCGACCCCGGCACTGGCCGCGCTGGCTGCCGAGCACTGGGATACCGGCAACGACTTCTTCCCCGCGACCAGTTTCCAGATCTCCAACCTCCAGGCCGGCACCGGTGCGACCAACGTGATTCCCGGTCAACTGGAGGTGGTCTTCAATTTCCGCTTCTCCACAGAGGTCACCGCCGAGGCATTGAAGGCACGCACCGCCGAGATCCTGGACGCTTTCGCACTCGACTACACGCTCGACTGGACGCTCAACGGTGAGCCCTTCCTCACAGCCGGAGGCGCCCTGGTCGATGCCACCGTGGCCAGCGTGGAAGACATGCTGGGCTATCGGCCGCAACTGTCGACCGGCGGCGGCACCTCGGATGGCCGCTTCGTCGCCACGCTCGGTGCACAAGTCATCGAACTCGGCCCGACCAACGCCACGATACACAAGGTCGATGAGCGCATTCGCGCCGCCGACCTGGAGACGCTGAGCCGTCTCTATGCGACCATCATGCAACGCTTGCTTACCTGAGGTCCGCCGTGGAGCGCTACCCCGACATCGAGATCTATCTAGCCGAGGCCGACATCGAGGCCGTGCAACGCTGGCTCGCCGGACACTTCGACGAACGGCCCACGCTGGTCAAGCGCGGCAAGGCCCAATGGCAGACACGGGCACGCCACGCCGACAACGAGGTACCGATCCTGCTGGTGACCCATGCTGCCGACGGCTTCGCCAGCCTGTGGTTCGACAGTCCGCACACCCCCTGGCCGCGCGACGTGGACTGCGCGCGTGATGCCGCACGGGCGCTCGGCTGCGAGGTGCGTTGCTCGTTGGGCGGGTGGCAGCCCGGCGACGAGCCGGACCGCTTCTGGCGGGTCCGCGCGGACGGCGAGGAAGGCGCGATCGACTGGCCGGATTCAGGGCAATAGACGACGCATGACGTGAAACGCCCCGTCCAATACAGTGATCGGACGGGGCGTTGTCATGCCTGCGTGGCAGGGTCTGCGGTCAGGAAATCACGGTCACATCATCGGCCTGCAGGCCGCGCTCGTTTTCGGTCACGTGATAGCGGACCTTCTGTCCTTCCGCGAGCGTGCGATGTCCCTTGCCGCGGATGGCACGAAAATGCACGAACACGTCCTCGCCGCTATCGCGGGTGATGAAGCCATACCCTTTGTTGACGTTGAACCACTTCACTTCGCCGATCTCGCGGTCGTCGTTTTCCAACTCGGCGAGATGCGCCAGCTGCCGCGACTGCGGGGCCAGGGCTTGTGTGCTCAGCGTTCCCAGCAACAGCAGCACGAACACGGCCAAGGCCGTGGCACTGTAGGCGATGGCGATGCCATCGGCTTCCAGCAGCAGGGAAAACTCCAGTACGCTGCCGCTCAGCGTCACGAACAGCGCGATCAACAGTGGAGAAGGAATGGCCAACAGGACACTGATAAGACTACAACGTAGGAATACCTTACGATTCATGGACCTCGATATCTCTTGTTGTCCGATGGAAATGCTCCTTGGCGCCTGAGCGCGTCCAGAGCCGACATGGGTTGCGCAGTCACTACATACACGACGTGATCCACACAACGTGATGAACACAACGTTTGAACGCAATGCGCTTGAATGCATTGCATAAGGTGCCAGAAATGAACGGTGACACACCGTCGAAAGATTCTAGCATGACCGAGGACGTCACGCGCGACCGCCTCGACGCACTGGAGTCCCGGCTCGCCTATCAGGAAGACTGGCTGGACACGCTCGACCAGGCTCTGGCCGCGCAGGACCGCCGCGTAGCCCAGCTCGAACGTACCAATGACATGCTGCGCGAACGCCTGCGGAACCTGCGTCAAAGTGTCGATCATATGAGCGATGACGACGCCCCAACGCCTAGCGACGAGATTCCTCCCCATTACTGAGCGACGACTGCCTCGGCCGTTGGCACATGGCTCAGGCGTGCTGGGGCTTTTTCAGCAGCAGAATCAACGGCGCCACCAACAGGTAAAGCGCGCCTAGCCACAGGAAGATATCGTTGTAGGCCATGACCATGCTCTGCTCGAGCAGGGTGCGTGCCATCATCTCGACCGAGGCCGTCTGTGGGTCGCCGGTCGACGCCAGTAGCTGCTGATACTGCGCCTGGGTCGCGTTGACCACCTCGCGGCCTTGATCGATGGCAGGAATCAACTGATTCCAGTGGTAGTCCTCCCGCCAGTCGCGAATCGTGTCCAGCAACGCCAGGCCCACCGCCCCGCCGAGGTTACGCATCACGTTGAACAGACCACTGGCATTGCCAACCTCGCTCGGCGGCAAGGTACCGAAGGCGATGCGCGAGGTCGGGATCAGGCACATCACCAATCCTATGCCGCGCACCACCTGCGGCCAGAAGAAGGCGTCGAAACCCGACTCGGCCGTCAGATTGGCATTCATCACCGTGCCGATACCGGTCAGCAGCATCCCCAGCAGCAGCAAGGCACGCAGGTCGACCTTGTCCGAGGCACGCCCGACCAGTGGCGCGGTCAAGAACATCGCCACCCCGGTCACGATCATCACCTCGCCGATCTGCAGGGCCGAATAGCCGCGCACGTTGCCCAGAAACAGCGGCAGCAGGTACACCAGGCCGTAGAGCCCGATCCCCACCACGAATCCTAGCCACGCCCCCACGGCGAAATTGAGATTGACGAAGGCTCGCAAGTCGACGATGGGATGACGATGGCGTAGCGCACGCCAGAAGAACCCCACCGAGGTGAGCGCGCAGACGATGGCGGCGATGAGGATCGTACGGCTGGCGAACCAGTCGTCGCCGGGGCCTTCCTCGAGCGAAAACTCCAGCGTGCCCAGAAACAGTGCCAAGAGTGCCAGGCCGATGAGATCGAGATGACGCAGCGCACGATGATCGGGACGGTCGATGTCCAGAAGCCGCCATACCGCCACCGACACCAGCACACCAGGCACGAGATTGGCGAGAAACAACCAATGCCAGCTCGCGAACTCGGTGATGTAGCCACCCACGGTCGGCCCGATCGACGGCGCCAGGGTCGCCACCAAGCCCATTACACCCTGCACCGTACCCATCATGCGCCGCGGAAAGACACTGAAACTGATGGCATAGGCGATGGGAATCATCGCCCCGCCCATGAATCCCTGGATAGCGCGCAGCACGATCAGCGATTCAATGGAATTGGCCATGGCGCAGCCGAGGCTCGCCAGCGTGAAGCCCAGGCACGAGCCCACGAGCGCGACGCGGGTGGAAAGAATCCGCGTCAGCATCCCCGACAGCGGGATCATGATGATCTCGGCGATCAGATAAGAGGTCTGAACCCAGGAGATCTCGTCGGCGCTGGCCGAGACCCCGGCCTGAATCTCGTTGAGGGAACTGGCGACGATCTGGATATCCAGGATCGCCATGAACATCCCGAACACCGCCGCCACGAAGGCCAGTTGGGTGCGTCGTGAAGGGGCTTCCTGGGGGCCCGACGCGTCGCTTGCGGTCGCCTCGGCCATCTAGCCGTCGTCCTCGGCGTCGGGATCGAGATCGCGCGTATCCACCGACGGCACCACCGAGAGGCCATCGCGCAAGCGCTCCAGGCCATCATCCGGGCCCGTCACACGGATGCGCACCGGCACCCGCTGGACGATCTTGTTGAAGTTGCCGGTGGCGTTATCCTGCGGCAACAGGCTGAAACGCGAGCCCGTGGCGGGCGCCAGACTATCGACGACGCCCTCGAACTCGGTATCGGGATAGGCATCGACGTGCAACGACACAGACTGCCCCGGCCGCATGCGCTCGGTCTGGGTTTCCTTGTAGTTGGCAATGACGTAGGCCGAGCGAATCGGCACCAACTGCATCAAGGTCAACGACGGCTGGGCTAGCGTGCCGACCTCGACCGTCTTGTTACCGATCACGCCGGCCACCGGTGCCGTCAGGCGAGTCTTGTCGAGTTGGTGACGCGCGTTGTCGACATCGGCACGGGCGGATTCGATGTTGGCCTCGGCACTGTCGCTTTCGGCCTCGAGCACGTCGAGCTGCTTGCGCGACGACGACAGCGTGGCGCGCCGCGCCGCGAGCGTCGCTTCCGCCACCTGCACGGCCGCCTGATCGTCCTGGTACTCTTGCTGAGAGGCGTAGTTCTTCTCCGCCAGACGCTTCGAGCGCTCGAGATGCAAGCGTGCCTGTTCCAGATCCGCCTGCGCTGAGGTCACCTGAGCCTTGGCCTCATCGATCGACGCGCGCTGTTGCTCGACCTGGCGCTTGGCACTGACGGCGTTGGCCTGGGCCACGGCCAGCGCCGCCTGGGCCTGAGCAAGTTGAGACTGGGCATCGCTGGGGTCGAGCTTCACCAGAATATCGCCGGCCTCGACCCGCTGGTTGTCGGACACCGCCACCTCGTCGACACGCCCGCTGACCTCGGCACGCACCGCAACACTATCGGCATGCACGTAGGCGTTATCGGTCTCTTCGAAGAAACGGCCGGTCTGCCACCAGTGTATCCCCCACGCGAGGGCCGCCAGCACCAACACGACCAAGGCCAGCGCCGTATAAAGTCGCTTCTTGATTTTCATATACCCAGTTCACCGGACGGTCTACACAGGTCGTACAGGATACACTAATCCATCCGCGGGACGCTCGGGGGAACCGCCCAGGCATGGCTAAAGGCGGATCGCGGCATGTGCTAGCAACCCGGCGCTGTACTCATCCGCACAAGCTGATACTCTTCGCGAATGCTGCCGCGTCTCATCCGCACCCGGTCCCGCCCTAGAGGAGCCGTCACGTGACGATCTTCACTTCCCTACGCACTGATTCGCGTCACACTCGCTGGCGGCCGCATCTCGATCATTGGACATTGATCACGCTCGGCGTGGCATTGATCGTTGCCTTGCCGGTAATCACCGTACTGGCACATATGTGGCTACCCACGCACGGTATCTGGACCCATCTCGCCAGTACCGTACTCGGCGGCTATCTCGCCAATACCCTGTGGTTGGTGCTGGGCGTTGGTGTCGGCACGACCCTCATCGGGACCGGTACCGCCTGGCTGATCACCATGTGCCGCTTTCCCGGGCGACGCCTGTTCGAATGGGCGCTGCTGCTCCCTCTGGCGGTGCCGACCTACGTCATCGCTTACGCGTATACGGATTTTCTGCAATACGCCGGCCCCCTGCAGAGCGAATTGCGCGCCCTCTTCGGCTGGGAGAGCGACGATTATTGGTTTCCACGCATTCGCTCCCTGGGCGGTGCCATCACGGTCATCACGCTGGTTCTTTATCCTTACGTCTACCTGCTCACCCGGGCGACATTTCTCGAACAGTCGGCCTGCGTGCTGGACGTCGGTCGCACGCTCGGACGCGGCCCCTGGCGACTCTTTGCCACCATCGCCGTACCGCTCGCGCGACCGGCCATCATCGGCGGAGTCTCGCTAGTGCTGATGGAAACCCTCAATGAGTTCGGCGCGGTCCAGTTCTTCGGCGTGGACACCTTCACCACCGGCATCTATCGCACCTGGTTCGGCATGGGCGAACCGATTGCCGCGGCTCAGCTTGCCGCCTGCCTACTGGTATTCGTACTCGTAGTGGTTGCGCTGGAGCGCGTATCACGCGGAAAACGTCGCTACTTCCACACTACCGGCCGCTATCGCCAGCTACCCGAATTCTCGCTCAATGGATGTCGCGCCTGGGGCGCCTTTCTCGCCTGTCTGCTGCCTATCGGCGTCGGGTTTCTTCTTCCCAGCGCGATTCTCGCCGAGCTCGCGCTGGAGACGGGCGATAGCGTACTCGGCACTCGATTTTTCGATTTCGCCGGCAACAGCTTGCTGCTCGCCGCCTTTTCGGCGATTGTCGCCGTGGGGCTGGCCGTCATATTGAGTTATGGCGTGCGCCTGCATCCCGGACGTCCGACCCGCATGGCCACACGTATCGCCGCCATGGGCTATGCCGTACCCGGCTCGGTGGTCGCCGTGGGAATTCTGATCCCGCTCACCTGGGTCGATCGACACCTCTACTCGCTGCTGAACGGCGGTCTCGGTTTCGACGTCGGCTTACTGTTGAGCGGATCGGCGTTCATTCTGATTTACGCTTATGTCGTGCGCTTCCTGGCGGTCTCGTTCAATACCGTGGAGGCAAGTCTGGGCAAGGTCACGCCCGCCATGGATGCCGCTGCGCGCACACTGGGGCAAACCGCCAGCGGCACGCTGCACCACGTACATGCTCCGCTGATGCGAGGCAGCCTGTTGGCCGCTGCCTTGCTGGTATTCGTCGATGTCATGAAGGAATTGCCCGCAACGGTGATCCTGCGCCCATTCGATTTCGACACCCTCGCCGTTCGAGCGCACAACCTCGCGGCCGACGAACGCCTCGCGGAAGCAGCGTCCTCGTCATTGGCCATCGTCATGGTAGGCGTGATACCGGTCATTCTCTTGAGCCGTGCCATTCGTCACTCGCGTCCCGGCGCTTCAAGCGGGAAACGCGAAGCATTGTGACGGCTCCAACTGTAAGGCCACCGACTGCCCGGCGCGGGGCAAAAAGACACCCGGCACCTGGGCATGCCAATGCACCTCCTGTCCCTTTTCATCGGGAACGGCAAGGTGCAGCAGGCTGCTTCGCCCCAACAATTTGGCCATGACCACGCGCGCGAATATGCCGACATCGCCTACCGGGCGTTCCATTAAAGCGCCATCGTGCGTCACACGGAGCGCTTCCGGGCGAACCATCACTCGTGCCCGCGACCCTTCCGCCAACGCTGGTGCAGCCACCCCACCCGCCGGCGTCATTACCTTCGCCTCGCGCACTTCACCGACCCACTCGTTGACGGCCCCGAAGAATGTCACCACGAACGGCGTCTGCGGCTGACAATACAATTGATACGGTGTCCCCCACTGCACCACGCGCCCTTCACGCATCAAGGCAATACGATCGGCCATGAACATCGCCTCTTCGGGATCGTGGGTGACCAGCAAGGTACCCGCTCCCACGCGCTTGAGGGCATGCAGGGTATCATCGCGGATCTGCTCGCGCAGACGCGCATCGAGACTCGAAAACGGCTCGTCCAGCAGCATCAACCGCGGCTCCGGCGCCAACGCACGCGCCAATGCGACGCGCTGTTGCTGACCGCCCGAGAGCATGTGCGGATAGGTATCGGCACGTGCTGCCATGCCCAGTTGTTCGAGCCACTGCATCGCCCGAGCACGTCGCTGCGACGGTGGGAGGTTATCGAGCCCGAACGCGACGTTTTCCAGCACACTGAGATGGGGAAACAGTGCGGCCTCCTGGAAAGCCAGCCCCACACCGCGTTTTTCCGGGGGCACGTGGTGGCCCTCGGCTTCATCCAGCATCTCCTCACCCAGGCGAAGCTCCCCATGCTGCAAGCGCTCGAGCCCCGCCGCGATCCGCAACAAAGTCGTCTTGCCACAGCCAGAAGGGCCCAGCAGACATACCACCTCCCCGGGCATGACCTCGAGACTGACATCATCGACGGCCAGATGCTCGGCATAGGCGTGCCGCACCCGCTGCAGAGACAAACGAGAAGCCGGCATCCCGGTGGATGACGCGAGAGGAATATCCAGTAAGCGGTGCATGACGGTAGTTAAGCCCAAGAATGACAAAGCGCCAGCATCTCATTCTGGCCTCGAGCCTTAACCCCAATAAAAATTCGCACTAGTAAACGATAATTAAACGCAATTAATTGACCGCCCCCACGGATTGGGCTTCAATACATAAATAAAATACGACTTATTATCATTCAATATATTACAAGGGAGCCTCACCTCATGTCCCCAACTCGACTCGCCATGCCTACTAGCGTACTACTCGCGGGCATCGCCTTCACCGGCAATGCGCTCGCCGATGCCGTCAACATCTACTCCGCCCGTCACTACGACTCCGACCAAGCCCTCTACGAGGCTTTCACCGACAAAACCGGCATCGAAGTCAATGTGCTCGAAGGCGATTCGGATCAACTCATCGAACGCATCCGCCGCGAGGGTGCCGCCAGTCCTGCGGATGTCATGCTCACCGTCGACGCGGGGCGGCTCTGGCGCGCCGAACAAGCGGACATTTTCCAGCGCATCGACTCCGACGTACTCGACGAGCGCCTATCCGACGCCATGCGCCACCCGGAAGGCAAGTGGTTCGGCTTCAGCCAGCGCGTACGGGCGATCTTCTACGACCCCAACGACATCGATCCGGCTCATCTTCAGCGCTATGAAGATCTCGCCGATCCGCGCTTCGAAGGCGACGTCTGCATTCGCTCCTCGAACAATATCTATAACCAGTCACTGCTGGCATCGATGATCGCTCACCATGGCGAGGAAGAGGCTGAAGCCTGGGCTCAAGGCGTCGTCGATAACATGGCACGCGACCCCGAAGGCGGCGATACCGATCAGATTCGCGGCGTGGCCAGTGGCGAGTGCGATATCGCCGTCGCCAATCATTACTACTATGTGCGTCTGCTCGAATCCGACGACGCCGATGACCGCGCCGCCGCCGAGAGCGTCGAGATCCTGCTGCCCAACCAGGAAGGACGCGGGGCTCACGTCAATGTCGGCGGCGCCGGCGTAGTCGCGGACGCCCCCAATCGCGACAATGCCATCCGTTTTCTGGAATTCCTCGCTTCCGGCGACGCACAACGCCTGTTCGCTGCCGGCAACCATGAATTCCCCGCCGTCGAAGGCATCGAGCTCGACGACGTCCTGGCCTCATGGGGCGACTTCAAGAAAGACGACCTGAACATTAGCCAGCTCGGCGAACACAACCCCGACGCGATTCGTATCTTCGACCGTGTCGGATGGCGTTGAGGTCAACGCAACCTCAGTGGGCTTCATCCCAGTTGGCGCCAGCGTTGGCTTCGACGGTCAGTGGCACGTCGAGCTTGGCGGCGTCTTCCATGCGTTGACGGACGGCGTCGGTGAAGACGTCGACCTGGCTTTCCGCGACTTCGAAGACCAGTTCGTCGTGGACCTGCATCACCATCCAGGCGTCGAAGTCGCCGTCACGCAGCCAGCGGTCGACGTCGATCATCGCCAACTTGATGATATCGGCGGCGGTGCCCTGCATCGGAGCGTTGATGGCGGTGCGCTCGGCGGCCTGACGCCGGTTGCGGTTCTGGGCGTTGATCTCGGGCAGATAGAGGCGCCGCCCGAACACCGTCTCGACATAGCCGTCGTCGGCCGCCTGGGCACGGATGCGCTCCATGAAGCGCGCCACGCCGGGGTAACGGTCGAAGTAACGATCGATGTAGGTCTGCGCCTGATTGCGCTCGATATGCAACTGCCGCCCCAGCCCCCAGGCGCTCATGCCGTAGATCAGCCCGAAGTTGATGGCCTTGGCGCTGCGCCGTTGCTCGCCGCTGACGGCGTCTAGCGCCACGCCGAACACTTCCGACGCCGTGGCGGTGTGGATGTCGCGCCCTTCGGCGAAGGCCTCGAGCAACCCCTTGTCGCCGGACAGGTGGGCCATGATGCGCAGCTCGATCTGCGAATAGTCGGCGGCGACGATGCGATAGCCGGGACGCGCGATGAAGGCCTGGCGAATCTTGCGGCCTTCTTCGGTGCGGATGGGAATATTCTGCAAGTTGGGATCGGATGACGACAGTCGTCCGGTGGCCGTGACCGCCTGGTGATAACTGGTATGCAGCCGCCGCGTGGTGGGGTTGACCAGTTGCGGCAGCTTGTCAGTGTAGGTCGATTTCAGCTTGGCAAAGCCGCGATGCTCGATGATCACCTTGGGCAGCGGATAATCCAGCGCCAGTTCCTCGAGCACCGCCTCGGCGGTACTCGGCGCGCCCTTGGGCGTCTTCTTGATTACCGGGATCTTCAACTCGTCGAAGAGGATCTCGCCGAGTTGCTTGGGCGAGCCCAGATTGAACTCGCGCCCGGCCAGCTCATAGGCGCGGGTTTCGAGCTCGCGTAGCCGTTTGTCCAGGGCGCGACTCTGGGTATGCAGACGTTCGGCGTCCAGCGCCACGCCGTTGCGTTCCATGCGCGAGAGCACCGACACCAACGGCAGCTCGATCTCATTCAGCACCTTCGCCAGTTGACCTTCGCCGTCCACGCGGGGACGCAATTCACGATGCAGGCGCAGGGTGATGTCGACGTCCTCGCAGGCGTAGGGCGCGGCCTGCTCGAGTGCGACCTGGTCGAAGGTCAACTGCTTGGCGCCCTTGCCGGCGATCTCCTCGAAGGTGATGGTCTTCTCGCCGAGGTACTTCAGCGCCAGCGAGTCCATGTCGTGGCGCGTCGCCGTGGAATCGAGCACGTAAGACGCCAGCATGGTGTCCTCGAGCCGCCCCGCGACCTCGATGTCGTAACGCGCCAGCACGGAGATGTCGTACTTGAGGTTCTGACCGATCTTGGCCTTGGCGGCGTCTTCCCACAGCGGCTTGAGCGCGGCCAGCACCGTGTCGCGGTCGAGCTGCTCGGGGGCATCGATATAGCTGTGCGCCACCGGGATATAAGCGGCCTCGCCGGCCTCCAGCGCCAGGCCGATGCCGACGATATCGGCCTCCATGTAATTGAGGCTGGTGGTTTCCAGGTCGAAGCAGAAGATATCCGCCTGCGCCAGACGCTCGCGCCAGGCCTCGAAGGCCTGCTGCGTGACGATGACATGATCCTCGCGCGGTGCTGAGCTTGTGTCGGCCGCCGGTGCGTCATCTTCTTTCGCCGGTGCCCCCGTGGCCACATCATCGACGCCCTCGTCGCGTCCCTCGAGCAACTCGCCCAGCCAGTTCTTGAATTCCAGCTCGGTGTAGAGGGCCTTGAGCGCCTCGCGATCGGGATGCGCGATGTCGAGATCGTCGAGCCCCACCGGCAGCTCGCAGTCGGTCTTGATCGTCGCCAATTGGTAAGACAAAAAGGCCTGATCGCGATTGGCATCGAGCTTCTTGCCCAGCGTCTTGGCGCCGCGAAAGTCCAGCGTCTTGATACGCTCGAGATCGGCGTAGAGCGTCTCGAGTCCGCCCTGCATGCCTTGCAGCAAACCCAGCGCGGTCTTCTCGCCAACGCCCGGCACGCCGGGAATGTTGTCGACCTTATCGCCCATCAACGCCAGATAATCGATGATCAACGAGGGCGGGATGCCGAACTTGGCCTCGACGCCGGCCACGTCGAGCGTCTCACCCTTCATGGTGTTGACCAGCGTGATGTGCTGATTGACCAGTTGGGCCATGTCCTTGTCGCCGGTGGAGATCACCGCATCGCGCCCTGCCTCGGTGGCATGCCGCGCCAGGGTGCCGATCACGTCGTCGGCCTCGACGCCCTCGATGCACAACAGCGGTAAGCCCAGCGCGCGGATACAATCGTGCAACGGCTCGACCTGAGGACGCAGATCGTCGGGCATCGGCGGACGATGCGCCTTGTACTCGGCATAGATCTCGTCGCGGAAGGTCTTGCCCTTGGCGTCGAAGACCACCGCCATGGGGCTATCCGGATACTGTTGGAGCAGGCTCTTGAGCATGTTGAGCACGCCCTTCACCGCGCCGGTGGGATTACCCTTGGACGTGGTCAGCGGCGGCAAGGCGTGAAAAGCCCGATACAAGTACGACGAGCCGTCGACGAGAACGATGGGGGGCGTGTTGGCCATGGCATCAGCATCCATTGGAAATTCGCGATGCCGCCATGATACGCAAGGCATTGCGCAGCGTCAGGCGAAACACGCTTCACATGTGCCGAACGCGCATGATGTGGGATAATGACCTTTCATTACCTCATGGGCTCGAGGCGCAATACCATCGTATTTGCTCCACCAGCCGAGGAGACCGTCATGCAGCGTCTACCGATTGTTCTTGGTCTGGGGCTTGGCCTCATTATCGGCGCCAGCGCCTCGCTTGCCGTCGCGCAGCCCTCCCCCGACATCACCGTGCGCCAGGACGATAACCGCACCCTCAAGGAATACCGCGTCAACGGCGAGCTCTACGCCATCGAGATCGTCCCCCAGCAAGGCGCCAGTTACTTCCTGCTCGACGACGATGGCGACGGCAACTTCGAACGCCGCGATGCCAGACGTGTCGAGATGCCCGACTGGGTCACCGGCGACGAATGATGTTGCCTGCTTCACATCAACGACCTCGCGCATGACGGTAGGACTGCCCGCGACAAGCCGCTACAATGCGCGCTTGGCACCCCGGGCGAGAGACACATGGCCGTATTCACCCCTTTGAACGAGACCCAGGTCGCGGACTTTCTCGAACGCTTTGACGTGGGCACGTTGACCACACTGGAAGGCGTACCCAGTGGTACGGAGAATTCCACCTTCTTCGTCACCACCGACCAAGGCCGCTTCGTGCTTACCCTGTTCGAGCAGGGCGAAAGCGACGAGCTGCCCTTCTTCGTGGCGTTGCTCGACTATCTCGACGAACACCGGTTGCCTGTAGCGGGGCCCGTTCACGACCGCGAGGGGATCGCCCTGCAGGACCTCGCCGAGCGTCCGGCGCTACTGTTCCCGCGCCTTCCGGGTCGGCATCCCGAATCGCCGACGCTTGCCCAATGCGGTGTGCTCGGCGATGTCCTGGGACGCATGCACAAGGTCTCGCAGCGCTTCGAGGGGCAGCGCCCCAATCCCCGCGACCTGCATTGGCTGGCCATGGCCCAGCACAAGGTCATGAGCTACCTGTCCGAAGCCGATCAACGCCTGATGGCCGATGAGATCGACACCTATCAGATCGTCTTCGGCGATGCCTCGAACCTGCCCCAGGGGGCGATCCATGGCGACCTGTTCCGCGATAACACCCTCTTCGAAGGCGAGCGGCTAAGCGGCATCATCGACTTCTACAACGGCTGTACGGGCGATCTACTCTTCGACCTGGCGATCGTCGTCAACGACTGGACCAGCGACGCCAATGGCGATTTCGACGAAGCGCGCTACACGGCGCTCCTCGGCGCCTACCAGGCACGTCGCCCGCTGAACGAGACCGAGCAGGCGCTGTGGCCGGTGATGTTGCGCATGACGGCGCTACGCTACTGGCTCTCGCGGCTGCTGGTCATCTACGTCGATCCGCCCGCGCACGACCTCACACCCAAGGACCCCAGCCAGTACCGTCATCTACTCCTGACGCGCCTCGAACACGGCGCCCCGCCCTTGCCGCCCGCCAGCCCGCTCCCGTCAACAACGCTATAGGCCTTCTTAGCGCTGTAAGGGTTCTTTAAGAAACGCGGCCTAGCCTGGAGCCGTCATCGACGGCGGAGCACGACGCTCCGCCCTGGACGGAGTTCCCCATGCTCACCTTCACGCACGTCGTCACGGCCGTACGCCCCCGTCGTTTCGTCTCTGCCACCCAATATCGCTACCTGCGCTACGGCTGCGCGGCGCTGGCTCTGGCACTCACGGCCCTGGCCTGGCAATCTCAAGGCACGGTGCCCGCCCTGGTGCTCACCTTCGGTCTGGGCTGCGCGCTGCTGGGTGACATTCTGCAGCGCAAAGACATGCTGGCCGAGCGCCTGGATGCCGCATTCGTCGAGGCGCTGACGCATCTCGGCATGGCCAGTGCCGCCACCCTCGGAGTGCTGTTTCTTCTGCGCTGAGCACACCGGCGCCTCTTTGCAGCCCCGCATGCGAGCGGCATAATGCCACCCCGTTCGTTCACCGGGCCGCACCGGCCCGTCCAGGAGTGCGCCATGACCTCGCCCGCCGATCAGGCCCGTCGCACCTACAACATCGATCAGTGGGGCAGCGGCTACTTCGACGTCGACGACGCCGGCCATGCCGTCGTGCGCCCGCTGGGCGGCAACGTCGACGGCCCCGCCCTGCCGCTAAATGCCCTGGTCGACGAGTTGCGCCGCGCGGGTTTGCGTCTGCCGGTGCTGGTGCGCTTCACCGACATCCTCCACGACCGTGTCGAGCAGTTGTGCGCTGCCTTCGACACTGCCATGCAGGATGAAACCTACGCCGGCGGCTACACCGCCGTGTATCCCATCAAGGTCAATCAGCAGCGCCGCGTGGTGGAAGAAATGCTCGCCACTCAGGCGCGCGACCATGGGCGGATCGGCCTCGAGGCCGGCAGCAAGCCGGAACTACTGGCAGTGCTGGCGCTCTCGGGAGACGGCCCCTCGCTGATCGTCTGCAATGGCTATAAGGACCGCGAATACGTGCGCCTGGCGTTGATGGGCGAGAAGCTCGGCCATCGCGTCTACCTGGTGGTCGAGAAGCACTCCGAGCTCACGCTGATCCTCGAGGAAGCCGAACGCCTGCAGGTCGCGCCGCGCATTGGCCTGCGCGCGCGACTGGCCTCGGTGGGCAAGGGCAAATGGCAGGACAGCGGTGGCGAGAAGTCCAAGTTCGGGCTCACCGCCAGCCAGATCCTCGATGTGGTCGAGCGTCTGCGCGGCGGCGATGCCCTGGCCAGCCTGCAACTGGTGCATTTCCACCTCGGCTCGCAGATCGCCAACATCCGCGATATCCAGCGCGGCCTGCGCGAATGCGCCCGCGTCTACCAGAGCCTGCGCGCCCTGGGCGCCCCGGTGGATACCGTCGACGTCGGCGGCGGCCTGGGGATCGACTACGAAGGCACACGCTCGCGGAGTTTCTGCTCGATCAACTACTCGATGCACGAATATGCCAGCAACGTGGTGTGGGCCTTCCGTCAGGTCTGTGACGCCGAAGACATTCCGCATCCGCATCTGATTTCCGAATCGGGGCGCGCGCTGACCGCCCATCACGCAGTGCTGATCACCAACGTCATCGGCGAGGAGCGCTTGAGCGAGGAAGCGCCCACGCAACGCCTCGACGGCGATGCCGAGCTCGATGAGTTGTGGCGTGTGCATGCCAAGCTGGATAATACACAGGAACCGCGCGGCCTCGCCGAGGCCTATCACGATCTGGTGCAAGCCATCGGCGAGTTGCAGGACCGCTTCGTGCTGGGCCTGGCCAGCCTCGAGGCGCGCGCCGAGGGCGAGACGGTGTACTTCGCCGCATGCCGGCGCCTGAGCGCCCAGCTCGACCCGCGCAACCGCGCGCACCGCGAGATCGCCGACGAGCTCGCCGAAAAACTCGCCGACAAGCTGTTCGTCAACTTCTCGCTGTTCCAGTCGGTCCCCGATGTGTGGGGCATCGATCAGGTCTTCCCGGTGCTGCCACTCACCGGCCTCGACCGCCCGCCCACACGGCGCGGGGTGATTCAGGACATCACCTGCGACAGCGACGGGCGTATCGACTGCTACGTCGACGGCCAGGGCCTGGAAGCGACGCTCCCGCTGCCCGAATGGCAGGACGGCGAAGATAAGCTGCTGGGGCTGTTTCTGGTCGGCGCCTACCAGGAAATCCTCGGCGACCTGCACAACCTGTTCGGCGACACCGACGCCGTGGACGCCACGCTGGACGCTAACAACCAATGGCGGCTCAGCAATCACCAACAGGGCGATACCGTCGCCGACGTGCTGCGTTACGTGAACTTCGACGCCGACGAACTCAGCCAACACTTGTCGCGTCAGCTCCGGGACAGCGCGCTAAGCAAGGCCCAGCGTGACGACTTCATGCGCGATCTCGCCGCCGGCCTGGAAGGCTACACCTATCTCGAGTGACGCCGAATCTCTGAAGTGACGCCGAATCTACGTCACCGCGTCTGCGTAGACGCCTCCAGCCCGAACGAGCCCCACAGCGACAGCTCAGCATTGCGGGGTAACGGCCCGACCCCGGCCGGCGTGCCGGTGAGCACCACATCGCCGGGCTGCAGCGTGAAATGCCGTGACATCTCGGCCAGCAGCGCGGGAATGGCGAACAGCATGTCGCGCGTCTCCCCAGTCTGACGGCGCTCGCCGTCGATCTCCAGCGTGAAGCGTAACGCCGCCCAGTCGGGCACCTCATCCAGCGCCACGAACGGCGACAACGGGCAAGCGCCGTCGAAGGCCTTGGCGACTTCCCAAGGATGGCCCTTTTCCTTCAATTGCGCTTGCACGTCGCGCAACGTCAAGTCCAGCGCCAGGCCAAGCCCGGCGACGGCACGCTCGCCCTGCTCGGCGCTGGCGCCGCTCAGCCGTTTGCCGATGAGCAGTGCCAGCTCGGTTTCGAAGTGCACCTCGCCACGCGTGAATTGCTCGGCGATATCGCGCGCCATGGGCACTGCGCTGGTGGCGGGCTTGATGAACACCAGCGGCGCACTGGGCACCGGGTTGTCGAGTTCGCGGGCATGCGCAGCGTAATTGCGCCCCACGCAGACGATCTTGCCCAGCATATGGGGAAAGACACCGCCATCGGCCAGGCGGGTCACGAAGGGTTGGGCGGACATGCAGACTCCTCACAAACGATAAAGCGCCGCGACGCAAAGACCCGAGTCTAACGCGACCGTCGGCGCTTCACACGGTGCCGCGTTCGGCGGTGACGCTGGGCCGCTCGCCGAAACGTGCCTGGTAGGCGCGCGAGAAGTGGGCCAGATGCACGAAACCGCTGGTCAAGGCCGCCTCGGTGACCCGGCAGCGGCTGTCGGCGAGCAAGCGTCGGGCATAGTCGAGGCGCATCCCCACATAGCATTGTTTGGGCGTCTCGCCGAAATGCGCCATGAAAAGACGCGTCAACTGCCGCTGGGACTGGCCGATCAGGCGGCATATCTCGGGGATCGACAAGACCTGGTCGAGGTGGGTTTCCATCACCGCCAGCGCGCGCACCACGCTGCGCGGCAAATCTTCCAGGGTGCGCGCCGCGCCAGCTTTCCAGGCCTCTTCCTCGGAAACACGCTGGTGCACGAGTTGGCGCCCCACGGCGTTGGCCAGCGCCGGGCCGTAATCGTGCTCGACCCATTGCAGCATCATGTCGATGCCCGCCGCGCCGCCGGAACCGGTCAAGCGCTGCCCGGCGAATTCGAAGCGCGCCTCACTAACGCTGATATGCGGAAACTCCGCGCGGAAGGCCGGCACGCTTTCCCAATGCAGCGCCACACGATGCTGGTCGAGCAAGCCCGCCCGAGCGAGGATGAAAGGCCCGGTATCGAGTCCGCCGACACGCCCACCATGCGCCGCGACGTGGCGCAGCACCGCGCGTTCGGCGCCGGTCACGCTGACTTCCGCCTCGTACGAGGAAATCACCATCAACAAATCGCCGAGGGCGTGTTCCGCCAGGACACCCTCGACCTCGATACGCACGCCGTTGCTGGCCACCACAGGGTCGCCATCCGCCGAGAGCAGCCGCCAGGCAAACAGCTCGCGACCGAAGCGGTTGGCCACACGCAACGGCTCGAGCAGGCAAAAAAGCGTCAGCATCGAGAAATTGGGCACCAGCCAGACATTCACGGTATGCGCCGCGTCGCCGGGCCTGGGAACCGGGGGCTGCTCGGGACGGGGGTAGGGCCAATCGGTTCGGGGATTTTCGCTCATGGCCAGAATCGTCTATTAAATGGCGAATTAGTGCAAATTCCGTTCGATCAATCCGCCTAGGGTAGGGAAACGCCTTGGCTCACACGCCGGGGTACTCGACCCCATGCCAGCAGTGGAGAGCATCGTTCATGTCCATTTCCGCCGACGTCGAACTCCAGGACGAAGGGCGCCGTCTGATCCTGCACGCCGCCGGTCAACGGCGTGAATTCGCCGCCCTCTGGCTGCGTGAGCGAGCGCCGGATGCGACCACGCTCGACACCCGCACCGGACAGCGCTTGATCAAGGCCGCCCAACTGCCCTTGACCTTGCATGTCGAGTCGGCACGCGGCGACGCGCAGACCTTGCACGTGCGCTTCAGCGATGGCCACGTCACCGCCTACGCGCTGGACGATCTGCTCGCCGCTGCCGCGCCCGACAATGCCGACGTTGCGCCCAGGCTCAGCTTATGGGACGCCGATCTTGAGACGCTGCCCCAGGCGAGCTTCAACGCAGCGCTCGAGGACGACGACGCCCTGCTGGCGATGCTCGAGGCCTTGCACCGTTACGGCTTCGTCAAGGTCAGCGACGTGCCGTGCGAGGAAGATGGCATGCAGCCATTGATCGACCGCATCGGCCCGCTGCGTCGCACCAACTGGGGCGGCATTGCCGACGTCAAATCGGTGGCCAACGCTTACGATCTGACCATGACGCAACGCGGGCTCGAGCCGCATACCGACAACCCCTATCGCGACCCGATTCCCGGCTACATCTGGCTGCACTGCCTGAGCAATGCCGCCACCGGGGGCGACAGCACGCTCACCGATGGTTTCATGGCGGCGCAGCGCCTCAAGGCCGAAGCGCCCGAGGAATTCGACTGCCTGACGCGCCTCTCGACACAGTTTCGCTATACCGACGCCACCACCGATCTGGCGAGCGAGGGTCCGCTGATCGAACTCGACAGCCAAGGACGACTGGCGCGCGTGCGCTACTCCAACCGCACCGAGCGTATCGCCGCCCACGACGCGGCCTTGCTGGAGCGTTACTACGCCGCGCGGCAACGCTTCTATCGCTTGATCACCGATGAGGCGTTGACCGTGTATCTCAAGCTCGGTCCCGGCGACATGCTGATCATGGACAATTACCGGCTGCTGCACGGGCGCACCGCTTACCAGCTCGAAGGCGGCGTGCGCCATCTGCGCCAGGGCTATGTCGACCGCGACAGCACCGCCAGTCGGCGCCGCGTACTCGCCGCCCAGCACGCCGGCAGCGCCAATGATGCCGCACCGCGATCCGCCCAAGGAGCCAACGCATGAACCAGGCGACGTTTACCCGCTTCGACGAGAGCACCCGCGACGACTGGGCGCTGATCGACGCGCATTTCCAGCGTTACCAGAACGATGCCAGCCGCCGCGTGCTCGAGCATCTCCTACGCCTCAAGGGCGATACCCACGGCTACCCCGTCGACCGTTACGAACACTGCCTGCAGACCGCGACCCGCGCACTCGCAGCCGGTGCCGACGAAGAAACCGTGGTCTGCGCCCTGCTTCACGACATCGGCGATGACCTGGCACCCGCCAATCACGCGGAAATCGCCGCGGCGATCCTCGAGCCCTTCATCGACCCGCTCAACGTGTGGATGATCCGTCATCACGAGCTGTTTCAGGGCTACCACTACCGCACCTTCTACGGCCTCGATCCGCACGCCCGCGAGGCCTATCGCGAGCACCCCGCCTACGCGCGCACCGTGCGCTTCTGCGATGAGTGGGATCAGTGCTCATTCGACCCCGACTATCCCACTCGCCCCCTCGAGGACTTCATCCCCATGGTCGAGCGTGTCATGTCGCGGCCGCCCTTCGGCGAGACAACCAGCGTCGAGGATACGCCATGAGCAATTGCGCCCAACGTTTGCTCGACCTGCTCGTCGCCCATGGTATCGATACCGTCTTCGGCATCCCCGGCGTGCATACCGTCGAGCTGTATCGCGGCTTGCCCAACAGCGGCCTCAAGCACGTCACCCCGCGCCACGAACAGGGCGCCGGCTTCATGGCCGACGGCTACGCCCGAGCGACCGGCAAACCGGCCGCCTGCTTCATCATCAGCGGGCCGGGCATGACCAATATCGCCACCGCCATGGGTCAGGCGCTGGCCGATTCGGTGCCGATGCTGGTGATCTCCAGCGTCAATCGCCGCGATACCCTGGGACGCGGTCAAGGACGCCTCCACGAGCTGCCCGACCAGCAACGCACCCTGGCCGGCGTCAGCGTGTTCAGCCATACCCTGCACACGCCCGAGGCACTGCCCGAGGTGCTGGCCCGCGCATTCGCCATCTTCAAGAGCGCCCGCCCCGGCCCCGTGCACATCGAGATTCCACTGGACGTGATGCCGCAGGCTTGCCCGGCGCTCGTGCCCAAGACCACCGAAGTGTTCCCGCCGGCGGCGCCGGATGCCGCACTGGCCTGGACCGCCGATTGGCTGGCCGACGCCAAACACCCATTGCTGCTGCTGGGAGGCGGCTGCGCCGACGCCAGCGACGCGGTACGCGCCCTCGTCGAACGCCTCGACGCCCCCGCCATGACCACAATCAACGCCAAGGGTGTGCTGGGATGCGAGCATCCGCTGGATCTCGGTGCCTGCGCGAGCCTGCCCGCCGGACGCGAACTCGCGCACCACGCCGACGTGGTGCTGGCGCTGGGCACGGAACTCGGTGAGACGGACTACGACCTGACCTTCGACGGCGGCTTCCACCTCGACGGACGGCTGATCCGCGTGGACATCGACGCCCAGCAACTGGCGCGCAACCAGGCCGCCGATCTCGCCCTGCTCGCCGATGTCGGCGAAGTCGCCCAGGGGCTGCTCGCACGCTTACCGACGCAAGCCTCGCACGCCGGCGCCGCGCGTGTCGCACACACCAGGACGGCACTCGCACTGCATGATGCCGAGGACGTCGCGCCCTACGCCGGCTTTCTCGACACGCTGCGCGAGGCACTGCCCGACGCCACCATCGTCGGTGACTCCACGGGACCGGTCTACGCCGGCAACTTCATCGCCGAGATGCCTGCGCCACGCCGCTGGTTCAACTCTGCCACCGGCTACGGCACGCTGGGCTACGGCCTGCCCGCCGCGCTGGGCGCCGCACTGGGCGTGCCCGAACGGCCGGTGATCGCCCTGGTCGGCGACGGCGGGCTAATGTTCACCCTCGGTGAACTCGCCACCGCCCGCACATGCCGCGTGCCCCTGGCGGTGGTGATCTGGAACAACGCCGGCTACGGCGAGATTCGCCGCTACATGGACGCCCAGGACGTGCCACGCCTCGGCGTCGACCTGCCCGCACCGGACTTCGTGACGTTGACCAAGTCGCTCGACTGTTACGGCGTGCGCGTGTCGACGGGGGTTGCGCTGCACCAGGCGTTAAGCGCCTCGCGTCAGGCACCGGGACCAACCCTGATCGAGGTCGAGGCGCACCGATGGTCCGCTTGAATTCATCGTACTCACCAGGAGAGCTCATGCGACGCACCACCACGCGGCTGATGGCCGCCCTTGCCCTGCTGCCCCTGGCAGCTCACGCCCATGCCACCGACGAGGCCACCCAGGTCTCCTTCGTCGCTCCGCCGTGGCCCGGCGTCACGGTCAAGACCGAGATCATGGCGCAGATCCTCGCTCCACTGGGCTATACCAACGAGCGCCAGGAGCTCAGCAGCACGGTGGGCTACAAGACCTTGCAAACCGGCGACAGCGACGTCTTCCTCGCCGGCTGGCTCCCCGCCCAGCAAGATAGCTACGACGCCGCGATGGACGACGGCAGCATCGTCGACCTGGGCAACAACGTCACCGGCGCGCGCATGGGCTTCGCGGTGCCCGGCTACGTCTATGAGGCCGGCGTGACCAGCGCCGAGCAGCTCGACGACCCCGAGAATCGCGAACGTTTCGAGGGCCGCTACTACTCCATCGAGAGCGGCTCGACGGTCAGCGACTTCATTCACGACGCCAAACGCAACGACACCTACGGCCTGGGCGACTGGGAACTGCTGGAGTCCTCGACACCGGGGATGCTCAGCGCGGTACGCAGCGCCTACGACGAGAAGCGCTGGATCGCCTTCTACGGCTGGACGCCGCACTGGATGGTGCCGGAATTCGACATGCATATCCTCGACGATCCCGAAGGCATCTATGGCGACAACCAGGGCCGTAGCGACGTGCGCACCATCGTCGCCAAGTCCTTCAGCGAGGCCAACCCCAACCTCATGCGCCTGCTCGATCAATTCGTGCTCAGCGCCGAGCAACAAAGCGATTTCATCCGCGAATACGGCCTGAAAGAGCGCAAGCTCGAGGCGGTGGCCCACGCGTGGTTGCAAAATCATCCCGATGAACTGGCCGAATTCCTCGACGGCGTAACTACGCGTGACGGTGAGCCCGGCCTGGCGGCGGTGGAGGACAGCCTATGAGCGATCGCGCTGTAGACCTGCGTGTCCGTCGCGACCTCGCCGCAGCGTATCGGCTGATCGCCCACTATGGCATGGACGACGGCATCTATACCCACATCTCCGCGCGAGTGCCTGGTGAGAGCGAGCACTTCCTGCTCAACCCTTACGGGCTACGCTTCGACGAGATCACCGCCGATAACCTGGTGACCGTAGACGCCGAAGGTGCGGTGATCGACGATCCGCTCGGCCACGGGGTCAACGCTGCCGGCTTCATCATTCACAGCGCCATCCACGCCGCTCGCGCCGATGTCAGCTGTGTATTGCATACTCACACAGTGGCCGGCGTCGCAGTAACCTGTCAGGAACGGGGCCTGCTGCCGCTCAATCAGTGGGCCCTGCAATTTCACCGCCGGCTCGCCTACCACGACTACGAGGGCATCTCGCTGGACCGCGCCGAGCGCCAGCGGCTGGTCGCCGATCTCGGCGAATGCCCGGCGATGGTCCTGCGCAACCACGGTCTGTTGACCTGCGGCCGCAATGTCGGCGAAGCCTTCCTACGCATGCGCGACCTGGAGCGCAGCTGCCAGGCGCAGCTCGCAGCTCAGGCCAGTGGCGCGGTGCTGCGCGAGCTCGACCCGGCACTGTGCGACCACGTTGCCGACCAGTACGCACGCTGGGCAGAGCGCGATACCGCCGACGGCGACGACCCCGCTTGGCTGGCCGAGCTACGCCGCCTCGATGCGAGATCCTGAGGAACCGGTATGCACTATGCTCGGGCTGCGGACGCTCCCCCACAGGGCGCGTCATGCGAGGTATAGTAGGCCCATGAAATCAATACCAGGCCCCGCCAGGGCAGGTATCAACGACGACCCTGGCAGGGCATGGCAACACAGTCATGGGTGAGCGTATTGAGCATGCAACACTTGGATTTGCAGGTCATCGAGCGAGCGCTCGACTGGGCCCGCGACAGTGAAACGGTGTGGTTGTGCACGGTGCTGGCGACGTTCGGCTCGTCGCCCCGTGAGCCCGGTTCATTGTTCGTCGCGCGCTCTGATGGCCGCCATGAGGGCTCCTTGTCGGGCGGCTGTATCGAGGAGGACTTTCTCGAACGCCTGACACAGGGCGCCTTCGAGTCGCCGATCACCACGTTGCGCTACGGCGACGGGCACGCCGAGGGACCGACGGTCTCCCTGCCCTGCGACGGCATTCTCGATGTCATGATCGAGCGCCTGCCACCAACCCCCGAGCACCTCGCCCATCTCGACGCCTTGTACGACATTCTGCGTGGGCAGCGCCCGGCCATTCGCCAGGTCGATCTCGCCACCGGATTCGCGACTTTTGCCGATGACGACAGTGAAGGCCCTCGGGTAACGCTTGATGAACACCAAGCCCGGATGCGCCTGGGGCCGGTGGCGCGCTTGATCGTGGCCGGCCTCTCGCCGGTCTCGATCGCTTGCGCCGAGTTCGCGCGCTCGCTGGGCTTCGAGGTCATCGTCTGCGACCCGCGTGAGGACGCCTGGCGGGATGTCGCGATTCCGGGCGTCCAGACGCAGGTCACGCTGCCGTCCTCGTTCATTGCCTCGGGGGGAAGTCATGCGGCGACGGCCGTGGTCGCCCTCACCCACGACCCGCGCCTCGACGATCTGACGATGATCGAGGCCGTGCGTACGTCGGCGTTTTATATCGGCGTCATGGGCTCGCGGCGCACCTCCACGGCACGCGCCGAACGCTTGCAGCGCGTCGGTGGGCTCAGTGAGAGGGATATCGAGCGCTTGCATATGCCCATCGGCCTGGCACTGGGGAGCAAGACGCCCGCCGAGATCGCACTGGCGGTGATGGCCGATATCGTGCGCGTGCGGCGCGGCAAGGCACGCGATGCACTCTGAACGGGTGGTCGCCGTGATCATGGCCGCCGGCGAGTCGCGGCGGTACGGCGATGCGGATAAACGCCGCGCGAGCGGACCCTGGGAGGGCACGCTACTGGGCGCCTCGCAGGCCAAGGCGCGCGAAGCGTTTGCATGCCATCGCGTGGTGATGCGTGCCGGGGACGATCCCGCGTGCCTGGGACTTGCCGAGAACACGCCGCTGATTCGCGCGACACGCGCCGAGCACGGCCTGGGCGCCAGCCTGGCCGAGGCCTTCACGGTGCTCGAAAGCGACCCAGCGCTCGCCGACGTTCAGGCGGCGGCGATCCTGCTCGGCGACATGCCCGCCATCCGGCGCGACACCCTGCTTCATCTACAGCGTCTCGCCGATGCCGAACACATCTTGCGACCCTGCCACGCCGGTCGTCCCGGCCACCCGGTGCTGTTCGGACGCGCGTTCTGGCCGGCGCTCACACGCCTGGACGGCGACACCGGAGCGCGGCGGCTTATCCGCCAGCACCCCGAGCGCTACCAAGAAGTCGAGGTTGATGACCCCGGCATCCTGCTGGATATCGACACGCCCGCAGACCTGCAGTTCGAGATTCGCAACACTGACGCTCAAGCGCCGTATTGACCCAAAAAGAAGTGTCTTGCTGTCCAATTTTTACAGGCGTACATTATTAATAGACATCGCAGATTATTGGACAACCATGGCAACTTCTTTGGAGTGGGAGATCGCAGAGGCAGCCATTGCCGCCTTCCAGCGCGAAACAGGGCTAAGCGCCTCACTCAGCGCCGTTCTAAACGGCCCACAAGAAGAGGGTCTCAATGTCGAACTGGGTGGCCAGCACTTCCCCGGCGAGGTAAAGCGCTGGGCGGCTCACCTGATACCGGCGCTTTCATACCACTTGGCTGGCAACCCTGGTCGCCTCCTGATCGCCGACTACCTCAACGCCAGCGCCGCCAAGAAGCTGCAAACCCAAGGCATCCAATTCATCGATACGGCTGGCAATGCCTTCATTGACCGGCCTGACTTTAAGATTTTGATTCGAGGTAACAGTCGCTCAGCGATATTCGCAAGGGAGGAGGAGCCGCACGCAGCCCAGCGAGCCTTTCAGCGCCAAGGCCTCATCGTTGTCTACCATCTGCTGCTCGTCCCCGACCTGGTGAACGCCTCGGTGCGCGCAATCGCCGAACGAACGGGCGTTTCTCATGGCACCGTTGCCAACGTCCTCAAGGCACTCGAAGCCGGGGGCTTAGTGGCGTCGATGAGTCGTAGCGGACGCAAAGTCATCGAACCAAGAAAGCTCATGGAGCGCTGGGTCGTCGGCTACTGCGAAAAACTCGCCCCCAAGCTACTGATCGGCGAGTTCTACGGCGAGACCACTGATTGGTGTGGAGAGCGCGACATAGATCGTTTCGCCGCGGCGTGGGGTGGAGAAATTGCCGGCGCCTTTTTCAGTGGTCACTTGACGCCGCAAGTGGCCACACTCTTCCTGCCCAGAGAAAATCTACCCCAGCTGATGCAACAATATCGGTTGAGGAAGCCCCCAGCAGGTGTCGAAGCCAATGTTCGAATCATGGAACGCTTTTGGAGGGCAGACGATGAAGAGCCCGCCATGGCCCACCCTTTGCTCGCCTATGCGGATCTGATCCGCAGTGGCGATCCCCGCAATGCCGAAATCGCAAGGATTCTGGATGAACGCTATCTCGCTGACCATTTCAGCGCCTATTGATGAGGTGGCTCATACCGCACTGAACGATTTCAGTGCTCTGGCCAAGCAGTTCGGCATCGATTACGTCTTGATCGGCGCCAAGGCTCGGGAGCTCATCCTTCATCACCACTACGGGGCACCAGTACTCGAAGAAAATGGTTACGACACCACCCTTACCGCCATACAGCTACTCGGTGAGCGGGCTCGCCTGATTGCCGCGCCCGGTACACTCGCACACGTCTCGACGTTGCTGAACGACGGCCTAGCCAACCTCGCTCTCGAAGACTTGGCGACCGACATGAGCCGTGGCATCCCCGAAAGCGTCGACGAGTGCCTACACTGGCTAGCCATGTTCAAACGTGGGCTCGAGGGCGGTCGCATTAGTCTCTAGACTACTTGGCCCCCGAGCCCACCTCGCATTAACTGCGTCCAGCAATCCTCAAGCGCTTTGCGCCTGGGGAACGTCGTCCATCAGCTTGTCGAGGGTGATGGGCAGCTCGCGGATACGCTTGCCGGTGGCGTGGTGGACCGCATTGCCGATGGCGGCGGCCAGCCCGGTGATGCCGATCTCGCCGATGCCCCGCGCGCCATACTCATTGAACGCTAGATCGGGATAGTCGAGCAGGATGACGTCGATTTCCGGCTGGTCGGCATGCACCGGCACCACGTACTCGGCGTAGTCGTTATTCACCGGGCGGCCGCTGCGCTCGTCATACTCGGTGGCTTCGAAAAGCCCCATGCCGATGCCCATCACGACCGCGCCTTCGACCTGATTGCGCGCGGTGGTCGCGTTGATCACCTTGCCCACGTCAATCGCGCTGACCACCCGCGCCACGCGCAGATGCGAGATGCCCGGATCCCAGCGTACCTCGACGAAATGCGCGCCGAAGGAGCGGTAGGAGTATTTCGAGTCGGCGGCTTCGGTATGCGCTTCGCCATCGGCACTGCCGTAACGCGCGGCGTCGAGCACCTCGGCGAAACTCGCCTGCTTGCCGTCATAACGCAGGGCACCATCGGCCACACTTAGATCGTCCGCACTGGCCTCGGCGAAGATGCCGTTGCCACCCGTGGCGTAACGCTTGAGCTCGTCAAGCGCATTGCGCGCTGCGCCGGCAATCGCCGGCAGCGTGGTCGCCGTGGCCCAGGAGCCGCCAGAGATCGGCCCGTCCGGGTAGGAGGAATCCCCCAGCTTAACGTTGATCCGATCCAGCGGCACCCCGGTCACGTCGCTCACCGCCTGAGCGACGATGGTATAGGTGCCGGTGCCGATATCCTGGGTCGCGCAGGAAGCGAAGACCGTGCCATCGGCACGCAGCGAGACGCGTGCATCGCAGGGCCGCTTCAGGGCTTCCCAGTTGCAGGCCGCCATGCCGTAGCCGACGATCTCGCGGCCCTCGCGCATGCTGCCGACCTCGGGGTTGCGATCGTGCCACCCGAAACGCTCGGCGGCTTGTTTCGTGGCCTCGACGATATGGTTGCTGGAGAAATCCAGATCCTGGCTTTCGTCGCGCTCGGCATAGTTGTCGAGCCGGAACTGTACCGGATCGACCCCCGCCGCCTCGGCCATCTCGTCGATCGCCGACTCCAGCGCAAATAGTCCTGGCGCCGCGCCCGGGGCGCGCATCGAGGTCGGCGTGCCACGATTCACCTGCGTGGTTTCATGGCCGACCGTCAGATCGGGGCAGCTGTAGAGGCTCTTGGTCACGCTACCGCAGGTTTCCACGTACTGATCGGTGAACGAGGTCGTGTTGATCGCCTCGTGACGCAGCGACACCAGCTTGCCGTTGCCGTCGGTTGCCAGGCGCATGCGCTGGCGGGTTTCAGGACGGTGCCCGGTGGTGGTAAACATCTGCTGACGCGGCACGACGAGCTGTACCGGGCGGCCCAGCTCACGCGACACCGCTGCCGTGGCTATCGCATGCGGCCAGGTCCACAACTTGCTACCGAAACCCGAGCCGATGTAGGGCGCATGCACGGTGATACGCTCGGGGGCGATGGCGAAGATCTTGGACAGCGCATTGCGCTCGACCACGACGCCTTGCGAGGCGTCATAGATGGTCAGATCGCCCTGCGCATCCCAGTACGCCACCGAGGCGTGCATTTCCATCGGGTTATGGGTTTCCACCGGCGTGTGGTAAGTGACGTCGATGGTCGTGTCGGCGCTGTCGAAGGCCGAGGCGGCATCGCCACGCGAATGGCCGCCACCCGCCTGGGTGCCGTTGTCATCAAGGCCCTGGGCGAGGTTGGCGACGGCCGCTTCGGCGGCGTATTCCACCTTGACGTGTCGCGCGGCGGCACGCGCGTTCTCGAAACTGTCGGCGACCACCAGCGCCACGAACTGGCCTTCGTAGTAAACGCGTTCGTCCTCGAACGGCAGCCGTGTTTCCTCCACCTTATTGCCCTGCACGAAGCTCGACGGCGTACGGTACAGCGACGGGAAATGACCGTGGTGGAAGATATCGATGACGCCCGGCATCCGCTTCGCCTCATCGATATTCAGCCGCGTCACCTTGCCTTTTGCGATGGTACTGAAGACGCCATAGCCGTATGCCATGTTGGCCGGCAAGTTGTCAGCGGCATAGTTGGCGCGCCCTGCGAGCTTGTCAGGGCCGTCGATGCGCAGCACGCCCGCGCCGATAATGGGCTCTTTCGTATCCTTGTCGCTCATGTTTCATTCTCCTCGCGGGCGGTTCAGGCGGCGATCAGATCGGTGAGATTACGCACGATGGCCTGCTGGCCGAGCGGAATCTTGTAGCCGTTCTGGGAATAGGCGACGGCGTTCTCGAAGGCGCGCTTGGCCGCCTCCGCAAACACCGCCTCACTGGCGACCTTGCCCTTGAGCGCCGCCTCCACTTCCGGCGCGCGCCACGGCTTGGTGCCGACACCGCCCATGGCCACCCGCGCCTCGCGAATGGTGTTGCCGTCCATGCGCACGATCACCGCGCTCGAGGCCAGCGCGAACTGATACGACTGGCGGTCGCGCAGCTTGAGATAAGCAGATCGGCTGCCCTCGAGCGGCGCGTCCAGCGTCACGTGGGTGATCAACTCGCCGGGTTCCAGCGCATGCTCGCGTGCCGGCGTGTCACCGGGCAGTAGGTGAAAATCGGCGAAGTCGATCTCGCGCCGGCCTTCCGGCCCCTGCACCTCGACGGTAGCGCCGATGGCGGCCATCGCCACGCACATATCCGACGGGTGCGTCGCAATGCAGTTGTCGCTGGTGCCAAGCACCGCGTGCACGGTGCGATTGACGCCGTCGATGGCCGCGCAGCCGCTGCCAGGCTCGCGCTTGTTGCAAGCGGAGACGCCATCGCGGAAATACGGGCAACGCACGCGCTGCATGACGTTGCCGCCGGTGGTCGCCTTATTGCGCAACTGGGTCGAGGCGCCGGCCAGCAGTGCCTGGGAAAGCACGGCGTAGTCGTTAACCACGCGCTCATCACGCGCCAGCGCGGTGTTGGTCACCATCGCGCCGATACGCAGCCGGCCATCATCGAGGCGTTCGATGGTATCGAGATCGACACCGTTGATATCGACCACCTTCTGCGGCTGCATGACATCGAGCTTGACCAGATCGAGCAGCGTGGTACCCCCCGCCAAAAAGGCGGCGTCGCGTTCACTGCCGTGCGCCGCCACCGCCTGCTGCGGGCTCTCGGCGCGGGCGTAATCGAAATGTCTCATGCGTTACCCCCTTGCATTGTACCGCGAGCGGACTGAATCGCCGCGACGATGTTCTTGTAGGCGCCGCAACGACAGATGTTACCGCTCATCGCCTCGCGCACGTCGGCGTCGCTGGTGCCGATGTCGTCATCCTGCAAGATCGCCAGCGCGCTCATCATTTGACCCGACGTGCAGTAACCGCACTGATAGGCGTCATATTCGAGAAACGCCTGCTGCAACGGATGCTGCTGGCCGTTCTTCTCGAGCCCTTCGACGGTGGTGATCTCGTCACCGTCGTGGGTCACGGCGAGACTCAAACAGGAATTGATGGACGTCCCATTGACCAGGATCGTGCAGGCACCGCATTGGCCGTGGTCGCAGCCCTTCTTGGTGCCGGTCAATTGCAGGGCATGGCGCAGCGCATCGAGCAGAATCACGTTGGGCGTGACATCGAGCTGTTCGCGCCGGCCATTGACGGTCAGCGTGATGCGGCGCTGGCCTTCGGCGGGGGGTGCGTCGGCTTGCGTGTCCGGATCATCCGGCGAGCCGGCATAGCTCACCGACGACAACGCCGGTGCCGCCGCCACCGCAAGCCCGGAGACACCGGCGGATTTTAGAAAGCGTCGCCGTGACGGCGATGCGGGGTGTCGTTGAGGATCAAAATACGAAACCTCAGTCTTGAGACGCTCACGGTCATCCATGTCTTATCCTCGCCATTCACCAGTCAGGGCTGGCATCGTTCTTGGGCGAACGCCCGAGGCGCGCAACTTGGCGCTGGCGAGCGCTCGCCATCAGAAAGCATTGTGCGGGGCCGGGCCGTGTCAGGCAGCTCGGCCAACCTTAACGTTAGGAGAGGACGGGAGGTGCCGCAAAGCGTGGGGCGAAAACTTCAGAGGAATCCGGCAGGATGCCAGAGGATCAGGCATAAAACGCAAACCGCCGCCCGGAAGCTCCGTGGCGGCGGTTTGTGGAATCTTTCTGGTGCCGGTGAGTGGACTCGAACCACCGACCTACGCATTACGAGTGCGTTGCTCTTCCAACTGAGCTACACCGGCAACGGCGCATGATGATAATCAGGTTCGCGTGGCCAGACAAGCCTCTCGGCCTGTCGCCTATGCAGGCAACACCGGCATGGTCAACAGCAGCCAGAGATACACCGCAATCAGCGCCGCGACGACCGCTGCGATGGCCCAGGCCATGCGTTCTCGCGTCGCTTGATCCCGGGCGACAAGGTGCTTGAGCGCTATTCGTGCGCCCCACCAGACGCCTATCAGCACCAGCAATGGAATGCCCACGCCGATCAGAAATGTCATCTCGCCTCCTTCCTCAGGCAATGCCCAACTATCATGATGCCACGCTCGCGAGTCTCGCAGCGGTCGCTAGGCGCGACAAGCGCATGCCTTCTGATGACAAGATTGTCGACAGTCTATATGCGCAACAAACGCTGCACTGGTATAATCTGCCACGACCGCTGGGTCGCCGGCACCATGACGGGCCAACCGAATTCACCATCTGCATGATGATCCAAGCGCTTTCGCGGGTACGGCATCATCGCCGGACGAGCGGGACTGCCCAAGATCGCCGGCAAGCACTTGTATCGCTCCACGCCAACCCGCACCGCTAAAGATTCGTGCAACCGCTGTGACAAGAGAGGTCAATATCCAAATGTCCAATACGCCGAAGATCATCTATACGCTCACCGATGAGGCCCCCGCGCTGGCGACCCATTCCCTGCTGCCGATCGTCTCCGCTTACACAAGCACGGCAGGCATCAGCGTCGAGACCCGCGATATCTCGCTGGCCGGCCGCATTCTCGCGCAGTTCCCGGATCTGTTAAGCGACGAGCAGCGCATCAGCGATGACCTGGCCGAACTCGGCGAACTGGCCAAGACGCCGGAAGCCAACATCATCAAGCTGCCCAACATCAGCGCTTCCGGCCCGCAGCTCAAGGCCGCGATCAAGGAACTGCAGAGCCAAGGCTACCCGCTGCCGGATTATCCGGACGAGCCGCAAAACGACGAAGAGCAGGCGATCAAGGCCGCTTTCGACAAGGCCAAGGGCAGCGCGGTCAACCCGGTACTGCGCGAAGGCAACTCCGACCGCCGCGCGCCACAGTCAGTCAAGAACTACGTCCGCCAGTACCCGCACAGCATGGGTGAGTGGAGCGCCGACTCCCAGTCGCATGTCGCGCACATGAGCGAAGGCGACTTCTATGGCAGCGAGCAGTCCGCCACCATCGAAAAGGCCGGCAAGCTCAAGATCGAACTCAAGCAGAAAGACGGCACCACCAGCGTCCTCAAGGAAGGCCTGGCGGTTCAGGAAGGCGAAGTCATCGACGCCTCACGCATGAGCAGCCGTAAACTGCGCAACTTCATCGACAGCGAGATCAAGGATGCCAAGAAGCGCGGCGTGCTGTTCTCCCTGCACCTGAAAGCCACCATGATGAAGGTCTCCGACCCGATCATGTTCGGCATGGTGGTCGAGGAGTTCTACAAGGACGTGCTCGAGAAGCACGCCGACGCCCTCGACCTGGCCGGCTTCAACCCCAATAGCGGCATCGGCGATCTCTACAGCGCGATCGAGTCCCTGCCCAGCGAGCAGCAGGACGCGATCACGAGCGACATCGACGCGCTCTACAAAGAGCGTCCGCCGATGGCGATGGTCAACTCGCACAAGGGCATCACCAACCTGCACGTGCCGTCTGATGTGATCATCGACGCTTCCATGCCGGCGATGATTCGCGATTCCGGCAAGATGTGGGGCGCCGACGATGCGCTGCACGATGCCAAGGCCGTGATCCCGGACCGCTGCTATGCCGGCATCTATCAGGTCACTATCGATGACTGCAAGAAGAACGGCGCCTTCGATCCGACCACCATGGGCAGCGTACCCAACGTCGGCCTGATGGCACAGAAGGCCGAGGAATACGGCTCTCACGACAAGACGTTCCAGGCCGCAGCGGACGGCACCATCGTCGTCACCGACGAGAATGGTCATCAGCTGTTCAGCCACGAGGTGGAAGCCGGCGACATCTGGCGCATGTGCCAGACCAAGGACGCGCCGATTCAGGATTGGGTCAAGCTTGCCGTCACTCGCGCCCGCGACAGCGCCACCCCCGCCATCTTCTGGCTGGATGCCAATCGCGCGCATGATGCGAAGCTGATCGAGAAGGTCGAGACCTACCTCAAGGATCACGACACCAGCGGCCTGGATATCCGTATCATGGCGCCGGAAGACGCCATGCGCTTCTCGCTGGAACGCACTCGCAAGGGCGAAGACACCATCTCCGTCACCGGCAACGTGCTGCGCGACTACCTGACCGACCTGTTCCCGATCATGGAACTCGGCACCAGCGCCAAGATGCTCTCCATCGTTCCGCTGATGCAGGGCGGCGGCCTGTTCGAGACCGGCGCCGGCGGCAGCGCGCCCAAGCACGTCGAACAGCTCCTGGAGCAGAACCACCTGCGCTGGGACTCGCTGGGTGAATTCCTCGCTCTCGCCGCGTCGCTCGAGCATCTCGCCAAGGCGTACGACAATCCCAAGGCCAAGGTGCTCGCCAAGACGCTGGATCAAGCTACCGGCGAATTCCTCAACAGCAACAAGTCGCCGTCACGCAAGATCGGCGAAATCGACAACCGCGGCAGCCACTTCTACCTCTCGCTCTACTGGGCCCAGGCACTTGCCTCTCAGGACGAAGACGCCGAGTTGAAGGAGCAGTTCAGCGAGCTGGCCAAATCGCTGCAAGCCGACGAAGACAAGGTCGTCAAAGAGCTCACCGAGGTGCAAGGCAAGCCGGTCGAAATCAAAGGCTACTACCACCCCGATTATGACCTGACCAGCCAGGTCATGCGTCCCAGCGCTACGCTGAACGCCGCGCTGGATGCCCTCATGAAGCGTTAAACGCTTTGCGCCGCGCGCACCTATGGCTCGGCGCACATGAAAGGCATCAGATCAGGCCCATGCCCCGTGCATGGGCCTGTTTCGTTCAGAGGCAGGAAACGCGCTGAAAGCCCGACTTCTCCCAGACGTAAAAAAGCCCTCCACGATGGGAGGGCCAAAACGTCGTACGCAGTGTGAGCCACTACGCGATGGAATCGCGACGTCCTTGCAGGTTCCTCGCCGTCCATGGCTCACAGTTACAAAATATAACACATTAGAGACACATCGTTTACATATATCCGATGTCTTTTTAGTAAGACAATGCCGACACAACGGGTCAGCACCGACGACTCCGGGGGAGTTTGTCAGACGACCGCCAATACCCGAGTAAAATTGTCGAGTATTTAACCCAGATCAATCCAACCGCCTGCTCACTATGACATTGTGGGCCCGTCGAGCAGGGATACGACCTCGGTGCTCAGCACCGCGCACAAGGAAGTGTGGTAGGTCGCAAGGAGCTCGACAGGACATGCAATGACGCAGCGTCCGCAGCCCGGCCTAGGCCGGGCTTATTTATGTCTGGACCCCGCCAACGCCTTCCTCTTCCGCAATGGTCTATTTTAGTCGGAGTACCATCATGCAAGGAGAAGACATGACACCACGCAAGACCGACTTCCCCCTCGATCAATGCCGCTGTCATCTGGAAACCGGCCCCATCGTACTGGTGGGTTCGCAATGGCAGGCAGAACGCAACCTGATGGTGATGGGCTGGCACATGATGCTCGGTTTCATGCCAGCACACTTCGGATGCCTGATCACCGCCGCCAATCACAGCCATCGCCTCGTGCGCGAAAGCCGCGAATGCACGATCAACATACCCACACTGGAACTGGCCGACGCCGTGGTCGAGGTGGGCAATAGCGATGGTGATGCGCTCGATAAGTTCGACGCCTTCGGGCTGACACCGACACCAGGTCAGATCGTCTCTGCACCGCTCGTGGAGGAATGCTATGCCAGCTTCGAGTGCCGCCTGGTCGACGACAGCCAGATAGATCGCCACGAGCTGTTCATCTGGGAGATCGTCAAAGCCCATGTCGACACCTCGATCAACCTCCCCCGCACACTGCATTATCGCGGCCACGGCTGTTTCATGGTCGCCGGCGACGAAATCGATCGCTCGGCGGACTTCCGGGTGCAGAATTTGTAGTGCTTAAAGCTGTGCCTGGTTCTTGGCCAACCAGTTATTGGACCATCTCGAACTTCAGGCTATGAAAGAGCTGGCTCCCCAACGTGCGCGACATCAATTCATCCTGGTTGGACACGACATCAGCCTCGGCGATCTCGCCAAGCGCCACGGCATCGAACCGGTGGTCGGCGATACCATGCGCGGCATCCGTATCGCCCATATCACCAGACTGAAGAATCAGCTCTCAATTCACTGACGCGCCTAGGCAAACGCTTCGACGACGACGCCAAGAAACTACGCCCCACCTACCCCAGCCAGGTCGATGCCCTAAACACCAGCCAAATGGCGGCGCGTGCAACGCGGCGAAGCCATATTCGACATCACCCTCGCCTAGGGACGCCCGGGCATCCTCCCCGAATCGCCGCTCACGGCCAGCGGCTACAAGCCCGAGATCGACGCCACGCCCTAGTTGGTGACCGAGGTAGAGCACTCGCTGGGCGATAGTGGCTTTGGGACCAGAGTGAAGTGTGAGGTGCGGGGAAAGCGATGAGGACGATCAAGAAACATGCCTAGAGGCCGATATCGTTTTCGCTTAATCACATGATGACCCGAGGAAAGCATGAAGAAAGTTCTCACAGCTTTGCTGACCACTCTCATGGCGGGATGTGCCTACAGCCCCGCTCCCCCGACCGCTAATAGCGATGCTTCGATCGTGGACACCGCTAAGCATTTTTATGAATCGAGCGAGGCAGGATGGATTTCTATCTCGCGCATGCAAGCCGACATCCACGAAGACGAATATGCCCGCTTCTTCCGGCAAGGCTACTGCCTCAGAGACAATTTCGAACCGAGCGACTTTACCAAGATCGCACAGAAAAAATGCCAACAAGATGGCGGCACGATGATAGGCAGTTGGTGTGCTAGCCGTGACACAGGGCACCCTATCTTTTTCGCTCGCGCAGGTAGCCCAGACGCCACGGGAACGGAATCTGGCTGCAGCGGATACTTCCGCCAGGCCGGAATTCTCGCAATGGAACCCCGCTTTGAGGGCGACCCTCAGTGGCTCGCACTTGCGGAAACCTGGGATTACAAGACACCCAGCGAAGCTGCCGAAGCAGAAAGGCTCGCAGCGAAGAAAGAAGAGAGGCTAAGACAAGAAGCCCAGGAAACCTATGAAAGAGCGCGCGAAGAGGAAAAGCGCCGTAACCAGCGTGAAGCGAAAACCATGCTTAACAACGTCGGCACCCCCATCTGTCAAATCAATAGCGATACCCATGTGAGATACAGGGGGCAGGTCGATGATATGCGGGATGGCATGATCCGCGTGCATATCCTGCAGGCCTCCGACTTCAGAACGAATAGTCGTATTAGAGGGTTTGAACCGCTATATCTCTGGGCCGATCCGCATACATGGGAACTGTGCTAAGCGAGGGTGAACCCATTCGCTTCACTGGCGACAGTGGAGCGAATACCCTCAGCACCGAGCGTCTCTTTCATATTCACTCACCCAGCCACAGCTAGCTGGATGGCGACGACAATGGCACCTACCACCCGTACCGCCGCGCCAGGCACATCTACCACCAACACATCGCCCTCAATGATCGGGCCCTCGACCCCGGCATCCTCGCTGACCTCCACCAGATAGCACCCCGACGAAAACTGCGAGACGTCATAGCCCCGCATCGCCGGGTGTGTGGAGGCGACTAAAACGGTACAGGGCGGAAGGCGCCACGTTGATAGCATACCCCCAGAGTCATGAATATTTGACACAACATAACCCTAGGGTTATGTTTTATTCATCACAGACAGCAAGAGGTCGGAGGTGAAAAGCAGAGACCTGATCAGGGAGTTGGAAGCGGACGGCTGGTATCTGGACCGCGTCAGGGGCAGTCACCATGTTTTCAAGCACCCGAACAAGCCGGGCGCGGTGCCGATCCCCCACCCGAAGAAGGACCTGCCCCTCGGCACCGTCAATAGCATCTGAAAACAGGCCGAGCTGAAATAACTCGACGACCTCGGCACCACCTCGAAGGGAGGAACTGCCATGCAATATCCTATCGCCATCGAATGGGGCGACGAGAACACCGCCACCGGTATCGTGTTCCCTGACATTCCCGGCGCCACTACCGCCGGCGACACCATCGAGCAGGCCTATGAAATGGCGGTCGAGGTCGCGCACATCCAATTGGAAGAGCTCGCCAACACCGGCCAGCCGATTCCCAAGCCGCGCCACATCGCCGAACACCGCGACAACCCCGAGTTTGCCGGATGGGGCTGGGGACTGGTCGAAATCGACCTCACCCCCTACCTGGGCAAGGCCGAAAAGGTCAACGTCACCCTCCCGGGACGCCTGATCAGCCAGATCGACGACTACGTCAGCATGCACGGCATCAAAAGCCGCTCGGCCTTTCTGGCCCGCGCCGCCCAGCACGAACTAGAACGCCGCACCCAATAATGAAAGCGCCCCGGCATAGGTCCGGGGCATGCAACGCCACGCTCCAGGTGAACCTATTCGACGCGCCGCAAAGCCAGGAAGAAAAGCGCAAGAGCGAAGCGCTGATGAGCGTCGTCGACAAGCTCAACAGCCAGATGGGGCAAGACACCATCCGCCTTGGCGGACAACGCAAAGACGCCGTGTGGCAGCTACGCCGCGACTACCTCACGCAGCGCTACACGACGGAATGGGGGAGTTGCCTACCGTAAAAAATTCTCGGCCTCACGTTGCATGGTGGCGCCGACGAATTATCAATACGAAACTGGCCAATGCGCAGAGTAAATCGCGGATAGATGCTGTAGAGCGAGAAGCAGCTACGCATATTAGACTACGAAGAAGTCTCAAAGCTGAACCCACCATGGCTTTGATCAAATTTATATAGCTCGGGAAACACCCTCAACTTATTCTCAAACTCTTGAGAAGGATCTACATTACTAACGTACTGGCAGTAAATAAAACCTAAAGCCATAAATTTTGCAGCATCTTTCAGCCATCGCGAATACATAGTTTCTTTCGTAAATGGATCGATAGACAGTCGAACATTTCTCATGCCGTAAAAAACAGCAGTATCCTTTTTAACGGCTTTCGCAAGAAGGTCCACCAGTTCTTTCTGAACAAAGTCAGCCTCCCTGAATATTTCTTCAAAAAAATCGACATGTTTACCAGGATCAAAACCACCTTTATCGATCATTAAAGACAAATTAGATGTGATCCACGTATACAAGGTTTTCTGATCCAAGACTGCTTGAAGCAGATCTTTATCGAGCAAAGATGATTTTTGATATGGATCAATATCTTTTTCTTCAAGCTGCGACCAAATAAAATATTGCCTTAACGCCTCGCGGTCATCACTCTCAATAACATCAATCCTAGAATTTATTATTATTACCGATAGAGCAAGTTTACGAACCTTCTCATTCTCATTTAATGCGTAAAGCTTGGAGGGCAAGTCAGAACCCGACCCGCCAATCATCATAATATGCGAGACTATCAACCAAGGCAATAGATTAGAAGGGTCATGAAGACCTAACAGATCCAGCAACTCAAAATCATCACACAAGTCTACTTTTTCTAGAAATTCAGACCTTAAACGACGCCGATACTCAAAAGGTGAATCAAATCTGAGTGATTGAACCAAATCACCAACAGAAAGGTCCAAAGGATGCACATTGATTGAAAATGATGCATCAATCAAATGCTCAGCATTACTCACTATCTTTTTAAACTCCGAGCACTTCATACTGGCTTCTCCAAATCAGACAGAGCCTCTAACCACTTTATCAAAAAGCTTCTTCTTGAAAGAAAAATTATCAATCTTGACAATTGACGACTTATTTTTGAGAAACATGTTAAGAGACGACCCTACCATTAAACACTTATCTATCTCCCCACCTTCTATACTTAGCAAATAGCGGTCGTGAAAAGGAAAAGGCAATGGCAAGACTTCAAATTTCTTGAAAAGTTCTTTCCTAAGCACTTCTCTGCGGGCTCTATTAACACGAGACTTTAGGTCATCTGGATCTCTCCTTTGATGGGGACAACCATCTTGTGGGCATGAAAATGGCTGATTATAATTAGTAAGATAATACAGTTCCCTGCCGACCAAGGAGGCAAACAAGATTGTCACTTGTTGAATTGACCGGGGGTCGACATAAGGGTCTATTACAACAATCTTATGTGACGAAGATCTATCGAATTCCTGAGATATTATTCGCTCTGCTTTATTCTTATACTTATAATCATAAAAGAGCTCTGGTATCGAAATCAAAGGATCATCATCTAGCTCATGATAAAAC
>NZ_JAKGAM010000007.1 GCF_023061285.1 Chromohalobacter nigrandesensis
CCCCTCTTCATGACATACCAGCAGGACTTGCTCGAACAGCGCTTCGATTTCTTCGGCATGGCCGCTGACAAAGCTCGCCAGCGTGGTAAAGTGGGGCACGGTATCGCAAGACAAAGCTTTGAAAATGATATTGGTCTCGCAGCACCACTGCATCTCACGGCTGGAAGTGATGCCTTTGGAGTAGGCAAACAGGATGATCTTCAAAAGAATGGCCGGATCATACGCTAGCCGACCAGTCGCGTCGTTGCGGTACTTGGGATGGAAAATCGACAGGTCCAGCTTGTGCTCGATCAGGTAGTGTACCGCGTGCTCAAAAGTGCCGAGCTGAAGCTGATCTTGGTAGTTGATCACCACCATGGCGCTCTGATCGTGGTTATAGGGCTTGAAGCGGGGCATGCCGACCACTCCTCATCTGTTTACCCGATCCTATCAAAACGTCGCCGTCAGTGGGGTTTTTCTACAGCCTCAACGCCGCAATCACGCGCTTGTCGCGTGCATTGCTTTGTTAGCCAATATAGCAAGAATATCATCCATGTAGCCCCCTAATTTATTCTGACTCCTGATCTGTGATGACCCGTATGCATTAGGAGACTTGATAAATTTCATCAAAGACATATGCGCGGGATGATACATCCCATTCGACCGAGCTATGAGATAGGCTGCCTCTAAGCTACGCAATTTTTCATATACCGAATTAAACTGTCGGGCAGAGAGATTAGTCAAAAAAGATTCCATTGAGCCAAATTCCTTTTTCCCTTGTGACAAGCCAAGCCCATCAACAATGCTGCTAACATCGTAATCAATTGATTCATATGAAATAGTTGGCTGTACATTGCCCGCTCTGTACGCTGACTTAATCTCCCGAAATTTTCTTAACGAATCCACATCGAAACGTGGGAAAACCTTTATTTCCTGCAAGGCATGCTCAATATCCTCAATTCCAAAAACGAGTTTTGCCCGCATAGCTAAACTTTTAATTAAAAAATCTCGGGTCATGCAGTACAAAACATCAGCCTTCCAGCGATCAAGACGGGGATCACTAGGCCAAGAACTAAAGAAAACAATAGACTCTGCGCAGATCTTAACTTCACCAATTTTCGGCTTAACTAATTGGCAATTATTGAGCCAATCCTGAAAACAGTTCTGATAGTCGAATAGTATTCGGGACTCATTTTTTAGATGCTGCACGAATAGCGAGCCTCGCCTCTGCATAGCAATAAGCTGGCCAGAAGTTAAAGTGCTTACGCTATACCCATAGGCCTCATAGCGCCTACGCAACACCCTATGTGAGCTTCTGCTGCAAACGATAAGAAGATCTTTATCGCTATGTTTGTCATTGCTGCCTCTAACGGATGAGCCAAACTCAACTATTGAAAACATATCAGCGTGACCTCAGAGCTATATTCACTATAGCAGACAAAAATAGCGATATAGCAACAAATCCAAAAAGCGCTTGGAAAGTAACAAAAACTCTTCCCGCAGCTGTAACCGGAACCATATCACCAAACCCTAACGTTGTAATTGAAACAACAGTAAAGTAGATCGAATCAACAAAAGAAAGATCACTCTTTACACCGAAAATAAAGCTGTCGAATAGAAAGTTAAGTACGGAGAAAAGCCCCACCACTATAAATAGAAGCCGCACCACCCGTAAAGGCCGAAGGCCATAACCTGTAACGAAGTCGTATACCCTATGCCGAATTTTTCCTTTTAAATATTCCCACCTCGTAATCACATCTCGCTTCTTTTGTGAGTCTAAGTGGGCGTGTCTTGCTCTTTCCATATTATAAAGGCTTTCAATCGCGTGCTCTGGCTGGTGCTCGTCCGATGCATTCTTGTATAGCGTTTGATAGAGACCAATTGCTATATTGGTATCACTAAACAAATCAAAATTCTCTTTAAAGTCGCTTGGGTCAAGCAAACAGCGTGTTACGCGCAATTTGGATGTGTTTGTCTCAAAGAATCGGCAATCAATGAACTCACAATCTGTAAATGATGCGCCAGCGAATAAACAATTTTTGAACTGACAGCGAAGAAAGCGAATATTTCGAAAATCAGTATCTTTGAATGAAATTCGTTCAAAAACCTTTTCGGAAAAAACTATGGGGTGACGGCCAGTGCTCTGAAAGTTCTCTGGATAATAGAGAAGGTCATGCCAAGAGTTTTCTTCTTCAAAGCGAGCAAACTCATCCTGAGAGTCAACGCGCTGGCCTTCAATTTTAAAGATGCTTGCTGACATACTATTTCCCAGAATAACGATCATTTGATTGGTTAGCTAACACTCGCAGCACGCACGGCTTTGTAGTGAAGGTGAAGTCGCAGCCAAAAAGCCGCCGCTGTGCCTGCGATTGTTAGCCATAATAAAAGATGCAAGATACGTTGAATTCTTTATAAAGACAAAAATCAATAGAGTACCTAGGACCGTCTTCCGCGTTGAAATCACTTAGCTCATAGTAAAAAATCTCTTTATTCTCACCAGAAGAAATTTTTTCTCGCATCAGTGAAACAAGTCTTTTGCTGAAATTTTTCTCTTCGGCTGTAGCACTTTCTGGGATCAAGAAGTGCGGTATTACATCGACCTCCCCACGCCATACTTCTTTGTAGTGGTGAAAGAACACCCCTTTGGCAATAGACTTCAGGAAATTTTCCACTCGCTCCAAATCATATTCCGAAGAAACAGGTATTGTAGGCACTTCGCCTGATCCAAATGACAGTGGTGGACTAGGATTCCTAATTACTAGAGAGATTAAATTTGGATTCCTCGTCATGGATCTGATCACTGAGTCGCGAAGGAGAACCAAACCCTTATCCCCCCCTTCATTTATTCTTTTGCTTATTCCAACGAGAAGTGCTCTGACATATTCATCGTCTTTTGATTTTAAAGAATTATGGGCGTCGCATGATGGAACTTTTATTAAGTTCCGACGATAGCCTCTTCTTCCACCTTTCGGAAAGAAAGACTTTGGGGGGACATGTTCTTTGCTCGTAGCGGGCGAGCCACAGAAATAGCATAAATCCATAAATGTACCGTCGGCTAAAAGGTATTAGATAGCACGCTCATTTTGCCACTTGAACGAGCGTGCGCGTTCAATAATCTTATCCATCCCGCCATTTAGCATCTAACCCATTGATTACAAATGATAATCATAATAATTCGGCGCGTTATGCAGGATTCGCGTGCTTGCAAGCGTTGTTGGGGCTTTGGGTAAGGCGTTACCGCCCCGTAAAGTGAAAACCGTCTGCCTGCTGGATGCGAACTCATTCGTTGCCACAGCAGGTGTTCCTGAGGTTGAAACCTGAACATGGCCCCAGCCACGCTACCGCCCCTACCTGTGCATGCGGCGATGAGCGGCTGTCATCCATGCGATAGTCTTTGCGCGCTGCTTGGTCATCAGTCTTCTTAAGTAGCCTTTGCTGTACCGTAACTAGCCGTTACAGGGAGAGCAATGCCCACGAACGCATGAGTGGAGCTTGAGGTGAGATTTGATTCACGCAGGCGTCTACTGCCTGGCTTCACCCAGCATGTTTTCCAGTTCGCTTTCGTCGACGCCGAGCATCTGCAGGATGTTGCGTTGGGCGGCTTCGAGGATGTGCTGGCGTTCCTGCTCGCCGGGTAGGCTTTTGGCGATGGCGACGGCGCCGACCAGCGAGGCGAGAATGACGCGGGATTTGTCGGCGATGACGTCGCGGTCGGGTTCGAAGGGGAGTTTCTTGAGACGGCTGAGGGCGATGAGCCGGGTTTCCAGCATCTTTTTCATGCGCAGGTACGAGGCTTCGAAGAGCGTGCGGATCTCGGCGTTCTCGTTGCCGATCTCGTTGAACAGCACCGTTTCCGGCCCGGGCTTGTGCTTGCGCTCAAGCTCCTGGAGGTTCCAGCAGTTGGAGACCAGCTCCGTGAGGTGTTTCATCGAAAGCGGCCCCTTGACCAGCCTGGCCGCACGGCTGCTTTCCAGGGTTTCGCGCACCGAGGCGTGGTAGAGCGCTTCCTTGGAGGCGAAGTGGGCATAGAAGGCGCCGTGGGTCATCTTGGCCAGTTTCATGATCTGGCCGATGGAGACCTTCTCGAAGCCTTGGCGGCTGAACAGTTCGACGGCCGATTTGAGAATGCGCTCGCGCGATTTGGCTTTGCGATTCGTCGAGTCGGACATGGCGACCTCACGTTGCTGCTCAGAATAGGGGCTGAATACACGCTGAATATTATCTTGATCATATCAAGCTCGGTGCTAGCGTGGCACGAATACAATTTCGTTCAGGACACTATCATGTCATCACCGCTCGTCATCACCGGCATGGGCATGGTCAGCCCCCTTGGTTGCGGCGTGAACGCCAACTGGGAGCGCCTGCTGGCCGGTCGCTCCGGCATTTCTTCGATCTCGCGTTTCGATACCGGCGAGTTGCCGATCAAGGTCGCGGGCGCGGTACCCGGCATGGAAAGCGACCCGGAAGCAGGCTTCGACCCTGATCGCGTGGCCGATGCCAAGGAACGCCGCAAGATGGAGCTGTTCAGCCTTTATGCCATGGCTGCCGCCGACGAGGCGCTTACCCAGGCTAATTGGTTCCCGGAAAGCGATGAGGACCGGCTGGCCACCGCGACCATCGTGGGCTCCGGCATCGGCGGCTTCCCCACCATCACCCAGGCGCAGAATACCCTGACGACGCGCGGGCATCGTCGGCTCTCGCCTTTCACCGTGCCGGCCTTCCTGGCCAACCTGGCGGCGGGCAATGTGTCGATTCGCTATGGCTTGCGCGGGCCGTTGGGCTGCCCGGTCACGGCCTGCGCGGCAGGCGTGCAGGCCATTGGCGATGGCATGCGCATGATCCGCAGCGGCGAGGCCGAGGTGGCGCTGGTGGGCGGCGCAGAAGCCTGTATCGACCCGCTCTCGCTGGCCAGCTTCCATGCCATGAAGGCGCTCTCCACCGAACAAGACGACCCCGCCAAGGCATCGCGTCCCTTCGATCAGGCCCGCAACGGCTTTGTCATGGGCGAAGGCGCGGGGCTGTTGGTGATCGAAACCCTGGACCACGCCGAGGCGCGCGGGGCAACGCCGCTGGCCTACCTCAGCGGCTATGGCACCAGCGCGGACGCCCACCACATCACAGCCGGGCCGGAAGACGGCGCCGGTGCCGCAGCCGCCATTCGGTTCGCGCTGCGGATGGCGGGGCTCGCCCCCGACGCCATCGATCACATCAACGCCCACGCCACTTCGACGCCGGTCGGCGACCGGGCCGAGATCGCCTCCTTGCGCAATGCGTTCGGTGACGCCCTCGCTGGTATTCCGATCTCCGCCACCAAAGCGACCACCGGCCACCTGCTCGGCGCCGCCGGCGGGGTGGAAAGCATCTTCTCCGCCATGGCAGCCATTCACGGCCAGCTCCCCCCGACCCTGAATCTGGAAAACGCCGATGAGGATCTACATGACCTGGACTTCGTCCCGGGCGAGGCACGCGAGCACCGCAGCCAGCACGTACTGTGCAACGGCTTTGGCTTCGGCGGGGTGAATGCCGCGCTGATCGTCAGCAAGGTGTAGGCACTGTCTGAAAAGTACTGCGCTCCGACAAGCAGCCACTCACCGTTTCGGCTCAACGGTGAGTGGCTGGAAAGCGCTAGGTGAGGCAGAGAGCAAGCCCAGCCCCGTGTAGCAAGCGACTAGACTATGTCTCCTACCTTACCTTTTCGCGCTGGCCAGGGCGGCCCCGAAGCACATGAAGGTCGCACCACCGATACGATTGACGACGCGCGCCCCCGTTGGCGAGCGGAACCACCCTTTCGCCTGTTGGCCGAAGAACGCATACAGGCAATGAATCACTATCACCAGCGTACTGTACGTCAGCACCAGCAGCGTGAACTGTGCGGTGAAGTCCCACTGTGGGTTGATGAACTGGGGAAAGACCGAGAGAAAGAAAAACACGGCCTTGGGGTTGGTCAGTTGTATTGTAAGCCCTTCGAGAAAGCGGCGGCGAAAGCCTAGCGATTGCGTGGGCCGTTCAGCGAACGTAAGCGACGGAGAGCGCCAAAGACGGATCCCCAGATAGAACAGATAAGCGGCGCCGAGGAGTTTCAACGCCGTAAAGGCAACCGCCGAGGTCGCCAAGATCACACCGACACTCGAGGCGGAGATGCTCGCAACGAGCAGAGTGCCAAAGGCAATACCGAATATTCCGCCGAGACTCCCCATGAAGCCATACCGCAGCGAGTTGCTCAGGGTCATCACGACACCCGGCCCTGGGCTGAGCACTGTCAGCGTTGCCATGATCAAGAACAGCCAGTACAGATCCATCGAAGATACCTCTAGACAACGCCAACGACACGGCTAAGGAATGGGGGATAAAGCCGCCATGAAAGCATGAGCTTATATGCAAAACCTAGCATCCTTATGAAAATGCCGCTTCCCTAGGAAGCGGCAAGGATTGAGTCGGACGCGACTCAGTACGTGGAAGCGGTCTCGTGGCGTAGTGGCTCAGCCCATCATGTCCAGCACGATCCGCCCTTCGATTTTGCCATCAATCATACGCTGGAAGACGTCGTTGATGTTTTCCAGCTTCTCGGTGGCGATGGTGGCCTCGACCTTGCCTTCACCGGCGAAATCCAGCGCTTCCTGAAGGTCTTGCCGAGTGCCGACGATGGAGCCACGCACGGTGATGCCGTTGAGCACCGTATCGAAGATCGGCAGCGGGAAGTCGCCCGGCGGCAGGCCATTGAGCACCAGAGTGCCGCCGCGACGCAGCATGCGCTGGGCCTGATCGAAGGCCTTGGGCGACACGGCGGTGACCAGCGCGCCATGAGCACCGCCGATCTCGCGTTTGAGGGTCTCGGCCGGATCGGCCTTCAAGGCATTGACGACGACGGTAGCTCCCAGGCGCTCGGCCAGCGCCAGCTTGCCGTCATCGATATCCACCGCGGCCACGTTGAAGCCCATGGCCTTGGCGTATTGCACCGCCATATGACCTAGACCGCCGATACCCGAGATCACCACCCATTGGCCAGGGCGGGCATCGGTCATCTTGAGTCCCTTGTAAACCGTCACGCCGGCACACAGCACCGGCGCGATCTCCAGGAAGTCGACATTGTCGGGCAGCCGTCCCACATAATTGGCATCGGCTAGGGTGTAGTCGGCGAAACCGCCGTTCACCGAGTAGCCGGTGTTCTGCTGCGACTCGCACAGGGTCTCCCAGCCCCCCAGGCAGTGTTCGCAATGGCCGCAGGTAGAATAGAGCCACGGCACGCCGACACGGTCGCCCTCCTTGACGTGCTTGACTCCCTCGCCCACCGCCACGATATGGCCGACACCTTCGTGACCGGGAATGAAGGGTGGGCTGGGCTTGACTGGCCAGTCGCCGTGGGCGGCATGCAGATCGGTATGACACACGCCCGAGGCGGCTACCTCGACCAGGATTTCCCCCTGCTGCGGTCGCGGAGTCGCGACCTCATCGATCGCCAGCGGTTCGCCGAACTGGCGGACCACGGCAGCTTTCATCGTCTTGTCCATTGTCGTTTCTCCTCGGTCGGCGGGCAGCCGACTGTCAGGCGGCTACAGGTTCACCGAAGCCGTGATGGAGCGATGACTCCACTCTTCATGAAGCAGGAATGCCGTTCGGGGCAGTGCCCCGAACGGTCCAGGCTCAATACAGCCCCATCGGGTCGTCGCTGTAGGAGACCAGTACGCATTTCACCTGTTGGTAGTGATCGAGCATCAGCTTGTGGGTCTCGCGGCCGATGCCTGACTTCTTGTAGCCCCCGAATGCCGCGTGCGCGGGGTATTGGTGGTAGCAGTTGGTCCACACGCGCCCGGCTTGGATGCCCCGGCCCATGCGGTAGGCGCGGTTCATGTCGCGGGTCCAGACCCCGGCGCCCAGCCCGAACTCGGTATCGTTGGCGATGGCCAGTGCTTCTTCTTCGTCGCGGAAGGTGGTGATGGCGAGCGTGGGGCCGAAGATCTCCTCCTGGAAGACGCGCATGTCGTTGCGGCCCTTGAGAATGGTGGGCTGCACGTAGAAACCACCCGCCAGTTCGCCCTCGAGACTGGCCTTGGCGCCGCCCAGCAGGCATTCGGCGCCTTCCTCGCGGCCGATATCCATGTACGAGAGGATCTTGTCGAACTGCTCCTTGGAGACCTGGGCGCCGATCTGTGTCTCGGTATCCAGCGGGTTGCCCTGGCGAATGGTCTTGGCGCGTTCGATGGCGCGGGCCATGAACTCGTCGTAGATCGACTCGTGCACCAGCGCGCGAGACGGGCAGGTACATACTTCGCCCTGGTTGAAGAAGGTCATCAACAAGCCTTCGATGCATTTCTCGGCGAAGGCCTCGCCATGCGAGAGCACGTCTTCGAAATACACGTTAGGCGACTTGCCGCCCAGTTCCAGCGTGGCCGGCACGATGCGCTTGGCAGCATTAGCCATGATTTTGCTGCCCACCGGGGTGGAGCCGGTGAAGGCGATCTTGGCGACACCTTCATGCGTGGTCAGCGCCTCGCCGGCTTCTTCACCGAGGCCGTGCACCACGTTGATGACGCCCGGCGGCAACAGATCGGCGATCAGCTCGAGGAAGATATTGATCGAGGCCGGGGTCTGCTCGGCCGGCTTGAGCACCGAGCAGTTGCCGGCAGCGAGCGCAGGCGCCAGCTTCCAGGTCGCCATGAGGATAGGGAAGTTCCAGGGGATGATCTGGCCCACCACGCCGTAGGGCTCGTGGTAGTGATAAGCGACGGTGTTCTCATCGACTTCGCTGATGGTGCCTTCCTGAGCACGCAGACAACCGGCGAAATAGCGGAAGTGGTCCGCCACCAGCGGGATATCGGCACCGCTGGTTTCGCGGATCGGCTTGCCGTTGTCCCAGGTTTCGGCCACGGCCAGCTTGTCGATGTTCTGCTCGACGCGATCGGCGATCTGGAGCAACACCTTGGCCCGCTCGGCGGGCGGCATCTTGCCCCAGGCCGGGGCGGCTTTCTGTGCCGCCTTCACCGCACGGTCGATATCTGCCGCCGATGAACGCGGTACCTGACAGAAGACCTCACCGGTGATCGGAGTGATGTTGTCCAGATAGCGACCCTCGGCGGGCGCTACCCACTCGCCACCGATGAAATTCTCGTAACGCGACTTGAAGTCGACGACGGCACCCGGGTTGCCGGGACGTGTGTAAATCATGGCGTGTCTCCTTGGGCGAATGCGCCGGGGCGAGCCGACTGGTGTGCAACCCTGCCCCCTTGGAAAATGAGTACGCATCGTCCTCAGCATGGCGTGTCAGCCAAGTGTCGGTTTGCCTGCCAGTCTCCGACGTTTGTCTGCCAGTCTCAGATAGCGAATTTGCCTACACTGAGAGGTAACGGGCGACATCCACGCCCACACCGTCGGTACCGTTCAGGAGTTCGCCATGCATGCCGTCACGCCTCCCGATTCGCGCGCCCGGGTCCCTCGTGCGGACAACGCCCGCACGCTCGAGCAACTGGCGGAGACGCCCCGCACACGGCGCTTGATCGAGAATCGCATCTGTTACGCGGGCCCGCATGCGGAGCTGTCGATCTACGATACCTGGTGGCCCGCGCAGGATGTCGCCTTGAGCGCCGAGCGGGTGCTCTACTGCGGCATGCTGCAAGGGCGCAAGGTGATGCATGGCGCCACCGACGCGCCGGAAACCTTTTTGCCGGGCGAGAGCTTCGTGCTGGCGCCGCACCAGGAAGTGCGCATCGACTTCCCCGATGCGCGCCCCGACACACCCACTACCTGCCTGACCATCGATCTCGATCCCGCGCGCATTCACGCCCTCAGCGAACGCCTCAACCAGGCCCAGCCACGCGAACGGGAGCTCGGCGAGTGGCACTATCATCCGCATGCGCTGCACGTGCCGCACAGCCCGACCACCCAGGCGCTGATCGAACGCTTGATGGGGCTCTTCCGCGAGAATCACCCCGACCGCGACGCGCTGATCGGGCTGGGCATCGACGAGTTGATCGTGCGCCTGCTGCGTACCCAATCGCGTGAGTTGCTGCTCGCCGACGCCCGCCAGGCGCCGCCACGTCACGGGCTCGCGGCCGCCCTGGCCTGGCTGGAACGCCACCCCGAGCAGCCTCTGGACGGCGCGCAATTGGCCCGCGAGGCCTGCATGAGCAAGGCACGCCTGTATCGGCTATTCCAGCGCGAGGTCGGCTACTCCCCCGGCGAGTACCAGCAACGCCTGCGCCTGGCCCGCGCTCGCCAGTGGCTTCGCGAGGCCGACGCGCCGATTACCGAGATCTGCTACTCGCTGGGCTATCGCAGCCTCAGCCACTTCACCCGGCGCTTCAAGGCCGCCTATGGCCTCACACCCGGCGACTACCGCCGTCTTCTCATCGCCTGACGCCTGAACCACCTTCTGCACTGCACCACTGAACGACAACGCCCCCGGTGCCAAAGTCATGGCGCCGGGGGCGTAGCGTTGAGGCCTGCGTGTCGTTTCCGTCAGCCGGTGCGCCTGATCAGCACGATGCCCAGCACATAGCAGGCCACGGTAGGCACCAGCACCGCGAACACCGGCGAGAAGCCGAACAGCATCGAGGCCGGCGCCAGGAGATCCTGCAGATACTTGAACGAGACACCGACGATGATGCCGTAAAACACGCGCGTGCCGGCGGCCACGGTACGCAACGGACCGAACACGAACGATGCGGCCACCAGCATCAGGCCCGCCAGGGTGAAGGGCAGCAACATTTTCTGCCAGAAGTACAACAGCGGCTGCGTGGCCTCGAGCCCCTCGTTCTTCAGGAAACTAGCATAGCCCCACAAGTCGCTGGGCGACTGGCTTTCCAGCGAGCGCAGCAAGCGATTGAGCTGCTCGGGAGTGAACGATGTGTCCCAGGTACGCTTGTCGGTGGTATCGGTAACGGTGCGCCCGTCCTCGAAGCGCGTTTCCTCGATGTTCTGCCATTGCCAGCTACCGTCTTCCCAGACCGCACGGTCGGCATGCTCGGCACTCTCCAGCCGCGTGCCATCGAAATGGTAACGCGTGACATCGATGACCACATCATCCGCGCGGATGGTGCCGAAGCGATAGAAGTCGTTGCCCTCGCGCTGCCAGCCGCCTTGCTCGGAGAGGATCGCCCCTTCGCCCTCGAGCTGCTCAAGCCGCCAGGCCTCGGCATGTTGCTCTGTCACCGGGCTGACCCACTCGCTGATCGCCATGGTCAGGATGATCACCAAGCCCAAGGGTTTCATGGCACCCCACAGGATACGCGCCAGCGAACGTCCCGAGGCGCGCATCACCGTCAACTCGTTGCTCGATGCCATGCTGCCCAGGCCGATCAACCCCCCGATCAGCACGCCCACCGGGGCATACTGATAAAACCGCCACGGCAGGCGCATCAACAGATACACAAAGACGTCGAGCGCGCTGTAACCACCCTCGACGTCGCCAAGATCGTTGATATACGAGATGACCAGGTCCAGCCCCAGGATCATCACCTGCACGACCAGCATGGCCGCCAGCACATTGCGCGCGATGTAGCGATCGAAACGGTCGAAAATCATGTGCGGCCCCCGCGGCGCTGATCACGGCGTGTCATCCAGATCCCCAGCAGTAGATATCCCAGGTGGATCGGCCACATGCCGATGGACGGCGCCAGCGCGCCACGCGAGATGGCATCCTGCGCCGCCAGCAATAAACTCAAATAACTGATGTGCAAGAAGATCGCCGGCATCAGCTTGGCGAAACGCCCTTGACGCGGATTGACCCGCGACAGCGGCAGCGCTAGCAGGGTGAGAATCGGCACCATCAGCGGCATGGAAAGCCGCCATTGTAGATTGGCCCAGGCCTCGTCATCGCCGCGCTCGATGAGCTGCGGGGTCGAAGTCAGCTCGGCGGCATCGAGATCGACCCGCTCGCTGGCGCGCGATAGGCGCACCGCATAGGTATCGAACTGCAATCGCTCGGCAATGCGGTCACCCGGTTCGACGCTGTACCGCTCGCCATCGGTGAGCACCAGAAAGCGGCTGCCGGTATCCTCGTCGACCGTCTGATAGCCTCCTTGGGCCCGCGTGACCACGGTCTCCGGGGTACCATCGCTACGCGCCTGACGCTCGCTGATAAAGACGCTTTGCATACGCGAGCGGTCGTCATTGAGGCTCTCGGTATAGGCGGTACGCCCACTGCCGAACTCCTGGAAACGCCCCGGTTGCAGCACCGAGAAATCGAGCCGGCTTTTCTGTTCCTCGAGCACCATTTCGTTGTGGCGGGCGCCGCTCGGGGTCAGCCACAAGCTGCACACCGCCACCAGAATCGCCACCAGCAGTGCCGGCCAAAGCGTGACGCGCAGCAGCCGGTTGGGGCTGACACCACAGGCCACCAGCACGGTGATCTCGCTATTGAGATAAAGCTGCCCGAACGCCAGCAGAATGCCGAGAAAGAACGACAGCGGCAGCACCAGCTCCATGAACCCGGGCAGGTGGAAAAGCATCAGGGTGCCGAGAATATTGGCGGGAATGTCCCCTTGCGCGGCATCGCCGAAATAGCGAATGAAGCGACTGCCCATGATCACCAGCAATAGCACGCCGGCCACGGCGGCCATGGTGGCGAGGATCTCGCGCGTCAGATAACGGAATACGATCAAGCGTCTTCTCCCGGGTCGGTTCCCTGGTCCACGACGACCCCTCGCGGGGCCCAATGCAGCCTTCGACCACCCTCCCCATGCATTGCGTTCCGGCTTTGCGTACACTGGAGTACGTTCAGCGCCGGCATCCTTGTCGGCATTATCCAGAATACCCGGACACTTGTCTCGCCACGAGACAAGTCATGTCAGCTCAGTCGTGTGGAGACGCAATGGAATCCCCCGTAATCAACGTCAACCCGGCCAAGGTCGAAACGGCATGTCTGATCGTGCCCGTCTTCCAGGATGGAGACCTGCTGCCGGCGGCGGACAAGCTCGACGACGCCAGTGAACGTCTGATCGGCCAGCTCCTCGACCGCGGCGACTTCGACCCCAGCCTCGGCAATGTGCAATTGATTCCCTTCGCGCCGGGGCTCGGTGCCGAACGCCTGCTGCTCGTCGGCCTCGGCGAGCGCGCCAAGTGCGGCGAAGGTCAGCTCATTCAGGCCCTCGACGCCGCCTTCACCACCATCGTCAAGCTGCCGCTCGACGACGTGGCCGCCGCCTTCACCGACGTGCCGGTCGGCGAACGCGACACCACCTGGAAGGCGCGCGTGACCCTGGAGGCCGCGCATCGCGCCTGCTATCGCTTCGACGACTTCAAGTCGCAGCCGGCGCCCGCACCGCGCCTCAAGAGCCTGACGCTGCTGGTCAGCGACCAGGACGAGACGCCCCAGGCCGAACTCGGGGCACGCATCGGTGCCGCCGTCGGCGAAGGGGTCGCGCTGACGCGTACCCTGGGCAACTTGCCGGGCAATGTCTGCACGCCGCGTTATCTTGCCGAGCAGGCACAAACCCTCGCAGCGGATGCCGATGGCGCCCTGAGCGTCGAGATCCTCGACGAGGATGCCTTGCACGCGCTGGGCGCCAACGCCCTGCTCTCCGTCGGTCAGGGTAGCGCAGAGCCCTCGCGCCTGATCGTCATGCAGTATCGCGGCGCCGAGGACCCGGACGAAGCCCCGCACATCATTGTCGGCAAGGGCATCACCTTCGACACCGGCGGCATCTCGCTCAAAGGGGGAGCCGGCATGGATGAGATGAAGTTCGACATGTGCGGTGCCGCCAGCGTCTTCGGCACCATGCAAACGGTGCTCGCGCTCAAGCCCAGGATCAATATCATCGGCGTGGTGGCAAGCGCCGAGAACATGCCCGATGGCCGCGCCATCAAGCCCGGTGACATCGTCAAGACCCTCAAGGGGCTCAACGTCGAGATTCTCAACACCGACGCAGAGGGACGTATGGCACTGTGCGACGCGCTGAGCTACGTCGAGCGCTTCAAGCCCGCCAGCGTCGTGGATATCGCCACGCTGACCGGCGCCGCGGTTATCGCCCTGGGCCATCATGCCTCGGGGCTAATGGCCAACGACGACGATCTGGCGCTCGACGTTCTCGATGCGGGCGAAACTGCCTGGGACCGCGCCTGGCACCTGCCATTGTGGGACGAGTACCAGAGCCAGCTCGATTCCAACTTCGCCGACTTGGCCCACATCGGCGGTCGCCCCGCCGGCACCATCACGGCAGCCTGCTTCTTGTCGCGTTTCGCCGATGCGTATCCTTGGGCGCACCTGGATATCGCCGGCACCGCCTGGGCCTCGGGCGACAAGAAAGGCGCCAGCGGCCGCCCCGTGGGGCTTCTGACCCAATACCTGCTCGACCGCGAAACCGAGGCCAACGAGACGCGTCCCAGCGTCGAGTGACCCTTCGCAGCAAACAATTTGCATGCTAACGTAAGTATCAGGCGCGCCGGCCTTTTCTCGTCCGACGCGCCTGTGCCATTCTCGGCATCCAACCGAGCGCCAGATTCGACGGAGAACTCCAGTGACCTCTTCAGGCTTCGACATACGGCCTAACGCGCATCCCAAGGATGCCGCCCTGCGCGAGACGATTCTCGAGAACCCCGGTTTCGGTCGTCATTTCAGCGATCACATGGCTCATATCCGCTGGACGAGCGATGTCGGCTGGCATGGTCGCGAGGTCCGCCCCTACGGGCCGTTGACGCTGGACCCGGCCGCCGCGGTTTTGCATTACGCCCAGGAAATCTTCGAGGGCATCAAGGCCTACCGCCATGCCGACGGCTCGGTATGGACCTTCCGCCCCGAGAAGAACGCCGAACGTTTCCGCGCCTCCGCACGGCGCCTGGCACTGCCCGAGCTCTCCGACGAGGACTTCATCGGCTCGCTCAAGGCACTGCTTTCCCAGGACCATGTCTGGGTGCCGACGCCGGCCAGTGAAGCCGAAGAGTCGAGCCTCTACCTGCGGCCGTTCATGATCGCCAGCGAGACCTTCCTCGGCGTGCGGCCCTCCAAAGAAGTCGATTACTACGTCATTGCCTCGCCGGCCGCGGCCTACTTCAAGGGCGGCGTCAATCCGGTCTCCATCTGGCTGTCCTCGCATTACAAGCGGGCTGCGCCCGGCGGCACGGGTTTCGCCAAGTGCGGTGGCAACTACGCCGCCTCGCTGGCGGCCCAGAAGGAAGCCGAAGCGCACGACTGCGCCCAGGTCGCCTTCCTCGATGCTGCCGAGAACAAGTGGATCGAGGAACTCGGCGGCATGAACCTGTTCTTCGTCTACAAGGACGGACGTATCGTCACGCCCAAGTTGACCGGCACCATCCTCGAAGGCGTCACCCGCGACTCCATTCTGGAACTCGCCCGGGACCAGGGCCTGACACCCGAGGAACGCCACATCAGCATCGACGAATGGCGTGACGGTGCCGCCTCCGGCGAGATCACCGAAGTCTTCGCCTGCGGCACCGCCGCCGTCATCACCCCGGTCGGCGAGCTGCGCAGCGAAGACGAGAGCATTCGCCTCAAAGCGGATAGCGGCGGCGAAGTCGGCAAGCGCCTGCGCAAGGAACTGCTCGACCTGCAATACGGCCGCAGCGAAGACACGCGCAACTGGCTGACGCGTCTGGCCTAACGCCCGTCGAACGACACGGTGGCATGACCCGCGCCGTGTCATTTCCTTACCCTTGACCCTTATCAGGAGGCCCCATGTCGAAAGTGATGCTGATCACCGGTGCCGGACGTGGTATCGGTGCCGCTACCGCCAAGCTTGCCGCGCAAAAGGGCTACGCCGTTGCGGTCAATTATCGCAGCGACAAGGCCTCGGCCGAGAGTGTCGTGAGTGACATCGAAGCTGCGGGCGGACGCGCCATCGCCATCCAGGCCGATGTCGCCAACGAAGCGGCAATCATCGCCATGTTCGAGACCGTCGACCGCGAACTGGGACGCCTCGACGTGCTGGTCAACAACGCCGGCATCGTCGACCAAATCAGTCGCGTCGATGAGATGAGCTTCGAGCGCGTCGATCGCATGATGCGCATCAACGTGACCGCCCCCTTCATCTGCGCCCGTGAAGCCATCAAACGCATGTCCACCCAGCACGGCGGACAAGGTGGTGCCATCGTCAATGTCGGCTCGGCGGCCTCGCATCTGGGTGGCGCCAGCGAATACGTCGACTACGCCGCTTCCAAAGGCGCCATCGACACCATGACCGAGGGCCTCGCCAAGGAAGTCGCCGGTGAAGGCATTCGGGTCAACACCGTGCGCCCCGGCGTCATCCGCACCACCATTCATGCCAGCGGCGGCAACCCCGACAAACCCGATGTCGCCGGCTCGGTGATCCCCATGGGCCGCATCGGCGAACCCGAAGAAATCGCCAACGGCGTGCTATGGCTGGCCGAAGCCGGCTTCACTACCGGGGCATTGATCGACATCGACGGCGGCGTTTAGTCCTCCATCGATTGGCTGCGCGTCGCTCGTAGCTCGTAGCTCATAGCTCATAGCTCGTAGCTCGTAGCTCGTAGCTCGTAGCTCGTAGCTCGTAGCTCGTAGCCGGAATGGTCTTTCTTCCAGCTTCCAGGCGCGCAGCGCCGCTCTTCCAGCTTATAGCTCCCCGAAGGGGATATTCATGACCCAAGTCGATTTCTACATCTTGCCCGATACCACGCTGGAGGCGCGCTTGGACTTCGCGTGCCGGCTGGCGGAGACCATCCATCGCAAGGGCTATCGGCTGCATATCCACACCGAAGACGAAGCCATGGCGCGCGAGCTCGACGATCGGCTGTGGACCTTCAAGCCCGAAAGCTATCTGCCCCATGCGGTGCTGGCCGACGAGGTCGATCCCCTGCCCCCCGTCACCCTGGGCTGGGAAACGCCTCCGGCGCCCGGCGTCGAGGCGATGCTCAACCTGCATCCCGAGATCCCCGAGTGGTTCTCGCGCTTCGAGCGCGTCGCCGAGATCATCAATCAGCATCAGGACGTGCTGACCGCCAAGCGCGCCTGCTGGCAGACCTACAAGAAGCGCGGCTACCCCGTCAAAGCCAATAACCTGACCCGCCCAAACGCTGCTGGATCTCGCTGAGCGCCACCATGACGTCACCCCGCTTGCGGGGTTATACTTGTCGGTATTTTTCGCCACGGCCATGCGCCGTGCTGACCGTATTTCAAGAGCCGACCGACGCCCATGGACAAGACCTACCAACCCGATCAGATCGAAACCCGCTGGTATCAGCGCTGGGAAGACGCCAACCGTTTCGCCCCCGCCGGTAAGGGCGAGCCCTACTCGATCATGATTCCGCCGCCCAACGTGACCGGCAGCCTGCACATGGGCCATGCCTTTCAGGACACCATCATGGATACCCTGATCCGCTGGCGGCGCATGCAGCAATACAACACGCTGTGGCAGGTAGGCACCGACCACGCCGGCATCGCCACGCAGATGCTGGTGGAACGCAAGGTCGCGGCGGAAGACGGCAAGAGCCGCCACGAACTGGGGCGCGAGGCCTTCACCGACAAGATCTGGGAATGGAAGCAGGAATCCGGCGACCATATCACCCGTCAGCTGCGCCGCATGGGCGCCAGCGTCGACTGGTCGCGCGAGCGCTTCACCATGGACGACGGCTTCTACAAGGCGGTGCAGGAAGTTTTCGTGCGGCTGTTCGACGAGGGCCTGATCTATCGCGGCAAGCGCCTGGTCAACTGGGACCCCACGCTGCACACCGCGATCTCCGACCTGGAAGTCGAGAACAAGGAGCAGCAGGGCCAGTTCTGGCACTTCCGCTATCCGCTGGCCGACGGCGTGACCACCGAGGCCGGCCAGGATCATCTCGTCGTCGCTACCACGCGCCCCGAAACCCTGCTCGGTGACACCGGCGTGGCCGTCAATCCCGAGGACTCACGCTATGCCTCGCTGATCGGCAAGTTCGTCGAATTGCCGCTGGTCGGGCGCCGCATCCCCATCGTCGCCGACGAGCACGCCGACATGGACAAAGGCTCGGGTTGCGTGAAGATCACCCCCGCGCACGACTTCAACGACTACGAAGTCGGCCGGCGTCAGGATCTCCCGCTGATCAACGTCTTCACCCCGGACGCCAGCATCCTGCCGCGCGCCGAGGCCTTCGACATTCAGGGCCGTGCGCTCGCCGACATCGACACCGCCTTGCCGTCCGCCTACGTCGGGCTCGACCGTTTCGCGGCGCGCCAGGCCATCGTCGACGACATGCAGGCCGCGGGGCTGCTCGAACAAGTCGAAACCATCGACAACACCCTGCCCTATGGCGATCGCTCCGACGACATCATCGAGCCGCTGTTGACCGATCAGTGGTTCGTCGCCGTCGAGGAACTGGCCAAGCCGGCCATCGCCGCCGTCGAGAACGGTGACATCGAGTTCGTGCCCAAGAACTACGAGAACATGTACTTCGCCTGGATGCGCGACCTGCAGGATTGGTGCATCTCGCGCCAGCTATGGTGGGGACACCGCGTTCCGGCCTGGTACGATTTTGATGGCAACGTTTATGTGGCACGCAGCGCCGAGGAAGCCCGCGACAAGTACGGCCTCGCCGCCGACGTGGCCCTTACCCAGGACGAAGACGTCCTCGATACTTGGTTCAGTGCAGGCCTGTGGACCTTCGTTACCCAGGGCTGGCCGGAGCAGACGCCGGAGCTCGAGACCTTCCACCCCTCGAGCGTGCTGGTCACCGGCTTCGACATCATCTTCTTCTGGGTCGCGCGGATGATCATGATGACGCTGAAGTTCACCGATGAGGTGCCCTTCAAGAAGATCTACGTGCACGGCCTGGTACGCGACGGCCAGGGCCAGAAGATGTCCAAGTCGAAGGGCAACGTGCTCGACCCCATCGACCTGATCGATGGCATCGACCTGGACGCGCTGATCGACAAGCGCACCGGCAACATGATGCAACCGCAGAAGGCCAAGGCCATCGCCAAGGCCACGCGTGACGAGTTCCCCGAAGGCATCGAGCCCCACGGCACCGATGCGCTGCGCTTCACCTTCCTCTCGCAGGCCACTACCGGGCGCGACATCAAGTTCGACATGGGCCGCCTGGACGGCTATCGCAACTTCTGCAACAAGCTGTGGAACGCCTCGCGCTACGTACTGATGAATGCCGAAGGCGAGGACTGCGGCGCTTCCTTCGACGCACAGAACAGCGACGCACAGAACAGCGACGCACAGAACAGCGACGCCCAGAACGGCGAAGTCGAACTCTCGCTGGCCGACCGCTGGATCGTCTCGCGCCTGCAGCAGACCGAGGCCCAGGTCACCCGCGCGATGGAAGAATTCCGCTTCGACCACGCCTCGCAGGCGCTCTATGACTTCGTCTGGAACGAATACTGCGACTGGTACCTGGAACTCTCCAAGCCGGTGCTGTGGGACGACAACGCCACCGCCGCCGCCAAGCGCGGTACCCGGCGCACGCTGGTGCGGGTGCTGGAGACCGTCCTGCGGCTGGCGCATCCCATGATGCCGTTCATCAGCGAGGAGATCTGGCAGCGCGTCGCGCCCCTGGCCGGCACGCATGCCGGCGGCGACGACTCGATCATGGCTCAGCCCTGGCCGCAGGCCGACCAGAGCCGCATCGACGAGAACGCCACGCGCGACATCGAATGGCTCAAGGGTGTGATCATCGCCGTGCGCAACATCCGCGCCGAGATGAACATCGCCCCCGGCAAGCCGCTGGAAGCACTGCTCACCAAGGGCGGCGAGGCCGACCGCGAGCGTCTGGAAGCCTATCGGCTGTTCCTCTCCAAGCTGGCCAAGCTCGACAGCATCACCTGGCTCGACGATCCCGATCAGGCCCCGCTCGCCGCCACCCAACTGGTCGGCGACATGGAAGTGCTGGTGCCCATGGCGGGGCTGATCGACAAGGACGTGGAGCTTGCTCGCCTGGCCAAGGAAATCGACAAGCAGGACAAGTTCATCAACGGTATCGAGAAGAAGCTCGGCAATGAAGGTTTCCTCAGCAAGGCCCCCGCCGAGGTTGTCGAGAAGGAACGTGGCAAACTCGCCGACGCCCAAGCCAGCCGCCAGCACCTCAGCGAGCAACGCGACAAGATCGCCGCGCTCTAAGCGCCGCTGTCAAAACGTCGGCGCACGCCAATCACGCCCATGCGGTTCACGCCGCATGGGCGTTTTCATGTCGGGACAACGGAGTCAGGGCAACAGGGTAAGCGACATGACGCCCTCACCGCCCGCTAAGCGCACATAAAAAAACCCGCGCCAGGGGGCAGCGCGGGTCGAGGCAGAGTACAACTAGGGGTGCATCGCGAACCGATGCAGGAATGAAACATCTGGTGAGCACCAGATGCCGCTTACTTTATCCCTAAGCGTCTCATGCCACCAATAAATTGTTAGCATGATAGCGATAGCGCTTTTCAATCCTCACGACACGCTCTTCTGAGCCCACCTCGAGCATCGACCGCCAGGTGGCTATTGCCAGCAAAATGCCGAGCCCATGGGCCCGGCATTTCTCAACGTGCGACGCGCATTCAGCGGGCGATGGGCTGCGTACGCTGCTCGAGCCAGTCGCGGGCCTGGCCGTCGACCTTGGGCATCAGGCGTTGGCGGACCTCGTCGTGGTAAGCGTTGAGCCAGGCGATTTCCGCATCATCGAGCAGGGAAATATCGATGGCGCGGGTATCGATGGGGCACAGCGTCAGCGTTTCGAAGTGCAGGAACTCGCCGAATTCGCTCGGCTGGGCCGAACGATTGACCACCAGGTTCTCGATGCGCACGCCCCACTGCCCCGGCCGATAGACGCCCGGTTCGATCGAGGTGATCATGCCGGGTTGCATGGCGGACTGCGGCGTCGGCGGCGCGTACCAGGCGATCACCTGCGGCCCCTCGTGGACATTCAGGAAATAACCCACGCCGTGCCCGGTACCATGGCCGTAGTCGATCCCTGCGGCCCACAGCGGCGCGCGGGCGATGGCGTCCAGTTGCGGCGATGGGATGCCGCGCGGGAACTGGGCGCGTGACAGCGCGATGGTGCCCTTGAGCACCTGAGTGAAATCGCGCCGCTGCGCCGTGTCGATCTCGCCTACCGGCACCACCCGGGTGATGTCGGTGGTCCCGCCCAGGTATTGGCCCCCTGAGTCGATCAGCAGCAAGCCATCGCCCTCGATCACCGAATGCGCCGCCGGGGTGGCGTGATAATGCGGCAGCGCGCCGTTGGCATTGAAGGCGGCGATGGTCGCGAAACTCCGCGAAACGAAACCGTCGCGCTCAGCCCGCGCGGCGGTGATCCGCTCGTCGACGTGCAGCTCGGTCACCGTCGCGTCGCTGGCCAATGCGTCTTCCAACCAGGCGAAGAACGCGCACAGCGCGGCGCCGTCTTCCTCCATGGCGTGGCGTACGTGCTCGATGTCGCGGTCGCTCTTGCGGCTCTTGGCGAGCGTGCTCGGCTGAAAGGCCTCGACGACGCTCACGCTCTCCGGCACGGCCTGCATCAGCGCCAGACTCACCCGTGCCGGATCGAGCAGCAGGCACGCAGCGGCGGGAAGACCGCCGAGGCGCTCCGCCACCTGGGCATAATCGGCAACATCGATGCCATCGTCGGCGAGTTCGCCGATCACGGCGTCATCCAGTTTGCCCGGGGCGACGAACAAGGTGGCCCGCGTCGCCTCGACGAGCAGATGCGACAAAAATACCGGATTGAAGGCGACGTCCGAGCCGCGCAGGTTGGTCAGCCAGGCGATATCGTCGAGAGTCGACACCAGGTGCGTATCGGCGCCCTGGGCCTCCATTGCATGGCGCAATATCGCCAGCTTGTCGCGCCGCGAGGCATCCACGTAAGCGCTCGGGTGGGCCCGCACCGGCGCCTCGGGCAACGCGGGGCGATCCGGCCAGATGGCATCGAGCAGATCCCGATGGCCTTCCCAGCGGATCTCCTTCGGCGCCAGGTGGGCCTCCAGTTGACGTACGCTGGCCATCGAGACCACGGCGCCGTCGAAGCCCAGCGTGGCGCCCGGCGACAATTGCTCGGCGAGCCACTGCATGGGCCGCTGCGCCTGGCCGGGCTGGAGCTTCATCAACTCGATGCCGCTACCCGCCAGTTGCTGCTCGGCCTGTACCCAGTAGCGGCTGTCTACCCACAGCCCCGCCGCCTGTTGGGTAACCACCAGCGTGCCCACCGAGCCATCGAAGCCCGACAACCAGACGCGCCCCTGCCAATGATGCGGCAGGTATTCGGAGCTATGCGGATCGGACGACGGCAGCCACCAGGCGTCGACGCCCTGTTCACGCATGGCATCGCGCAGTGCGGCCAGGCGGGCGGCAGGCGTTTGGGGAGATTCACTCAACGGCATGATTCAGGCTCCGGTGGTGGCGTTGGAAGACGAAGCACCGGCGGGATCGACGGTGGGATTGCCCTTCAGCATACGCTTGATGAGCGGCGTCAGCAGCGCCAACACGATGGCACATAGCACCAGCGCCACCGCGCAGCGACCGAACAACTCCGGCAACTGATCCAGTTCCTCGGCGTTGACGTGCCCGCCGATCAAGCCGGCCACCAGATTCCCCAGCGCCGAGGCGGTGAACCACAACCCCATCAACTGGCCGCGCAGCTTGATCGGCGCCAACGCGCTCATGGTCGACAGCCCCACCGGGCTCAGGCACAGCTCGCCGATCGTCAGCAATAGCAAGCTGGCGGTGATCCACAGTGGCGAGACCTGATCGATGCCGCCGGCCACGCGCATCGCCGCAAACATCATCAAGGCAAAGCCGCCGGCCGCGAACAACAGGCCGAGGACGAACTTCACCGGACTACCCGGTTCCATGCGGCGGCGGCCGAGTGCCGGCCATAGCCAGCCGAAGAGCGGTCCCAACAGGATGATGAAGACCGGGTTGAACGACTGAAACCACACCGCCGGCACTTCCCAGCCGAACAACGTACGGTCGGTGTAGTCGTGGGCGAACAGGTTATAGGACGTCGGCTGCTGTTCGAAGGATGCCCAGAAGAACGCCGCCGCCATGATCAGGATGAAGCACACGACGATACGCGCCCGCTCCTGCTTGTCGAGCCCGTTAAAGCCGAACAGAAAGACGAAATAACCCAGCGCGCAGACGATGATGACCGTGGTCATGGCCTCGGCAATCGCCACGGCGTTCAAGGTGATCATGCCGTTGGCCACCAGGGCGATGAAGCCCGCCAGCGCAATCGCCAAGCCCGCCACGTAATAACCTACGCCTCGACGATGTACCGCAGGCGCATCCCAGCTAGCGGCACGCCCCCGCAGGCTGTCGGCGCGTCGCATGGAAGGAATCGCCGACAAACGGAAGATCAACAAGGCCACCAACATGCCCAGCCCACCGATGCCGAAGCCCCAATGCCAACCGTATTCACGCATCAATAGGCCGGTGAACAGTGGCGCCAGCAAGCCACCGATGTTGATCCCCATGTAGAAGATCGCGAAACCGCCATCGCGGCGCACATCGCCCTGGTCATAGAGGCTGCCCACCATCACCGAGATGCAGGACTTGAAAAGCCCCGAGCCGAGCACGATCAATACCAGCCCGATGAAAAACCAGGTCGCGCCCCAGACGGCGGAGAACGCGATAGAAAGATGCCCCAGAGCAATGAGCACCGAGCCGTACCAGACGGCACGCCGCTGCCCCAGCCAGTTGTCCGCCAGCCAGCCGCCGGGCAAGGCCGACAGATAGACGGCCCCCGCATAGATACCCACGATGGCCGACGCAGCTTCCCGCGTGAAGCCCAGTCCGCCTTCGAACACCGTGGCGGCCATGAACAACACGAGTAGCGGTCGAATCCCGTAGTAGGAAAAACGCTCCCACATTTCGGTGAAAAATAGCGGTCCCAGCGCACGCGGGTGGCCCGCGAAACCTCGATCCTCGCCGGATCGGGGCGATGCTGCATCATCCGTGGTAGAGCGCATTGGAGTGTCTGCCTCGTTGAGAACTTTCAGGTTGTGCCTGACCTTCGCCGTGCCTTGTGGGCGCGCGGCGAAACAAAACGGCGATGGCACGCATGCCATCGCCGGGAGCGGACTATAAGACCTCTACACGAATGATCAATACCCAACTTTTGTCGTACTAACCATTTACCGAGTTATCATGAGCGCGAAAAGTAACTGTTTATTTCCAGTGATACTTACCGAGACGCGTCATCATCCTGCATCCAGTGCGCCCAAATGGCGCGGACTCGGCGGCGATGGTCGTCGATATCGGCGATCTCGACCTGGCTTCCGGCCTTGGCCAGCGAGGCGCGATGGCTGATGCCGCGATAGGTGAGATACGCCTCGCGCAGCTCGCGTGCCTGCTCGGCGGGAAGTCGGCCGCTTTCCTCCAGCGTTTCGAGAATGCGCATATTGTCACTGAAGCCGAGCATCTCCGGCGCCTCGGCGCCCAGTCGCAGCACCGCGTACTGACAGAGGAACTCGATATCCACCATGCCGCCGGGGTCCTGCTTGAGATGAAACGTTCCCCGGCGTCCGGCCTGATCGCTGCTGCCCAGGTGGGTACGCATCTTGCGGCGCATGGCGACGACCTCCCCGCGCAGCGTGTCGGGGTCGCGCGCCTGCCCCAGCACCTCACATCGCACCGCCTCGAAGCGCTCGCATAACGCCGCATTGCCGGCAATCGCGCGTGAGCGCACCAGCGCCTGATGCTCCCAGGTCCAGGCTTGGTGGTGCTGATAGTCGGCGAAGGCATCGAGCGTCGTCACCAACAACCCCGAATTGCCGGAAGGCCGCAGACGCATGTCGACTTCGTACAGCGCACCGCTGGCCGTCATCGCCGTCAACAAATGGATGACGCGCTGACCGAGGCGCGTGAAGAAGACCGCATTGTCGAGGGTCTTGGCACCATCGGTCATGCCTTTAGGGTCGGCATCGTGCAGGAACACCAGGTCCAGATCCGAACCATAGCCCAATTCGATGCCGCCCAGCTTGCCGTAACCGATGATCGCGAAATTGGCCTCGTCGCTCTCGTGCTCACCGGCACGGCGCGAGGGGCGCCCGTACTTGCGTGTCACCTGCTTCCAGGCCATCGCCAGGACCTGCTCGAGGATCACCTCGGCGATGAAGGTGAGATAATCGCTGACCTTCATCAGCGGTCGCGCGCCGACGATATCCGAGGCCGCGACATGCAGCACCTGAGCATGCTTGAAGGTGCGCAGCGCATCGAGCTGGCCCTCCTCGTCGTCCTCGGGCACCCGTGCCAGTGCCTGGCGCAGTTCATCGGCGAGTTCGTCCTTGTCGGCGGGCGAATAAAGCGCCGCCGGATGCAGTAACTCATCGAGCAGCACGGGATGGCGCGCCAGTTGCTCGGCGATCCACGGACTCGCCGCACACAGCCGGATCAACTGACGCAGCGCATCGGGATTCTCGCGCAGCAATGCCAGATAGGCGGTACGCCGCAGCACCGCCTCGATCAGCGGCAGGACGCGCTCGAGCGCGACATCCGGCGCACGACTCTCGCCGACGGCCTCGAGCAGCAGCGGCATCAAGGCATCGAGACGCTCGAAACCGATGCGCTGCATGGCCGCCACGGCGCGCGAACGATGCACGTCGGCAAGCCGTTTGAGGGTCGCCTCGGGCGCCTCGAACCCCAGCGTCGTCAGCGTCTCGCGGGCCTCCGCCGGGATCAGCTCCTCGCGCCAGAGCGCGCCCAGCTCTTCGCGCGAGGCGTCCTCGGGGGCGCCGTCCTCGGGGGTGCCGTCCTCGTCGTCTTCCTCCTCGGGCGGGGCAATGATGGCATCGAAATGCTCGCGCACCCGCCCGCGCGCCTCATCGAGACGCGCCACGAGTGCCGGCCAGTCGGCCATGTCGAGCGCCAGCGCCAAGCGCTCGCGCCCCAGGATGTCCTCCGGCAGGGTCTGGGTCTGGCGATCCTTCTGGGCCTGCAAGGCATGCTCGAGATCGCGCAGAAAAGCGTAATCGCTTCGCAAGGCATCGGTCACCTCGCCCGGTAGAAGCTCCAGATCCGTCAGACAACGCAAGGCCGCCGCCAGCGAGGTCAATTGGAGTTCGGTATCGCGCCCACCACGAATCAACTGAAACGCCTGGACCACGAACTCCACCTCGCGGATACCGCCGGGGCCGAGCTTGATGTTGTCGGCCATGCCCTTGCGCTTGACCTCGCGATTGATGAGTCGCTTCATCTCGCGCAGCGATTCGATGGCGCCGAAATCCAGATATTTGCGATACACGAACGGTCGCAGCGAGGCGAGCAACTCGGCGCCTGCCTCGAGATCGCCGGCCACCGGGCGCGCCTTGAGCATGGCGTAGCGTTCCCACTCGCGCCCCTGGTCCTGATAGTAGCTGGCCAGCGTGGCGAAGTTGCCGACCAGCGGCCCGCCATCGCCGAGCGGGCGCAGGCGCATATCGACGCGAAACGCCATGCCTTCGTCGGTCACCGCGTCCAGCGCGCCGATGAGCTTCTGGCCCAGCTTGGTGAAATATTCCTGATGCGAGAGCACGCGTCGACCGCCCTGGGTTTCGCCCTCTTCGGCGAAAGCGAAGATCAGGTCGATGTCCGAAGACAGGTTAAGCTCGCCCGCACCGAGCTTACCCATGCCCAGCACCACCAGGCGTTGCGGCGTGCCGTCGGCACGAAGCGCTGGTTGCCCCCAGCGTGGCGCATAATGATGTTCGAGCCAGCCCAGCGCGCCGTCCAGGCAGATTTCCGCCAGGCTGCTGACGTCGCGCGCCGTGCTCCACATGCCCTCTTCGCCGGCCTGGCCGCGCGGCGCGCGGCACAGATCGCGCCATACGATGCCCAGCATGCGCAGCCGCCGAAAGCGGCGTACCGCAGCCTGCATGGCCGCCTCGTCCTCGGCGGCTTCGAGACGCTCGGCGAGTTCCGCCTCCCAGGCCTCGCGCAGCGGGGCCTCGTCCAGTTCGCCCTCGGCATCCAGCACCGGCAGCCAGCCGGGGTCACGGGCCAGCGTCTCGGTGGCGAAGTCGGAAAGCGCTACCACACGTGCCAGCTCGGCGCGACGCTCATTCGAGAGCGCCAGCCAGGTGGCACTCGGCATCTCTTCGACATCAACATCGACATTCGCGTCGGCGTCCGCATCGCGCGTCGAGCGCTTCGCCTGGGCGACGCGATCGGCCAGGCACAATGCATCGTCGAGCCGCTCGGCGGCTTCGCCCAGCGCCTCATGCAGCGGTGCGGGAATATCGGCGTCGGGCAGGAATCCTTCGGGCAGGGCCATGGTACTCTCCTGGAACGTCCCGGCAGCTAGCGCCGGGGCAAGCGTTATATGGCCCCAGCTTAGCGGAGCTAATCGCTTGGAAGCTACAGGCGAGCAATCCTCAGCGCCGCCATGGCAAGCCACGCTCGGCGGCGGCGATGAACGCCTCGGCGGTTTGACGCGGCGATGCGCTGAGCAAGCTGACGCCCACGAACAGCACGCACGCCACCGGCAGCGCCCAGATGCCTGGCGGCCAGCCCAGCGGTTTGGCGCCGCTGATATACAACGCCACGACCCAGGCGCCGCCACCGAGAATGCTCGCCAGGGCGCCCGCCGCGCTGCCACCGCGCCAGAAGAAGGCGCCGACCAGCGCCGGCACGGTGACCACCAGGCCGGTCGAGGCGGCGACCGAGAGCACCGCGATCAGATCGAGGCGCAGCTCGGCGAAGGCCAGTGCGAGCAGCGCGATCAGCGGCAACACGGCCTTGCCGACCCACAGTTGGCGGCGTTCATCGCTGCCTTTGCGGGCCACCGCATAGACGTCCCGCGACAGCATCGATGACAGCGTCAGCATGATCGAATCGATGGTCGAGACCGCCGCCGCCAGAATCCCCACCATCACCAGCACGCCGAGTACCGGCGGCACATGCGCAGAGGCCAGCAGGGTCGGCGTGGCGAGATCCGAATTTTCCAGGTCGGGGAAGGCGATCAGCGCCGAAAAGCCCCACAGCACCGAGACGGCGGTATACACCAGCCCGAAGCACAGAAACCCCAGCAACATGCGGCGCATAGCCTGCAGCGAGGCCGGCATGAAGAGGCGCTGGCTGACCTGGGGATTGGAAAGGCTGAAGAAGAACCAGGGGATCGTCAGGCCGAGGAAGGTCGCCGGCGTGAACAGACCCGACCCCGGCACCGTGAGCGCCTCGGGATGTTCATCGGCGAGGGTCGCGAACAGCGCCTCGAAGCCGCCCAGCGAGGCCACCACCAGCAGCGCCACGGCCGTCGAGGCGACGATCATCAACAATGCCTGCAGCGCGTCGGTCCACATCACCGAGCGAATCCCGGCGATGAAGGTGAATACCAGCGCCAGCACGGTGGCCACCGCCACGCCGGTGGTAAAGCCGATGGCACCGTCGGTCATGCCGCTCAGCAGATACCCCACGCCCGCCAGTTGCACTGCTGCATAGGGGATCAGAAACAGGCTGCTGACCAGCGCCGTGGCCACAGCCACGCCGCGATTCGCATAGCGGTGCCCCAGCATCTCGCTGGGGGTGACAAAACCGAATGCTTTGCCCACCGCCCAGAAACGCGGCCCGAAGATTGCCACCAACGAGACCCCGGCGAAGTAGACGATTTCGAAGCCCAGCGCCCCCACGCCACCGGCGTAGGTCAGTCCGGCCAGCCCCACCATCATGAAGGCACTGTAGGTCGTCGCGCTGTAGCTGAGCGCCGACACCAACCCGCCCATGCGCCGCCCACCGAGGAAATAGTGCGCCATGTCGGGCGTCCCGCCAGGTCTGCGCTCGCGTGAGCGCCAGGCCACACCCAGCGCGACGACGACATACACCAGCACCGACGTCCACACGAGTGTCGACGACATCCTCACTTCTCCTTGAAATCGGCGGTAACCAGCAGATTGAGAACGATCACGGCAAGCCCAATCAGCCCCCAGAAGAGCATACTGCCGTACCAGGCCTGAACATCGCGCAGCAACGTATAAGGAACAATCACGGCGGCCACGATCAGCACACCGAGCAGTCCAAAACCGACGCGTCGCAACATGGAGCACCTCATATGGACGTTGAAGGTAACCGACACGGCATCGCCGACTGCGGGCTCAGCCGAGGAATTTCTGCCAGGCCAACAGGCCCCAAGTCAGGCCGGTCATGATCAGCGAGATCATCACCGCCGCCGAGCCGATATCCTTGGCTCGGCCGGACAGCTCGTGATGCTCGGGACCGATGCGGTCAACGACGGTTTCCACCGCGCTGTTGAGCAGTTCCACGATCAGCACCAGCGCGCAGCTACCCACCAGCAGCAGCCATTCCACCGGCGTGGCACCGATCCACCACGCCAACGGCAAGAGTATCACGCAGATGCCGACCTCCTGGCGAAACGCCGTTTCATTGCGAAACGCGGCGCGCAGCCCCTTGAGCGAGTAGTGCGTGGAGTCGGTCAAATGGCGCAAGCCGGTGGTCTGGCGGGATTTCATCGCGCTCGTTCCTCAGTAAAGGGGTCTCGATGGTCGATTACGCAACGGCCAGGACGGCAACGCCACGCGAATGACGGACGGTATCCCGCAAAGGTCGCGTTGTCGACACTCGTGGCTCAACGCTAGGCTGATGAAACTGCGCTCGCCGCAGCGCCCTTATCCTAATCCGCAGGAGTTCACCATGCCACGCGCGCTCATGCTTCATGACGACACCCCCCGCGCCCGCCTCGAAACGCTCGACGAGAGCCAGTTGCCGGAACGCGCGGTGCGCGTCGCCATCGATTACTCGGATCTCAACTACAAGGATGCCATGGCGGTCACCGGCCAGGGCAAGATCGTGCGCGATTATCCTTTGGTGCCGGGGATCGATTTCGCCGGCACGGTGACGGCTTCCACGGATGCGCGCTTTGCCGCCGATGATCGTGTGATCCTTACCGGCTGGGGTGTCGGCGAGCGCCATTGGGGCGGCTTCGCCGAGGCCATGTGCGTCGATGCCGACTGGCTGGTGCCCTGCCCGCAACCGCTGAGTACGCGGCAGGCGATGCTCTTCGGCACCGCCGGGCTCACCGCCATGCTGAGTGTCATGCGCCTGAAAGAAGCCGGTCTTGCTCCCGGCGATGGACCGGTCGCCGTCACCGGCGCCAGCGGCGGCGTAGGCAGTTGGGCGGTGTCGATCCTCGCCCATGAAGGCTTCGAGATTCACGCCATCACCGGCAAACCCGAGCAGAATGCCTGGCTCGAGGCGCTCGGCGCCCACGCCATTCTGCCCCGCGCCGACTTCGAAGCCCGCGGCCGGCCGCTGGAATCGACGCAGTGGGCGGGCGCCGTGGATACCGTCGGCGGCCAGATCCTGGCCAACCTCCTGGCGCAAATGCGCTACTCAGGCAAGGTCGCCGCCGTGGGGCTGGCGGGTGACGCCGCGCTGCCGACTACCGTGATGCCATTCATCCTGCGCGGCGTGTCGTTGCTCGGCGTGGACAGCGTGTATATCCCCTTCGACCGGCGCCGCGCGGCATGGCAACGCATCGCCGCCCTGCCCAATGCGTTGCTGTCGCACATGCATGTCGAGGAGGCTGGCCTCGACGACGTGACCGACCGGGCCCAGGCCATGCTCGAAGGCCGCACCTACGGGCGCGTGCTCATCGACCCACGTCGCTAGAAGGCATGATCTCTCAGTGGGCCTCGATCATCTCCGTCAAATCCGTCGCCACCAGGGGCAGCACCTGCCGCCAGGCGAGATACGGCGTTTGCGAAGTGCCGTTGACCAGTACCGCAAAGCTGCCCCAACGCCCGGTTTGAGTACGGAAGTAGCCGGCCACCGCGCGCACCGTGACCGGCTCGTTGAGCGTGCCGGTCTTGAGCATGACGCTCTGCTGGAAGGTATCGCTGCCGCGGCGGATGAAGTGCATGGGACCGTTGGTCGGCAATTGCAGGCCGGCCACGAAGGTCGGGAACAGTGCCGAACGCTGGTACATCGCTGCCAGCAGGGCATTGAGATCGCGCGCCGAGACACGGTTCTCGGGAGTCAAGCCACTGCCGCTGGCGAGCGTCGGCACACCATGGCCGGGTAGATTCTGGGCGAAGCGCATCAGTTCGTCGGCGCCGTCCTGAAGCTCGGCGCGCGGCTTGGCGACGAGATCCAGCGCCAGGGTGTCGGCCATGAAGTTATTGGAATAGTTGAGCATGCGCAGCAGCAATTCCTGCAGCGGTTTCCCATCCACCGCCGCCAGGCGTTTGGCGGTGGTCGGCGGCGGTGTCGTGCTGGTTGCGTAGCCTTCGACCTCGACCCCCGCCTGCCCCAGCAACGCCATCAAGGTCTTGGCGGTCTGTTCGGCGGGGTCGGAGCTGCCGCGATAAATTTCACGCGAGAAGCTATCGCGCGCGATCTGCCCGCTGATGCGCATTGTATCGCCATGCTCCTTGCTGATGCGCTCAGCATTGAGGCGCGTGTTATTACCGTGCGCCACGGTCTTGACCTGATTGTCGAGGCGCGTGAGCGGCGCCACCGTCGCGCAATCACTGATCGAAGCCGCGTTGCCCACGGCCGCGCCGGGCTTGACCCGATTGCACCAACTGCCGTAATTCACCGCCGCCGAGGACAGCAAGGCACTATAAGCGTTGGCGGAACGCGAGCGCGCCTTGCAGCGGTCGGTGGTCACGCAGGTGACCGGGCCGAAGCGCCACTGGCTGACCACCAATTGGCCATCGACGGCGCGCACGCCGCGTTCGCGCAAGCGTTGCACCAGACGCCATAGGTTTTCGCTGGTCAGAGCCGGGTCGCCGCCGCCATCGAGCACTAGGTCACCATGCAGCACGCCCTGGGCATCGACATTGCCGGTGGCCATCAACTGCGTGGTGAAACGATGCTGCGGCCCCCAGCGGTCGAGGCTCGCCGCGGCGGTGTAGAGCTTGGTCACCGACGCCGGCGAAAGCCGCCGCGTAGGCTCGAGCGCCCCCAGAGTATCGCCACTATCCAGCAGTTGTGCCTGTGCGCCGATCACGAAGCCCTTGTCGGCCAACGAGGAGAGATTGTCAAAACCCTCGGCCTGCACAGCCAACGGCAGGCCCATCAACACCAGAAACGCGAACATACGACGTCCGACATGCAGCAAGGCGCACGGGCGTCGGCGATGGAACAACTCACTCAGCATGCAATTTTTCCTTCCCTGGACGAACGACTATCGTCCGCCAGGCTATCAGGGCTCATCATCGCGTGCGATGGCAACGTCCAATCGAGCGTAGACACTTGTCGGATAACGTCTAATGCGCGGACATACGCGAAAATACCTGGATGATGGCAACTCCAGCGATGATCATTCCCAGACCGAGAATCGCGGGCAAATCGGGTTTTTCGCCGTACACCACCACCCCGATCAGTGTGACCAGCACGATGCCGAGTCCGGCCCAGAACGCATAGGCGATACCCACCGGCAAATCACGCAGCGCCAGAGTGAGCATGTAAAACGCCAAGGCGTAGCCCACGACCACGGTCACGCTCGGCCATAGCCGCGTGAACTCCTCGGACGCCTTGAGCGCGCTGGTAGCCACCACCTCGGCGACGATCGCGATGGCTAGAAATACATACACCATATTCTCTCTCCTGAAAGCCCGTGTTGCTTGGTCGCTAAGTGGGCAACAGCTCGGGACGATGCGCCAGCGTCACCGTCAGCCGCCAGAGTGGTTGGCCGCTGGCGTGATATTTGTGTTCGAAAGGCGTGAGATACTCACCCGACGGTTCGCAGGGCTCGAGATGCGCCTCGCGCCCCGTGGCTTGTCTCAGTGCCAGGGCCAGCTCCTCGAGATAGAGCCGCCAGTTGGAGCGCGCCTCCAATTCGCCGCCGAGTCCCGCCAGGGCCGGAAACACCGGATGGCCATGCCAACGCATCTTGAGATGCGCCGCCTTGGGGTACGGATTGGGATAGAGCAGATAATGACGCACCGGCTGCCATCCCTCGTGTAGCGCCAAACGCCAGAAATCCACCAGATCGGCACGTACCAGCAAGGCGTTGTCCGGCAGTTCGCCGTGCTCGCGGGACAGGCGGTCGGCGCTGCGGTCGATGCCGATCACCGCATGATCGGGAAATCGCGCGGCCAGACGCCGGGTGGAAAGCCCCACGCCACAGCCTGCGTCGAGAATCAGCGGTTTGTCCTGCTCATGCAACCATGTCCGCGCCGCGCCGAACGCTATCCGCGTGTGCGCTGCCAACGGCTTTCGCCAGGGGTACGTCAACGCCCGCGACACACGCCGCGAGAGATCCTCGTGCGGCGCGGTCTGCTGGGTGACGATGGCGCGGGAATTGGCATGCATGGGCGGCTCTTTAAACGACTGAACGACACGCTATTCTAGCAGACTCCCGAGCCTGACCGAGTGTCACTACATCGACCCGCGGAGGATCGCAATTAGCGGCATTTCCCCTTTATCGGACAGTGTTCGCATGACGCCACTCGCACCCGGGTGCTATCATTCTCGCCCAGACTCATTGAGACTCCATGCGCCCTATGGCGCGGGAAGACGCAACACATCCGGCCGACGCGTGCCGGTCACACATCAGGACGCATCGTCATCCACAGCATTACGAGGAACGCGGCTTGTCACAGTTACCGGTGATCGTCGGCATGGGCGGAGTGAACGCCGCCGGCAGAACCTCGGGCCACCAGGCTTATCGCCGAACGATTCTCGACGCTTTGCCCGATACCCTTCAGGCACAAACCATTATCGCCCTGGCCGCCATGATGCAGCTCGTTTCGCGCCTGGAAGGCGGCGGCTGGCAGGATCCCCAGGGCGAGATTCTCGGCGACGCCGACGTCGTCGCACGCTATCGCCAACATGTGCTCGATCATACCCTGATTCGCCGCATCGAGGACGAGCGCTTCGGCAGCGAAGGCATCCCCGCCAATCGCGCCGCGCACCTCGATCTCGATGATCCGCTGACCTTTCGCGTGCGCCGACGCCAGCTTCCCGACGACATACCGGCCACCTGGCAGGTGCGCGAGATCGACAAACGCATGGTCGAAGTCGTAGTGCCACCAGGATCGCTCGATGTGCTGCTCCCCGAACGTCGCAGTGCCCAGGTGCGCTCGGCGGGGCAACTCCCCAGCGGCTTTTCGCCAAACACGCTGTATCGCAGCGTGCATCATCCGCGCGGCCTGGCGATGACCATCTTCGGCGCTTCCGATTGCCTCGGCCAGAGCGGCCTCGACTGGGCGGCGCTGCGCAACCGCCTCGACCCGGACGCCATCGCCGTCTACGCCGGCAACTCCATCGGCCAGCTCGACAGCGAGGGTTGGGGTGGGCTCATGCAGAGCTTCGTAGCCGGCAACCGGGTGACTTCCAAGCAGATGCCGCTGGGCTACGGCCAGATGCCCGCCGATTTCCTCAACGCCTACGTGCTGGGCAGCGTCGGTGCCACCGGCGCAGCGCTCGGTGCCTGCGCCAGCTTTCTGTACAACTTGCGCCTGGGCCTCGAGGACATTCGCAGTGGCCAGCGCCGAGTGGTCATGGTGGGCACCAGCGATGCACCGATCACGCCGGAGATCGTCGAGGGTTTCCGTACCATGGGGGCGCTGGCAGACGATGAAAGTCTCAAGGCACTCGATGCGCTGACGCTGCTCACCGACAGCGACTATCAGCGCGCGTGCCGCCCCTTCGCGCGCAACTGCGGCTTCACCATCGCCGAATCGACCCAGTTCCTGTTGCTGATGGATGACGCCCTGGCCCTGGAAACCGGTGCACAAATCCTCGGCGCCGTACCAGGTGTCTTCGTCAACGCCGACGGCTGGAAGCGCTCGATCTCCGCGCCAGGGATCGGCAATTACATCACCCTGGCCAAGGCGGTGAGTCTTGCCAGCGATATGCTTGGCGAGGAGTCGGTACGCAAGCGAAGTTACCTGCATGCGCACGGCACCAGCACGCCCAAGAACCGCACCACCGAGTCGCATGTGTTCGACATGGTGGCGCGCGCGCATGGCATCGAGTCGTGGCCGGTGGCCGCCGTCAAGGCATTCGTCGGCCATTCGCAAGGCGGTGCAGCGGGCGATCAGATGGCCAGCGCACTGGGTACCTTCGCCCACGGCATCATTCCCGGCATCTTCACCCTCGATGCGGTGGCCGATGACGTCTTCGCCGAGCGCCTGCGCTTCTTCCGCGACCCGATTCCCTTCGAGGCCGATGCGGCTTTCATCAATGCCAAGGGGTTCGGCGGCAACAACGCCACCGGCCTGGTCATCTCGCCGGCCGCCACCGAGCGCCTGCTGACCCAGCGCCACGGCCAACGTGCCATCGACGACTGGAAGCAGCGTCGCGAAACGACCCTGGCCGCTTCCGAAGCGTACCTGGCGACATCCGACAGCGGCCATTTCGAGGTCACCTACCGCTTCGGCGAAGGCGTTCTCGAAGGGCCGGAACTCTCGATGACGCGCGACGCACTGCATATTCCCGGCTTCGATCAGCCGGTCTCGTTGGCGGTCGACAACCCCTACGGCCGACTGTAATCGGCGCGCTCGACCGGCGACACGATTGCCGCCGGCCGTGGGCAACCACTACCCTGTTGGTATCTCGGCACAGGATGTACCCATGAATATCGTGGTCTATCCCGGTACTTTCGACCCAGTCACCCATGGTCATTACGATCTGATCGAGCGCGCCGCACGCATGTTCGACAAGGTCGTGGTGGCGGTGGCGGCGAGCCCGCGCAAGCAGCCCGCATTGTCGCTGGAGACCCGCGTCGCCTTGATCGAGGAGGTCACCGCCGAACTCGACAACGTCACGGTCGTCGGCTTCAGCGGGTTGCTGACGCAGTTGCTGGATCAGCAAGGGGCGCGCATCATCCTGCGGGGATTGAGAGCGGTATCCGATTTCGAATATGAGTTACAATTGGCCAATATGAACCGGGCCCAGGCACCTCATATCGAGAGCGTGTTCCTGACGCCCGCGATCGAGAACTCGTATATTTCTTCCACCATCGTGCGCGAGATCGCGCGTCTCGGGGGAGATGTCTCCAAGCTCGTGCATCCCTGCGTGGTCGATGCACTGAGCCGGCATTTCGCCCCAGACCCCTCGTCGCCCAAGACGCAGTAGAGGAGGCTTCCATGGCCCTGATGATCACCGATGAGTGCATCAACTGCGACGTCTGCGAACCCGAGTGCCCCAATGGCGCCATTTCCCCGGGTGAGGAGATCTACGTCATCGATCCCAACCTGTGCACTGAGTGTGTCGGTCATTTCGACGAGCCTCAGTGCCAGCAGGTGTGCCCGGTGGACTGCATCCCCCTCGATCCCGAGCGCAGCGAGACCCATGATCAGCTCATGCACAAGTATCGGCTGATTACCGCCGCCTGAGCGCGGCCATGCACGATACGCCGCATCGACGGCCCGCTAGGCCAGTCTCCACCCCCCTGCGTTCTTCTCATGTCTCGCGGGCGGCTCGCCAGGCGTAAACATCCAACGCAAACGACGGAACCCCGTGTCCACTTCACGCTCGCCGACACGCATCTGGCCACTCGCCTGGCCGATCATCCTTTCCAACATCACCGTGCCATTACTGGGCTTGGTGGATACCGCTGTGGTCGGGCACCTGCCGGATTCACGCTACATGGCCGCCGTGACCCTGGGCGCCACGCTGTTCAGCTTTCTCTACTGGGGATTCGGCTTCCTGCGCATGGGCACCACTGGCCTCACCTCCCAGGCCGTGGGGCGCGAGGACGACAGCGACATACGCAACTTGCTGGGGCAGTCGTTGCTGCTGGCGCTGGGCATCGGCGTGATGTTGATCCTGCTCGCCGAGCCGCTCATCAGCTTCGGCCTCTACCTGCTCGACGGCAGCGAAGCCGCCATGTCACTCGCCGCGAGTTATGCGCACATCCGCATCCTCTCGGCCCCGGCGGTGATGGCCAATTACGCGATTCTCGGCTGGTTCCTCGGCCAGCAGAATTCGCGGGTCACGCTGGCAATCATGGTGCTGACCAATAGCGTCAACATCGTGCTGGACCTCGTGTTCGTGGTGGGCCTGGGCATGACCAGCGATGGCGTAGCCTGGGCCACAGTGATCGCCGATTACACTGCCTTGGCGGTTGGCCTGTGGCTGGTGGCGCGGCAATTGAAGCTGCTGCAGGGGAAGTTCTTGCGCCAGCGCTTGCTACGCCTTGGCGCCTACTCCGAGCTTTTTCAGGTCAACCGGCACCTGTTCGTGCGCACCCTGGGGCTGCTTTTCGCCATGGCGTTCTTCACCGCCCAGGGCGCCAGCCAGGGCGATACGGTGCTCGCCGCCAACGCCGTGCTGATGCAGTTCATCATGATCACCTCCTACGCGCTGGATGGCTTCGCCCATGCTGCCGAAGCCTTGACCGGACGTGCCGTGGGACGCCGTGACTGGCCGCTATTCGGCGCCTCGGTGCGCGCCGCCGCGCGGTTCTCGCTGATGACCGCCGGCGTCGCCATGGCGGCGTTCTTCTTCGGTGGCGACTACCTGATCGCCCTGCTTACCGACCTTCCGGACGTGCGCGCCACAGCAGGTGACTATCTGCCCTGGATGATCGTCATGCCGGCCATCGCGGTGTGGAGTTATCTGCTCGACGGCGTCTTCATCGGCGCCACCGCGACCCGCGAAATGCGCGATACCATCCTCCTGGCGCTCGCCGTCTACCTGCCGGTGTGGTGGTTCACGCAACCGCTGGGCAATCATGGCCTGTGGCTCGCCTTCACCGTCTTCACCCTAGTGCGCTCGGCAGGTCTCGCTGCCGTCTACCTGCACTACCGACGCACCCGCTGGGACGGATCCCAGATCTCCCGCCAAGCGGACAATCACGCATGAAACGTGGTACACATTTGCCAGTCACGCATCGATCAATGGAGCCCGCATGACCGACGACCTCCCCCGCCAACACGAACTCACCATGACGGTGCTGATGACACCCGACATGGCCAATTTCAGTGGCAAGGTGCATGGCGGCGCGATTCTCAAGAAGCTCGACGAGGTGGCCTATGCCTGCGCCAGCCGCTATGCCGGCTCCTATGTCGTCACGCTGTCGGTGGATCAGGTACGTTTCAAGCAACCCATCCATGTCGGTGAGCTGGTGACGTTTCTGGCCTCGGTCAACTATGTCGGACGCTCCTCGATGGAGATCGGCATCAAGATCATCGCCGAATCGATCCAGGATCGCGTCATCCGCCACACCAACAGCTGCTATCTGACCATGGTCGCAGTCGATAGCGATGGCAATCCCAACCCCGTACCACAACTGCAACTCGACACGCCGTTGCAGCAGTTGCGCTTCGAAAAAGCCAAATTGCGCAAGAAAATGCGCAAGCAAGAGGAGCAGGCAGAACAGAACGCCCAGGCCCATCTCAACGAGACTCGCAAGACATCCTGAGAGGGTGTTTACAAAACAGGCGAACGAAGGCAAGACAAGGCAAAATTGGCCGAAAACGGACCGGGCTGGCGTACCAGTTTACATGGGGTAAATGAGTATTTTGACCGGGCTCGCGTACGAGGTCGATTTTAACGCCGGATTGTCGAGTGCAGTCCTTTTGTCAACACCCTCTGACGTGGCACTTGGAAACTGATAGCGTGACCATGTGCAGGATGCATGCCGCCGCCTTGGCGCGGCGCCGCCGATGGAGAACTTGATGAGCGCACCTTCCGCCTCCCCCTCGCAAAGACGCGAGCGCCTTTATCTCGTCTGGGACATCGCCATCGTGGTGTTGGTCTCGGCGAACCTGCTGCTGTTGCTCGTCGATAGCCTGTTCCTCGTGCCACCTTTGAACGCCGGCCTCGAAGCGCTGGCACCGAGCCTCCACCAGGCCTATGACAGTGCTATTCATCAGCGTTTCATGACCATCGACCTGGTCTTCGTGAGCATCTTCCTGCTCGATGTCCTGGCCGGCTGGGCATTCGCTATCGCCGAGCGCCGCTACGCACGTTGGTTCTTCTATCCGTTCGTGCACTGGTACGACGTGCTGGGGTGCATTCCACTCAGCGGCTTCCGCGTCCTGCGTGTGCTGCGTCTCATCTCGCTGCTGATTCGGTTGCAGCGTCTGGGGGCCATCGATATTCGCCATTGGCAGCTATACGCTTTCTTCGAACGCTATTATCGCGTACTCATGGAGGAGCTTTCCGACCGCGTGGCGACGCGCCTGCTGAGCAGCCTGCAAGAGGAAGTCCAACGCAGCGACGACTTCACCAAGCGTCTCTCGGAAAAGGTGATCCAGCCACGCAAGGAGGCGCTGGTCGACGAGATCGCCCGGCGTCTCGAGACCACCGTCGACAAGAGCTACGCCGAAAACCATCAGGAAGTGCATCGCTACGTGGCGGCCCTGGTCACCCGCACGCTCGAGGAAAACCAGGAACTCACCCGGCTGAAACGTCTCCCCATGGGCGAGCACATGGCCCATGCCATGGAACGCAGCCTGAGCGACGTCGCCAGCCGCGTGGTCCACGAGGCCATCGATGGACTGCGCTCGCCGCGTTTCAAGAGCCTCATCGGCGACCTGGCGGGCAGCGGCATCGACGCCTGGCTATACGTCGACCAGCGCACCGACCGCGTCACCGAGCAGGTGTTGATCGAAACGCTGGAAATGCTCAAGGACGAGATCGCCGTGCAGCGCTGGAGAGACGAACTAGACCTCCGGTGAATCAGCAGAGGGGCTCAGGTGAGCCGCAAGGTGGTGTACGGCGCCTCGCAAGCGTGGCGCTCGTCACGCTCATCGATACTGCCCAGCGACATGTCTCGGTCATGGCCGGCATGCTCAACCACAGGTCAATTCGACGATAGTGTCCTCGTCGTCGAGTTTGACATTGAGGCGATCCGCGCGGTAATCCATTGTCACCGCCTGGCCGGGACGAATCACGCGAACACGCTCGACGGCACTGTCGGTTTCCAATTGGCCCACTGTCTCGCCATCGGCACGTTGCCCCACGTAATCGTTCAGTGCCTTGGCACCACAGGCGTCGTCTTGCGACATCGATGGCGGGGGTGGCGCCTCATCCGGTGTCGAACTGCCGGCACACCCCGCCAGCAGGAATACCGCCATTACACCGCTCAGCGCGTATTTGCTCATGTCGCTTCCTCTTCATTCAATGCAACTTGCAACCAGCGTATCCAAGCATCGCCAGTGAGACCACCTGCATTCCTTCTCGCCGCGCGAGCCGAGAATGCTAGACTCAAGACTGGAACCGTCGCGACGCCCGTCATTTCCAAGGAGTCAGGAATCATGCAAGGCACCTTCAAGTCTTTCTCCACCGCCGTGCTCGGCCTGGCCGCCGGCGCGGCGTTGTCGTTGACGCCGGCATTCGCCGACGAGCCGGTGCGCGTCTCATCGAAGATCGATACCGAAGGCGCCTTGCTGGGCAACATGATCGTCAAGCGCCTGGAACAGGCCGACATTCCCATCGAGGCCGAGCTGCAGCTTGGCCCGACCAACATCGTGCGCAGTGCCTTGCTCGAAGATGAGATCGACCTGTATCCCGAATATACCGGCAACGGGGCGTTTTTTACGCAGACCACCGATGACGCCGCGTGGAAACGCTCGGGCGAGGGTTACGAGAAGATTCGCGCCTACGACAAGGAACACAACGACCTGGCGTGGCTCACTCCGGCGCCTGCCAACAATACCTGGGCCATCGCGTTGCGCCGTGACGTCGCCGACGAGCACGATCTCTCCACCATGGAGGATTTCGCCGCCTGGATACGCGATGGCGGCGAGATCAAGCTCGCCGGCTCCGCCGAATTCGTGGAAAGCGATGCCGCTTTGCCCAGCTTCCAGCGTGCCTATGACTTCAGCCTCGATCAGGACCAGCTACTGGTGCTCTCCGGCGGCAATACGGCGGCCACCATTCGCGCTGCCGCCGAAAATACCAGCGGCACCAATGCGGCGATGGTCTATGCCACCGACGGCGCCATCCCCGCCGCCGATCTCAAGGTCATGGACGATACCCAAGGCGTGCAGATGGTCTACGAGCCAGCCCCGGTGATTCGCCAAGCCACGCTCGATGCCTATCCGCAGATTCCCGAACTGCTCAATCCCGTTTTCGAAGGGCTCGACCGGGAAATCCTGCAGTCGCTCAACCGTCGCATTCAGGTCGATGGTGAACCGGCCGGCGATGTCGCCGAGGATTACCTGGAATCACAAGACCTGCTCGACTGATCGCTACCGGTGTCCGTTTCTCACGTTCCCACGAGCGACGCGGCCAGCCCTCGCCTGGTGGCCAATCGCGTCCTGGTCACGCTGCTTTGCGCGGGGCTCCTGGCGGCCTGGCTATTGCCTTTCGCCACGATGTCGCCCAACCGCCTGGCCTCCGGGCAAACCGTCGGCCTTGGCGAAGCATTATCAGCCTGGCAACTGAGCGCGTTTCTAGCTCTGTGGGCGGTGTTGGCCATAGCGGCGCTGAGACGCCCGCTCCCACGCGGACTCGCCCACGGCGTGGTCTTGCTAGCCAGCCTGGGGCTGTTGCTGATTACGCTATATAGCCTGGGCGACTATGCTCAGCGCACGCTGGTCGAAAGGTCGCCTTCGGCGCGGGTCTCGCAGGGGTCGGCCTTCTGGGTGATGGTATTCTGCTGCGCCCTGGCGGCCATCGATGCCTTTCAGCGCGCTTCCAGCGGCTGGCTGTTGCGTTTGGGTTACATGCTGATCGCGGGAGGAAGCGTGGCGATGTTGTTCGCCAGCGGCCATTTCGACGAGCTGTCGATCATGCGCGAATACACCAACATTCGCGACAAATTCGCTGATCAGTTCATCACGCACTTGGTGCTGGTGGGCTCCGCGCTGGGACCGGCATTACTCATCGGCATTCCACTGGGCCTGCTGGCCCATCGCCACGTGCGCCTGCAGGGAACGCTGTTCAGCGTGCTCAATTTCTTCCAGACGATTCCCTCGATTGCCCTGTTCGCCCTGCTCATCGCGCCGCTTTCGGCACTCGGCAACGCCTTCCCATTGCTCGGCGAATGGGGCGTCAAAGGCATCGGTGCCGTACCGGCCATCATCGCCTTGGTGATGTACGCGCTGCTGCCGGTAGTACGTAATACCTATGCCGGACTCAAGGGCGTGCCGCCCGCCACCGTCGAAGCCGCACGCGGCATGGGCATGACCGCGCGTCAGGTGCTGTGGCGCGTGGAAATCCCTTTGGCGTTGCCGGTGATGCTTTCGGGCTTGCGCATCGTCACCGTGCAGGCCATCGGCCTGACCGTGGTGGCGGCACTGATCGGTGCCGGCGGCCTGGGCGCCTTTATCTTCCAGGGCCTCGGCCAATATGCCATCGACCTGGTCCTGCTCGGCGCGATTCCCACCATCGTGCTGGCGGTGATCGCCGATTTCACGCTGCAGATGCTGGTCGTGCTGAGCAAGCCGGCCAGCACCCGCCGATAGGTAACACCGATGATCGAACTTCAGGGATTGACCAAGCGGTATGGCGATACACGCGTCGTCGACGATATCTCGTTGACCGTTGAACAGGGCGAATTCTGCGTGCTCATCGGCCCCTCGGGGTGCGGCAAGTCAACCACGCTGAAGATGATCAATCGCCTGATCGCGCACAGCGAGGGCAAGATCCTGGTGGGCGGCGACGATATCACCACCCTGCCGCCGGAACGCCTGCGCCGCCGCATCGGCTATGCCATCCAGTCGATCGGGCTGTTCCCGCACTGGCGTGTCGCGGACAATATCGCCACCGTGCCCAGGCTGCTCAAGTGGCCGTCGTCACGCATCGCCGCACGCGTCGACGAATTGCTGGCCCTGTTCCAGCTCGACGCTGACGGACTGCACGACAAGTATCCGCATCAACTCTCGGGTGGTCAGGCGCAGCGTGTCGGTGTGGCCCGCGCCCTGGCCGCCGATCCCGACGTGCTGCTGATGGACGAACCCTTTGGCGCCGTCGACCCGCTGACGCGCGATACCTTGCAGGCCGAGTTGGCACGCGTGCATCGTCAGACCGGCAAGACCATCGTCTTCGTCACCCATGACATGGACGAGGCCTTGCGCCTGGCCTCCCGCGTGGCGCTGCTCAATGCCGGCCAACTGGTGCAATACGACCGTCCGGCGGAGCTTCTCGTCGCCCCCGCCAACGATTTCGTGCGCGACTTCATCGGGCGCGCCGACCTGGGCCTCAAGCTGCTCTCGCGGCGCCGGGTCGAGGAATATTGTCGACCCGCCCAGCGCACGCGCAACAACGCCATCGCCAGCGCGCCGATCACCTGGCAGGTGGATGCCGACGACCGCCCCATGGCGCTGCTGGGCGGCCGCCTGGGCGAATCCGATATAGCGCGCACGGTGGTCAATCCTGAGTGGATCGCCACGCCGGAGATGTCGATGAAGGAAGCCTTGTCACGCATGGTGTGGTTTCGCGTGACGGCCTTGCCGGTACTTGATAACGAAGGGCGCCTGCTGGGCGAAGTGACGATGTCAGGCGTCATGGGGCATCGTTCATGAGCGTCAGCGCACTGTCCCGTGCACCTTCCTCGCGCCGTGTTCTGCTGATTGCGCTCAGTACCTTGCTGATCGCGCTGGTACTAGGCATGGAGCAGTTGGCACCGCTGTTTCGGGCGCTGTTTCCCGATCAGGACCCAGCGATGTATCAGCGCGAGAGTTTTCTCAATCTGACGCTCGCTCACCTCGCCCTGGTGCTGGTGTCGTCGCTCATCTCGGTGAGTGTCGGCGTGGCAGCGGGGCTTTTCGTCACGCGGCCGGCGGGGCGCGAGTTCGAGCCCTTGGTATCGACGCTTGCCGCCATCGGCCAGACCTTCCCTCCGGCGGCGGTGCTGGCAATCGTCGTGCCCGTCGCCGGGTTCGGCTTCGTGCCCACGCTGGTGGCACTGGTGCTCTATGGCCTCTTGCCCGTAGTGCAGAACACCGTCGCCGGGCTCGGCACGGTACCCGCGCAAACGCTCGAAGCCGCACGCGGCAACGGCATGAGCGCCTGGCAGATCCTGTGGCGCATCGAACTGCCTCTGGCGATGCGCGTTATCATCGCCGGCGTGCGCGTCTCGGTGATCATCAATATCGGCACGGCCACCATCGGTTCTACGGTCGGCGCCAAGACGCTGGGCACGCCGATCATCGCCGGCCTGGTGGGCAACAATCTACCTTATGTGATTCAGGGGGCGGTACTGGTGGGTCTGCTGGCCATCGTCACCGATCTGGCGTTCGAACGGCTGGAACAACGCTTCTCGTTCGGCGCTAGCGGGGCGGCGTCATGAGAGGGACATCTAGCGAACCAAGGTAAGCGGCATCGTGGGGAAGGGGAGAGACAAGACCGCCGCCTTCGAAGGCGGCGGTCTAAATACCTTAATTGGCAGCGTCTTGCACTTCTTCGCCACCTTGCTCGATGTCTTCACCAGCGCCTTCGAACGTATTGCACCCGGTAATCGCACCAGCGGTGAACATCAGCAGTAGGGAAAAAGCCAGCATCCGTTTCATAGTCGTGTCTCCTTCACGGTATCAAGCGGGAACATGCCCGCGGGTCCAAACCCATTTCCTGGGTAATTTTATCCGCCATACCGGCGGCACGCTCACAACGTAGCAAAGCTAACGACACTATGCATCCTTTCCAGGACTCAGTTGGTTGCGGCATTCTGGATCGCTTCACCGCCACGTTCGATATCCTCGCCCGCGCCATGAATCGTGTTACAGCCACTCAGCACCGCCAGCAACAGAAGACCCAAGATCGCAATCGATGTACGCTTCATGCGTTTTCTCCGGAAAGCACCGCTCACTGAGCGGGAGCACGGCCCTATGCCGTGTAACGTAACGTTAGCATAGCCACGCCACTTTACGACGATTTTCAGGAGCGCCGTACATGACCGATTTCAACCTGCATCCACGCTTGGCAGCCGATTCGCATTACGTCGCCGATCTAGCCCTCTGTCAGGTGCGCCTGAACGACGATGCCCGCTTCCCCTGGCTGGTGCTGGTCCCTCGCCGCGCCGACATCCGCGAAGTCTACGAACTCTCCACCGACGATCAGGCCACGCTTTGGCAGGAAGCCACCGAGGTAGGGCGCCGTTTGATGACGCATCATGACGGCGACAAGCTCAACCTGGCCACACTCGGCAACCAGGTCGCGCAGTTGCACCTGCATGTCATCGTCCGCCACCAGGACGACGCAGCCTGGCCGGGGCCGGTATGGGGACAAGGCACGCCGCAGCCGTATGACGATATGATGCTGGACACCCACCTAGCGACACTGCGCAACCTCCTCGCCCCATGCGAGTGATACGCGCGCAGGCAGTTTTCGTAGGACTTAGGGCAGCTCACCGAGCCGCTCCTGCACATCAATCAACAACGTATCGAACACATACGGCGGCACCGGCTGGCCGCCACGCTGCCCCGATAGCGTGATACGCGTGCCCTGCTCGGTCGCCTCGAGCCGGTAACGCACTGCAAGCGTGGGACGCGCGGCCAGCACGGCCTCGACATCGCCCAGGTCGACATCGGCACGACGAATCACGAAGCCGCGTGCCGTGAGCATCGCCACTCCCGCTTCCAATGCGGTCGACGTCTCGGCCTCGACGATCAACGACCGGGTCTGCGGTGGCGCCGATGTGGTCGCGCATCCACCCAGACTCAAGGCCACTAACGATATCACGAGCAGTACGCCCAGCAGCCGCCTCATGATGTGCTCCCCTCGCGCATGCGTGCGTCGATATCATCGTGTAAAGCGGCGCAGAACGCCGCGCTGTTATCCGGACGCGCATCGATCAGATAACCATCGACATCGATCACACGCGAATCGCGCGTCACCCGCACGATATCCTCGGCGGCGACCACCGAGACGCGCTGCAAACGCACCGGGTCACCGCCGAAGCGTTGGAAATAGCCCAGCGAATAGCCATGGCGGCCGCCCAGGCCGTAGCGTCCCCAGAAGCCACTGCGTCCCCAGGGCGGTCGATCCACAGCGCCTAGCCCCGGCTGCGCCTTGGCCCGCTCGGCACTCACCAACCCCAGCGCGACCTCGGTCTGTTCGATACGATATCCCTGTGCCTCCAAGGCATCTGCCGTCGCCCTTACCCGTGCCTTGGCATCGCCCTCGGCCGGCCAGTGGCATGCCTCGGGCAACGGCGAAGCCACATCACGGCCCAGCGGATCGTAAGAAGCCAGGCTTTGACAGCCGCCGAGCCCCAAGGCCACCACTAACAAAATAGGTTTCATCATCGCGCTCTCGCCTGAAAGGAAAAGGCCACTCGTCGGCGGGGAGCGGCATCGCGCGTCTCGTCTCACCGTTACCGCAGCACGGGCACCTCGTTGAGAGCGTAGTTGAGCACCACGGTTCCGTCAGCGTGGCATGCTGGTCGACTCCCGCCCAGCAGCGGCATGCGTTAGGCTGACAGTCTACTGGCCATTCGACCACCACGCCCCGTCCTCGGGTTTGGATCATGCAAGAGGCTCGCTCATGAAGATCGTCATCGCTCCGGACAGCTACAAGGATGCCCTCTCGGCCCGCGAGGCCGCAGCCGCCATCGCTGCGGGCTGCGCCCGCGTTTTTCCCCAAGCGCAGATGGTCCAGTGCCCGATGGGGGACGGCGGCGAAGGCACCCTCGATGCCCTGCTCGCCGCAACGGGAGCCGAACACCGCGTCACCGAGGTTCACGACGCCCTGGGACGGCCCATCGACGCCCGTTGGGGGTGGCACGCCGCGCGTGCCACGGCCTATATCGAGCTTGCCGAGGCCAGCGGTTTGCAGGCACTCACCGATGTCGAACGCACTGCGCTGCACAGCACCACCTTCGGCGTCGGCGAGTTGATACGCGAAGCGCTCGACGCCGGGGCCACGCGTTTGATACTTACCCTGGGCGGCAGCGCTACCAACGATGCCGGCGCGGGAATGCTCGCAGCGCTGGGTGCGCGACTGCTCGATACCGAAGACCAGCCACTACCGCCGGGTGGCGCGGCACTGGCGCAACTGGCCCAACTCGACCTGAGTGGCCTCGACCCACGCCTGGCGACACTCATGGTGGAGACCGCCGTGGACGTCGACAATCCCCTGCTCGGCGAACGCGGGGCCAGCGCCATCTTCGGTCCACAGAAAGGCGCCACGCCGGCGGATGTCACCCAGCTCGACGCGGCCCTGGCGCATTTCGCCGACCACGTCGCCAGCACACTCGGCAAGGATCATCGCGCGCTACCCGGCGCCGGTGCAGCGGGCGGCATGGGCTTCGCGGCCGCCGCTTTTCTAGGAGCACAACTCAAGCCGGGTATCGAGCTGGTCATGGATCAGGTCGACTTCGATAGGCTGCTTAAAGATGCCGACCTGGTGATCACCGGCGAAGGCCAGCTCGACGGGCAGAGTCTTGCCGGCAAGACACCGGTGGGCATCGCCCAGCGCGCGCGACGACTCGATGTTCCCACGCTGGCACTCGCCGGGCGTCTCGGCGCTGGCTGGCAGGCCGTTCACGACGAGGGCATCGAGGCCACCTTCGCCTTAGCGGATGGTCCCGTGACGCTGCCGGAGGCCCTGGCACGCACCGCCGAGTTGCTCGCAGACCGTAGCGAAGGGCTGCTGCGTGTATGGCGTCTCGGTCGAGACTCATCATGATATTTCCCCGCCGCCCTTGAAAAACCGGCGCATCATGGGCATTTCATATACAGGCGCTATTTCGTCGATGGGAAAGATTCGTTACCCAAGCCCCTGATGTCACTCTAGACTGGGATCATCGACGATTTCGTCCCCTGACAACATCAGTCCATTGCTTTACGAGGGAGTGCTTTCATGTCCGACATCAATGCCATCGGTTTGCATACCAACAGCGCCAACCAACTGGCCGAGAAGCTCAACGAGCTGCTGGCCAACTACCAGATCTTCTACATGAACGCGCGCGGCTATCATTGGAACGTGAAGGGGCCGCATTTCTTCGAGCTACACGTCAAGTTCGAGGAAATCTATACCGACCTGCTCGCCAAGGTCGATGAAGTCGCCGAACGCATCCTCACGCTGGGCCACGAGCCGCTGCATGCCTACAGCGATTACGCCAAGATCTCGCGCATTCAGGAAGATACCCACGTGCATGAAGGTACCGAATGCGTGCGCGGCTTGGTGCAAGGGTATCAGGCACTGCTCGAACTGCAGCGCGAGCTCAATTCCATGGCCGCCGATGCCGACGACGAGGGCACCGCCTCGCAGATGAGCGACTATATCCGCGAGCAGGAAAAGACCGTGTGGATGCTCAGCGCCTACCTGGGCTAATCGCCACTACGTGTCCATCTTGTTCGACGACACCGCCCGGCCTTGTGCCGGGCGGTGTCATTTGTGCATTTTCCTCCCTCATTATTGTTCGCCAAGCGGTAGGGCGTCGGGACACTCTACTCCAGCCATTACCAGACAGTCCTGACGTGTCGATAGGCTGTGATCTTTGCGTCCGCTGTGATCAGATCGGCGTTGAAGTGTCGGGCCAGCGCTACGATCATTCGATCTGCCGGGTCTTTATGAAACTCTCCCGGAAGCCGAGTTGACTCAACCAGCGTGGCAGCGTCCAGGGCAACAAAGCGGACTCCCTCGATCTCCTCGACTGTCTTCAACCAGTCGTCGGTGGCCATCGATAGTGCGAGACGGCTCTTCTCGACCAAAAGCGCAATCTCCCACGCAGAGATAGCTGAAATCAGGATTTCTCCATCATCCGCCTGCATTTCATGCTCAATGACTTGTAATGCGTGTTGAGATAGCTGGGAGTCACCATTGACCCACCACAGCAGGGCGTGAGTATCCAGGACGATCAACGCAGCGTCTCCCAGTCGTCTTCGCCCACAGGTTCAAATGGATCCGTCAGCTCGATGACGCTGCCACGCAGGCGCTCAAGTGGGGAGCGCTTATCTGCTTTATACCGGCGCACCTCAATTGTGGGACGCCCCTTATCAGTCACAATGACCGCGTCTCCCGAGGCTTCGACTTGCCGGAAGAACTCTAGCGCCCGCGCCTTGAATTGCGATTTCGGTACTTCTTCGGTGTTCATGGGTATTCCCTGGTCACGATACCTAGTCACCAAAGTAGCGCAGCACGATGACCACGGCAAGTAGTCACCTATTCTTTAGCGCCAATACAAAGGCCAGCTCTGTGTGCATCAGCACCGACTTGGTGTATCGCGAGTACGAACGGCACAATTTCCAGAGCCTGACGGGTATCTAGGGCTCCCCGCGTGTCTCGTCGCCGGAAGAGGTCTCCTTGGTGTCGGGCTCGTCGTCCGCCATGTCGTCCAGTTCTTCAGCATCCACCTGATCGGTCAGATGCGCCGGCAGGTCGCGCTTCATGCGCACGCCCAGACGCTTGAGCATCAACGCCTGGCTGACCAGGCTCCCCTGCCCCGTCGACAGGCGCCCCATCGCCTGGCGATAGCTGCCGTCGGCGCGTTCCAGATGACGGCCGACGTCCTCAAGGCTGTCCACGAAGCCGCGAAACTTGTCGAGCAACTTGCCCGCCCGTGCGGCGATGACACGGGCGTTATCGTTCTGGCGCTCCAGCGTCCAGAGACTGGCCACGGTTCTCAAGCTCGCCAGCAGCGTGGTCGGCGTGACCACCACGATGTCGCGCGAGAAGGCGTCCTGGAAGAGCGTTTCATCATGCTGGAAGGCCACCGCGAACGCCGGCTCGACGGGCATGAACAGGAACACGAAATCCGGTGAGTTGAGTCCCGGCAAGCGCGGATAGTCACGCCCGGAAAGTGCATCGATATGCGCGCGCACCGCCTGGACATGGGCCTTCAACGCCTGCGCGCGCGTGGCCTCGTCTTCGGCGTTGACGTAACGCACGTAGGCGTTGAGCGAGACCTTGGCATCGACGATCAGGTGGCGGTTGTCGGGCAGGTAGATCACCGCATCGGGGCGCTGACGCCCCGACTCGCCCTCCACCGAGACTTCGCGCTTGTATTCGATGTCGCGGCGCAGTCCCGAGCGCTCGAGCACCGATTCGAGTATCACCTCGCCCCAATCGCCCTGCATCTTCTTGTCGCCCTTGAGCGCCCGCGTCAGGTTGGCGGCTTCCTCGGTGATCTGGCGATTCAGGGTGGACAGATGCTCGATCTGCGTCTTGAGGGTCGAGCGTTCGCGCAGCGACTGGCCGTGAATTTCCTCCAGGCGCGCCCGGAAGTCACCGACCTGCTCGCGAAACGGTGCCAGCATGGCCTCGAGATTCTCGCGACTCTGGGTGTTGAAGGTTTGCTGACGTTCCTCGAAGATCCGTCCCGCCAACGCCTCGAAGTCCTGGGTGAGACGTGTCCGCGCCTCCTCGAGCAGGGCGAGCTTCTCGGCATGGTGGGAGCGCTCCTGTTCGAGCTGTGTTTCCAGGCGACCGTGACGCTCGCGCAGCGCCGCAAGCTGCTCCTGACGAGCGTCTAGATCGCGCTCGCGTTGCCCCAGCAGTCGCTGGGTCTCGAGGCTCTGCTCGCGCACGGCGTCCAGTTGGGCATCGCTCTGGGCCAGCTCGCGCTCCAGCCGGGCGCGTGTTTCCTCGGCCTCGGCCTGATGACGCTGGGCACGTTCGACATCGTGCTCGGCCGCCTCGCGACGCGTGCGTTCACGCCGCCATGCGACACCGAGCATCAGTGCGGCGAGCATCAGGACGCCCGCAAGGGCGAGAAGATAAGCGGCAGGAAACGTACTGGACATGGGCGAATACCGGCGATTGAAGACTTTCGATGAAAACGTGCGCTTAAAACTCTCGATTAAAAACGCGATCAAACACTTCGCGCGCATCACCTTCCCCCACTGCGCGGCGCGACGCAAGCAACCCGGGGCTTGAAGTCACGCGGCGATGGCCCAAACTCAATGAGTGAGGCCGCCTGATACCGGACTAGGATCGCCCGGTGGTGGCTGCTGTCATCCATGAAGCATCACGACCAGGAGGTCACGATGAGTCAAGCACAGTCAGGTAAACGTGTCGCCATCCTCGCCACCGACGGTTTCGAGGAATCCGAGCTTTCCGCACCGCGTGCCGCCTTGCAGAGTCAGGGCGTCGAGGTGCAAGTGGTCACCCCCGAAGGCAAGGACATCCGTGCCTGGGCCGAGACCGAATGGGGCGACACCTACGAGGCCGACAAGGCCTTGAGCGATGTCGACGTCAGCGATTATCACGCCCTGGTCCTGCCCGGCGGGCTCTTCAATCCCGACGAACTGCGCCTCAACGAAAAAGCACTGGCCTTCGTGCGCGGCTTCTTCGAGGGGGGTAAGCCAGTGGCTGCGATCTGCCATGCCCCGTGGATCCTGATCAACGCCGGTGTCGTCGACGGGCGCAAGATGACCTCGGTCGCCTCCGTGGGGCAGGATCTCAAGAACGCCGGTGCCCACTGGGTCGATGAGCCGGTCGTCGTCGATAACGGCCTGGTCACCAGCCGCACTCCCAAGGACATGGACGCCTTCAACGCCAAACTGATAGAGGAGCTGGCCGAAGGTCGCCATAGCGGACAGCACGCCTGATGGCCCCCTACCGACCACAACCGACGTCCGCCTCACGTGAGGCGGACGTCTTGCGTACCGCCGAGAGCGTCGGCCCGCGAGGCGGTATTCGCATGTTGTCACGACGCCTGCATTTCGCTCTCAAGAGCCTGCTACGGATCTTCGCGCGGCCGATGAAGTCGGATAGCGGCCGAGGCGGCCCGGTCGTCCACCCCTACCGTGGTTACGGCACGCACCGCGAGGTATTCCTGATGGGACGCGTCTTCCGTCAGGTGGGGCTGGCGCGCATCATCCCTAGACGCGGGGCGCTACGTGACGCCGCAGACGTGACCCGACGCCTGGCGCGGCGCGGCTTTGCCGACGCTGAGGTGCGCATTCGCCTGGGCGACAATAGCGCCACTGTCACTACCGACCACGACGGCTATTTCAATGTCCGCCTGCCGCTCGACATTCCGCTCGACGAGCACGTTTCATGGCATCGTGCCGAGCTCGAGGTCATCACGGCCGACCGCGACAACGTCCGCTCGCGCGCCGATGTCTATATTCCACCGCCAAATACCGACCTGATGGTGATCAGCGACATCGACGACACGGTGATGTACACCGGCGTCGCCGACAAGCTGCGCATGTTATATCGCTTATTCGTCGAGAAGGCGCATCGACGCACAGCTTTTCCCGGCGTTGCCGAACTCTATCAGGCCTTGCACGCGGGTACAGCGGGCGACTCACGGCGGCCGATCCTCTACGTCTCACGCGGTCCGTGGAGCATCTACGAGGTGCTCGAGGCGTTCTTCCAGCTCAACCATATTCCGGTCGGGCCGATCCTGTTCCTGCGCGAATGGGGTATTTCCTGGCGTCATCCCTGGCCGCGCCGCGCCGAAGATCACAAGTACGGCTTGATCACCCAGATGCTCACGCTCTTCGACACCCTGCCCTGCGTGCTGATCGGCGACAGCGGTCAACACGACCCCGAGATCTACACGCGTATCGTCAAGGAGAACCCGGACCGCGTGAAGACGATCTACATTCGTCGCGTTGACCGCAAACCCGACCGCGAAGCCGCCATCGCCCGGTTGCGCGAGGAGATCGAGCACACCGACTGCGAGCTGCTGCTGAGCGACGATAGCGCCGACATGGCCGTGCATGCGCACGACCGTGGCTATATCTCCGAGACGGGGCTGGAAGCGGTGCGTCAGGCGTCGCGCTGATTCACGCCGCCCGCGCTGTGGCCAAGTCTTCGATCACGGCGCGCAGCACCTGCCAGAACTCGCCCACGGAGTCGAGCTCGACACGCTCCGCCGGCGAGTGAGCGCCGCGGATCAGGGGGCCGAAGGAAATCATGTCCAGTTGCGGGTACTTGCCGCCGAGAATGCCGCATTCCAGCCCGGCGTGGATGACCTTCACGTCCGGGTCGACGCCGGTCTGTTCGAGGTGCAGGCGACGAAAGCGCGCCAGCAGCGTGCTTTCGGGGTCCGGCGTCCAGCCGGGATAGGCGTTCTCGACCCGCGTTTCGGCACCGATCAGCGAGAACAGTGCCCGGAAGCGGTCGGCGAGATCCTGTGTGGCACTATCGCGCAACGAGCGCACCAGGGCGCAAAGATGAAAACACCCGGCCTCGAGCTTGACCACGCCCAGGTTATTGGACGTCTCCACCACGCCCGGCACTTCCACGCTCATACGCTCGACGCCGCACGGCGCCACATGTAAAGCCGCGATCAGCAGGCGACTGGCCGCCTCGGTGAGCGGCGCATCAGGCTCGGCGGGCTCGAGGGCGAGCTGCACGTCTTCGTCGATTCCCGCCAACTCGCTGGCCAACTCAGCCTGGAGTTCGGCCAACCGCTGCGTCACTGCGTCCTCTTCGTCGAGGGGCAACGCGATGCTGGCGAAGGCCTCGCGCGGCAACGCATTGCGCAGCGTGCCGCCGTGATAGGCGACGAGGCAGGCGCCGAACGGTTCCAGGGCACGCAGCACGCGCACCAGCAAGCGATTGGCGTTGCCGCGCCCCTTGTGGATATCGATCCCCGAGTGGCCGCCCACCAGTCCGGTCAGGGCGACGCGACGCACGATTTCGTCCTCGCCGAGATCCCGCGTGGGCAGCCGCGCACCAACGACCACGTCGGCCCCTCCGGCACAGCCGATATAAACCTGGCCGCGATCCTCGGAGTCGAGATTGAGCAGATAACGCCCCTGCAGCCAGCCCTCGTCGAGCTCCAGTGCGCCGCGCATGGAGGCTTCTTCTTCCAGCGTAAACAACGCCTCGAGGGGACCGTGGCGCAGGCTGTCGTCCTCGAGAATCGCCAGCGCGGCGGCCACGCCCATGCCGTTATCGGCGCCCAGGGTGGTCTCACGGGCATGCAGCCAGCCGTCTTCGACGTAGGTGTCGAGGGCATCGCGGGTAAAATCATGCGGGTGATCGGCGTTGGCCTGGGCGACCATGTCCAGATGTCCCTGCAGGATGACGCCGGGAAGCGCTTCGCATCCCGGCGAGGCCGGCTTGAAAATCTTGAGATTACCCGCGCTATCGCGTTCATGCGCAAGCCCACGTTCGTCGGCCCAGGCCGTGAGCGTCTCGACCAGGCGCTGTTCATGGCCGGAGGGGCGCGGCGTGTTGCACAACGTGCGGAAATGGCGCCACAGCGGTTCGGGAGAGAGTTGCAGAAGATGATCGTTCATGGGAAATCGTTCCTGTTGGGAGCCGCCGACATCGCGCGCCACGTCTCCCGGTAACGACAAACGATCAAGGAATGGCGACGCAGCACGTGTCGGGCGTCATCACACCTTACGCGCTGAATCACGCAACGCAAGCCCACCGACAGCGACAGTCAGGGCGTCGGCTCCAGACGACAACGCAAGAGGCCCGCCAGACGGCGCCAGTGGGCGATTCGAACCTGGCGTCCCATGGCGCGCGTCGCCTCGACATCACGCCCTTGGAACAACGTCGCGGCCCAATCACGTAACGCTTGCACGTCCTCGTCCAGCGTCTCGTCGGCGGCTTTCTGCGGCTGGCGGCGCCACCAGGCCAGCCAGGCCCGACACAGCCAGGGCCGCGCCAGCGCCAGCTCACCGCCGCCCTGCGCGAAACGCTCCAGGCGTGCATATAGATCGGCATTCACCGCGGGCACCGCTCCCTCATGCAGCAACGCCGTGACGACATCGGTTTCCAGATGCGCCAGCTCGAAAGCCAGCAGACTCGGCAGCAGGTACTGGAAGTCATCCGCCCAAGTCGCCAGCGACGCCCTCGCCGGGGGCATCAACGCCCGCCCCATCATCAGGGCGTGCTCGCCGCTCGCCGCCTCACGGGTAAGTCCCAAACGCAGTGAGATGAACCCCAAACGCCGCCAGAAGGCGATCAGCATCGCCTCGGCGCCGAAACTCACGCCCAGATACGCGACCTCGTGCGAACAGGCCGCAGTGGCCACGGCCTCGACCAGTGCCCGCCCCACGCCACGCCGCCGCGCCACGGGATGCACGGCGATGCGCATGATGCGCCACCAGCGCGATGTCAGCGCCGTCTGCCAGCCACCGTGCGCGGCCAACGACTGCGCCAGCAGATGACCGCGCGGACGGCGCTCGCCGAGCACGACACACTCAGCCAGATCGGCGGGAAAACCACCCTCCGCCTGCACCTGGCAGACCCCGAGACAGGTATCGCCGGCATAGGCCACCGCGAGTCGCACATCGGGGCCGTCGAGCAGTTGGCGCAAATCACTCGGGGTGGTGCGGTAATGGGCCTGCACCAGCAGGCCGAATAACGCCTCGAGGGCATGCTCGTCGTCGGCCAGCGTCGCCCGGTCAAGCCAGCGAATGCGCAGCGGCGCGGCAGCCAACGCCGCTTCGGCCTCGCTATCGTCGGCCGGCGCGGCATCGAGCAGCAATATATCGCGGGTAAGACGCTCGAGGGGATCGCCGTCGGCCCAGCGCACCGGCTCACGCAGACGGATCTCGCGCCAGTCGGGCGTACGGCGAGAAAGACGCGCATAAAAGCGGACCTGAAAGCCACGTCCGGTGCCTTCGTAACCGTGCACGGTGGTGGCGAAAGCGAGACGCGGGAAGGCCTCCAGCCAACGTGCCAACAGCGGCGTGGGAATGGCCGCCGCCTCATCGACGAACAGGGTCGGCGGCGCGTGACGATCCACATCCGGTTCGCTCAGGGCCGCCATGACGGCGTCCGGGGCGAGAAAGCGCACCTCGCACTCCCCCGCTTCCAGCGTGATCTGAAAGCGCGCCGCATCGCGGTGCCCATGGGGATACAACGCGGCCAAGCGCTCGAACAACGGCTCGACCGCGGCTTGACGTGGTGCGGTGACCCACAGCGTCGTCTCGCCCGCCGCCAGCCGTCGCCCGGCGGCAATCCCCAGTGCGGCCGACTTGCCACGCCCGCGATCGGCGCTCAGGACCACCGGACGGCGACGGCGCAGCCGCGTCAACCGATGCACGGCCTCTTGCTGATCATGCGTAATACAGGCGTCACCGGGAGAAGACGCTGCGGGCGCGCTCACCTCGGGCAGGCGACCGGGATGCGGCGAAGCGTGTTCATCAGGCCAGCGCCAGACGCTGGGCTCGCGGCGCAGACCGCGTGCCAGGCGCGCCAGGTAATGGGCGCTCAGGGTCGTCGGCGCGTGGGGCCAATGTGCCAGGCGCGCATAGTCGGCATCCGGGCCGACCTGACCGGCAGCCCACTCGGCGGGCGTCAATATGACGAGCACCCCTCCGGCACGCAGTGTGCCGCTCAACGCCCCGAAGGCATCCGGATCGAAGCCCGGCTCGGCGCCAGCATCGATGATAATCAAGTCATGCTCGCGTCCCAGCCGGGTGCGGGCCTGGCGCGGAGCAAGCGCGTCGATGGTGTCTCCGGGCGCGGTCTGACCGACCCACAAGGGCGCATGCCACGTGCGTGCTCGCCATAGAGAAAGTGCCCGCGCCCGTGCCGTCTCGGGAGACGCGGGTATCCAGATCACGCCGCGATGCCGCCGTTCACGACAGGCATCGACGAGGGCATACAACCATGCGCTGGAGGACGTCATGTCATCCGAGGAGGCATTCATGCGTCATCTCCCTTGTGTTATCGCCCTCGTCAGTCTCTCAAAGCTCTCACGAACTTTCACAAACTCTCACAACTACACACGCCCGCGAATCGCTTCGCGGGCGTGGGCATCGGCTTCAGGTTGTCGCCGCGCGGCGCGACACAATGGCCTTATCCAGGCTCACTCCAGGCCGTCGAGGTAACGCTCGGCATCGAGGGCCGCCATGCACCCGGTACCCGCAGAGGTTACCGCCTGACGATAGACATGATCCATCACGTCACCAGCGGCGAAGACGCCCGGCACGCTGGTCATGGTGGCGTTGCCGTCGAGGCCGGACTTGACCCGAATATAGCCGCTGTTCATGTCCAGTTGGCCTTCGAAGATACCGGTATTCGGTGAGTGGCCGATGGCGACGAACAGCCCCGGGGCCTGAATTTCACGCGAGGCACCATCGACGGTGGAGATCAACCGCACTCCGGTGACGCCGGTGTTATCACCCAGCACTTCCTCGAGGGTGTGGTTCCAGACGATTTCCATGTTGCCATTCTCGACCTTGTCGAACAGCTTGTCCTGCAGGATCTTCTCGGCGCGCAGGCTATCGCGGCGGTGCACCAACGTGACCTTGGTCGCGATGTTGGACAGATACAGCGCTTCCTCGACGGCAGTGTTGCCACCGCCGACGACCACGACTTCCTGACCGCGATAGAAGAAGCCATCGCAGGTGGCGCAGGCAGACACGCCCTGGCCCATGAACTTCTCTTCCGACGGCAGCCCCAGGTAACGCGCGCTGGCACCGGTGGAGATGATCAACGAATCGCAGGTATAGGTGCCGTTTTCGCCCTTGAGCACGAACGGACGCTCACGCAGCTCGACCTCGTTGATATGGTCGAACAGTACCTCGGTATCGAAACGTTCGGCATGGCTGCGCATGCGTTCCATCAGTTCCGGCCCCTGCACGCCTTCGGCGTCACCCGGCCAGTTATCCACATCGGTGGTGGTGGTCAACTGACCGCCGGCCTGCATGCCGGTGATCAGCAGCGGCTTGAGATTGGCGCGGGCCGCATAGACGGCCGCCGTGTAACCGGCAGGGCCGGAACCGAGAATGATCAGTCGTTCGTGACGCACGTCGCTCATGGGGAAACCTCGCTTACGGAATACGCTGGCCGGCAGTTGGACCAAAAAATGCTGTGTGGCATGCACGCATCACGCGCAGGCCACACACCATTCGCTGTAAACGCTTGTCGACACGGCAAAGGGCGGCCGAGTGACCGCCCTTCGTTGCAAACGCACTAACGCTTACAGTTCGTCGGAGTGCGTGCCCAGATACTTGGCGACGCCTTCGGCGGTGTCTTTCATGCCTTCCTGACCTTCTTCCCAACCAGCGGGGCAGACTTCGCCATTCTTCTGGTGGAACTGGAGGGCCTTGACCATGCGCAGCATCTCATCGACGTTGCGACCCAGCGGCAGGTTGTTGATGGTCTGATGCTGGACGACGCCGTCTTCGTCGATCAGGAAGGACGCGCGCAGGGCGACGCCGGCTTCCGGATGCTCGATACCGAAGGCTTGCGTGATCTCGTGCTTGACGTCAGCCACCATCGGGAAGCCGACTTCACCGATGCCGCCCTTCTCGGGAGAGGTCTTGCGCCATGCGTGGTGAGTGAACTGAGAGTCGATGGACACCCCGATCACTTCAACGCCGAGATCGCGGAACTGCGCGAGACGGTTGTCGTGGGCGATGATTTCGGACGGGCAGACGAAGGTGAAGTCCAACGGCCAGAAAAAGACGACACGCATCTTGCCGTTGGTTTCGGACAGCTTGAAGTCGTCGACGATGGTGCCATCGCCCAGAACCGCTGCCGCTTCAAAATCGGGTACCTGACGTCCAACCAATACGCTCATGCTTTTCTCCTGAAAAGTCGAGTGGATGACTGTGATAAAAACGCCCCAAGGATAAAGACGGCTTTACCATATGCCAATTTGATTGCCCCAATAGGCAACATAGTCACTTCCTATCGGGCTGCCATGGCGTTCTCGCCATAGCGATGCCGCCATAGGGAAGCACTCAAAATACGTCGTCGTCTTGCCCCAGCATGACGTCCTCAAGCTCGCCACTGAATGGCGATACCGACACGCGCACTTGAATCGGCGCGCAACACTGGGGGCAGTCTTCCCAAGTAGCATGGCTACCCACACTGCTATCGATCAGCATCTCGAAAGACGCATCGCAATAAGGACATGTCGCCGGCCAGGGAAACAACATCTCTTCGTTCATACCGACTTCCTGGCCTCTTCAGAGTACGGCGCTTAAGAGTACGGCGCTTCACCGATTGATGTCGGGTCGTCCTCGCCCTCTTTCAAGCCAGTGCATCGAGATTCTCGCACAAGATTGGCGTGCCACGCTTCAGGCACCACTCCACATCCACCTGCACCTGCCACCTTGGTGACATGGGCGCGCTTGAAATAAAGGCTTATCATGACCATGTCTACGCTATCGATGATATTGTAGACATTGTCGAAGGAACCTGACTCGCGGCGAACCGAGCCGTCGGATAGTCCGCTGGCCTCTCCGGCATTTCCAGGCACGACTTGGTTCCACGTTCGCCATGAAAAAATCGTCCAGCATTGATGAGGAGGAGGGCTCCATGTCCGAAGCTCCAAAGAATACGTTATCGACACTCGATGTCGGCGACCGTACCTACCACTATTACAGTCTGGACAAGGCTGCCCAGGCGTTCGGCGACGTCTCGCGCCTGCCCATGACACTCAAGGTGTTGCTCGAGAATCAGCTGCGCTACGGCGACGATGAGAGCGTCTCCCCCGACGACATGCAAGCACTCGTCGATTGGCAGAAGGAAGGACGCTCCACTCGCGAGATCGGCTATCGCCCGGCACGCGTGCTGATGCAGGACTTCACCGGCGTTCCCGGGGTCGTGGACCTGGCCGCCATGCGCGACGCCGTCAAGCGTCTCGGCGAACCTGCCGAGCGCATCAACCCGCTTTCCCCCGTCGATCTGGTCATCGACCACTCGGTGATGGTCGATCACTACGGCGATCCGACGTCGTTCAAGGACAATGTCGCCATCGAAATGGAGCGTAACCGCGAACGTTACGAATTCCTGCGCTGGGGCCAACAGGCGTTCGATAACTTCCGCGTCGTGCCACCGGGTACCGGGATCTGCCACCAGGTCAATCTGGAGTATCTCGGCAAGACGGTATGGACGAAGGAAGAAAACGGCAAGACGTTCGCCTATCCGGACACGCTGGTGGGCACCGACTCCCACACCACTATGATCAACGGCCTGGGCGTACTCGGCTGGGGCGTGGGCGGTATCGAGGCCGAGGCCGCGATGCTTGGCCAGCCGGTCTCGATGCTGATCCCCGAAGTCATCGGCTTCAAGCTTACCGGCAAGCTGCGCGAAGGCATCACCGCCACCGACCTGGTGCTGACAGTCACTCAGATGCTGCGCGAGAAAGGCGTGGTGGGTAAATTCGTCGAGTTCTACGGCGATGGCCTCAAGGACCTGCCACTGGCGGATCGCGCCACCATCGGCAACATGGCCCCCGAATACGGTGCCACCTGCGGGTTCTTCCCGGTCGACGAGGAAACCCTCAACTACATGCGCCTCACCGGCCGCGACGAACATCAGATCGAACTCGTCGAGGCATATACCAAGGCGCAGGGGCTATGGCGCGAGCCTGGCACCGAACCGATCTTCAGCGATGTGCTGCACCTCGACATGAACGAAGTCGAGTCCAGCCTCGCCGGACCCAAGCGTCCGCAGGACCGTGTCGCCCTGACCGACATGAAGTCCACCTTCGAGAAGATCCTGAGCGATCGCAAGCCGGACGCCGCATCCACCGAGCAAGGCAAGTGGCTGTCCGAAGGCGGCCAGACCGCCGTGGGTACCGACGAGAGCCTGGAGCACGAAGACAGCCAGAATTGCGAAGTCGATGGCGAGAACTTCAAGCTCAACCCAGGCGCTGTGGTCATCGCCGCGATCACCTCGTGCACCAACACCTCCAACCCCAGCGTAATGCTGGCCGCCGGGCTGCTGGCGCGCAAGGCCGTCGAGAAAGGCCTTACCACCAAGCCCTGGGTCAAGACGTCACTGGCACCAGGCTCCAAGGTGGTCACCGACTACCTCAGCGCCAGCGGCACCCAGGACGACCTCAACACACTCGGTTTCAACCTGGTCGGCTATGGCTGCACCACCTGCATCGGTAACTCCGGGCCCTTGCACGCGCCGATCGAGAAAGCCATCGAAGAGGGCGATCTGACGGTGGCCTCGGTGCTCTCCGGCAACCGCAACTTCGAAGGCCGCATCCATCCGCTGGTCCCCACCAACTGGCTGGCGTCACCGCCCCTGGTCGTGGCCTATGCCCTGGCCGGCAACATGCGCATCGACCTTTCCAAGGAACCGCTGGGCAATGACAATGACGGCAACCCGGTGTACCTCAAGGATGTCTGGCCGAGCCAGGCAGAGATCGCCGAAGCCGTCGAGCAGGTCCGGACCGAGATGTATCGCAAGGAGTACAGCGAGGTCTTCGAGGGCGACGAGATCTGGAAGTCGCTCGATGTGCCGGAAAGCGATGTCTATGCGTGGAACGACAAATCCACCTACATCCAGCATCCGCCGTTCTTCGAAGGCATGGGCAAGGAGCCCGCGCCGCTGGAAGACGTCAAGGGTGCCAACGTGTTGGCCATGTTCGGCGACTCGGTGACCACCGACCATATCTCGCCCGCCGGCGCGATAAAACCGGATAGCCCTGCCGGCCGTTACCTGCAGGAAAACGGCGTCAAGCCCGCTGACTTCAACTCCTACGGCTCGCGGCGCGGCAATCACCAAGTGATGATGCGCGGTACCTTCGCCAACGTACGCATCAAAAACGAGATGCTCGACGGCGTCGTCGGCGGCTATACCCGCCACGTGCCCAGCGGCGAGCAGATGGCGATCTACGACGCGGCGATGAAATACGCCGAGAACGATTCGCCGCTGGTTATCGTGGCCGGCAAGGAATACGGCACCGGTTCCAGCCGTGACTGGGCGGCCAAGGGTACTCGCCTGCTGGGCGTACGCGCCGTCCTTGCCGAATCCTACGAGCGCATCCACCGCTCCAACTTGATCGGTATGGGCGTGCTGCCGTTGCAGTTCCCCGAGGGCGAAGACCGCAATTCACTGGGCATGACCGGTGACGAAACGATTTCCATCGAGGGCATCGCCAATATCGAGCCCGGCGCCAAGGTCCAGGTGACCATCGCATCGAGTAAAGGCGAGAAGAAGATCGAGGCGCTATGCCGCATCGATACCGCCAACGAGATGGAATACTACCGTCACGGCGGCATCCTGCACTACGTGCTGCGTAGCATGCTGTAGTCATTCCGCGCTGAGCTAGCGCTATCCAGCAGCATAAAGAAACACCCCGTCGGCAATGCCGGCGGGGTGTTTTGTATGGGTAATCGAGAGGCGGGCGTTTAGAAGGCGCGGCGCCGGTAGGCGCGATAACGCGGATACCAGAAGTGGCGCTCGATGGCGTCCCGCAGCGCGTCGTCACTGGAAGACAGCGCGACGTTTTCCTCCTGGGCCTGCTTGGCGACGGCGAAGGCGATGTCCTTGCTGATCTCGCGGATATCACCCAACGAGGGCAACAGCGCGCCCTTGCCGGTCTTGACGATGGGCGCGCCCTGCGCCAAGGCATTGGAGGCCGCCATCAGCATCTTGTCGGTGACGCGAGACGCATTGCTTGCCACCACGCCCAGGCCGATGCCAGGGAATATATAGGCATTGTTGCATTGGGCGATCGCGACGTCGCGCTCGCCGACGCGTACCGGCGGGAAGGGGCTGCCCGTGGCTATCAGCGCCTCGCCCCGGGTCCATTCGAGAATGTCCTGAGGAACGGCTTCGACCTTGGACGTCGGATTGGAAAGCGGCATCACCAGCGGCTGTGCACAGCCCGCGTGCAACGTCTTGATCACCTCTTCGGTGAACAGCCCGCTTTGCCCGGAGACTCCGATCAATACGCTGGGCTTGGCATTGCGCACCACGTCGAGGAGATCACGACTCTGGGAGTCCCAGTCGCTCAAGGTGGCAGGCTCATGCGCCAGGCGCTGCTGGAAGTCGTAGAGCCCGTCCATATCGCTGGTCAATAGCCCGAAACGGTCGACCATATAAACGCGACGGCGCGCCTCGGCCTCGCTCAGGCCTTCCATCGTCATCGCCACGACGATCTGCTCGGCGATACCGCAGCCTGCAGAGCCGGCCCCGAGAAATGCGATGGTCTGGTCCTTGAGCGCCTCACCCTTGGTCTTGCACGCCGCCAGCAACGTCCCCACGCACACCGCCGCCGTGCCCTGGATGTCGTCGTTGAAGCAGCACAGCTGGTCGCGATAACGCTCGAGCAGCGGCATGGCGTTGGTCTGGGCGAAGTCCTCGAACTGCAACAGCACGTTGGGCCAACGCCGTTGCAGCGCCTCCATGAACATGCCGATGAACTCGTCGTACTCTTCCTGACTGACCCGCTTATGGCGCCAGCCCATGTACATGGGATCGTCGAGAAGCTTCTGATTGTTGGTGCCCACATCGAGCACGATGGGCAGCGTGTAGGCCGGGCTAATGCCACCGCAGGCGGTATACAGCGACAGCTTGCCGATGGGAATGCCCATACCGCCGATGCCTTGATCGCCCAGCCCCAGAATACGCTCGCCGTCGGTGGCCACGATCACACGCACCTTGTCCTTCGTGGCGCTACGCAGGATATCGTCCATGCGGTGGCGATCGGGATACGAGATGAAGAGCCCGCGGTGATTGCGGTAAATATTGGAGAACTCTTCGCATGCCTCGCCCACCGTGGGGGTATAGATGATCGGCAGCATTTCCTCGAGATGCTCTTCCAGCAGACGGAAGAACAGCGTCTCGTTGTCGTCCTGAATCGCCCGCAGGTAAATGTGCTTGTCGAGGTTGTTCTGACACAGAGTGTACTGGTGATACGCGCGCTCGAGCTGCTCTTCGATGCTCTCGACATTCTGCGGCAGCAAGCCCACCAGGTTGAATTCGACACGCTCTTCGCTGGTGAAGGCGCTGCCCTTGTTGAGTAGCGGCATCTCCAGCAGTGAGGGGCCAGCATAAGGAATATAAAGGGGACGCTTGGATGTTTCGCTCATCGTTTGCCTCACGCAGGTGACGGAACTCGAAGCCCTGAGGCTCCGCACGGCTCGGGCTTTACTATACACGCCACCTTGCCACTCGCGCACGCCACCTTGCCACTCGCGCATGCCACCTTGCCACTCGCGCATGCCACAATGATGCACGGCGCCCTGAAGGGCGCCGTGCATCATTCGCGCTTGCCGATCACCGATCAGCCACTGCGCGCCACCGGGCGTGCCGGGCCCGAGAAAAACCACGGGCGTAGCCGCACGCCCAGCATGTTGCCGGCAAACGCCGCGACCAGCCACAGCCAGCCATGTAAGCTGCCTGAGGCGATTCCGCCGAAATAGGCGCCGATATTGCAGCCAAATGCCAGGCGCGCTCCATAGCCCAACAGAAATCCGCCGATGGCTGACGCCAACACGGAACGTAGCGGAATGCTGAATTTCGGCGCAAAACGGCCTGCCAGCGCTGCGGCGGCCATCGCCCCCAGGATGATGCCCACGTTCATGACCGTGGTGATATCGCTCCAGACATTGGCGTTCAAGGCCGCCTCATTGCCAGCCGCCTGCCAATAGCCCCAGCCGCTGACGTCGCCGCCTAGCGCCTCGAAGCCCTTGGCGCCCCATAGAGCGAACGCCGAGGTAATACCCCATGGACGCCCGGCGAGCGCCAGCGTGATGAAATTGAGCACTGCCAGCCCTATCGCACCGGCCAATAGCGGCCAGGGACCTTGCAGCCAACGCGAACGACCGGCCTCGACCTGCGGCGCCCGTTCGAGCTGACCGTGCCGGCGCCTCTCCATGGCCACCGTCAGCGCGGCGATCGCGGCGAACAACACCAGACTCACGACGATGCCGCCGCCCACGCCGAACAAGCCATGCAACGACGTCGGCTGGAACGCCGGCCACGTCTGCCACCAGGCAAAATGCGCCGTGCCGACCAGGGAGCCGATGATGAAGAACACCAGAGTGATCACCATGCGCGCATTACCGCCGCCCACTGTGAACAAGGTGCCCGAAGCACAACCACCGCCGAGCTGCATGCCGAGCCCGAACAGGAACGCACCGACCAGGACAGAGACCCCGATGGGCGCGATATAACCCGAGACCGGCGTACCGAAAAGAGTCCCTGCGCCAAGCGCCGGGAAGAACAGCACGACCGCGAGAGCCAGCATGACCATCTGCGCGCGCAGACCTCGCCCACGACGCTCAGTGATGAATACACGCCACGCGGAGGTAAAGCCGAAAGCGGCATGATAGAGCACCATGCCCAGGGCGCCCCCCACGATCATGAGCAACCCCGTGGTCGCCTCAAAGGCCGTTCCCACGGCCAGAGCGCCCAGGAGCAAGACTATCGCCGCCGCCAATGCCAACGGCGGTACGCCGCGACGCGGCGTCGGCGAAGCGGATGAAACGCTGGATGCGTCAGGCATCGCAACCTCCTATTATCGTTCGAATGGAAATTGCTATCTAGCTTAGTGCCTAACCCGCCCTTTTAAAAATTCATAAAACACATTTTCGCTATAGCGTTTGGCAATATAAAAACACAAGCCCCGTGTCGCGAGACACGGGGCTTGGCAGAGCGCGCAAAAGCGCACCGATAAAAGTGACAGATGAGGCGTTACACGAAACGTCCCAGGCCAGCGACCTCACGCACACGCTCCATGAGCGGCTGCGCCTCGGCACGCGCCTTGTCGGCGCCCTGCTTGAGCACGTTCTCGATATGCCCGGGATCCTCGAGCAAGGCGTTATAGCGCTCGCGGGGTTCGCGCAGGTGCGCGTTGAGGTATTCGAAGACCCGATCCTTGGCTTCACCCCAACCGATACCGTTCTCGTAGTCGGCCCGCATGGTGGCGGTTTCTTCCGCAGTGGCAAACGCCGAGAAGATCTGGAACAGCGTGCAGCTATCGGGGTCCTTGGGCTCGCCGGGCTCCAGGGAGTTGGTCTTGATCTTGCGTACTAGCTTCTGGAGCTTCTTCTCGGAAACGAACAGCGGGATGGTGTTGTTGTAACTCTTGGACATCTTGCGGCCGTCGAGCCCGTTGAGCACTTCCACCTTGTCGTCGACCACCGCCTCGGGCAGCGTGAAATACTGGCCCTTGTAGAGATGATTGAAGCGTCCCCCCATGTCGCGCGCCATCTCGATATGCTGGATCTGATCGCGCCCCACCGGCACCTTATTGGCGTTGAACATCAGGATGTCCGCCGCCATCAGCACCGGGTAACCGAACAACCCCATGCTCACGCCTTTATCCATATCCTGATGGCCCAGCTCTTCGTTCTCGGCCACCGCCGCCTTGTAGGCATGAGCGCGGTTCATCAGCCCCTTGGCGCAGACGCAGGACAGCATCCAGGTCAACTCAGGGATTTCGGGAATGTCCGACTGGCGGTAGAACACAGCGTTGTCGGTATCCAGGCCCAGCGCCAGCCAGGTGGCGGCGATTTCCAGGCGCGACTGCTGCACGCGCCGGGGGTCCTGGCACTTGATCAACGCATGCAGGTCCGCGAGGAAGTAGAAGGAATCAACATCGGGACGCTGGCTGGCCTCGATGGCCGGTTTGATGGCCCCGACATAATTGCCGAGATGCGGGGTGCCGGTGGTGGTAATGCCGGTCAGGACGCGTGTCTTGGTCATGAAATTGGGCTGATCGCAACGAAATGTGAGAATCCGCCCAGTGTACAACGACGTCCCGGCCAAGGCGACCGGGCCCGGCCGGAACGTCGTGGTCCATTGCTATGCCATCAGGCTCTTGGGGTCGACCGCGTCCAGACCGAATGCCTGGGCCACCGCCGGATGCGTGATGCGCCCAGCATGTACGTTGAGCCCCGCGAGGAAGTGAGGATCCTCCGCCAGGGCGCCTTGCCATCCCTTGTCGGCCAATGCCAGCACGAACGGCAAGGTGGCGTTGGTCAATGCTTGAGTGGAAGTGCGCGCCACGGCACCCGGCATGTTGGCAACGCAGTAATGCACCACGTCATCCACCACATAGGTGGGGTCGGCATGGGTCGTCGCGCGACTGGTCTCGAAGCAGCCGCCCTGATCGATGGCCACGTCCACCAGCACACTGCCCGGACGCATGTCACCGAGCATCTTGCGGGTGATCAGCTTGGGCGCCTGCGCCCCCGGCACCAGCACCGCACCGACGATGATATCCGACTCGCGAGCCGCCGTTTCCAGCGCATCTGCCGTCGAATACACGGTGTTCAGCCGGCCTTGATAACGATGGTCGAGCACTTCCAGCCGCTCCAGCGACTTGTCGAGCACGGTGACTTCCGCGCCCAGGCCCAGCGCCATGCGCGCGGCGTTTTCACCGACCACGCCACCGCCGATCACCGTCACCTTGGCCGGTGCCACGCCGGGTACCCCCGGGATCAGAATACCGGCACCGCCCTGCGCCTTTTCCAGGCTATGCGCACCAGCCTGGATGGCCATGCGGCCGGCGACACGGCTCATCGGCGCGAGAAGCGGCAATGCACCCTGGTCATCGGTGATCGTCTCATAGGCGATGCAGGTAGCTTCGCTGTCCATCAGCCCCCGCGTCAGCGACTCCTCGGCCGCCAAGTGCAGATAGGTGAACAGCGTATGGCTCGGTTTGAGGCGCTTGACCTCCTCTGGCTGAGGCTCCTTTACCTTGACGATCAGCTCGGCGTTATCCCATAGCGCGTCAAGATCCTGCTCGATACGCGCCCCCGCCGCCTCATACTCGGCATCGGGGAAGCCGGCCCCCTCACCCGCCGATGTCTGCACCGCCACGCGATGACCGCGTGCCACCAGCTCGCGCACCACGCTTGGCGTCAAGGCAACACGATACTCATGATTCTTGATTTCCTTGGGTATGGCGATTTTCATGGCGCCTCCACTTCAGAGGATGTCTACAAAATAGGCTCAACGTCTATCCATTACAGCACACGCACAGGAATCGGAGGGAGGCAGGAGACAAAACGGGATGACGCGCTATAAAGCCACGCTTATAGAGAAAACTTTACGCCGACAGCGCCCATCGCCGAACGATTTGCGCCAAGCATGCCATGCTCGCCTCAGAGAGGACGTGCCTGACCACACTGCCAGCAGGTATCGAAGACGCCTTCCAGCGATTCACCACAGGCAGGGCAACGCCACGCTGAGAGGCCCTCAGCGGGTCCATTGAGGGCTTCATCGACCAATGCCTCGGCGCGTTGACGATGGCCTACCGGCACCCAGACCTCCGGCTCGCATTCACCGGGCGGTAACTCACCGGCGCCACCGCCGAGGGTCATATTACGCAGCACGGGCGTCAACCCGGCGCTGGCCAGCACGTTATGCACGTGGTTGACCAGCAGCGCGTTGGGGTGACGAAAGACGCGAACGCTCTCCAACGTCATGTTCAGTTGCGGAAAACCCGCACCCCCAATGCCTTGAGGTAGGCGGTTTCGGGAATCGCGGGATGCACGGGATGATCCGCCCCCTGGTGGCCCTGATAGATGACCTGCCCATGACGATCCTGATGGCGCACAGCACCACGCACGCACTCCATCAAGCGCTCCGGCGCCAAGTGCATCGAGCACGATGCCGAGAGTAGCATACCATCGCGTCCCAGCAGCCGGATCGCCTCACGGTTGAGCCGCGCGTAGGCGCGTTCGCCGTTGGGAATATCCTTGCGCTTCTTGATGAAAGCCGGCGGATCGAGCACGATCACGTCGAACTGCTCGCCCTCCGCCTTGAGGGCTGCCAATGCCTCGAAGGCTTCGCCCTCGCCGACGGCCACTTGCTCGGTCAGGCCGTTGAGCGCGGCGTTCTCGGCCACGCGCTCCAGGGCCTGGGCGGAGCTGTCCACGCACAGCACTTCGCTGGCACCGTGCGCCGCCGCCTGAACGCCCCAGCCACCGACATAGCTGAACACATCCAGCACCCGCTTGCCGGCGACCAGACCATTGAGCCACGCCCGGTTGGGGCGATGGTCGAAGAACCAACCGGTCTTCTGGCCGTCGAGTACCGGCGCCACGAAACGCACGCCATTCTCCTCGAGCAGCACCTGATCGGGCAGCTCGCCATAGGCCACCTCGACCTCGTCGCCGAGTTGTTCCTGACGACGTCCGGAGGAATCGTTCTTGAACACGATGGCGCGCGGCGCCAGCACCTTCTCGAGCGCAGCGACGACCTCATCGCGCAGCCGGTCCATGCCCACCGTATTGAGCTGCACGACCAGCACGTCATCGAAGCGATCGACGACGAGCCCCGGCAGCAAGTCGCCCTCGCCATGCACCAGGCGATAGAAGGGCTTGGCGAACAAACGCGCGCGCAGGCTCAACGCCTGTTTGAAGCGGTGGACCAGCAGCGAACGGTCGAGACGCACATCGACATCCCGCGAGACGATACGCGCGCAGATCAGCGAGTGCGGATTGACATAGGCGATGCCCATCGGCTTGCCATTGGCGGCCTCGATGACCGCCTGGGCGCCTGGCTCGAAATCCTTCAGCGGCGTGACCGCGATATCGATCTCGTTGGAATAGAGCCATAAATGGCCCGCCTTGAGACGCCGATCGGCGTTTTTCTTTAGGCGTAGACGTTCGGTCACGGAAAACCTCTTGGCGAAGACATCGCGCAGCGCGAAGCGCTCAGCGCTGACAGTGGGGACAAAAAACGCTGGCCCGCTGACCCAGCGTAGCCAAGCGTAACGGCTCGCCGCAACGCCTGCAGGGCGCTTCTTGCCGCCCATAGACATTGAGGCGCTGAGCGAAATAACCGGGCTCGCCGGTGCCGCTGACGAAGTCGCGCAGCGTCGTGCCGCCCTGCGTGATCGCCGCCGCCAGCACCTCGCGTGCCGCCTCGGCCAGACGCTCATAGCGCTCGCGGGAGATACGCCCCGCCGCGCGCCGGGGGTCGATCCCCGCCAGGAACAACGCTTCACTGGCGTAGATGTTGCCGACACCCACCACCACGGCGTTGTTCATCAGGAACGGCTTGACGGCAATGCGCCGCTTGCGTGAAAGCCGGTAGAGACGCTCACCGTCGAAATCCGGCGACAACGGTTCGGGGCCCAGGCGTGCCAGGCGCGGATCCTCGAGCAGCGAGCCCTGCAGCCAATCGACGAAGCCGAAACGACGTGGGTCGTGATAACGCAGAATCGCGCCATCCTCCACGACCAGGTCGACATGATCGTGCTTTCTGGGCATATCACCGAGACGCGCCACGCGCAGGCTCCCGGACATTCCCAGATGCCATAGCAGGGTACGCTCGCCGATAGGCATGAGCAGATACTTGGCACGCCGCCCTAGCGTACCGATTCGCTGACCGACGAGCGTATCCGCCAGATCGTCCGGCACCGGCGTGCGCAGACGTGGCTGACGCACGATGACCTCGCGAATCTCCCGCCCTTCTATATAGGGCGCAATACCGCGACGCGTCGTCTCGACTTCGGGGAGTTCGGGCATGCTAGCCTCCCGCTACCTTTCTTGCTGGCATAAAAAAACCCGGAGCGACCCGGGTTTTTCTGACAGGTGAACGTCACCTGCGGCGAAGGAGGACCAAGATCACTTGATCTTGGCTTCCTTGTACATCACGTGCTTGCGGACGACCGGGTCGAATTTTTTCATTTCGAGCTTATCCGGCGTGTTCCGCTTGTTCTTGTCGGTGGTGTAGAAATGGCCGGTTCCGGCGCTGGACACCATCTTGATCTTATCACGCATGACTCGTTACTCCCTGTTTGGACGCGCTGTTTAGACGCGGTCACCACGCTTGCGGATATCGCTGAGCACTTCTTCAATGCCTTTCTTGTCGATGATGCGCATGCCCTTGGAGGAAACGCGCAGCTTGACGAAGCGCTTTTCGCCTTCCACCCAGAAACGATGGGTGTGCAAGTTCGGCAAGAAGCGACGGCGGGTTTTCCGCTGGGAGTGAGAAACATTGTTACCAGTCACCGGGCGCTTGCCGGTAACCTGACATACTTGGGACATGGAAGCCTCCAACCACTGGCGAGTTGTTCAAAACCTGTCGGGCAAACCGGGAATGGCAGGCTACCGCCTTCTGCCCTGATTCAAAGGGCGTACTTTATACCAGACGTCAAGCCGTGCCGCAAGCTCGCGGAGGCTCGACGGACGGCCAACCTGGCATCGCGGGCACGGCCTTAAAGCCATCCGCGTTCGGCAAACGATATTACCTCACCATCGCCGACGACGAAATGGTCCAGCACACGGATATCGAAAAGCCCCAGCGCCTCCTTGAGTCGCTGGGTGATTCGCCGATCGGCATCGCTCGGCTCCGCCACGCCCGAAGGGTGATTATGGGCAAAGATCAACGCCCCCGCATTGAGCGCCAGCGCCCGGCGCGACACCTCGCGCGGATACACGGAGGCACTGTCGAGCGTGCCTTCCGAAAGCGTCTCGAAGCGAATCACGCGGTGCTGCGTATCCAGAAACAACGCCGCGAATGACTCGTGGGGCAAGTGGCGCAACTGCGACGTCAAGAACTGGCGCACCAAAGCCGGCGACGTCAGGGCACCGCCACGCTCCAGCAAGCTCCCCAAATGCCGCCGAGAAAGTTCCAACGAGGCCTGAAGCTGCACATACTTGGCCTCGCCCAGGCCATGCTCCGCGCAAAAGCGCGCTTGATCCGCCTCCAACAATGGCCGCAGACCGCCAAAAGCGACCAGCAGATCACGCGCAAGATCTACCGCCGAGCGCCCCTTCACGCCCACACGCAGGAAGATCGCCAGCAACTCCGCATCCGACAGCACCGGCGCTCCCAGGGTAAGCAACTTTTCACGCGGGCGCTCGCCTTCCGGCCAATCGCGGATTCCCATCGCCAGTTCCCCTCAGATTGCGGATGTCACGGCATACTCAAGCATAATATCAGAAATATCTCATAAATTGACACTATCGCACGCCGGCCATCCTCAACCAAAGTTGCATCGCATGATTGGCTAAGCCAACTACCATACTAGTCATACAACGCATCGATTCAGGATCTTCACATGACGCCATCACTGCTCGCGCTCTGGGACGAACAGCCCGACGGTAATGTCCGTCAACGCCTCTATGCGGTCCTGCGCCAATCGATCATTCGCATGACGTTGGCGCCCGGCCAGGCGCTGTCGGAGAAAGAGATCGCCGAGACCTTCGCGGTCAGCCGGCAACCCGTACGTGAAGCTTTTATCCGCCTCTCAGAGGCCGGTTTGATCGAGGTGCGCCCCCAGCGCGGCACCTATGTCGTGCACATTTCTCAAGCCGATGTCATGGAAGCACGCTTCGTTCGTGAAGCTATCGAGATCGCCGTCGCACGGGACGCCGCCGAACAGGGACTCGCCTCGGGGGTACGTGATGAACTGCACGAACTCATCGACCGCCAGCAACGCTGCATCGAGCCGCAGGACCACGACCGCTTCTACCGTCTCGACGAGGCGTTCCATCGCACGCTGGCACTAGAGACGGGGCACGACGCCGCCTGGCGCGTGACTCAGGAGGTCAAGGCACAGCTCGACCGAGTGCGCTATCTGAGCGTGCCGGATGCCACACCCATCACCAAGTTGATCGACCAGCACACCCGTATTCTCGACAGTATTATCGCGCGCGATGCCGACGCCGCCGAACAAGCCGTACGGGAACACCTGCGCGAAATACTCAGCTCGCTGCCGGCCCTGGTCGAGCGTTTCCCCGAGCTCTTCGAGGCCACCTCGACCGGTGGTCGTCGAACTACGCTGCCTTCTGGAGCCAGTGCATGAAGATTCGCGACGCCTATACCATCGTCACCAGCCCCGGCCGAAATTTCGTAACGCTCAAGATAATCACCGACACCGACATTTACGGGATCGGCGACGCCACCCTCAACGGCCGCGAGATGGCGGTGACGGCCTATCTCGACGAGCATGTGGTACCGGCGCTGATCGGCCGCGACGCCAGCCGTATCGAAGACACCTGGCAATACCTTTATCGCGGCGCTTACTGGCGGCGCGGCCCGGTGACCATGACCGCCATCGCCGCCGTCGACATGGCCCTCTGGGACATCAAGGCCAAGGCCGCCGGCATGCCGCTCTATCAACTGCTCGGCGGCAAAAGCCGCGAGCGGGTAATGACCTACGCCCACTGCACCGGCCAGGAGATCGATGACTGCCTGGAAGAGGTCGCCCGCCATGTGGAGATGGGTTACCGCGCGGTACGCGTCCAATCAGGTGTCCCGGGGATCAAGACCACCTATGGCGTGGCCAAGAACCCTGGCGAGCGTTACGAGCCGGCCGACTCTTCGCTACCCGCCGAACACGTCTGGAGCACCGAGAAGTACCTCAACCATGTGCCCAAGCTGTTCGCCGCCGTGCGCGAGCGATTCGGCGACGACCTGCATGTCTTGCACGACGTTCATCATCGCCTGACACCGATCGAGGCTGCGCGGCTAGGCAAGGCCGTCGAACCCTACCACCTGTTCTGGCTGGAGGACTGCGTAGCGGCCGAGAATCAGGAGGGGCTACGCCTGATTCGTGAACACACCACCACGCCGCTGGCAATCGGCGAAGTATTCAACTCGATCCACGACTGCCGCGAGATGATCCAGAACCAATGGATCGACTATATCCGCATGCCGCTCACTCATGGCGGCGGCATCACCGCGCTGCGCCGCGTTGCCGATCTGGCCGCGCTTTATCACGTGCGCACCGGTTTCCACGGCCCCACCGACCTGTCGCCGATATGTCTCGGCGCGGCGATTCACTTCGACACCTGGGTACCCAACTTCGGTATCCAGGAACACATGCCGCATACCACCGAGACTGACGCGGTTTTCCCCCACGACTATCGCTTCGAGGACGGCCATTTCCTGGTGGGCGAGTCCCCGGGACACGGCGTCGATATCGATGAAGAGCTCGCCGCGAAGTACCCCTACGAACGTGCCAGCCTGCCGGTCAACCGTCTCGAAGACGGCACGCTATGGCACTGGTAGGTCATTCGCCTTGCGTAACACGAATCAGGAGTCATTCATGAAAGCCTTTGAAGTTCGCGCCCCCCACGATTTCGGCATCGTGGACGTCGAGGACCCTCGAGTCGGCGCCGACGAGGTGCTGGTCGGCCCCGCCTTCGCCGGTATCTGCGGCTCCGACATGCACATCATTCACGGCGACAACGCCTTCGTGCGTTTCCCGCGCATTACCGGGCATGAGTTCGCCGGGGTCGTCGAAGCGGTCGGAGAAAGCGTCACAGGCATTGCGGCAGGTGACCGAGTCTGCATCGACCCGGTGATCAACTGCGGCGAGTGCTACCCGTGCCGCATCGGCCGCCCCAACGTCTGCAGCCGCCTCGAAGTGATCGGTGTGCACCGCGACGGTGGTTTCGAGCAGCGCGTCAGCGTACCGGCAGGCAATGTCCATCATATCCCCGAGCACGTCGGCCTCGACCAGGCCGCTCTGGTCGAACCCTACACCATCGCCTGTAACGTCCTCGACCGCATGCAGTCTCACGACGGCGATGCTCTGCTGATCCTCGGTGCTGGCGTGATCGGCCTGACGATTCTCCAGGTTGCCCGGGCCAAGGGGCTAACCAATATTACCGTCAGCGATGTCATCGACGATCGCCTGGAAGTGGCCCACTCGCTGGGCGCCAGCCACACCGTCAATGGTCAACGAGAAGACCTCGAGGCGGTGATGACTGAGCGCACCGGCGGCGAAGGCGTTCCGTTGATCGCCGACGCCGCCTGCGTGCCGGCGCTGTTCCCACAGCTCGCGCGAATCGCCTCGCCAGCCGGGCGTATTGGCTTACTGGGTTTCAACACGACGCCCAGCGACTTAGTCCAGCTCGAGGTAATCAAGAAGGAGCTGAGCATCGTCGGCTCACGACTCAACAACCGCAAGTTTCCCGAAGTTATCGAGATGCTCGCCAGCGGGCGGCTCGATGCCATGGCGCTGGTCAGCCACCGGCTGCCCTTCGCTGAGATGGGTGAAGCGATCCACATGATCGATCACCACCCGGAACGCGTGTGCAAGGTACTCATCGAGCTCGATGCCTGAAGCGCTAAGCGATTCGGCCCTCGCACTCGCCAATGACCGAATGCAAACCACTACTCAACGCTCAACAACAACAGCCATCAAACAGAGTCAGGAGTGAACGTCATGCTCAAACAGCTACTCGTCAGCGCCGTTATCGGCTCAAGCATACTCGCCGCCCCGTTCGCCACAGCTGCGGATTACACCCTCAAGTTCGGCCACCTGGCCAACGAAGAAAACATCTGGAACAAAGCCGCCGAGCGCTTCAAACAAGTCGTCGAAGAAGAGTCCGACGGCCGCATCGAGGTACAGATATTTCCCAACGAGCAGTTGGGCACCGAGATGGAAGTCATCAACAGCATTCAACTCGGCACCGCTGATATGACCATCACCGGAGAAAGCCTGCAGAACTGGGCCCCCAAGGCGGCGATGATGGCCGTGCCCTACGCCTTCCGCGACTCCGAGCACCTGCACAAGGCGGTCGAGGGCGATATCGGCAAGCAGATCGAACAACAGGTCGAGGAGAAAACCGGCCTGGTACCGGTCGCCTGGTTCGAACGCGGCACGCGTGAACTGACTTCCAACCGGCCGATAAAGAAGCCCTCTGACCTTGATGGCTTGCGTTTGCGCGTACCCAACGTGCCTCTGTTCGTCGATACCTGGCAGGCGCTTGGCGCCAAGCCCACGCCGATGGCCTTCAGCGAGGTGTTCACATCGCTGCAGCAGGGCACCATCGATGGTCAGGAGAACCCACTGTCACTGATCGAAAGCGCCAGCTTCAATGAGGTTCAGGACTACGTGAACGTGACCGATCACGTGCGTAGCTGGATCTACGTGGTGATCGGCAAGAACAAGCTTGAGTCAATGCCGGAGGACCTGCAGGAGGTGGTCCTCGATGCGGCTCAGCAGATGCAGTCCTATGAGGCGAAACTCTTCTCCGAGGACCAGAAACGTCTGCGCAACGCGCTCGAAGAGGCAGGCATGGAGTTCGTCGAAGTCGATCAACAAGCCTTTGCCGACGCGGCCGAGCCGGCCGTCAAGGAATCGCTGAACGACGAACAGCAGACACTCTACGAGGAGATTCAGGACCTCTAATCCGGCCATGCACCTCATCCCGGGGCCGGGCCGGACATGACGGCCCCGGCACTCTACCGACTCGCCGAGGAATATCCCTGATGAGCGATTCCGATTCCATATCGAGCGATCCGCTGCACGACATCGCTGAGATTCCCCCCCTCGGCGGTATCTGGGGGCGGTTGGTCAGCGGGCTCGACCGCCTGTTCGCTCTACTCGCATCGCTGGCGCTGATAGCCATCGCCGCGGTGGTGATCCTGCAAATCGTCTCCCGAGTGGCGCTGCCTAGTTCCCCAGCCTGGACCGAGGAGCTATCGCGCTATCTGTTCATCTACATGGTGGCGCTGTCATCCGGGCTCGTCCTGCGCCGCAACCGCCATGTCAACGTAGAACTTTTCCAGCATCTGTTAGGCCGACGCAGCCAGCTGGTCTACCGAGCACTATGTTGTTTGGTCGTGGGTGTCTTCTCAGCGTGGATGATCCCCCACGCCATGCAATTCGCCCAGGTAGGTGCCTTCCAGACCTCGCCGACTCTAGAGGTCCACATGCACTATATCTTCTTCTCGACCGTCGCCCTGTTCGGCTTGTCCGCCCTGTATGCGGCGATCGGCTTGATCGAGGCCGGGGTGGCCATCGCTCACGGCGGATCGACCCATGCCAGGGAGACGCCATGATGGAAGTCGCCGTCCTGTTCTGCGTATTTATTGTTCTGCTGCTGGTAGGCATCCCCATCGCCTTCTCGCTGGGCATCGCTTCACTTTCTTACCTGCTGCTATCGGACATCTCGCTGACCATCGTCCCGCAGCGCATGTACGGTGGTATCGACACCTTCGTGTTGCTGTGCATTCCCGGTTTCGTGCTAGCCGGCAACCTGATGAACGTCGGCAACATTACCGATCATATCGTGCGTTTCGCGAACGCCTTGATGGGTCATATCCGCGGTGGTCTGGGGCTGGCCAACGTGGGCGGCTCAATGATCTTCGGCGGTATCTCCGGCACCGCCGTGGCCGATGCGGCAAGTATCGGTTCAGTGATGATCCCCGGCATGTCCCGCGCCGGCTACGACAAGCCCTTCGCCGCCGCAGTGACCGCCGCCTCATCGACAGTGGGGCCGATCATTCCCCCTAGCGTACCGATGATCATCGCCGGCTCGCTATCCGGCGTCTCGGTCGGCCGGATGTTTCTGGCCGGCGCCATTCCGGGACTGTTGCTGGGCCTGGCGATGATGATCACCGTGTACATCCTGGCGGTGAAGCGTGGTTATCCCAAGGAGCGACGGGCGACCTTCAGGGAACTGGTCAAGGAAGGCCGCAGCGCGTTCTGGGCGCTGCTGATGACATTCATCATCCTCTACGGGATCATCGGTGGCGTCTTCACTCCCACCGAGGCGTCTATCGTCGCCAGCCTATATGCCTTGGTCATCGGCATGTTCGTCTACAAAGGCATTACCTGGCGCAACCTGCCGCAAATCGTCGTCGACACCGTATTGACCTCCGGCTCGCTGATGCTGCTGGTGGGCCTAGCCAACCTGTTCGGCTGGATCCTCACCAGCCAGCAGATCCCGCAGATGATCGCCGACCAGATCCTTGGCTTCAGCGAGAACCCCATCGTGGTGATCCTGATTCTCAACCTGATCCTGCTGGTCGTAGGCACCTTCATGGAGACCATCGCCGCGCTGATCATTCTGTTCCCGGCGCTGTTGGGCGTGGCCACCGGGGTGGGCATGGACCCGGTCCATTTCGGGCTGATGGCGGTGCTTAACCTGATGATCGGACTGACCACCCCCCCCCTTGGAGTCTGCCTTTTCGTTGTCGCGGGTATCGGCAAGCTGCCGATGCTGCGCGTGGCACGGGCCATCGTACCGTTCCTGATCTGCAACCTGGTGGTACTGCTACTGGTGTCCTACGTGCCAGCCCTTTCGCTGTGGCTACCCAACCTGCTAATGGGAGACTGATCGATCATGACGCCGACACCGATACTCAGCACGTATGCACCGGCCACGGTGGGCATCGTCCATCTCGGCCTTGGTGCTTTTCATCGCGCCCACCAAGCGGCCTACCTGGAGCGCAACCTGGCCCGCCACGATGGCGGCCCGTGGGGCATTGCCAGCGCCAATCTGCGTTCCAATCGCCAGCTCGTCGAGCTGATGCGCGAACGCGATCAGCGCTATCACGTCGCCGAATACGCCGACAGCGAAACCCTCACCCTGCGCGAGATCACGGCGATTCGCGAAACATTCTATACCGGTCCCGGCGGTGAGGATCTCGAGACCTTGTTGACCCGCATGAGCGAGCCCACCGTGCGCATCGTCACACTGACCGTGACCGAGAAGGGCTATTACCTCGATCCGGCGGACGGCCGGCTGCTGCTCGACGCAGAGCCGATTTGTCACGATATCGCCACTCCCACGCAGCCGCAGACCGCACCGGGCATGCTGGTCGAAGCGCTGGCTAGACGATTCACGGCCGATACTCCGGCATTCACGGTGCTGTGCTGCGATAACATGCCCGATAATGGCAAACGCACTCGCCGCGCGGTGATCGAGCTGGCGCGCCAACGCGATGAGGAGCTCGCCGCATGGATCACCGAACACGTCGCCTTCCCCTGCAGTATGGTCGACCGCATCGTCCCGGCAATGAGCGAGGCTGATTTCGAGCGCCTGCGCGCGCAGGGCATCGACGACCCAGCGGCGGTAACCTGCGAGGCTTTCAGCCAATGGGTGATCGAGGATGACTTTCCCCAGGGACGTCCTGACTGGGAGCATGAAGGCGTCGAGATGGTCGCCGACGTCGCGCCCTTCGAGACCATGAAGCTGCGCATGCTCAACGGCAGTCATTCGCTGCTCGCCTACCTCGGCGTGCTGGCGGGGATCGAGACAGTGGCCGACGCCATCGGCCGCGAGGAATTCATCGGCCTGCTGCGCCGCTACATGCGTGACGAGGCCGCGCCGACGCTGAATATACCCGAAGGCACCGACCTCGACGCTTACGCTGATAGCCTGCTGGCCCGCTTCACCAACGACAGCCTGCACCATCGCCTGCAGCAGATCGCCATGGACGGCTCGCAGAAGCTGCCCCAGCGCTGGCTGAGCGGCACCCGGCAACGTCTCGTCGATGATGCGGATATTCGCTGCGCCGCACTCGGCGTGGCGGCATGGATCCGCTATACCGCCGGTCGCGACCTGGCCGACGCTCACCACCCGGTCGACGATCCGATGGCCGAGACCTTCGCCGCGTTGCATGTCGAACACGACAAGCCCGAGTCACTGATCGCCGCCTTTCTCGCCCTCGACGCTATTTTCCCGCGAGAACTGGCCGAGGATGCCCGTTTTCGCAGCGCAGTACTCGATGCCTACCACACACTGAATGGCAGCGGCGTCACAGCGGCCCTGGCCGCACTCGACGCCCCGACACGATAGGATACGACCATGGAACACACCTGGCGCTGGTTCGGTCCCGACGACCCGATCACCCTCGACGACATCCGCCAGACTGGAGCCACCGGTATCGTCACCGCCCTGCACGAGATTCCCAACGGTGAAGCCTGGCCTCACGAGGCGATTGCCGAGCGCAAGCGCTTGATCGAGGCCGCCGGACTCACCTGGTCGGTGGTCGAAAGCGTGCCGGTCCACGAGGACATCAAGAAGGCCAGCGGCGACTGCGATGCCTATATCACCAACTATCAGCAGACGCTGCGTAACCTGGCCGCCTGCGGTATAGACGTGGTCTGCTACAACTTCATGCCGGTGCTCGACTGGACGCGCACCGACCTGGCCTGGCCGCTACCCACCGGCGGCACGGCGCTGCGCTTCGACCAGACCGCCTTCGCCGCCTTCGACCTGTACCTGCTTGAGCGTCCCGGCGCCGAACGCGACTACGATGCCGCTGAACGCGACGCCGCCAACCGCTATCTCGACACCCTCGACGAGGCCGCTCGTAGCCGGCTGATCGACACCGTCATCGCCGGGTTGCCCGGTGCCGAGGAGCATTACACCCTGGCACGCTTTCGCGAGGTAATCGCCGGCTACGCCGAGATCGACGCTGCCCGGCTGCGCGACAACCTGGGCCGCTTCCTGCGCGCCATCGTACCGGTGGCCGAAGAGGTCGGCATCCGCCTGGCGATCCATCCCGACGATCCACCCCGCTCACTGTTCGGACTACCACGCGTGGTTTCGACGCCCGACGACGTTCAATGGATCTTCGACGCCGCCCTCAGTCCTGCCAATGGCATGACCTTCTGCACCGGCTCCTACGGCGTCAGTGAGGCAATCGACCTGGTCGCGATGGGTGAGCGCTTCGCCGAGCGCATCTACTTCGCCCATCTGCGTGCGACCCGGCGCGAGGAAGATACGCGGACCTTCCACGAAGCGGCGCACCTCGATGGCGATGTCGACATGGTCGGCGTCGTGAGGGCCCTGTTCGAAGAGGAACGTCGGCGCGAGCGTAACGGCGGGCCACGCCTGCCGCTACGCCCCGATCATGGCCATCACCTACTGGATGATCTATCTCGCGCGACACGCCCCGGCTATCCACTGATAGGCCGTCTCAAGGGGTTGGCAGAATTACGGGGAATAGAGATCGCCGTCAAACAGCTATGCGCTTAAAGCGGCGCCCGCTACGCAAAGCCGAGGCACGGTGTGGTAAGGTGGAGGGCCTGCAAAACGGTCAGGATTCCCGTCATGCCAACACTCTTCGGCAAGCGCGTGTTACTCGGCATCAGCGCCGGTATCGCCGCTTACAAAAGCGCTCAACTCGCTCGCCTGTTGAAAAAGGCGGGCTGCGAGGTGCGTGTGATCATGACCGAGGGCGCGCAGGCTTTCATTACGCCACTGACGCTTCAGGCCCTCACCGGGGAGCAGGTTCGCACGTCACTGCTCGACCCCGAGGCAGAAGCCGGCATGGGCCATATCGAGCTGGCGCGCTGGGCGGAGTTGATTTTCGTCGCGCCGGCCACCGCCGATCTCATGGCGCGCCTGGCGCATGGCCATGCCGACGACCTGCTCACCACGCTGTGCTTGGCCAGCGAGGCGGAGTGCGTCATGGCGCCGGCGATGAACCAGGCCATGTGGCGCCATCCGGCGACCCAAGCCAATGTCGCGACGTTGCACACTCTGGGGTGGCGCCTGCTGGGCCCCGATGGTGGCGAGCAGGCATGTGGCGATGTCGGGCTCGGCCGCATGCGCGAACCGGAAGCGCTGATCGCCGAGCTCGCGGAGGCGCCGGCGGTGCGCGATGCCGAAGCGCTGCGGATAACGATCACCGCCGGCCCGACCCATGAAGCGCTCGATCCGGTACGTTATCTCTCCAACCACAGTTCCGGGAAGATGGGCTATGCCCTGGCCGCTGCCTGGGCCCGACGTGGCGCCCGCGTGCGCTTGATCAGCGGTCCTGTCACCCTGGCGACGCCCCCAAATGTCGAACGCATCGATGTGACATCGGCCAGCGAGATGCTCGCCGCCACCGAGCACGCCGCCGCCGAGAGCGATATCTTCATCGGCTGTGCAGCGGTCGCCGACTATCGCGCCGAGCACGTCGCCGAACACAAGCTCAAGAAGACCGACGCCAGCGAGACGATGACGCTCACCCTGGTCAAGAACCCCGATATCGTGGCCGAGATCGCCGCGCGTTCACCGCGCCCGCTGATGATAGGTTTTGCCGCCGAGACCCGTGACGTGGAACGCTATGCGCACGACAAGCTGACCCGCAAGGGCATGGATATGATCGTCGCCAACGATGTCTCCCAGGCCGGGCTCGGCTTCGGCGCCGACGACAACGCTGCCCTGTTGCTGTGGCGTGACGGCGATGACACCGACAGCCAAACGCTGCCGCCGCAGCCCAAGACCACCCTGGCCGACGCCATCGTCGACCGGGTATTGATGCTTTACGCTCACCGCGCCTCCACGGCGCACGACTGACGGACCCATTCCCATGTCAGATGCCTCGTTGTCTTCCGACACGACCTTGTCGGTGAAGATTCTGGACGAACGCGTCCACGACTTCCCGCTCCCCGGTTACGCCACCACCGGCAGCGCCGGCATGGACCTGCGCGCCCTGCTCGATGGCCCGCTGACTTTAGCGCCGGGCGACTGCGAGCTGGTGCGCACCGGCCTTGCCGTGCACATCGGCGACCCGGGCCTTGCCGGCATGATCCTGCCGCGCTCCGGCCTGGGGCATAAACACGGCATCGTGCTGGGCAATCTCGTCGGCCTGATCGACTCCGATTATCAGGGCGAGCTGATGATCTCGGTCTGGAATCGCGGTGACACGACGTTCGTTCTGGAACCGGGCGAACGCCTGGCACAATATGTGCTTGTGCCCGTGGTACAGGCCAAGCTCGACATCGTCGAGGACTTTGCCACCAGCGAGCGCGCCGGAGGGGGCTTCGGCCACTCCGGCCGCCATTGAGTTCGGGCGGGCGACGCTGACGGTTGCCCGATGTTCACGGCCATATGGCCATCGACTCGAAGGGATTCACCATGAGCCAACAAGCTCCCAACACCTCCATCAGCGCGGCCATCTTCCGCGCCTATGACATTCGCGGCATCGTCGACGACAACCTGACCGAGGAAGGCGTCGAGCTGATCGGGCGTGCCATCGGTGCCGAAGCCGCCAGCCGCGACGAAGCTACCGTGGTCGTCGCTCGCGACGGCCGCCACTCGGGCAAACGTCTTCAAGCGGCCCTGATCCGCGGCCTGCGCGGCGCGGGACGCGATGTCATCGACATCGGCATGGTGCCCACGCCGGTGCTCTACTTCGCCACCCACACGCTGGAAGGCACGAGCTCCGGCGTCATGGTCACAGGCAGCCATAACCCGCCTGACTACAACGGCTTCAAGATCGTGCTCGGCGGCGAAACGCTCTCCGGCGACGCTATCACCGCACTTTATCAGCGTATCCAGGACGGTGCGCTCGGCGAAGGTGAAGGTAGTCTGCGCGAGATGGATGTGCGCGAGGCGTATCTCGAGCGCATCCTCGGCGATATCCGTCTGAGCGGGCAGATCAAGGCCGTGGTCGACTGCGGCAACGGCGTGGCCGGTGAGCTCGGCCCGCAACTGATCGAGCGCCTGGGCGCCGAGATGACGCCGCTGTTCGCCGAGATCGACGGCGATTTCCCCAACCATCACCCGGACCCCGGCAAGCTGGAAAACCTCGAGGACTTGATCCGCACCGTCAAGGACACCGGCGCGGATATCGGCCTGGCCTTCGATGGTGACGGCGACCGCCTCGGCGTGGTCACGCCCAAGGGCGAGGTGATCTATCCCGACCGCCTGATGATGGCCTTCGCCGAGGATCTACTCCAGCGTAGTCCCGGCGCACGCATCATTTTCGACGTCAAATGCACCGGCAACCTGGCCCAAGTGGTCGAGAAGGCCGGCGGCACACCGGAGATGTGGCGTACCGGGCACTCGCTGATCAAGGCGCGCATGAAGGAAACCGGCGCGGCGCTGGCTGGCGAGATGAGCGGCCATATCTTCTTCAAGGAACGCTGGTACGGCTTCGACGACGGCCTCTACGGTGCCGCCCGTCTGCTGGAGATTCTGTCCCGGCAACGTTCGACACAAGGGCTGGACGCCGACGCCTTCTTCGAACGCTTCCCGCAGGACCTCAGCACGCCGGAGCTCAACGCCAAGGTCAGCGACGAGAACAAGTTCGCCATCGTCGACAAGCTCGCCCGGGAAGGCGACTTCGGCGAAGATGGCGTGAAGACCACTCTCGACGGCATCCGCGTCGACTATGCCGACGGCTGGGGCCTGTGTCGCGCGTCCAACACCACGCCGATGCTGGTGCTGCGCTTCGAAGGCAAGAACGAAGAAGCGCTGGCGCGCATTCAGGGCCAATTCCGCGATGCCCTCAAGCAGGTCGCCCCCGAGGCCGATCTCCCCTTCTGAGACTCGGCGGCCGGTGCCTTAACACCGGCCGCTTTCAAGGAGACAACATTCATGAGTGAACACGCACGCGACCCGCGTCTGGTGGTCGAGATCCTGTCGGAGGCGCTGCCCTACATCCAGCGTTTCTCCGGCAAGACCGTGGTGGTGAAGTACGGCGGCAACGCCATGACCGAGGACACGCTGATCGACTCCTTCGCCCGCGACATGGTGCTGATGAAGGAAGTCGGCATCAATCCGGTGGTGGTGCACGGCGGCGGCCCGCAGATCGGCGAGCTGCTCGAGCGGCTGAACATCGAATCGCGCTTCGTCGGCGGCATGCGCGTCACCGATGCCGAAACCATGGACGTGGTCGAGATGGTGCTCGGCGGGCTGGTCAACAAGAGCATCGTCAACCTGATCAATCGCAGCGGCGGCAAGGCCATCGGCCTGACCGGCAAGGACGGCGCGCAGATCACCGCACGCCAGTTGCGCGTCGAACACCAGACCCCGGAGATGACGGCGCCGGAGATCATCGATATCGGCCATGTCGGCGAGGTCGAGCACATCGCCACAGACCTCATCGAGATGCTCACCGCGCGCGATTTCATCCCCGTGATCGCGCCGATCGGCGTCGACGCCGAGGGCCATAGCTACAACATCAACGCCGACCTGGTCGCCGGCAAGGTCGCCGAGGCGCTGAACGCCGAGAAGCTGATGCTGCTGACCAATGTCGCCGGGCTGATGAATACCGAGGGCGAGGTCATGACAGGGCTTACCACCGCTCAGGTGGACGCGCTGATCGGCGATGGCACCATCCATGGCGGCATGCTGCCCAAGATTCGCTGCGCACTGGATGCCGTCAAAGGCGGCGTGGCCAGTTCGCATATCATCGATGGCCGCGTACCGCACGCCACGCTACTGGAGATATTCACCAACGCCGGGGTCGGCACGCTGATCACCGACATCGACAGCGACGAAGGCGCCACGGACTGACAATTCCCCTCGCACCCGGGACGGTGCGCCGCGATGCGCGACGATTTGTCGGCATCCCGGCAGCCCATTAGGATGGGCTAACACGATTCCAACAGAAGAAAATCGATGACGCAGGAAACACCCAAGCAAAGTCGCCGGGAGCAGATCCTCCAGGCGCTGGCGCTAATGTTGCAGGAGGACAGCGGCAAGCGGATCACGACCGCCGCCCTGGCCCGCCAGGTCGGCGTCAGCGAAGCCGCCCTCTATCGGCATTTCCCCAGCAAGGCACGGATGTTCGAAGGGCTGATCGAATTCATCGAGGAGACGCTATTCGAGCGCATTCGCCGCATCCTCGATGAGGAGCCGCAGGCACAGGCGCGTTGTCATCATATCCTGACACTGCTGCTGGGCTTCGCCGAAAAGAACCCCGGCCTGTGCCGGTTGCTCGTCGGCGATGCCTTGACTGGCGAAACCGCGCGCTTGCGCGTACGCATGACGCAGCTCTTCGACCGCCTGGAAACCCAGCTCAAGCAGATCCTGCGCGAAGCCGAGATTCACGAAGGCTTGCGCACCACGCTACAGGTCTCGGCCACCGCCAACCTGCTGCTGGCTGCGGCCGATGGGCGCATCACGCAATATGTGCGCAGCGACTTCCGGCGTCTTCCCACCGAGCACTGGGAAGATCAGTGGCAGATGCTCTCCGCCCGCCTGCTGGTCGCCACACCGCATCCCGCCCACGTGTAGACGCCACAGACGACAATGCCCGGCGCATGGCCGGGCATTGCTGCTTTCGCGCGTGGGTCCCGTCGCATTGACCTTGGCGCGTTAGCGCTCGAACTCAGGCGGCGAAGCCGTCGCCGAGCTGTTGCTTGATCTTCTTCATGGCATTTTTCTCGAGCTGACGAATACGCTCGGCGGAGACGCCGTACGCATCGGCCAGCTCATGCAGCGTAGCCTTGGACTCGGAAAGCCAACGACGCTTCAGGATATCCTGCGAACGTTCATCGAGCTTACCCAGCGCCGTCTGCAGGCGATGCGAGGAGTCTTCCTCCCAGTCCGCCGCTTCGAGCTGCGCGGCAGGATCGTAGCGCTCGTCGTCGAGGTAATGAACCGGCGCCTGATAGCCCTGATCTTCATCTTCGGAAGGCGAGGCATCGTAGCCGGCATCGAACGCCGAGAGACGGCCTTCCATCTCACGCACCACCTGCGGCTTGACGTCGAGATCCTTGGCAATGGCATCGACTTCGTCGTTATTGAGCCACGCCAGGCGCTTCTTGGCGCCACGCAGATTGAAGAACAGCTTGCGCTGGGCCTTGGTGGTGGCGATCTTCACGATGCGCCAGTTGCGCAGCACATATTCGTGAATCTCGGCCTTGATCCAGTGCACGGCGAACGATACCAGGCGCACACCCTGATTCGGGTCGAAACGCTTGACGGCCTTCATCAAGCCGACGTTGCCTTCCTGGATCAAGTCAGCCTGGGGCAGACCGTAGCCGGAATAGCTGCGCGCAATGTGCACCACGAAACGCAGATGCGACATGACAAGGCGCCGCGCCGCTTCGAGATCGCCTTGTTCGTAAAGGCGAAAGCCCAGCTCGCGTTCCTCGTCGGAGGACAGCACAGCAATGCGATTGACGGCCTGAATGTAACCATTCAGGTCATGACCGGGAGAAAGATGACCCACGGGCTGAAGACTGTTGCTCATGCAGATGTCTCCATCGGTTGCTCACCCTGCGTGCGTGGCGTAATCCAACATCCACGGCGGCACGGCAAAGGAATCATGTGCCTGATAGCACGGATGACCCATTAGAAGGCTAACTTGAACGAAAGTTCAATACATGCCATCAGGCGTGTCAAGCCTAGCGGGGTTTGATGTCGGCAAGATGACGGCCGACGGCTAACCAAGCACCCAGCCAGCCAAGCAGTGTACTACAAAAACATAGCAAAACCGAGCCTTTCAGACCCAATCGCGGTAGCGTAAAGTGCGCCCCGTAACTCTCGGCCAAGGCGGTGACCGGCGCCGACAACCAGTGGCCGCCCAGTACCAGCAATACGATCGCCAGCACGCCACCGCCCAGGCCGTACCAAGCACCGCTATACAGGAACGGACGGCGCACGAACGCATGGGTGGCCCCGATCAGCGTCACCACCTCGATCTCCTGACGGCGACTCTCCACCGCCAGGCGAATGGTATTGCCTACCACCAGTAGCACGCCCAGCCCGAACAGTCCCGCCAGCGCCAGGGCCAGACGCTGACCCAACTCGGCCAGACGCCGCAGGCGCTCCAGCCAGGCGAGATCGACTCGCGCCTCATCGACGCCGTCGACCGCTTCGAGATTGCTCGCCAGCACTCGCACAGAATCGGGGTCGGTATCAGCCGGGGTGACCACCACCGCTGCAGGCAGCGGGTTGTCTTCCAGCGAGGCCAGCGCGTCCTCGAGCCCCACGCCCTGTTGAAATTCAGCCAGCCCTTCGGCGGCGGTCACCAACCGCGCTCCCGCCACCGGCGCCTGATCGCGCAACCGCGCGGCGACATCCATCGCCGCACGCTCATCGAGGCGCGTGTCGAGATAGACGGTCACGGTCGCGCTTTCGTCGAGTTCGGCATCCAGCAACCGAGCACTGTCCAGCGCCAGCCACAACCCACTGGGCAGCACCAGAGCGATGGCAATCGCCAGCATGGTCAACAGGCTGCTCAGCGGGCGCTTGGCAAGTCGCTGGGCGCTATCGAGCCACATCGCACGATGATGACGCAGCCACGCCCGCGTGCGGCTTTCCAGTCCTACCTGCGAGGCTCGGGCGCCACGCCGCGCGGGACGCTGGCTTTCCGGAGACGTCGTGCGTCGGGTCATGTCGCCTCCTCGTCGCCGACCAATCGGCCTTCGCGCAAGCGCAGGACCCGGTGCCGCAGGCGCGTGATCAGCGCCAGGTCGTGACTGGCGACCATCACCGTGGTACCGATACGGTTGAAGTCCTCGAACAATCGCATGATATCGGTGGAGAGCTGCGGATCGAGGTTACCAGTGGGCTCGTCAGCGAGCAGCAACGACGGCTTGTTGACCACCGCCCGAGCGATGCCGATGCGTTGGCGCTCACCGCTGGAGAGCTCGATGGGCAGCGCCGTTTCCCGGTACAGCAGCCCAACCTTGTCCAGTGCAGCCCGCACACGACGCGCCGACTCGCGGGGCTCCACGCCTTGAATCTCCAACGGCAGCGCCACGTTGGCGAAGACACTCCGATCGAACAATAGTTGGTGGTCCTGGAAGACCACCCCGATCTGGCGGCGATAGTAGGGAATCTGGCTGAGATGAAAGCGGTCGAGATCATGACCGGCCACCAGCACGCGGCCGCGTGAGGGCTTTTCCAGGCGCATGATCAAGCGCAGCAACGAGCTCTTGCCGGCTCCCGAGTGCCCGGTGAGGAACAACATTTCGCCCCGCCCAACCCGAAAGTTGATATCGGCGAGGGCTTCGGAGCGCCCGCCGTAACGTTTGCCGACATGCTCGAAGACGATCATACCGCTACGCGTCTCCGCCAGTGTCGCGTTCGAACAGCGCGGAGACGAAATCCTCGGCGGCGAACGGCCGCAAGTCGTCGAGGGTCTCGCCCACGCCGATGAAACGGATCGGCGTGCCCAACTGCTTGGCCAGGGCGAAGATGATGCCCCCCTTGGCGGTGCCATCGAGCTTGGTCAAGGTGATGCCGGTCACCGGCACCGCCTCGTTGAAGGTGGAGGCCTGGGACAGGGCGTTCTGGCCCGTCCCCGCGTCCAGCACCAACATCACTTCGTGCGGGGCCTGCTCGTCGAGCTTGGCCATGACGCGACGCACCTTCTTGAGCTCTTCCATCAGGTGGCTCTTGTTATGCAGGCGCCCGGCGGTATCGGCGATCAACACGTCGACACCGCGCGCCTTGGCGGCGGAGAGCGCATCGTAGATGACCGAAGCGCTATCGGCGCCGGTGTGCTGCGCGACGACCGGCACCTGATTGCGGTCGCCCCATACCTTGAGCTGCTCCACAGCCGCCGCGCGGAAGGTGTCGCCCGCCGCCAGCATCACACTGCGTCCCTCGTTCTGGAAACGCTGCGTCAGCTTGCCGATGGTAGTGGTCTTGCCGACGCCATTGACGCCGACCATCAGAATCACGAACGGCCCTTCGCCCTTGGGCGGCAACGCCAGCGGCTGGGCGACCGGATCGAGAAGATCCTGGAGTTCTTCCTGCAAGGCTGAGTAAAGCGCCTGCGGGTCCTTCAATTCCTTGCGCGAGACGCGCTCGGTCAGGCGGTCGATGATTTCGGTGGTCGCCTCGATCCCCACATCCGCCATCAGCAGTTGGGTCTCGAGATCCTCCATCAACTCATCGTCGATCTGTTTCTTGCCCAGAAACAGCCCCGCCAGCCCCTCGGTGAAATTGGCACGTGTCTTGCCGAGGCCCGACTTGATGCGCGCGAACCAACTCTTCTTCTTGGGGCGCTCCCGTGGTTGCGCCACGCTTGCCGGCTCATCGATCTGCGTCGCTGTGTCGGGCTCGGGCTCGGGCTCGGGCTCGGGCTCGGGCTCGGGCTCGGGCTCGGGCTCGGGCTCGGGCTCGGGCTCGGGCTCGGGCTCGGGCTCGGGCTCGGGCTCGGGCTCGGGCTCGGGCTCGGGCTCGGCAATCGTCACCGATTCGGCAGCCGCCTGGGAAGACGCTGGCGGCATCTCGCCATCGGGGGCGACGTCCTCGGCGAGTGCCTCGGCATTAGGATCGAGCGGCCGGGCATCGCCCATGGCGCCATCGCGGGGCGTTACCTCGGGATCGTCCAGGGCTTCGCGCGCGGCCTGGGTTTCATACGGTTCGGGGACAATCTCGGTCGCTTCGGCCGAATCGGGGTCGACCGTTCCAACGGCGCGGCGCGCCTCGTCGTCGGTCACTTCCTCGTGGCCAGTATCGCCCTCTTCGTGGTCGAGCGCCGCCGCATCCTCTTGCGACTCATCGACGTCCTGGGCGGGAGACTCTTGCTTCTTCTTGCGCTTTAAAAAACCGAACATGGGCGTGATCTACGTCTACGCGGACGACGCGCGCCACGTTTTCCGCGACATGGCGGAAATGACGCTCGGCGTCCTGAAGTGTCTGAATCGCCACATCCTATCACTGTGCGACGGATGGCGGTACAATCCGCCGATCATGAATCGACGTCGCTCCTCCTCCGCCAAGCGCCCTGCCCGTGGCACGCGTCGCGCCTCGCCGTCACGCACCAACGGGCGCTTGCGTCTCATCGGCGGCGACTACCGTCGCCGACAGTTGCCCGTGCTCGAGCGCCCCGGGCTACGCCCCACGCCGGACCGCATCCGCGAGACGCTATTCAACTGGCTAGCCTTCGAGCTCGCCGGCGCACAGGTTCTCGACTTGTACGCCGGCACCGGCGCGCTAGGGCTGGAAGCACTCTCGCGCGGCGCTGCCCAGGCCCTTTTCGTGGAGACAGACAGCGATGTCGCCGCCAGCCTGAGCACCAACATCGCCACGCTGAACACTAATGGCCATGTGCATCGCCAAGCCGCCATGGCGTTTCTCGCCGGCCCCGCGACGCCCTGCGATATCGTGTTCCTCGACCCCCCCTTCCGCCAGGGTCACGCCGCCGACGCCTGCCAGGCCTTGGAGGAACACGGTTGGCTGAATGAGGCAGCGTGGATCTATCTGGAAATAGAGCACGAATGCGAGCCTCGGGTGCCCGCTAACTGGCAACTGCATCGCGAGGTGCGCGCCGGCGATGGCATCGGGCGTCTTTATCGTCGCCAGCGCGCTGCCTGACGTCCTGTCGGGGCCAGGAGACGCTTGTCGCGCGCGCGTCGCGCGCGTACGCTAACCGCCAACGGCTCGGCAAGATTCGCCCGTGCCACTCGCATCGCCCCATCCACCGTGTAGGAGAAGTCCATGAGCCTCGAACTTTTCAACCAGCTCGAGCAGAAGGTGCAGAACGCTGTCGAGTCCATCGAGATGCTGAAAATGGAGGCGGAAGAGCTGCGCGAGGAGAACACGCGCCTCAAGCAGGAGCGTGATGAATGGGAACGCCGTCTTAACGGACTGCTAGGCAAGTTCCAGGATATCGAAAACGACGCCAGCGATAATTCGCAAAACCAGTAACTACTGATAACTACAGATAACTACAGATAACTACAGACGGGAAGCGCCGTCAGTCGACCGCTCGCACCGCGAGCGGCCTCGACATCAGGATGGCCGCTTCGCGGACGCCTCCCCTCGCCTCGGCGGGGGGATAGTAACCGCGCCGACGCCCATCCTCGTCGAAACCGTATCGGCGGTACAACGCCAGGGCGGGCGCGTTGCTTTCGCGCACTTCCAGCAGTAGCCGCTCGGCGCCATCCTGCCGGGCGCGCGTCACGAGATGCGCGAGCAACATGCCTGCCATACCTTGACGACGCGCGTGCGGTGCCACGGTGATCGCTTGCAGCTCGGCCTCGAAGGGCAGCCAGGCAAGCACCGCATGCCCCAGTAAGGTCGCGTCACGCCACGCGCCCCATACTTCCAGGGTGTCGTCGGCGAGTGTCCGCGCCAGTATCGCCCGCTTCCAGGGGTGTAGTTGCCCCGCTTCCTCAAGCGCCTCCACGGCATCCAGATGCGCCGGCGTCAGCCGCTCAAGACGCATCGTCGTGGCCGGCCCAGGCATCGCGCCACACCGCGAGCTGCGGCCACAAGGCGCGCTTGGCGGCGGCGGATGACTTGAGTGTCGCCAGCGACGGCAGCGTCCAACAAGGTAGGCCCAGAGTCTCGCTATGCGCTTCCTCGAGGGCCAGTACCGCGTTCAGGGTCGTGTCCTGGCCGAACACCAACAGTCGCTCGGGACGCCAGCCACGTCGTGCCTGACCGGCGAGATAGGCACGCAGGCCGTCGCGCGCATCGTCCAGGGGCGCCGTCGTCACCGGCGCGTTGTCGACGAGCGGCCATTGAAAACTGCGGAACTCGAGCGCCGCGTCCACAACGATGCCGGCCACGCGCAATAGGTTGCCCAGCAGTTCGAGCGCCGTACGATCGGGCGCCGTCGCCTCAGGCACCAGCAACAACCAGCGCCCTTCCAAGGCCGCGACTTGCAGATCATAGCGCAGCGCCGCTTGGGGCCCGGCCTCGCCAACCTCAGCGGTCGACGCCGCCGACTCGGCGGCATCCTCCGGCATCGACCTCGAAGACGACTCGGTGGGCGCATCGCCCAGCAGCAATGCGCGCGCCGACACACTCGAGGCCGGCTTGCCAGTATCTCGCGATGGCGTCGCCCCCGACGATGTCTCCTTCGAAGGTGGTGTCGACGGCGCCCGCACTGCATCGTCGAGCAGCGCTTGCAAGTGCACACCATGGTTCGTCGGCGCTTCGGCGGGGGGCGTTTCCCATTCGCACGCGGGCGTGGGTAGTGCATTGGGCAGCCGATAACGACTGGCCCAGGCGCCAAGCCCCATGGCCTCGAGGTATTGCAACCGCTGGACGTCGCCTACCATGTCAGTGTGCGCCACCGCCCCGGCAATCGGGAGAATCCGGGCGCGCTTCGCCACGCTGGCGCCATTCCTCGGGCGTGTAGAGATGCAGGGCCAGGGCATGCACCGGACCGGACAGCTCGTCGGCCAGCACTGCGTACACCTGCTGATGACGCTTGACCGGCATCAGGCCCGCGAAGCGCTCGGCGACCAGGGTCACCTTGAAGTGCGTTTCGGAGTCCGGTGGCACATGGTGCATGTGGCTTTCATTCTCGACCGTCACATGCTCGGGATCGAGCGATTGCAGTTTCTCTTCGATACGTGCCTGAACACTCATGACACCTTCCTCCTCTGTCGGATACGCGTCATTGTAACGTTTCCCACGCTGGTGAATAAGCATCGCTCACGCCTCGGCACGCGCCAGCGGAATCCGCCACACGCTGAGCGCCAACGCCACCACGACACTGGCGCAGCCCAGCCATAGCGCATACGACAGTGACCCCCAGGACAACGCCAGCATCAACCCCACTGAGGCGGTCCCCAAGGCCTGACCGAAGGTCCGTACAGAGGCCAGGACGCCCGAGGCGTTGGCGCTGTAGGCCAATGTCACGCTGCCGATCATCTCGCGATTGTTGGGCGCCTGAAACAGCCCATAGCCGACCCCGCATAACACCGCCCGCCAGGCGATCGACACGCCACCGGACTCGGCCGTCAAGGTCACCAGGCTCAGCATCCCGAGCAGGAAGATCGCCAGACCGAGCGACGAGATCAACGTCGGATTGAAACGGTCGGCGAGCCGCCCCGAGAGCGGCCCTACCAGCATCAGCGCCAGCGGCCAGGGGGTGAATAGCAGCGCAGCTTCGATCGGCGTCGCCCCCATCACCGTCTGAAACATGAACGGCAACCCCACGAAGGTGATCCCCTGGGCGACGAAGGCCATCAGCGAGATCATCGCAGCGATGCTGAAACGCGTGGCGCGAAACATCGGCAACGGCACCAAAGGTGCATCCGCACGACGTTGACGCCACACGAAAAGCCCCAGGCACAGCACGCTGAGCACCAACGGCAGCCAGGCACTGATGCCGCGCGCACCGTGGCCGATATGATCGAGCGAAAACACGAAACCGCTGAGCATCGCGGCCGACAGCAAAGCCCCCAGCCAATCGAATCCCCGGGACTCGATGGTCTCGCTGGGTAGCGCGCGAATCCCCAGGATCAAGGCCAAAAGCCCCAGCGGCAGGTTGATGGCGAACAGCCACGGCCAACTCGCGAAATGCAGAATGATGCCGCCCAGCGATGGACCGAAGGCGATACCGAAGGCCACCACCAGGGCGCCCATGCCGATTGCCGAGCCCAGCAGGCGCGAAGGGAAAATCAAACGATACATGGAGGGGCCGATGCTCAACATCGCCGCGGCGCCGATGCCTTGCAGCATGCGCGATACCACCAGCCACTCGAAACTACGCGACAGCGCGCAGCACAAGGAAGCCAGCACGAACAACGCCAGACCGCCCAAGTACAGGCGTCGCCGCCCAATGAGCCGACTCAAGGCGGCAAACCCCAGCAACAGAGCCGCGCACACCAATTGATAAACGTTGGTGATCCACACTGCGCGTGACTCGCTCACCGCCAGCTCTTGCGCCAGGGTGGGCAAGGCGATATTGACGATGCCATTATCGAGCACCGACATCAGCGTCCCCAGCACCATCACCAGCATCGCCAGGCGGCGCTGGGGACCGGGCAGGCCTTCGTCGCCGGGGCGTGTCACGAAAAGACGCCGCATCAGCACGTCGCCACGCCTTTGCTTCTCACCGACGCTCTCGTCTCACGACACACCAACGGCTCAATAGGCGCCACGTCCCGGTTCTCTACACTGCTCACCGAACGCGTCAATCCTCTTCGGTTTCAAGCAGCAGCCCATCATCGATCTCGGATATCTCGAGCGGCACTTCATCATCGAGATCCAGCGCCAGATAGCTGTGCTCGACGACGAGGAACTGCTCGAACAGCGCCCAGTCGAGCGGTTCAGGCCACTGGCGCGCGTCTTCTTCCCAAGCGCTCAGCTCGTTCTCGAGCAGATCGAGGTGGCGCTCACGCACGTAGGCGGCCAGCACCTCGGGCGAATCCATTTCCGGGATAAGGTAGATGGTGCTTTCCCGCTCGACATCGTCGAGGGTCAGATCGTCCTCACCGACGGTGGGCTCCAGCGAGTTGATCCAGTCAACGAACGCTTGGGTCGGCTTGACGCTCAGCGCGGAGCGATTGAGCAGCTTCATCGGTGTCACCTCTTTTGGGAACCGCTCGGAGTCGGCGGAATTCGGACCGCAGCCATTATGGGCGCTCGACGCGCCTCTTACCAATAACTCTTGCCCGGCTTCGCCGCGAGCCGCGAGCCGCGAGCCGCGAGCCGCGAGCCGCGAGCCGCGAGCCGCGAGCCGCGAGCCGCGAGCCGCGAGCCGCGAGCCGCGAAAGTCAGTATCGAGTCATGCCGAAAGCTCGCAACCCATTCTCGTAGCCCGTAGCCCGTAGCCCGTAGCTCGTAGCTCGTAGCTCGTAGCCCGTAGCCATGGATTTTGAGCTTTCTTTCCGCTTATAGCTTCTCACTGACAGCTCTGGGCAAAGCCCAGCGCTATTCCGGGCGCATCGCCGGGAACAACAACACATCGCGAATCGACGGGCTATCGGTGAGCAGCATCACCAGGCGGTCGATACCGATGCCCTCACCCGCCGTCGGCGGCATGCCGTACTCCAGTGCGCGCACGTAGTCGGCATCGTAGTACATCGCCTCCAGATCGCCGGCGTCCTTCTCGGCCGCCTGGGCGGCGAAGCGCTCGGCCTGGTCTTCGGCATCGTTGAGCTCGGAGAAGCCGTTGGCGATCTCGCGGCCACCGACGAAGAACTCGAAGCGGTCGGTGACGTGAGGATTGGTATCGTTGCGCCGCGCCAGCGGGCTGACTTCGGCCGGATACTCGGTAATGAACGTCGGCTGATCGAGCTTTTCTTCGGCGACGTGCTCGAAGATTTCGGTCTGCAGCTTGCCGAGGCCCCAGTTCGGCTTGACCGGGATCTTCAAGCGTTCGCAAGTTGCCTGTGCCCCTTCAAGGGTGTCGATGTCGCCTTCGCCGATACCATCGCCGTATTCCAGAATCGACTGGCGCAGGGTGAGCCGCTGGAACGGCTCGCCGATATCATAGTTCTTGCCCTGATACTCGACCGTCGTGGTGCCCAGCACCTCGTGGGCAACCTCACGAATCATCGCCTCGGTCAGGTCGAGCAGATCACGATAATCGGCATAGGCCCAGTAGAATTCGAGCATGGTGAACTCAGGGTTATGCCGCGTCGACAGCCCCTCGTTACGGAAATTGCGGTTGATCTCGAACACCCGCTCGAAGCCGCCAACCACCAGCCGCTTGAGATACAACTCCGGCGCCACGCGCAGATACATGTCGATATCCAGCGCGTTGTGATGCGTGACGAACGGCCGTGCCGTGGCACCGCCGGGGATCTGCTGCAGCATCGGCGTTTCGACTTCCATGAAGCCGCGCTCGACCAGGAAGCGCCGAATGCCGCTGATCACCCGCGAACGCACCTCGAAGACGCGCCGCGACTCGGGGTTCATGATCAGGTCGACGTAGCGCTGGCGATAGCGCGCCTCGGTGTCAGTCAGGCCGTGGAACTTGTCCGGCAGGGGACGCAGGCTCTTGGTCAGCAAACGCGCCTCGCCCATCATCACGTACAGATCGCCCTTGCCGGATTTGTGCACCGGCCCGCGCGCCGCGACGATATCGCCGATATCCCAGCTCTTGATGTCTTCCAGCACCTCGGCGGGCAGGCCTTTCTTGTCGACATACAGCTGAATCTGGTCGGAAACGTCCTGGATGACGATGAACGGCCCACGCTGGCGCATGATGCGCCCGGCGACCGACGCCTGACGGTCGAGCGTTTCCAGCTCGGCCTTGTCCTTGTCGCCCAGCTCGGCCTGCAATTCGGCGGCGAGACTGTCGCGACGAAAATCATTGGGAAAGGCGCTACCGCCTTCTTCCGCAGCTTGGGCGCGGCGTGCCGCCAACTTGGCGCGACGCTCCGCGATCAGATGATTCTCGTCGTGTTGAGAGGAGTCTTGATTGGCCATGTCGTTACCTGTGAAGAATAAAAGAAAGCTGGAAGCTGGAAGCTGGAAACTAGAAGCCAAGATCAAACCACCACTTCACAATCACTCAACGGCTTTTGAAGTTTGACTTTTGATCTTGCTTCCCTCTTACAGCTTCCAGGCACGAAGTGCCGCTCTTCAGGCTTTCTTAAAGCCCCTGTTTCAGGCTCGCCTCGATGAACTGATCCAGATCGCCGTCGAGCACTTTCTCGCAGTTGCTGGATTGCACCCCCGTGCGCAAATCCTTGATGCGCTGGTCATCGAGCACATAGGAGCGGATCTGACTGCCCCAGCCGATATCCGACTTGTTGTCCTCGGCTTCCTGCTTGGCGGCATTGCGCTTGTCCATCTCTATCTCCCACAACTTCGCCCTGAGTTGCCGCATGGCGAAGTCGCGGTTGGCATGCTGGCTGCGCTGGCCCTGGCATGCCACCACGATCCCCGTGGGTTCGTGGGTGATACGCACCGCCGAGTCGGTGGTGTTGACGTGCTGGCCACCCGCACCGCTGGAACGGTAGGTATCGACGCGCAGATCGGACGGATTGACCTCGATCTCGAAGTTGTCGTCGATTTCCGGCGACAGGAACACCGAGGCGAACGAGGTATGCCGACGCCCACCCGAATCGAACGGACTCTTGCGCACCAGGCGATGCACGCCGGTCTCGGTACGCAGCCAGCCGAAGGCGTAATCGCCTTGAATGTGCAAAGTCGACGACTTGATGCCCGCCACATCGCCGCTGGACAACTCGATGATATCAGTCTTGAAACCGTGATGTTCGCACCAGCGCAAGTACATGCGCAGCAGCATGTTGGCCCAGTCCTGCGCCTCGGTGCCGCCGGAGCCGGCCTGGATGTCGAGATAGGCGTTGTTGGTATCCATCTCGCCGGAAAACATACGCCGAAACTCGAGCTTGGTGAGCTGTGACTCGAGCTTTTCGAGTTCGCTTCTCACTTCATCGACGGTGGCGTCATCTTCCTCCATCACCGCCAGCTCGAGCAGCTCCTGGTGATCCGTCAGGCCCTTTTCCAACGTATCGAAGGTCTCGACGACCGCCTCCAGGGTGGCGCGCTCCTTGCCCAGCTTCTGCGCGTAGTCTGGATCGCTCCACACATCCGGGTTTTCCAGTTCGCGGGAGACTTCCTCTAGCCGTTCTTTCTTTGCGGCATAGTCAAAGATACCCCCTCAGGACGTCTGTCCGTTCGGACAGGTCCTTGATGAGGTGGTTGATCGGGTTGATCTCTTGCATGGGAATCCTTTGCAGGTGCGCTGATTCGCACCGCAGCGGCGTGCTTGCCAGCATACGGTGAAGAAAAGAGACACATTGTAGCCAATGCACTCGCGAGCGGCTATCCCATGCCGCGCTACGCGGCATTCGTAAGCGCTCTATCGAATATGTGAAAAAGCATATACGAAATTTGCAATAGACACGTTTCACCAGACGGGGAGAAGGTAATCCAACAGATGTGGTGCCTTTCACGGCATCCGGCACAACAACAAACGGAACCCACAACATGCTTCGACACTCGCATACCCTACTCGGCGCCATGGCGCTGTCTTCTCTGTCATTGACGTCTCTAGCCCTGGCAACACCGGCCCAGGCCGAGACACTGAATATCGGCGTCATGGGTGAACTGGCGTCCTTCGACACCTCGCAGGTGTCCGGCGGCGTCTGGGAATCCCAGGTGTTGATGGATGTCTACGAAGGCCTGCTCAAGAAAAACCCCGAGGGCGAGGCCATCCCCGGCATGGCCACCGATTGGGAGATTTCCGAGGACGGCAAGGCCTACACCTTTCACCTGCGCGACGATGCCAAGTGGTCCGATGGCGAACCGGTCACCGCAGAGGATTTCGTGTTCGGCTGGCAACATCTGCTCGACCCGGCCAGCGCCTCGAAATACGCCTATCTGCTCTACCCGATCAAGAACGCCGAGACGGTCAACGTCGGCGACAAGCCGCTCGAGGCGTTGGGCGCCGAGTCACTGGACGGCGGCAAGACCCTCAAGGTCACCCTCGAGTCGCCGACACCGTTCTTCCTGCAGCTACTGACCCACTACACCGCCTATCCCTTGCCCAAGCATGCCGTCGACGAATACGGCAAGAAGTGGGTCAAGATGGACAACATCGTCACCAACGGTGCCTTCGAGCCGGCGGAATGGATCTCCCAGTCACGTATCACCGTCGAGAAAAACCCCGAATACTATGACGCCAGCGAGGTCAGCCTCGACAGCGTCAATTACTTCAATACCGAAGATCGCAATGCTGCCATCTCGCGCTTTCGTGCGGGTGAGCTGGATATCATCCGCGATTACCCCTCGAGCCGTTACCAGTGGCTCGAGGAAAACCTGCCAAAGGCCACCCACCTGAGCCCGATGCTGGGGACCTACTACTACGTACTCAATACTCGCGAAGGCCGACCGACCGCCGACAAACGTGTCCGGGAAGCATTGAACCTGGTCGCGCGCCGCAAGGTGCTCTCCGAGCAGATCATGGCCGGCAGCTTCAAGGACGCCTACTCGCTGGTCCCGCCCGGCACCAGTCATTATGACGTCCAGCGCATGGACGGCGTCGACGGCGATTACGCCAAGCGCCTGGCCAAGGCCAAGCAGCTAATCGAAGACGCCGGCTACGGCCCCGACAACCCGCTGCATCTGCAGTTGCGCTACAACACCTCCGACGAGCACAAGAAGATCGCCATTGCCCTGGCGGCGATGTGGAAACCGCTGGGTGTCGAGGTCGAAATGACCAATGCCGAAGCCACCGTCCACTACCAGACCATCCAGGAAGGTGACTTCGACGTCGCTCGCGCCGGCTGGATCGCCGACTACAACGATGCCGAAAACTTCCTGACGCTGCTACGCAGCGGCGTCGGCAACAACTACGGCGGCTACGACAACGCCGAGTACGACAAGCTGCTCGACCAGGCCGCCAGCACCCTGGATCTCGACAAGCGCGAGGCGCTCCTCGAGGAGGCCGAGAACGTCGCCCTCGACGACTACGCCCTGGTGCCATTGCTCTACTACGTGACGCGCAACCTGGTGAACCCCGATATCAGCGGCTGGCAGGACAACGCCGAGGATGACCATCCTTCACGTTGGGTGCAGTTCTCTGAGTAAGGACACCTTTGCACAACCTACAAGTGAAAGGTGGACGCCGAGAGCAAACCGAAGCGAGGGTCATTCGTCATGGCCGGAAAACAGTTCCCGACTTTTCCGGCATTTCCGCCATCCATGGCGGTCAGATGACGAATGTAGCGCCCAAGGATGGGGTCACAGCGCCCTCGCGCAGGCTTGCTAGCGGACCAGTCCATCCCTGTGATACCGCCCCGTCTGCAGACGATGTACGGAATGCCCCATGCTGACCTATACCCTGAAACGCCTGCTGATGGCGATTCCCACCCTGCTGATCGTGATCACGATCTCGTTTTTCCTGATGCGCGTGGCGCCGGGTGGGCCGTTCGACGGCGAGCGCCAATTACCCCCGGAAATCGAGGCCAACCTCAAGGCGGCCTATCACCTCGATGAGCCGTTGCCCCAGCAATACCTGCGCTACATGGGCAATTTGTTGCAGGGGGATTTCGGGCCGTCGTTCAAGTACAAAGATTTCTCGGTCACCGAGCTGATCGCTCAAGGCTTTCCGGTGAGTCTCGAGATCGGCGGCCTGGCCATTCTTCTTGCGCTGTTGATCGGGCTTCCGCTGGGGATCATCGCGGCCCTGCGGCGCAACTCAGGTGTAGATTACACGGTCATGGGCACGGCATTGGCAGGTATCGCAGTGCCCAACTTCGTGATCGCGCCGATCCTGGCGCTGGTATTCGGCGTCCTGCTTGCCTGGCTCCCCGCCGGCGGCTGGAACGGCGGCGCCCTGCCCAATCTCGTGCTGCCGGTGATCGCGCTGTCGATCCAGCAGATCGCCTATATCGCACGCATGATGCGCGCCAGCATGATCGAGGTGTTGGGCAGTCACTACATTCGCACGGCGCGTGCCAAGGGGCTTTCCGAGCGCCAGGTGATCTGGCGCCACGCCATCCGCCCGGCGCTGCTCCCCGTGACGTCCTACCTGGGTCCGGCAATCGCCGGCATCATCACCGGCTCGGTGGTGATCGAGCAGATCTTCGGCATTCCCGGCATCGGCCGCTACTTCGTGCAGGCCGCGCTCAACCGCGATTACACCCTGGTGATGGGCACGGTGGTGTTCTACGGCGCACTGATCGTGCTGATGAACCTGCTCGTCGACCTGCTTTATTCCGCACTCGATCCGCAAATCCGTTATGACGACTGACCGGCGAGAAACGACCATGACGACGGACACCACGTCCTACAGCGGGCACAAACTGCCGCCCGGCAGTCCCAACCCGCCGGCCGAACCCGATCCCGTGGCGGGCGAAAGTCTCGGACAAGATGCCTGGCGACGGCTCAAGCAGAACAAGGCGGCGATGGTCAGCCTGATATTGCTGGTCCTCATCAGCGCAGTATGCGTGGCAGGACCTTACCTGCTCCCTTGGGGACTCGCCGAGGTTGACTGGAATGCCTTCAGTGTCGCCCCGACCCTGGAGAACGGCCACTTCCTGGGTACCGACGCCAACGGTCGCGACCTGCTCACCCGCACGCTCTATGGCGGCCGCGTATCGCTGTCGGTGGCCTTGGTGGCCACCTTCGTCAGCTTGGTGATCGGGGTGCTCTACGGGGCCATTTCCGGCTATGTCGGCGGGCGTGTGGACAACCTCATGATGCGCTTCGTCGACATCATGTACTCGCTGCCGTTCATGTTCCTGGTGATCCTGTTGATGGTGGTGTTCGGGCGCAACATCTTCCTGATCTACGCCGCCATCGGCGCGGTCGAGTGGCTCGACATGGCGCGCATCGTGCGCGGCCAGACGCTGGCGCTCAAGCAGCGCGAGTTCATCGAAGCCGCCCATGCACTGGGGGTCCGCGATCGCAAGATCGTCACCCGCCACCTGATCCCCAACGCCATCGGCCCGGTGATCATCTACGTCACGCTCACCGTGCCCAAGGTCATCCTGCTCGAGAGCTTCCTGTCGTTTCTCGGCCTCGGCGTGCAGGAGCCGCTGACCAGTTGGGGCGTGTTGATCTCCGCAGGGACCGACATGATGCAGAGCGCACCGTGGCTGCTGCTGGTGCCGTCGCTATTTCTCGCCGTGACGCTGTTCTGTCTCAACTTCCTGGGCGATGGGCTGCGCGATGCCCTCGACCCGAAAACACGCTGAGGTGACCGTGGCTGACAATCTGCTTGAAATCGACAACTTGAGCGTCGACTTCCAACTGCCCAACGGCACCGTCTCGGCGGTCAAGGACGTCAGTTTCTCCATCCAGCCTGGCGAGACGCTGGCGCTGGTCGGCGAGTCCGGCTCCGGCAAGTCGGTGTCATCCACCGCCGCGATGCGGCTGTTGCCCGAGCTGGCGCGAACGTCTGGTGCCATTCGCTTCAAGGGCGAGGACCTGTTGAGCGCCACGCCCAAGCGCATGCGCCGCATCCGCGGCAACGCCATTTCGATGATCTTCCAGGAGCCGATGACCTCGCTCAACCCCTTGCAGCGCATCGGTCGGCAGATCGCCGAGGTGCTGGAAAAGCACCTCGGCCTCAATGGACGCCAAGCGCGCCCCAAGGTCATCGAACTGCTCGAGCAAGTCGGCATTCCCGAACCTTCACGGCGCATCGACAGCTATCCCTACGAGCTCTCCGGTGGCCAACGCCAGCGGGTGATGATCGCCATGGCGCTGGCCTGTGAGCCCGAGCTGTTGATCGCCGACGAACCGACCACCGCGCTCGACGTCACTGTGCAGGCGCAGATCCTGGCGCTTCTCAAGGACCTGCAGGCGCGCTACGGCATGGCGATTTTGTTCATCACCCACGACCTGGGAATCGTCCGCCACTTCGCCGACCGGGTGTGCGTGATGCGCCACGGCGAACTCGTCGAATCAGGCACCACCGGCGAAGTGTTCGGCAATCCCCGACACGCTTACACACGCATGCTGATCGATGCCGACCCGCATGGCCGCAAGGCTCCCGTCGACACGACGATGCCGATGCTGCTGGAAGCGAAAGACCTGCGTGTGCGCTTCGCGCTCAAGAAGCGCTTGTTCCGCGCCAGCGAATACTTCGAGGCGGTACGCGGCATCGACCTGAGCATTCGTCGCGGCCAGACCGTGGGCATCGTCGGCGAGTCCGGCTCGGGAAAGTCGACGCTCGGCCGGGCGCTGTTGCGACTCCTCAAGAGTCGCGGCGAGATTCGCTTCGACGGCAGCGATATCGCCGCCCTCGATACCGGCAGCATGCGCCCGCTGCGTTCACGCATGCAGGTGGTCTTCCAGGACCCCTTCGGCTCGCTGTCGCCACGCATGACCGTCGGCGAGGTGATCAGCGAGGGGCTGCGCGTACATCATCCGGAATTCAACCGCCGCCAACGCGAAGCGCAGGTCATCGAGGCGCTCGAGGAAGTCGCGCTCGACCCGGCGATGCGCAACCGCTATCCCCACGAGTTCTCCGGCGGCCAGCGTCAGCGTATCGCCATCGCCCGGGCGCTGGTGCTCAAGCCGGAATTCCTGCTGCTCGACGAACCCACCTCGGCGCTGGACCGCTCGGTGCAGGTCACGGTGATCGACCTGCTGCGCAACCTGCAGCAAAAGCATGACCTGACCTACCTGTTCATCAGCCACGATCTCTCGGTGGTACGCGCCTTGGCCGACACGGTGCTGGTGATGAAGGAAGGTCAGGTGGTCGAGCAAGGCACCACCGAGGAGATTTTCGCCCAGCCGCGCGAGCGTTATACACAAGAACTGATGAGGGCCGCCTTCGTCGACGACGCCGCCTGAACCGCACGCATTAACTCCAAGAACAAACGACTTCGGCTGCAGGCGCTAACGGCGCCTGCCTAGGGCACCTGCGGCCGTTTGGTGGGGCACTTGCCCCAAAACACACTCCGTCAAGGAGCTTTTAGATGCACAAGAAAACTGGATGTTTGATCACTGCAAGCCTGCTGGTGCTGGCCGGTTGTCAGGGCTATGCCCCGCCCGGCGATGGTGAAGGTAGCTTCGAGCGCGGCAAGCTCGAGATGAGCGCACCACCTGAGCAGATCGCGCATTTCAACGAACTCGATACCGATGGTAACGGCACCATCGATCCCAGCGAAGCACGTACCGATACCGACCTACTGTCCACTTTCGGCACTCTCGATAAGGACAGCGATCGGCAACTGTCGCTCGAGGAATATCTCGACGGCCAGTAAGCCAAAGCCATGAAACCGCTATCTGCGGACAACAAGAAACACAATGACTCACAAGGTTTTTTCATGAATAACAATCGCAAACTGACCGGTTTGGCCATTGCAATCGCCGCCGCCCTTACGACCCAACAGGCCATTGCCGCCACCCTGTATGAAACCACCCGCGACAAACTCACCCTCAGCGGACGTATCGCCGCCGGTAGTAGCTTTGTCGACGAGGTCGACGACGACCACGATCCGGTCAATGCAGGCTCGCGGGTCCGACTGATCCACGAACACAACTTCCAGGGTGGCTGGTCATCCGTCGCCCGCGCCGAATGGGGCTTCGATCCGTTCTTCGAGGATGGCACCGACGCCCATTACAAGCGCATGCTCTACGCAGGGGTCAGCCACGATGACTACGGAACGCTGTTGGTCGGCAAGCAATACTCACTATGGTATGACATGGTCGCCTACTGGACCGACTGGTTCTGGTACAACGGCGCCACTGCCCAGGGAAGCTTCAACGGCGCGGCCGGCGATGGCGGCTTCGAGGGTAACGGTCGCCCCGACAATGCCGCCACCTACAAGAACACCTTCGGTGACTGGACGGTAGGCGTGCTTTATCAGACATCACGCGACGACGTGCCCACCAACGCCGGCTACACAGGCAACCTGGAGGGCTACGAACGTGACTATACCGGCCAAGGTGCAGTGGTTTACAAGCCCAGCGATGACTGGTCGTTCGGCGCCACCTATACCCATAGCGCTATCGACGGCAAAACCGCTGGCGACGGCAAGACCTCTGAGAATGTCGATGCCGGCTTGCTTGCAGCCCGCTGGACACCCGGCAATTGGTACTTCGCACTGAGCGGCGGTGAATACCATAACCTGGTTCGTGGCAGTAGCTTCACCGGCACCGACGAAGCCGACGGCATCATCGACGAAGCACGTGGTTACGAGGGCGTGGCACTGTACAACGTCAAGCACCAAGTGCCAGGAACAGTGCAACTCTATACGGGGTTCAATCGTCTCGAGGACTCCAACTCCGACGCGCGTGATGCCTTCTACCTGGCCGGCGCCGCTTGGCTAACCCTCGACGACAACCTGATTATCGCCTTGGAGCGCAAGTTCGACGACTCGGTGGAAGCCGATGGCAGCAGCAATCTCGGAAACGACGAGACTGATCTACTGGTGCGCTATAACTTCTGACCAACGTTGGTCTACACGCCGGGAGCAGCGTTGTTCCCGGCGTGACGCTCTTACTCTTTCGAAAAACATGTCCGAGAAAAGTAAGTCGCGAATATGATGCCAAGCAAAATCCGGCCATGCGGTCGGATTTTCTGATTGTGAGTCGAATCGAGCGTGCCTTAACACATGCTAAATACAAGCGCAGGATTGGAGCTTAGCCTCGGCATCCACGCTAGCCAGGATGGCTAGCGTGGATATATGACGGTGTTGTCGACGTTAGCTTGCCCAGCTACGGTTATATGCGAACGGTAGCGACACCGTTTCAAAGCAGACTAATGGAGGAGTTTGCAATGAAAGAGACTCAAGATCTGTTCCCGACGCGCCTGGAACGCAAACTGGGGATGTTCGAGCGCATCGACCCGGTAGTGCATAGCGAAGGCGAGCAACGCAAGGGGCCGCTCAGCGAAGCCGAGCTCGACGAATTCGAACGCAAGGGCTTCCTTTCCTTCGAAGGATTCTTCAACGAAGACGAGATGGCCGCGTTCCTGGACGAGTTGGCCGACTACGAGAACGACGATGACCTCAAGCTCTCGGAAGGCACCATCCTCGAGCCAAGCAAGCAGGAAATTCGTTCGATCTTCGGCATCCACGAGGTATCCGAGCGTTTCAGCCGCCTGACCCGTGACCCGCGCCTGCTGGCGATGGTCCAGCAGATCCTCGGCGGTGATGCCTATATCCACCAGTCGCGGATCAACTACAAGCCCGGCTTCAAGGGCAAGGGCTTCGACTGGCATTCCGATTTCGAAACCTGGCACAGCGAAGACGGCATGCCCCGCATGCGCTCGGTGAGCTGTTCGATCATTCTCACCGAAAACGGTGAATTCAACGGCCCGCTGATGCTGGTACCCGGCTCGCACAATTACTTCGTTCCCTGCGTGGGCCGCACGCCGGAGAACAACTACAAGGAGTCGCTGAAGAGTCAGGAAATCGGCGTACCGGACAACGCCAGCCTGCGCGAGCTGATGCTCCAGGGCGATATCGAGGCACCCAAGGGGCCTGTCGGCTCGTTGGTGATGTTCGAGTGCAATACCATGCATGGCTCGAACCTCAACATGTCGTGCTGGCCACGCAGCAACCTGTTCTTCGTCTACAACAGTGTCGAGAACACGCTGCACGACCCGTACTGCGGTAACCGCCCGCGGCCCGAGTTTCTGGCCAACCGCAAGGACTGGAGCCCCTTGAAACCTCTCAAGTGAGAGGTTCAAAGAAGGCCGTGCACCACCTTTGTCACTGACATGGCCTTAGGCTGGACCTGAAACGACGAACCCCGGCATTTGCCGGGGTTCGTCGTTATAGACGCTGTACAAGACCTCTCTCTCAAAAACGATAATCCATCGAGAGCGCGAAGACGTTGGCATCCACTTCATAGGTCCCGGAAAGATCGCCACGGCTGGCATTCTCGTTGGTCGGCGTTGCGTTCTGGTCCATATCGCCGTCATCACCGAACACGCGCATGTATCCCGCCGTCACGCCAAACTCCGACGTCGGCATCCAAGTCGCACCAAGAGTCGCCCAACGGCGGTCGGCATCTGGCACGCGCGGCGTACGATGCTCGCTGTCCGGCACCGGGGATTCGTCGACTCCTAAGCCAGCGCGCAGCAACCACTGCGGATTGAGCTGATAGTTGGCCCCGACCGAGAAGGCCCAGGTATCGTCCCAGTTTTCGGTCGTAGTGCTCAATTCGCGGCCACCAGATTCGACGGTCAGCTCCTTGAAGCTGCTCCATTCCGTCCATTCGGCATTGGCCATCAAGGCGAGCCGGTCGGTCAATTGGTGGTAGATACCAAGGTTGAGGTTGGCCGGCGTGGTCAAATCCGCCTTGCCTCCAGCATCCTGAAAGCGTCCCATGCGCTGGGCCCTCGCCAGAATTTGTTGCCCGAACGCGTTGTCGGAGCTGTAGTCAACGTTACCGTCCAGCGTCAGCTCGACCTCTGAACGATAGCTGATGCCCAGGCGTGTCCGCTCGGTGGCCTGAAAAAGCGCACCCAGCGTGTAGCCGTAGCCCCAATCATCGCCGGTCACCTCGGCCATGCCATCGGCATTGCCAACCAAGGCGGGATTGCCAGAACTGCCACCGAGATCGATGGCATTAGACAGAGTAGCGTCAGCATACTGAGCACGCAGACCCACCGCCAAGTTGAGACGATCGGTGGCGCGATAGTTCAGCGTCGGCTGGATATCGATGGTCTCGAGCTCGGTTTCAACGGCGTGATAGCGGCCGATCCACTCCTTGTCATACTTCGTCGAGAGGCCATACGGCGCGGAGATCGCAAGCCCCAAGTCGAAGCGTTCATCCAGGCGCGTCTTGAAGGCAAAGCTGGGCACCCAGGCTTCCTCACCGCCTTTGCGCGAGCCGCCACGATCATAGCTCAAAGGTGACCCGGCTGGGCTAGCCGACGCATCGGTCAATTCGAAGCTGGCATCGATATAGGAAATACCGCCAGCCACTTGGGTGCCCTCGACATTCCCGATAGCCGCCGGATTGTAGGTCATGTAGCTGACGTCCTCGGCACCAGCCGCAGCACCTGCCATGGCGTTGCCCAGTACCTTGGCGCTCTGTTCACGAACCTGAAATCCCGAGGCTGCGGCCTGTCCAGACGCTATCACGGCGGATGCCAGAGTCACGGCAAGCGTGAGCTTGTTAATGTTGTTATGCATGAAAACGTCCTCTTCTGCGGAGACGTGGAGGCGAAAATCGTCTAGATTTTTACCCTTGCCCGAATAATGGCGTGCCTCTTCGTTTTGGCTGATGGCCGTTTGCAAGTCAAGAGCGAACGTTTGTTTTAATCTTTAAAACGCTCATCCTTTAGTCTTATCAGTCGTCTCTCACCTAGCCTCTCTCCGGGGAGTAGTCTCATTTATTCATGCATTTCAGTCTGTTGCCTGGAGATCACAGGAAGAGTCCAAGATCATCTTGACCTTTGTGTTACCCAAAGGTTTTAGACTTCCCATACTACTCAGGAGGGCGCCATGAAAGTCAGCGATCTGGCCCGAGCCACCGACGTCACCGGCGAAACGGTGCGCCATTACACGCGTGAGGGGCTACTGCATCCGCAGCGCGATCCCGACAACGGCTATCAGCTCTACGATGCCGACGACCTCAATCGCCTGCGCTTCATTCAGCGCGCACGCACGCTGGGATTCAGCCTTCGCGAGGTACGCGAGATCCTCGAGCACGCCGATCACGGCGACTCCCCGTGCCCCATGGTGCGCGACCTGCTGGCCGAACGCTTGCCGGAGATTCAGGCGCGCATCCGCGAGTTGCAGGCCCTGGCAACGCGCATGGAACACGCCTTGTCCTCCTGGCGGGACATGCCGGATGGCACGCCCGACGGCCATAGCCTGTGTCGGCTGATCGAGAGCTTGCCCATGGAGGGTGACGACGATTTCTCACGCCAGGCGCCATGAGCGCAGCCAACGGAGAACGCAAGATGAGCACGATGGCTCCCCATTCTTTCAGCGTGCCCGGCATGAACTGCCAGGGTTGCGTCAAACGCATGCGCGAGGCGATCCGAGCTGAAGACGCCCAGGCCGAGGTCACCGGCGAGCCCGCCGATAAGCGTCTCGACGTCGAGTCATCTCTGGACGCGGCGCGTCTGAGCGCATTGCTCGAGCAGGCCGGCTATCCGCCGACAACGACGAATATCGCCGACGACAGCGCGTCAACGACGCCTTCGACGGCCTCGAGTGGCGACCGGCAAGACGCCGAGACAAGACCCGACGGGGCGCCGATTCGTCTATCGTTGTCCGGCATGACCTGCGCCGGCTGCGTCAATACCGTTACCCAGGCCCTGAACGCCACGCCCGGCGTGCGCTCGGCCAGCGTCAACTTCGGCTCGCATACCGCCGAGGTCGTCGGTGACGCGCGTCCCCAGCAATTGGTCGAAGCCGTCGAAGCGGTCGGCTACGGCGCCGAGCCCATCGAGGATCTCGGCCAGGCGTCGCGCACCCGCGAGCACAACGAAGCGCGCGAGTACCGCCAGCGGCTTCGCGACACAGCACTGGGGCTCATTCCCGGGGTGCTGCTGATGGGCAGCATGCTGTTTCATCATCCACATCTGAGCGGTATGGAGCGCTGGGTCTGGCTGCTGATCGGTTTGCTCACGCTGGGCATCATGGCTACGGCGGGGCGTCGCTTCTTCATCAATGCCTGGAAAACCTTCCGTCATCACCAGGCCAACATGGATACCCTGATCGCCGTCGGCACCGGCACCGCTTGGCTCTATTCGATGACGGTGGTGCTGATCCCCGAGGCGATTCCAGTCGCCGCGCGCGGTCTCTATTTCGAAGCCTCGGTGATGATCATCGGCCTGATCAGCCTCGGCAATGCCATGGAGTTGCGCGCCCGAGGGCGCACCTCACGGGCGCTCAATCGCCTGCTCGACCTGCAGGCACCCACCGCTCGAGTGATTCGCGACGGCGACGAGCGCGACGTGCCGCTCGACGACGTCGCCGTCGATGACCGCATTCGCGTGCGTCCCGGCGAGCGCCTGGCCGTGGATGGCCGTGTCGAGGAAGGCGACAGTCATGTCGACGAAGCGATGTTGACCGGCGAGCCTCAGCCCGTCGCCAAGCATCCCGGCGACGAGGTCAGTGCGGGCACGGTCAACGGCCGTGGCACGCTGGTCTATATCGCCACCCGTATCGGCGCCGACAGCCGCCTGGGGCGCATCGTCGAGCAAGTGGCCAGCGCCCAGAACTCGCGCCCGCCCATCGGCGCCCTGGCCGACCGGATTTCTGCCATCTTCGTGCCCAGCGTGTTGATCATCGCCGTCCTCACGGCCTTGGTCTGGTTCAACTTCGGCCCCGCGCCGCAGTTGGTCCACATGCTGGTTACCGCCACTACCGTACTGATCATCGCCTGCCCATGTGCCCTGGGGCTGGCGACACCGATGTCGACCATGATCGGTGTCGGCAAGGCCGCCGAGCACGGCATCCTGGTACGCGACGGCGATGCGCTGCAGACCGCCAGCAAGCTGACGACCTTGGTGGTCGACAAGACCGGCACGCTGACCGAGGGGCGCCCGCGCGTGACCGCCGCCCAGTGGGCCACCGAGGATACCCAAACAGCATTGAGCTGGGTAGCGGCCCTCGAACGTGGCTCCGAGCACCCGCTCGCCGAGGCACTCGGCGACTACGCCGAGCAGCAGGGCGCCACGCAGACCGCGCTTCCCGAACTCCACGAGTTTCAGGCGCTCAGCGGGCGTGGCGTCACCGCCGTCACCGACACCAACCAGTCGTTGCGCCTGGGCAATGCCGCGTTGATGCGCGACGGCGATGTCGAACTGGGCCAGGCCCAGGCCTGGGGCGCCGAGCTCGAAGACAAGGCACAGACACCGCTGTACCTGGCCGCCGATGGACAGGTATTGGGCGTCTTCGGCATCAGCGACCCGCTACGTGAGGATAGCCGCGACGCCGTGGCGCGCTTGCAGGCGGACGGCATCGAGGTGGTCATGCTGACCGGCGATAATGCGCATACCGCCCAGGCCGTGGCGAAGGCGCTGGGTATCGCGCGCGTCGAAGCCGAACTTTTGCCGGAGGACAAGCGCGAGATCGTCGCGCAGTTGCAACGCGACGGGCATCTCGTCGGCATGACCGGCGACGGCATCAACGACGCCCCGGCCCTGGCACAGGCCGACGTGGGCTTCGCCATCGGTCAGGGCACCGACGTGGCGATCGAATCGGCCGGCATCACGCTGATGCGCAACTCGCTACACGGCGTGGCCGATGCCATCGAGATCAGCCGCGCCACGTTGCGCAACATCAAACAGAACCTGTGGGGCGCCTTCGGCTACAACGGCCTGGGGATTCCCATCGCCGCCGGGGTGTTCTATCCGCTGACGGGAATACTGCTCTCGCCCATCGTCGCCGCCGTGGCCATGTCGCTGTCCTCGGTCACCGTGGTCAGCAACGCCAACCGCTTGAGGCTATTCAAATCCACGGCACACAGTGCCAAAACGTCTGAGGAGGCCGCATGACGTTCCTCATCAACCTGATCGGGCTGGCATTGATCGCCGGCATCGTCTGGTGGTTCTGGCTATCGCCACGTTGAGATCATTGCCGTGTGATGGCTATGCTGGGGGCATTGCGTCGCGGTAAACGGGGAGTGATATGCCACGCATTCAAGGCGTTCTCGAAACCGCCCTCTACGTCACCGACATGGCCCGTGCCCGGGCCTTCTTCGAGAACGTGATGGAGCTGACGGCCTTCACTGCCGATCATCGCTTCACCGCGTACGAGGCCGGGCCGAGCAGCGTGTTGCTGCTGTTTCAACAAGGCAGTACCCAGGAAACCGTGACCCTGCCGCACGGCATGGGCACCATACCGCCCCACGACGGCACCGGGCGTGTGCATCTGGCGCTGGCCATTACCCCAGAGGCACTAGCCGAGTGGGAGGACCAACTCGCCGCACACGACGTTCCCATCGAAGGTCGCACCCACTGGCCGAAGGGCGGTGAAAGCCTCTACTTCCGCGACCCCGACGGCCATTTGCTGGAACTGGCCACGCCCGGCGTCTGGCCGAATTACTGAGAGGGAAGACGTCAGTACGACGCTACGCGTCTTGAAGAAGGAAGAACGCCGCTACGCGGCTGGAAGAAACCCCAGGGAAACAGAATCGCTCCCGCCTCTTCCCTCTTCCCTCTTCCCTCTTCCCTCTTCCCTCTTAAACAGGCTCGGCATGCTCGACCATCAACTGCAAGGATTCACGCCCCCGCCAGCGATTGCGCGATAGCTTATAGGCACAGCGCAGTCGGTCACCGAGCCCGAACGGCGGCAGTTCGCCGGGTGTCAGGGCGCGAAACCAGATCGCCTTGAGGCTCACCGTGCCGCACGAGAGCTCGAGCATCAGATGGTTGCCCTCGGCGCCCACCGGGCGTAGCTGCTCGATGCGAAACTCGCCGTCGAACAGCGGCGCGTCGAACTCGCGACCGTAGGGCGCCAGGCGCGCCAGCTCGTCCACCGCCGCCAGCGATAGCTGCTCGGGCGTCAAGGCGCCGTCGGTCAGCACATAGGGGAAAAGTGCGCGGCCACCGAGTTGTTCCTCGACCGCCACGAGAAAGGCATCGCGAAATTGCGCCAGACGCTCGCGCGGTACGCCGATACCCGCCGCGCCCCGATGCCCACCGAAACGCGGCAATGCCTCGGGGGCCAGTTCATGCGCACGCTGCAGTGCATCGCGCAGATGCAACCCCTCGATGGAGCGTCCCGACCCGGTCAACATCCCCGGCGCGGCGGCCGGTGTAAGCACCAGCGTGGGACGCCCGAAGGCCTGCACCAGGCGCGAGGCGACGATGCCCTGCACGCCGGCATGGCCGTCCTCGAGGAAGACCACGATGGCCGACGCCCCCTCGGCCAGCGCGTCGAGCGCCAATGCCCGGGCGCTCTCGACCATGTCCGCCTCGATCGCCTTGCGCGACTGGTTATCGGTATCCAGCACTTCGAGATGACGCCGCGCCGAGGCGTCGTCGGCGGCGAGCATGAAATGCAGCGCCGCGTAGGGATCGTCGAGGCGCGAGCGCGCGTTGATGCGCGGCCCCATCTGAAAGGCCAGGGTCTCAGCATCGAAGGGTACGCTGTCGTCCCCCAGTCGCTCGGCCATGACCCGCCAGCAGGCAGCGCCCATGCGGTTGATCAGCGTCAGCCCATGGCTGACCACGGCGCGGTTGGCGGGGCTCGCGCCCAACGAGACGCAATCCGCCACGGTGCCCAGTGCCACGTAGGACAGCCACGGCGATAGCTTCGGAATCGAGGGCGAAGCCACGCCCTGCTCGATGAGCACTGAGCGCGTCAGTGACATGGTCAGCCACGCCACCATACAACCGGCGATGGTGGGATCCGGGTAATCGCAATCGCTGCGCGTGGGATTGACGGTGGCATACGCCGACGCCGGCGGTCCCGCCGTCGGCAAGGCGTGATGGTCGGTGACCACGACATCGAGCCCCGCCTCACGCAGGCGCGCGATACGCGGCTCGTCGGAGCTGCCGCAGTCGGCGGTGATCACCAGACTGGGTCGTGGCGACAACGCCAGGGTGCGCTCCACCAGCGGCAGACTGATGCCGTAGCCATCGAAGATACGATGCCCGATCAAGCTATGCAGCTTGTGCATCGGTACGCCGAACAACTCATTCAGGGTCCGCAGAATGACGACGTGCGAGGTGATACCGTCGACGTCGTAATCGGTCAAGATGCCGATATGCTCGCCCTCGGCCACCGCCAGGGCGATCCGCTCGGCGGCACGGCGCGCGTCCTGCAGACGCTCGGGATGCGCCAGATAGCGCAGGCTGGGGTCGATCAGCGACGCGATATCGTCCGTGTAGTCGTGCAGACGCCCGGCGAGTATCCGCGCCTGCAGTTCGCTGAGCCCGGCCGACTGCGCGCGGCGATAGACATCCTCATCGCGCGGGCGAGACAGGATACGGCGATTCAGCAGGCGTTGCGGATCATGCTCGGCTACTGACAAGGATGACTCCTCGGGAGACGGCGGGATGGCAAACCGGGGCGTCGCGGATCACCACGACGCCCTGAAACATCAGCGGCGCTGTTCGGCGACGAAGGCTTGCACCGCCTCGAGCTCGGCCGGCAGCACGCTGTAGCGCTCTTCGCGCTCGAGCAAGTCGGCCATGTGCTCAGGCAGCGGCACGCCCTCGAAGCCTGCCTGGAGCACCGCGTCGGCGAACTTGGCCGGATGCGCGGTCGCCAGGGTGATCATCGGCGTCGCGGCATCCGTACGCACACGCTCGGCGGCGCGATAGCCCGTCGCGGTATGCGGATCGAGCAACTCCTTGGTACGCCCATGCGCTTCGCGAATCACCTCGAGGATGGTGGCGTCATCAACGCTATGGCTGGCGAATTTCTCGCGCAGTTTGGCCAACGGCGCTTCGGCGAGTACTGCGGGTTCTTGCTGGAAGCGCTCGAGCAAATCGCGCACGGCATCGCCATCGCGGTCGTAAGCCTCGAACAGCAAGCGTTCGAAATTCGACGACACCACGATATCCATCGACGGTGCCAGGGTCGCCTTGAGCGCCTGCTTGGAGAAATCATTGTCGGCCAGGGTGCGATGCAGGATGTCGTTAGCATTGGTCGCGACGACGAACTGCTTGACCGGCAAGCCCATGCGATAGGCCACGTAGCCGGCGAAGACGTTACCGAAATTGGCCGACGGCACGCAGAAGCTCACCTCGCGATGCGGCGCGCCCAGGGCCACCGCAGAGGCCACATAGTAGACCACCTGCGCCATGATGCGCGCCCAGTTGATGGAGTTGACCGCCACCAACCGCGTACCGTTGAGGAAGCCCTGGTCGGCGAAGCTGGCCTTGACCATCGCCTGAGCAGCGTCGAAATCGCCTTCGATGGCGATATTGAAGACGTTATCGGCGAGCACCGTGGTCATCTGCCGGCGCTGCACCTCGGAGACCCGGTTATGCGGATGCAGGATGAAGATGTCAAGGTTGTCGCAATGCCGACAGCCCTCGATCGCCGCCGACCCGGTATCGCCGGATGTCGCCCCCATGATCACCGCACGCTCGCCGCGCTTGGCCAGGAAGTGATCGAGGATGCGCCCCAGCAACTGCAGGGCGATATCCTTGAACGCCAGCGTCGGGCCGTGAAACAGCTCGAGCAGGAAGTGATTGGCGTCGAGTTGATTCAGCGGCACCACGGCATCGTGGCTGAAGGTCGCGTAGGCGTCCTTGACCAGGGCGCGGAAGGTATCGTCGTCGATCTCGCCGTTGACGAAGGGTTTCATCACCCGAAAGGCGACCTCGGCATAGGAAAGCCCCGCCATCGCCTCGAGCTCTTCCGTCGAGAGCGTGGGAATCGTCTCCGGCACGTAAAGACCGCCATCGGAGGCCATCCCGGTCAGCACCACTTCTTCGAAACTCAGCGCCGGCGCCTGGCCGCGCGTACTGATATAACGCATGCTTCACTCCGTGAGTGGCGAGCTTCGAGCCGCGGGCTCCGAGCTGTTGTTGCTCGAAGCTCGCGGCTCGTCACTCGAAGCCACTGTTATAGCGCCCCGAAACCGGCGCTTTATTCCTGCTCGTCGAGCGATTCGACGCGAATCCGCGTCACCGGACCGGCGATATCGGCCAGCGATTCGAGCTGACGGATCGCTTGGTTCATGTGCTGCTCGCGGGTGCGGTGCGTCATCAGGATGATGGGGACCAGCTCACCTTCGATGGCTTCCTTCTGGATGATCGCCTCGATGGAGATCCCTTGCTCTGAGAGGATCGTCGCCACCCGTGCCAGCACGCCCGGGCGGTCCACCGCCAGCAGACGCAGGTAATAGGCGGTGACGATGTCCTCCATGGGCAGTATCGGCAGCGAGCCATCGGCCTCGTCGATGCCGCTGAAGGCCAGATACGGCACCCGGTAATGGTGCTCGGTGGTGATATCACGCGCCACGTCGAGCAGGTCGGCGACCACCGCCGAAGCCGTAGGCTCGGCCCCCGCGCCGGCGCCATAGTAAAGCGTCGGCCCCACGGCATCGCCCATCACCGCGATGGCGTTCTTGACGCCATGCACGCTTGCCAGCAGGCGTTCCTTGGGGATCAAGGTCGGATGCACCCGCAGTTCGAGTCCCTGGTCGGTGCGCTTGGAAAGCCCCAGATGCTTGATGATGTAACCCAGTTGATCGGCCTGCTCGACATCCTCGGCGGTGACCCGCGAGATGCCTTCCGTATAAGCCTTATCGAACTGCAGCGGCACACCAAAGGCAATCGACGCCAGGATGGTCAGCTTATGCGCGGCGTCGATGCCTTCGACATCGAAGGTCGGATCGGCTTCGGCATAGCCCAGCGCCTGCGCCTCGGCGAGTACATCGTCGAAGGCGCGGCCTTCGTCACGCATGTGGGTCAGGATGTAGTTGCCGGTGCCGTTGATGATGCCGGCAAGCCATTGAATGCGGTTGGCACCCAGGCCTTCACGCAACGACTTGATCACCGGGATGCCACCGGCCACGGCCGCCTCGAAGGCCACGATCACGCCCTTCTCGTGGGCGGCCTGGAATATCTCGTTGCCGTGCACGGCGATCAACGCCTTGTTGGCGGTGACCACGTGCTTGCCGTTCTCGATGGCGGTCATCACCAGCTCGCGAGCTACGTCGTAGCCGCCGATCAACTCGACCAGTACATCGACATCGGGATTGCGTGCCACCTCGAAGACATCGCGGGTGACCTTGACCCCGGCGGTTTCGCATTGCGGGTTATCGCGACGCGTACCGACTTGCTCGACGATAATCGGTCGACTGGCGCGACGAGCGATATCGTCCGCATTACGCGTCAACACATTGAAGGTACCGCCACCCACGGTCCCTAGCCCACAGATACCTACTCTCACCGGTTTCAACGTCACGCTCCCCTTGCTCAGTGTATGTGTCCAGCGGACCTCCTCTGCCTAGCGTCGGAGGTCATCCTATTTATCGTCGCTCGGTCATTGCTGGATGCCGAGCATCGACGCCAGCCGCTCGGCCGGCACGTACCCCGGTACCATACGGCCATTCGGCAACACGATGGCGGGCGTCCCCTGAATCCCCAGCTCACGTCCAAGTTCGTACTGCTCGGCCACTGGTGCCTCGCACTGCGCCGTGGCGTCCGGGGTTTCTCCGCCCATCGCGCCGGTGAGCGCCTCGGTGGCGTTGTCGGCGCACCAGGCCTGGCTCAGCACGCGTGCCGCCTCGGAGTCGACACCGGCACGTGGAAAGGCCAGATAGTCTACCTCGATTCCCATCCGATTGAGACGGGGAACTTCCTTATGCAGTTTTTGGCAATAAGGGCACGAGGTATCGGTAAAGACGGTAATGCGTGCCTTGACCTCGCCGGCAGGCTTGTAGATGACGCGCTCATCCTCGGGGACGTCATCGAGACGCGCCTGGCGGCGCTCGTTGGCGGCACGTTCGGTCAGGTTGACCATCTGCCCGTCGCGGTTTCGATACAGGTCACCGACCACCATGTATTCCCCGTCGGCATCTGTATACAGGGTTTCGCCGCTCTCGAGGCGCACTTCATAGAGCCCCGATAACGGCGACTCCTCGATCGACGCTACCGGCATCGGCTGCCCGTTGTGGGTCAGCTTGTCAGCCAGCCCCTCGGGGGGTGCAGCAAGGCTTAGCGGCGCGGCCAGAAGGGCCAGGGCGCCCCCCATTACGGACAATACGGCTCTAGACATGATCAACCTCTAGGATGATGTTGGGCGTGCAGCGCTTCCAGGCGCGCTTGGGCCACCTGGGTATAGATTTGCGTGGTCGACAGATCACTGTGTCCCAGCAACAACTGTACGACACGCAAATTGGCGCCATGATTCAACAGATGCGTGGCGAATGCATGGCGCAGCGTGTGTGGCGAAAGGGGCTTGTCGATACCAGCCACCACGGCATGCCGCTTGATACGATGCCAGAACGTCTGGCGGGTCATGAACCCATCATGGCGTCCGGGAAACAAGGGCGGTCGCGTCGGATCGTTCATCAAGCCCCCACGCCCTTGCCGCAGGTAGCGCTCAAGCCATGCGGTCGCCTCCTCGCCCAGCGGGACCAAGCGCTCCTTATCGCCCTTGCCGAGCACGCGCAGCACGCCTTGACGCAAGTTGACCGCATCCACCGTCAAGCCGACCAGTTCGGAGACGCGCAGACCACATCCATACAACACCTCGAGCATGGTGCGGTCGCGCAGCCCCAGCGAGGTATCCAGGTCCGGGGCCTCGAGCAGACGCTCAACCTCGGCTTCATCCAGGGTATTGGGCAACCGGGCGACGGCCTTGGGCGCACGCTCCTCGGCCAGAGGATCATGGGCGATATGCCCCTCGGCCAGCGCCCAGCGATAGAAGCGCCGCAGGCAAGACAGCAGGCGTGCCACCGAGCGAGGATGATAGTGCTCGCGACGCGCCGTCAGAAACGTCTCCAGCGCGTTTCCCCCGGGGGCCAACAGACGCTCGCCACGCAACGTGAGGTGCGCGAGCCAGGCATCCAGATCGCGCCGATAGGCGTCCAGCGTATGCCGACTCAACCCACGCTCCAGCCAGAGCCCATCGAGAAAAGCATCACGCCACTCGAGATCATCCACCGATTCTGCCCTCCTCGCGCCGTCTTCGCCTACCCCATATGCAAAAACCCCGCGAGCCAAGGGCCCGCAGGGTTTTCGTCGAGCGCCCGCCAAAGGAAGCGCTCATGACGTCTCGACGACGCCGCAAGCCGCTTAACGAGTCAGCTTTTCCTTGATACGAGCGGACTTGCCACTACGCTCGCGGAGGTAGTACAGCTTGGCCTGGCGCACGTCACCGCGACGCTTGACCTCGATGGAGTCGACCAGCGGGCTGTACGTCTGGAAAGTACGCTCGACGCCGACACCGTGGGAAACCTTGCGCACGGTGAAGGCGGAGTTGAGCCCGCGGTTACGCTTGCCGATCACCACACCTTCGAAAGCCTGCAGACGCTCACGGTTACCTTCCACGACCTTGACCTGAACGGTCACGGTGTCACCCGGCGAGAATTCCGGAATATTCTTGCTCATCTGCTCGGTTTCGAGCGCCTGGATCACTTTGTTCTTGCTACTCATGACTAAACTCCTTGATATTTGGATGACCGTCTCTTCATTGTGTCGAGAGTCGGTCGTGATCCCGGCGTCGCGAAACGCGGGAATCGACGTAATGGGTGACGCGCGGCGCTCATTCGTCGAGCGTCCGTCGCTCCTCCGTCCTGCCGACGTGCTGACTCGCGGCATCTTCTGCGATGAACTCGTCGAGCAATCGTTGCTGCTCGCGATCCAGAGCGCGACCTTCGAGAAGGTCGGGTCGCCTGAGCCAGGTGCGCCCGAGGGACTGCTTCAGCCGCCAACGGCGAATCGCCGCGTGGTTGCCACTCAGCAGGATGTCCGGCACACCACGCCCATCGATCGTCTCGGGACGCGTGTAATGCGGGCAATCCAGAAGCCCCTCGCTAAAGGAATCCTCGAGTGCCGAATCGCCATGACCGAGCACACCCGGCACCAGCCGGGAGACGGCATCGACCATCACCATGGCCGGCAATTCACCCCCGCTGAGCACATAATCGCCGATCGACCATTCTGCGTCGATGTCGGCCTCGACCACTCGCTCGTCGATACCTTCGTAACGACCAGCGACAACGATCAGTGCCTCCAGGTCGGCCAGCTCCCGCACACCGCGTTGATCGAGCCGCCGTCCCTGAGGCGACAGATAAACCACGCGAGTGCGCTCCGGCGCACAACCACGGCGTTCGGCGTCACGGCGAGCCTCGGCGATGGCGGGTCGTAGCGTGTCGACCTTCATCAGCATGCCGGGACCACCGCCATAAGGCCGATCATCCACCGTGCGGTGCTTATCCGTGGCGTAATCCCGGGGATTCCAGAAATCCACCACTAGCAATCCCTGGTCGACGGCACGCCCCGTTACGCCGTAACGAGTGATCGCCTCGAACATCTCCGGGAACAAGGAGACAACACCAATCCACACGGCTTCATCACTCGACCAATGACACCGGCGATACGGCGTCAGAATTCAGGATCCCAATCCACTGTCATACGCCCGGCATCGAGATCCACTTCGCGGATCACGCCGTCGGGCAGAAACGGTAATAACCGCTCCCGGTCATCGAGACTCGCCTCGCAGGGCTTGATCACCAACACATCGTTGGCACCCGTCTCGAAGAGATAATTCACTTGCCCCAGACATTCACCGGACAGTGTCTCGACTCGCAAGCCTTCGAGCTGATACCAGTAATAGTCGCCCGGCGCGAGCGCCGGCAACGCCTGCTTGGGCAGGAGAATATCCGCGCCGGCCCAACGTTCGGCCAGTTCGCGGCTCGAGATGCCTTCAAGGCTGGCGACCAGCCCTTTTCCATGGGGGCGCCCCTGATTCAGCTTGCACTCGAGGTACTCGCCGCGCAGTGACAACACCCATTCAGCATGCTCGAAGATGCCCTCGATGGGGCTGGTGTACGAATACACCTTCAACCACCCTTTCACGCCGTAGGGACTGGTCAGGCGACCAAGCACCACATGCTCGTCGTCTTGCGCCGCATCGGCGCGACCGGTCTCGTGCGACATAGAGGGCAGTGCACTCACGCTTGCTGCTTGCGTGCTTCTTTCAGAAGCTCAGCGACGCGATCGGAGAGCTGAGCACCCAGCCCCTGCCAATGCTCGGCACGCTCGAGATCGACGCGCAGACGCTCTTCCTGACCGCGGGCGACCGGGTTGAAGAAGCCGATACGCTCGATGAAACGGCCATCGCGAGACTTGCGCGAGTCGCTGACGGTGAGGTGGTAAAAGGGACGCTTCTTGGCGCCACCACGGGCCAAACGGATGGTAACCATGCGTTATAATCCTACGGTTGAAGTTTTACGTTACGCCACGAACTGTCGCGGCGGGCAAGACCCACCTGCGAAGACGCAGCATTCTACGGAAAAAGGCCCGTATTGGAAACCTTTTTCCTTGACAACGAAAGGCGCTATCGACGGCGCGGAAGGCCGCCACCGGGGCCACCGCCCATGCCTGGGCCACCCATACCACCAGGGCCGCCCATGCCACCTGGACCACCCATGCCACCTGAGCCACCGCCCATATCGCGCATCATTTTCTGCATGCCGCCTTTCTTGCCGGCCTTTTTCATCATCTTCTGCATCTGCTTATGCTGCTTGAGCAGACGATTGAGATCGGGCACTTGCAAGCCAGCGCCGGCTGCGATGCGACGCTTGCGCGAACCGCTGATGATTTCTGGCTTGCGGCGCTCCTTCGGAGTCATAGAGTTGATCAACGATTCGAGCTTGCCCAGTTCCTTCTCGGCACCCGGTCCCTGCGCGGCTTCGGCCATCTGCCCCATGCCGGGTAGCTTGCCCATCAAGCCGCCCATGCCGCCCATCTTCTTGAGCTGCTGGAGCTGTTCGCGAAAATCCTCGAGATCGAAACCGTTGCCTTTCTTGACCTTCTTGGCCAGCTTCTCGGCCTTGCCTTGGTCGACACTGCGCTCGGCTTCTTCGATGAGCGACAACATGTCGCCCATGCCTAGAATCCGCGATGCGACACGATCCGGGTGAAACGGCTCGAGAGCATCGACCTTCTCGCCCATGCCCATGAACTTGATCGGCTTGCCGGTGACATGACGCACCGAGAGCGCCGCACCGCCGCGGGCGTCACCGTCGGCCTTGGTGAGAATCACCCCGGTCAGCGGCAACGCTTCATGGAAGACCTGTGCGGTATTGGCGGCATCCTGACCGGTCATGGCGTCGACCACGAACAGCGTCTCATCCGGCGAGATCGCCCCATGCAAGGTCTGGATTTCTTCCATCATCGCCTGATCGACGGAGAGTCGACCGGCGGTATCCACGATCACCACGTCGTGAAACTGGATCTTGGCATGCTTGATCGCCGCCTGGGCGATGTCCGCCGGCTGCTGGGCGCTGGTCGAGAGAAAGAAGTCGACCTCCACCTCTTTGGCCAGCGTCTCGAGCTGGTCAATGGCGGCCGGGCGATAGACGTCAGCAGAGACCACCAGCACTTTTTTCTTTTCACGCTCACGCAGGAAGCGCGCCAACTTGGCGACCGAGGTCGTTTTACCCGCGCCCTGCAGGCCGGCCATCAAGACGACCGAAGGCGTGCTCTTGAGCGACAACGCCTCGTTGGCCTCGCCCATGATCGCTTCCAGCTCCTGCTGGACGATCTTGACGAATTGCTGGCCCGGGGACAGGCTGCGCGAGACCTCTTGGCCCACGGCGCGCTCGCGCACCCGCTCGACGAACGCCTTGACCACCGGCAGGGCCACATCGGCCTCCAGCAGCGCACGACGCACCTCGCGCAGCGTGTCCTTGATGTTGTCCTCGGTCAGCTTGGCCTGACCGGTGATCGACTTCAGTGTGCCCGACAGGCGATCGGTCAAACTTTCAAACATGGCGCTCTCCGGCAGGAATTGCCTAGGCATGAAACAAAGATTATACGCGTTCGTAGCGACTCTCTCCATGCACCCGTCACGATGCACGAGCGGCGGGGGGATTCGCTACGGCGCGGGGATTCGCTATAGTAACGCTCTCGAGTCCGCGTGACATGCTCACGTGATATTGACGCTTCATTTTCTTCGACGCCGACCGGCGCAGGGATTGGCCACCGATGCAGGCGCTGCCTTTTGCGATTCTCGCCATTGTCTGTTATCTCGCCGCAGGCGCCTGGCAGGCGCTGGCGCTTGCCAGGCGTGTCGCGCCCAGAATGCCCTGGGTACGTGCGTTGGGCTTGCTCGCGGTCAGCGCCCACGCCGTGGTCGTGGCGCATAGTGTGTTTCTGGGTCGAGGCCTGCATCTGGGGCTGTTCGAAAGCGCTTCCCTCTTCAGTTGGTTGATCGCCGCCCTGTTGATCGCGGTCAGTCTGGTCAAGCCATTGTTGAATGCCGGTGTCGTCCTCTTCCCACTCGCCGCGCTGACGCTGATTGCACTGATGCTTTACCCCAGTCACATGGTCGAATCCAACGTTTCGCCCGGCATCGTCTTTCATATCGTGACCTCCAGCGTGGCCTCCGCACTGCTCAGCATCGCGGCGGTACAAGCCGTGCTGGTGACATTCCAGAACCATGCCCTCAAACGCCGTCATACACGTGGAATCATCCAGGTGCTGCCCGCGCTGACGAGCATGGAGCGCTTGCTGTTCGAGCTCATCGGCGCCGGCTTGCTCTTGCTGACGGCGGCCATCGTCAGCGGCTTCATTTTCATCGACAATCTCTTCGCCCAGCACCTCGTCCACAAGACGGTATTCTCTCTCGCCGCCTGGCTGGTCTTCACGGGGCTGCTCATCGGTCGTCACTGGCTGGGTTGGCGCGGCGCGCGCGCGATGCGCTGGACACTGGGCGGCTGCCTGTTACTGGTGCTCGGCTACTTCGGCACCAAGGTCGCGCTACAGCTTATTTTCCACGATATCTAGGCAAACGCACGGCAACTTGACACTTCCGGGGGGAAACCCTACAAACGATGTTGGCTTTTAAGCGAGGACCTCTCCACCTTGAGCGATGACATACCCTTAGGGCTGCTGCTGACGCTGCTGTTCGTGCTCATCTGCCTATCCGCCTTCTTTTCCAGCTCGGAAACCGGAATGATGTCGATCAACCGCTATCGTCTGTCGCACCAGGCCAATAGCGGAGAGCGCACCGCCAAGCGCGTAATGCGCCTGCTGAGCCGCCCCGACCGGCTGATCGGTGTCATCCTCATCGGCAATAACTTCGTCAACAACCTCGCTGCCTCCATTGCTACGATCATCGCCATCCATTTCTTCGGCGATGTCTCCGGACCGGCCATCTCCACCGCCGTGCTGACCATCGTGATTCTGATCTTCGCCGAGGTCACGCCCAAGACGTTCGCCGCCGTCAAACCAGAACGCATCGCCTATCCTGCGTCCGTGGCACTGGAACCGCTACTCAAACTCTTCTATCCATTGGTGTGGCTCGTCAATGCGATTTCCAATGGCCTTTTGCGGCTCATGGGCGTCAAGGATATCGACGGCAGTGCCGACAACCTGACGCGTGACGAACTGCGTACGGTCGTTCACGAGGCCGGCACCATGATCCCCCGGCGCCACCAGTCCATGCTGCTGTCGATCCTCGATCTAGAAAACGTGACCGTCAACGACATCATGGTGCCACGCCAGGAAATCGCCGGCATCGACCTCGACGACGACCTCGAAACCATCCTCGCCCAGATCCGCTCCAGCCAGCACACGCGCGTACCGGTCTACAAAGGCGACATCAACAACATCATCGGCATCCTGCACCTGCGCAACGCCGCGCGCTTCCTCTCCAAGCCCGAGGTGACCAAAGCCGCCATCGTCCAGGAGGCCCGCGAGCCCTATTTCATTCCCGAATCGACGCCGCTTCACACCCAGTTGCTCAATTTCCAGCAGCAGAAGCGTCGTATCGGCATCGTGGTCGACGAATATGGCGACGTAGAAGGGTTGGCGACACTGGAAGACATCCTCGAGGAGATCGTCGGCGAGTTCACTACCGACGAAGCGGCCACGCATCGCGAGATTCATCCTCAGGACGACGGCAGCTATATCATCGAGGGCACGACCAACATCCGCGATATCAACAAAGTACTCGCCTGGCAGTTGCCTACCGATGGCCCCAAGACACTCAACGGATTGATCCTCGAACACCTGGAAGCCTTTCCCGACGCGCCCGCCTGCCTGCAACTGGGGGCGATCCGCATGGAAATCCTGCAGATCAAGGACAACCTGATCACCTCGGCGCGTTGCTGGCAGTCGGCACGCCGCACCTGGGCGCTGAGTTAATCCGCCGTCACGCCGATCTCGGCCTCGGCCTTGCGCTTGAGCTCGACCACGCGCCGCTCCATGTCGGCGCGCTTGGCCTCGCCCGCTGGAATAGGGTCGCCGAAATGCAGCGCAACCCGGGCCCGGAAACGCCGTGGCCACTTGGTCAATGCCTTGCCGCCGCGATTCGAAGTCCATGATCCCCATAGCCCGGCCAGTCCGGCAGGCACCACCGGCACAGGGTCTCGCGCCAGGATGATATCCACGCCACGGCGAAAACGCTGCATCTCGCCGTCCGTCGTCAAGCGCCCCTCGGGGAACAGCATCACCACCTCCCCCTGACGCAAGGCATGACTCACTTCATCCAGGGCACGCCGCACACCGCCTGGGTCGCAGCGCTCGGAATCCACCGGGATGGCGCCGGCAATGCGAAAAAACCAGTTGAGCCACCGGGATTCGTAAATGGGACGATCCATCAAGAAACGCAGCGGACGCGGACACCCACCGCCCAGGATCAAGGCATCCATGAAGCTGACATGGTTGCACACCACCAACGCCGCGCCGCGTGCAGGGACGGCTTGGCGCCCGCGAAAACGCAGCCGATACAGCACCCGGATCAGCACGAAAATCGACAGGCGCAGTGCCGGACGCGGCACCAGACACAGGATGATCGCCGCCAGCGTCAGGGACACCGCCGACAGGGCCAGCATGAAGGTATTCAGCGAGGCGCCGATCGCACTCAGCACGACGACACCGAAGCCCGCCGCCAGCACCATGAACAGTGCATTGAGGATATTGTTGGCGGCGATCATGCGGGCGCGATTGTCATCGTCGCTTTCGATCTGAATCAGCGTATACAACGGCACGATGTACAAGCCGCCGCCCAGACCGATCACCGCGAAGTCGAGAAACTGCCGCCAGAAACCCGGCGACAGGCTCAATGTCGCCAACCCCGACTGACTGCCCGCCAGCGGCTGACTCAACCCCAGATCGAGACCGGCCAGGCCGAAGAGCAAGGCACCGGCCGGGATCAAGCCGACCTCCAGGCGACCCGCCGACAAACGTGCACACAGCAGCGCACCCGCACCGACACCCAGCGCAAACGCCCCCAGCAAGGTACTGACCACGGCTTCATCGCCATGCACGACATCGCGTGTCCAGGCCGGCATCTGGGTCAGATAGCAGGCCCCTAGAAACCAGAACAGACTGATGCCCAGCAAGGCGCGAAACACTTGCGGCTGACGCCAGGCGTCGCGCAGCACTTCACGTCCGCCACGCCAGGGTCGCCACGGCGTAGCACCCACCTGGGTGGGCGGTGCACTCGGCACCCACAGGCTAGCGAGAAGCCCCAGGAGCGCCAGCACCACTAAGGTGGCGGCGATACTTCCCCGCGCCCAGTCACCCTCGAGCGACGCCAGCACCCCTGCCAGCAGCGTGCCCAGCAGGATCGACAGGAAAGTACCCAGGCTGACCCAGGCGTTGCCCTTGACGAGCTCGGTTGGCGACAAGTGTTGCGGCAGGATAGCGTACTTCACCGGCCCGAAGAGCGCCGACTGGGTACCCATCATGAACAACAATGCCAGCAGTACAGCATAGGCCTCGTACCAGACGGCGGCCGCCGCCATGCTCATGGTCACGAGTTCCAGCACCTTGAGGCGTCTGACCAGACGACGCTTGTCGAGACGGTCGGCCAGTAAGCCGCCCCATGCCGAAAACAACAGGAAAGGCAGGATGAAAAGCCCCGCCGCGAGATTGTTGAGCAATCCCGTGTCCCAGCCATAGCGCGGCACAGCGACGAAGGTCAGTAGCAACAGCAGGACATTCTTGAAGACGTTGTCGTTGAACGCCCCCAGGGCCTGTGTCCAGAAGAAGGGAGCGAATCGACGCTGGGTAAGCAATCGGGGGATCACGACTCTCTCGGACCGTACTTGAGTCCCATCAGCGTGGTGGTCAGCAATTGATCGAGCAACTCGGTGACTTCCAGCGACTGGCCCTGCCAGACGCCCAAACGTTCGTTGAGCCCCAGTTGAACCAAACCATGCACACTCCCCCATAGGGTACGCGCCATGCGCCGTGCCTCGAGTTCCCCCATCAGCGGCTGGTACTCGGCAAGCGCCGCCTCGACACGCACGAACAGGCCCTCGATCATGTCATTCTGACGTTGGTCCAGCTCGCCCTCTTGGGCTAGCGGGTATTCGAACAGCATCTGCCAGCGATAGGGCTCATGCTGCGCGAATATCCAATAAGCCGTCGCCAATGCCTTCAGACGCGACTCGGGATCGGCGCCCTCAAGTTCCTCCACGGCCACCCGCAGGCGCCTCAGCGTCTCGACGTTGACGTATTGCAGCAGGTTGCCAAAACTACCGTAGAGTTTCAGCAGCGTGCTAGGCGCACATCCCACCTCGCGCGCCAACGAGCGCAGCGACAGCGTATGCACAGGATTATCGCGTAGCCAGGCGTCACACGCCGCCATGACCTGGCTATGCAGCACCTCGGGTGCATGCTGTCTGGGACGAGCCATCGGATTCCTCGTGATGAGCATGCACGGCACTTGACTCTTGCCTGTATTGCCAATTTTGCTCTTAGCAAGCGCAAGAGTCCGAACCGCGCGTGGTCGAACAGCGTTTCCCCCAGCATATCGGGAACGCACGCAAACGCAAGTGGCAAGCCTTGCGATAAATCAAAAGCAGCGCTGGTAAGCGCCCGCCAGCGTGGCTTACCCTGTCGGGTCGAACCGCGAGGAGAGTGCATGGCCGGCCGTCTTTACATCAAGCCCTGGACAACGCCGCCGCTCGACGCGCTTCGCCAGGACAGCCAGCCGATCGTCGGCCCCAACCTGGCACCGCGTCGTCCTATTTCGATTATTCGTCAGGACGCGGGCGAAGCGCATTGGGCCACGGCATTCTGGGGGCTGACCCCGCCCTGGCTCAAGGTGCTGGACCATGCGCCGCATTGCGCCCGCGCCGAATCGCTCGAGCAGCGCCCGATGTTTCGCGAGGCCTTTCACGCGCGGCGCTGCCTGATTCCGGTCGCCGGCGTCTATGTCTGGAAGCCGCAGCCACGCATGAAGCAGCCGTTTCTGGTCACCCGCGTCGACCGAGCGCCGCTGCTGCTGGCCGGGGTCTGGTGCCGTTATCACACCACGCTGACAGAGTTTAACGACTCTACGGCCTTGATCACGGTGCCCAGCAATCCACTGCTGACACCGCTCAGCGATCGCTTTCCAGCCATCATCGAGGTGGGGGATGCCCATGAGTGGCTGGCGCCAGCGACTCCGGACGAACGTGCCCGCGAGATGCTGACCCCCGCTCCGCTGGAACTGTTGGGCGCTTTTCCTGTATCAAGACGTGTCAACGATCCAAAGCATCAAGACTGGGCCTGCGGACATCCCACCGGCCCGATGACCTACTGGCATCAGTGAACAAGGAGTCTTCACCGTGTTTTCGTCCCCTTCCCTTGCAGCCCGCTGGCTGCTCGGCGCGCTCATCGTTCTCGTCGCCGGTTACCAGACGGCGCGCGCCAGCGACCCGGTCGCCGAGGTCGTCGAGCCAACCGTCAGCCCCAACGATACCCGCGACTACCGCGCTCTGACGCTCGACAACGGCCTCGAGGTCTTGCTGGTCAGCGATCCGCAGGCCGACAAGGCCGCCGCCGCCATGAACGTGGATGTGGGTAGCGCAGACGATCCCGACGCCACCCCCGGCTTGGCGCACTTCCTCGAACACATGCTGTTCCTGGGCACTGACCGCTACCCGGAAGCCGACGCCTACCAGAATTTCATTTCCGCCCACGGCGGCGATCACAACGCCTTTACCGCCGCGCGGGATACCAACTACTTCTTCGACATCGAGCCCCAGGCACTGCCCGAAGCCCTGGAGCGCTTCAGCCGCTTCTTCATTGCGCCGCGCTTCAACGCCGAGTACGTCGACCGCGAGCGCAACGCCGTCAACTCGGAGTACCAGGCACGCCTGCGCGACGATAGCCGGCGTCTTCAAGAGGCCATCAATCAGGCACTCAACCCCGAACACCCCATGACCCGTTTCTCGGTGGGTAGCCTGGACACACTCAAGGACAACGATACCTCATCGCTTCGCGAGCGGCTGGTCGCTTTCTACAAGGCGCACTACGGCACCAACGTCATGCACCTGACGGTCATCGGCCCCCAGTCGCTCGACGACCTGGAAGCCATGCTGCGCGACCGTTTCGCCGAGGTGCCCGAGCGTCATTTATCGCCCAGCGAGATCGATACGCCACTGGTCACCGACGAAGAGCTGCCCGCTCGCCTGCAGGTCAAGAGTCTGTCGCAGGACAAGCAGGTGCGCTTCCTGTTCCCGATTCCCGATCCGCAAGGCGACTATCGCACCAAGCCGGCCGACTATCTCGCCAACCTGTTGGGCCACGAAGGCGAAGGCAGTCTACTCGCGGCATTGCGGCACAAGGGATGGGCCGATGGCCTCTCGGCGGGTACCATGAACGGCGATGGCCAGCATGCATTCTTCACCGTCTCGGTCAGCCTCACGCCGGAAGGCGCACAACATATCGATCGCATCCAGGCTAGCCTGTTCGATCAGATAGCGCGCATTCGCGAAGACGGGCTACAGGCATGGCGCTACGACGAGCAAGCGCGTCTCAACGAACAAGAGTTCCGTTTTCAGCAACCGGGCGAACCCATCGATCAGGCCAGTCGGCTGGCCATGAACCTGGCCGATTATCCGCTCGAGGATGTGCAATACGCGCCGTACCGAATGGACGGCTTCGATGCCGCACGTATTCAAGACTATCTTGCCGACATGACCCCGTCGCACTTGTTGCGCGTCTACAGCGGCCCGGACGTCGACGGCGATGACACCTCGCCCTACTTCGAGGCGCCCTACACGCTGACGCGACTCGCGGACTGGCCGGAGACCGCACCGCTCGATAACCTCGGTCTGCCTCCACACAACCCCTTTATCGCCCGCGATCTGGAGGTTCACGAGGCGAGTGGCGATGAACCGCAGGCCGTCGTCGAAGCCCCTAGCGTCGAGCTCTGGCACCTCGCTAACGATCGCTTCGGGACACCGCGCGTAGAGTGGCGCTTCAGCCTGCAGAACCCCGACGCCTCCGACAGCGCCAGCAATGCCGCCTTGACGCGCCTGCTCGCCGGCTGGGTCACCGACAGCCTCAATGAGCGCTTCTATCCGGCACGCCTGGCCGGGCAATCCTTCGATGCCTACGCCCACGCACGCGGCATCACGCTCACCTTCTCGGGCTGGCGCGATCGTCAAGCGCGTCTGATGGAGGACGTCGTCGAACGCCTCAAGCAAGGTGATATCAGCGAAGAAAGCTTCTCGCGCGTCAAGTACCGGCTCTCGCAGCAATGGCAGAACGCCCCCCAGGCGCCGCTGCATCAACAGATGTACCGCACGCTCAGCGAGTCGCTGTTGCACCCTCAGTGGACGACGTCCTCGATGCTCGAGGCGCTGGATACGCTCAGCGTCGACGACCTGCGCGACTATCGCAACGCCTTCCTCGGGGATCTTTATCTGCAAGCCATGGCGGTGGGCAACCTGGATGCCGACCTGGCACGCCGTGAGGGCTTGCAAGTGGCCAATGCGCTGACGCCTCGGCTCGAGGCCTCGGACATTCCCGCCCTGTCGCCGCTGGCAATTCCCGAGACTCCACCGACCCTGCATCCGCACAGTACCCGCAACGACGCCGCTGTATTGCGCTACCTGCAAGGCCCGGACCGCAGCCTCGACAGCCAGGCACGTCTCGCCGTGCTCGGCAAGATGCTCGAGTCGCCGTTCTACAACCAGTTGCGCACCGAGGAGCAACTCGGCTATATAGTCACGGCCGGCTATTCGCCCGTGCTCGATGCGCCTGGCCTGGCGATGCTGGTGCAGTCCCCGGACACCCCTAGCAAGCGCATCGCCGCACGCATGGAAGCCTTCCTGGAGGACTTCGACACACGCCTACAGGCACTCGACGATAGCGAGCTGACGCCTTATCGCGACGCGGTCAGCAGCCGCCTGAGGGAGCGCGACAACAGCCTGGGCGGGCTGACCAACCGCCTCTGGCAGACGCTGGCCTACGCCGAGCCAGACTTCTCACGGCGCGAGAAACTGGCGGATCGCGTCGATGCCATGGATGCCTCGGCAATCCGGCAAGCGTGGCGCACGCTACGCCACACACAGCCGCTCACGGTGAGTTACGACGCGCATACTCAGCCCAGCGATGTCATGGGGCTGACGCGTGACTTCCGACCACTCCCCGCCAACGACTGAACGCACTCGCCAGCGGCAGCGGTAGCCAGCATGCAAAACGCCCGGGCACATGGCCCGGGCGTTTCGTCTGTCGTCAGTACATGTCGCGGGTCAGTCGAACGCCTGAGGCGGCATCATCGCTTCGACGTGCATGACCAGTTCTTCGAGCACCTGGCGTTGTTCGTCATCCAGCGAGACCTGGTTGAGCCGTTCGATCTCGCGCGCGAACCCCGTCAGCGTCAGGCCCGACACCTCGGCGTCGTTCATGCGCGCCCAACGGTAGGCTTCCCACTGCGCTTGTTCGTCGCCACTCAAGGTATCGGGATAATTGCGTGCCCGCAGACGGAACAGCATTTCCTCCAGGCGCGGATCCTGAAAGGCGAAACGCGCATCGGCCAGATCCCAGGGCGCCATTTCGTGGGCGCGCTGCATCTCACGACGATCCGCCGGCGAGAAAAAGCCTCCCGAATACAGCATCAAGTCCGGGTCGTTGGACGGCGCTCCGGGGCCGTCGGCGAAGACCTCGGCAGACTTGGCCGCCACGTCCGGCGCGGCCTGAAGCTGCTTCCAGTGCCCCCGACAGGCCTCCATGTCCAGCCCCAGCCGGGCCACGATGTCACCATATTCGCCCTGATGGGGACCACTGGTGTCCTTGAGCGAGGTCGCCGGCATGATCACCGGGCTCTTGTTGATTTGGATCACCTTGAGCGGAATACGCGCCTCGCCCTCCGCCAGTTCATCGGCACTGGCGAATACCCGCTCGCGAATCTGTGCGGCGCTCAGTGACAGCAGCGGCGTCGGGTCCACCGACAAGTCATAGACGATCACCCCATTGGGGTTGCTCGGATGCTCAGCCAGCGGCACCACCAGGGCGCTGCAGCCTCGGCTGGCGGGATAGCGCCGCGAGACGTGGAGCATCGGCTTGCGCGCCTGGATATCCAGCATCTTGGCAACCGTACGCTTGTCGCGCAGCTTGAGCAGATACTCGAACAGTTGCGGATTGCGCGACTTGAGCAAGCGCGCCAGCTCAATGGTCGCCCGCACGTCGGACAGTGCGTCGTGGGCCCCGGCGTGCTCGATGCCGTTGGCGGCAGTCAAATCCTCGAGACGAAAGCTCGGCGCCCCGTCATCGCGCGTCGGCCACTCGATGCCTTCCGGACGCAGGGCGTGGTAAGTACGTACCACATCGATCAAATCCCAGCGCGAGTTGCCGTTTTGCCACTCGCGGGAATACGGGTCGATGAAGTTACGATAGAAGAGATGACGGCTCACCTCATCGTCGAAGCGCAGCGTGTTGTAGCCCAGCGAACAGGTACCAGGGACACTCATTTCGGCGTGAATGCGTGCAGCGAACTCGATCTCGGCAAGGCCTCGACGGCGCGCGGCTTGTGGGGTGATGCCGGTGATCAGGCAGGCCTGGGGATGCGGCAGGAAATCATCCGCCGGCTTGCAATAGAACGTCAGCGGCTCGCCGATCGGGTTGAAATCGAGATCGGTGCGGATCGCGGCGAACTGCGCGGGGCGATCGCGCCGAGGATCGGCACCGAAAGTTTCATAATCATGCCAAAGAAAGGTCGGTTCGCTCTTGCCCTGCGCCATGGCCGCAGTCTCCCCACTGCCAAAAGCGATCAGCCTAGCACACCCTGCCCATCGACTCAGCCTGGGCGTCCCTGCTCATCGCGTGGCAAGGTGACGTTGAGCTCGAGTATCGAGCAGTCATTGTCGCTATCCAGATTGATGTTGATCGCATCCTGGTCGACCTGTACGTAACGCCTGATCACCTCGAGCAGCTCTTGCTGCAGCATCGGCATGTAGTCAGGCTGGTCGCGCTCACCACGCTGGTGCGCCACAATGATCTGCAGACGCTCCTTGGCAACCGACGCCGACTTCTTGCGTTCACGCTTGAGAAATTCGAGTAATTTCATCGGCGACCTCCTCCGAACATGCGGGAGAGCAGTCCCTTCTTCTGGTACTCATGAAAACGTAGCGGTACGTCTTCGCCGAGCAGGCGCGAAACGGTATCCGCATAGGCTTGGCCGGCGTCGCTGTCCATGTCGTGCACCACCGGCACGCCCTGGTTCGAGGCACGCAGCACCGCTTCCGACTCGGGGATCAACCCCACCAGATTGATGGCCAGGATCTCGCGCACGTCCTCGAGCGTCAGCATGTCGCCCGACGTCACCCGGCTGGGGTCGTAACGCGTGATCAGCAAGTGTTCCCGGACCGGCGGCTCGCTACGCTCGGCACGACGTGTCTTCGACGCCAGCAACCCGAGAATGCGATCTGAATCGCGTACCGACGATACTTCGGGATTGGTCACCACGATGGCTTCGTCAGCGAAATACATCGCCAGCTGCGCGCCATGCTCGATGCCCGCCGGTGAATCGCAGACGATGAAATCGTACTCCCGAGACAGGGTGTCGAGCACTTTCTCCACACCCTCGGCAGTCAACGCCTCTTTATCGCGTGTCTGCGAAGCCGGCAGGATATGCAGATTTTCGGTCCGCTTGTCACGGATCAGCGCCTGATTGAGACCGGCCTCTCCCTGGATGACGTTGATCAGGTCGTACACCACGCGTCGCTCACACCCCATGACCAAATCGAGGTTACGCAAGCCCACGTCGAAATCGATCACCACGGTCTTGTTGCCACGCAACGCCAATCCCGTGGCGATGGCCGCAGCGCTGGTCGTCTTGCCAACTCCGCCCTTGCCGGAGGTCACTACAATGATCTTGGCCAAGATGAGCTTCCTGTTGCTATTGAGTCGTTCGTACTAGCCATCCACATTGGCGCGACATGGCGCCCTGACATACCGACTAGCCGAGCGATGAAATGTTCAATTGGTCATCGCGCAGCTGAACCTGTACAGGCTGGTTCAGCAAACGCGGGTCGATATCTTCCAGGCGCTTGTAATTGCCGGCCAGCGACAACAGCTCGGCATGCAACTCCTTACAGAAGATGCCCGCCTGGCGGTCCCCGTGAATGCCACCCAACGCGCGGCCACGCAATGGGCCATAAACGTGTACGCTGCCCGCTGCAAGGACCTCGGCACCCGGATTGACCGCACCGACCACGACCAGATCGCCCTCGGGTGCAGTGACCTGCTGGCCCGAGCGCACTGTACCACGATAGATGCGTCCTACCGCCGGTTCAGGTGATGCCTCGACTTCAGGTTGCGGTTCGTCGGCAGCGAGCGGAGCTTCTTCCACTGCACGCGGACGCGCTTCTTGCGGCGGGAACCAGCCCAGCCCCAATGCCCAGGCGGATTGCTTCACCGGGTCAGTGCCGCCACGCACGGCCACCGGCAGAAGCTTGTGGGCGCGGCACACGGCGCAAATACGTTCCAATGCCAGGTGCGGTTCATCGAGCTGCTCGACGCTGAGCACCACCGGCGTATGTTGAAAAAACGCCGGCGACTGACTCACCTTGCCGGCCAACTGGGCTCGTATCTGCTCGGGGTCGGCGCTCGTCAGCTCCATGACCGTCATGGGCAGCATGCCACCCTTGAAGGTGAACGCCGATGCTACCCGATCCATGTTGAGGCTCATGGCCGCACTCCAAAGCTGATGACTGATGTATAAAGGTAAAGCTAAGCGAGGGTCGTGATGGCTGCAACTGATGATAAGACCAGCATACCGACTTTGTCAGGTGTCTCCACGAACCGACGCCCTTGCCATCGTCGCCTTTTCCCGGTACCGGCTCGCGTGCTTTGATACGCTATGGCACACACGACACTCAATCATGTGGCGCTTTTTGCTAATATCGTGGCCGACGTGAGACGACAGGAGCGCTGTCTTAGCGTTATCGCCACGCATTTAATACGCCAAGAACAGGGATGCATGCCGGGTCATGTCTGGATTCTTCCGCCGTTTTTTTGCACCACGCTGGCAACATCGCGACCCTAGCGTCCGTCATGCTGCCATTGCGCAACTCGATATTCACAAGTCGGCCGACCGCCACGCTCTCGAGCGCCTAGCGCACGATGAGAATGCCAGCGTGCGGCGTGAAGCCCTCACTCAGTTCGAGGATCCCTCGACACTGCTAAAATGGCTCGGCCCGTATGACAGCCCCGAGTTGCGGGTCCGTCTCACGCAATTATTGTCCGGCAGCGCACCGGGGGCACCGCCCTTGAAGCAACGCCTCGACTTGCTCGATACACTGGACGATCACGACCTGCTCGTGCAACTCGTCGAGACGGGTGACAACCAGGAGCTACGCCTGGCCGCACTGGGCAAGCTCGATGACGAGGCAACGCTGATCCAGCAGGCGCGCGACAACGGCATTGCCGTGGTTCGCCACGCCGCCACCGAACGCGTATCGAGCACCGCAGGGCTGCAACGCCTGGCACGCGAGGCGCGTCGCGACAAGGTCGTCACGCGCAAGGCCCGCGAGCGCCTGCAACGCCAGCGCGCCGATGCCGCCGAAACTCAGGCCCAACAGGCCGCTCGACAACGCCTTCTGGAAGCTCTCGAAGCGCATGCCCTGCATGCCTGGGAGCCACTCTATGGCGCGCGTTATCGCCATCTCGTCCGCGAGTGGGAAGCACTGACCGACACCCCCAGCGACGACCAGGAGCGGCGCTTTCAGGAAGCCAGCCAGCGCTGCCGCAAGACGCTCTCCGATCATGACACCGAAGGGCACGCCCAGCACCAGGCGATACAACGCCATGACGAGGCGGCACGCACCCGCGAGGCGCTCGTCGAAGCACTCGAGGATGCCGTCGCGAGTCTCAAGCAAGCCTCGCAACTGACCCATCAGGATATCGACAGCCTGCGCGCCCAACAGCGCCTGCATGGTGAACGCTGGCTGGCCCTTTCCGATCACTATCCGCCGGAAGAGGACATCCAGACACGCTATGCCGAGGCACAGGCCGCTTGCCAGCACATCGGCGACGCTTGGGACCGTGCCTCGACGCAGGCCCAGGCACTCGAGGCCGCCTTGCGCGACGACCATGCCGCCATCGACGACTGCCTGGCACGTATCGACTGGCCGCACGATCTGCCACCCACGCCGCTGATTCACGAAGCCCGGCAATGTCGCCACACCGAGAAAACCGCTGCGACCACGCCCGTCGATCTCTCGGCGCTGCGCGCTGACCTCGACAAGCTCGAAAGTCAGATCGATCACGGCACTCTGAAGACCGCTAGCCGTCTACACCGGCAACTGCGCCAACGTACCGACGCCTTACCCAGCGCCTCACGCGGCGACCTGGAAACCCGCCTCAAGCGTCTCGGTGCGCGGCTGGCGGAGTTACGCGATTGGCGCGGCTTCGTCGCTGGCCCCAAGCGCACGCAACTCATCGAAAGCATCGAAGCCCTGGCAGAGGACAATGAATCCCCCGATGCCGAGCGTGATCGTCGTCATCGTCAACTGGTCCAGGAATGGGCCGCGTTGGGCGATGCCGCCGCCACGGCCGAGCTTTCGCAGCGTTTCCGCAGCGCATCGCAGCGTATTCACACGGCCCTCCACGACTGGTACCAACAGCGCGATGCCGAACGCACCCGTAACCTCGAAGCGCGCGAAGCACTGTGCGAACAGCTCGAGGAGCTCATCGAGCAACCGAATGCCCAGGCTGACCCGGACGTGCTGCGCCAGATTCGTGACCGCGCACGTGAGCAATGGCAGCAATTCTCGCCCGTCCCGCGCGAGCGCGCCAAGCCGCTCGGCCAACGCTTCGGCCACATCCGCCATGAACTGCAGGCGTTGATCGACCGCCGGGCCAATGAAATCGGCGAAGCCAAACGCGGCTTGATCGCCGAGGCCGAAGCGCTGATGGAAGCCGACATGCCCTCCTCGCAACGTACAGAGGCCGCCAAGGCGCTCCAGTCCCGCTGGCGGGAGCTGGGGCGTGCCGCCAAGGGCGAGGAGCAGATGCTGTGGCGCCATTTCAGGGGGCTTTGCGATCGTATCTTCGCCGCCCGCGAAGCCGAACGGGAAAATCGGGCCCAAAAGGCCCAGGCTCGTCTGGACAGCATGCAGGCCCTGATCGACCGCTTCGATGCCTGGCAACCCCAACGTGCCGACGACAGCGAGACACTGGAGAGTGCCGTGCGCGACGCCGAGGCCTTGGAACCCTTGCCTGGCGGCCGTCGCAGCGAAGGCATGCGCCGCCGCTGGCAAGGGATCGTACGTGCCCGTCGCGAGCGCCTTGCGCAACTCGTCCTCGCCGAGCAAGCCGAGCGCTGGACACGCCTGCGCCCCTTGCTCGACGCCCACGTCGATGCGGATGACGCATCCTTGCGCGACGGCCAAACGGCGGATATCGCGCTGCCCGAGGGCATGCCTCAGGACCTACGCGATGCCCATGCGGCACGTAACGCCGCTCGACGAGAGGGCGACAGCGAAACGGCGAATCACGAACTGAGCCGGCTGGTGGTTCAAGTAGCACTGCTCGCTGACGAGCCAGTAGCCGCGCAGGAGGAACCACTACGCCTGGAGGTGCAAGTCGCGCGGCTCAATAATAGCCTGGGACAGGCACCGCAACCCGACCAGGAACTGGCCGATGTGTTGCGGCAATTGCTGGAAACCGGGCCCATCGCATCCGATGTATGGGCTGCTCGGGTCACGCGCTTCGATGCCTTGTTCGACGTTATCGCCCAGCGTGCCGCCTGAGGACACACGCAACGAGCGCCCCGCCGACATGTTCCGGCGGGGGCTGTTTGCGTGCTCATGTTCATCCCCCTGTGATGTCGTTATGTGGCGCACCCAGTGGGAAGGCGCCACGTTGACTCGCTTCCTTGGCTTCCAGCCTTTCTTCAGTATTATCGAGTTTTGAGCTTGCTGCACGTCCGATGGATCAGTTATTGACTCAGGTCGTAAAAAATGTAGAATACGCCACAGTTGATGCGGGGTGGAGCAGCTTGGTAGCTCGTCGGGCTCATAACCCGAAGGTCATCGGTTCAAATCCGATCCCCGCTACCAAACAGATGAAAAAGCGGTGTCCTTACGGACACCGCTTTTTTTGTTTGTGCATTCCTTTTGTTTGTGCACTCCGAACCTGCGCGCCTCGCTTAGCGTCGCCAAGCCTGACAGTCGCCGCTCGATCCCGAGGTCGCCGCGTACCTTCGTGCATCGATCCGCCAGGCCAATCAGATGATGCCTACGGCCAGAAGTCTCTGCTTACACTTCCCATGATCGTGCTACCGTACAGGCCGTTCATGATTCATTCATGCTGCTTCTGGTATACTGATGCTACAAAAATAGATGATTTCTGTAGGCATGAACACACTGCCCGAAGCCGTGACGCTGGTCATCGGTCCACTATTATCGGCTATATACATTACCGCCAGCGTTCCGCTCGACGCTAACCGCAGAAAAACGCAAGGTTAGTGCCATCTCAACATATTGACAATGCTAATTGATGAAACGTTTGCATTATGCGGAGTGACCATCATGTCGCAAGCACTGATATTCTTGAAACGATTCATTCAGTCGCCCCAGACCATTGGCAGCATTGCGCCCAGCTCACCTGCTCTCGTCAATGCAATGCTGATGAACATTCACTGGGACGACGTCGGCACGATAGCAGAGCTGGGGGCTGGAACCGGCGTTATCACGTCCCAGATCGATCACCTACGCTCCTTAGAATCGCAATTTCTATGTTTCGAAAGCGACTCGGATATGCACGCGAGTCTTTATAAAAACTTTCCTGACATAACGTTGGAGAGAGACGCATTCTGCTTGAGAGAGTCTCTAAAAAATCAAAATCTCTCTGGCGTTGACTGTGTAATATCTGGACTACCACTGGTAAATTTTACTCAGGAAGAACGGCACCAGCTTCTATCCGAGATTCACGATCTACTAAATCCCGGCGGCGTATTTGTTGCCTTCCAGTACACCCGACAACTACAAGCCTTTTTAATATCCACTTACAACCAGATTGAACGTCAGTATATCTGGGCTAATATACCCCCAGCCTTTGTGTTCGTTTGCAGAAAATAACCGTCTGAATACGCACAGAATTTTCCGCCGGAGCGAACTGTGAAAAATTCGGTCAAAAGGGCTCAGAAATGGTACCGCAACAAGCTCAGGAAGTGGCTACGACAAAACCCCAAGGCGCTGAAATCATTACGCCGTTTCCGCTGCTTTGATAGCGATAAAAAGTCACTCGCGCGGGGCCTAGCTATTGGTCTTTTTTTTGGATTGACACCCACAGTCGGATTTCAGACCCCCCTAGTATTGCCGTCCTGCCTACTACTGCGCGCCAACTTCCCGATAGCCTTTATGGCCACTTGGGTCAGCAATCCGCTGACGGTCGCTCCCCTGTATTTCGCGTTCAACCGGGTGGGAGAATCGATGATCGGTCAGACGGTGATGTCGGAAAACACCACAGCCACTCACCCTTGGCTCAGCCTGTTCGCGGACGCAAGCCTGCAGATGACCATTGGCAGTCTAGCGTTTGCGTTGCCGGCAGCGGGTGCAGGCTACTTGCTGATAATGTGCCTGGGACCCATAAGGCAAAGCCCGAACACGTGACCTGATAAATAGCCGAAATTATCATCACTCTCGCGTGTGTTCGGATGACGCCATTCCCAGGCGCCCGATCCCCGGCAGCTTGAGCGCCGGCCGCGTAAGATCGACGCCCAGCGTCAGACCCAGCAGTTGCCACTCGATACCTTCGTCATAGGCGACGGTAAGTCCCAGCACACCACCCAGGGAGACTTGATAACCGGTCCCGCTCGGCGCCTCGGCGACGAAGGTATCCAGCAGGTAATCCTTACCCACGGCAGCCGGCGGAAAATCGACACGCAATCCCGACACCCGACGTACCACCCAAGCCACGAAGGTATTGCTATTGGGACCCGGCCACACGCGGTAGCGATCGGTCATCGGATACGCCGCCACGGCCTCATGAATCTCGGGAATCGCACGCTCGGCCGCATCGCCACGCAACTCGGTCAGCAAGGTAGGCGCGCTTCCATACCAGGCACGGTCGGGCGCGTCGGGACGCGAGGAGACCGTAGGCCGCTGCCAACCGAGAACCTGATGGACTTGGTAATGCGTCGCGCCGGCCGGCTTGGTAGCGATCCAGGTATGCACGCCGAAGGCTCCTCGCCAGTCGAAGGCGCGGGCCGCATACACTTGCACTAACGCTTCGGGATGCGTGCTCGGTGCCGGCGCTAGCCCCACCGAAGAGCGGTCCGCCTGGGACCAGACGCCTCCCAGGTCGATGCGCTGACTCGCCAGCATGTAGGCCGGGCCAGCCAACAGCAGGGCCAGCACGATGACTAAGCTCATCATCAGCCATAGGCTTTTCTTGATCGCTCGATGCATGCAACTGCCTCCAGGTTTCGTGATGTGATCGTCTCATGCCATCACATGCCGGCGCTGGGGACTTGAATCCGCGCCCCGCGGCCCGCATAACGAGAGACAGTTCAATAGCGTCTTCACGCTTCACGTTCACACGATACTATCGATCCACACGCTACTATCGAAAGGCCATTGCCATGCCGATCATCGACCCGCGTACCGGCGAACCCCTCACGTCGCCTCAAGACGGGAACACCAACGCTTCCCAAGCCAATGCCGGCACTCAGGATGCTTCTCAGTACATCGTCGATGTCGACATATCCAACTTCCAGCAAGTCGTGCTCGAAGGTTCGATGCAGGGGCCGGTGTTGCTCGACAGCTGGGCGTCCTGGTGCGAGCCGTGCAAGAACCTCATGCCGGTGCTTGAGAAGCTGGCGCGCGAATACGGTGGTGCCTTCACCCTGGCCAAGCTGAACATCGAGGACAATCAGGAAATCGCCACGCAACTTGGTATCCGCTCGGTGCCCGACGTCAAGCTGATCGTACAGGGCCAGCTCTACGATCAGTTCCAGGGCGCGCTACCCGAGTCGCAGATCCGCGAATGGTTGTCGCAGTACCTCAAGGCGCCCGAGGCCGCCGAGGCCACCCCCGAGGAAAAAGCCCAGCAGGCCCTAGAAGCGGGTGATGCTGCCACAGCGCGCGGTATCTACGAAACGCTGGTCAAGGAATGGCCTGAGCACTACGACTATCAAATCGAACTCGCCGGCGCGCTCGTCGCGGAAGGCAATGCGGCGGATGCCCGAGCACTGCTCGACAATCTGCCCCCGGAACATCGCGACACGCCCAAGGCACGTGGCGTCCGCGCGCGCCTGGAATTTGGCGAGGAAGCCCCCAGTGCCGAGGAAGTGGCCGCGCTGGGCGAGCGCGACGATAGCGAGGCGCAATTCAAACGCGCCCTGCGGCAAGTCGCCGATGGCCAGTATGAGGCCGGCCTGGATGGCTTGATGGCGCTGATGAAGGCTGATCGCGCCTATGGCGACGATATAGCCCGCACAACCCTGCTGCGCGTCTTCGACGCCCTCGGCGCCGACCATCCTCTGACAGTCGCCTACCGCCGCAAGATGTTCGCGCTGCTCTACTAACTGCTATCTACGCGGGATGCCTCGCGCCGGGCATCCCGCGCTCCTCGGGTCATCCTCAGGCACGGCTATCCGCCAGGGCAAAGCCGTGCATCGAGTCTTTCCAGCGCCTGTTCGAGCAGATGGGTGGGCGTGCCGAAATTCAACCGCACGAATCCCGGGCATCCGAAGTCGGCCCCATCGGACAACGCAACGCGTGTCGAGTCCAACAAGGTTTGCTGCGGCGATTCACCAAGCCCCGCCTCGCGCATGTCGAGCCATGCCAGGTAGGTCGCTTCAGGCGCCGCCATGTCGACACCGGGCCACCGCGCTACATGGTCGCGCAATCGCTGCAGATTGGTATTGAGCGTCGCCAGCAATTCGCGGCGCCAGGCTTCACCGTGCGCATAGGCCGCCTGGGAAGCGGTCAGCCCCAGGACATTGACCTCGGGCAACAATCCCGCCGCCGCCTCGCGGAAACGCCGCCGCAACTCAGGGTTGGGAATCACCGCGCAGGCACTCGACAGCCCAGCGATATTGAAGGTCTTGGAAGGAGCCCAGAGGGTAATCGTGCGCTGAGCCAGCGCCAGCGATAAAGACGCCAACGGACGATGCCGGCGCGTCGCGTCGAGTATCAGGTCGCAATGCAATTCATCGGATACGATCAACAGGTCGTGACGCTCGGCGAGCTCGCCCAGGGCGTGCAATTCATGCTCGTCCCAGACACGTCCTGTGGGATTGTGCGGATGGCACCACAACAACAGACGCGTCTGCGGCGTGATCGCCGCTTCCAGCGCCTCGAGATCGAGCCGCCAGGGGTCGCCCGGCGTCTCGGGCTCAGCCAGCATCACGTGCTCGGCGATGCGCCCGCTGCGCTCGGCCACGCGCAGGAAAGGCGGATAGATCGGCGTCGCGGTCATCACCGCCTGGTCCGGGCTGCAGAAGGTCTGCGCGGCCAGATGCAGGGCCGGCACCACGCCGGGGATCCAGACCTGCCAGTCAGGCTCGATCGACCAGCCGTAGTGATCGGCACTCCACGCGCACAGCGTCTCGCGCAGCGTATCGGTCAACCTGCCATAGCCGAAGACACCGTGGGAGACGCGCTCCTCAAGCGCCGAGACGACCGCCGGGGGCGACACGAAATCCATGTCCGCGACCCATAGAGGCAGGACATCGTCGGCATAACGCTGCCATTTCTGTGAAGGATACTGTCGCCGATCCAGCGGCGTGGCAAAATCGTATGGCATGCTAAGACTCATCGACGCGAACGGAAGACTCTCGAACATGCCTGAAACCTCGTTCTATGCCAAGGCCATGCGGGGCACACCACGCCTGGTGAGACGCTGGCTGATGCTGGGCCAAGCCGCCCCCGACCGGCTGGCGATGATTCTCGCCGACACCTCGCGCCTGGCCGGGCTCGGTGAGCCTGAAAGCGAGCCCGATGGGCGCTGTCTACGCGAATGGAGCGGGGAGCGCCAACCACCGCTGTGGGCGGCACGCACCGCCGTTTTCCTGCTGGTACAGATGCCGGCCCACCCCACGCCCGACGACGACGAGGAAGCCTGCGCCTGGGCCTACTGCTGGCTACGTAACCGCGAATTCGATTCGCTGGAAGCCGCCCACGATGCCCTGCCGGACCACCTACGCGACCCTCTCGCCGCGGCCCTGGACGCCGCCTGGGTCGACCAGGGCGCCTTGCGTCTTATCTGAGACGAGGAGCAGACTTGACCACATGCCAACAGCGGTCGATGCTGATTAATTCACGAAGCGCCTATTTCAATGGCGACGAGGAGCCCACTCCCGCATGACGCCCGCCATTCGCCTTCTTGAGCGCAACGCCATCCCGCACGAGGTGCTGCAATATACGCACGATCCCAAGGTTGCCGCCTACGGCGAGGAGGCCGTGACGGCGCTGGGGCTAACGCCGGAGAGCGTGTTCAAGACCTTGCTCGCGCAACTCGATGATGGACGTCTCGTCATCGCTCTGGTGCCCGTCATGGCCACGCTCGACCTCAAAGGGCTCGCCAAGGCCGCCGGGGCGCGTAAGGCCAAGATGGCCGACCCCACCCTGGCCGAGCGCACCACGGGCTATGTCGTGGGCGGCATCAGCCCACTAGGACAGCGCAAACGCCTGCCCACCTTCGTGGACGACAGCGCCCGCGCCTTGTCGTCGCTCCATGTCAGTGGCGGTCGGCGCGGTCTGGAAATATGCCTGGCGCCCACGGCATTGATCGCCCTGCTCGAGGCGACCACGGCCCCGCTGGCGCGGACATGAAGCACCTTCGATGGCGGGGAGGTTCGCATGGCGATTCGCTACGACCTATGGCTCACGCCCGACGACAAACCCCGCCACCGCAGGGTCGAGAAGGCGCTGGAGCGCTTCTTCGTGGCACGCTTCGCCGACTATCCTCACCTGCGGTTGCCCGGCGCTGACCCCTACGATTATGATGCTCCCTTCAACCGCCTGTATGACGCCTTGCTCGCACGAGCACGCGACTACTGCGAGCGTGAATGGCACTACGTGCCGACGCCCGCGCAGCTCAATACGGCATTCTTCCGGGCCGTGGCCCACTCGCCGAAATTCGTACTGGACCCCCGCGATGGTGATTCGTCCTGAAAAGGCGCCCGACGAGCGTCAACTGGCCCTCATTACTCAACAACTAGGGCGCGCGCCGCGTGGCATCCAGACCGTGGCTGCGGCCACGCAAGACGGCACACCGCTGGTGCTGCGCATGCATGCCATCGTCGATGACAAACCGTTCCCGACGCATTTCTGGCTGTGCTCCGATCACTTGAAGATCGCCATCTCGCGCATCGAGGCCCAAGGCGTTATCAAGGCCCTCGAGTCACGCCTCCAGGAAGAGGCCGACTTCATGGCCGCGTATCGGCGTAGCCACGAGGATTACGTGGCCCAACGCTGGCAGACCATGAGCGACGCGGAACGCGAGATCGTCGACCGCCAAGGCTATCGCGATCTTTTCACGCGGCGCGGCATCGGTGGCATCGCCAACTGGGATCAGGTGCGCTGCCTGCATATGCAATACGCCCATCATCTATGCGGCGACAATGCCATCGGCCGCTGGATGGATGCCGAATACGATGTGCTTGCCTGTCTGCGCTAGCGTTCTATGGCACTTGGCCGATCATCGCGCAAGACACGGAGGTCGAGACAAATCTACCGATCTGATAAGGGGGAAATCGTGCGCATCTGTATTTATATGGGATCGCGTGAAGGACGCGATGCCGGCTTTCGTCAGGCCGCCGAGACGCTAGGTCGAAGCATTGCGCAGCGCGGCTGGGGAATGGTCTACGGTGGCGCCCGCGTCGGCCTGATGGGGGCCGTGGCCGATGCCGCACTGCGTGAAGGCGGCGAGGTCATCGGCGTCATTCCCCATCACCTGGTCGAGCGCGAAATGGCGCACGAAGGGCTGACGCACCTGCTGCGTGTCGACGATATGCATGCGCGCAAGGCGGCTATGGCCGAGTACGCCGATGCCTTCATCGCCCTGCCCGGCGGCATCGGCACCCTGGAAGAGCTTTTCGAGACCTGGACCTGGCAATACCTGGGGCTTCATGACAAGCCTATCGGCGTACTCGACGTCAATGGCTTCTATCGCCCATTATTGACGTTTCTGGATCACACCGTCGCGCACGGCTTTCTCAATCCCGAGACACGCGCGAGACTCGTCGACGCCGTCGACCCCGAGCACTTGCTCGATCGCTTGATGGCAGCACAACACGCACCCCCGACGACCTCGTGAGCGCAAGCGTCACCGACGCCGTGCAATGTGACCCCAGCTTCAAGGAGGAACACTCGATGTACGCTATCGCCATCCATGACCAGACGCTGGTCTGGCAAGCCCACGACGCGCCGCGCGACATTGCCGCTGACGAGGTGCGCATCGATGTCGCCTGGGCGGGAATGAACCGCGCCGACGTGATGCAACGCGCGGGGCAATACCCGCCGCCGCCCGGCGAAAGCGATATCCCGGGGCTCGAAGTCAGCGGCACCATCGCCGAAGTAGGCCACAACGTGGAGCGCTTCAAGCCCGGCGACAAGGTGTGCGCCCTGCTGGCCGGCGGTGGCTACGCCGAGCAGGTGGTGGTCGCCGAGGCTCAGGTCCTGCCGATTCCCTCGGGGTTGGGCCTGCGCGACGCCGCCGCGCTGCCGGAAGTTTTCGCCACCGCGTGGCTCAACCTGTACATGGAAGGTGCCGCCAAGCAGGGTGAGCGCATCGTGCTGCATGCCGGGGCCAGCGGTGTGGGAACGGCCGCCATACAGCTATGCCGCGTCTTCGGCAACCCGTGCTTCGTGACCGTCGGCAGTCAAGAAAAGCTGGATGCCTGCAAGCGACTCGGTGCCGATGCAGGCTGGAACCGACACGAAGGCAGCTTCGTCACGCCGATCAAGGACTGGGGTAGCGCGGACATGATTCTCGACCCGGTGGGCGGCGACTATATCGCCCAGGATCTACAGGTGCTCAATCCCGACGGGCGGGTAGTATTGATCGGTTTGATGGGAGGGCGCGACGCCCAGATCGATCTCGGCCTCATGCTGATGAAGCGCCAGCGGGTCATTGGCTCGACGCTGCGTTCACGTTCCCCTCGCGCCAAGGGCGCCATCCTCGATGCACTGCACGCCCATGTCTGGCCCAAGCTGGCCAGTGGCGACATCAAGCCGCTGATCGACACGGCATGGCCGATTCAAGATGCCGATACCGCGATGCAGCACATGATCGACAATGCCAACACAGGCAAGGTGCTGTTGAGCGTCAGTGGAGAAGGATAACGACGCCAGGCAAGGTCGTTATGGAACGCGGATGACTGGAAACCGATCTAGAGGGCCTTGCAAAGGCTCTCTAGTCGAGCCCTGCGGCATCATGTGTGCGCTGATAGGTCAACTGCAACAGGCGTGCATCATCACCGGCGCGGTGACGCTGAATGCCTCGCTCGCGGATGATGACCTCCTTCATCGCCCCCCACCGTTCGAGTTGCGATTCATCCAGCAGGCGACGCAATGCCTCGAGGCGAAAGCGCGGCAGCATGCCTGCGTGGTGGAACAATAGCGACAGCCAGGTATTGTCGTATCCCCAACTATCGCTATAGGCGATGCCGTCGGCCGAGAGTTCATCGTTGAGCCAGCGCGCGACTTCGATGACAGGATAGCCCTCGCGGTGCAGTCGGCCACGCGAAATGCCATGCAACAGTTCGGCTTTGGGATCCCAGTGGGTCCACTCTTCCAACGGTTGGATAAGGAAGGCGCAGGTACTGCCATCGGCCCGCGCGATACCCACCTCTATCGGATAGCTGCCACGCCCGAAACCGGACGCTTCGATATCGAGCAGTATCGGCAACACGTGGCGGCATTCCTCTTCAAAGCGATATCACGAACGGGGCATCGCCTACGATGCCCCCAGGGCCACACCACTCAGACTACGTGAACTAGGAACACGATGCGAGTCCCACGGCACTACTCTCAGTGCATCTCAGTGCGTCAGTGACGCAATCGGCTCGCCGGCTTCGCTGCGTTGCGCGCGTTCGGCAAGCGCCGCCCATTGCGCGGCACGCCGGGAATCGACGGGGAGCCCCAGGTGGGCATGACGGTAAGCCTCGGCCATACGCTCTGCAGCCAGGCCATGACCAGCTTCGGCGGCACGCGCATACCATGTCACCGCTTTTTCTTCGCGGCGTGCGTACTGTGCACAGCCAAACTCGTAAATACGACCCGCCTGGTACTGCGCATGTACATCGCCCGCGTAGGCGGCCTGAAAAACGTAACGCGCGCCCTTGGCCTTATCCTGCGGAGAATTGCCACGATGAAACAACATATGGCCATAGAACGAAAGCGCGGCGGTGTGGCCAGCTTCAGCACAGCGCTGAAAAAGTCGCATCGTCAAACGATGCTTGCCGGGAGAGCGTGTCATCCAGCGGGCATGTAACAGTTGGGCTGCGAGACGGTATTCGAGCCGAATCCGCAGAGAGGATGCCTGTTGCATAACCATCGACCCTGAAGTCGTCGTGACCGAGAAAGGTACGTAAACGATTGCGTCGGCTCGAGCTCTCCCTGCACGCGCCAACACCCCGGATAAAATCATTGCCGCCGTTGCCTGACATACCGCTTGGTGCCCTTATCCCCGGCAACGGGGCGCCAAGCATACGCCTACCCTCAGACGGACTCAACCCCCGTTTGCCGCCCGTACGCGGCACCGCTACCATGCCGTTTCAATCCCTTTTTCGATACCCGCGCGGAGCTCCCAGATGCAGACACGCCCCCTCGGTCAGACCGGCATTAACGTCAGCCGCTTGTGCCTAGGCACAATGACATTCGGTGAACAGAACACCGAAGCCGACGCCCATGCACAACTCGATCGAGCCACTGCCGCAGGCATCAACTTCATCGATACCGCCGAGATGTATCCTGTCCCACCCAAGGGCGAGACCCAGGGACTCACCGAGGCCTATATCGGCAGTTGGCTCAAGGCGCGCGGCAAACGCGATGACTTGGTCATCGCCACCAAGGCGGCTGGCCCTGGCCTCGAGCATATACGCGGCGGCCCGCGTTTGACCCCTGAGCATTTGCAGCGTGCCGTCGACGACAGCCTGGCGCGCCTTAACACCGACTACATCGATCTTTACCAGCTCCACTGGCCCGACCGTAGCGCCAATTTCTTCGGTAAGCTGGGCTATCAGCATGACGAAGACGAAGATGCCACGCCGTTAGCGGAAACACTCATGGCTCTCAAGGAGCTCGTCGATGCAGGCAAGATTCGCGCCATCGGGCTATCCAACGAGACCCCGTGGGGTGTGATGCAAAGCCTACGCCTCGCCGACTCACTGGGAGTGCCGCGTGTAGCCAGCGTGCAGAACCCCTATAACCTGCTCAATCGCAGCTTCGAGGTCGGGCTCGCCGAGATCGCCCATCGCGAAGACGTCGGTCTGCTGGCCTACTCGCCCTTGGCCTTCGGCGCGCTCACCGGCAAATACCTCGATGGTGCCCGCCCGCCTCAGGGACGCTTGACCTTGTTCGAACGCTTCAAGCGCTATACGTCCGACCTGGCCGAGGAGGCGATCGGCGCCTACGTCGGGATCGCACGTGAACATGGTCTGGACCCCGCCCAGATGGCGCTAGCCTACGTCAATTCACGCTCGTTTTTGACCAGCAACATCATCGGCGCGACCACGCTCGAGCAGCTCGACGCCAACCTGGCCAGCGAGGATCTAACGCTGGACGCTAGCGTGCTCGAAGCCATCGAGGCCGTGCATCGCCAACATCCCAACCCCTGCCCCTGACACCGTTGGCGTGCCTATTACCCCGATAGGCACGCCATCATCGGAGCGCTGTGGCGCGCTTGTTATACTGACGATTGAAACTTTCGATCCCGAACGCGAGGACTGCGCATGCTGAGCGTCATTTCACCGGCCAAGACGCTGGATTTCGAGACACCGCCAACGACTGCGACATACACCCAACCGGCGTATCTTGAGCAAAGCGCCGAGTTGATCGAGATCCTGCGCGATTATTCTCCTCAACGACTTTCCGAGTTGATGAGCATCAGTGACAAGCTGGCAGGACTCAATGCCGCGCGGTTTGCCGAATGGGCAACGCCGTTCTCGCCGGAGAATGCCAAACCCGCCGCGCAAACCTTCCAAGGCGACGTTTATATAGGGCTGGATGCCCCCTCGTTCAGTGAGCAGGACAACCAGGAGGCTCAGCACCGTCTGCGCATTCTCTCGGGGCTATATGGACTGCTGCGCCCACTCGATTTGATTCAGCCTTATCGCCTGGAAATGGGGACCAAGCTGGTCAACCCAGCGGGCAAGGATCTCTACGCCTTCTGGCGAGAGCGACTCACCCGAGATCTTTCCCGAGCCGTGGAAGAAAGCGGCTCGCCGGTGCTGGTCAATCTCGCTTCCAACGAGTACTTCAAAGCCATTGATGCCAAACGCTTGACGTGCCGTGTCATCACGCCGGTCTTCAAGGATGAGAAGAACGGTCAATTCAAGATCATCAGCTTTTATGCCAAGAAAGCCCGGGGCTTGATGGCCGCCTGGATGATTCGCCAGCGTGTCGACGACCCCGAAGAATTGAAACGCTTCGACGTTGGCGGCTACCAATTCAATAGCAGCCTGTCGGACGGCGATAGCTGGGTTTTTACACGCCGCGAAAGCGAGACAGCCACTTCCTGAGAGTTTGCATGGCCGGCGTTGAGCCGGCCCGCTTCCGGCCAGATATCTTCAACGTTGAAACCCGGCTAGAATCGAGAATCCATTTTCGGATCCTTCTCATTCTGCTGGAGAACGTGCATGCGCAATATCTTCGTGATGCTCCTGGTCGGCTTGCTCGGCTTTGGCCTTGGCATCGATCACGCCGAAGCCAAACGGCTCGGTGGCGGCAAGAGTTTTGGCAGTTATTCGCGCTCCGCAGATAGCTCCGCCTCGACGGCCGGTCGTAATACTGCGACGACGTCTCAGCGTCAACCCGGTGCAGGGCTTTCGCGTTGGGCAGGCCCATTCGCCGGTTTGCTTGCCGGCGGCTTGTTGGCCTCCTTGTTCTTCGGCGGTGCCTTCGATGGCCTCCGCTTTTTCGACATCCTGTTGGTCGCCCTCGTCGCCTGGCTGGCCTTCCGCTTCTTGAGAGCACGTCGCGCCGCAACCGCTAGTGGGCCACAGCAAAACGAGCGTCAATCCCATACTCAGCAGGACACGCCGCCCTTTTCCAATGCCGGCAGCACGGCCACAGGCAGCGTTGGTTCGACACCCGAATGGTTCGACAAGGAGCGCTTTCTCGGCGGCGCCAAGGAACATTTCATGACCTTGCAACGCGCCTGGGATAATAACGATCTGGCTCAGGTTCAGGAATACGTCACTCCAGCACTTTACAACTTGCTACGTGAAGAGCGCGCTCAGCAGCCCGCGAATAACCGCACAGAGATCATACGTCTTTTTGCCGAGCTGGGGGACATCAGAGAAATCGGACAGCAAGCCGAAGCCAGCGTCCTTTTTCACGGCATCCTCGATGAAAACGACGAGCAAACCGAGTTCAATGAGACCTGGCATCTGATTCGCGACTTACGTGATGGGGCGCCTTGGTATGTGCAGGGTATCGAGCAGAATCCCAGCGTCTGATATTAACGAACAGGTGTCACACTGGTAGCGCCTTACCCTATAAGCAACATGCAAAAGGCCGGGCAAATTGTCCGGCCTTTCAGGAATTTCAAGCGATCAACGCAGAGCCTCAGTCCTGTGCGTCCTCGGCTGCATCTTGAATATCCTCACCCGCTTCTTCCATGCTATCGCCAGCATCCTCCATGGCGTTATCCACGGACTCTCCAGCCTCTTCTGCGGGACCTTCATCGTCGCACGCCACGACACCAACTGCCGTCATGCCAATGATCAGTACCAAGGCCATTTTCCGAAGCCATTCACTACGCAGCATACTATTCTCCTTAATCGTTACGTACTCCATGTACGACACTCACTTAAGCACAGGGTATAACAACAGGCAAATAGCACGACGCCACGCAAAACCA
>NZ_JAKGAM010000008.1 GCF_023061285.1 Chromohalobacter nigrandesensis
CGACAGCGAGTTCGATGCGCTTCAGCCGCACCTGGCCGATTATTACCGGCGTGTTGCGGGATTATCCGCAGAAGTAGCCGAGTCTCGCGCCGAGCGCAATGTTCATACCCTGGGACGCTTCAATTTCCCGGTGCATGCTTGTGGCTACAACTGGCTGCAGTCCAATACGGATTCGGCGGCCACGTTGGCCAAGCGAGTCGACGAGATCATCGCGGGTTATCGTCGGGCGCGTATGACGTGCGACCAGGCGATTCTGGTCACCCACTCCATGGGTGGCTTGGTCGCGCGGTACTGCTCGGAAGTATCGCGCGGCAATGACGTATGGTGCCGATCCCGTGATGACGGCCAAGCTTAATGACCAATATGGCGAGCATCGCGTGGCATGCTCGTGGTCGCCTTTGCTGTCGTGTCGTGGGCCGGTGTCATTTTGACGATCGGAACATGGATATTTGGCGATGATGGGTTTGAAGGATGGTGTAAGCGCTGAGTATTTACGGCAGACAATAGCTCCTACTATTACGATGAATATGCGGAAGAAGTCGGTGCCTTTCACTAGATCTTACAGGATGTGGCCTAATGTGTTTCGTTGAATGGCTGGTGCGCCAGACGTTGACGGTGAGCAGTATCGGGACATGCAGGAAGAGCGGGTCAGTGAGACACCGTCCGATGCACTATCCACCTACAGAATGAATAATACCTGTATGGATGTCAGGACCTTTTTTGATGAATGCCGGGGGCGCGCTCAAGCACTTAAAAGCCCATGACAAATGCCATGGGCTTTTTTCCAGCTTGCTGCTTGCCAATCAGTCGGATCAAGCCTGATCCAGCTTCTGCTTGAGCAAGCTATTTACTTGCTGTGGATTGGCAGTGCCGCGTGAGGCCTTCATGACTTGTCCCACGAAGTAGCCGATCATCTTGCCGCGTTTGGCTTCATCGGCCTCGCGGTACTGGGCCACCTGAACCGGGCTATCGGCGATGACCTGGTCGATCATGCCTTCGATGGCGCCGGTGTCGGTGACCTGCTTGAGACCGCGTGCGTCGATGATGGCATCGGCGCTGTCCGCTTCGCCGTCCCACAGCGCCTGGAAGACTTGCTTGGCGGCCTTGCCGCTGATGGTATCATCCATGACGCGCTGGATGAGGCCGCCGAGCTGCTCGGCGGTGACCGGGCTGTCGCCGATCTCCAGGTTTTCACGGTTAAGGTTGGCCGAGAGCTCGCCCTGTACCCAGTTGGCGGCCTGTTTGGCATTGCCGCAGGCTTCCTTGACGGCTTCGAAGTATTCGGCCATGGCACGGCTCGAGGCCAGCACGCCGGCATCGTAGGCAGATAGGCCCAACTGATTCTCGAAACGCTGACGCTTCTCGCTGGGAAGCTCGGGCATGAGCGCGCGCTGGTGGTCGACATAGGCACTGTCGAGGGTCACCGGCAGCAGGTCGGGGCAGGGGAAGTAACGGTAGTCGTTGGCCTCCTCCTTGGTGCGCATGCCGCGAGTCTCGTCGCGTTCGGGGTCGAACAGGCGAGTTTCCTGAATGACCTCGCCGCCGTCTTCGATGAGTTCGATCTGGCGTTCCACCTCGAAGGCGATGGCCTTTTCGACGAAACGGAACGAGTTGACGTTCTTGATTTCCGCGCGGGTGCCGAATGCCGCCTGGCCTTTGGGGCGCACCGAAACGTTGACGTCACAGCGCATCGAGCCTTCGGCCATGTTGCCATCGGAGATGCCGAGGTAGGTGACGATGGCATGCAGCGCCTTGATATAGGCGACCGCTTCCTTGGCCGAACGCATGTCGGGCTCGGAGACAATCTCTAAAAGCGGCGTACCGGCGCGGTTGAGATCGATGCCGGTCATGCCGTGATAGTCCTCGTGGAGGGACTTGCCGGCATCTTCTTCGAGATGGGCGTGATGAACGCGGATCGTGCGCGTTGTCCCATCGTCGAGGGTGATTTCGACATTACCCGTGCCGACGATGGGTTGCGCCATCTGGCTGGTCTGATACCCCTTGGGCAGATCGGGGTAGAAGTAGTTCTTGCGCTCGAACAGCGAGGTCTCGGGGATCTCGGCATCGATGGCAAGGCCAAATTTCACTGCCATGGCCACGGCATTTTCGTTGAGCACCGGCAGCACGCCGGGCATGCCAAGATCGACGGCGCAGGCCTGGGTGTTGGGGTCGGCGCCGAAGGCGGTGGAGGCACCGGAAAAAATCTTCGACTGGGTGGCGAGCTGAACGTGAACCTCGAGCCCGATCACGGTTTCCCACTGCATCATGCCGTCTCCTTGCCGAATGCTGGACGCTTGAGGTGCCAGTCGGTGGCTTGCTGGAACTGGTGTGCCACGCCGAGCAATTGGGCTTCGGCGAAGTGCGGTGCCAGTACCTGGAGGCCCACCGGGCGATTACCGGCGAAGCCGGCGGGAACGCTGATGCCCGGGATGCCGGCCAGATTGACGGCGATGGTGTAGATATCCTGCAAGTACATGGAGACCGGATCTTTCTGCGCGCCCAGATCGAACGCGGGCGTCGGTGCGGTCGGACCCATCAGCACGTCGACTTCGTCGAAGGCGTCGAGGAAATCCTGACGGATCAGGCGGCGTACCTGCTGTGCCTTGAGGTAATAGGCATCGAAGAAGCCCTCGGACAGGGTGTGCGTGCCGATCAGGATGCGTCGCTTGACCTCCTCGCCGAAGCCTTCCGCGCGGGTGCGCTTGTACAGATCTTCGAGATTCGTCGGATCGTCGCAACGATGACCGAAGCGCACGCCATCGAAACGCGATAGGTTGGATGACGCCTCCGCCGGGGCAATGACGTAGTAGGCGGGAATCGCTAGATGGGTATGCGGTAGGCTGACCTCGCAGACCTTGGCGCCCAAGGATTCATAGACCTTGATCGCCTCGCGCACGGCGGTTTCGACCTCGGGGTCGAGGCCGTCGCCGAAATATTCCTTGGGCAGGCCGATCTTTAGGCCTGTGAGTGGCGTATCGAGTTCAGCGGTGTAATCGGGCACGACCCGCGCCACGCTGGTGGAGTCGCGAACATCGTGGCCGGCGATGGCTTCTAGCAACAAGGCGCAGTCGGCGGCGCTACGCGCCAGCGGGCCGCCTTGGTCAAGGCTCGAGGCAAAAGCCACCATGCCATAGCGCGAAACACGCCCATAGGTGGGCTTCAAGCCCGTGATGCCGCAGAAAGCTGCCGGCTGGCGAATCGAGCCGCCGGTGTCGGTGCCCAGCGCGGCGGGTACCAGCCCTGCGGCGACGGCTGCGGCACTGCCGCCGGAGGAGCCGCCGGGCACGGCACTGAGATCCCATGGGTTCTTGACCGGTCCATAGAAGCTGCTCTCATTGGACGAGCCCATGGCGAACTCGTCCATGTTGGTCTTGCCGAGGTTGACGGCGCCAGCCTGGCGCAGCTTTTCGACGACCGAGGCATCGTAGGGCGAGACGAAGTCGTCGAGCATCTTCGAACCGCAGCTGGTGCGCACGCCCTGGGTACAGAAGATGTCCTTGAGGGCTAGCGGCAGACCGGCGAGAGGGCCGGCGTCGCCGGCTTCGCGTGCACGGTCGGCGGCATCTGCGTTGGCCAGTGCCTGCTCGGCGGTCACGGTAATGAAGCTGTTGAGCTCGCCATCGAGGTGCTCGATGCGATCGAGTGCCGCCTGGCATAGCTCACGGCTGGAGAACTCGCCTGCTTGAAGGCCGGCGGCAAGCTCCGTGAGGGTCTTGTCATGCATGGAAAAATATGACTCCTGGTTCGAATCCTGACGAGGATGCTTCACTCGACGACGCGTGGCACGAGATAAAGGCCGTCCTCGGTGGCCGGGGCGCAGGCCTGGAAGCGTTCGCGCTGGCTGTGTTCGGTCACCTCGTCGGGTCGCAGGCGCTGGGTGGCATCCAGCGGATGCGCCAATGGGGTGATGCCTTGAGTGTCGACGGCCTGAAGTTGATCGACCATTTCCAGGATGCGGCTCAAGTCGTCGACGTAACCGGTTGCTTCGTCGTCACTCAAGCCTACGCGGGCCAAATGGGCGGCACGGAGCACGTCTGCATGTTCGATCGCCATATCGATTGCCTTTTATGAATGCTGCGCGGCGCGTGTCATCGCCACGCCAATGAAGGTCTGACGCCGGGAATAGCCCCAGAATCTACCATATCTGGCGAGCGCTGACAGGCCTTTGCTTGCCGCGCCACCCCCGCGATGGTACCGTTTGCATCCGCACAGGGTTCCGGTCTGGACTAGGTGAAAGACTTCCATGTTTAAACGTTTACGGGGGCTTTTCTCGAGCGATCTATCGATCGACTTGGGAACCGCCAACACACTGATTTACGTACGCGGCCGGGGCATCGTGCTCGACGAGCCGTCGGTCGTGGCGATCCGCCAGTCTGGCAATATGCGCGCCGTCGCGTCCGTGGGGATCGATGCCAAGCGTATGCTGGGTCGTACCCCTGGCAACATTACCGCGATCCGTCCCATGAAGGATGGTGTCATCGCTGATTTTACCGTCACCGAGCAGATGCTCCAGCACTTCATTCGCAAGGTGCATCAAAGTACGTTCTTGACGCCGAGCCCGCGTGTTCTGGTCTGTGTGCCGTGCATGTCGACCCAGGTCGAGCGGCGCGCCATCAAGGAGTCGGCGGAAGGCGCCGGCGCGCGGGAGGTTTTCCTCATCGAGGAACCCATGGCGGCAGCCATCGGCGCGGGCCTGCCGGTCGAGGAAGCCACGGGGTCGATGGTCGTCGATGTCGGTGGCGGGACCTCCGAGATCGCGATCATTTCGCTCAACGGCGTAGTGTATTCCGAATCGATCCGTGTCGGGGGCGACCGCTTCGATGAGGCGATTACGGCGTATGTGCGGCGTCATTACGGCAGCCTTATCGGTGAGGCGACCGCTGAGCGTATCAAGGAAGAAATCGGCTGTGCCTATCCCGGCGGCGAGTTGCGTGAAATCGATGTGCGCGGTCGCAATCTGGCGGAGGGCATTCCGCGCAGCTTTACGCTCAATTCGCACGAGATTCTCGACGCTCTGCAGGATCCGCTCTCGTCCATCGTTGCGGCGGTCAAGAGTGCCCTGGAGCAGTCGCCTCCCGAGTTGGCCTCGGACATCGCCGAGCGCGGCGTGGTATTGACTGGCGGTGGCGCGTTGTTGCGTGACATCGACAAGTTGATCGCCGAAGAGACGGGCTTGCCGGTGATCGTCGCCGAGGACTCGCTGACGTGTGTGGCCCGAGGCGGCGGCAAGGCGTTGGAAATGATCGATCAGCGGACCTTCGAGTTGCTGTCCAGCGATTGACGCACTCGGGCGCTTGGCATATCAGCGCCGATACGCTTGCCTGGAAGCCACACGCATCGCGAGTGGCTTTCAGTGTGTGTCCGGTCGTTATGAGTCCTGCGCCCTGTCTGCGGAGGAAGGCTTATTAAACCTCTGTTTTCGCACGGTCCGGTGCCCAGTTATCGCATGCTGTTATGTGCGGTAGCCGCCTTCGCTTTGATGTTCGCGGAGCATCGCTTGCCCTTCATGGACGACGTGCGCGCGCATTTGACGACTGTTGTGGCACCCGTGCAATGGGCGGTGAGTCTGCCCAGCGCAGGATTGTCCTGGGCGGCATTGGTCTTTTCGGATCAGCGTGCCCTGGTGGAAGAAAATCAGCGCTTGCGTCAGCAGTTGCTGACGCTGTCGCATCGCGTGCAGCGCATGGCGAACTTGACGGCGGAAAACGTGCGTCTGCGCGAGTTACTCAACGCTGCGCCGCGCGATGAGGTGCCCTATATAACGGCTGAGCTATTGTCGTTGGATTCCGACCCTTTCACCCAGCAGATGGTGATCGGGCGGGGGCGTCGGGATGGTGTTTATTCCGGGCAACCCGTCATGGATGCCTCCGGTTTGATCGGGCAGGTTATTGCCGTATCCGCGTATACCAGCCGTGTACTGATGGTGAGCGATGCCAATAATGCGGTACCGGTGCAGGTCAATCGCAGTGGGCAGCGTTTCATCGTCCAGGGCTCCGGCAGCCTCGATACACTGAATGTTCTCAATGTGCCGGCGACCGCCGATATCAAGGAAGGTGACTTGCTCACGACGTCGGGGTTGGGCGGGCGTTTTCCTGAAGGCTATCCTGTCGCGGAGATCGCGCAGGTGGATAAGGATGACCAGCATTCTTTCGCGAAGGTCCAGGCGCGACCGCTTGCGCAACCCGAGCGCTCTCGGCACTTCTTGCTGCTATTTCCTTCGCCGGCGGCGGCGGCTGTCACCAGCGATGTCAATATCGAGGCCGCATTGCAGTTAATGGAGGGTGACGCGGGGAACATGCCGAACAAGCTCGAGGAGGCGCGTCCATGATGCGCTTGCCAGGATTTCTCATGATCTGGTTCACCCTGCTGGTGAGCTTGTGCTTGCAGGTCATGCCGTTGCCTGATGCATGGCTGATGTGGCGACCCAATTGGCTCGGCCTGGCATTGGCTTACTGGTGTGTTGCCGCCCCTCAGCGTGTCGGCGTCTTTCATGGTTTTGTGCTCGGCTTGCTGCTGGATCTGATCGAGGGCACGCCCCTGGGCCAGAACGCCTTGACGTTGTCGCTGCTCACCTATTTGTGTCTTTTGCTCTATCAACGCCTGCGAGCCTATTCCATCTGGCAGCAGGCCGTCCTGCTGTTCGTCCTGCTGGGCTTGGTTCAATTAATCGAGCAATGGCTGCGCACGATCTTCGGGCCGGTGTCTATCCATCTGGCATTCTTGCTGCCCGCGCTTATAGGTGCTGCCCTGTGGCCTTGGTTGTTCACCATGATGCAAGTATTGCGGCGTCGCTTGAAAATCGTTTGACCTCGCTGCCTCGAACCGCGTCGCCGCTGCCACCCCAGTTTGAGGAAAAACCACATGTCCACATCCCAGGGAGCGTCGTTGCGGCTGGCATCGGCTTCACCGCGGCGCCGTGAGCTGTTGGCGTCGATCGGCGTCTCGCTCGAAGTAGCACCGGCGGATATCGATGAGACGCCGCAGCCGGGAGAATTGCCTGCCGCTTATGTGGAGCGTCTGTCGAGAGACAAGGCGCAGGCGGGTGCGGTGGGGACGTCGTTACCCACATTAGGGTCCGACACGGCCGTGGTGCTGGGGCAGCGTATCCTGGGCAAACCGCGTGATCGGGAGGATGCCGTCGCCATGCTCACGGCGTTATCGGGCGCCACTCATGACGTGATGACGGGCGTCGCGGTGACGGGACCGTATGGGATGTTGTCGGTTTGCGTGACGACGCGGGTGACACTGCGTTCGCTCTCAGCCCATGAGATCGATGCGTACTGGCGCAGTGGCGAGCCCATTGACAAGGCTGGTGCCTATGCCATTCAAGGGCTGGCGGCAATCTTCGTCGAGCACATCGAAGGCAGTCACTCCGCAGTGGTGGGGTTGCCCCTTTTCGAGACCGCCAAGTTATTGACGCACCAAGGTGTATCGCTGTGGGGCGAGCGCTTGGCTGTGCCATAATGCCGACAGATAATCTGGTTAGGGGCAACGCATGAGCGGCGAGGTACTGATCAATTTGACGCCCATGGAGACTCGCGTCGCCGTGGTCGAGAACGGTGTCTTGCAAGAAGCCTTCATCGAACGCAGCCGCCGACGTGGCATCGTGGGTAATATCTACAAGGGGAAGGTGGTGCGGGTGCTGCCGGGCATGCAGGCCGCCTTCGTGGATATTGGGCTCGAAAAGGCGGCCTTCATCCATGTCAACGAGGTCGTGGCGCCCAACGCGAACATTGATGAACACACCACGATCTTGCATTTGCTTCAGGAAGGGCAGACCTTGGTCGTGCAGGTCACCAAGGATCCCATCGCCTCGAAAGGGGCGCGCTTGACCACGCACCTGTCGGTACCCTCGCGCTATCTGGTGTATATGCCCGACTCGCCGCATACGGGGGTCTCCCAGCGTATCGAGGATGAAGGTGAGCGCGAGCGACTCAAGGCGTTGATCGAAGCCTCCCAGGCGGCAATGCACGATGATGCGCCGGGGGGCGTGATCATCCGCACCGCTGCCGAGGGGGCGGGCCAGGAAGAGTTGGCGACCGACATGCATTTTTTGTTGCGGCTCTGGCGCAAGGTCGATGAGCGTCGGCATAGCGCCACACCGCCGGCTCTTCTTTACGACGACCTGCCGTTATTCATCCGCACGCTGCGCGACGTGATGCGCGCCGATATCGAGCGCGTCCGCATAGACTCGCGGGAAAACTACGTCAAGCTCAAGGAGTTCGCCAAGGAATTCATGCCTGATGTCGAGTCATGCATCGAGTATTATCCCGGTGAGCGTCCGTTGTTCGATCTCTACAGCGTCGAAGACGAGATCCAGAAGGCGCTGGGGCGTAAGGTGCAGCTCAAATCGGGCGGTTACCTAGTTATCGACCAGACCGAGGCGATGACCACCATCGATGTCAATACAGGCGGTTACGTGGGGCATCGCAACCTCGAGGAGACCATCTTCAAGACCAACCTCGAGGCGGCCACGGCGATTGCGCGGCAACTGCGGCTACGCAATCTGGGTGGCATCATCATCATCGATTTCATCGACATGGAAGAGCTCGAGCATCAGCGACAGGTCTTGCGTGTTCTCGAGAAGGCGCTGGAACGAGACCACGCCAAGAACAAGTTGACCGGCGTGACCGAACTCGGTTTGGTGCAAGTCACGCGCAAGCGCACCCGCGAAAGCCTCGAGCAGACCCTTTGCGAACCTTGCCTGATATGCCAGGGACGCGGAACGCTCAAGACACCGGAGACCGTGTGCTACGAAATATTTCGGGAAATTTTGCGCGAGGAGCGTGCATACAGCCCGGAAACCTACATGGTGCTGGCTTCTCAGGGGGTGGTGGATCGCCTGCTCGACGAAGAGTCGTCGGCGGTGGCGGACCTGGAGGCCTTCATCGGCAAGACGATTCGTTTCCAGGTCGAAGCCCACTATTCCCAGGAGCAGTACGACATCGTGCTGATGTGAGCCCATGAACGCGTTGCGAGGAGGGTGGCGCTGGACACTCACGATCGTGGCGGTGGTGCTGAGCATCATCGCGCTGGCGCTGCTGGCGGCGCGCGGCTTGGCGACGCAGGCCGATGCGTTTCGCGATGACATCCAAGCCCAGCTAGCCGAGCGTTTCAGTGCCGATGCCGAGCTCGAGCATCTCGCTGCCGATTGGCATGGTTGGGATCCGTCGGCGACGCTTTCGGGTATGACCTTGCGTGCCAAGGCGCCCCAGGCACCGCCGTTGCTGAGTCTCGAGAGTGCCCATGCGCGTCTCGATACCCTGGCGTCGCTGCGCGCGGGGTATCCCGTTTTCGAAAAGGCCGAGGTCGAACAAGCGACGCTTCATCTCTACCAGAATGCGGAAGGCGGATGGGGTTGGCCCTCGGCGGAAGTACCCGATGAGGTTCAGGCGCCGGGGCGCTTCCGCCTCACCGATATCGACCGTTGGGTCGGTGCTCTCCTGCGTCAGCGTGTCGCCATTCATGATGTGCGCGTGGTGCTGCACGGTCGCCAGGACGATGTCACGCTCCTGGCACCGCGCGTACTGATGGCTGGTGGCGACTCTCGGGCCCACCTCGAAGGCCAGATGCATGTCGACGGCCAACCGGATGCCGCCTTGAGTGCAGTGCTCGAGGTGCTACCCGGGCGTCGTGGATTGGGTGCCTTCAATGCCGCTCTGCAAGTCGACGTCAATGCTCAAGGGCTGCTTGCCCTGGGCCAGGTCTTGACCGCTCAGCAACGCTACAGCCTGAAAACGGTGAAAGGTGATGCGCGACTGTGGGCTCGCTGGCATGATGCCCGCCTCGAGGATGTTCGCCTGCGCTTGTCGCTACCCAAGCTGGATATCATGCGGCGTGGTGGTTCGCCGCTGGTGTTCGAGGATATCGGCGTGCGTGCTCAGGCGTTACGGGATGACGAGGGCGACTGGGATATCTGGGCCAACGGTCTGGTTGCCAAGCGTGACGGCGACGACCGTGAAGGGTCCCCCTTGCCCGAGCGATTACAGGCACGCGTTGAAGGTGGCGATTGGTGGCTGCGTAGCAGTGATTTTTCTCTCGGTGCATTGGCCGCCTGGGGCGGCATGTTGCCGTTATCGGATGAGCATGCACGAATGCTCGAGCGCTTGTCTCCGCAGGGGCATGTCGACGGCCTCGAGGTCGGGCGTCATGACGGCCGCTGGTTTTCACGCACGGCATTGACGGGGGCTCGTGTATCGGCCTGGGACGCGGTGCCTGGTGGCGGGCCGTTCAGTGCTTGGGTCACTACCGACAACGCCTCGGGCAGCGTGCGTTTTCGTGATGAATCGGGCATGGCGCTCGCGTTCCCCGATGTTTATGCCCAGCCGATCGCACTGGATGCCGCGACCGGGCGTATCGACTGGCAGCGTGACGGCAATGCCTTCGATATCGAGGGCAAGACGTTGCAGGCTACCTGGCGTGGAGCTGAGGTGAACGGCACCTTCGCGACGCACCTGCCGATGTCCGATGACTCGCCCGGGCATCTCGACCTCGACCTGGCATTTTCCGATGTCGATGCGATCGATACGCTGCTCCTCGATTGGTTGCCCACTCAGACCATGGATGACGAATTACTCGATTGGCTAGCTAAGGTCGATGGACGCGTGCCCCAAGGTCATCTGTCACTGTCGCAGACGTTGACCGAACGTGAGGCCCCCGAGGGTCAGTTGTTCGCCAATCCTGATGATCATCTGCAACTGGAGCTCGATGTCGAGCAGGGCCGGCTGCCCTATGATCCCGAATGGCCAGCGCTGGAAAACGTCGCCGGTCATCTGGATATCGATAACCAGACGCTGGTCGCGCAAGTGGATCACGCTACTAGCATGGGCCTGGAAACACGCGATGCCCGCGTCTTGATGGTCGGCGATACGTTGGGGGTGCGCGGGCCAGTTACGGGGTCGAGCCAGGCGTTGCTGGATTATCTTGCCGAGGCACCGCTGGAAGGTCTCAGCGACACCTTTGCCGCTTGGCAAAGCGAAGGCCAGGTCGAGGCCGATCTCGACATGACGATTCCGCTGGCGATCCCTGAAACGATGAAGGCCGACATTCAGGGGCGTATCGAGGCCTCGCGACTGTATCTCGGCATGTTGCGCCTTCCGCTCGAGGATGTTGAGGGCGATTTGCGTTATCGCCATCTCAAGGATCAGGACCTGCTGACCGGTGACGTGAGCGCGCGGGCATTGGGGGGAGACATGAAGGGCACGCTGGACATGGGCGGTGACGGTTTCACCTTCACGGGCGGTGCCAGCGCCGAGGGACTCTTGAGCTGGGCGCGCCTGGCGCCGCAGCCTGGGCTTGCCGAAGGAACATTGCCATACCGCGCGCGAGTCACTTTCGATGACGAGGACAATGCGAGTGTGCGCGTTACCAGCGACCTCAAAGGCCTGGCACTGCGCCTGCCAACTCCCTTTGGCAAGGCCGCTGATGCCACGGCGCCGCTAGAAATCAACGCGGATGTAGCATCGGGTAGTGGCCAGGCCCAGATATCGGACTGGGGGCGGTTACGCTGGCGTACGCGAGACGAACGCTTGCAGGGCCAAGCATGGTTGGAAAATTGGCCCCAAGTGCCCCAGTGGCCACAGCAGGATGGCTGGAGCGTAAACTGGGAGCCGCCTCGCCTGGATCCGCAACAATGGATATCGCTGCTGCGTGAACGTGATCTCAACCGTCAAGTCACCACGCAACCCAAGGGCATGCCGGACGATATATCCAGCAGTGCGGGGGGCGATGACGTCTCGAGTGGTGTGCAGCGTGTTACTGTCTCGACGCCTTGTGTCATTCTCGACGACCAATGCCAGGGAGCATTACAGGCCGATGTCACCCCGCTCGAGGATGGATGGCAATTGGCGCTGGCGGGTCCCGTTGCGGCGGGAGAAGCGCAGTGGCGGCCCGAGGCGCCGCGTCCGGTGGATATTAACCTCACGCGCCTCGATCTAGACGCACTCTGGCCCACTGAGGCGGCTGCTCAAGGTGATGGCAAGGTAAGGCTCAGCGATGAAATCGCCACGCCGCCGGATACCGTAGCGCTTCCAGATGGGGTTGAAGGCTGGCCGGATGGACGCCTGCATGTCGGCGAGCTGCGTCGTGACGGACAAATCTTCGGGCCGCTCGATGCCGATTGGCAGAGCTCATCACAGCGTCTGGATATAAAGCCGTTGTCGCTGGTGGTCAACGGCGTGACGGCGAGCGGCGAACTGGCTTGGGAAACTGCCGGACGCGAAGATAGCCTGACGCGTGCGCGGTTGGCCCTGAAGGGCAGCAATCTCGGCGACGCCCTGGTGCGCCTGGGGCAGCCCGAAGTCGTCAATAGCGAAAGCGTGGACCTGAATGCGCGCTTGGCATGGCCCGGCGCGCCATGGCAGTTTGCCGTGGAACGCTCGCAGGGCAGCGCGTCGCTGGCGTTGACCAATGGTCGTTTCCGGCAGGTCGACTCGGGCCCGGCCAAGCTGGTGGGGCTGCTCAACCTGGATAACATCTTCCGTCGACTGACGCTGGACTTCTCCGATATTACCCAGGAGGGGACGGCTTTCAATAGCGTGAACGGTGAGGCGACGCTGTTCGACGGCAAGCTCGTGACCCGAGGCCCGGTTGAAATCGACGGTTCGGCCACCCATTTTACCTTGCAAGGCGAAGCCGATCTCGTGCAGCGTACACTGAATCAACGACTGGGTATCACCGTGCCGGTGAGCCAGAATTTACCGCTGGCGGCCGTGCTCGTTGGTGCGCCGCAAGTAGGTGTGGGTTTGTACCTTGCCCACAAGCTTTTCGGCGGCTGGCTCGATAAGGCAACGCAGATACATTACCGCGTGCACGGCCCATGGTCGTCGCCGCAACTGACACTGGAAAGCGCCCGATGAACGCACTCAACGACAGCGCCCTGAATCAGGCGACCTCATTGCTCCTCGCGCCGGGCGGTCTCGACCTGGCGGCGCTGGATACTGGCCTGGGCCACGCCATGGGGCCGGGCATCGATTATGCCGACTTATATTTTCAACGTACCTGGCAAGAAAGCTGGATTCTCGAGGACGGCGACGTCAAGGAGGCTGGCTACAGCATCGACGGCGGTGTTGGTGTGCGTACCCTGACCGGGGAAAAGACCGGCTTTGCCTACTCCAACCAGATAAGTGCCGATGCGCTGGCCGATACCGGGCGTATCGCAGCGGGCATTGCGCGGAGCGGCGAACGCTTGCCGCCCCAGGCGGTGCAGACTGCCATGCCTACGCGTCGCTATGCCGATGTCGATCCTCTGGCGGGACTTTCCGCTGAGGATAAAATCGCCATGCTCAAGACGGCGGATCGCGTGGCACGGGCTGCTGATCCGAGTATCACGCAGGTCAGTGCTTCGCTGTCGGGCACCTATGAAGTGGTCATGGTGCGCGCCAGCGATGGTACGCTCGCGGCCGATGTTCGTCCCTTGGTGCGTTTCAATGTCAGTGTCATCGCCATGCGTGACGGGCGTCGCGAACGCGGTAGTGCTGGTGGCGGTGGGCGCTACTCGATGGCGCGGCTGCGCGACGAGAACGTGGCGGAACGCTTCGCCAAGGAGGCGGTGCGTCAGGCTAAGGTCAATCTGGAAGCGGTCGATGCGCCGGCCGGTCAGATGCCGGTGGTATTGGGCAATGGCTGGCCCGGCATTCTGCTTCACGAGGCGGTAGGGCACGGCCTCGAAGGGGACTTCAACCGTAAAGGCAGCTCGGCCTTTGCGGGGCGTATCGGCGAGCGCGTGGCTGCGCCCGGTGTCACGGTCGTCGACGACGGTACGCTATCCGACCGTCGCGGATCGTTGAGCGTGGATGACGAGGGGACACCGAGTCAGCGCAACACGCTGATCGAGGACGGTATTCTCAAGGGTTACATGCAGGACAAGCTCAACGCACGCTTGATGGGCATGGCGCCCACCGGCAATGCGCGTCGCGAGTCCTACGCACACGTCACCATGCCGCGTATGACCAATACCTGCATGCTGGCTGGTCAAGATGACCCCGAGGACATCGTCAAGAGCGTCAAGCGAGGCATCTATGCGGTGAGCTTCGGCGGTGGCCAGGTCGATATCACCTCGGGACGTTTCGTGTTCTCCGCCTCCGAGGCCTATTTGATCGAGGACGGCAAGATCACCGCGCCGGTCAAGGGGGCGACCTTGATCGGCAATGGACCGGAGGTGATGCAGCAGGTATCGATGATCGGACACGACCTCGAGCTGGATACCGGTATCGGTGTCTGCGGCAAGGAAGGTCAGGGCGTGCCGGTTGGCGTGGGCCAGCCGACACTCAAGATCGACGAACTCACCGTCGGCGGGACACAGTCATAAAGCTCGAAGCGGGAAGAGCGCCGCTACGCGGCTGGAAGCTGGAAGAGAATTCCTGGCTTCGAGCTTCGAGCTTCGAGCTTCGAGCAGCGAAGCCGTGTCTTCTGGCTTAGAGGTCAGCGGTATTACGGATCAGTTTGAACAGTTTGCGAGCACTCGTCGGCGGTTTTTCGCGCTGACGCTCGTTTCTGGCGTTGCGAGTGAGTTGTCGCAACGTCTGGCGGTCGACCTCGGGGTATTCGGCAATAAAGGCCTCCAGCGCGTCGGCGCTGTCGTCCTCGATGAGCCGGTCGCGCCAACGCTCGAGACGGTGGAAGGCGTTATCGCGGTGTAAGTTCTCCTGCTCGATGGCGTCGAACGTGGCCTGGATGGCCGCAAGGTCTTCGCGACGCATGACCTTGCCCACGTATTGCATGTGGCGACGCCGCCCTTCGTGGGAGCGGATGCGCGAGGTTTCCTCGACCGCGAAGCGCATGTCGTCGGAGAGCGGCAGGCGTGCGCGCTGGGCATCGCTCATGGCGATGATGCGCTCACCCATCGCTTGCAGGGCTTTCATTTCGTTCTTGCGCTGGGTCTTGCTGGGGCGTTCCGCTTCTTCGTCTTGCGGGTCGGGGAGATCGATCGACATTGCATTACCATCATGCTTCGGGGATGACTGTGCAGTATATCAGGCTTCCTCGACAATCCTACCGAGCCCTTGAGCAGTGTCTCGGGCCTTATGAGTACAGGAGTAGACCATGAGCCAGGCCTTCGATGCCGTAGAGCAGCAAGCACGCTTGGAGGCACGCGTCGCGCAGGCCTTGGAATTGGCCAAGCGATTGGGCGCCGATGCGTGTGAAGTGGGTGCCAGCGTGGACCAGGGAATCGAGGTCGGTGTCCGCTTGGGCGACGTTGAAAACGTCGAGCTATCGCGCGATCAGGGGATCGCGGTGACCGTTTATGTGGGGCAGCGCAAGGGCAGTGTATCGACCTCCGACGCCAGCGATGAGTCCCTGCGGGCGGTAGTCGAGAAGGCGTTGGATATTGCGCGCTATACGGCGGAAGATCCGGCCTCGGGCTTGGCCGACGCGGCGCTGATGGCCACGGAATTGCCGGATCTAGGCGTCCATCACCCCTGGCCGTTGAGCACCAACGATGCTATCGAACTGGCGCTCGCTTGCGAGTCAGCCGGTCGTGGGGTCGAGGGTATCGCCAACTCCGAGGGGGCGAGCCTCTCCAGTGGTGAGGGCGTGCGCGTCTACGGCAATAGCCATGGGTTTCTGGGGAGCCAGCGCGGAAGCCGTCACTCGCTGTCGTGCATGTTGATCGCCGGCCAAGGGACGGGCATGCAGCGCGATTATGACTATACTTCGGTGCGCAATCCGGCGGATCTGGAGTCACCCGAGGTGGTGGGGCGGCGTGCCGCCGAGAAGACCTTGGCCCGGTTGGGGGCAACCTCCCCCGCGACAGGGCGGATGCCGGTGCTCTTTTCGCCCGAGCTTGCCAGCGGGTTAGTGGGCAGCTTCATGGGCGCTATTGCCGGGGGCGCCTTGTACCGCGAAGCATCCTTCCTCTGCGATCAACTGGGTGAGACGATCTTCCCCGAGTGGTTCACGCTACGTGAACGGCCTCGCGAATATGGCGCCATGGCGAGTACGGCCTTCGATAACGATGGTGTTGCCACGCGCGATAATGTCTTCCTCGATCAGGGGCGTTTGACGAATTACATGCTGTCGGCGTATAGCGCGCGGCGCCTGGGGATGACCACGACCGGCAATGCTGGCGGTGCGCGCAATCTGCGTATCGACGCGCCTCTGGTCTCGCGGGATGAATTGCTCGCGCAGATGGGGCGCGGCGTACTCGTTACCGAGTTGATGGGGCAGGGCGTCAATGGCGTGACTGGCGATTACTCGCGTGGTGCGTCGGGCTTCTGGGTCGAGGATGGCAAGATTCAGCATCCCGTCGAGGAGTTCACCATTGCCGGCAACTTGCGCGATATGTTCGCCAACCTCCAAGGCGTGGGCAGCGATATCGATACGCGAGGTAGCGTGCATACAGGGAGCTGGTTGATCGGCGACATGATGGTGGCGGGCGAGTAGAACGCTCGGCGACGCGGAACTTCGATGCCGCGTCGTCAAGCGGCTCATGCGATGGCGCGGCGCTCGCCGCGCCTCAATAAAAGGCTGCGGCCAGTCCCAGGAACGCGACGAACCCAACCACATCGGTGATCGTCGTCAATAACACGCCTCCCGAGAGTGCTGGATCGATCTTCAGGCGCTTGAGTAACACGGGAATCACGGTGCCGGCCAGCGCGGCAACGGTCAGGTTGATGACCATCGCCAAGGCGATGATGCCGCCGAGCTTATAGTCGTCGAAACGTACGATGGCGACCAGTGCCACGATCACCGCCCATAGCACGCCGTTCATCATTCCCGAGAGCATTTCTCGGACCAGCAGCCACTGCACGTTGGCACCGCCGACGTGTCCCAGGGCGATCCCGCGAATCAGTACCGTCAGTGTCTGCGATCCGGCGATGCCGCCCATACTGGAGACGATGGGCATCAATACGGCCAGCGCGGTGATCTGCTGAATGGTCGATTCGAAGATGCCAATGGCGAACGACACGATGGTCGCTGCGATCAGGTTGATGCCCAGCCACACGGCGCGCCGACGCCCGGTACGCCAAGCGGGCGCGAAAGTATCCTCGTCCTCGTCGAGACCGGCCATGCTCATGACCTGGTGCTCGGCATCCTCGCGGATGACGTCGACCACGTCATCGATGGTGATACGGCCTAGCAGGGCGCCGTCAGTGCTCACCACCGGCGCCGAGATCAGGTCGAATTTCTCGAACAGGCTGGCGACATCGGTGTCCGCCGCCGTGGCCTGCACCGAGGCAAAGTCGGTGTTCATGACCTCGCGTACCAGGATCGACGGATCGGATACCAGCAGCAAATTGAGCGGTAGCGTGCCGATCAATTCGTCGCGGCGGGTGACGACGAGCAGTGTATCGGTGGAGTCGGGCAGCTTCTCGTGTCGCCGTAGATAACGCAGCACTACGTCCAGGGTAATATCCGGACGAATGGTGATGGTGTCGGTGTTCATCAAGCCGCCCGCAGTGTCCTCGGGATAGGACAGCACGGTCTCGATCCGCTGACGTTCCTGCGCCTCCATGGCTTGCAGGACTTCATGGATGACCGTATTGGGCAAGCGTTGCAGCAAGTCGGCGAGATCGTCGACGTCAAGCCCTTCGGTCGCCGATACGAGCTGTTCGGCGTCCATGCGGCTCAGGAACTCGCTTTGAATATCGTCGCCCAGGTATTGCAGTACATCGCCCTGCAAATCGGGCTCGACTAGTTCCCAGAGCACATTGCGCTCACGCGGCGGCGTCGACTCGAGGAGATGAGCGATGTCGACCGGGGCCAGGCCGCGATTGAGCATGCGTCGCGCCTGATCCAGCGCACCGCTTTCCAGGGCCTCGCTGAGGCGGTCCAGACGAGGTTGCAGTTGCTTGTGGTCGAGGCTCATACGGAATCGGCATCCTTTGTCGATTCTACGCTGTGTCTGAAAATGCCTGCGCCCGTCGATTTTTCAGGCAGAGCTAAGGGCGAGGCGTTATTCTAACATCGCTTCGGGCAGGAGCGAACGCTGTTCGCTAATCAGGCATCTTCCTCGAAGCGTGACTCGAACAAGGCGGTGAGGGCCTCGAGTACCTCATCGGCGTCGTCGCCTTCGGCTTGAATGTCGAGTTCGGTGCCGCAGGGAGCCGCTAGCATGAGCAGTGACATGATGTTGGTGGCATCCGCTTCACGCTGGCCATGGAAGACACAGACGCGTGCTGCGTATAGCTGACAGCATTGCACGAGCTTGGTCGCGGCGCGTGCATGGAGACCGCGCTGATTGATGAGTTGCAGCCTACGACGCGGCATCGCCAGTCTCCGGCAATGACGCTTGTACGCCTAGTTCGCGATGGCGTAGGCGTACGCCACTCATCTGCGTCGCAAAATGCCGAGCTAGCCCTTCGATCAGGTATACCGAGCGGTGCTGGCCGCCAGTGCAGCCTATCGCCACGGTCAGGTAGCTACGATTGCTGGCGAGATAGGCGGGCAGCCAGCGTTCCAGCCAGTGACGTATATCGTCGGCCATGGCTTGCACATCGGGGTAAGCTTCGAGAAACGCGACGATCTGTGAATCGCGACCGTCGAAACCACGCAGCTGGGGGTCCCAGTAAGGATTGGGCAGGCAGCGGGCATCGAACACCATGTCGGCATCCAGAGGGACGCCGTGTTTGTAACCGAACGACTCGAACGTCAACGTCAGGTGGCGACCACTGTGGCGTGCCACCTGCTCGGCGATGCGGCCACGCAGCTCATGCACCGACAGGTTGGAGGTGTCGATGACCAAATCGGCGATATCACGAATCGACGAAAGATAGGTTTGTTCCTGCTCGATGGCCTCTGCGAGTGTCATTTCACTGGTCCGCGTCAGCGGGTGACGACGGCGCGTTGCCGAGTAGCGTTCCAGCAGTATGCGCGAGTCGGCAGTCAAATAGACGACCTGGCATTGAATGCCTCGCGCGCGGATCTCTTCGAGCAGCACCGGAAAGCGTCGCAGGGCGTCGGGAAGATTGCGCGCGTCGATACTGACCGCGATATGCGTGCGTGAAGGCGGGCCTTCACGCAGCTCATCGATCAAGGGTGCCATGAGACTGGCCGGCAGGTTGTCGATCGCGTAGTAGCCGAGGTCCTCGAGTGCCTGCAGGGCAATCGATTTGCCGGAGCCGGAACGGCCGCTGATGATCACGAGCTGCATGGGCGCCCCTTGTGTTGCGTGCGTATCGGTTTACGCGAGTGTCAGTTTGCGCTTGTATCGTACTGGCGGATGGCCTCGATCAGAGTATCGTAGAGCTGCCGCTGAGTCTGTGCCTGGCGCAGCTTGGTGCGGGTAGCGCTATCGTTCATGATGGCGGCAACCTGGGAAAGCAATGACAGATGGGCATCGTCGGCTTTTTCTGGCACCAGCAGGACGAAGATCAGATCGACGGGGTCGCCGTCGATCGCATCGAAATCGATGGGTTCCTGCAGGCGTAGAAAGCCGGCAATCGGCTCCTTGCAGTGCGGATTGCGCGCATGCGGGATGGCGACACCATTGCCGATACCGGTGCTGCCCAACCGCTCGCGGCCGATGAGACGTCCAAAGACTTCCTGGCTATCGAGGCTTGGCGTGTTCTGGGCGATGAAGGTGCTGAAAAATTCCAGCACGCGCTTCTTGCTCCCCCCGGCAACGCCGAAGAGTGCGCGCTCGGGGGGTAGGATGCTTTCCAGTATCATGGCGAATTAACGGGCACCGGCGCCCTGAGCGCGTGCCTGCACCTTTTCCTTGTGTTTGACGAGCTGACGGTCGAGTTTGTCAGTCAGGGCGTCGATGGCGGCGTACATGTCGTTACATTGTGTATCGGCGTGCAGATCCGCGCCTGCGGCATGAAGCGTGCATGCAGCCAGATGACGTTCCTTCTCGATGGATAACGTGACCTGGACGGTGGTGATGTTGTCATAGTGGCGTTCCAGACGCGCGAGCTTTTCATTGACGTAGTCGCGTAGAGCATCGGTCAATTCGATGTGATGACCGGTGATATTGGCTTGCATGGCACGCTCCTATTCCATCGGTTGGCACTTCGATTGTAACCCTTTTTAGAGCGCTGCATAGCCCTAGACAAACGCTGGATAACGAAGGCCGCGGCGAGTCTACGCAGCGTGGCCGATACGTGCAAACCGCTCGCGTTCAGGCGAGTCTCTTGCGCTCGCTGGAGGAGGGGATTCCCATCGCTTCGCGGTACTTGGCGACGGTGCGTCGTGCGACCTGAATGCCATCCTGAGCCAGCAGGTCGACGAGCTTGCTGTCGGAGAGAGGCTTGCGTGGCGGCTCGTCGCCGATCAATTTCTTCAAGCGGGCACGAATCGCCGTGCTGGAATGGGCATCGGTTTCGCCTTGCCCGCCGACGTGGCTGGAGAAGAAATACTTGAGCTCGAAGACGCCGCGTGGTGTATGGATGAATTTCTGCGTGGTCACGCGGGAAATGGTCGATTCGTGCATCTCTACCGCGCCGGCGATATCGGCCAGGATCAGCGGTTTCATGGCTTCCTCACCGCGTTCGAGGAAATCGAGCTGACGGGCCATGATCTCCTGGCCCACGCGCAGCAAGGTGTCGTTACGGCTCGAAAGGCTCTTGAGCAGCCATTTGGCCTCTTGCAGGTGCTGCTTGAGGAAGGTGTTGTCGTCGCTCTTGTCGGCACGTTTGATGAGTGCGGCATAATCCGGCTGGATGCGCACGCGGGGCAGGGCCTCGGGGTTGAGCTCGATGCGCCAATCCTGTCGAATGCGCCGTGCGATGAGGTCGGGGATGACATAATCGTTGCTGCTGTCCTCGAAGGCGAGGCCGGGGCGCGGGTCGAGCGATCGAATGAGGCCAATGACGTGATCGAGTTCTTCCTCGTCGAGGCGCAGACGGCGCTTGAGCAACTTGCGGTCATTGCCGGCGAGCGCTTCGAGGAACTGGCGTACCAGACGCTTGGCTTGAGTCAACAGCGGCATGTCGTCGGGGAGGGCGCCGAGTTGCAGCAACAGACACTCGCGTAGATCGCGGGCGCTGACCCCGGTGGGGTCGAATTGCTGTACACGCATCATGACGTGTTCGACATCGCCTACCTTGAGTCCGGAAAGCCCTTGGCCGCGCAAACCGTCGACGATCTCGTCGAGAGGCAGGGTGAGGTAACCGTCGGCACCCACGGCATCGATCAGGCTTTCGGCAATATCATGTTCGCGCGGAGTCATGTCTGCCATGGCGAGTTGCCAGGTCAGATGGTCATGAAGGCTGGTATGCGTGGTATTGCGCTCTATATCGGGCCCTTCCTCGCTGCCACCGCCCGTCGGTGAGGGGCCTGTATCCTGGTAGGTATCGCCCCATTCGCTATCCAGCGGCAGGTTCTCGGGGATGTCGCTCGTCCAATCGTCTTCCTGCTGCGTCTCGCTGATCTCGCGTTCCTCGAAGTCCTCCTCGAGCTCCAGCATGGGATTGGAGTCCAGCGCTTGCTGGATCTCCTGGCGCAAATCCAGCGTTGAAAGCTGCAAGAGCTGAATGGCTTGCTGCAACTGGGGTGTCATCGTCAGCTGTGTGCCGACGCGAAGCTGCAAGGTAGGTTTCATGGACATGGAAAGTCGGTCATCGCTTCCTGAAACGGTGCCCGTACGTTATCTCGCGATGACGCGACTTGCAAGAATGGAAGCAACAATCATGCCATTTATATGAGCATGCGCCGGTTCCAGTAGCTTGCGTCTAAAGTCGGAACTCATGGCCGAGGTAGACATCACGTACTTTCTGGTTGGCTAGAATGGCTTCGGCATGCCCTTCGGCGATGATCTGACCGTCGCCGACGATATAGGCGTTGTCACAGATATCCAGGGTTTCGCGTACGTTGTGGTCGGTGATCAAGACACCGATATCGCGGTCGCGCAACTGGCGGATGATGCCCTTGATCTCGCCGACGGAGATCGGGTCGACCCCGGCGAAGGGTTCGTCGAGCAGGATGAAAGCGGGCTCGGTGGCCAAGGCACGGGCGATCTCGACGCGACGACGTTCGCCCCCGGACAGGCTCATCCCGGGGTTGTCGCGGATGTGGGTGACATGAAACTCCTCCAGGAGGCGTTCGAGTCGCGCCTTGCGTGCGGCCTTGTCGAGATCGTCGCGCGTCTCGAGGATAGCCATGATGTTGTCGGCGACCGAGAGCTTGCGAAATATCGACGCTTCCTGAGGAAGATAGCCGATGCCGGCACGGGCGCGTTCGTGCATAGCGGCATTCGACAGGTTGCGCTCGTCGATATGCACGCTGCCGGCATCGGCGCCCACCAGCCCGACGATCATGTAGAACGAGGTGGTCTTGCCGGCGCCGTTGGGGCCGAGCAGGCCGACGATGCTGCCCTGACGTATGGTCAGGCTGATGTCATGCACCACGCGGCGGCCCTTGTAGCTCTTGGCGAGGTTGGCGGCACTCAGGGTCTTCATGGGCGTCGTGTCCTAGCTAACAGAGATGAGTGATCACGAGACACGTCACTACTCGCTATCACGGGGCGTCAGCGTCATGCGAACGCGCTGGTCGCCGTCCTCGTCGCCGCCATCGTCGGAGCGAGCCTGCACCTGGCGGCGGTCGAGGAAGTATTCGACGTAGGCGCCGTTGAACGTATCCCGGGCCTGGTGCAACTCGGCATTGTCGATGAGTTCCACGCGACGTTCGGCGGCATGGTAGATCACCGTGTCGCCCCAGCCTTTGGCTATCGGTTCGTCCGATGCTGGCTTCTGTTCGAGGTAGGCGCGTTCGCCTCCGCCGCCATGGGCAGTGACTTTGGAGACTTCACCCTGCGCGTCGCGTTCGATTTCCACGCGGGCGGCGGTCAGTTGCATGCTGCCTTGTTGCATATCGACATCGCCGGTGTAGACCGCAGTCCCGGCGTTGTCGTCGAGATCCAACTGGTCGGCGGCGATCTCGATAGGCTGACTGGCATCGCTTTCCAGCGCTAACGCCGTGTGACTGGCGAGTCCTAGCACGGCGCATGCCAGTGCCGTCGTCAATGGTCGTGTCATCATGATTCGTCCTCGGCAAGCTGTGGGTGGTGGCCTCGCACATCACCGCTCAGACGCGCTTGATCGGTGTCGATCCAGGCATCGAAACGATTGCCGCGCACGCGCTGCTCATGCTGCCGCAACACGGCCTCGGTGTCACTCCAGGCGTGGCCATCGCTGGATTGGTAGTACAGCACGTCGGTGTCGAGGCGCCAGCCCTGCTCGGGTTGTACGAGCTGGGCGTTGCCGGTCAGGGTGAGCAGATCGCGTTGCGGCCCCAGGCTTCCCTTGTCGCCGGAGATGTCCCACTTGCGTCCTGCCTCGTCGCGTACCTGGGCCTGCGGTGAGGCGGCACGAATGACATCGTCGACGGGGGTATGCACGAGGCGCGGCGATTCAAGCGTTTGATGGGCAATGCCTTGCGCATTGAAGCGCGTCATGGTGGCGCCTTCGAGGTAATAATCGGGCTCGCCCGCGTCATCGCTGGGGACCGGGCCCGGGGAAGAAGAGTCGCGCTGTTCGACGATGGCCAAGCCGATGCCGAGGGCGATGATTATTAGCAGTAGCCCCAGTCGCGCCCATTTGCGAGAAGATAGAAAAGTCGGCATGACGCGCTTCATCCTTGGCCCTCGAGATAGGGCGCGAGACAGGTATCCCAGCGTCCCTGGCAGTTCAGCAAGGCATCGCAGATCTCACGCACCGCGCCTTGGCCGCCCGGGCGTGTGGGAATCCAGTCGGCGTACTCGCGGACATAATCCGGCGCATTGTTCACGCTCAGCCCGAGCCCGGCGGCGCGAATCGCGGCCAGGTCCGGCAAGTCGTCGCCACAATAGGCGACAGCCTCCAGCGACAGCTCGAGTTGTGTGCACAGCGCGTTGAGTGCCACGAGTTTATCCTCGCGACCTTGTACGATGTGAACGATGCCAAGTGCTTCGGCACGTCGGCTGACCATGGGCGACTCACGCCCGGTGATCAACGCCACGGCGATGCCGTTTTGCTGCAGCAGTTTGATGCCGAGACCGTCGAGGATATTGAAGCTCTTGGTTTCCTGACCATCGCTTTGAAAGTGCAGCGTGCCGTCGGTGAGCACGCCGTCCACGTCCAATGCCAGGAGGCGGACGCGGCGTGCCTTGTCGCGCCAATCGTCGGGATATGTCATGGGGCTCCTCAAATGACGCCGCTGACCAATAGATCGTGCATGTGCAGCGCGCCGATCGGTCGTCCGTCGTCGTCGACCACGGCGAGTGCCGTGATGCGGTTGTCTTCCATGATCTTGACGGCCTCGGCGGCGAGTAGTTCCGGCCGAATCGTCTTGCCACCGTGGGTCATGACGTCATCGACGCGCAGGCGGCGTAGGTCGTCGTGTCGGTCGAGCGTACGCCGCAGGTCGCCATCAGTATAAATGCCGGCTAGATAGCCTGCGTCATCGATCACGCAGGTAAAGCCCAGGCCTTGGCGAGTAATTTCCAGCAGGGCGTCGCGTAGCGGGCTGCCTAGCGTGACACATGGCAGGCGCTCGCCGTGATGCATGAGATCCTCGACCTTGAGCAGCAGGCGGCGTCCCAGGCTGCCGCCGGGATGCGACAAGGCGAAGTCCTCGGCGGTGAAGCCGCGTGCCTCGAGCAGGGCTACCGCCAGGGCGTCGCCCATGGCCAGCGCGGCGGTCGTCGAGGTGGTTGGCGCAAGGTCGAGTGGACAAGCCTCGCGGGCTACGGCGGTGTCCAGGTGGGCTTCGGCGTGACGCGAGAGGGTCGAGCCGGGGCGCCCGGTCATGCTGACCAGGGGAGCGCCCATGCGCTTGAGAAGTGGCAATAGCGCCGTGACTTCTGCCGTCTCGCCCGAGTTGGAGAGGGCCAGCACGACGTCACGGGATGTGATCATGCCCATGTCGCCGTGGCTGGCCTCGCCGGGATGGACGAAGAAGGCCGGCGTACCGGTGCTGGCCAGCGTCGCCGCGATCTTGCGGGCGATATGCCCGGACTTGCCCATGCCGGTGACGACGACGCGCCCCTCGCAGGCTAGCAGTAGTTGGCAAGCATGATCGAAGGCCTCGTCGAGGCGCTCGATCAAGGCGACGATGGCGTGTGATTCGAGTGTCAGCGTGCGTCGCGCGCTGGCTCGGTAATCGTAATCGGTAACAGTGTTCATGGTGGTGATTGTTGCCCTTCGCGGCCTTGGGCTCAAGCATCGCTGACTCCGGCGGAGTGTCGAGCGAATCGGGGCGCTCATTAAACGCATTCGCCGAGACGGTTGCAAGGCGAGGCTGGCGGTGATCGCTAGAGTTAGGATACGATGTTCGATAATTATCGAGACGTGGATGAGCGTTACGTGACTGACACGACCCTGGTCGACGTCGAAGGGTTGCATTTCTCGCTGGGCGAGAATGACATCTTTCGTGGTGTCGATCTGCGTATTCCCAAAGGCAAGATTACCGCGGTCATGGGCCCCAGTGGCACGGGCAAGACGACGTTGCTCAAGTTGATCGGCGGCCAGTTGGTGCCGGATGCCGGGCGTATATGCATCGATGGACAGGATGTGCATCGCCTGCCGCGTCGTGCATTGTTCCGCTTGCGGCGGCGTATGGGCATGCTGTTCCAGAGTGGCGCACTGTTTTCGGATCTGAGCGTGTTCGAGAACGTGGCCTTTCCATTGCGCGTGCATACTGACCTGCCGGAAGCGATGGTGCGCGATATCGTGCTGATGAAGCTTCAGGCGGTGGGCCTGCGCGGGGCGCGCAACTTGTCGCCGGCGGAGCTGTCCGGCGGTATGGCCAGGCGCGTGGCGCTGGCGCGTGCGGTGGCACTCGATCCTGAATTGGTGCTCTACGACGAGCCTTTCGTCGGCCAGGACCCGATTTCAATGGGCGTGCTGGTACAGCTGATCAAGACAGTCAATCAAGCCCTGGGGCTAACGGCGGTCATCGTCTCGCACGATATCAAGGAGACGCTGTCCATCGCCGATTACGTGTATATCATCGCCGACGGCCAGGTCATGGCTCATGGCACGCCGCAAACGTTGGACGTCAATAGCGACGCACGCGTCAAGCAGTTCGTGCATGGCGAGCCCGATGGCCCGGTGCCGTTTCATTACCCGGCGCCGGATTTTTATCGCGATATTCTGGCGACCAGGGGAGAGCGTACATGATCGGCTATATCGCCTCGCTTGGACGGGGCACGCTTGAGGCGCTGAGTGCCTTGGGTCGGGCGGCGATGTTTCTGGCCCAGTCGGCGGTGGGCATTCCTTCTCGTGAAGGGTGGCACCTGTGGCTGCGTCAGATGCATTTCATCGGTGTCATGTCGTTGGCGATCGTGCTGGTGTCGGGACTCTTCATCGGCATGGTGCTGGGTCTGCAAGGCTACACCATTCTGGTCGATTTCGGCGCGGAGGATGCGCTGGGGCAGATGGTGGCGTTGTCGCTGCTGCGTGAACTTGCGCCGGTGGTGGCGGCGTTGCTGTTCGCGGGGCGTGCCGGTTCGGCGCTGACGGCCGAGATCGGGCTCATGAAAGCGACCGAGCAGTTGACCAGCATGGAAATGATCGGGGTCGACCCATTGCGGCGCATCGTGGCGCCACGCCTCTGGGCGGGGTTTATTTCGATGCCATTGCTGACCGTGGGCTTCAGCGTGGTGGGTATCTGGGGTGGATACCTGGTCGGCGTGCAGTGGCTGGGCGTGTTCGATGGCTCCTACTGGAGCAATATGCAAAGCAATGTCGCGTTCGTCGACGATATTCTCAACGGCATGCTCAAGAGTGTGGTGTTCGGCCTCGTGGTTACATGGATTGCGGTGTTTCAGGGGTATGACCTGACCCCGACGTCGGAAGGCATCTCGCGGGCGACGACCCGCACGGTGGTCTATTCCTCCCTGGCGGTGCTCGGATTGGATTTCGTGCTGACCGCGCTGATGTTTGGAGAACTTGGATGAAGCGCAGCAAGATGATGGAGTTCGGCGTGGGATTGTTCGTCCTGGCCGGGATTCTGGGCATGGTGTTTCTTGGCTTGCGAGTCAGTGGCATCACTCTTGGGGTACCGCAGGACACATTCACGCTGCAGGCCAATTTCGCCAACATCGGCGGACTCAAGTCGGGTTCCAGGGTGGCCATGGCGGGTGTGACCGTCGGGCGCGTCAGCGACGTCGAGCTCGATACCGAGTGGCTCGATGCCCGCGTGACCATGGAGCTCGACGAGGATCTCGAGGGCAAGATCTCACGGGATAGTACGGCGTCGATCCTCACCTCAGGGTTATTGGGTGAGCAATATGTCGGTCTGAGCGTGGGGGGCGACCCCGAGATGCTCGCAGAAGGCGATACCATCCGCGATACACAGCAGGCGCTGGTGCTGGAGCAGTTGATTCAGCAGTTCGTGTCGAACATGACCAACGATTGAGCCAAGGAGGTTCCCATGACATCAAGGCAATTCACTCCCCGGCGTTTCAGTCTTTGCGCACTACTGCTGTCGGTTCTGTGGTGTGTGACATTGACGGCGCAGGCCCAGCAAGCGCCCCAGCAGCTGATCGAAGACAACGTGGAAGCGTTGATGCAGGAGTTGGACGGGCGCAAGGACTATTACGTCGAGCATGAAGGCGAGCTTGAGTCGCTGGTCGACGATAGCCTCGATGACGTGGCTGATTTTCGCTATATCGGTGCCAGCGTGATGGGGCGCTATTTCAGCAATGCTTCGCCGGAGCAACGCTCGCGCTTCGTCGATACATTCCGCAAGACGCTGATCGAGACGTATGCCAAAGGGCTGGTGACGTTCGATTACCAGGATATTCGGGTACTCGAAGATGATAGCGATGGTCGCTACGACGATCAGGCCAGCGTCGATATGGAAGTAGTGTCCACCAATGGCGATGTCTATCCTGTGGTGTATACCTTGCATCAGCGTGACGGTGAGTGGCGCGTGATCAATGTCATCGTCAATGGCATCAATCTGGGGCTGACGTTCCGCAACCAGTTCGATCAGGCCATGCGCGACAACAATCGCGATTACGATGCGGTCATCGATGGCTGGGCGCCGGACGTCGCCACCGATGAGCTCGAAGAAGGCGGTGACGACGACCAATGAATGTCTTGCTCGAGCGTGACGATGCCCGCCTCGAAGTGCGCGACGAGCGTATTCTGAAAGTCGACGGCGAGGCGGACTTCGATAGCGCCGCCTCGCTGGCGGCCAAGGGTCGGGAGTGGTTGCAACGCTTGCCGCGCGATGCCGAGGTCGAGTTCGATCTGACCGGCGTGAGCTGTGCCAGCAGCGCAGTGCTCAGTGTCCTGCTCGAGTGGCTGCGTTGCGCGCAGTCGCACGACGTTCATATCGTGCACGTGGCTCTGTCGCATCCCTTGGCGCGGTTGACAGCCATGGCGGAATTGGACCCTTTGCTGCCCATTGACGAGGCGCGAGTGGCTGCACAAATGTCATGATAGCGCGGGTATCGTCTCCTGGGTTCTGCTTGCAAGCGGGCGTCGCCAACGGCGCCCGTTTTCTTTATCATGCCTGTTCGAAACCCCGACTCATTGGCGCACCCGTGCGTATCACGCGCGCTGTGCCGTAGAACAGGAGCCAACGCCTAATGCAACCCAGCGACGTCAAGGCCCTACTCGAATCGCGTATCGACGATTGCCAGTTTCATATTCAAGGTGAAGGCTGCAATTTCCAGGTGGTTGCCGTCGGCAACGTTTTTGAGGGGCTATCGCCGGTCAAGCGTCAGCAGCTGATTTATTCGGCGCTGTCAGATGAAATCGCCAGTGGCGCCCTGCATGCCATCAGTATCAAGACCTACACCCCGTCTCAGTGGGAGACAGCCCCTGACAATGCGGGTGTCTAAGTACGGAATTTCATGGACAAATTGATCATTACCGGTAATGGGCCGCTCGACGGGGAAGTGTGGGCGAGCGGAGCCAAGAATTCCGCCTTGCCGATTCTGGCGGCGACTCTATTGGCTGATGAGCCAGTGACCATCGGCAATCTGCCGCATTTGCAGGATATCACTACCACGCTGGAGCTACTGGGACGCATGGGCGTCGAGCCAGTGATGGGCGACAAGATGAGTATCCAGCTCGATGGCTCTCAAGTGACGCATTGCCATGCGCCCTACGAGCTGGTCAAGAAGATGCGTGCGTCGATTCTCGTGCTCGGTCCCTTGCTGGCCCACTTCGGCACGGCCGATGTGTCCTTGCCGGGCGGCTGCGCGATCGGCTCGCGTCCCGTCGATCTGCATTTGCGTGGTCTCGAGGCCATGGGCGCCGAGATCGATGTCGATGGCGGCTATGTGAAGGCGCGCTGCGCTGGGCGCCTCAAGGGCGCCACGATCTTCTTCGACACCGTGACCGTGACCGGCACCGAGAACCTGCTGATGGCCGCTACCTTGGCCGAGGGGACAACGGTACTCGAGAACGCTGCGCGCGAACCGGAAGTGGTGGATCTCGCCGAATGCCTGATCGCGATGGGCGCTCGGATTCGTGGCCACGGCACGGATACCATCGTGATCGAGGGCGTGTCGCGTCTACACGGATGCCATTACGATGTCATGCCGGACCGCATCGAAACCGGCACCTTCCTGGTGGCGGCTGCAGTGACCAGTGGCCGCGTCCGGGTACGTAACACGCGTGCCGATACCCTGGAGGCCGTACTCGCCAAGCTTGATGAAGCCGGAGCACGCGTCGAAGCGGGCGATGGTTGGCTGGAGCTCGACATGCGTGGGCGGCGTCCACGGGCTGTCAATTTGCGCACCGCGCCTTACCCCGCGTTTCCCACCGACATGCAGGCGCAGTTCGTCGCGCTCAACTGTGTCGCCGAAGGCTCGGGGACCGTCGTCGAGACGATCTTCGAGAATCGCTTCATGCATGTGCAGGAACTCAACCGCATGGGCGCGCGGATCGCACTGGAGGGTAACGCGGCGATGATCACGGGCGTCGAGCATCTCTCCGGCGCACCGGTGATGGCCACCGACTTGCGGGCGTCGGCGAGCCTGGTCATCGCGGCCATGATGGCGGAAGGCGAAACTCAGGTGGACCGCATCTATCATATCGACCGCGGCTACGAATGCATCGAGGAGAAGCTGCAATTGCTCGGTGCCAAGATTCGTCGCGTGCCCGGTTGATCGGTGGCTTCATTCTCCCGCTTCGCCACGACGGCGGAGCGCCAAGTTCAATAGATGTGTCAACATCATGTCAAAGCAACTGATTCTGGCCCTGTCCAAAGGGCGCATACTGGAAGAAACGCTCCCGCTGTTGGCCGATGCGGGCATCGAGCCGGCGGAAGACTTCGGCAAGAGCCGCAAGTTGCTGTTCGATACCAATCTTCCCGATGTCAAATTGGTCGTGATCCGCGCTGTCGATGTGCCGACGTATGTGCAACTGGGTGCCGCCGATGTCGGCGTGGCGGGCAAGGATACCTTGCTCGAACACGGGGCCGAAGGGCTGTATGAGCCTCTGGATCTGGAGATATCGCGCTGCAAGTTGATGACGGCCGGCGTGGTGGGAGCGCAGCCGACCCATGCGCGGCGGCGGGTGGCCACCAAGTTCGTCAATGTGGCGCGCCGTTACTATGCCCGACAGGGCATTCAGGCCGAGGTGATCAAGCTCTACGGTGCCATGGAGTTGGCGCCGCTGATGAATCTGGCCGACGAGATCGTCGATATCGTCGATACCGGTAATACCTTGCGTGCCAACGGCATGGAGCCGCGCGAGTTGATCGACGAGGTCAGCTCGCGGCTAGTGGTCAACAAAGCTTCGATGACTATGAAACATGACCGCCTCAAGCCGCTGATCGAGCGCCTGGGGCGCGCGGTCGAGTCGCGGCGCGGTGAGACGCAGGCGTAAGAACACGAGAGGGCGAGATGACTGACAATGCCGTGAAGGTGGCGCGTCTGAGCACCACACAAGACGATTTCGATACACGCCTGTCAGCGTTGCTGGCGTGGGAAGGCGTCTCCGACAAGCAGGTGGTCGAACGCGTCGAGGAGATCATCGATGCCGTGCGTTCGCAGGGCGACGCAGCGGTGGTCGAGTACACCAATCGCCTGGATCGTATGCAGGCGCGTGACATGAGTGAATTGACGCTGGGCGCGGAGCGGTTGCGCGAAGCCTACGACGGCTTGCCGGAAGCGCAGCGCGAGGCATTGGCACACGCCGCCGAGCGCATTCGCCTCTATCATCAGCGTCAGAGGCCTGAGTCCTGGCAGTACACCGAGGCCGATGGCAGCGTGCTGGGGCAGAAGGTCACCCCGCTGGATCGCGCCGGTATCTATGTGCCGGGCGGCAAGGCCGCGTATCCGTCCTCGGTGTTGATGAATGCCATTCCCGCGCATGTTGCCGGTGTGCGCGAAATCGTCATGGTGGTGCCCACTCCGGACGGGGTGCTCAATGAGCTCGTGCTGGCGGCTGCGCATCTCGCGGGTGTCGATTACGTCTTTACCGTGGGAGGCGCCCAGGCCGTGGCGGCGCTGGCGTATGGTACTCAGAGTATTCCTCGTGTGGACAAGGTCGTCGGGCCGGGCAATATCTATGTGGCCACGGCCAAGCGTGCGGTGTTCGGTCAGGTGGGGATCGACATGATTGCCGGGCCTTCCGAAATTCTGGTCGTGACCGATGGCGAGACGGATCCTGAATGGTTGGCCATGGATCTGTTCTCGCAGGCCGAGCACGACGAGGATGCTCAGGCGATTCTCGTAGGCTGGGATCCAGCTCACCTCGATGCGGTCCAGGCTGCTATCGAACGTTTGCTGCCTACCATGGAACGTGAGGCGATCATCCGCGAGTCGCTGGCGTCACGCGGGGCCTTGATCGAGTGCCGCGATCGCGACGAAGCCTTGACGATCATCAATCGCATTGCGCCCGAGCACCTGGAGCTGTCGGTCGCTGACCCTGAGGGGATGGCAGAAGGCGTGCGTCACGCGGGGGCTATCTTCATGGGGCGCTATACGGCGGAAGCGCTGGGCGATTACTGTGCCGGGCCCAATCACGTGTTGCCGACTTCGGGTACCGCGCGTTTCTCCTCGCCCCTGGGCGTTTACGATTTCCAGAAACGCTCGTCGCTGATCCATTGCTCGCCGGAGGGCGCGGCCACCCTCGGACGTACCGCCTCGGTACTGGCGCGCGGTGAGTCGCTGACGGCGCATGCACGTTCGGCGGAGAACCGTCTAGGCGATAGCTGACGACGATTGACGCTCTCTGGCCAGCTTTATCATGCCCTCATCGGTGCGCCGGTGGGGGCATGCTGCTTTGGGTTACTGCGCTTCCGAGGCTTCGGGGCGTTCGCCGGCCGTCAGGGTGATTTCGCGTTTCTCACTATCACGCACGATGGTGAGGGGAAGTTGTGTGCCGGGAGATATCTCAGCGATATCGGCCATGGCTTCGCGGGCATCGATGATCGGCTCGTCATCGATGGACATGAGTACGTCACCCGGTTGCAGGTCAGCCTTGTCGCCTGGGCCGTCCGGCACGACGCTGGCGATGACTACACCCGTCAGGGTCTTGAGGCCGAATGACGACGCCAGATCGGGCGTCATCGCCTGCACATCGATGCCCAGCCAGCCACGGATGACGCGGCCATGGGCGACGATTTGATCGAGCACCTGGTGCGCCAGGTTGGCGGGGATGGCGAAGCCGATGCCTTGTGAGCCTCCCGAGCGCGAAAAGATCGCGGTATTGATCCCCACCAGTGCGCCCTCGGCATTGACCAGTGCCCCGCCAGAGTTGCCGGGGTTGATGGCGGCATCGGTCTGGATGAAGTCTTCGTAAGCGTTCAAGCCGAGATGGTTGCGCCCCGTGGCACTGATGATGCCCATGGTAACGGTTTGTCCGACCCCAAAGGGATTGCCGATGGCAAGGCTGACATCGCCGATGGCGACTTGTTCGGAGTCACTGAGCTGGATGACGGGAAGGTCATCACTGGGAATCTTGAGCACCGCCAGGTCGCTCTCGGGATCGGTGCCTACGACCTTGGCAAGTGTCTCGCGGCCGTCGCGCAGGGCGACCTGGATCTCATCGGCATCGTTTATGACATGATTGTTGGTGAGCACGTACCCTTCGGTGCTGACGATGACGCCCGAGCCCAGGCTAGAGAGCATGCGCTGACGTTGCGGCATGTCCTTGCCGAAAAATTGTTGGAAAAACGGGTCGGACATCAGTGGGTGTTCGCTGCGCTCGACCATGCGTGATGAGTAGATGTTGACGACGGCGGGAGCCGCCTTGTTCACGGCACTGGCATAGCTCGCGGGACCTTGGGATCTGTCTAGGGGCGCGGCCTCGATGACTTCCGGCGCGCGTTCGGCGGTATCGGTGCGTTCGGCGATGGCGCGCACGGCGCTGGTATCGGGCACGGGCGTGGCGGCATCGTCGGTGGTGCGCTGGCCCAGCAGCTGGGGGAAAGCATTGAGCAGCACGATAGCGAGCAGAATGCCACTGATGATGGGCCAGACGAGCGACATCAGTGAGCGACGCATGTACGGTTCCTTGTCGGCGAGCGGGCAGTCGCTGCCCTGTGGGGCAGCCGTTACAATGGTGCCGAGTGTAACATTGCATCCCTAAGCTGTCTGGAGTCGCCCATGAGTGCTCGACAAGAATTGATCGCCGCGATTGAGTCCGAATTGCAATCCGGCGACTTCAAGGACTACACCCTCAATGGCCTGCAAGTGGAAGGGCGAGAGGCGGTGACGCGCGTTATGAGCGGCGTCACCGCCAATCAGGCGTTGCTAGACGAAGCCGTGGCCTGGAAGGCGGATCTGGTGCTCGTCCATCACGGTTATTTCTGGAAGAACGAACCGGTAGCGGTCACGGGGATGAAGCGCCGCCGCCTGGCGACGTTGATGACGCATGATATCAATTTGTTGGCGTATCACCTGCCACTGGATGCGCATGCGACGCTGGGCAATAACGTGCAACTCGCCAAGCGGCTCGATCTCACGCCGTCAGGTTGCCTCGATGGCGAACTCGGGCGGGGGCTCTTGTGGTATGGGGAGATGTCATCGCCGATGGATCACGCCGTATTCGCGGCGCATATCGAGCAACGATTGGAGCGTCAGCCCTTGGTCGTTGCGGGCCATGCTCGGCCGATAGAGCGTGTCGCGTGGTGCACGGGTGGCGCTCAGGATATGCTGCCGCTGGCGGCCGAAGCGGGTGTCGATGCATTCATCTCGGGAGAAATTTCCGAGCGCACCACGCATATGGCGCGTGAGATGGGCGTGACCTATGTGGCGGCCGGTCATCACGCCACCGAGCGTGATGGCGTCAGAGCATTGGGGGATTGGCTGGCATCACGTTTCGATATCACGCATCGTTTCGTGGATATCGACAATCCCGCTTGAGCGCGTCCTGAACAAGAAAACGCCGAGTAGAAAGCGCCGGGCGTGGAAACGCGGCCGGCGCACTGCATTGTGTCGATCATGAGAGGTATCCGGCATGCATGGATGCCCGGCAGCGTCTGATATTAGTAGCGTGGCGGCGTCTCTGTCTCGGTGGCGCGCTGTTTACTTGGCTCGAGGCCATAGTTTTCCGAGAGTGTACCCTTGGTACCTTCAGCATAATCGCGTGGCATCTGGGGTGGGTCGGTGTCTTCTTCTTGCGCCTCCCCCTCCTGGCGCGGATGCAAGCGACGCTTGAGCTGCAGGTCGTCGACGAGGCGATCTGCACCTTGAGATAGCTGCTGCTCAAGCTCATGGCTCTGACGCTGAATGCCGGTGACCAGCTCGGAAGCCTTGGCGAAATGGTCGTTCAGTGCATCCTTGACTTGACTGAGTTCCAATTCCGCCTCGGCGAGCCGTTGGCGAACCTTCTGATTGCGGGCCACGTTGGCGTTCAGCAGATGGTAGCCGAGGGCACCGATGCCGATGCCTGCCAGAAAGCACGCGATGGCCAGGATCCAGTCGATGTTGCTCTCGTTCACAATGCTCTCCTTGATCATCACGGGGCGCGCAGTGTGCGATGGCACACCAAGCCAAGTCATTATATCGGTGTTCTGGCGCAGCGGGTCAAACCCAAAAGTGCGGCATGCCGTGCATGTCGATGCAAGTGTCGTGATGACGCGTATAATGATAGCTTTCATTATTCAGCCGAGGTGTGTTTCGCTCCCATGAGTGTCCCCATGTCACCGTCCGTGGACGCACGTACGCCCCTGGAAAAGTACCGCCAGGACTTGCAGCGCGACGACTTTCAGTACGATCCCGATCAGGAAGAGGCCGTCAAGCATTTACAGCGGCTTTATGACGAGTTGGTCAATGCGCCGCGCCAAGCGTCGAGCGCACCATCGGCAAGTGACGATGGCCTCAAGTCCAAGGTCGCCAAACTCTTCGGCAAAAAGTCCGAGCCTTCTCCCTTCGAGGCGCCGCCGGCGGTTCTGGGGCTATATTTCTGGGGAGGCGTAGGGCGTGGCAAGACGTACTTGGTGGACACGTTCTATGAGACCTTGCCGTTCGCCGACAAGATGCGCACGCATTTCCACCGCTTCATGCAGCGTGTGCACAATGAGCTGACGCATTACAAGGGAGAGAAAAATCCGCTGACGCTGATTGCGGCCAAGTTTGCCGCCGAAGCCAGGGTGATCTGCCTCGATGAGTTCTTCGTCAAGGACATCACCGACGCGATGATTCTTGCCAATCTGCTCGAGGCATTGTTTGCCCAAGGGGTGGTATTGGTCACGACCTCCAATATCGTGCCCGACGACCTCTACAAGGACGGCTTGCAACGTGCGCGTTTCATTCCGGCTATCGACTTGCTCAAGCGTCACTGTGAAGTGGTCAATGTCGATTCGGGGATCGATTACCGTTTGCGGGCGCTGGAGCAGGTTAATATCTTCTATCATCCTTGGGGCGAAGCCGCCGACGGTGCGTTGGAAAAGAGTTTTAGCGCGATTGCGGGTGCCGACGGCGAGAAAGATGCCGAGATCGATGTCAATCACCGTATTCTGCAGCCTCGGCGGCTGTATGAAGATGTCGTATGGTTCGAGTTCAAGACGCTGTGCGATGGCCCGCGGAGCCAGAACGACTACATCGAGTTGTCCCGCGAGTTTCATACCGTCCTTGTCTCCAACGTGCCCCAGATGAGCGGGGCGACGGAAGACCTGGCGCGGCGATTCATCAATCTAGTCGATGAGTTCTACGATCGCGGCGTCAAGCTGCTGCTTTCCGCCGAGGTTGCCATTGAGTCGCTTTACACTCATGGCCAGTTGGAATTCGAATTCGAACGGACGCTGTCGCGCTTGCAGGAAATGCAGTCCAAGGAATATCTGGCACTGCCACACAAGCCGTGATGACTGCCGTGAAGCGCGAAATTGCACTTTATGGCCGGGGGGACGTGGTGTACAATGCGCGCTCGCTCTAACGTTGTCCGCCTTGCGAGACGTGGCAACCAAGAAAAATAGGGATTGGCTGATCACGCCCTTATACGCGTGACGTCCACACAAGCAATTGGTGATTCACCCATGAAGACGTTCAGTGCTAAGCCACAGTCCGTCACACGCGACTGGTATGTCGTCGATGCGACTGACAAGACGCTCGGCCGCCTGGCCACCGAAATCGCTCGCCGCTTGCGCGGCAAGCACAAGCCGGAATATACCCCGCACGTCGATACCGGCGATTACATCGTCGTCGTCAACGCCGAAAAAGTGCGTGTGACCGGCAACAAGGCGCAAGACAAGAACTATTACCGTCATACCGGTTATCCGGGCGGTCTACGTTCTATGTCCTTCGAGAAATTGATCGATCACGCGCCCGAGCGCGTCATCGAAACCGCGGTCAAGGGCATGCTGCCGAAGGGGCCATTGGGCCGCGCCATGTACTCCAAGCTCAAGGTGTATGCCGGTGCCGAGCACCCGCATGCCGCGCAGCAGCCGCTTGAACTGAACCTCTAAGGGATTCTTCGCCATGACACAGCAGTATTACGGTACCGGGCGCCGCAAGACTTCAACGGCTCGGGTGTTTTTGAAGCCGGGCACCGGCAAGATCGCCGTCAACAACCGTGAGTTGCACGACTATTTCGGTCGTGTCACCGGCGAGATGGTGGTTCGTCAGCCGTTCGAGTTGACTGAAACCACTGGTCAGTTCGATGTCTATGTCACCGTGAGCGGTGGCGGTGGCTCTGCGCAGGCGGGTGCGATTCGTCACGGCATTACACGTGCCTTGCTCGCCTACAACGAAGACTTTCGTCGTCCGCTGCGTGATGCGGGCTACGTGACGCGTGATGCCCGTCAGGTCGAGCGTAAGAAGATCGGTCTGCGCAAGGCGCGTCGGCGTCCGCAGTTCTCCAAGCGTTAAGACGCGGCGCTTCGCACCCATCGGTGCGCGCTACGCAAAGGCCCGGACCTGTCGTCCGGGCCTTTTTGCGTGACGCGCTCGATAGGGCGCTTGTATAGGGGCAGGACCTTATCTACCCTCCCGGCACGCTCAATGAGTGGCGGTGGGTGGCATTCGTGCTCCCTATTAACGTGTTATCATCTGGGTTCGAACTGAAGCGAGGAATGTTTCATGGGTGTAGTGGCCAAGCGGTCGTCGATGACCTTTTATTCTGGCAGCGATGATCATTATAGCCATCGCGTGCGTATCGTGTTGGCGGAAAAGGGAGTGGCCGTCGATGTCATCGAGGTCAATGATGACAATCGCCCTGAAGAGCTTGCCGATCTCAACCCGTACAACAGCGTGCCGACCTTGTTGGATCGTGATCTGGTGCTCTACGAGTCCAAGGTCATGATGGAGTACCTGGACGAACGTTTTCCGCATCCGCCGCTACTGCCGGTCTATCCTGTGGCGCGTGCGCAGAGCCGTTTGTGGATGCATCGCATCGAACGCGAGTGGTGCCCGTTGGTCGAAACGATTCAGCACGGCAGTAAGAAAGAAGCCGAAAAGGCGCGCAAGGAATTGCGTGAAAGCATCACGGGTATTTCGCCGATCTTTGAGGACATGCCGTTTTTCATGACCGATGAGTTTTCGCTGGTGGATTGCTGCATTGCACCGATTCTCTGGCGGCTGCCGTCACTGGGTGTCGAGCTTCCGGAAAAGCAGGTCAAGCCGCTGATGAGCTACATGGAGCGCCTCTTCAGTCGTGATGCCTTCAAGGCTTCCCTGCTGGAGACAGAGAAGGAAATGCGCACTTAGCGTTGCCATGCATGCGCGTGTAGCGCTGAGGAACCGTCGCCGCGAACCGAAAGAGGAAGTCATCTATGCTTTCCAGTCGCCCTTACTTGGCCCGTGCACTCTATGAGTGGTTGCTGGACAACGAACATACGCCGTATATCGTTGTCGATGCCGAACGTGAAGGTGTGAACGTACCCCGGCAGTATGTGCAAAACGGACAAATCGTCCTCAATATTGCGCCTTCCGCCGTGCGTGATTTGTATATCGAGAATGCCGCCGTGACCTTCGGGGCGCGTTTTTCCGGCCAGCCGATGCAGGTCATCGTGCCCATGGACGCATTGATCGCGCTTTATGCGCGTGAGAATGGGGTCGGTATGGTCTTTGGTCATGAGCCGGTCATGCCGGAAGCCGAGGCGAGCGAAAGTGATGACGCCCAGGCGCAGGACGATATCGAGCGTCCCTCGCTGGAAAGTGTCGAGGCGCATGACGATGAAGAAGCTGGTGAAGCCGAGGACAAGAATGAGGACGCCCCGCGTACCAAAGGGCGTCCATCACTGCGTGTCGTGAAGTGAAGAAGCAGGGTCTTCGACCCTGCCAGGCGCTCAATCGAGATATTCGAAGACTTTGACGATCCGTTGAATGCCACCCACCTGTGAAGCGATATTGGTCACGACGTCCGCTTCCTGGCGGGTCACCATGCCCATCAGATAAACCGTGCTGTTTTCGGTGATTACCCGAATGCGGCTGCCATCGATACGCTCGTCGGTCGCGAGGCTCGCCTTGATCCGTCCGGTGATCCAGGTGTCCGTCATGCGCTGGCCGATGGGGGAGTTGGCGGCGACTTCCAGCTCGTTGTGAACGCGACGCACCTGTCGAGCCTGCTCGGCCACGTTGCCGGCTTTTTTCTTGAGCTCGTCGCTCGCTACCTGACCGCTCAGCAGCACCATGCCGTTGTAACTGTCGATGTTGATATGCGCGTCGCGAAAGCGTGCGTCGGTGCTGGCAAGATTGTCGGAAATCTTGTCCTGGATGCTGTCGTCTTCCACCTTCATGCCGGGGGTGCGCTTGCCGTAGTTTTCACCGCCCTGGTTATCATTGGAAGGGGAGGCGCAGCCTGCTAGTGCTAGCGCGATGCCAAGAAGGAGCGGGAGGATAGCCTGTCGTGTCATGATGAATTCCTTATTCGATGCTGCCAAAAAGCTGTTGATCGATGAGATCGCACAGACAGTGTATTGCAAGCAAGTGCACTTCCTGTATGCGGGCCGTGGAAGTGGAGGGGACACGGATTTCGCAGTCATCCTGACCGAGGAGTGATGCCATGTCGCCACCATCGCGTCCCGTCAATGCCACGATATGCATATCGCGGTCATGCGCGGCCTGCATGGCTTGTACCACGTTGGCCGAATTACCGCTCGTGGAGATTGCAAGCAATATGTCGCCGGGCTGGCCTAGCGCGCGTATCTGCTTGGAGAAAATCTCGTTATAGCTGTAGTCATTGGCGATCGAGGTGAGTGTCGAGGTGTCGGTGGTCAGCGCCAAGGCGGGCAGGCTAGGGCGTTCGCGCTCGAAGCGATTGAGCAGTTCGGAAGAAAAGTGCTGACTGTCGCCAGCGCTACCGCCGTTGCCGCAGGCAAGAATCTTGCCTTCGCTGACGAGGCACTGAACCATCATCTGGCTGGCGACTTCGATGAAGGCCGGCAGGACCTCGCTGGCATAGGTCTTGGCATCGATGCTGGCGTTGAAGTGGCCGAGTATACGTGATTGGAAATCCATGGATAGAGGCCTTGCTTGGGTCAAAAGGCGTCGAATGCCGAACGAATCCACTCGAACGACACGTTGGGTGGCGTGCCGGTGACGCCTACGACGTCGAAACGACATGCACATGATAGCCCGTTGCGATGGAGATAAAAACGTGCCGCGCTGATCAAACGGCGCTGCTTGGCGGCGGTCACGGTCTCGAATGGGTGTCCATGGCTGACATGGGTGCGATGCCTCACCTCGATGAATACCAGGGTCTCGCCGTCGCGCATGACGAGATCGATCTCGCCGCGCTTGGCGTGCTGATTGGTATCCACCAGCTGTAAGCCATGTGTGCTCAGCCAGTCGGCGGCGCGACGCTCCATGTCGAGGCCGCGCCGTCGTGGATCATGGGTCGAGCGTGACATTGCCGATATCCAGCTCGGACCCGCCGGTCAGTAACGGCGCGGGCACGCCGGACTGGAACTGAGCCCAGGGCAATGTGCGCTGGATTCTGCCGTCCTCGCGTGCTTGAAGCGTGCCGGTCGCGCCGAAGACTTCCAGCGAGTGGAGTGCCTGCATCAGCGGGAGACGACGTGCTAGTTCGTAGGCGTCGACGCCCATGGCGTTGAGCTTGAGCAGGCTTGGATCATCCTGGGTGTCGAGTTCGCGATAGGTAGAGTAGAACGGCAACGCTTCTTCGCCGCCGGCCGCCGCATCCGGTATCAGCCAGGGGATATCCATGAACATCACGTCGTTGAGGTCATGGTCGGAGCGCGGCTGTGGCTGGCCGCCATAGACCTGAGACGTCGCGTAAACGGGTAGGTCGCCCGCGTAGTAATAATCCAGTGTGGGAGGCACTTGGCGCGCATAGCTAGGCAATGCCACCAGGAAGAGCATGTCGATATCTTCGTTGCCACTGCGCTTGCCGTCGGCATCCAGCAGGCGCTTCGTCGCCTCGCTGACGGAGCCCTTGGGATCATAATGCACGACGGCATCGAGCTCGCCCTCTCCCTCCCGTTCTTCCCAATCCGTGCGGAAGGCCTTGAAAACGCGTTCGCCCCATGCATTGTCGGGAATCAGCGCGGCGGCCTCATGATGACCATCCAGGCGCGCACGCTTGGCGGCCTGACGTGCCTCGTCCTCGGCCGATAGCCCGTATTGGAAAAGCTCGTCCGCTTGATTGCGATCGTGTTCGCCGTAGTTGAGGGCCAGCGTCGGCAGGGAGACGTCGTCGCGTTGCTCGAGTTGCGATACCAGATCCTTGTCGAGTGGCCCGAGCACGACCTGTGCACCGTCCATGGTCGCTTGTGCATATAGCGCTTCGATATCTCCCGCGCTGCTGTCGTAGTACGTTAGTTGCGGGGTCTGCTCGCCCTGGTTGAGGGCATCCATATGACGCGCTTCTATGCCTTCCTTGACCGCTTTGGCGACGTTGGCCAACGGACCGGATTCGGGAAGGAAGATGGCAATGTGTTTGACGTCGTTGCCACGCAGATCCTTCAGTGCGGATAGGTCGCTAGGCAGGCGTCGAGCAGCGGGATGATTGGAGTAATTCGAACGCCAATCGTCCAATGCGTCGGTGAGGCGAGACATGTCGCCGCCGCTTTGACGATAGAGTCGGGCGAGCTCGATCCAGCCTTGGGTGAGGGAGTCGTCTTGATCCTCCATGCGGTCGAGTGCAGTTTCGCTTAGCCGCGATAGTGGTGTCCAGATGTCGTCGTTGAGTTCGAGGGGGGGCTCGTCGCGTTGCAGATCGATCAGCGATTCCGCCGCCGCACGCGACTCGCCCACTAGCGTCAGGGCTAGGCCGCGACGATGGCGTAATGTCTGCTGCGCGTCGCGTGGTATGTCGTCGATATCGCCGAGTATCTGCGTGGCCGCCAGAGCGCTCCGGCCATCTTCCTTGCGCAGGCTGAGATCGGCGATCAGAAGGGCGCGATCGATGCGATCCTCGCGCGTTAGCTGTGATGCATCGAGGTCTTCGGCGATGTCCAGCGCCTGCTCGTCATCGCCTTGGCGTGATAGGATACTGGCCGCTTGGAGCCTGCTCTTTGCTGCCTGCGAAGCGGATTGTTCCTGAGCCTTGTCGAGCAGTTCGCTGGCGCTGATATCTTGCGTGAGGGGACGTGTGTCGTTAGGCCCCGGGCCACTGGCGCACCCGGCGAGTAATAGGGCGATCAAGGCGAGCCCGAGCAGGTTGCGCAACGATTTGGGCATGGTGTCATTCCTTTATGGCGGTGTGACTCGGACGATTCCCTGTTCCGGATTATGTCTGACGCATGCTGAGCCTGGCGCCGACCGCATGATCCACTTGGCGCGTGGCGCTGGCGACATGACACGACGCAAGTTATCCAATAGAGCGTCGCAACCGGGATATTAACGAATGAGCGAAGGATGTGAAGGGGCATTGTACGTGGTCGCCACGCCGATTGGGAATCTCGAGGATCTTAGCCCTCGTGCGGCCCGTCTACTCGGTGAGGTGTCATGGGTGGCGGCGGAGGATACGCGGCACAGCGCACGCTTGTTGCGTCATCTGGGTATCGACAAGCCGTTGGTGTCGCTGCATGAGCACAATGAAGCGTCGCGGGTGACGGCACTGCGCGATGCGTTGGCCTCCGGTCAGAATGTGGCGTTGATCAGCGATGCAGGGACGCCATTAATCTCCGATCCTGGCTTCGTGGTGGTGCGGGAACTGCGTGCTAGCGGGCACCGTGTCATTCCCATACCCGGTGCCTGTGCGCTGATCGCGGCGCTGTCGGCGGCTGGTTTGGCGACCGATCGCTTTCTCTTCGAAGGGTTTTTGCCCGCCAAGGGAGGCGCGCGACGCCAGCGTCTGACAGCCGCGCTGGAGCGTGAAGAAACGCTCATCTATTACGAATCGCCGCATCGCATTCAGGCGACACTTCAGGATATCGCGGCGTTATTCGGTTCGCGGCGCGTGGTCCTGGCGCGGGAATTGACCAAGACGTTCGAAACCTTTCTCGATGCCGATGCCGAAACATTGCTGGCGCGCATGCGCGAGGATCCCAATCAGGCGCGCGGCGAATTCGTGATCATGGTGGCGGGCGCCGAGCCGCGGGACGGCGAGACGCAAGCCTCGGCCGAAGGTGAGGCATGGCTTGCGGCGATGCTCGCCGAAGGCGTCGGTGTCAAGGCGGCGGCGACGGTCGTGTCCAGTCGTCTGGGGGGGCGCAAGAAATATTGGTACCAATGCGCGCAGGCCCTCAAGGACGGCGATGCGTAACAATGTGCCCTGGCGGGGCTTGGGCGCTTGAGGGGCCTGCGAGGGGCTGTTATTCTTGCGCGCTTGGGAGCCGGCCGGACAGTCGCCGCCGCGTATTGCGCGGGGGAGGAAAGTCCGGGCTCCATAGGGCAGGGTGCCAGGTAACTCCTGGGCGGCGTGAGTCGACGGAAAGTGCAGCAGAGAGTAGACCGCCTAAGCGGGCTTTGGCCCGCCGGTAAGGGTGAAAGGGTGCGGTAAGAGCGCACCGCGCGCCTGGTAACAGTGCGTGGCAAGGTAAACCCCACCCGGAGCAAGACCAAATAGGAACCCAAAGGCGTGGCCCGCGCTGGGTTCGGGTAGGTTGCTTGAGGGTCGTGGTGACACGCCCCCTAGAGGAATGGCTGTCCTCGACAGAACCCGGCTTATAGGCTGGCTCCCATTCGAATTTCAGATCTCCGGGTCTGTGCGCGTCATGCCGCGACGTCTGCCTTCGGGCGGCCCGATACAGCGGCGGCAGGCCCTAACGCCCGAGTGATTCATGCAGCATCGTGACAATCCCGAGAAGGACCCGCTTTCCGATACGCCGAGTGCGGTCGATGATCGGGCGGCTGATTACCGACATGCGAGTGTGTTGCTCGACGGTGCGGTAGACGCACTGATCACCGACCCCGACGGCTGCTATCTGGATGGCACCTTCGGTCGCGGTGGGCATTCCCGCGTGATCCTCGAGCGGCTATCTCCACAAGGACGTCTGCTCGCCATCGACCGCGATCCGGCGGCGCTTGCGGAAGGCGCCACATTGGACGATCCGCGCTTCTCTCTTCAATACGGCCGCTTCGCCGAGCTGGATAGCATCGCTCGCGACCATGCATTGCACGGCCGCCTGAGCGGCGTGTTACTCGACGTCGGTGTTTCATCGCCGCAGCTTGACGACCCTTCGCGTGGTTTCAGCTTCTTGCGCGATGGTCCGCTCGATATGCGCATGGATCCCACCCAGGGAGAAAGTGCCGCCGATTGGCTGGCCCGCGTCGCCGAGCGTGAAATGAGCGATGTCTTCAAACGTTATGGCGAAGAGCGTTTCGCGCGCCGCATTGCCAAGGCGATCATCGCGCGCCGCGTCGAGCGGCCGATCACGCATACCGGGGATCTGGCGGAACTCGTCAAGGCCGCGCATCCGGCCTGGGAAAAAGGTAAGCACCCCGCGACGCGGGTGTTTCAGGCGATTCGCATTCATATCAACGGCGAGCTCGAGCAGCTCGAGGCTGCGCTTGCCGCCGCACTCGAGGCGCTGGCGCCAGGTGGACGCTTGGTGGTGATCAGTTTTCATTCCCTCGAGGATCGGCTGGTCAAACGCTTCATTCGCGACCAGGCACGTGGCGATACGCATCTGCCACGCGACTTCCCGATTCGCGATACGCAATTGAATCGACGTCTGGCCATGGTCGGCAAGGCGAGTCGCCCCGGGGAGCGCGAGGTGGAGGATAACCCGCGTGCGCGCAGTGCCGTGATGCGCGTGGCTCGAAAACTCGACTGAGGTTCGTGATGGCGGCTCAAGGACGAAACACCGCACTCAAGTCAGGCTGGCCGTTTGCCGGCCGCTTGCGTTGGCGCCATATCATCCTTCTGATACTGATTGCCGTGATGCTGATCAGTTCGCTGGCATCCATTGCCAGCACTCATCTAACGCGTGTGCAATATGCGCGTTTTCAAGAGCTGGAAAGCGAACGTGATAGCTTGCAGACCGCCTGGGGACGGCTGCTTCTCGAAGAGAGTACCTGGTCGGCGCCGGCACGAGTCGAAGACATGGCCGTCGAACGCCTGGAAATGCGCGTTCCCGATGTCAATGACGTCGAGGTGATTCGCCCATGAGCCGCGAGCGTCGATCCGCCACGGGGCGCCGTTCGCCGAATAACGGGCCGATGGGCCGTGGGCGTTACCTTTTTCTGCTGAGCATCGTCATCATCGGGCTGGGCGCCCTGGTCGGTCGCATCACCTATCTCAACGTCATCGACCGTGACTTCCTGCAAAACCAGGGCGATTCGCGCACGCTGCGAGTCGAACCCATCAATGCGCACCGCGGGATGGTCTCCGACCGCAATGGCGATCCGCTGGCGATCTCCACGCCGGTGGTCACGCTATGGGCCAACCCTCAGGAACTACCTTCCGATCCGATCCAGCTGGCGACGCTTGCGCGCGCCTTGAAAATGGACCCCGATGTACTCGAAGCGCGTGTCGAGCGTTATTCCGAACATGAGTTCATGTATCTGCGGCGGCGCCTGACACCGGAAGCGGCAAAACCCGCCCGCGATCTCGACATACCGGGCGTTTACGCCAAGGATGAGTACAAGCGTTATTACCCCTCGGGGGATGTCGCTGCGCAACTGGTGGGTGTCACCAATGTCGACGACCATGGCCAGGAAGGCTTGGAGCTGGCCTACGACGACTATCTCAGTGGCGAGCCTGGCAAGCGTCGTGTGCTCAAGGATCGCAAGGGCCGTCTGGTGCGCGATCTACACTTGCTCAAGGATGCCAAGCCAGGGGGCGATCTGACGCTATCGATCGACCTGCGCTTGCAGTACATGGCGTACCGTGAATTGCAGAAATCCGTCGACGATCATGATGCCGACGGCGGCTCCCTGGTCATGATGGATGCGCGCAGCGGCGAAGTCCTGGCGATGGCCAACCTTCCGTCCTATAACCCCAACAACCGCACCTCGATCGACGTCAATGGCTTGCGCAATCAGGCGGTGACCGATGCCATCGAACCGGGGTCGGTCATGAAGCCGTTGGCGATGTCGGCGGCACTGGCGACGGATAAGATCGATCCCGATACGATCATCGACACCTCGCCGGGGTGGATGGTCATCGATGGGTACACGATCAGCGACTTTCGCAATTACGGCAAGCTCACTCCCGGGGGAATTCTGCTGCATTCGTCCAATATCGGGATGTCGCATATCGCCTTGCAACTGGACAAGGGCACTATCTGGAAGCAATACCAGAAGCTTGGGCTAGGGCAGCCCCCGGGAACCGGGTTTCCGGGCGAAGGTAGCGGTAGTCTGCCGTCCTTGACTGGCTTGTCGCGCAGTGCCCAGGCGTCCATGGCGTACGGTTATGGGCTTTCACTGACGCCTTTGCAGCTTGCGAGTGCGTACACGGCCATCGCCAATGACGGGCGGCGCCTGCATCCGTCGTTGTTGAAGCGCACCTCGGCGCCGATCGGTGACCAGGTCATGTCGCCGACGATCGCGCATGAGTTACTGGGCATGCTGGAGAAAATCGTTCAGCCCGATGCCGGTGGCTCGCGCGCGATGGTGGAAGGATATCGCATCGCGGGCAAGACCGGTACGGTTCGCAAGGTGACCGCCGGGGGCTATCAGCAAAAAGCCTATCGCGGTTTGTTTGCGGGTATCGCGCCGGTTTCCGACCCGCGCATCGTGACGGTGGTGATGATCGACAATCCCAAGGGAGATGACTATTACGGTGGTCTGGTGGCGGCGCCGGTCTTTGGCCGTGTAGTGGGTAAGGCGTTGCGACTTCTCGATGTGCCCCCCGATAAACAGGAGACTTCCGAGTGATGGAAATCGATACGCAACGTTTGGCAGACGTCCTGGCGTTGCTCTGGCCATCGCATGCCACGCCCACGCTGCTCGATGGCTGGTGTCCTGCGTTATCCACCTGCGAGATGATGCTCGATAGTCGTGAAGCGGGGCCCGGCGTAGTGTTCGTGGCTGTGCCGGGGGTGGATGCCGATGGACGTGCCTTCATCGAGCAAGCGCTCGCCTCTGGTGCCGACGCGGTGCTCTACGACACGGATGCGATGCCGGAAGGCATCCCCGTACAGGACGCGCGTGTGCTCGGCGTGCCGGAATTGCGTGGGCACCTCGGCGAGCTCGGGCGTCATCTGTTCGGCGTCTCCGAAACACTGGAATTGATTGGCGTGACCGGTACCAATGGCAAGAGTTCGGTCACCCATTACATGGCCGCGTTGTCGGAATCGCTGGGGACGGAGACGGCAGTGATCGGCACCTTGGGAGTCGGGCGCCCCGGGCAACTAGAGTCCGCTGCACTGACGACGCCGGGGCCGCTGGCGCTGCAAGCAGCATTGGGCGAGCTGGGCGCGCAGGGTGTCGAGCGTGTCGCCATGGAGGTCTCATCGCATGCGCTCGCACAAGGGCGCGTGGCCGGGTGCCGGTTCCAGGCGGCGGTGTTCACCAATATCAGCCGCGATCATCTCGATTATCACGGCAGCATGGCCGCCTACGCAGCGGCCAAGGCACGTCTGTTCAAGCATCGCGAGCTATCGTTGGCGGTGGTCAATGGCGATGACCTCCTGGCGCCGTTGATGCTCGCTGGCCTGCCCAAGGGCGTGCGTGTGCTCGCCACGGGGTGTGATGAAGCGACCACCTTGCGTGTCATCGACTGGTTTCCGCATGCGCTCGGGCAGCGTGCCTTGATCGCGACGCCGGAGGGCGAGCGTGAGCTGGAGTTGTCGCTGCTGGGGCGTTTCAATCTCGATAATGTGCTCTTGGCGATGGCGACACTCTATGGCCTGGGAAGCGACTTGACCGCGTTGTTCGACGCCGCGTCGAAGCTTGCGCCGGTGCCAGGGCGCATGCAGCGACTGGTCGCGGACGGCGCACCGACGGTGGTGGTCGACTATGCGCATACGCCGGAGGCACTGCGTAACGCGCTCGATGCATTACGCGCGCATGTGCCTGCCCGGGAAGGGGCCAAGCTATGGTGCGTGTTCGGCTGTGGCGGCGATCGCGATCGCGGCAAGCGCCCGTTGATGGCCCAAGCCGCCGAGGCGCTGGCCGACCGTCTGGTGGTCACCGACGACAACCCGCGTGGCGAGTCGGCAGCGGCGATTCGTGACGCGGTCGTGGCAGGGCTCTCGGCGGCAGGCAAGGCGCGCATGCAATGCGTGGCGGGGCGTGGCGAGGCTATCGAACATACCTTGCAGGAAGCCGGTGCGGACGACATCGTGCTGATCGCTGGCAAAGGGCATGAGACTTACCAAGATATCGACGGTCGGCGTTATCCGTTCAGCGATGTCGAGGTGGTAGAGGCCGCGTTCGAACGCCGCCGGGAGCATGGGGCATGAGCGCGACGACGCTACACGATATCGCCGCCTGGTTGGGGGTGTCGCCTCCTGCGGTGGATGCCGAGGCGGCGCAGGTAGTGAGCGATACGCGCCGCATAGCCCAGTGTGACGTCTTCCTGGCCTTGGTCGGCGAGCGCTTCGATGGCCATGATTTCCTGGAGGAGGCGCACGCCAAGGGGGCGGCCGGGGCGATCGTCTCGCGACCCGTGGCGAGTGCCTTGCCCCAGATCGAAGTCGCCGATACGCGCCTGGCGCTGGGTATGCTGGGACGCGTTCGTCGTCGCGCCTGGTCGGGTGAGTTGGTGGCGGTCACCGGTAACAGCGGCAAGACCACGGTCAAGGAAATGTTGGCGTCGATCCTGTCTCGCTCGCAGCCCACCCTCGCCACGCAAGGTAATCTCAACAACGATATCGGCGTACCGCAGACGTTGCTGGGATTGTCGCCGGCGTATCGCCGTGCGGTTATCGAATTGGGCGCCAACCATCTGGGGGAAATCGCCTGGACGACGGCGCTGGCACGTCCGGATGTGGCAGTGATCACCAATGTCACGGGCGCGCATATCGGCGAGTTCGGCGGGCTCGGGCAGATCGCGCAGGCCAAGGCGGAGATTCTTCAGGGACTGCCGGCCTCAGGTACGGCGGTGCTCAATCGCGACGATCGGTTTTATCCGCTGTGGCGGGAGCTGGCCGGCGAAGCCGAGGTGCTCGATTTCGGGCTCGACGCCACGGCGAGAGTGCGTGCCCAGGCACTGGCCTGTGACGACGCCGGGCGTTATGCTTTCACGCTATCCGTGGATGGTGAAGTACTGGGCGAAGTCCACTTGGCCCTGCTGGGACGCCACAATGTGCTCAATGCGCTGGCCAGTGCGGCGGCGGCATGGGCACTGGGCGTTTCGGGTGAGGATATCGTCGCCGGGCTCGAGGCCTGCGAGGCAATGGCGGGCCGTATGGCAAGTGCGCCGGGGCTGCGCGGCTCGCGTCTGCTGGACGATACCTACAATGCCAACCCCGGTGCGGTTCGCGCCGCCTTGGCGGTGCTGGCCGATATGCCTGCTCCTCGTTGGTGCTTCCTGGGCGCCATGGGGGAGCTGGGACGCGATAGCGAGCGCCTGCATGCCGAGCTAGGCCGCGTCGCGCGGGAACTGAAGATCGACTTTCTCGGCACGTTTGGTGCCGATGCCCGCCCTGCAGTGGCGGCATTCGGTGATTCGGCGTGTCATTTCGATGATTGGGCGACGCTCGTGCGTTATGCCCACGACCATCTCCCCTCTGGGGCCAGTGTGCTGGTCAAAGGGTCGCGCAGTGCCGGCATGGAACGCTTGATTGCCGAACTGCGCACGGATGCACCAAGGTGAACGCGACTCATGCTGCTTTTCCTGGCTGACTTATTGGCGAATTTCCAAAGCGCCTTCAACGTTTTCAACTACCTGACCCTGCGCGTGATTCTGGGAACGCTGACCGCGCTCATGCTGTGCCTGTGGTTGGGGCCTCAGGTCATCAAACGCCTGGTCGAGCGTCAGATCGGCCAAGCGGTGCGCGACGATGGACCGCAATCGCATCTTTCCAAGGCCGGCACGCCGACCATGGGCGGCGCGATGATTCTCATCGCCATCGCCATCAGCACCTTGCTATGGGGAGATCTGACCAACCACTACGTGTGGCTGGTGCTGGCCGTGACGTTGGGCTTCGGCGCCATTGGCTGGGTCGACGATTACCGCAAGGTCGTGGAGAAAAATCCACGCGGCCTGCCGGCACGCTGGAAGTATTTCTGGCAATCGGCCATCGGCCTCGGCGCGGCGGCGGTGTTGTACCTGACGGCTGCCAGCCCCGTCGAAGTCAGCCTGATCGTGCCCTTGTTCAAGGACGTCGTGGTGCCGCTGGGGCTGTTCTATATCGTGCTGACCTATTTCGTCATCGTCGGCAGCTCCAACGCGGTCAATCTCACCGATGGTCTCGACGGCTTGGCGATCATGCCCACAGTGCTCGTTGCCATGGGGTTGGCGATCTTTGCCTATGCGAGCGGCAATACCGTCTTCGCGCAATATCTGCATATTCCCCTGGTGCCGGGGGCCGGCGAATTAGCCGTCTTCTGTGGCACCATTGCGGGGGCCGGGCTGGGGTTCCTGTGGTTCAACACTTATCCGGCCCAGGTGTTCATGGGCGATGTCGGGGCGCTGGCGTTGGGCGCGGCGCTGGGCGTGGTCGCCGTCATCGTGCGTCAGGAAATCGTGTTGTTCATCATGGGCGGCGTGTTCGTGATGGAAACGGTCTCGGTGATCCTGCAGGTGGGCTCCTACAAACTGACGGGACGACGTATATTCCGCATGGCCCCGTTGCACCACCATTTCGAGCTCAAAGGCTGGCCCGAGCCACGTGTGATCGTGCGTTTCTGGATCATCACGGTCGTGCTGGTATTGCTGGGACTGGCTACGTTGAAGATTCGCTGACATGGCCAAGGTGCCCCCTGAATATACGCTGATCATCGGATTGGGTGTCTCCGGCCAAGCGATCGCGCGGCATCTGACTCGTCAGAAGGTGCCGTTCATGATGGCCGATACGCGTGAGACGCCTGCCGGCCTGGAGGCTTTTCGTGCTGCCTATCCGCACGTCGAGGTGGCGTGCGGTCCGTTGCAAGCGCTGGATATGTGCGAGGCGCGTGAAATCGTGGTCAGCCCGGGGGTCGATTTGCGCACGCCAGGGCTCGCCGAGTACGCGATTGGCGAAGGCGAGGGCCCGCATGTGGTCGGCGAAATCGCGCTCTTCGTACGTGCGTGTTGCGCACCGATCGCCGCCATCACCGGATCCAATGCCAAGTCGACGGTAACCACGTTGCTCGGCGAGATGGCGCAAGAGGCGGGGCGACACGTCGCGGTCGGGGGGAATCTGGGGACACCGGCGCTCGACTTGCTTGCTGAGGCGCCGGACGCCGAGCTGTTCGTGCTCGAACTCTCAAGCTTCCAGTTGGAAACCACCGCCTGGGTGGGTGCCGAGACGGCGGCGTTTCTCAATCTGTGTGAAGATCACCTGGATCGCCATGGCGACATGCACGGCTACCGGGCGGCGAAGCAGCGTGTCTTTCGTGGTGCGCGGCATGCCGTCGTCAATGCCGACGATGCCGCCACATGGCCCGATGCCCAGGTCCGCGAAGTGGCGCGATTCACTACCGGCTCCCCTTCTGGCGACGATTGGGGTATCGCCGAGCATGCAGGGGAATCCTGGCTGGTGCACGGCGACACGTGGTTGATGCCGACGCGGGATGTGCGCATGCCCGGGCGGCACAATCATGCCAATGCGCTGGCGGCCCTGGCGATGGGCGCGCAATTGGGACTGCCGCTGGCGGCGATGCGCCGCGTACTCGAGCATTTTCCTGGCTTGCCGCACCGAGGCGAGCTGGTAGTCGAGCGCGACGGGGTGCGCTGGATCAACGACTCCAAAGGCACCAATGTGGGCGCGACGTTGGCGGCGATTGACGGGGTCGGGCCGGTGCTCGAGGGGCGCCTGATCCTGCTGGCGGGGGGTGACGGCAAGGGCGCCGATTTCACACCACTGATCGAGCCGCTGAAGCGCTATGCGCGCGAGGCAGTGGTGTTCGGACGCGATGCTCAGCGGCTCGAGAATGTCATGTCCGGGCGCGTCCCGGTTACCTGTGTCGCCGACCTCGACGCGGCCATGCGGCGGGCGCAGGCCATTGCGTGCGCCGGTGACGCCGTCATGCTGTCGCCCGCATGCGCAAGCCTCGACCAGTTTCCCCATTACATGGCGCGCGGTGACGCCTTTCGACAGTGGCTGACGCAGGGTGGAGCGACGACATGCTAGCGCGTTGGGAAAAACGGCTTTCTACCCAAGGACAGGCCACCGATGGGTGGTTGCTTCTGGCGACATTCTCGTTGTTGGTAATCGGCTGGATAATGGTGACGTCGGCGTCGTCTGAGATCGCGACCAGCCTCACCGGCAACCCTTATTACTTCAGTATCCGCCATGGCGTTTTCGTGCTTGGCTCGATCTTGTTCGGGCTCGTGGCGCTGTGTATACCGCTGGAGCGCTGGCGTTCCTGGGGGCCAGGTTTGCTGTTGTTGGGTATCGTGCTGCTTATCGCGGTGCTGCTCATCGGTCATGAAGTCAATGGCAGCAAGCGGTGGATCCCCTTGGGCTTTGCCAATATCCAGGCCTCGGAAGTTGCCAAGTTTTGCCTGATCGTTTACTTCGCCGATTATTTGCAACGTTATCTCCCAGAAGTGCGCCGTGATTGGGGCGCCTTCTTGCGCCCGTTCGTGGTGCTTGGGGTGTACGTGGCACTTTTGATATTCGAGCCGGATTACGGGGCTGTCGTGGTGATCGGCAGTTGCATGATGGGCATGCTGTTGATGTCGGGTGCGCCGTTGGGACGTTTTGGGCTTGTCATGATCGTAGTCGTAGTCGCCGGTGGCTTGCTGGCCGTGGCCGAGCCCTATCGCCTGGAGCGCATTACCAGCTTCGCCAACCCCTGGGCCGATCAGTACTCCAGTGGCTATCAGTTGACGCAAGCATTGATCGCCTTTGGGCGTGGGCATTGGTTGGGCCTGGGGCTCGGGAACAGTGTCCAGAAGTTGTTTTATCTGCCCGAGGCGCATACCGATTTCGTGTTCGCGGTGCTGGCGGAAGAGCTGGGGCTGATCGGGGCCGTGGGCGTCGTCTGCATGTTTGCGCTGCTCGTCTTTCGTGGGCTTCGTATCGGACGCAAGGCCGAGTTGCGTGGCTGGGCTTTCTCCGCTTGCCTGTGTTATGGCATTTCGCTGGTGTTCGGGGCACAGGCATTTATCAATATTGCCGTCAGCACGGGCATGCTGCCCACTAAGGGGCTGACCTTGCCGCTCTTGAGTTACGGGGGCTCCAGCCTGGCGGTAAGCTGTGTCATGGTCGCCTTGTTGTTGCGCGTCGACGCCGAAATGCGGGCCAAGACGCGTGCTACCCAGGCGGCACGCCAAGCCAAGAAGCAAGAAAGAGGAGAACGCTAGTGCCTGACCAGCAAGTGTCCCGTGTTCTGATCATGGCCGGCGGGACCGGCGGCCACGTGGTGCCCGCGCTATCGTTGGCCAAGGCGCTGCGCGAACGTGGTGTCGTGGTGGAATGGTTGGGCAGTCCTCGAGGAATCGAGAACCAATTGGTACCGGCGGCGGATATTACCCTGCACCGCGTGCAAGTCTCCGGCCTGCGTGGCAACGGTATCGCCGGGTGGCTGTTGGCCCCATGGCGTCTGGCTAAAGCCATCTGGCAGGCACGCCAGGTGATCGCCACATTCGACCCGCAACTGGTGGTCGGGCTGGGTGGTTTCGCCAGTGGTCCCGGCGGGCTGGCCGCCTGGTTGATGCGGCGGCGTTTGATCATTCATGAACAAAACGCCGTGGCCGGGATGACCAATCGTTATCTAGCGCGTCTGGCGGATCGCGTCTATGCCGCGTTTCCAGGTGCGTTCGGTGAACGTCAGGTGGAGGTGGTGGGGAACCCCGTACGCGGTGATATCGCGACGTTGGGCGAGACCCCGCGGGATGTCGAGACGCTTGGCGCGCGGCCCTTGCGGTTGCTGGTACTGGGTGGCTCGCTGGGCGCGCAGGCGCTGAATACCCATGTGCCCCGCGCTGTGGCGCAATTGCCGGCGGCAAGTCGTCCTGCGGTGCGTCATCAAGCAGGGCGCGACAAGGAAGCCGCGACGCAAGCGGAATACGCCGAGGTGGAGGTCAACGCCGAGGTCAGCGCCTTCATCGACGATATGGCGGCGGCCTATGACTGGGCGGACCTGATTGTCTGTCGTGCCGGCGCCTTGACGGTTGCCGAACTCGCTGCAGCGGCCAAGCCCTCGGTATTGGTGCCGTTTCCGCATGCCGTCGACGATCATCAGACACTCAACGCGCGGCAATTGGTCGATGCCGGTGCCGCGCGTTTGATGCCGCAGGAACAATTGTCGGCGGCGAGCCTCGCCGAGACATTGGCGGCACTTCTCGAACCCGAGACCTTGGATACCATGGCGATCGCGGCACGCTCCGAGGCGCGCCTGGAAGCGGTCGAGCGCATGGTGGCAGGGTGCATGGAGGCAAATCTTGACAGCCAATAACGTTCCCGGCCCAACTCGCCCGAGCCGCACCGGGTTGGGTATGCGCCGCATTCATCATATTCATTTCGTGGGCATCGGCGGTGCCGGCATGTGCGGGATCGCCGAAGTGCTGACCAATCAGGGCTATGCGGTCAGCGGCAGCGACCTGCGTGAGTCGCCTGTCACGCGACATCTTCGCGAGTGCGGCATTCGCGTGTGCATTGGGCACGTCGACGAGCACGCCCAGGGCGCCGATGTGCTGGTCGTCTCCACGGCGGTCGACACCGAGAACCCGGAGATTCGCTGGGCGCGCGAGCATCGCATTCCCGTCGTCCGGCGTGCGGAGATGCTTGCCGAATTGATGCGGTTTCGCCATGGCATCGCCGTGGCGGGTACGCATGGCAAGACCACTACCACCAGCCTGACCTCGACGCTGCTCGGTGAGGGCGGGCTCGACCCAACCTTCGTGATCGGCGGCAAGCTGACCAGTGCCGGTGCCAACGCACGTCTGGGCGAGGGCGATTACCTGGTGGCCGAAGCCGACGAGTCGGATGCCTCGTTCCTGCACTTGCAGCCGATGGTCTCGATCGTCACCAATATCGATGCCGATCACATGGCGACCTACGGGGGAGATTTTTCGCGGCTCAAGGATACCTTCCTGGAGTTCTTGCACAATCTGCCCTTCTATGGGTTGGCGGTGCTGTGCCTAGACGATGATAACGTGCGTAGTCTGATTCCGCGCCTCCAGCGTCAGTTCGTCACCTACGGTTTCGCCGAGGATGCCGATTACCGATTATGCGATTTCGTCCAGCGCGGTGGCGTGGTGCATTTTACCGCCGAGCGCCCGCCGGGCATGGCACCGCTCGAGATCCAGTTGGGGATGCCGGGGTGCCATAATGCTCTCAATGCGTTGGCGGCGATCGCCGTGGCCAGCGATGCGGGCGTCGATGACGCGGCTATCCAGCGCGGCCTGGCGCATTTCGCCGGCGTGGGACGGCGTTTCCAGGTGCATGGGCAGTTCCCGACACCGGCCGCCGACGGCGAGGTCATGCTGGTCGACGATTACGGCCATCATCCACGTGAGGTGGAAATGGTCATCGACGCGGTGCGCGCGGGCTGGCCCGAGCGTCGTCTGGTCATGCTGTACCAGCCGCATCGCTATTCGCGTACGCGAGATCTGTACGAGGATTTCGTGCGTGTGCTCTCGGGCGTGGATACGCTGTTGCTGCTGGATGTCTACAGCGCCGGGGAAGTCCCCATTCCAGGTGCGGAGGGTCGGACATTGGCCGGGTCGATTCGTCAACGTGGCCAGGTCGATCCTCTGTTCGTCGAAAGCAAGCAGGAGCTGCCGGCGTTGTTGTCACGCGTGCTGCGCCCCGACGATATTCTGATCACCCAGGGCGCCGGTGATATCGGCGGGATCTCGCTGCGTCTGGCTGGTTGCCGGTTACACCTGGATGGAATGGAACTATGAATGACAGCGTGACGAACGAGGGGCCGAAGCGCCAGCATCCGGGACGCGTCGTCGTGGTATACGGCGGCCGTTCCGCTGAGCGTGAAGTGTCGTTGCTCAGTGGTCGCGCGATCCTGGCATCGCTCGAGCGTAGCGGTGTGGACGTGCGCGGATTCGATTTTGCCGGCGGTGGATTGAGTGGATTGGAAGCGCTTGCGCCGGAGCGTGTCTTCATCGCCATGCATGGCCGGGACGGTGAGGACGGCTCCCTGCAGGGTGCCCTGGAGCTGCTGGACATCCCTTATACGGGCAGCGGTGTGCTGGCCTCTGCGTTGGGGATGGACAAGGAACGCACCAAACAGTTCTGGCGTGCCCATGGCCTGCCCACACCGGAAAGCGTCATGTTGGAAGGGGCGGTGGACTGGGATGCCGTCATCGAGACCCTGGGGCTGCCTTTGATCGTCAAACCGGTGCATGAAGGCTCGACCCTCGGGATCAGCATCGTCGGCACACGGCAAGAGTTGATCGCGGCGCATGCCGAGGCGGCGCGCTTCGATAGCGCGATCATGGCCGAGCGTTTCGTGCAGGGCGAGGAATATACCGTGTCGCTGCTTGGCGACGAGGTCTTGCCGGCGATTCGCGTCGAGGTACCCAGCGGCTTTTACGATTACCAGGCCAAGTATCATTCCGATACCACACGCTATCTACTGCCTTGCGGCCTCGAGGCTACCGAGGAGCGGGCACTGGGCGAGCTGTGCCGCTGCGCGTTCGAGGTGATCGGCGGCAGCGGCTGGGGACGTGTCGATGTGATGCGCGATGCGCAGGGAGGCTTCTGGCTCCTCGAAGTCAACACGGTGCCGGGCATGACCGATCATAGCCTGGTGCCGCAAGCGGCAGCGCATGCCGGGCTCGACTTCGACGCGCTGGTGTTGCGAATTCTCGACGCCACGTTCGACGAGTGACGCGGCAATGAAGGAGGCCGGTTTGCGCGGAGCCTTGTTAGGCTTGATCTTGTTGGCCGTTTTACTCGGCGCGGGTGGGCGTACGTTGTGGCTGTGGCTCGACCGGCCCATCGAGCGGGTCTCCATCGGCGGTGATCTGCACTACGTTTCGGCGGCCTACTTGCAGCGCAATCTCGCGCCCTTGGTCAGCGGCGAGACCTGGCTATCCATCGATCTCGACGAAGTGCGCGACAAGGCACGCGATGTCGACTGGCTGTCGGAGGTGAAAGTCTCGCGAGAGTGGCCGGATGCGCTACGCTTCGAGCTTTTCGAACAAGCACCGGTCGCATACTGGAATGACGACGAGCTGCTCAATACGCATGGCGAACCTTTTTCGCCAGGCCCCGTCGATGACTTCGATGAACCCTTGCCGGATCTGGCGGGCCCCGAGGGTAGCGGGCCGGAAGTATTGGCATATCTCGATTCGTTGCGGCGCCGCCTGGAAACCTTGGACTTGAGTGTGACGCAATTGCGGTTGGAAGACCGTGGCGCTTGGCGTTTTCAGGTCAATGATAGTGTGTGGGTTATCCTGGGGCGTGCCGATCTCGAATCTCGTCTGGCGCGTTTTACCGCGGCTTGGCAACGACAGTTGGGGACGCAGGCGTCGCAAATTCGCTACATCGATTTACGCTACCCCAATGGTGTTTCCGTCGCCTGGCATGGACAGACCGAAACAGATGCGACAGAGTAATGGTACAGTTGCCTTTTTCGGCGCCAGGCCACGAAATCCGGGCGGTGGGGGTTTCCCTTTTTGAAAAAATCACCGTATTCTGAGTCCGGTTTCATTTGTTGGGTGGTGATGTGAAGTCACATGTTCCTATAATTGGCCCAGTACGTTTTTATAGATCAATGAATTTCAACCCCAGTGCAGTTCGAGGAGTGACCCCGACCTATGGCAGGACAATCCAATGATTCCAACATGGTGGTCGGGCTGGATATCGGAACGTCCAAGGTGGTGGCTATCGTCGGCCAGCCTTCCGATGATGGAAGCATCGAGATCGCAGGTATCGGCTCGCACCCCTCGCGTGGCATGAAAAAAGGGGTCGTCATCAATATCGAGTCGACCGTGCAGTCGATTCAGCGTGCCGTCGAGGAAGCCGAGTTGATGGCGGGTTGCGATATTCACTCGGTGTATGTTGGCGTGGCGGGTAGTCATATCAGCTCGATGAATTCCGACGGTGTCGTGGCCATCAAGGAGCGGGAAGTAACACCTTCGGATATCGATCGGGTCATCGATTCGGCCCGCGCACGTGCTATTTCCGAAGGGCAGCGTATTCTTCATGTGTTGCCCCAGGAATTCGCCATCGACAATCAGGAAGGTATCCGCGAGCCTTTGGGAATGTCCGGTGTACGTCTCGAGGCGCGGGTTCACTTGGTCACGGCGGCATTGAATGCCGTGCAGAATATCGAAAAATGCGTGCGTCGCTGCGGTCTGGAAGTCGATGACATCATTCTGGAGCAGTTGGCTTCCAGTCATGCGGTATTGACGGAAGACGAACGCGAGCTGGGCGTATGCATGGTGGATATCGGCGGCGGTACCACCGATATCGCCGTGTTTACCGAAGGCGCCATACGCCATACGGCGGTGATTCCCATCGCGGGGGATCAGGTGACCAACGATATCGCCATGGCATTGCGCACGCCGACGCAGTATGCGGAAGACATCAAGGTCAAATACGCCTGCGCGCTGACCCAGCTCGCGAGCAGCGATGAAATGATCAAGGTTCCCAGCGTGGGAGACAGGCCGGCGCGCGATCTTTCTCGCCAGGCGTTGGCCGAAGTGGTCGAACCGCGCTATGAAGAATTGTTTACATTGGTACGCGAAGAATTACGGCGTAGTGGCTACGAAGATCTCGTGGCGGCCGGTGTGGTGCTGACCGGTGGTACGTCGCGCATGGAGGGTGTCGTCGAGCTGGCTGAAGAAATCTTTCACATGCCCGTGCGAATTGCTTATCCCCAAAACGTTCGCGGCCTCGCCGATGTCGTTCGTAACCCGATTTATTCGACGGGAGTGGGTTTGCTACTCTACGGTATGAATGATGCCAAACGTAATGCTGTCGTGTCGGCTCAGCCCCGTAGAGAAGAGGCTCATACCCGACGTGGACAAAGGCAGGAACGCTCGGGGTTGGAAAGGATCAAAGGCTGGTTTAAAGGAAATTTCTGAGAGGGCCGCACTGGTAGCGGTCACAGGAGACGGGGCTTATGTTCGAACTGGTAGATAACGCACCTTCTAGCAGCGCGGTTATCAAGGTGATTGGCGTCGGTGGTGGTGGTGGCAATGCCGTCAACCACATGGTCGAAAGCAACATCGAAGGCGTTGAGTTCATCTGCGCCAATACCGACGCTCAGGCACTCAAGCGCGTCGCTGCCAAGACCGTGCTTCAGCTCGGCAGTGAAATCACCAAGGGGCTGGGAGCTGGCGCCAGCCCCGAGGTTGGTCGTCAAGCGGCGACGGAAGACCGTGAACGGATCGCCGAGCTGCTGCAAGGCGCTGACATGGTGTTCATCACGGCTGGCATGGGCGGTGGTACTGGTACCGGTGGCGCGCCTATCGTGGCTCAAGTCGCCAAGGAACTGGGTATTTTGACCGTGGCGGTGGTGACGCGTCCGTTCCCCTTCGAGGGGCCCAAGCGTATGCGGGCTGCCGAGGAAGGCATGGAAGCGCTGTCCGAGTATGTCGACTCGCTGATTACCATTCCCAACGAGAAGCTGCTCGCGGTGCTCGGCAAGAATGCCAGCCTGCTGTCGGCATTCAGTGCCGCCAACGACGTGCTGCTGGGCGCCGTCCAGGGAATCGCCGAGCTGATCACCAGCCCGGGCATCATCAACGTCGACTTTGCCGATGTGCGCACCGTGATGTCCGAGATGGGCATGGCGATGATGGGGACCGGCGCAGCGGCTGGCGAAAATCGCGCTCGTGAAGCCGCAGAAAAGGCTATCCGTAGTCCCTTGCTGGAAGATATCGACCTGCATGGCGCGCGCGGCATTCTGGTCAACATTACAGCGGGGCCAGACCTTTCCATCGGCGAGTTCAACGATGTCGGGGCTACCGTGCAGGAGTTCGCTTCCCAGGAGGCGACGATCGTGGTGGGGACGTCCATCGATATGGAATTGTCCGACGAGTTGCGCGTCACCGTGGTGGCGGCGGGTCTCGAGGGCGTCAAGGAGAAAGCGACAGTCGCCGCACCGCAACGCGAAACTGTTGCGGCGGCGCGCAGTGCCGAATCGCCTGATTATCGCAAGCTGCAGCAGCCCACAGTCATGCGTCAGCAGGCTGCCAAGGAGCAGGATGAGTCGACAAAATCTCGGCAGGAGTCGCGTCGCAAGTCGCAAGAACTCGATGACTACCTGGATATCCCGGCGTTTCTGCGCCGTCAGGCAGATTGAACGGACGACATGCTGGGCGCATAGGCGTGGCCAGGCGACATTTTTTTGTTGAAACGCTCGTTCGGTGTTATAGTGAACAGCGTTTCATAACGATTTCCAAGCTTGGCTTACGCCCATGATTAGACAACGAACATTAAAGAATACTATCCGTGCCACTGGTGTGGGGTTGCACTCAGGTGAAAAGGTCTACCTGACGTTGCGTCCTGCGCCGGTCAATACTGGCGTCGTCTTCGTACGTACCGATCTCGATCCAGTGGTCCAGATTGCTGCCAGCGCCGAATATGTGACCGATACGACGCTTTGCACCGCACTGTCGCGTGATGGCGTCAAGGTCGCGACGGTGGAGCATCTGATGTCGGCGTTTGCCGGCCTGGGGATCGACAATATTTTCGTCGAGCTCAGTGCCCCGGAAGTGCCTATCATGGATGGCAGTGCCGGTCCGTTCGTCTTCTTGATTCAGTCGGCAGGCATCGCTGAACAGGGGGCGGCCAAGAAGTTCATCCGCATCAAGCGTGAGATCGTGGTGGAAGAGGATGACAAGGAAGCGCGCTTCTTGCCGCATAACGGTTTTAAAGTAGCGTTTGCCATCGACTTCGATCATCCTGTCTTCGCGCACCAGAAGCAGACGGCAAGCGTCGACTTCTCGACGACTTCTTTCGTGAAGGAAGTTTCCCGCGCGCGCACTTTTGGTTTCATGCGTGATCTGGAGTTCCTGCGCGCCCAGAATCTGGCGCTTGGTGGAAGCCTGGATAACGCCATCGTCGTCGATGATTACCGGATCGTGAACGAAGGTGGGTTGCGCTATGACGATGAGTTCGTCAAGCACAAGGTGCTCGACGCCATCGGCGACCTGTATCAACTCGGGCATAGTCTTATCGGTGAATTCCGAGGCGTCAAATCCGGCCATGGCTTGAATAACAAGTTATGCCGTGCCTTGATGGCTCAGCAGGATGCCTGGGAAATCGTGACCTTCGAAGACGAGACGCAAGCAGCGCCTATCTCCTATGCGGCGCCAGCATTGGCCTGATAGTCACGCCGTTTGTAAGATGTAAGCGTAAGACCAAGCTTTTATTGACGCCGACCGATGGGTCGGCGTTTTTTTATTCATGGGGCGTGACGCGGCTTTCTAGGCGTTGTCCGGGGTATGGGAAGCCAGGCGTGTCAGCGCCTTTTTCAGCTTGGGGTCCGTGGTGTCGTCCGCGCATGTCTTGAGATGATGCGCCGCTTCGGAAGAAAGTGCGCGTGGCTGGTAAGCGGGTGCCTTGAGAGGATGTACGGGACGGACCTTGAAATTGAGCGTCAGTACGGCTTCGAATTCAGGAAGTTGACGCAGCAGTTTGAGGAGTCGTTGGCGTTCGTAGCGTAGCCACGTCAACCATACGGCGCCATCGGTGATGAGGGTCAGGGCGCCTTCTCGATAGCCACCGACATAGACGTGTTCGGCGATTTCGGTAGGAAGCCCGGCACGCAGGTGTTGTTGAGCCTTTTGCAGCAGTGTTGCCATACGTACCACCGACCCCAACTCGCCGGAACCGTCGATGAGATGGTGTATGGACTGGGCTCGGAAACGCTTAGCCTTTATACTCATGGGCTTGCCCGCGCGAAGGAAAGCAGAATGTCTGCGCAATCTACCATGAGCCGGAGCTCGTCGATAGCATGACCAGCGCCACGCACCATAGCTCAACGCCATCGCGTCGCGTTCGTACGCGACATCGTGCGCAATGGTGGCTTGCCGGTCTGTTGGTTGGGTGCCTATTGCCGGCGGGGTTGATGCACCCCGACGCGCTGCGTATTGCCGAGCGGTTGACGCAGATATGCCTAATGGCGCCGGACACCATTCGTGCCCAATCGCGCCGGGTGGCGCGGAGCAAGCGGTTGCTGGGCACCGGACGGCGGCGTCCCCGGTCTCCGCGCCTGTGGCGCTTGCCGCAGCGCTTCTATCATGTGTTGAGCGTGGGATTGGATGCCCTCTCGCGCCGAGGTCCACCACACAGTGTCTCGTTCCGAGATATCAGGCGACTAACCGCCTGATATCGACGTCGGCATCGCGTCTATGCGATGGCCGATATTGCGTTTTAGGCACTTTTGTATTTCAGGATCTCACATGCTCAATACTATTGTACGTAAGCTGATCGGCTCGAAGAACGAGCGGGAAGTCAAACGCATGCGCAAGGCCACCGAGGCCATCAACGCGCTGGAGCCCACGTTCGAGTCTCTCGATGATGCCGCGCTGTCGGCAAAGACCCGCGAATTCCGCAAGCGCCTGGAATCGGGTGAATCCATTGACAAGATACTTCCCGAAGCTTTCGCCGTGGTGCGCGAGGCGAGTAAACGCGTGATGGGAATGCGTCACTTCGATGTACAGATGGTCGGCGGGATGACACTGCACGAAGGGCGCATCGCCGAGATGAAAACCGGTGAGGGCAAGACCCTGGTCGGGACCCTGTCGGTCTATCTCAATGCGTTGCCCGGCAAGGGCGTACACGTAGTGACAGTCAATGACTATCTGGCGAGTCGTGATGCCGAGTGGATGCGCCCTCTCTACGAATTTCTCGACCTCAGCGTGGGTACGATCTACTCAGGCCAGGCCTCGCCCCAGAAGCGTGAAGCCTACGCCTGCGATATCACTTACGGGACCAACAACGAATTCGGCTTCGACTATCTGCGCGACAACATGGCGTTTTCACTGGATGACAAGGTCCAGCGGGCGCTGCACTACGCGATCATCGACGAGGTCGACTCGATTCTCATCGATGAGGCGCGCACGCCGCTGATCATTTCCGGCCCGGTCGAAGAAAACGTCGAACTTTATCGGCGTATCAATCAGCTTTCCCTGGGGCTCGAAGAGTGCAGCGACGAAGAGGACCCCACCAGCGGGGACTTTATCCTCGATGAGAAACAAAAGCAGGTGGAACTGACGGAAACCGGTCACCAGAAACTTGAAGGGATACTGAGAGAGTCGGAGCTTCTGGGCGCGGACGACTCGCTGTACTCGGCTCAGAATCTGGGGCTTCTGCAGCATGTGCATTCGGCGTTGCGCGCGCGCTATCTCTATCATCGCGACGTCGATTACATCGTTAACAACGATGAAGTGGTCATCGTCGACGAGCATACCGGGCGTAGCATGCCCGGTCGCCGCTGGTCCGAGGGGCTGCACCAAGCGGTCGAGGCGAAGGAAAGCGTGACGATTCAGAAAGAGAGTCAGACGCTGGCCTCGACGACTTTCCAGAATTACTTCCGTCTGTATGACAAGCTCTCGGGGATGACGGGGACCGCCGATACCGAAGCCTTCGAGTTCCGCCAGATCTACGGGCTGGATGTCATGGTGATTCCCACCAACCGCCCGTTGGTCCGTGTGGACCACAACGATCTGGTCTACATGAGCAGCGAGGAGAAATTCGAAGCCATCATCGACGACGTCAAGACGCAACGCGAAGCGGGGCGTCCCGTCTTGGTGGGCACGGCGTCGATCGAAACCTCCGAATACCTCGCCCAGCTGATGCGGCAGTATCAGATGCCGCACAATGTGCTTAACGCCAAGCAGCACCAGAGCGAAGCGGAAATCATCGCCCAGGCGGGCCAGCCCGGTGCTGTGACCATCGCCACCAACATGGCTGGACGCGGTACTGATATCGTGCTGGGCGGTAACTGGGAAGCCGAAGCGGCGGCTCTCGATGACCCTTCCGAAGATCAGATCGCGGCCCTCAAGGCGGCATGGCAGGAACGCCACGATGCTGTACTGGAGGCGGGAGGGCTCCACGTGATTGGCTCCGAGCGCCACGAATCGCGGCGTATCGACAATCAGTTGCGTGGGCGTTCCGGTCGTCAGGGCGATCCGGGCTCAACGCGCTTCTTCCTCTCGCTGGAAGATAACCTCATGCGGTTGTTCGGCTCCGATCGGGTGCAGCGGTTGATGAATGCTCTGGGCCTGGAGCATGGCGAGGCGATCGAGCACAAGATGGTGTCCAACGCCGTCGAGCGTGCCCAGAAAAAGGTCGAGGGCCGCAACTTCGATATCCGCAAGCAGTTGCTCGAATACGATGACGTCTCCAACGATCAACGCCGTGTCGTCTATCAGCAACGCGATGAGGTGCTCGCCACGGATGATCTCTCATCCAATATCGCCGAGATTCGCGAGCAGGTCCTGTCCGAAGCCATCACTAGTTATGTGCCGGCCCAGAGTCTGGCCGAGCAGTGGGATCTTCCCGGGTTGCAGGATTATCTCAGGCAGGAGTTCAACCTCGATGTGCCCTTGGTGCAATGGGCCGAGGAAGACGAACACTTCCATGAAGAATTGCTGCGTGAACGTCTGCACGATCAGCATCGCGGCCTCTTTGCCAGCAAGGCCGAGGCGGTCGGGCCGGAGCTGATGCGTCGTTTCGAGAAGCAGGTCATGTTGCAGGTCCTCGATACGCGCTGGAAGGAGCATCTGCAGCACATGGACCATCTGCGTCGCGGGATCCATCTGCGTGGTTATGCACAGAAGAATCCCAAGCAGGAATACAAGCGTGAAGCCTTCGAACTCTTCCAAACGCTGCTGGCGAATATCAAGCACGATGTCATTCGCATCCTGAGTCATGTGCAAGTGCGGCGTCAGGAGGAAGTCGATGAGCTGGAACGTGAGCGGCGTGCCACGCTGGAACGCGAACGCGCGGTCAGCCAGCCGGTTCATGAAGACGCTGTGGCCTCGGCCGAGGCGGTTGCCGCCGAAGGCGAGGAGCGTACTGGTGACGAAGACGACGGACAGCCGGTGCGCCGCGAAGGTCCCAAGGTGGGTCGCAACGACCTGTGCCATTGCGGCTCTGGCAAGAAATACAAGCATTGCCACGGCAAGTTGAGCTGAGTTCGGCGAACGTGGCGTGAGGAGAAGCGACATGGCGGTGGGAGAAGCGAGTTTTCCGGCGATGCCGGCCATCGAAGGCATTCGCCTGGGAGCGGCGATGGCGGGCATCAAAACATCAGGACGCCATGATCTGGTGGTGATCGAGTTACCCGAGGCGACGACGCTGGTGGCGGCGTTTACGCGCAATGCATTTTGCGCGGCGCCGGTTCATGTAGCGCGACGCCATCTCGAGACGGCCAAGCCTCGTTATCTGCTGGTCAATACCGGTAATGCCAATGCCGGCACTGGTGAGCAGGGCATGCGCGATGCCGAGACGAGTTGTCAAGCGTTGGGCGAGCTGGCAGGGGTCGCCGTGCAGTCTGTCTTGCCGTTTTCGACCGGAGTGATCGGCGAGCTCCTGCCGGTGAATCGGCTATGCGATGCCTTGCCGCAGGCAATTGCCGCGTTGTCGGCGGATGGCTGGCAGACGGCGGCCGAAGGCATTCTGACGACGGATACGCGTGCCAAGGGGGCCACGAGGTGTCTCGAGATCGACGGCCAGTCGGTGACGATCAACGGCATCGCCAAGGGCTCGGGCATGATCAAGCCCGATATGGCGACGATGCTGAGCTTCGTCTTCACCGATGCCGCTATCGATGACGCGCGTCTGCAAGTACTGCTGCGGTGTGCCGTCGATGACTCCTTCAACTGCATCACCGTAGACTCGGATACCTCGACCAATGACGCCTGCACATTGGCTGCCACTGGACGCGGCGCTCGCATCGACACCCCCGATCAAGAGGCTCGCTTTGCTGCGGGATTGACCGAGGTGCTGGTAGAATTGGCGCAGGCCATCATTCGTGACGCCGAGGGCGCGACCAAGTTCGTTACCCTCACGGTCGAAGGGGCAACGACTCGCCAGGAAGCGTTGGACGTTGCCTTTACCGTGGCGCATTCGCCATTGGTGAAAACGGCGCTTTATGCCAGTGATGCCAATTGGGGACGCATACTGGCAGCAGTCGGGCGTGCGCCGGTACCCGACCTGGATGTATCGCGTATCGCGATCGATCTCGGGGACGTGCCGCTCGTCGAGCGTGGCGGCCGCGCTGGCTCTTATACCGAGGAGGCAGGCAGCGCGGTCATGGCCGAGCCCGAGATCACGATCCGTATCCATCTGGGGCGCGGCGATGTTGCGGCGACGGTCTGGACGTCGGACCTGTCACACGATTATGTCTCCATCAATGCCGACTACCGTAGTTGAGTGCGAGCCTAAATACGGCTAGCCGAGTGCGGATGGCAGCAGCGATAAGCGGACCGGCTTCGGTCCGCGGATCATGAACAGTCAGTCAAGGTGAAATGACCAACATGGTGAAGAGAAGGGTACACGTAGCGGCGGCTGCCATCATTCGCGAGGATGGTCATGTGCTACTGGCACGCCGTCCCTCGATCGTCGATCAGGGTGGGCTATGGGAATTTCCGGGGGGCAAACTGGCACCCTACGAAACCGGTTATGAAGCGCTCAGGCGTGAGCTCCGCGAAGAGTTGGGCATCGAGATCCTGCGCGCTCAACCGCTCATTCGCGTTCACCATGAATATGCCGATAAGCGTATTTTGCTCGATGTCTGGCAAGTGCACGATTTCGAGGGCGAGCCCTTCGGTCGCGAGGGCCAGGCGGTGCGCTGGGTGCCACAGGCGGAGCTTAATAATTACCCGTTCCCGGAAGCCAATCATCCGATCTTGCGGGCGGTGTGTCTGCCGCACGAGTATCTGATCAGTGACGAGGAAGCCGACGACACGGTGTTTCTCGACAAGCTCGAACGTGCCCTGCGCGACGATAGCGTCCGTCTGGTGCAGCTACGGGCCAAGACACTGGATGAGAGTGCCTATCTAAAGCGTGCCGAACAAGCGTTGGCACTCTGCCGGCGTTACGAGGCACGCCTGATTCTCAATGGCGACCCCGCGCTGCTCGACAGCATCGATGCCGATGGCATTCATCTGCCCAGTCGTGTTCTGATGGCGCTCAAGCATCGTCCCATCGCCGATGATAAATGGCTGGGGGCATCGACGCACGATCCCCAACAGCTCGAACAGGCGGCTGCTATTGGTTGCGACTTCGTGACGTTCTCGCCGGTGCGCGTGACGCCAAGTCACCCAGGCGCTGCGCCCGTCGGCTGGCACGACTTTCAGCAACTGGTGGAGACGTCGGGCATGCCGGTCTATGCGCTGGGCGGCGTCACACGGGACGATATCGACCAGGCGCGTGCAGTGGGCGCTCAAGGGATCGCGACGATTCGCGATCTCTGGAAATAACGCTCTCGAAGCATCGCGATAATGCGATATCGCTTACCAACGGCTCGCCATCTTGGCGAGCCGTTGGCGTTTATGCCCTTCCTATTGGCGTGGTTCGCCTCGCTCCAGATCGTCGATCAAGCGGTCGAGATCGGTTTCATCCATGGCGGGCTCGCCCGCGATACGATGGGATTCATCGGCCCAGGCGCCAAGGTCGAGCAAGCGGCAGCGCTTCGAGCAGAAGGGGCGATACGGGTTGTCGGTTGTCCAGGCGACCTTGGTGCGACACTGGGGACAGGCGACTTCAAGGGGGCGGTCTTGGGATGTCTCCGTCATGCTAAGGCGAGTGCTCCTGATGAGTGCCATCGAATAGTTGCCGGTAACGCGCGTCGAGCTTGGCGACCTGCGCCTTCAGCGCCGTCATGTCGCCATGATTCTCGATCACGTCGTCGGCAAGCGCCAACCGCTCTTGGCGGGGCATCTGTGCTGCGAGGATAGCATGCGCCTGGGTCTCGCTCACTTCGTCGCGTGCCTGGGTACGTGTCACCTGCAGCGCTTCGGGGATATCGATCACCAAGCGACGGTCGACTAGCGAGATTTGGTCCGTCTCGAACAGCAGCGGTGACACCAGCAAGCCATAGGGCGCGTCGCCCTGGCGTATCGTCTCGAGCCGCTCGCGCAATCGCTGGCGGATGCGTGGATGCGTGACGCTTTCCAGCCACTGACGCTCGCCGTCATCGGCGAAGACAATGTCGCGCAAGGCACGACGTTGCAAGTGACCCTGGGCATCGAGCAGCGAGGAGCCGTAGCGTGCCACGATTTCATCCAGCGCGGGTTCGCCGGGCGCGACGATATCGCGTGCCACGAGGTCGGCATCGACCCAGGGAATGCCCAGTTCGGTGAACATGGCGGCGACGGTGGACTTGCCCGAGGCGATGCCACCGGTCACGCCGATGATGGGGGCGGTGGATGTCATGGCAAATTCCTCATAAGCCGGTCCAGGCGCGTAGCGGTGCGCCGAAGAGTACCGCGATCCACCCGGCGAGAGCGAGAAAGGGGCCGAACGGCAACGGCATGCCGCGCAGGCGCGGCAGCGAGAGCTGCAGCAGCACCCCGATGATCGCACCCAGCCCGGCGGAGAGCATCAGTAGCATCGGCAGCATTGTCCAGCCGAACCAGGCGCCCAGCGCCGCCAGCAGCTTGAAGTCACCGTAGCCCATGCCTTCCTTCTTGGTCAGCCACTTGAACAGCCAGTAGAAGCTCCACAGCAGCAGATAGCCGGCCATGGCGCCGACGACGGCATTCTCGAGCATATAGGGCTGAAAGAAGAGCTGATAAAGCAGGCCGGCCCAGAGCAAAGGCAGCGTGATGATATCGGGCAGTAACTGGGTGCGCAGATCGATGACGGCCAGCACCAGCAACGCCAGGCACAGTCCGCTCCAGGCCAATGCCGCCCAGGTGGCGCCATGCACGATGATGACGCTCGCCATCAACAGACCCGCCATCAGCTCGATCAATGGGTACTGTACGCTGATGCGCGTCTGGCAATGCGCGCAGCGGCCACGGCGCTTGAACCAGCCGATGAGGGGCAGGTTGTCGTGCCAGGCGATCGGCTGGCGGCAACTTGGGCATTGCGAGCGCGGTGTGCACAGGTTGTAGCGCGCCACTTCCTCCTCGGGAAGCGCCAGTGAATCGCGTGCTTCCTGGCGCCATTGCTGCATCAGCATCACCGGCAGACGTACGATGACGACATTGAGAAAACTGCCCAGCAAGGCACCGAGGACGAACGCCATTACGGCCAGCCATGCTAAAGGGATATCGGCGAGCAACGTGCCACTCCTGAAACGAACGCGCCCGGCGAAATGCCGGGGCGGATGAATGATAAACGTACCAACGTTCGAGGTCTGTCTAGATTGCCGAGCCCATCTCGAAGATCGGCAGATACATCGACACCACGAGGCCGCCGACCAGAACGCCCAGCACCACGATGATGAAGGGTTCGAGCAATGATGTCAGGGCGTCGACCTTGGTGTCGACGTCTTCTTCGTAGAAGTCCGCCACCTTGTTGAGCATCGCGTCCAGCGCGCCGGACTCTTCGCCGACCCCGATCATCTGCACTGCCAGGTTGGGAAAGCGTCCGGTGGCGCGCATGGCAAAGTTGAGTTGCTGGCCACTGGCGACGTGTTCACGCACCTCGTCGATGGCGCGCTGGTAGACGCGATTGCCGGTCGAGCCTGCTGCGGTATGCAGCGATTCGACCAAGGGCACCCCGGCGCTGAAGGTCGTCGCCAGCGTTCGCGAGAAACGCGCCACCGACGACTTGTCGAGGATATCGCCGATCACCGGCAGGCGCAGCATCAGCCCGTCGACGCGATAGGCGAAGCGCGGCGAGCGCCGTATGCCGAGACGTATCAGCAAGCCGGCAGCGATGAAGGCGCCCAGCAAGTGTGGCCAATAGGCCTGGACCCACGCCGAGAGATGAATGGTCAATTGCGTGAAGGCGGGCAGGTCGGCGCCGAAGCCGCGAAACAGGCTCTCGAATTGGGGGACGACCTTGATCAGCAGCAGGGCGGTCACTCCCATGCCCACGAGCACGACGGCGGTGGGATAATAAAGCGCCTTGCGCACGCGGGCCCGCAGCGAGTCGATCTTTTCCTTGTAGCTGGCGACGCGCTCCAGCATGCGATCCAGCGAGCCGGACTGCTCGCCGGCTTCGACCATGTTGACGAACATGCGGTCGAAATGCTGCGGATGCTGTGACAACGCCTCAGAGAAGCTGGCACCGGCCGAGACTTCATTCATCAGTGTCTCGATGAGGTGATGCATGGCGGGGCGCTTGAGGCTTTCCGAGACCACGCTGAATGCCTGCAGCAAGGGGATGCCGGCACGGATCATGGTCGCCATCTGGCGCGCGAATAGAGTGATGTCCTGTGAACGTATGCGGCCGATGCCGAAGGGACTGCGCACGCGCTGAATGCGCTTGACGAGGATATTTTGACGCCCGAGCTCCTGACGGACGCCCATTTCGTCCGCAGCAACCAGTTCGCCTTGAATGGTCTCGCCGCGGGAATTCTTGCCCTTCCACCGCCAGCGGTGCAGGACGACGCGCCGAGGCGCCTTGCTGCGTGTCGCTACCGCCATGTCGTTGCCCTCATGTCACTTGCCCTGGTCGCTTATTCCAGCACCACGCGATTGATTTCCTCGAGGCTGGTAATGCCCGCAAGTACTTTGCTCAGACCGCTGCGCCGCAGATCGGGATGGCCTTCTTGACGGGCCAGTTCGCCGAGTTCCAATGAATTGCCGTCGGCCATGATCAGTTTGCTCATGGCCTCGCTGACGGGGAGTACTTCGTAGAGACCGACGCGCCCTTTGTAGCCGTGGGTGCATTGTGAACAGCCCGTGGCGTGATAGCAGGTCGCGGTCTCGATTTCTTCAGCCGTGAAGCCTGCATCGAGAAAGAGTTCCCGAGGCAGCTCGACGGGTGCCTTGCAATGGGGGCACAGCTGACGTACCAGGCGCTGGGCGACGATCAGGGTCACCGAGCTGGCAATGTTGTAGGCCGCAACCCCCATGTTGCGCAGTCGCGTCAGGGTTTCCGCCGCCGAGTTGGTGTGCAGTGTCGAGAGTACCAGGTGGCCGGTCTGCGCGGCCTTGACGGAGATCTCTGCGGTTTCCAGGTCGCGGACCTCGCCGACCATCACCACATCGGGATCCTGACGCAGGAAGGCGCGCAGCGCGCTGGCAAAATCCAGCCCGATCTTGGGCAGCACATTGACCTGATTGATGCCGTCCAGCTTGAGTTCGACGGGGTCCTCGGCGGTGGCGATATTGCGCGCATCGGTATTGAGGATGTTGAGCCCGGTATACAGGGTCACGGTCTTGCCGCTACCGGTAGGGCCGGTGGCGAGTATCATCCCTTGCGGCTGCGCGAGCGCGTGTTCGAACAGCGCTTTCTGTGATTCGCTGAAGCCCAGTGCATCGATGCCTAGGCGCGTGGCGCCGGCATCCAGCAAACGCAGCACGATTTTTTCGCCGTGTACCGTGGGTAGCGTGCTGACACGAAAGTCGATGGTGCGCGAGGCCGAGACACGCAGTTTGATGGCGCCATCCTGCGGCAAACGGCGCTCGGAGATATCCAGGCGCGACATGACCTTGAGGCGTGCCGACAGGCGCGCGCGCAGATTGAACGGCGGCCGCGCGACCTCGACCAGGATGCCGTCGATGCGAAAGCGGATGCGAAAGGTCGACTCATAAGGCTCGAAGTGGATATCCGAGGCGCCACGCCGCGCGGCATCGAGCATCATCTTGTGTACGAAGCGCACCACCGGGGCGTCGTCGTCATCGGTGTCGAGCCCTTCGTTGAGGGGCTCGACATCATCGAGATCGAGCGTCTCGAGTGCCTCGCTGGCATCGTCGAGAGCTTCGAGCATACCGTGCGTCTCGCGCTGGACGAGATAACGCTCGATGGCCGGCTGCAACTGATCGGCGGCGACCAGCACGCCCTCGGCGGTAAGTCCGGTGGTGAACTGCAGTTCGTCGAGTTTGGCCAGCGTCGAGGGGTAGGGGATCGCCACGCTGATATGGCGCTCGCCACGCGCCAGCGGCAAGACCCCGAGACGACGAATCAACGTGTCGGACAGCCCCTCGCCGATGGGCAGGCGCTCGGGACTGACGGCCTCCAGGTCGACGAACGGCAGGCCATATTCCCACGCGGCACTCTGGGTGGCTTCGCGTGCGGGAACCCAATGTTGCTCGATGACGTACTCGAGCACCGACTGATGCGTGTCGCGCACGGCCTCCATGGCACGCTGCGCCTTGGACTCCTCGAGCAGGCCTTCCGAGACCAAGCGCGCGGCGAGCCCTTTCAAGAGCGGTGCGCCGGGGGCGGTAGGAGATGAAGACGAATGCATAAGCGTTCCGACACCAAAAGGAGTGACCAGGTGGGGTGGTCTCTACCCCGTGACTTCTCGCATCCTACCTCATGCATGACCGCCTTGGTGACCCTTGGTATGAGATATCTCGTCAATTAGAGTATGGGTATATAATCGGCCAAAAATAGGCAAACTTTAACCTCAAGTATCTTGCCAGCATGAGAAGTGTAATTTAACGTAACAGTCAGGTGGCTGCCTTGCCGTCAGCCCGCGAGGCGCCGGCGCCTCGCGGGAGCATCTGCAACGCGTTATCATCCGCCCGCGTCGGGCCCGCCCCACAGACGAACGACAGGGCATTCAACAAGGGATCACAGGAGAGCTTAATGAAACGTCAACAACACGGTTTTACACTCATCGAACTAATGATCGTCGTCGCGATCATCGGCATCCTCGCCGCCATCGCGGTTCCGCAGTACCAGAACTACGTCGCACGCTCGGAAGTCAGCTCCGCACTCGCGACCCTCAAGTCACTGCAAACGCCAGCGGAACTGGCAGTGCAAGAAGGTGATACGCCGTCGTCTGCTTCCGACCTTGGGCTTTCGGATAATGCAGTTCAGAATGGTAAAATTACGGTTGATCAGTTCGGTGACGACAAAAAGCAACCGAAACTGACCTTTACGTTTGATGATGAGGGTAACTTTTCAAGCGAAACTTTGACGCTTGAGCGTCAAGACGATGGAGGCTGGCAGTGCACAGCATCGAAGGATATTGACGACGATGTCGTGCCCGATAGCTGTGGCTAACTCTAACTAAAGGATGGCTGAGAAGTTTCCTGGTAAGCCAAAGGCCGGCATTCGCCGGCCTTTTTAGTGTCTCGCTTGTGGATTGTCTCTGAGGCCCTTCGTTCTTCTTCCTTCCCTCTTAAAACTTCCAGCTTCCAGCTTAAACCTTCAGTAAAGCGCCTTCCCTTCGTCGACGACTTCCTTCAACACTTCCAGAAACAGCCGGTCGGCTTCCGAGTGTTCGCTGGGGTCTTCGGGAATGTGCACGCTGGTGTTGTTCGAGATCTCGTTGGCGATGGTGGCCCACATCTGGCGGCTGTCGCCATCATCGCTGTAGCGCGCTCGGGCGATGACCAGGGATTGCTCGAGAATCGCCGGATCCTGCAGCAGTTTCTTGATGAATTCGCGCAGCTCGTTGATGATCCGGATTTTCTGCATTTCGGACGCGGAACTCATGGGCTCTCTCCGTATGGCCGTATGGCCGTGTTGCCGTGTGGCGCATGCGGGAACGCGTGCCGTGCATTTACGGCGTCGCGAATCGACGCGCAGGACGATGTCGCGGACGATAGCACATCGTTGCGGCGGACGGCAGTAGGCCGCCACGCTGAATGGCGGCCGCAAGGTGCGCGAGTAGCGCGCCATGATAATGAGCGCCTAGAGATCCTCACCATGCTGGTGCTGTTGACGCCCACGTTCTGGCGGAAGTGACGCTTCAGGCGTCTTCCTCGATATATCCGGCACGGTTGAGGATGGGGTTGGCGTACTGGCGCAGCCACCAATGGCGCAGGTGGTCGGGCACCGTGGCCAGACGTGCCTCGAAGCGTTCGCGGTCGGCGTCGGTGACCTCGCTGAGATCGACCAGTTCTGGTGCCAGCCCCGTGGCTTCGAGCGCGAGTTGATGGCTGGGGAACATATGGTAGTTCGCCAGCACCTGACGATCGATTTCCTCGGTGACGGCTTCCGGAGTCGCGAAGTCGCTCCCCAGGGGCGTGCCGAAGGTCAGGCGGATACGTCCCTTGTGGCCTGTGATGCCGGCGACGATGGACTGAATATCCTCGAATTCGACCTTGTCGTAGCGGCCGGCCGTGTGGCGGGCGTACAGCTCGCGTGCCTTCTGCAGGTCGCAGGGATCGTATTCGTAGCTGATGGACACCGGCACCAGGCGCAGCTCGGATACCGCGGCGCCGATATCGGCCTCGCCGTCGTCCATGCGTTGGGCCATGCCCAGCATCTTGACGATAGCGGTGTCGGCGCGGTCGATGCCGTCCTTGGCGCGTCCTTCGCGCTCGGCGATCCAGATCGAGTGGTTGTCGGCGGTGATCGAATGACGGATATAGCGCGACAACGTCTGATAGGCCTGCAGCATCGCCCGCTTGCCCTTGGCCGAACGGGGCACGATGAAGCTCTTGTTGAGGCGCATCAGGTCATTGACGAACGGCTTCTGCAGCAGGTTGTCGCCGATCGCAATGCGCACGGTATTGCGACCTTCCTGGTAGAGCGCGTAATTGACGAATGCCGGGTCCATGGCGATATCGCGATGATTGCCGATGAACAGACAGGCCTTGTCGGCGTCGAGGTGCTCGAGTCCCTCGACCTCGAAGGCATCCGTGGTGGTGGCGATCATCCGCGCCATGTAGCGCGCGATGCGCTGCTGAAAGGCGGCGACGCTGTCGATGTTGCGCATTTCGTGTTGTAGCCCCAGGCGCGCGATGAAGCGCGCCATGGGCGGTGCGTAACGCGCTAGCCGGGGCAGGCGAAAATGCGTGATCGCATCGAGCAGTTCGTCGCAGTGGGCCAGGCGGTCGAGTACCTTCGCCACCTCGTCGTCGTGATAAGGACGAATGGCGTCGAAATCGTGGGGAGCGGTTTGGGGAGTCGGTGCGTGCGTCATGATGTAGGCGCTGCCGGGTCGGCTTCGCCGCCCAGCCAGTCGATGAGTTGTTCGATGAATCCAGAGAGCACTTGGGCCATGAGAGCGAAGTCCGTTTCCAGGCGTAGCGTGGGGTCGTCATCGTCTTCTTGTTGAGAAGCTTCGTCGAGCAAGGCGTCGGCGAAGCGCAGCGATTTGAGCGTCAGGTCGTCATGCAGGATCAGCGATAGCTGATCTTCGACGTCCAGCGCCAAGCGACTGGCCTGACGCCCGCTGGCGAGCACACTTTGCACTTCTTCGCCGTCGAGGTCGATGCCGCGTGCGCGCCACACGCCATCGTCGCCATTGGCGTCTTTGAGCTCGACCTGATCGCCCAACTGCAGCCCCTCGGGACGCGAAGCGATATCCTCGAGCCAGGCGGTCATGCTGCGCGAGGGCAGTTGGCGCACGGCGAGTGGCGTGACTTTCAGCGACCCCAGCGACTGACGCAGCAGGTCCAGGGCGTCTTCGGCGCGGGCGCGGCTGGCGCAATTGACACCGATGAGGCCGCGCCGAGTATCCCACCAAATATCAATGCGCTGGCTACGCGTGAAGGCGCGCGGCAAGAATTCCTCCACGACCTGTTCCTTGAGTGCCTGGCGTTCGCGGCGCGGCAACGGGCCACCTTCGGCGGCCTCGCGCTCGGCGGCACGTTCGTCGACTTCCTCACGCACCACCGAGGCCGGCAGCAGGCGCTCCTGGCGTAACAAAGACAGCAGGCGGTGGCCCTGGATCTCATGGGCGAGCTGTTGACCGTGGCGCCCCGCAGGGCGTTGCCAGCCGAGGCGCTTGCCTTCACTTGGCGACACCGGGCGAAAGGCGAAGGCCTCCAAGGCCGATTCGAGTGCCTCGAGCGCGATGGGCGTCGTGTCGTGCAGACGATAGAGATGCAAGTGCTTGAACCACATGGGCCTATTCCGTCACAAAGGGGCTCATTATGGCGAAACGCCAAGGCGGGTGCCACTCCCCCGGTCGGACGCGTTTATTCAACGGGGCGGGAGGGCGTGTATTTTCGCGCGCTTGCGTAATGGGCGCGATTGCATTGCCAAGCCTGCCGCATCGCCACGTGAAATGGTATGATGGCACGATTCGGGCCTCCTTGAGGTGGGCCCGCCATCGAAGCTCAATGATTGCTGTGACGGCCATTGGCGTCGAGCGCTGAAGAGTCGCCTGCGGGGTTTCGTGCTTCGCAAGGCCGCTGTTCGTTTCATTCAGTGCCATGACCGATGGTATGGCGCGGTGCAAAGGATTGAACGACCCATGGGTGAGATCGCCAGAGAAATTCTGCCAGTCAATATCGAGGACGAACTCAAGCAGTCGTATCTCGATTACGCCATGAGCGTGATCATCGGCCGTGCGTTGCCGGATGTACGAGATGGCCTCAAGCCAGTGCATCGGCGCGTATTGTTTGCCATGCATGAGCTCAGCAATGACTGGAACAAAGCCTACAAGAAATCGGCGCGTGTCGTGGGTGACGTGATCGGTAAATATCACCCGCACGGGGATAGTGCGGTCTACGACACTATTGTACGCATGGCGCAGACATTCTCGATGCGTTATGTGCTGGTCGATGGCCAGGGCAACTTCGGTTCCATCGACGGCGACAGCGCGGCGGCCATGCGTTACACCGAGGTGCGCATGGCGCGGCTTGCCCATGAGCTTCTCGCCGATCTGGAAAAAGATACCGTCGACTGGGTCGACAACTACGACGGCACCGAACGCATTCCCGAGGTGCTGCCGACCAAGGTCCCTAACCTGCTGGTCAACGGGGCCTCGGGTATCGCCGTGGGCATGGCGACCAACATTCCGCCGCATAACATGCGCGAGGTGATCGATGGCTGTCTGGCGCTGATCGACGATTACACGCTCAGCATCGACGATCTCATGGCGTATATTCCGGCCCCCGATTTCCCCACCGGCGGGATCATCAACGGGCGCGCGGGAATTCTCGATGCGTACCGTACCGGGCGCGGGCGCATCTATGTGCGGGCTCGCCATACCATTGAGCACCACGACAAGACCGGTCGCGATCACATCATCGTCACCGAACTGCCGTATCAGGTGAACAAGGCGCGTCTGATCGAGAAGATCGCCGAGCTGGTCAAGGACAAGCGTATCGACGGCATCGCCGAGCTGCGCGACGAGTCCGACAAGGAAGGCCTGCGGGTGGTGATCGAGGTCAAGCGCGGCGAGTCCGGCGAAGTGGTCGTCAACAACCTGTTCGCGCATACTCAACTGCAGACCGTGTTCGGCATCAATATGGTGGCGCTGGATAACGGCCAGCCGAAGATTCTCAATCTCAAGGAGATTCTCGAGGCGTTCATTCGCCACCGTCGTGAGGTGGTGACGCGGCGTACGCTGTTCGAGCTCAAGAAGGCGCGCGACCGTGGCCATATCCTCGAAGGTCTGGCCGTGGCGATCTCCAACATCGACGATGTGATCGAGCTCATCAAAGCATCGCCCTCGGCGACCGAGGCCAAGGAAAAGCTGGTCGCGCGTGCCTGGCAACCGGGACAGGTCACCGGCATGCTCGAGCGCGCCGGGGCGACGTCCTGCAAGCCGGAAGATCTCGATGAAAGCTACGGACTCGCCGACGACGAGCGTGAATATCGCCTGTCGCCGGCCCAGGCGCAGGCGATTCTGGAATTGCGCCTGCATCGTCTGACGGGGCTCGAAACCGAGAAGCTGCTCGACGAATATCTGTCGATCCTCAAGCGTATCGCCGAGCTCAACGAGATTCTCGCCTCGCCGGAGCGCCTGCTGGAAGTTATTCGCGAGGAACTTGGCGCGATTCGTGATCAGTACGGCAACGACCGCAAGACCGAGATCCAGGCCAGTCATCTGGATCTGACCATCGAGGATCTGATCAACGAAGAAGACATGGTGGTCACCATCTCGCGCAGCGGCTATGCCAAGACGCAGCCGCTTTCCGACTACCAGGCTCAGCGGCGTGGCGGGCGTGGCAAGTCGGCGACCACCATGAAGGACGAGGATATCATCGAGCACCTGTTGGTCGCCTCGACGCATGACACCATGTTGCTGTTCTCCAATCGCGGCAAGGTCTACTGGCTCAAGGTCTACGAGATGCCCAACGCCAGTCGTGGTTCGCGGGGCAAGCCGCTGGTCAACATGCTGCCGCTGGATGATGGCGAGTCGATCAACGCCATCCTGTCGGTACGCGAATACCGCGACGACTGCTATATCTTCTTCGCCACCGCCAAGGGTACCGTCAAGCGGACCTCGCTGGAGCAATTCTCGCGGCCGCGCAGCGTGGGCTTGATCGCCATCGACCTCGAAGAAGACGACCGTCTGGTCGGTGCCGCGATTACCTCCGGCAACGATCACGCGATGCTGTTCTCGTCCAACGGCAAGGCCATTCGCTTCGAGGAAGGCAAGGTGCGCGCCATGGGACGCACCGCGCGCGGGGTACGTGGCATGCGCCTGCAGGGCGACGCCGAGGTGATCAGCTTGATCATTCCGCAGTCGTTGACCATCGATGCCGAGGCCGACGACACCGATGGCGGCGCCGAAGGGGCGTCGGTCCAGACGGTGAGCGAAGACCAGGTCTATATCCTCACCGCCTCCGAGAATGGCTACGGCAAGCGCACGCGTCTCGATGAGTTCCCGCTGCGTGGACGCGGTGGCCAAGGGGTGATCGCCATGCAGACATCGCGGCGCAACGGCGCCCTGGTGGCGGCGATTCAGGTCCGCGACAGCGATGAAATGATGCTGATCACCGACAAGGGCACGTTGGTGCGCACGCGGGTCGAGGAAATCTCGGTAAGCTCGCGCAATACCCAAGGGGTCACCCTGATTCGTACCGGTGAAGGCGAGCATCTGGTCGCCACGGTGCGGGTCGATGAGCCGGTCGAGGAATCAGCCCCTGATGAAGAAGGGGCAGTGGTCGACGAGGTGGCGCCCGCGCCGGATGACGACGCGGCACCACAAGGCGATTGAGTCTCAATGCGGCCGCTCCTCCGGGAGTGGTCGCTTTACGTTTGGAATCACGCTGATGACACGCAAGTTCAATTTCTGTGCCGGTCCAGCGGCACTTCCCGCCTCCGTGCTCGAGCGCGCCCGCGACGAGTTGCTCGACTATCAGGGCCATGGCTTGTCGGTCATGGAAATGAGTCACCGCAGCGAGGCCTTCGCGGAGATCGCCGCGCGTGCCGAGCGCGACCTGCGTGCGCTGCTGGCCGTGCCGGACAATTATCGCGTGCTGTTCATGCAGGGCGGCGCCTCCAGCCAGTTCGCGATGGTGCCCTATAACCTGCTGGGGACGGGCGGTACGCCGAACTATCTGTACACCGGTATCTGGGGCAAGAAGGCGATTGCCGAGGCACGTCATCTTGCCGGCGCGCACGTGGCGGCTTCCAGTGAGGCCAATGGACTGACGGCGGTGCCGCGGCCCGATGACATCGCCTTGTCGTCGGATGCTGCCTATCTGCATTACACGGCCAATGAAACCATCGGGGGCCTGGCATTCGACTACATTCCCGAGGTCGGCGATGTACCGCTGGTATGCGATATGTCGTCGTCGATCCTCTCGGAGCCGCTGGATGTGTCCCGCTTCGGCGTCATCTATGCCGGGGCGCAGAAGAATATCGGCCCGGCGGGACTGACATTGGTCATCGTGCGTGACGACCTGCTCGAGCGCGCCTTGCCGAACACCCCGACCATGTTCAACTATCGGGTCATGGCCGAGAATGGCTCGATGTTCAATACGCCGCCGACGTATGCCTGGTATCTCGCGGGGCTGGTTTTCGACTGGTTGCGCCACGACATGGGCGGGGTCGAAGCGATGGACCGCCTCAACGCGCGCAAGTCCGAAAAGCTGTATGCGGCCATCGATACCAGCGACTTCTATTCCAACCCCATCGCCCTGGCCAATCGGTCGCGCATGAACGTGCCTTTCGTGCTGGCGGATGAGACGCTCAATGCTGCGTTCCTCAAAGATGCCGAGGCGGAAGGGCTGTTGAATCTCAAGGGCCACCGCAGCGTGGGCGGCATGCGGGCCAGCCTCTATAATGCGGTGCCGGAAGCTGCAGTGGATGCGCTGGTCGATTTCATGAGGGAGTTCGAACGACGCCATGGCTGATCACGATATGTCCGATCACGATGCCTCTATCACATCGGCCGACCTGCCGGCACTGCGCGAGCGAATCGATACGCTGGATAGCGAGATTCTCAAGCTGATCAGCGAGCGCGCGCACTGCGCACAGCAGGTAGCGCAGGTGAAAACCGACAGCGACCCGCAGGCGACGTTCTATCGACCCGAGCGTGAGGCTCAGGTGCTGCGTCGCATCATGGCGCTCAACAAGGGCCCTCTCGATGACGAGGAAATGGCGCGCTTGTTTCGCGAGATCATGTCGGCATGCCTGGCGCTGGAGCGGCCGGTCAAGGTGGCCTATCTGGGCCCCGAGGGCACGTTTACTCAGCAGGCGGCGCTCAAGCATTTCGGCGACAGCGCGGTGAGCCTGCCGATGGCGGCCATCGATGAGGTCTTTCGCGAAGTGGAAGCGGGGGCCGCGCATTTTGGCGTGGTGCCGGTGGAAAACTCCACCGAGGGCATCGTCAATAGCACCCTGGATACCTTCATGGATGCCAGCCTGCGCATCTGTGGCGAAGTAGTGCTGCGCATTCATCATCATCTGCTGGTGTCCAGCAATACGCGCCGCGACAAGGTCTCGCGCATTTATTCGCATCCCCAGTCCCTGGCGCAGTGCCGCAAGTGGTTGGACGCGCATTATCCCCATGCCGAGCGGGTGCCGGTGTCGTCCAATGCCGAGGCGGCGCGTCTGATCAAGAGCGAATGGCACAGTGCCGCGATTGCCGGCGATATGGCCGCCAAGCGTTACGAGCTCGAGAAGGTCGCCGAGAAGATCGAGGACCGTCCCGACAACTCGACACGCTTTTTGATTATCGGCCATCAGGACACGCCGGTCTCCGAGGATGACAAGACGTCCATTGTCGTGGCCATGCGCAATCAGCCCGGAGCGTTGCACGACCTACTCGAGCCGTTCCACCGCCACAAGATCGATCTGACGCGCGTCGAGACGCGGCCGTCACGCACCGGAATCTGGAATTACGTGTTCTTCATCGACTTCAAGGGCCATCGTGACGATCCGCAGGTCGCGGCGGTACTGGAAGAGATTACGTTGCGTGCTGCCGAGCTCAAGGTGCTGGGGTCCTACCCCGTGGGTGTGCTGTAAATGTCGGAGCAGTCCTGTGCGCCGACCGAGCGCGGTATCCTCATCATCGGGTTGGGCCTGATCGGCGGCTCGCTGGCGGCGGCCTTGAAGGAAGCGGGCTTCGAGGGGCGGATTGTAGCCTGTGACCGTGATGCCGACGAAGTGGCGCGTGGCATCGATATGGGGCTGATCGATGCAGGCAGTACCGAGCTGGCCCCTTGGGTGGCCGACAGCAGCTTGATCGTGCTGGCGGTGCCGGTGTTGGCGATGGAGGCCGTGCTGCGCGAGTTGGCGCCACATCTCGGCGATCAGGTGATCACCGATGTCGGCAGCACCAAGGGCGCCATCGAGGCGACGGTCGAACGCGTTTTCGGTGACATGCCGCCGCGCTTCGTACCAGGGCATCCGATCGCGGGGTCCGAAAAAAGCGGCGTGACGGCGTCCAATCCCGCGCTTTATCGCCGCCATAAGGTGATACTGACGCCGCGCGACACTACCGATCCCGATGCCTTGGCGCGTGTGAGAGCGCTATGGGCGGCATGCGGGGCGCAACTGCTGGAAATGGACGTGGCACGTCACGATCAGGTCTTGGCGCGCACCAGTCATCTCCCCCATTTGCTGGCGTTTTCGTTGGTCGACACTCTGGCACGTCAGGACGAGCGCCTGGAGATCTTTCGCTATGCGGCGGGGGGCTTTCGCGATTTCACGCGTATCGCCGGTAGCGACCCGGTCATGTGGCGCGATATCTTCAGTGCCAACCGCGAGGCGGTGCTGGGCGCACTGGATGAGTTCGAGGCGGGCGTTGCTCGTTTACGACGCGCCATGACCGACAATGATGGCGATGCCATGCTGGCGGTCTTCGATCGTGCCAGTCATGCGCGGCAGTATTTCGATACGCTTTTGAACCAGACGAGTTATCAAGCGATGGAACAATGCAATATCCGTTACCGCGTGAGTCCCGGTGGCGATGTGCGCGGCCGGATCCGCGTGCCGGGAGACAAATCGATTTCGCATCGCTCGATCATGCTCGGTGCGCTTGCCGAAGGCGTGACCGAAGTGCATGGCTTCCTCGAGGGCGAGGATAGCCTGGCGACGCTGCAGGCGTTTCGTGACATGGGCGTGGCCATCGAAGGTCCGCACCAGGGGCGCGTGACCATCCATGGCGTCGGCTTGCATGGCCTGACGGCGCCTGCCGGCCCCCTTTATGTGGGCAATTCAGGTACGGCCATGCGTCTGTTCGCCGGCTTGCTGGCCGGGCAGGCCTTCGATACCGAATTGACCGGCGATGTGTCGCTCAACAAGCGGCCGATGGGTCGGGTGGCCGATCCGCTGCGCGAGATGGGCGCGGTGATCGAAACCGCCGAGGGCGGCCGGCCGCCGCTGACGATTCGCGGCGGCCAGGACCTTCGCGGCATTCGTTATGACATGCCCATGGCGAGCGCCCAGGTGAAGTCCTGCCTGTTGCTCGCAGGGCTCTATGCCGAGGGTGAGACGCGGGTGCGTGAGCCGGCACCGACGCGCGATCACACCGAGCGCATGCTCAACGGCTTCGGTTATGCGGTGCAGCGCGCCGCTGACGAGGCCTGGCTACAGGGCGGCGGGCGTTTGACGGCGGCGCCCATCGACGTGCCGTCGGATATTTCGTCGGCGGCGTTCTATCTGGTGGCGGCGGCCATTACGCCCGGTTCGGATCTGCTCCTGGAGCATGTGGGTACCAATCCGACGCGTATCGGGGTCATCAATATCCTCAAGGCCATGGGCGCCGATCTTGAATTGCTCAATCCTCGGGAAGTCGGCGGTGAGCCGGTCGCCGATATTCGCGTTCGCCATGCGCCGCTCAAGGGGATCGATATTCCCGTGGATCAGGTGCCACTGGCCATCGACGAGTTTCCCGTGCTGTTCATTGCTGCGGCCAATGCCGAAGGCGTGACACGCTTGCGAGGCGCGGAAGAATTGCGCGTCAAGGAATCCGATCGCATCCAGGCGATGGCCGATGGCCTGGCGATCCTGGGTGTCGAGAATACCGTCCATCCCGATGGCATCGACATCGTCGGTCGCGCCGACGCCAGCGATACGCATGTCGCGCATTATCGCGGCGGGCATGTCGATAGCCTGGGTGATCATCGCATTGCCATGGCCTTCGCCATTGCCGCCTTGCGTGCCGAGGGTGAGATCGCCATCGATGACTGCGCCAATGTAACTACGTCCTTCCCGGGGTTCGTTGACCTGGCGCGTCGCGTGGGCCTGTCGCTCGAAGAACAGGAGGTTTCATGAGCTTGTCGCACGATGAAGTGCCCGTACTGACCGTCGACGGGCCAGGCGGCGCAGGCAAGGGGACGGTCAGTCGCTTGATTGCCGAGCGGTTGGGCTGGCACTTGCTGGACTCCGGTGCGCTGTATCGTCTCACCGCGCTGGCGGCACTCAAGCACGGCCTGGTGCTGGACGATGAAGCCGCGTTGGCGACGTGTGCCGAAACCTTGGATGTCCGCTTCGTGGCGTGCGATGGCGAAACGCGTATCGAGCTGGAAGGCCATGACGTGAGTGGCGACATTCGTACCGAACAGGTCGGCGACGTTGCTTCTCAGATAGCCTCGTTGCCTCGGGTGCGTGATGCGCTGTTGACGCGCCAGCGTGACTTTCGCGATATGCCGGGACTGGTAGCGGATGGGCGAGATATGGGGACGGTGGTATTCCCCCAGGCGTCCCTGAAAGTCTATCTGACGGCTTCGGCGGAAGAGCGGGCGCGGCGACGCCATGAACAGTTGCTGAATGCCGGTCGGGATGCTAATCTAACGAGTCTTCTAGAGGAAATTAAGGCTCGTGACGCGCGCGATATGCAGCGTGCCGTAGCGCCACTCAAGCCGGCAGACGATGCCGTCTTGTTGGATAGTACGAGTCTTGCGATACCGGACGTGGTGGAGTGTATCGAAAGGCTGCTCAGTGCACGTGGGCTCGGCCTCCCGAACTGAGTAGCTGGGGTGAAACGGGCACCCATCCGGAGACCCTGGCCAGACGTCATGACGTGTGCGGGCGATAATTGAGAGCCTTCGCAGGTCGAACCAGCGCCAACGTCCCCAGGGATATGTAGGAAAGGCCCGCGCTTGCTGGTGGTGCGGAGAATGAGCGGCCTGGCCGCTATTAACGTTGATCACGTAGGAACAACATGAGCGAAAGCTTTGCTGAACTGTTCGAACAGTCTCTCCAGGACATCAATATGGAACCCGGTGCCATCGTCATGGCAACCGTGGTCGATATCGAAGGTGACTGGATTACCGTCAACGCGGGTCTGAAGTCCGAGGGGCAAATCCCCGTGGCGCAGTTCCGTGATGACAATGGCGAATTGACCATCTCCGTGGGAGATGAAGTCAAGGTTGCCCTTGAAGCCGTTGAAGACGGCTTCGGCGAGACGCGTCTGTCTCGCGAAAAGGCCAAGCGTGCCGAGGCCTGGAAAGAGCTGGAAGCGGCCTTCGAGAAGGACGAAATCGTCAAGGGCGTGATCAACGGCAAGGTCAAGGGCGGCTTCACGGTCGAAGTTTCTTCCATCCGCGCGTTCCTGCCCGGTTCTCTCGTCGACGTCCGTCCGGTACGCGATACTGCTCACCTAGAGCACAAAGAGCTGGACTTCAAGGTCATCAAGCTCGATCCCAAGCGTAACAACGTCGTTGTCTCTCGCCGTGCCGTTCTTGAGGCCGAGAACAGCGCCGAGCGTGAAGCGCTGCTGTCCACGCTTCAAGAAGGTCAGCAGATCGACGGTATCGTCAAGAACCTCACCGACTACGGTGCGTTCGTCGACTTGGGCGGCGTCGATGGCCTGCTGCACATCACCGACATGGCGTGGAAGCGCATCAAGCATCCCAGCGAGATTGTGGCCGTTGGTGATGAGGTCAACGTCAAGGTGCTCAAGTTCGATCGCGAGCGCAACCGTGTGTCTCTCGGCTTGAAGCAGCTGGGTGAAGATCCGTGGGTCAACATCAAGGATCGTTATCCGGAAAATACCCGCGTCAATGCTCGCGTCACCAACCTGACCGACTACGGCTGCTTTGCTGAGCTCGAGGAAGGTGTCGAAGGCTTGGTTCACGTCTCGGAAATGGACTGGACCAACAAGAACATCCATCCCTCGAAGGTCGTGCAGGTCGGCGATGACGTGGAAGTCATGGTGCTGGATATCGACGAAGAACGTCGTCGTATCTCCTTGGGTATCAAGCAGTGCACCACCAATCCGTGGGAAGATTTCAGCGCGCGCTATAACAAGGGCGACCGCGTCTCGGGCACCATCAAGTCAATCACCGACTTCGGTATCTTCATCGGTCTGGAAGGTGGTATTGACGGTCTGGTTCACCTGTCCGATATCTCTTGGAGCGAAACCGGCGAAGAAGCCGTGCGTAATTTCAAGAAGGGCGATGAAGCCGAAGCGGTCATTCTCTCGATCGATCCGGAACGCGAGCGTATCTCGCTCGGTATCAAGCAGCTCGAAACCGATCCGGTTTCCGAGTACTTGGCCGTCAACGACAAGGGCGCCATCGTCACCGGTCGCGTTGTCGAAGTCGATGCCAAGGAAGCACATGTCGAGTTGGCGACTGATGTTGTAGCCGTACTCAAGGCCTCCGAGATCAGCCCTGATCGCGTCGAAGATGCACGCAACGCGCTCAACGAAGGCGATAGCGTCGAAGCCAAGATCGTCGGTGTCGATCGCAAAAACCGTGCGATCAACCTGTCGGTCAAGGCGAAAGACCAGGTCGATACACGCCGTGCGATGGGCAAACTGCGCGATCAGGAAGCTGAGCCGCAGAAAGGCCCGACCACCATCGGTGATCTGATCAAGCAGCAGATGGGCGGCGAATAAGCCACGTCGCCGCTGCGTCTTCGACGCGGTGGCGGGTGCTTTATTGAGCCGTAAAAAAACCGCGCCTCTTCGAGGCGCGGTTTTTTGTGTCCGTCAGGCGGTATCTTGCTCAGGATCGACTGGTGTTTTCCAATGTCGTCAATACACCGCGCAGGATGGAGAGTTCCTTGCGAGTGGGTTGAGCGCGGGCGAAAAGTGCGCGTAGATGGTCTTCAGTGCGCGCATGAGGCTGAGTCAGAAACCCCGAGGAGGTCAGGGCCTGGTGCAGATGCGTTTCGAAGTGAGCCATCTGTTCGCGTGTCGGCAAGGCGGCCTGCTTGGATTTGGGCTGAGCGGCGATCGGTGTTTGGTGACGCCATGCACGACGTACTTCGTAGGCGAGTATCTGCACGGCCTGTGCTAGATTGAGGACGCCGTAATCGGGGTTGGCGGGGATGCTGACCTGATGCGTGCAGTGCCGAATTTCATCGTTGGTCAGTCCAGATCGCTCGCGACCGAAGACGAGTGCCACGGGGGCGTCATGCGCATACTCGACCATTTGGACGGCCATGGGCTCGGGGTCATCGAAATGGGGGAGGGGGAGGCTACGCAGACGGGCGCTGGCGCCGGCGACCTGGACGCAGTCCCCGACGGCTTGCGAAATGTGCGCGACGACGCGTGCGTTGTCGAGCACATCGGTCGCGCCAGCGGCGAGCCGAGTGGCCTCTTCATCGGGGAAACAGCGCGGATTGACCAATACCAGGTCGCTCAGGCCCATGGTTTTCATGGCGCGTGCGGCCTGGCCGATATTGCCGGGGTGGAATGTCTGAACGAGTACGATACGGATATTGGAGAGCATAGAACATCGCGATACAGTCGAAGGCAGGGCGATAGTGTACTTGGGCTACGGGCTACGCCAGGCTGATCTATACCCCGGACACGAAAAACCCCCGCCGGTTGCCCGGCAGGGGTTCGAGTCACGGGACAGTGCCCGGGAGTCTAGGCAGCGATTACATCATGCCGCCCATGCCTCCCATGCCGCCCATGTCCGGTGCGCCGCCGCCGGCTTCCTTCTCGTCCGGGTCGTCGGCGATCATGGCTTCGGTAGTGATCATCAAGCCAGCCACGGAGCCTGCGGACTGAACCGCGCTACGCGTGACCTTGGCCGGATCGAGAACGCCCATCTCGAACAGGTCGCCATATTCGTCGGTTTGTGCGTTGTAACCGTAGTTACCTTCACCGGCCTTGATCTGATTGACGACGATGGACGCTTCCTGACCTGCGTTAGTCACGATCTGACGCAGCGGCGATTCCATGGCGCGCAGGGCAATGGCGATGCCGTGGGTCTGGTCTTCGTTCTCGCCCTTGAGGTTGGCGAGATTGCCAAGGATGCGCACCAGCGCGGTACCACCGCCAGGCACGACGCCTTCTTCGACGGCGGCACGTGTGGAGTGCAGCGCATCTTCGACGCGGGCCTTCTTCTCCTTCATCTCGAACTCGGTCGCGGCACCCACGCGGATGACGGCGACACCGCCGGCCAGCTTGGCGACGCGCTCCTGGAGTTTCTCGCGGTCGTAGTCGGAGCTGGTGTCTTCGATCTGAGCGCGAATCTGGCTGACACGCGCTTCGATGTCGGACTCGGCACCGGAACCATCGATGATGGTGGTGTTTTCCTTGGACATGGTGACGCGCTTGGCGCTGCCCAGATGATCCAGGTTGGCTTGCTCGAGCGTCAGGCCGACTTCCTCGGAAATCACGGTGCCGCCGGTAAGGATGGCGATATCCTGCAGCATGGCCTTGCGACGATCACCGAAGCCAGGTGCCTTGGTCGCCGCGACCTTGACGATGCCGCGCATGGTGTTGACCACCAATGTCGCCAGCGCTTCGCCTTCGATGTCCTCGGCGATGATGCCCAACGGCTTGCCGGACTTGGCAACCGCTTCCAGCACCGGTAGCAGTTCGCGGATGTTGGAGATCTTCTTGTCGACCAGCAGCAGGTACGGATCTTCCAGTTCCACCATCATGGTGTCCTGGTTGGTCACGAAGTAGGGCGACAGGTAGCCACGATCGAACTGCATGCCTTCGACGACTTCCAGCTCGTCTTCGAAGCCGCGGCCTTCGTCGACGGTGATGACGCCTTCCTTGCCGACTTTCTGCATGGCGTCGGCGATGATCTCACCGATACGCTTGTCGCCATTCGCGGAAATGGTCCCGACCTGGGCAATGGCCTTGGCATCGGTGCACGGCACGGAAAGCTTGTGGATTTCCTTGACGGCGGCGTCGACGGCCTGGTCGATACCACGCTTGAGATCCATCGGATTCATGCCCGCCGTCACGCCTTTCATGCCTTCAGTGACAATCGACTGGGCGAGAACGGTTGCGGTGGTCGTACCGTCACCTGCCACGTCAGAAGTCTTGGAAGCGACTTCCTTGACCATCTGCGCGCCCATGTTCTCGAACTTGTCCTTGAGCTCGATTTCCTTGGCGACGGAAACCCCGTCCTTGGTCACGGTCGGTGAGCCGAAGGATTTTTCCAGTACGACGTTACGTCCTTTGGGCCCGAGGGTGACCTTGACGGCGTCGGCCAGGGTATTAATACCGCGTGCCATGCGCTTGCGGGCATCATCGGAGAATTTGATCTGTTTAGCTGCCATTTCTAGCTCTTCCCATTAATGGCGCGATCAAGTCGCGCAAACGTGAAACGAAAATATGACTGGTGAACGTCGTGAATTACTCGGCAACGGCCAGAATATCGCTTTCGCTCATGATCAGGACTTCTTCACCGTCGATTTTCTCTTTCTCGACGCCAAAGCCATCCTTGAAAATCACGGTATCACCCACCTTGACGTCCAGCGGGCGGACTTCGCCATTCTCGAGAATACGGCCGTTACCGACAGCAAGGATTTCGCCGCGGGTCGGTTTCTCTTGAGCGTTACCCGGAAGCACGATGCCGCCAGCGGTCTTCTGTTCTTCTTCTGTGCGACGGACAACGACGCGATCGTGCAAAGGACGGATTTTCATTGCTCACGTTCTCCTGATGGTTCTATGGATCATAGGACAATCCCGTTGAGCCAAGCTCAAGGGCGAAGGCTGTGCCTTCTGTTTATAAGGCCGACGCATCAAGGCGTTACGGCCGAATCATCTGTTAGGGGCTTGATTGGGTCGACGTATCCACTTTCAAGGGCCCTCCATGAATTTTTTCAATGCCGGGAATCATCCTTCCCTATGTAGTCGCCTTCGATCGGTTGTTCGTCATTCGCCTGACTGTTTTGCGAGGTCTTGTCTTGCGAAGTCTTGTCCGTGCGCCGAGTGTGTTCGTGCCAATCACTATCCGCGGTTTTTTCCTGCGCCGTGCCACTGGCGCCCATGGTAAAAAAGCGGCTGCGCCATCCTCCGCGCTTTAGTCCTCGGCCCAGCAAGCGGCGGCTGCTCGGGATGAGACACAGCAGTCCCAAGCCATCCGACAAGAAGCCTGGGGTGACCAGCAAGGCTCCGCCAAAGATCAAGGCGGCCCCGGTAATCAACTCGTCCGAGGGGATTTCTCCCTGGGCAAACCGGGCCTGGGCACGCTGCAGGGTCTGTACCCCTTCGCGTCGAATCAGGTGAAGGCCCAGTGCCCCGGATAGCAGCACCAATGCCAGCGTCGGAAGCAGACCGATCTGTCCGCCTATGGCGAACAGCACCACGAAATCGAGTAGTCCGAAAAGCGTAATGAAAAGTAACAGTGGCATGGCGGCTCCGTGTGATCTCGACTTCCCAGTAGATGGTGGCATGCGTGTGAATTGCAAGGGAAACGAGGCGCTGATGCAAGCGTGTTGTGATCCCTGCGTGGAGACGCCATGCGGTTTGATGGAACCGTGGTAGGTATAACGGGAGGCGTCATCGTCAAAGTCACGAGCCTCTCGCGTGCCGGCAACATGGGGCAGGGTAATTACAGTGCCTCCAAGGCAGGGGGCGGCGTTGACGGTCACCTGGGCGAAGGAGCTGGCGCACCAAGGCATCCGTGTAGCGGCGGTAGCGCCGGGATTCATCGAAACCGAAATGACGGCGTCCATGCGTGCCGAAGTCCTCGAGAAAATCAGCAAGGGCATTCCCTTGGGATACCTGGGACAGCCGTGCGATATCGCCTCGAGCGTGCGTTATATCGTGGAAAACGACTACTTCACGGGACGGGTGCTGGAATGCGATGGCGGGCTGAGGATCTAGTGACGCGTCGATATTTAGACGACCCCTGACGCCGGTCGAAAAGACGCTCGCCGGATGCCGGTCGAAAAGACGCTCGCCGGATGCTCCCGTGCGAGCGTCGGTAGCGTAGCTCAGAACGTGACACGATCGCCCAGGTCCTGCACCGTTCCTTCAGCGATACCTTTGACGCGGGTCAGGTCGTCGAGCGAGGCGAAAGGTCCATTCGCCTCGCGATCCTCGATGATCGCCTGTGCCTTGACGTCGCCGATGCCCGGTAGTTCGGTCAGTGCTTCAACAGAGGCATGATTGATGTCGATAGGCGCGGAGGCGTCTTCCTGGGCGACCGCGAGGGTAGTGACACTCAGTGCCAGCGTCAGTAGGGCACAGCTAAGTAAATTTTTCATGCGACCACTCCTTTAGGTATATCTTATTGAGAGATTTAACCTTACTCAGATTTCCATGTTCGCAATGTCATCTATATAGGACGTTTTTTGTAAGCTAATGACTACAATATAAAATAACTCTTATTGAATCTCGGGCAGTCGGAATACTCACAAGGTGCTAGGTCGCGACGCGGGGGCGGCGGTATAATGCCGTCGTCATCATATTGCTTGCAGGAGACATCATGCCGCGCCCCGACACGCCGTTGATCATCGCTCTCGATTACCCTGATCTCGACCAAGCGCTTGCCATGGCCGACCGGTTGGACCCCGCACGCTGCCGGGTCAAGGTTGGCAAAGAGCTATTCACGCGCAGTGGCCCGCGGGTACTTGAGGTACTGCATGCACGTGGCTTCGAGGTGTTTCTGGATCTCAAGTTTCACGATATTCCCAATACGGTGGCGGGCGCCGTCGAGGTGGCGGCGGATCATGGCGTGTGGATGGTTAACGTCCACGCCGGTGGCGGGCGGCGCATGATGGAAGCAGCCAGAGAGCGGCTCGAGAATCGCCGGCTCTCCACGCATCTGATTGCAGTCACTGTTCTGACCAGTATGGCGCGTGAGGATCTCGCCGAGATTGGCGTCGACGACGAGCCGTTGAGTCAGGTCGAGCGTTTGGCGGCGCTAGCGCAACGTAGCGGCATGGATGGGGTAGTGTGTTCGGCGCAGGAAGCAAGGGCGTTACGCGCGCTATGTGGCGAATCTTTCTTGAAGATCACACCGGGCATACGACCTAGCACTTCGAATGGCGATGACCAGCGCCGTACGTTGACCCCGGCCCAGGCTTTGGGGGCGGGGAGCACGCATCTGGTGATCGGTCGACCGGTGACGCAAGCCTTGGACCCGATGGCGGCATTGGGCGCTATCGAGCACGAGCTTGACCGCTAGTGACTATTCGCCTTCCAGTCCGGTGATGGGTTTGGTGGTACCCCAGCTTTGGCAGCGCGGACATTGCCAGTGCAATTGGGCGCTGCCGAAACCGCAGCGATCACAGCGATGCCGGGGACGTGCTGCGAGTAGCTTCTGGGTATGCTGTTTGAGTAGCAACAGGCGCTCGCGGTCGCCATGGTCCTCGCCGATCAGGTAGAGGTCCATGAGGTAATCGACACCCCGCAAGCTGGGGTGCGCTTGAAGCTGCTCGCTGATCAATTCGATGGCGGCGTCCTGACCCTCGGTATTGAGTCGGGAAGCCGCCAGCATGATCACTACGCTGGTATAGTGCGTTTCTTGTAATTTCGCGTCCAGGAATGCACGCCAGCCCGCTTCGTCCTGCAGACGCCGATACGCCTCATGCAAGGGGTCGAGTATGACGGGAAGGAAGCCGGGGTCTTGCTCGGGGATGCGGCTGAGGTGGCGGATGACCGCCTTGTAATGCCCGGTGTCGCGTTCGAGTTCAGCGAGCAACCACGTGGCTCGGATACAGCATTCATCGATCGATAGGGCCTGACGCAGACGCTTGCGGGCCACGCTGGGGCTCGCATTGTGCCGATCCTGTTGGGCGAGTTCGCAAAGCCAGTGAGCGGCTGCGCGCTTGATATCGGCATCCTGGCGGATGAGCTGCGGTGTGGCGACATCCAGCGCCTGTTGCCACTCCTTCTCTCGCTGTAGTAGATCGACCAGCAAGCGTTTGGCAGCGTCGCGCATCCCTTCGTCGGGAGTGTCCTTCACCAGTGTTTGCAGCAGGCGTTCGGCGCGATCGAGCAATCCCAGGTTCAGGAAATCCCGTGACAATTCCAGTTGCACGAGCCCGCCTTGATAAGACGTCAGTGTCGGGCGCGCCAATAGATTCTGATGAATCTTGACAGCGCGGTCGGCCTCACCGCGCGAACGAAACAGGTTACCCAGTGCGATGTGTGTCTCGATGGTATCGCTGTTGACCTCGAGCGCTTGTACAAACGTCTCGATAGCCTGATCCGGCTGCTCGTTGAGCAGATGATTGAGACCAATGAAATAGTCTCTGGGCAACGACACTTCGGGAGATAGGCGTTCGCGAACGCGACGGCGCTCGCGACGTCCGAGCCACCAGCCGATGGCAATCGCCGCGACCAATAGGCCAAGCAGCAGTGGATCAAGCATTCAGGGGGCTTCCTTGAACTCCTGGGTGCGTAGCCGATCCAGTTCCTTGCGTTGCTGTTGATTGTGGCGTTGGGCACGGGTCAGGAGCGTGCGTAGTCGTAGGTAGATGCCGGTCATGGCCAGCATGCCGAGAATCACGCCGCAGGCCAGCGATATCAGCAGCCAAAGAGACAGTGAAGCGGGTGGTAGTTCGACCCATATCAAGTCGAGCGGCATGGCTTGTTGGTTGTTGACGGCAAACAGGATGCCGAGCAACAGGACGACCAGCAAGATTATGGCCAGCACGACACCTTTAAACCAACGCATGGGCAGGTTCCTTTTGCATGGAGATTGGTGCCCCGGGGGCTTCAGTAGCCGAGTGCACGGCTGGCGTTGACCTGTTCTCGCAACTCCTTGCCGGGCTTGAAATGCGGCACGAACTTGCCCTGCAGGTCGACGGGGTCGCCGGTTTTGGGGTTGCGTCCGGTCCGGGGTTCCCGAAAGTGTAGGGAGAAGCTGCCGAACCCGCGAATTTCGACACGCCCGCCGCTGGAAAGCGAGTGGGTGATGTCTTCGAGGATGAGCTTGACCGCTGCCTCTACCTCTTTAGCCGACAGCTCGGGCTGCCGAATGGCAATCTGTTCAATCAACTCGGACTTGGTCATCGAATGTCTCCAAGCGACTTTGCCGCTCGCTGCACAGGGGCAATAAAGCGACCACGGTATTGTTGTGAATTCAGCATACTGCTCAAACCTTGATAAAACAACGCACTAGCACATTGCAAGTCAATCTTAGCCGGTTTTGAACAAGGAGTGGAAACGATGTGTCTCGCCAAGTCCTCGGGTATACTCGTCATCTATTCATGTCATGACATCGCTTGGGAGTCTCCATGCAGGACGATGTAACCATCAAACGGCTTTACTGGCACTCGCGGCGTGGCATGTGGGAGCTGGATCTACTGCTGATCCCGTTTCTCGAACATTGCTACCCCCAGCTCGATGAGGCGGACAAAGTCCGTTATCAGTCACTGATAGAGCAGGAAGACCAGGATCTCTTCATCTGGTTGATGCGCCGAGAGTGGCCTGCCGACGCCGAGTTCCGGCGCATCGTCCAGATGATCGTCGATTATGCCGAAACCACTTCCAACGATCAGTATCGTACCCTCTAGGCTCGGCTTGGCGCTCCATGCACTCGTCTGGGGATTGGTGAGTGGCTTGGTGCTCATGCTGAGTACATGGTGGCTGACGTCTGCAGTAGCGCTTAGTGGTGCGGCACTGGTGGGCTACTGGTGGCGTGGCCAGCGGCGCTGGGAACTACGGGAGCGGCTCGACGGGGAACACGCCACCTGGGAGTGGCGTGAGGCTTCTGGGCAGTGGCAGCACGCCGCGCCGATACCACTGTGTATCGGCGCGTGGTTGATCGGATTGCGCGTCGGTCGCCGTATCATTTGGCTGTGGCCGGATAGTGCGGCGCCCACTTCGCGTCGTTGGCTGCGTATACGATGGCTGGAGGCAATGCCGTCGGGGCGGCACTGATGCGCATCAGGACTGACGCTCACCGCTATCTCGGCGTCAGCGTGGGTCATCATCGCTGTGCTCCGGGGCATCCCGCGATGTATCCAGCGGCATCGCCAGACGGTCGCGAATCAGGGTGTGACGCGAGGCACGACGACGCAGGCGGGCGCTGGGCAGACGGTCGAGCGTTTGCAAGGTGTCGATGAGCGCCTGAGTTAGACGGGCCAGCTCGCGATTGAGCCACAAATAGCCGCTCGGACTGAACAGGACGCGGTCGTTTTCACCGCGTGCCTCCAGGGCGGCTTGTGCATGGCGCTGTAAGTCGAAGGCGACCACCGTGATGTCGATGGTCTGCCCCGTGCGCACCTGGAACGCCAGGCTGCCGAGCGCGCGCGCTAAGCGGTGCTGTTCGTCACGCAAGCCATCGAGTTCGGCGATGATGTCGTGACCGGCCCGCGTGGCCCAGTGGGTTTCCAGGAGCAGCTCGATCGTCGACAGCATGCGTCGTTCCAGTGACAGAATGCGTTCCAGATCGTCGCGATGCAGACGGCGCTCGCTATGGATGGCATCCACCAGGCCGCGTTGCTTGACCAGTTGATCCGTCGTGCTCTTCAGTAATTGATGTGTATCGACGTCGTCATGCTGTGTCGCATTGGTGTGCGCATGGTACAGGCGCGCTAGCTTGTCGAGATTGTCGGCGAGCAGAAAGCGTAATAAATCGGTGGCCTTCTGGGGCAGGATGAACAAGGTGGCGAGGATGCCGATGCTCGTCCCGATCAGTACGTCGAAGGCGCGCCACAGGGCGATCCCCAAATCTTGGTGGCCGTCACCCACCACCATCAGCAAGGTCACGCCGAACATCAGCGCGCTATAGCCATAGCGCGTGGCGAACGTGGTGTGTGTGGCGACTGCGATACCGATCAATGTCCAGGCCGGTATCACCCACGGTGCCGGGGCGGGAATCAACACCAGCAAGATGCCCCAGATCGCGCCGAGCACCGTGCCTAGAAGGCGTTGTCCCCCTTTGTCGATGACACCGCCGATATGCGGCAGATTGCCCATGACCATCATCGTGCTGACTAGCGCCCAACTGCCATGAGGAATCTGCAGGGCCAGAATGACGGCGAAGGTGATCGCCAGCGCCAGCGAGGTACGCAGGACGTGCAGTCGATGGCGGTAGCGGTAGATGAAGTACGGATCGCGCAGACGAGTGGGCGACATCACGCTCATGACGCTCCGTGTCGGTGTCCGGCAGGCGCTTTGGCTTTAGCGCGCGCCAATGTGGCCGCATGTACCAGGCTTGCCGTCCACAGTACGAGGAGTAGCAGCAACCAGATGAAGCCTAGCCAGCGAATGGGGATCATCATCAGCGCCATCAGAGCGATGAACCCGCCCAGCCACAGTGCGGCCCAACCCCAGCGGCGCAGGAACAGGTGACCCAGGCCCGGCAACAGGAAGGCGAGCAAGAGCGTGATGAAGAGGCGATGGCGCATGGGAACTCCGTTCGTCGTGGTCAGGGCATTCATGCTGGCGTGTCATGATACAGCGTCTCGAGTGTCGGCGCGGAGCATCGTTGGCGCTTGGTGACGATGTGGTCGTCAAATGGGCGGCGAAGAGTCGCTCCAGTGCGCCTGCATCGAGAATCCACCATGTGGGCGATGAATCCATCAAGTCTCACCTTTTTTCGTGGTGGCTTTTCGAGGCGTGGTGCGTTTTCGGGTGCGCCGCTGCGTGGTCGACGGTTTGTCGCTTGCGCTGCGCTTGGCGTTGCGGCGCTTACCTCGCGATGGTGCGGTGGGTTCGGCGCCGCCCGGCGTGGCCAGGGCCTGGCGCATGCGTTCGGCGTCCGCCTGGCTCAGTAGTTGGTGAACATCACCCACCAGAGTGTCGAGGAACGCGTTCGCATCGGCATGGCCCTCGGCGATCTCGGCCAGGCGCTGCTCCCAGAGGGCCGTGCGCTCGGGGCGCGTGGCGGTATCCGGCAAGGCCTGAATCAGCGCGCGGCCGGTCCGTGTGGTACGCAGTGCGCCTTGCTGGCGAATCACGTAACCACGCGTGATGAGCGTTTCCAGAATGCCGGCACGTGTCGCCTCGGTGCCCAGTCCGTCGGTGTCGCGCAGGGTACGACGCACCGCGTCATCGTCGACGTAGCGGGCGATGTTCATCATCGCCTTGATCAGGCTGGCGTCGGAGAACGGCTCCGGCGGGCGCGTCTGACGATCCTCCACGCCGCACGCCTGGACCCGCGCGGTTTCGCCTTCGCGCAACGCGGGCAGCGGCGGTGCTTCATCGCGGGTGGTAAATAGCGGCTTCCATCCGGCGACGAGTATCTCGCTGCCCTGGGCGCGAAAACACTCACCGAGAATCGAGAACTCGGCCTTGACGTCGCGCGTTTCCAGCGGTGGGTAGAATTGTGCCAGTACGTTGCGGGCGATCAGCCGGAAGACGTTGGCCTCATCATTGGACAGGCGGGCCGCATCGAAAGGGCGTCCGGTGGGCGCCAGTGCGTGGTGGGCGCCGACTTGCTTGTCGTTCCAGGCGCGTGAGCGGCGGCTGAAGTCCGCGCCGCGCAGCCAACCAGCAAGGGTGTCGTCAGAGGCGCAGGCCGCAGAAAGTGTCTGCTTCGCCGCAGTGAAATGCCCTTCGGGCAGGTAGCGACAGTCGGAACGTGGATAGGTGATGAGCTGATGACGCTCGTATAGCGTCTGGCAGATATCCAGTACACGCTTGGCCGGTAGCTTGTAACGGCGTGCGGCATCGACCTGCAACGCCGATAGCGAATACGGCAGCGGGGCCGTCTGGGATTTTTTCTTGGTTTGCAGAGCACTCAAGTGCCCCTCGGTACCGGGTAGGCGCGCCGCGAGTGTCTCGGCCGGCTCGCGCGCCAACAGCCGTCCCTGGTCGTCGAGCGGATGCGGCGGCTGCGGTTGCCACCAGGCGCGTAGCGTGCCGTGTTCGACGCCAAGATCCGCCCACAGGGTATAAAAGGGGCGTGAGACGAAGCGCTCGATCTCCAGGTCGCGGCGCACGATGAGCCCCAACACGGGGGTCTGCACACGTCCCACCGACAGCACACCCGAGTAGCCTGCTTGGCGGCCGGTCAAGGTCCAGGCGCGCGACAGGTTGATGCCATACAGCCAGTCGGCGCGTGAGCGTGCCTCGGCGGCTGCGAAAAGTGACTGATAGCGCGCGTTGTCTTCGAGGCGTTGCAGTGCCTGTTGCACGGCGGGGCGGTTGAGATCGCTGATCAACAATCGCGACATCGGGCCGCGCCAGCCTAGGCGTTCGATGACCTGCTGCACCAGCAATTGCCCTTCGCGGTCCGGGTCGCCGGCATGCACCACGCTATCGGCGCGCTTGAGCAGTTTACGAATTACGGCCAACTGTGCACGGGCCTTGGGGCGCGGTATGAGTTGCCATTGCTTTGGCACGATGGGTAAATCGTCAAGGCGCCATTGCTTATAGCGTGTGTCGTAGGCGTCGGGTGGCGCCTGCTCGAGAAGATGCCCGACGCACCAGCTGATGCAGGTGTCCGCGCATTCGAGATAGCCGTCCTGACGTTGCGCCTTGGCGGGCAAGGCCTCGGCGATGGCGCGTGCCAGACTGGGTTTTTCGGCGACGATCAGGCGCATGGCGTTAGACGATCCAGCATGAACATGGCGCTTATTCTGCCATGTTCGACCCGGTGTGTGGGTCGAATCGGCGCAGTGCGCAGCCAGTTTTGGGACAGTATCTAGCGGTTTCCGAAGAGACGCCGCGCACGCACCAAGGCGCGATACCAGTCGCGATGGGGTTTTCCCACGGCCGGGGGGCGATGACTGAGAAAGCTGATGTTGCGCGCGTCGCCGCGTCCCGTCAGGTTGATGTTGGAGAGCATCTGCAACGTGCTGTCACGGGCGCCGTACTGGCGTTTGAGAAACTCGATGGCCGCAGGTTCGAGTTCCACGCGATAGTGGCGTACCAATGCCAACGCCAACGATTCCGCCGCGCGTGACAGTTCGGTATCCACTTCACGGACCATCGAGGCCCCCAGCGCGGCCTTGGCGGCCGCCGACAGGTTGGGCTCGATCTGGCCGAAATCGGCGGCGTTGGAGCTATTGATGGCCCGCTGGGTGGCGGGTTGCGATAGCCCCACGTGAGGTTCGAGCGCGAGGAATATCTCGATGGCCAGGCGCTTGGCAGCATCCACGCCGACGCCGAGCTGGGTCTCGCGGTGCGCGCCGCGCCACACTTTGTGATGGCGCGACGTGATGCCCGTCTGGTTCAAGTAGCGGGCGAGATGCTTGCAGACCCGCGCCTTGGCTTCATCATCCAGTGCAATGGTGCGTTCGCGGATGCGTAATCCTCGGCGCCCCGGTCCCAGGCGCAGACGCGTCGTTTCATCGGACAGGCTGGCGGTGATGCGTTCCCAGCGATCCACGGATTTGAGCAGCTGAGCGTGACTGCGACCCACCTGCTCGTAGGCGCTGGAAACGCTCTTGTAGAGCTGGATGGCGTTGGCGAGGATATCCGCCTTGGTGCGCAGCGCGCGTTTGCGCTCTTCCTGGCCAGCCTCCACTGCCTGGGCGAGATGCACGATCTGCTCGGCCAGCGCGTTCATTGCCTGGACCGAGCGCTCCAGCAACAGTTCGGCGCGCAGCCCCGAGGCACTGTCTTCGACCAGGGTGCCGGATTGTTCGGCAAGATAGACGTTGAGTGCCTTGAGACGCGAGAGGCCGGTCGCTTGCGCGATGCGCTGGCGTGCGCGTGCCTCTTCCAGATTGTCGAATGCCTGAGCGAGGCGCCAGCGGCCTCGATACTCGAACGAGAGTACCGGAATCTTGCGCCCGCTGATCAGCTCGAAGGCCAGAATCACCATCTCTTCGACATCCTGAAGGGTCATCAGCAGGTCGTTGTCCTGCTCGATGGCCGCCATGACGCGTTCGATGAAGTTCTCGTCGCGTGGCACACCCTGGTGTAGGTCGGGGGCGCGCCCTTCGAAACGTTCGCGCAGCAGGTGCGTGGCGATGGGTGCGACATCGTAGAGGGCGTTGAACTGGGGTTCCAGCGTCTCGCGGTATTGGGTGATGAGATCGCGGATGCGGGCGTGCAAGCCGACCCGGCGGTAGACGTCGATCTGACCGATGAGGCGTGCACTTTCACGATCGTTAAGGAGTTCGATGGCTGCCAACTCGACGCCTGCCGGCGAGAGATCATGCTTGCGCAGCAACATGGCGGCGGCTTCGCGGCGCCGGGCATCGCCCTCAAGACTTTCGACGATCAGGTCGCGGGTGACCAGCAGTAGCTCGGGCAAGGTCTTGATGACCTGCTCGATCTGCCCGGATGTCTTCTCGGCCTTGCGTCCCTGAGTGAGATGGTAGCCGAGGTTGGCCAGAATCCCCGCAGCGCCGGTAATCACCGTGTAGGAAATGAAGAAGACGTAGTTTTCCGTGGTCGGTGCCTTGCCGTAACCCAGCAGGTAGCCCCCCCAGGCGCCGAGCAGCGTCACCGGACCGGCCGTCCATAGGATCTGCATCAGACTGACCGACCAGGGCACCTTCTCGACGGCTGCGGTGATGCGCCGGATTTCGTTGCGTCCTTCGCGTTCGAGGCGGACCTGTGAGGTTTCTTGAGCGGGCGATGCTTTACGCTGAAACGGCAACGGCAGGAGCACGATGACATCCCTTACATGGCGGGGTTCGGACAGTCGGCGACAATACCCGAAAAGTGCCACCGGTGCACCAAGCGGTGCCGCGGATGAGGGGCGCTCATCGGGCATGCTAGAATAAGGGGATTTTTTTAGGAGGGTCGCGATGCTGGCCGCATGGGTGGAACAATTGCTGGGATACGCCAGCGGTGCGTTGAAGGCGATACGCGACAATGAGCATTATCCGGCGCTGATGACCTGGGCGCGTGACGAAGGAGTGGTGCGTGTCGGCGGTGACCTGAGCATGGCACAGGCCTTGGCGCCCTTGTTGTGGAACGAGACGCCGCTGGTGCGGCTGGACTTCGATCCCGAGCCCTTGGCGAGGCCGGGGCGCAACGAGCCCTGCTGGTGCGATTCGGGTCGCAAGACCAAGGAATGCTGCGGCGCGGTGACGCTGCCGGGGGCGGTACCCCCGCACTTGATGTGGATGCTGTCGCTCAAGGAATGGACGGGCGAGACGCTCAAGGCGGCTCTGGGAAGCGGCAAGGCGCCGGATCAGGCACTGCTCGAGGCCGGTTTGATCGCTGCCGAAAGCGGTCAGCGCGGGCGCGCCCAGCAGATCCTCGAAAGTCTCTTCTCCAGCGAGCGTGACTGGTCGCGCCTGCCCGAGCAGGCCGAGCCGGCGTTTGAAATTCTCGTCGATCTCTATCAATCGCGCGGTTTTCATCGCAAGCGGGCGGCGTTACTTGATGAGGTCCTGGAGCGTGGCCCGACCTTTCTGCGCGGTGTGGCGCTCGAGCGCCTGTGCTTGATGCATCTCGACAGCGATGATCTGGCCAGTGCTCGGGAAGCCTTCGTGCGGGCTCAACAAACGCTGCCCGACTCGCCGACGTTGGCCTATATCGAGGCCATGCTGCTGCTGCACGAGGGCCATTCCGAAGAAGCTCGTTCTCGAGCGCATTTCTGGTGGCGGCGCCTCTCCAAGCGTTCCGATCTCGAAGCCGATCAGCTACAGTTTCTCGCCGACCTGGCCGCCAATCCCGAGGCGACCCTGGCCGAGCAGATGATCAACTCCGAGGAAGATCTGGCCGAGCCGCTGGCGGCACTTGCCGCCTTGCTCGAGACCTTGGAGACGCCGCCTTGTCTGCAATTGTCGCGTACGCCGGAAGGCTACGTGGAATATCATGCTACGGCGCGTGAGGATACGGCCTTCGCGGCATGGTTCGAATATTTCAAGGTGACCATCGACGAAGATGCCGCGCTTAGTTTCGAGTCCGACCCCTGGGAAAATGCCGTAGAATGGCTGCCCGCCTTGTGTGCTCATCCCGAATGGCTGGGCTCGCCGGCGGTGATGGAGTCGCTGTGCCTGGCGTTGACCAGCCGTTTCGGAAGCCTGCCGTGGATGGCGGAGAGCTTCTTTGCACCGCTGGCGGCACGGTTCGAGGCGTGGCTATCACAACTCGAAACCCAGCAAGGGCCCTTCGCCTGGGATGACGCCGACAACGCCACCTTGCTGCGCTGCGCCTTGGCGCTGATCGTGGGAATGGAGCGTGGCGCTCGGCCGCGTTCGCGGCATCTCGCCGAACGGGTGCTCAAGCTCGATGCAGAAGATGACCTGGGGTTGCGTGAGCTGGTGCTCGATCAGTTGCTGCGTGAAGGGCGTGACGACGAGGCCGCCGAACTTAGCGCCACGCACGATGAAGAAGAGATGATCGGCGTGACCATGGCGCGGGTGCTCGCCTTGTATCGCCTAGCCCGGCGTGATGAGGCTGACGCTGCGCTTTCCGTCGCCCAGCGGGCCAATCCCTACCTGGTGCCGATGCTGTGCGACGAGAAGCCGAAACCGGTCGCGCTGGCCGTCGATGCGCCGGCGCCGGGTACGCGGGCCGAGGCGTGGCAATATCGCCAGTTGATGCGCGATCAGTGGATGGCGACGCCGGGCGCCATGGCATGGCTGGATGCTCGTCGTTGATAAGTCACCATGCGCGAGCGTGACAGCGTTGGATATCACGTTCAGCGCTGCGTGCGGGCGAGCCACAGCGCGAGTAGCACGGCAGGCACGCCCAAGGCCGCGCTGACGGTAAAGAAGCCGGTGTAGCCGACGCCATCCACCACCAGCCCCGAGAAGCCGCCGAGAAACTTGCCGGGTAGCGTCATCAGCGATGAGAACAAGGCATACTGCGTTGCCGTGTAGGCACGTGAGGTCAGGCTCGAGAGAAAGGCGATGAACACCGTGCTCGCCAGACCATTGGCGAGGTTGTCGCTCATGATGGTCATGACCAGCATGGGGAAGCTGTGCCCCGCGTTGGCCAGGGCCACGAACATCAGGTTGGTGACGGCAGTCGCCAGGGCACCTGCCACCAGCATCCGCCCCAGTCCAAAGCGCACCACCAGCAGACCGCCGGCCACGCCGCCGAGAATGCTCATGGCGATACCGAATACCTTGGTCACATTGGCAATCTCGGAGAGGCTGAAGCCCAGGTCGATATACAGCGGGTTGGCCATCGCGGCCATCGCCAGGTCGCTGATGCGGTAGAGACCGATGAATAGCAAGAACCACAGGGCCGTGCGTCCGTGACGGGCGAAGAAATCGGTGAAGGGGCAGACAATGGCTCCGATAACCCAGGCGCCGAAACGTCGCCGTCGCCGAGACGTGTGTCGGTGCTGGTGCAGGAATGCGCGCACGCGTGGTTCATTGGCGAGCTGGGTACCAAGCGTCGAGCGCTGTGGCTCTGGCCTTACCAGGGTGGTGATGATGCCGACCCCGACGAGCGCGGCCATGCACGCGTAGGCGACATGCCAGGAGGCCGCGTCGGCGATATAAAGCGCCCCGGCGCCCGCAGCGAGCAGCCCGCCGCGATAGCCGATGATATAGGTCGAGGCCATGGCGGCCTGCACGCTTTCCTCGGCGGATTCGATGCGATAGGCATCGATGACGATATCCTGCGTCGCCGCGCCGAACGCGACCAACAGGGCCAAGCCGGCGATGGGGATAAGGTGCGCGGGCGGCGAGAGGGCGGCCAGGCCGAGTAACCCTGCGGCGATCGTCAACTGGGCGCAGAGCATCCAACTGCGGCGTTGGCCGAACCAGCGGCCCAAGCCGGGTAGGGCGACACGGTCGACGATCGGCGCCCAGGCGATCTTGATCGAATAGAGGATGCCGATCCAGGAAAAGAACCCGATGGCAGCGACATCCACGCCGACGTCGCGCAACCAGGCCGTGAGCGTCGAGAACACCAGCAGGAACGGTAGGCCGGCGGCGAAGCCGAGAAACAGCATGGTGATGACCGGTGCCTGCAGATAAACCGCCAAGGCGTCGCGCCAGCGGCGGTGTGCGACATCGTGAGTCATCGGTTCCTCCCGTGAGCGAGCCGCCCGATGCGGCTCGGACATGAATCCGGCACAATGCTAGAATGCAGCGTTTGCACGGCAACGGCCCGCGCCCAGGCGTGTGTCGCCAACGCAGGTTGCGTACCGTGGCATACCCCGACGATGAAGGCCAGAGGACATGACCGATCAGCTCGATCCAAGCGCGTCTGACGACGCGGCCGCCTGCCCGCGCTGGTATGTGGTGCAGTGCAAGGGTGGGGAATCCTTCCGTGCCAGCGAGCATCTGACCAATCAAGGCTATCGTGTCTTCCATCCGGTACTCGAGGTACAGAAGAAGCGCCGCAACAAGTTGGTCTGGATCGCCGAACCCTTGTTTCCTCATTATTTGTTCATTCGCCTCGACCGGGTGGCCAGCAATTGGCGACCCATACGCTCCACCCGGGGCGTGTTGAGGCTAGTGGCGTTTGGTGACGAGCCGCTGCCGGTGCCGGACGCGCTGGTCGAGACGTTGGTCGCCCATTCCCAGCGCGATGAGACGCTGCGTGAAGCGGGCAACGTCTACTTTCGCCCCGGTGAAGTCGTCGAGATCACCGAAGGTCCCTTTCAGGCGCTCAAGGCCGTGTTCGAGACCCAGAAGGGCGAAGAGCGCGCCATCGTCCTGCTCAACATGCTGCATCATCAGCAGCGTCTCGAGTTGCCAGTGGGCGATCTGCGCCGCACCACATGACACGCCGCTCAATGCTGTAAAGACCAGGAGTTTTCATGACCATCTCGCCGCAACACGTCGTTCGCTTGCATTATGTGTTGTGCGATTCATCAGGACATGTGCTCGACGACTCGCGTCGACGCGATGAGCCGCTCGAATATCTGCATGGCCACGCCAATATCCTGCCGGGTCTGGAAACGGCGCTGGAGGGACTTCCCAGCGGCGCTACCCGTGAGATCAACCTGACGCCGGAGGAGGCTTATGGGGCGCATGCCCCCGATCTCGTGCAGACGGTGGCGCGCACGGCCTTTCCCGGTGTCGAAGAGTTGTCACCAGGCATGCGCTTTCAGGCCGAAGGCCCCGACGGGCCGCGTACGGTAACCTTGATCGAGGCGGATGACACGCAGGTGAAGGTGGATGCCAATCATCCGCTGGCGGGGCAGGCGCTGGTGTTTCGTGTCGAAATTCTCGATATCCGCCCGGCAAGACGCGCCGAACTTGCCAAGGGTCATCCCTTGGCGGCAGACGTGACGGCGTCCGAGGTCGAGGATCGCAAGCAATAGCGGCTGCAACTTGGAGCGTCTATTCGGGCAGCGTCTTCTCCAGCCGGCGCAAAAATGCATCCATCGGCTCAGGGAGTGCTAGATAGTAGCCTTGCAGGAAGTCGATGCCGCGTGCGCATAGATAGTCTTGCTGCGCTGAGTTTTCCACCCCTTCGGCGACCACCCGGAGTTCCAGTGCCTTGCCCAGGGCGATGATGGAACGCACCAATGGTGCATCGCAGCGCGGCGTGATGGCATCGACGAAGACCTTATCGATCTTGATCTCGTCGACGCGAAAATCCTGTAGATAGCGCAGCGACGAATAGCCCGTGCCGAAGTCGTCGAGGGCGAGCCGCACGCCGAGTGCACGCAGCGCATTGAGCCTGGCGGCGACACCTGGTGTGACGAGCAGCGATTCGACGACTTCCAGGATCAACCGCCGAGGCTCGAAAGCATGACGTTCGAGCAATTGTGTCAGGTGCGTAATGAAAGCATCGTCATGCAGTTGTTGCACCGAGACGTTGACCGAGAGCGACAGTTCGCTGCCGTGCAGTGCACCACCGAGCAGGTCGCAAGCCTGGTCGAGTACCCATTGGCCCATGGGGCGAATCAGGCCGCTGTACTCGGCTTCGGCAATGAAACTGCCCGGCGCCAGCAGCCCTTCGCGTGGATGCTGCCAGCGTAAGAGCACTTCGGCGCCTGTCAGGCGTCCCGCAGGGTCGAACTGCCCCTGTAGATACAGACGAAATTGGCGTTCGTCGAGCGCGGTGCGCAGTTCGCGTGCCAGACGATTGAGGCGCTGCTCCCAATCGCTTAGTTGGCTAGTGTAGAACGCCAAGTGAGGCGGTGGTGTCTCGCGTGCGTGTTGCACCGCGAGTTCGGCGCGTTGTAACAGCGATTCGATATCCTGCGCGTCGAGCGGATAGCGTGCCACACCGGCATTGAAACGCAACTGGCTGGGCGTGCCGAAGATGCGCCAGCTATTGTCGCCCAGCGAGAGTAGTCGCGCCAGACAATAGCGGCGCAGCGACTCATCCGTTTGTCCCGGAATCGCGATCAACAGGCGATTGGCCGGGAGTCGGCCGACGTGAATGCTGCCTTGCAACTCGGTCAGGCGTTCCTGGAGTTTTTCAGCTACCTGACGAATCGCTTCATCACCAGCCTGTTGGCCGAGTGTCTCGTTGATATGACCGAGACCGCCCAGCCGCAGCACCAATAGGTGAAATGCTTCGTCGCGTTGTGTCAACGCTTGCAGGCGTTCGAGGAGTCCTCTCAATGTGGCCAGCCCAGAGACTTCGTCGTGATAGAGCTGGCGATACAGGTCATGCTCCACTTCGCGACGGCGCAAGGATTCCGAAAACTGGGAAAGCAATCCCGCGAATCCCATGAGGGTGGTGATTTCATCGCCATGCCACTCGCGTGGCGTCGTCGACTCACAGCAGATTGCCCCGCGTAGCTCACCGCCGACGAAAATCCCCACGTCCAGCATGGCGTGAATACGATTGTTGCACAGGTAATGGTGCAGGCCGCTGAGGCGTTCGTCATGTTGAGCGTCGGACGTGACCAGGCAAGGGTTTTGCGTCAGTGACGCGAGATAGCCATCCAGTCCGCTGGGCGCCAGCCTGATGCCATTGAGTGCTTCAACGAGCGACATGCGGCAGGTCAGGGAGCGATCCTTGTCGAGGAACCATAGACTGGCACGCTCTGCGCCTAGAACCTCGGCGCTGGTGTCGAGCAAAGCACGCAGGAAGGCGTCTTCATCGAGGTCGCGCTGCAGTAGTTCGCGCATCCGGCGCCAGGCTTCCTGTTGATTGGCCTGGCGTTGTTGTGCTTGGAGGAGAGCTTCCCATTGCGTAATGTTGTGGCGTGTCTGTTGGGCCATGCGATGTCGCAAAACCGCACCCATCAGCATCACCATGATCGTGATCGCCATCAACCAGGACAGGCGTTGCTCGAATAGCAGCGACGCCCCGATGGCGATCACGCTACCTACCGCAAACACGCGGAAAAGCACGCTGTTGCGGCGTTGTTCGTTACGCAAGCGTCGTAATTGGTCGACGGCATCAAGCGTCATGCGAGGCACCGATGAGCGTCGAAGCGAAGATAAGTCGTCATGCGCCATCCTATGCCATGTTGAAAAGGGCCTTGGCGCGTCGGCGTCACAATGCCGTCAAGCTCGGTGAATTCGTTGTCATGAAGCGCGAAGGATCTAGGGCACGCTGTTGTGATTGGCCTCTAGCGTTATCTTGGCAGTGAATGCGGGTCGGGGGAAGCGTGTTCGGGGCATGCCGTGGCATGCCCCGGTGCGGGTCAAGAGGACAGACGTTGGCGCAGGAAGTCGAGCATCGTATCGGCGGGTACCATGGTGACCTCGCTATCGCGGCGTCCCTTGTATTCCAGCTCGCCGTTATCCAGCCCGCGCTCGCCGATCACGACACGATGGGGGATGCCAGTGAGCTCTTGGTCAGCGAATTTGACGCCGGGGCGCAGGTCGCGATCATCGATCAGCACGTCGACGCCAGCGTTGATAAGTTGCTGATAAAGGGTTTCGGCATACTCGCGAACACGCTCGGACTTGTGCGCGTTCATGGGTACCAGCGTGACTTCGAACGGGGCGATGGTATTCGGCCAGATGATGCCTGCGGCATCGTGGCTCTGCTCGATGGCGGCGGCGACGACACGGGTGACGCCAATGCCATAGCAGCCCATCAGCAAAGGCATTGCCTGGCCATTGTCGTCGAGCACGGTAGCGTTCATTGCCGTGGAATACTTGGTTCCCAACTGGAAGACGTGGCCGACTTCGATGCCGCGTGCGATGGCCAGTGTACCCTTGCCGTCCGGCGAGGGATCGCCCTCGACCACGTTACGCAGGTCAGCCACCTTGGGCAGGGCGACGTCGCGCTCCCAGTTGATGCCGAAATAGTGCTGGCCATCGATGTTGGCGCCGGCACCGAAGTCGCTCATCAGCGCCACGCTGCGGTCGATGATCAATGGCATCTTCAGGTTGACCGGTCCCAATGAGCCGGGGCCGGCGCCCACCGCCTGGCGAATTTCCGCTTCACTGGCCATGGTCAGGGGCGCGGCAACCTCGGGCAGGTTCTCGGCCTTGACCTCGTTGAGTTCGTGATCGCCACGCACCAGCAAGGCCACCAGGCCGTCTTCTGCAGCATGCACCATCAATGTCTTGAGGGTCTTCTCGATGGGCAGGCCATGCTGCTCGACCAAGGTGGCGATAGTACGCGCATGGGGTGTGTCGACCAGGCGCAGTTCTTCCTGGGGCGCGGCGCGCTCGGGCGTCTCCCCCAGCGGCACGGGGAGCGCCTCGGCTTTCTCCATGTTGGCGGCGTAGTCAGAAGACGTGGAGAATACCACTGCATCCTCGCCGGAATCGGCCAGCACCTGAAATTCGTGGGAACCCGTACCGCCGATGTCGCCGTTGTCGGCCTCGACGGCACGGAAATCCAGTCCCAGGCGCGTGAAGATGCGTATATAGGCGTCGTACATCGCATCGTAGGAGCGCTGCAGGCCGGCCTGGTCGATATCGAAGGAGTAGGCATCCTTCATGATGAACTCGCGGGCACGCATGACGCCGAAGCGCGGACGCGTCTCGTCGCGGAACTTTGTCTGGATCTGGTAGAAGTTGGAGGGCACCTGCTTGTAGGAGCGTATTTCGTTACGCACCAGGTCGGTGATCACTTCCTCGTGCGTCGGGCCGTAGCAGAAATCGCGCTCGTGGCGGTCACGGATACGCAGCAGCAGGTTGCCGTATTGGTCCCAGCGTCCGGACTCCTGCCACAATTCTGCCGGCTGGATCGCGGGCATCAGGACTTCCTGAGCACCGGCGCGGTTCATTTCCTCGCGCACGATGTTTTCGACCTTGCGAAGCGTGCGCAGCCCCAAGGGGAGCCAGGTATAGAGCCCCGAGCTCAGGCGGCGAATCATGCCCGCGCGCAGCATCAGCTGGTGGCTGACGATGTCGGCGTCGGCGGGTGTTTCCTTGAGGGTGGAGATCAATAATTGACTGGCGCGCATGGACAAGCGGTTCCTTGGATTCGAGGCCTAACATCGCGTCGCTCTTAAGCGGCGCGGCAGATGGATGTATTGTACGGTTCAGGCGTGAACGCGGCAAAAGCGATATGGGTCGGTGCTTTCTGGAGCGACGAGGTGGACGTCGAGCTTGGTGAAGGCAGGCTCACGTTGCCGCGACGTTTGCGATATCCTTACGCGTGTAATGTCCGGCTGTTGGGTGGCGTAGTCTTGGCTCGAATAATGTATGTGAACAGGGTGAGAGGATAAAGTGATGAGTGCCATGAATGATCGAAAAGTCTTCCAGGCTCGCCGCTGGATAGCAGCACTGACCATCGTGGTTACTACCACGACGCTGGCGGGATGCGGGACCGTGTTCTATCCCGAGCGCAAGGGGCAGCCCAGTGGGCGTATCGATCCCGCAGTGGCAGTCGCCGATGGCGTGGGCCTGCTGTTTTACATCATCCCAGGTGTCGTCGCCTACGCTATCGACTTTTCCAATGGCACGATCTACCTGCCGAGTCGCGATACCGCGCAGGTGGATACGCTGCATTTCGAGGACGAATTGGATACGCAAACGCTCGAGTCGGTGCTGGCCGAACGCACGGGTGGATCAGTGCGTCTAGACGATGAACTCGTGCGCGTCGAACGGGTCGCTTCTCGTGATGAGGCGCTGGCGCTGGTGCGCATGTCAGGCACTTACGATAAAGAACGTCTTGCCTCGATGTAAGGACTTTGTTGGGGGATGAAGCAGTCTAGTGCGAGTTGCCTCACATGACTTTGATGAGTGTCATGCTACGAGGCAATTCGTGATCGGCATGAGAAAAACCAGACACGTAAACGCGAATATCAAACTGTTCTCAAAAAGGCTCTCACGCATACTGAACACTCGATTCAGACGCAGGGAGTCTACAATGACATTACAATATAAAGCTTCTCGATTCGTGGCGCCGCCCGAGCACCCGACGCAAACCTATCGTTTGAGCAATATGTGCCTGCCAACGCCCTTGTCGGTAGGCGAGCTGGAAACGTTCAGCACCATCAGTCGCCAGGTATCGCCTTTGAGAAAGCGCCAAACGCTATTTGCACAAGGCGAAGAATTCAAGAGTCTGTATATCGTTCGTTGCGGAAGCTTGAAGCAAGTCTATCGTGACATCACCAACGAAGAGCACATTACCCAGTTTTATTTGCCGGGCGAAGTAGTGGGCCTTGATGCCATTAGTAGTGGTTTTCATCCGGTAGCCACGCAGGCATTGGAAACGACGTCCGTCTGCGAAATATTGCCTGAAGCGCTCGAAGAGCTTGCCCAGAAGAGACCGAGTGAGCTGGGCATGAACGGTTGTTTTCTACGGGTGATGAGTCGCGCATTGCATCAGGAGCGCATGATGGTGCGTCTATTTTTGAATAGAACGTCCGATGTGCGTTTGGCCAGCTTTCTGCTCGCCTTGTCGACACGCTTTAGACAACAGGGATATTCGCCGTTTAGCTTCCGCCTTTCCATGTCGCGTAGCGATATAGGCAATTATCTGGGGTTAGCGGTCGAGACGGTGAGTCGTCTATTGGGACGTTTCCAGGACCTGGAGTTGCTCACGGCAAAGGGGCGAGAAATAAGAATCGACGATCTGGACGGGCTCATGGCGTTGGCGGATGGGCGTGGGCGTCAGTCCATCTGGCATACCCCGGTCACCTCGCCGAGCTCCAGACATCTCGCTGGTGTGTCGGCGCACTGAGACCAAGTGCGGGGTGGCCGCTATGTCGACGCTTTAGAGAGTTACCGACAGAAATACGAATAGGAGAGGGCGCCAAGCGCTTTATTCTACTGGTGCCCGGAGCCGGACTTGAACCGGCACGGTGTTACCACCGAGAGATTTTAAGTCTCTTGCGTCTACCTATTTCGCCATCCGGGCTAACGGATACGGAAGGGGAACACCGCAGAAAAATGGAGGCTGGAGTCGGAATCGAACCGGCGTACACGGAGTTGCAGTCCGCTGCATCACCACTCTGCCATCCAGCCTTTTTGAACGCGTTGAAGAACGAGCAACGTTCGAGTTTGGAGCGGGAAACGAGATTCGACCGGGCTGGCGTTCCAGCTTGCGACCTTCATTAACCGTTCCAATACTACCAAGTTCTGGAGCGGGAAACGAGATTCGAACTCGCGACCCTCGCCTTGGCAAGGCGATGCTCTACCGCTGAGCTATTCCCGCCGAACTCGAGGACGTATTATAGGGATAAGTCTGTGAATGTCAAACGTTTATGCGCCTCTGCGAAGTAAAAAGCACGCTCACATGGAGCGCGTCAATTCCGGCCACGCCGCGCGCAGGTACTGGAACATCGACCATAGCGTCAGCGCGGCGGCGACATAGAGCAGAACGACGCCCAGGTTGGAGATCATCGTGCCAGGCGCGAAGCCGAGCAGCAGCAACAGCGAGACCATCTGCAGGGTAGTCTTGAGTTTCCCTATCCAAGAGACGGCGACGCTACCACGCTTGCCGAGTTCCGCCATCCACTCGCGTAATGCCGAGATGACGATCTCTCGACCAATGATGACCAGGCCCGGCAGTGTCAGCCACACGGCGTCGAAACGCTCGATCAGTAGTGCGAGGGCGACGGCGACCATGAGCTTGTCTGCGACCGGGTCGAGAAAGGCGCCGAAAGGGGTGCTTTGATTCCAGCGACGAGCCAGGTAACCGTCGAGCCAGTCGGTCACGGCGGCAAGCCCAAACAACCCCGCACACAGGAGCATGCTCCAGGCATAAGGGAGATAGAAGGCGATCACCAGCAAGGGAATGAACACGATTCGAGCAAGCGTCAATAGGTTGGGGATGTTCATCGCGCGATGTAAGTCCTGACTGGTGAATGAAGTCGTCGTGCCATTGTATCTTTCCGCTCATGGCTCATCCATGCAAGGCCTGATGAATGGTCGCGGCCATTTGCGCGCTGATGCCGGGAACGCGGGCCAGCTCATCGCGGCTGGCTTGGCGGACACCCTGGAGCCCGCCGAAGAAGCGCAACAACTCCCGGCGACGCTTGGGGCCGACACCGGGGATGTCCTGCAGGGTCGAGGTACGGCGCTGCTTGTCGCGTTGCTGGCGATGCCCGGTAATCGCAAAGCGGTGCGCCTCGTCGCGGATGTGTTGAATCAGATGCAAGCCAGGGGAGGCGCTATCGAGCGATAAGGCATTGTCGACGGTTTCCAGGAACAGCGTCTCGAGGCCGGGCTTGCGTGTCGTGCCCTTGGCGACGCCCAGCAAGTGCGTTCTCATGATGCCGACATCCTCGAGCACTTCGCGGGCCATGTTGAGCTGCCCCTTGCCGCCATCGACGATAAGCACGTCGGGCAGTTTGCTTTCGTCCTGCATCAAGCGCTTGTAGCGACGTGTCAGCGCCTGGCGCATGGCCGCGTAATCGTCGCCTGCCGCGACGCCCTCGATATTGAAACGCCGATAATCGGATTTGACCGGTCCATCCTGATCGAACACCACGCACGAGGCGACGGTTGCTTCGCCGTGGCTATGGCTGATGTCGAAACACTCCAGGCGCGTGGGCGTCTCCTGCAGATCGAGCGCCTCGCGTAAGGCATCGAAGCGTTTGGCCAACTGTGAGCGATTGGCCAACTGGCTGGTGAGGTGCTGTTCGGCATTGGTGCTGGCCAGACGCAACCATTGTGCACGATGACCGCGTACCTGATGCGCCACACGGGTGCGTTTGCCGGCGCGTTCGGAGAGCGCGGCCTGGATGACATCGGCATCTACAAGCGGCAGGGCCGTGATGACCTCGCTGGGGATGTCGCGATCATGGCCCAGATAATAATGGCTAATGAATGCACCGAGCAGCTCCTCCGCCGTCAGGTCCAGGCCATTTTGCGGCATGTGGTGGCGCGCGCCGAGCATGCGTCCGCCACGTACGCTCAGGGCACTGATGCAGACACCGCCCGGGCGCTCGGCGAGAGCAAAGATATCGGCATCGCCGTCGCCGGTGTCGACGATCTGACGCTCCTGCAGTCGGCGCAGTTGCTGAATCTGATCGCGAAGACGTCCTGCTTCCTCGAAGTCCAGTGCCTGGCTGGCGGCTTCCATGTCCTGGGTGAGTTGCGCGGTCACCTGTTCGCTGCGCCCTTCCAGGGACATGATGGCGTGATCGATGTCGCGCTGGTATTCCTCGTGGCCGATATAGCCGACACAGGGGGCGCTGCAGCGCTGTATCTGATATTGAAGGCAAGGTCGGGTGCGATGGGCGAAGACACTGTCCTCGCAATTGCGGATGCGAAATATTTTCTGCACCAACGAGAGGCTTTCGCGTACAGCGGTCGTGCTGGGGAAGGGGCCCAGGTAGCGGCCGTCGCCGTGTTTCCCACGCGCACGTTTGAACTCGAGTGCCGGATAAGAGTGGCGATCCGAGACGAAGATGAACGGATAGGACTTATCATCGCGCAGGAGAATGTTGTACGGCGGTCGTTGCTCCTTGATGAGCGTCTGCTCGAGCAGCAGCGCCTCGGTCTCGGTGCGCGTAATGGTGACCTGAATATCCGCGATGCGGCCGACCAGGGCCTGCGTCTTGGTATTGAGCGCACCGCGGAAATAACTGGCGAGACGTGCCTTGAGCCGCTTGGCCTTGCCTACATACAAGATTTCGCCGTCGGTATCCAGCATACGGTATACGCCGGGCGACTCGGAAACCGTCTTTAGGAAGTGCTTGGCATCGAAGCTCATGGGCGCGGGACATTAGTTGAGTCGGTCATGCCCGCTAGTGTATCAAAGGGGAAGGGGTGCCGGAGCCCCGACTCGAAGCGCCGGCGACACCGATATCAGGAAGCTTCGTAGCCGTCTATCAAGCCATAACGCAATCCCAGGTGGGTGAGCTCGACGTCGGATTGCACATTCAGTTTTTCGAAAATGCGATAACGATAGGTATTGACGGTCTTGGGGCTCAGGAAAAGCCGGTCGGAGATATCGCTGACCTTCTGGCAGTTGACGATCATCATCGCCACTTGCAGCTCGCGATGCGAAAGCTGGTCGAAGGGGTTGTCCTGTGAGCCGATCTTGGACAGCACGACCTTCTGGGCAATATCCGGGCTGATGTAGCGCTGCCCCCCGAAGATGGCGCGAATCGCGCGGACCATTTCATCGAGTTCCGTGCCCTTGCTGATGAACCCGGCGGCACCGGCATCCATGAGACGCTGGGCAAACGCTTCTTCGAGGAATGCGGTCACGATCACGACCTTGATATCCGACATGCCGCGCATGATCTTGCGCGTGGCCTCGAGCCCACCGATACCGGGCATGCGTATATCCATCAAGACGATATCAGGGCGCAGTTCACGCGCCATGTTGACGGCTTCTTCGCCATCGACGGCTTCGGCGATAACGTGCAAACCGTCTTCGGAATCCAGCATTCGGGCAATACTGGTGCGCACCAGATGGTGATCATCAGCGACAAGAACCTTGATCAAGGGAACTCCTGCAATCAATCGCCGGTTAAAGAAATAGTGGTCATGGCGGTCGTTTGTTCCGGCCATTATGTAACGCGTCAGCTCGATACGCTATGCAAAGCTCTCAATCAACCTAACAGTAATATTGGCATTATGCTGCTATGGGTTTTGCACTTTCGTGCGCTGCTCGACGCCTGCGCCGAGAAGCCTGGTGCATGGTACGTATGCATTGACATGGATGGATGGTGGCCGTAATATATGTGGCGTTCCAAGGGCGCTATCGCGGATATATTCCTTGGGAAGTGGATAAACGCATCGCTCGATGCGCTATCGATCTGGGGCCTTAGCTCAGTTGGGAGAGCGCAACACTGGCAGTGTTGAGGTCAGCGGTTCGAACCCGCTAGGCTCCACCAGATTCGCCTGATATCAAGTCGCCGACGCAATGCGTCGGCGGCTTTTTTGCGTGTGTTATTCAACGCCAAGGGGGCGCTTGCAGCATCTTCCCTCAAGGGCTGGCGGGGCCGCTGGCGCCGCATTCCAGACATCGATATTGCATGCCGTCCTCGGCATGGCGCTCTTCGAAGGCTTGCAGGCGCTCGTCGTCATTGATCGTCTCGCTGACGCTGCATGCCGGGCATTCGATGGTACGTTCGTTGTCGCGTTGTTCGATGAGAAACATGCTGTTCTCCTGCCGTAGTCTCGACTCGATGAAAGGCATATCTGCCGCGCGATGATGGCAAGGCGCGAAGCCTGTGAGCACGGAGCTCGTAAAGAGAAAAGTCGGCGTTTAGCGGGGCTGCGTCAACGTAGACATTGGCGACGCCTGGGTAGTAAAAAATCAACGTTCGCAAGGTGTTGGAAGCGCTAGCACGAGCGACGACCTCGTCAAGCGGGATATCGTGTGGTGCGGTGCCGTGGTAGTGAAGTTACAAAAAAGCAATCCCGCGGTAGGGGGGCGTCAGGCCAGAGAGGATATCGCAGAAATAAAGGAGACGATGCCGCCTGTGCGGCATCGTTTCTTGCGATGGTTGTGGCGTGTCGGTGGGTTATTCGGCGACCTTGCCGAGCAGGAGAAATTCGATCAAGGCCTTCTGAGCGTGCAGGCGATTGCCGGCTTCCTGCCATACCACGGCCCGCGGGTCGTCGAGCAGAGTCGTGCTGATTTCCTCGCCGCGATGCGCGGGCAGGCAATGCAGAAACAGCGCACTATCGGCGGCGCGGTCGAGCAATGCCTCGGTGACCTGAAAGCCGGCGAAATCCCGCTCGCGCTTGGCCTGCTCCTCTTCCTGTCCCATCGAGGCCCACACGTCCGTGGTGATCAACTCTGCGCCTAGTACCGCCTGCTGAGGATCGTTCAATATCGCCACGCGGTTGCCGGCAGCCGCCACGAGATCGGCATCCGGTTCGTAACCCGGTGGGCAACAGACGCGCAGTTGAAAATCGAACTGCCGTGCGGCATTGATCCACGAATGGCACATGTTGTTGCCGTCGCCAATCCACACGGCGGTCTTGCCCTTCACCGACCCGCGGCATTCGGTCCAGGTCATGACATCGGCCAGCAACTGGCAAGGATGATAGTCGTCGGTCAACGCGTTAATGACCGGGACCTGGCTGGCGGCGGCATATTCCTCGAGTCCGGCATGCGAGAAGGTGCGGATCATGACGATGTCCACCATCTCGGCGAGCACGCGAGCGGTATCGCCGATCGGTTCGCCGCGCCCGAGTTGCGTATCGCGTGGTGAAAGGAAGAGCGCATGGCCGCCGAAATGCGCCATGGCGGTTTCGAAGGACACCCGCGTACGCGTCGAGGATTTCTCGAAAAACATCGCCAGGGTGCGATTGGCGAGGGGCGTATAGGTTGGCCCTTGTGCCTGGAGGCGGTTCTTGATCGTAATCGCGCGCTGAATGAGGTGGTTGAGTTCCTCGGATGACAGATCGAGCAAGGTCAAGAAGTGGCGTGTGGCCATGGCGACGCTCCTTTTATATGTGATCCACTTTCATATGTGATCCACGGCATATCTCAGGGCGACGACGCCCACCGACGAAAGCATGTGAGCGTAACAGCCAAGACGTGCCCCTGAGGCCCGGCTTTCTGCGACGCTCGGCCTTGCAAGGGCAACATGCGGGCCGTGCGGAAAGTCGACCATCCTAGCCAGGCTGCCGAGAAGGCGCAATTGTCGATATCAAGAGTGTCGGTGTTACGAGGGCTGTTTTCGGCGCTTGCCATCAGTAGAATGGAGGTACATTCACCCGACGTATTGCGGCGGTGCCGGCCAATGGCAATCCGCCCCGCGTGAGGAAACTGAGATGAGCACGACTCTCGAGAACATCCAGCAGCAAATCGGCGAAAACACGATTCTGCTCTACATGAAAGGCACGCCCCAGTTGCCGCAATGCGGCTTCTCCGCTCAGGCGGTACAGGCGGTCATGGCATGCGGTGAGCGTTTCGCCTTCGTCAATATTCTCGACAATCCGGACATTCGCGCCGAATTGCCCAAATACGCCAACTGGCCGACTTTCCCGCAGCTGTGGGTCAACGGCGAACTGGTCGGCGGCTGCGACATCATCGTGGAAATGCACGAAAGCGGTGAGTTGGAGAAGCTGATCAAGGAAGCCACGGCCAACGCCGAAACCGAACAGGAATGAGGCCTTGAGCCGGGCGCCCTCCCTTGGGAAGGCGCTGGCGCATCAAAAAAGCCCTGCCGATAAACATCGGCAGGGCTTTTGTATGGGGGCCAAGCGAGTAACGATGTGCCGCGTCAGTCCTCGTCCATGCTTTGTTCCTTCTGGGCCAGCTCCCAGCCGCCGAGATCCTTGTAGCGATTGACCATGGCACAGAATAACTCGGCGGTGCGTTCGGTATCGTAACGGGCCGAGTGTGCCGCGTCGTTATCGAAGTCGATGCCCGCCGCGCGGCAGGCGCGTGCCAGCACGGTCTGGCCGTAGATCAAGCCACCGAGCGTGGCGGTATCGAAACACGAGAACGGGTGAAAAGGGTTGCGCTTGATGTCGTTGCGTTCGATAGCGGCATTCAGGAAGCCCTGATCGAAAGCGGCGTTATGGCCGACCAGGATGGCGCGAGTGCACTGGTTGGCCTTGATCGCCTTGCGCACCGGCTTGAAGATTTCGCCCAGCGCGTCGTGCTCGTTCAGTGCCACTTGCTGTCGCAGTGGGCTATCCAGGTCGATGCCGGTGAAGTCGAGTGCGGCCTGCTCGATATTGGCCCCGTCGAAGGGTTTGACGTGGAAGGCGTGCGTGGCATCAGGCATCAGGTTGCCCAGCTCGTCCATGGTCAGCGTCACGGCAGCGATCTCGAGCAGGGCGTCGCTCTGGGCATTGAAGCCCCCGGTTTCCAGATCGACGACGACGGGGAGAAAGCCTCGGAAACGTTTAGCCATCAAATCGCGTGCCTGGCCGTCGCTCATGCTTTTGCTCCCATCCCAATGCAGTCTCGATAGCGTCGCCACACCCGGGGCGGGGCGACAAAGTGGCCGCGAGTGTAGCATTTTCACCCCTCGACGTCCCGCCGCTTGGTGTTCGTCAGCCTCACTCGGCGCTATAATCGAGGCACGTTTTCTCGCTGTGTTCGCGCAGCCGATCCATTCGATCAATATCCATCTTTTCAGGAGTCCCGCATGTCCGATGTGAACAAGGTCGTCCTCGCCTATTCCGGCGGCCTGGATACGTCCGTCATCGTCAAGTGGTTGCAGGAAACCTACGATTGCGAGGTGGTGACCTTCACCGCTGACATCGGTCAGGGCGAAGAGGTCGAACCGGCGCGCGTCAAGGCACAGGCGCTGGGCGTCAAGGAAATCTACATCGAGGACCTGCGCGAAGAGTTCGTGCGTGACTACGTTTATCCGATGTTCCGCGCCAACACGATCTACGAAGGCGAATACCTGCTGGGGACCTCCATCGCGCGGCCGTTGATCGCCAAGCGCCTGATCGAGATCGCCAACGAGACCGGCGCCGACGCCATTTCCCACGGCGCCACCGGCAAGGGCAACGACCAGGTACGCTTCGAGCTTGGCGCCTACGCGTTGAAGCCCGGCGTCCAGGTGATCGCCCCGTGGCGCGAGTGGGACCTCAACTCCCGCGAGAAGTTGATGGATTATTGCGAGAAGCACGACATTCCGGTCGACTTCTCCAAGAGCAAGAAGAAATCGCCGTATTCCATGGACGCCAACCTGCTGCACATCTCGTACGAGGGCGGCATCCTCGAGGATCCCTGGGCGGAAGCCGAAGAGGACATGTGGCGCTGGAGCGTGTCGCCGGAGGCCGCGCCGGAGACGCCGACATATATCGAATTGACCTTCGAGAAAGGCGATATCGTCGCCATCGACGGCGAGCCACTCAAGCCCCATGAAGTGCTTTCCAAGCTCAACAAGCTCGGCGGCGACAACGGCGTCGGGCGTCTGGACATCGTCGAGAACCGCTACGTGGGCATGAAGTCGCGTGGCTGCTACGAAACCCCGGGCGGTACCATCATGCTGCGCGCCCATCGCGCCATCGAGTCACTGACGCTCGATCGCGAAGCCGCGCACCTGAAGGACGAGATGATGCCCAAGTACGCCGAAGTCATCTACAACGGCTACTGGTGGAGCCCGGAGCGCAAGATGTTGCAGGCGGCCATCGACGAGACTCAGGGCAACGTCAACGGCGTGGTACGCATGAAGCTCTACAAGGGCAGCGCCACGGTCGTCGGGCGCAAGTCCGAGGAGTCGCTGTTCGATGCTTCCATCGCGACCTTCGAGGACGATGCCGGCGCCTACGATCAGAAAGACGCCGAAGGCTTCATCAAGCTCAATGCCTTGCGTCTGCGCATCGCGGCGGCAAAAGGCCGCAATGCGAATTGATCCGCATTCACTCGCGTCGAACGTCTCTCGGTCGGGCGGCGTGGAACGCATAGCAAGCGCAGGAGGCTTCATGCTGAAACGACTCATCGAGGGCTTGTTTCGTAGCGGCGATGCCCATGACGAGGAGATGCCCGCGACGGACTACGAAGGGTATCTGATCACGCCGGATCCGCAGGATGTCGGCGGTCAGTATCGAGTCAGCGGTTGGATTCGCAAGCCCGTCGAGGGCGGCGAGACACATGAATACCGCTTCGAGCGTTCGGATATCGTTTCCAGCCGCGACGATTGTATCGCGTTGACGCTGCGCAAGGCACAGCGCTATATCGACGATATCGGCGACGCTATGTTCGAGGAACGCTGAGCGCCGTTATCCATTGCTATCGCGCACGTGAATGCCAACGCCACTATCTTTGGAGCTATGGTCTCTGGAGTAGTGGCGTTTTTTATTGTCAAGACGCTAGGTAATGAGCGCCAGGAACTCTCGCCCCATAGAGTGGGCCCAACCTTTTATAATCCCGATGGAGCCGCACATGATCACCGTGCATCACCTCGACAACTCTCGTTCGCTACGCATCGTCTGGCTGCTTGAGGCCTTGCAACAGGAATACGAACTCGTGACCCACCATCGTGACCCGCAGACATTGCTGGCACCGGAGAGCCTCAAGCGTCTTCATCCGCTCGGCAAAGCGCCGTTGATCGTCGACGAGGGGCTGACTGTGGCCGAGTCCGGGGCGATCATCGACTATCTGATCGAGCGCTATGACGATGGCCAACTGGCGCCAGCGGTGGGAACGCCTGCGCATCGTGATTATCGTTACTGGCTGCATTACGCCGAAGGCTCCGCGATGCCGCCGCTGGTGATGCATCTGATCTTTTCACGCCTGGGCAAGCCGCCGGTACCGGCTCTATTGCGCCCTGTGGCGGGCAAGTTGGGCCAGGGTGTGCAGGCCAAGTTTCTCGACCCCGAGATCGAGCGACATCTGGCGTTCTGGGAGTCGACGCTCGCCGAGCATGCATGGTTCGCCGGTCCAGATTTCACGGCGGCAGATATTCAGATGAGTTTCCCCGTACTGGCGGTCGAGTCACGGCGTGGCATCAAGGATTTTCCAGCCGTCGTCGACTGGTTGGCACGGGCACGTGCGCGGCCGGACTACCAGCGTGCCGTGGCACAGACCGGGGAATTGAATTTGAGTGCGACACGCTAGAGGAGGCGATCATGATGAGTCACTGGTGGGTGAAAGGGCTGGCACTCGGCGTGATGGCGTTGCCGATCATCGCCGGCGCCCAGGAGGAACCGCGCGATGGCGGAGGTGACGATGGCTCCGGCGTGATGGCCTGCGATGCTCTACAGGATGAGATCGAAGCCAAGATTCGTGCCAATGGTGTCGAGGACTTCGAGCTCGATATTATCGCCAGTGAACGTGTCGACGAGGATGGCGTCCGCGAAGACGATGCCCTCGCTGGAGGCGACGTCGTGGGAAGCTGCGATGGCGGCACGCGCAAGGTGATCTATCGGCGCGGCGCCCAGGGAAGCGGGGCCATATCGTCCTCGGATACATCGCTGCCACCGTCCGACGCGAGCGCCGAGCCAGGGAATGACGCTGCCGAGCGCGAGGATATAGGCGACTAGGGGGATGTAATCCCGCCTTTTGGCGGCCCGCTTCCGTCATTCCTCGGGCTTGGTTACCATGGCGTCTTTTATTCAGGGGGCGCACGTGAAGGCCTTATTGCTTTCCGCCTACGCGGCCGTGAGTCATCGGCACTGGGCGGATGGACTGCAGCAGCAGTTCCCCGAGATCGACTGGCGACGCCTGGAGTTGCCACCTCGACACTTTCCCTGGCGGATTCGCGGTAATCCGCTGACCTGGTTGGGTCAGGAAAGCGACTGTCTGCATGAGGACTACGATCTTGTCGTCGCCACCTCGATGGTCGATCTGGCGACCCTGGTGGGCTTGTGCCCCTCGCTGGCGCGTGCGCGCAAGGTCGTGTATTTCCACGAAAATCAGTTCGCTTATCCGCTTCCCAAGGGACAGCGCATTCGCGCCGAACCGTTGATGGTCAATCTTTACGCGGCCCTGGCGGCGGATGTCGTGGTCTTCAACAGCGCCTACAACCGCGATAGTTTGCTGAGCGGGGCGCGCGACTTCCTCAAGCGCATGCCCGAGCGTCTGCCGCTCGACGCCGTGCTGTCACGCGTGGCCGACAAGGCCGTGGTGCTTCCCGTGCCCTTGCCCGAGGAAACACCCAATTCTGCGCGCTCGGGACGGCGAATTCTGTGGAATCATCGCTGGGAATACGACAAGAATCCGGAGGCGTTCTTCACGGCACTGGAAACGTTGGCCAAGCACGGTATCGACTTCGAAGTGGCGGTGCTGGGGCAGCAGTTTCGCGATCAGCCGCCGGTCTTCGAGGCGTCGCGTGCGTGGCTGGGTGAGCGCGTCGTATGCTGGGGCGAGCAACCCGGCGATGTCTACCGAGAGATGCTTGACAGCGCCGATATCGTGGTATCCACGACCGACCATGAATTTCAGGGATTGGCGGTCATGGAGGCGGTAACGCAGGGGTGTGTGCCGCTGGTGCCAGACCGGCTGTGCTTTCCCGAGTATTACGCGCCGGCGTATCGCTACGCGGGCGATCAGGCCACACTCGAGGCCACGCTGGCGCAATGGCTGACGGATCCGGCATCGCGCCCGGCGCTGCCCGATGCGCGAGCCTGGCAATGGCCTGCGTGGCGCGAGGCGTATCGCGAGGTGCTCACGGGGGCGTGATGATGCACGCATCACCACGCTGCCTTCATGCGATCTCGGTCTTGTCCTTGTACTCGCAGAGGTCCTCGATCACGCAACTTCCGCAGCGGGGCTTGCGCGCCACGCAAGTATAGCGCCCGTGTAGAATCAGCCAATGATGCGCGTCGTGCAGAAAGTCCTTGGGCACGTGGCGCATCAGCTTTTGTTCCACCTCCAGAACGTTCTTGCCCGGCGCGATCCGCGTGCGGTTGGCGACGCGAAAGATATGCGTGTCCACCGCCATGGTCGGCTGGCCGAAGGCGGTATTGAGGATCACGTTGGCGGTCTTGCGGCCGACCCCGGGCAGCGCTTCCAGCGCCTCTCGCGTATCGGGTACCTCGCCGCCGTGACGCTCGAGCAGCAGGTGGCAGGTTTTCATCAGGTTGTCGGCCTTGCTGTTGTAAAGGCCGATGGTCTTGATCTTGTCCTTGAGCCCGTCGAGTCCCAGGTCGAGGATGCCCTGCGGGGTGTTGGCGATGGGAAACAGGTGCGCGGTGGCCTTGTTAACGCCGACATCCGTGGCCTGGGCCGAGAGCAACACTGCCGTCAGTAGCTCGAACGACGTTTGCCAGTGCAGCTCCGTCGTCGGTGTCGGGTTGTTATCGCGTAGGCGCGAAAAGATCTCGTAGCGTTTTTGAGCGTTCATGGGCGAATCAAGTCGATGAGGGAGAGTCGAGCGCGGCGCGTGCGGCGTCGAGCATGCGCTGGGCTTCGTCGACCTGGCCATACGCGGCCTCGAGGCTGGCGGCATCGCCATGGCGCTGGGCATGCGTGACTTGTTGGCGAGCCTTGCGCAGTGCCTGCTCGGCCGCCTTGACCGCCATGCGGCGATGGTGCGTGGCAGTGGTCTCGGCACGCGGTGCCTGTGCGTCGCCGAGTTGCCGGTCAATATCCGTTAGACGCGCGGTCAGTGTCTCGGCGCGTTCATCGAGCGCTCGGCTTGCCTCGGCGTCCAGGTCGCCGCGCTGGCGTTGACGTTCCACGCGCTTGAGTCCGGCAACCAAGGTTGCCCGTGTCGCCTTGAGGGCCGTGGTATCCACGCTGGCGGTGTCGTCCTGTTGCGTCGATTGCGCAGGGGCCGTCTCACGCTTGGCTTTTGCCGCCACGGCCGCCTGGCGACGTTCGCGCTTGCGGCGTTTCTCCTCTGCCTGGCGGGCAAGGCGCTGCTGACGTGCCTCGTAGCGTTGGCGTCCCAGTGTGGCACGCTTGGTCAGGTAGGCGTCTTGCTGGGCCTGGGTACTTGCCGCGAGCCATTCGGGGTGCGGCAGAATGTCGATACAGTCCACGGGGCAGGGCGCGACACACAGCTCGCAGCCGGTACATTCGGACTCGATCACCGTATGCATCTGCTTGGCAGCGCCGAGGATGGCGTCTACCGGGCACGCCTGGATGCACTTGGTGCAGCCGATGCACTCTGCCTCGCGAATGTACGCCACTTTCGGCGATTGCGCCGGTTCCGCGAGGGGTTGACGCGACTGGCCGGTCAGTTCGGCGAGTCGCACCATGGCGGCCTCGCCGCCGGGCGGGCACTTGTTGATCGCTTCACCCGCCGCGATGCCTTCGGCATAGGGGCGGCAACCGGGATGCCCGCACTTGCCGCATTGCGTCTGCGGCAATTCGGCGTCGATACGCTCGATGCTGATCTCGGCTACCAGATGATTTCCGAATGAACGGGACAAACGATGACTCCGGGGTCGAAGAATCCGCCATTATAAACCTTCATGATCGCTACCCCAACGCGAATGCGCGACCGCCGCCGCGGACTCACATGATGTCAACCATGCCTTGTTGCCAATGTGAGTGAGGAAAGAATGTTTTAAATTCCCCTCCATTACGCTATAAATGATAACAGTTATCGTTATCATTGAAGGTCTTGATATCTCTACAAGGCAGGAGGCCGGGGCAGTGGATGCGTGTGAATGGAAAACTGAACTCAAGGATATCTTCGCCAACCACCGACCGCGACTTTGCTCCCTGGCAGCGAGAATCCTGGGACCGGATCAGGCAGACGATGTCGTGCAGGATGCCTATCTCAAGATTTCACAGGCGCACTCCGCCTTCGCCATCAAGCAGCCGTTGGCCTATGCCTGCCGCGTGGTGCGCAACCTGGCGATCGACCGGCAGCGGCGCTGCCAGTTCGAGTCGACCCTGTTCAGGGCAGAGGAGCAGGGCGCGGCGGTGGCCGCGCCGACAGGCTCTCCCGAAGCGATCGAGATCGATCGCGAGGAATTGGTGCGGGTCGCGCAGGCGCTGGACGAATTACCCGAGCGCACGCGTCGGGCCTTCGAGCTGTATCGCATGGGCGGACACACCCAACGTGACGTGGCCGAACAGCTAGGGGTATCCACCACACTGGTCAATTTCATGATCCGCGATGCGCTCAGTCACTGCCGGGATTCGTTGCACGCCGGTTGATCCCAGCCGTCTCATCCTCATTCGCCGTTTTGTTACACTGGTTTCAAGGCCGTTGACAGGGCCGGCTACCTTGGTGAGACGTAATGACGATAATGAACGATAACGATGCCCTCTGGCATACGGCGCTCGGCTGGCTCATGCGACAGCATGACAGCGACCTGGATGAGGCGGAGCGCGAGGCCCTGCATGCCTGGTTGGCGGCCTCCGCCGAGAATCGAGCGGCGTATCGAGAAGCCGAGCGATTATGGACGCTGACGGGCCTGATCCCGCCCGCTGATGAGCGTCACTGACACTTTCCTGCCTAATTCGCCCCCCTTTCCCGCCGATCTCTTTTGGCCGATCGCTAAATTCCGATCTTCCTCACTCGTCATTTGAAATGAGAAGCAATCACATCCGCTTCTTTGCGTTCATGCAATGACGAGGTGAGCATCATGACAAGCTGTTTCGATCGCGAGGACGGGGTTTTCCGCGTCCTGGTCAATCACGAAGAGCAGTACTCCCTGTGGCCAGAGTGGAAGGCGATTCCCGAGGGCTGGGCGGATACCGGTGTACTCGGCGACAAGGCAACCTGTCTCGACTACGTGGAGAAGACCTGGACCGACATGCGCCCGCTCTCGCTACGCCAGTGGATGGACGAGCAGCAAGCCGTTGAGGCGGAGCAGGCGGATGCAGGTTAAGCGGTTGAAACTGCTCTGCCTGCCCTGTGCCGGCGCCAGCGCCACCATGTATCTACGCTGGAAGCGCCGGTTGCCCGCGTGGATCGAGGTGCACCCCGTCGAACTACCCGGGCGTGGAGAGCGCCTGAGTGAACCGTTCACCGACGACTTCGAAGCCCAGGTCGTGCGACTGTGCGAAGAGCAGGCGACGCGGTTGCGCGGCGACTTTGCCCTGTTCGGCCACAGCATGGGGGCGCTACTGGCTTACGGTATGGCGGTTCGCTTGCGCGATGTGGGGCGCCCTCAACCGCAGATGCTATTCGTTTCGGGAAGCGCGGCACCCTCCATACGTGACCCTGAGCGATTGGCGGGTCTGGACAATGACGAAGCCCTGATCGCGGATTTGCGCCGACAGGGAGGCACGCCTGAGGAAGTGTTCGAAAGCCCTGAGCTGTTGCGCCTCACTCTCGACGCGTTGGCAGCAGACTATCGGCTTTGCCGACGTTTCCGCTATCGCGGTGGGCCGCCGCTCGACTATCCGCTACAGGCCTTCGCGGGGCACGACGACGATATCGAGCGCGAGCGCCTGGAGGCGTGGCGACGCGAAACGGGCGGGGCGTTTTCGCTGGACTGGTTAGAGGGAGGGCACTTCTTCATCCGCCACCAAGAGGGGAAAGTGCTGGCGACTATCGAACGGGCGCTGGCCCGACGGCTAGAGGAGGAGCCTCATGCAGCGCCTGCGGCTAGCTGAAAAGGCGCCCACGGGGCTCGAGGTCTGGTGCTTGGCGCTCGACTTGAACGCCCCGGTAGTCGATGAGGACTATCGACTGCTGAACCGAGCCGAGTGGCAGCGCGCCCAGCAGTTTCGACATCACGCCGATGTGGTGCGCACCGTGGCGACACGCGCTGCCCTGCGGCGGCGGCTATCGGCACACACCGGCGTGGCGGCAGACAAACTGGTGTTCACCCATAACGCCTACGGCAAACCACGGCTGAAAAGCGTTGATGGGCCTGCCTTCAATGTCTCGCATTCCGGTGATGTCGCCCTGATCGCGCTAGCTTCCGGTGGTGCGGTGGGGGTCGATATCGAGCGTCGTCGACCCGAAGCCGAGCTTGTGTCACTGAACGACCTGGTTCTCTCGCCGAGCGAGCGACGCACTCTCGATAGCGGCGGCGCCGTGTTGCCCTTCATCGAGCGCTGGGTGATTAAAGAAGCCGTGCTCAAAGCCTTGGGGCTGGGGATTGCCGACCATCTGCAGGCACTCTCGATCACTCCCTCATTAGGGCCGCCAACTACTTACCATCTTGAGCACTCGCTTAGCGTTTCATCACCTTTGCGCGCATGGCCGCTGCCGGCGCCGAGTGGCTATGCCGCCGCCCTGGGATATGTCGATTGAGGCTATATCGGTCCGAGCCATGTTCACACCGCCCCAGGCTAACGCGGACGCAACGACTTTTCAGGAGATTCAACGATGAATAGCCATAATGCAACATCAACACAACACACTACCGCCGACTTCGAGCGACAAGGACCTGCCGATTCGGAGCTACCCATTGTGATGTCGCCCGCTTACCCAGGGCAGCCGCTGTTGGAAGCCTTTGGCGATTTACGTGCTGATATTGAGTCCCTGGTGACCAGAGGCGGCGGGGTGCTGCTAAGAGGCTTCAATGTCCCTACCGTTGACGATTTTCAGCAGTTTGCCGCAGCCTTTGGTCATCCACTATTGAGTTATGAGTTCGCCTCAACGCCACGCTCAGCGGTGTCATCGGGCATTTATACCTCCACCGAATACCCCGCCCACCAACATATTCCCCTCCACAATGAGCAGGCCTACACCCGCGAGTGGCCGATGAAAATCTGGTTCCACTGTGTCACCGCTGCGCCTGAGGGGGGCGAAACCCCGATCGCCGATAGCCGCGCCATTTATCGCCGTATGCCGGTAGATATTCGTGAACGTTTCGAGCCTGGCATTCTCTATGTGCGCAACTACGGCGATTTCGATATGCCTTGGCAAAAGGTGTTTAACACCGAAGACCGCAGCGAAGTAGAGGCGTTCTGCCAACGCGCGGGGATTCGTTGTGAGTGGAAACCCGATGGCGACCTGCGCACCACCCAGCTATGCCAAGGCATGGAGACCCATCCGGTCACCGGCGAACGCGTTTGGTTCAACCAGGGCCATCTCTTCCATGTCTCCAACCTGCAGCCAGAGGTACGTGAATCGTTGGAGGAGATGCTCGACCCCGAAGACATGCCGCGCAACGTCTTCTTCGCCGATGGCAGCCCCATCGACGATGCCATCTTCGACGAGGTACGCAGCGTACTGGCCGAAGAGACGGTGATGTTCCCCTGGCAATCTGGCGATGTGCTGATGCTCGACAACATGCTGGTTGCCCATGCCCGCACGCCGTTCAAGGGACCCCGCAAAGTGGTCGTGGCCATGGCGGAGGGCCACGGCAACCTCTCCAACGACTGAACACAACGCCTCACCCTTCGGCCCGGAGTTCCAGCAGGTACGCATATGAAGACGCACGTCCAGACAAGTAACCGTCAACCATCCCACACCGATGTCAATCATGGCTTCGTCGAGCATTTAAGCCGCCTGGCCCGGGAAAGGCCCAGCGACAGGGCGCTTGTCGTGGTAAATGCTCAAGGGGAAACCATTCTCGACTACGCCACCCTGGAGCGGCGTTCCCGCGCCTTGGCCAGCGAGCTCCAGCAGCGGTTTCCGGCTGGCGAGCGTGCCTTGATCCTGCTGGATAACGATGAGCACTACGTGGTGGCGTTCTTCGCCTGCCTGTATGCCGGAGTGATTGCGGTACCGGCCTTTCCACCGGAGTCGGCCAAGCAGCAGCACCTGGCACGTCTGCTGGCCATTGCCGCCGACTCCCAGGCCGCCTGTGTACTCACTTCAACGATGATTATCGATGTGGTCGCATCCACAAGCGAAGGCTTCGGTAGCGCTGAATTGATCGCCGTGGATGGTGTCGATGAGGCCCGCGCTGAATACTGGGTCGAGCATCGCCCAAAGCGTGATGATATCGCCTTTTTGCAATACACCTCAGGCTCCACGGCCGCGCCCAAAGGCGTCATGGTCAGCCATGGCAACCTGATGGCTAACGAGCGCGCCATCGAGACGGGCTTCTCGGTTGGTGCCGACGATGTCTTCGTCAGTTGGCTGCCGCTCTATCACGACATGGGCCTGATCGGTGGCCTGCTGCAGCCCATCTACTGCGGTATTCCTGCGGTATTGATGAGCCCGACCTTCTTTCTGCAGCGGCCGGTTCGCTGGCTGGAAGCGATTTCCCGTCACCGAGGGACCGTCAGCGGTGGCCCCGATTTCGCCTATCGACTGTGCCTCGAGCGCATTCGCGACGAACGGATTGAAGCGCTCGACTTATCCAGCTGGCGGGTCGCGTTCTCGGGCGCCGAGCCGGTACGCCACGCTACCCTCACTGGCTTTATTGAACGCTTCCGCCCGGTGGGCTTCGCCGCTGACACCGCAGCTCCCTGCTATGGCTTGGCTGAAGCCACGTTACTTGTCAGCTGCAATTCACGCGGCACAGGCGTGGTGGGCACGGCTTTTTCTCAAGCCTCGCTGGCCCAGGGCCATGCCAGCCCCACGGAGGATGGCAACATCCTGGTGGGCTGCGGTACGCCGCTCCCCGACCACGCTATCGATATCGTCGATCCCCAGAGCCGCCAAACCGTGCTGGCTGGCGAGGTGGGCGAGATCTGGGTCAATGGGCCCAGTGTGGCACATGGGTATTGGCAGAATCCCGAGGCAACGGCGAAAACTTTTGTCACCCGGGATGGGGTTAGCTGGCAGCGTACCGATGCTCATGACAACGGGGCCCGAGACGATCGCTGGCTGCGCACCGGCGATCTAGGCTTTTTGCACCAAGGGCAGCTGTATATCGCCGGGCGTATTAAAGACCTGATCATTCTGCGCGGCCATAACGTCTATCCCCAGGATATCGAGAGCGCTATCGAGGCGGAAGTGGAAGCGGTGCGTAAGGGGCGCGTGGCGGCCTTTGCCGTGACTACCCCGGAAGGCGCCGAGGGGATCGGTGTCGCGGCAGAAGTCTCCCGTGGTATGCAGAAGCTGGTGCCCGCCGAGAAGCTGGTCGAAGCGTTAAGCGAGGCAGTCGGCAATGCCTGCCATGAGACACTTTCGGTAGCGTTACTGCTCAACCCCGGCGGCCTCTCCAAGACCTCCAGCGGCAAGTTACAGCGCAGCGCCTGCCGCCAAGGCTGGGAGGCGGGGAGCCTGGATGCCTACGCCATTCACGCCTTTGGGCATTTTGTCAGCGGTGGCGACGATGACGCCAGTGAGGGAAAGGCATCGCAATCTACTGCGGAAGCTGGGAGCGAAACCGAGCAGACGTTAGCGAAGCTTTGGCGACAAGTGCTGGGAGGCAACAAGGAAACGCCACTGGGGAGCAATGCCCACTTCTTTGCTAGTGGGGGTAATTCTCTGGCGGCGGTGCGGCTAGCCGCCGCCATCAGTGATTACTGGGGTGTCGAGGTATCGCTGCACGCACTGTTCGAGCAACCGCGCTTGTCTGCCATGGCTAAAGCTATCGAAGCATGCCTGGCGGCATCATCGGATCAATGGGCGCTGGCCATCCCCCGTCTTGACGATGATCAACGTCAAAGCGATATACCGCTGTCAGAAGGGCAGCGTAGCCTATGGCTTACATGGCAGCTCGATCACCAGAGTGCTGGTTACAATATGGCGGGGGCACTGCACTTCAAGGGGGAGGTGGATTTATCGGCGCTCAATGCAGCGCTGGAGGCCCTGGTTCAGCGCCATGATATTTTGCGTACTTACTACCCCTTGAGTGAGGCGGGAGAACCTGTTCAGCGGCTAGCGCAGGACTGGAGTCCTGAGCTGATCTGTAATGATATACCCGGCGATACCGCGGATGAACAGGAGCAGGTCCTGCATGACACACTCACCAAACTGGCGCGGCAACCTTTTGATCTTGAACAGGCGCCTCCCTTAAACGTCGCCCTCTACCGCTTGTCCACGGAGCACCATGTGTTAGCTGTCGTTCAGCACCACATTGCTGGCGATGGATGGTCAGTACAAGTGCTCATCGATGATCTATGCGCACTTTATGAGGGCGCCTGCACACAGCGAGAAGTCAAACTTGCACCACTTCCAATACAGTTCGCAGATTATGCGGGCTGGCAGCAGCGTCAGCAGCATGGCAGTGAGCGACAGAGCCAACTTGCTCACTGGTGTGAACGCCTCGCCGGGGATCATCCCCCGCTAGCATTGCCTTTGGATCGTCCACGCCAAGCGCTGTCCGCACCCAGAGAAGGCCAACTACGTTTTACGCTACCAGGTGAGTTGAGCGAGCAGCTACGCAGCTTATCCCGTGAACGAAGCGTTTCGCTCTACGCTGTGATCTTGGCACTATTAAAGCTGACACTGCATCGCTTTAGCGGTGAGACCGATATCAAGGTAGGGGCTCCCATTGCCAATCGCCATAAAGCCGAGCTCCAGGGCTTGATTGGTTACCTTATCAATGTCGTTGTGCTGCGCACTCAGGTTGATCCCACTGAAAACTTCGAACGTTTATTAGATGAGGTGAACGCTACCCTGATCGATGCCCAGCTGCATCAAGAGGTACCTTTCGATCAGTTGGTGGAGGCACTGCAGCTCGAACGGCAACCGGGTGTGCATCCGCTGTTCCAGGTGAAGTGCACTCAACAGGAAATGTGGCAGGCGGAGCGCCATGTGGCTGGCCTGACCGTCCAAGCGGAGCAGGTATTCACGGGCATTGCCCACTTCGACCTGAGTCTCGATTTTTGCGATGAGCCGGAGGGAATAACAGGCCTATTCGCTTACTCCGCGGAGCTATTCGATGCCACCACGATTGAGCGCTTCTGCCAGGCATTCCGATTCCTGGCCGAGCAGATCGTCGCTGATCCGCAGTCTCACCCGGCGATGTTGTCGCTACCCGAGCCTATCTCCGTGCTGGAAGGCAACCAAAGCGAATTTCTGGCTCAGGATATACCCACCCTGCTGTCGAAAGCGGTGGCAGCTAATGCTGATGCGTCAGCCGTAGACGATGGGCAATACCGTTATACCTACGCCAGCCTGGATGCCCAGGCCCAAAGGTTAGCGGCAGAGTTAATTGCAAAGGGCGTAGGCTCCGAGGTGCGTGTAGCCATTCACGCCGAGCGTTCGTGCGAATACGTGCTCGGCATTCTTGCCGTACTCAAAGCGGGCGGGGCCTTCGTGCCACTGGATCCGCAACTGCCAGCGGAGCGTTTGGCCTATCAACTGGCTGACAGTGGCGCTCGCTTGCTGCTGAGCTGCACGGCTTGCGACTGGAGCGGGGGCGTTCCGGTAATGGAGTTGGCGTTTGCCGATGATACTCGGGCTGCAGTAGAACACGAACTGCCCGTCATCCATCCCCAGCAGACGGCCTATGTGATCTATACCTCTGGCTCTACGGGCAAGCCCAAGGGAGTGGCGGTAAGTCACGGTGCGCTGGCCAATTACGTGCAGGGCGTTCTGGAGGCGCTGGCGCTATCAGATGGTGCCCGCAACATGGCGATGGTGTCGACGGTAGCGGCGGATCTGGGGCATACGGGGCTGTTTGGAGCCCTGTGCACTGGGCGCACCTTGCATCTTATTTCCCCCGAATGCGCCTTCGATCCGGATGCCTTTGCGGCGTATATGCGCGAACAACGGATGGATGTGCTGAAGATAGTGCCTAGCCACCTGCGGGCGCTGCTGAGTGCCGCAAACCCGGCCGATGTACTCCCCCACGAGCGCCTGATCCTGGGCGGCGAAGCGACCGACTGGGCGCTACTGGCGCGTATCGCCGAACTCAAGCCAACCTGCCAGGTGCTTAATCACTACGGCCCTACGGAAACCACAGTCGGTATTCTCGCCCAGCAGGCCTACATAGCCGATCGAGCTGCCAGCACACTGCCGATCGGCACGCCGCTGGCCAATGCTCAGGCCTACGTGCTTGACCCCTGGCTTAATCCAGTGCCGAAGGGTGTTGCCGGCGAGCTCTACCTGGGTGGCTCTGGGTTGGCTCAAGGCTATCTACAGCGGTTGGGGCAAACGGCGGAGCGTTTCGTCGCCAGCCCCTTCCATGCGGGGGAGCGACTCTATCGCAGCGGTGACCGTGTGCGCCAACTGGCCGACGGTAGCCTGGAATTCCTTGGCCGCGTGGATGATCAGGTCAAGATTCGCGGCTATCGGGTGGAGCCGAGCGAAATCGCTGCCCTGTTGAGCGAACAGCCGGATATTGCAGAAGCTGAAGTAATTGCACGGGACAACGAAGAAGGCCGCGAACAACTGTACGCCTACGTGGTGATGGTAGCTGGGAGCGATGTCGATGACGCCGCGTTACTCGCGCAGCTTGGCGAGCGCGTGCCGGACTATATGGTGCCCAGCGGCCTCGTGCGGCTCGATGCCTTGCCACTGACTGCCAATGGTAAGTTGGATCGCTGGGCATTGCCGGAACTGGAACGGCAGCGCGATGCCTTCGCAGCGCCTCTGGGGGACGTGGAAACGATCCTGGCGGACCTGTGGACCTCGCTGCTGCCGGTGGACCGGGTCGGGCGCCACGACAACTTCTTCAGCCTGGGCGGGGATTCCATTATCAGCCTGCAGGTGATCGCCCGGGCCCGGAAGCAGGGCGTTCGCCTGACGCCCAAGCAATTGTTCGAGAAACAGACCATTGCCGAGCTGGCGCAGGTGGCCGAGTTCCAGGCCGAAGCCACCCCGGTGCAACCATTACCGTCGGCATCCTCCAACCAGGCCCATCCGCTGACGCCCATCCAGCAGCGCTTCTTCTGTCAGCCCATGGCGAACCGGCACCACTGGAACCAGTCGATACGCCTGCGCGTGCAGGCCTCGCTGGATGCCGACATCCTGCGCCACGCACTGGCCGCCTTGGTCCGGGCCCATCCGGCGCTGCGCCTGCGATTCGATACGGAACAGGCGACCCAGACAATCGCCGACCGGTCACCGCAGGACCTGCTCCAGGTCGTGGACGTTGTGGATGAGTCCGCCATGCTGGCCACGTTCAACGAGGCCCACCGCAACCTGCACCTGACCGACGGCCCGCTGCTGCGAGCGGTACTGGCCATTCTGACGGATGGACGGCAAACCCTGATGCTGACGGCTCATCACCTGGTGGTGGATGGCGTGTCCTGGCGTGTGCTGCTGGACGACCTGAAAACGGCCTATGGTCAGCACCTCCGGGGCCAAGCAATCGATCTCGCTGCTGAAGCCACGGGGCTTCACGACTGGGCCGGTTACCTGAACCGGACACTGGCGGACGGACGGTTCAACGGCGAACTCGACTACTGGCAGGCCTTCAGCGCCGAAGAAGCGGCCATGCCCTGCAGCCGGCCGGATGCACCGGCCCGGATTGCCGACGCCGGCCACCTAGACATGGCCCTGGATGCGGCGCAGACCCGGGCCCTGCTGAACGATGTGCCCGACGCTTTCTGCACCCGCATCAACGATGCCCTGTTGGCGGCACTGGCAGCGGCGCTGGAGCAGTGGACCGGCCGCGCCCGCAACGTGGTGATGCTGGAAGGCCATGGCCGCCAGGGACCCGAAGGTGCGCCGGACGTCAGTCGGACAGTCGGCTGGCTCACCTCGCTCTATCCGGTCGCCCTGGACAGTGGGGCGGATATCCTGGCCACCCTGAAGCAGATCAAGGAAATGCTGCGCGCCGTACCGGGTGATGGCCTGGGTTATGGCGTCCTTAAGGAGTTACAGGGCGAGGACCTGCCGTCGCTGACGGGCGTCGGGCTGACCTTCAACTATCTGGGGCAGTTCGAATCCCCTGCGGCATTCGGGCTGAGCCTGGATGATGGACCTGTCGGTGACCTGCGCGACCGTGAGGGGCCCATGGCGAACGCGCTGGTGGTGGATGGCCTGATCCGCGACGGCCGGTTGCGCCTGCACTGGACCTACAGCGAAGCCCGCTTCGACCGGCCACGGGTCGAAGCCCTTGCTGATGCCTATCGGCAGGCGCTGACGTCGCTGATTGAACGCTGCCGGACGCACGGCGGCGGCCTGACGCCGTCCGACGTCCCATTGGCCCGGCTGGATCAGGCGCAACTGGATGCGCTCGACAACCCCGCCAACATCGAGGACATTCTGCCGCTGGCGCCGATGCAGGAAGGGATCCTGCTGCACAGCCTGCTGAAGCAGGGCAGCGGCATCTACCTGATGCAGGACCAGTATGACGTCCACAGCGCCGTGGATTTCGAGGCGTTCAAGGCGGCCTGGCAGGCCGTCGTACGCCGGCATCCGATGCTGCGCACCGGTTTCCACGATCTGGATAACGGCATCCAGCACCAGATTGTCTATCGCGACGTGCCGTCGCCGGCGCAGTTGGTTGACTTGAGTCACCTGGACAGGGCAGATGCCGAGGCGGAACTGGACGCGCTGCTGGCCGCCGAACGAAGCCAGGGGTTCGACTTCGCCAAACCACCACTGCTGCGTCTGCGGCTGGTGCGCTTCGGCCCGGGCGAGTACCGCATTGTGCAGAGCCACCACCATGCATTGATCGACGCCTGGTGCCGTGGCCTGATGCTGGCGGAGTTCTTCGATCACTACCGCACATTGGTAGATGGCCGGCAGCCGGTGGTGATCCCGGCGCGCCCCTACCGGGACTTTATCGCCTGGCTGCAACAGCAGGATGAAGCGCAGGCACGGCAGTTCTGGCGCGACACTCTGGCTGGTTTTACCGAGGTCACGCCCCTGCCGTACCAGCGCACGGGGAATGGTCCATCGTCCATCCAGGATGTGTCCCTTGCTCTCACGGTGGGGGAGACGGCTCAGTTGGCCGAACGGGCCCGTAACGAAAAGCTGACGGTAAACACCTTCATGCAGGCGGCATGGGCATTGTTGCTGATGCGCCACGGCGGCCTGGACGAAGCGCTGTTCGGGGTGACCGTTGCTGGTCGCCCGTCGGAGCTGGATGGGATTGAGGAAACCCTTGGTCTGTTCATCAATACGCTACCGCTGCGTATTGGTGCTGAAAGCGCAATCCAGACTAGGCGCGACTTCCTGCATTCACTGCAGTCCGCTAACGCAGCAATGCGCCAGCACGAACACCTGTCCCTGGCGGAGGTGCAGAACCTGGCGGATACCCCGCGCGGCGGTGCCCTGTTCGACAGCCTGTTCGTGTTCGAGAATGTGCCCATGGGAGCGGAAGTGCAGCAGGCTGCCGAGGCCTACGGCATAACGCCACTGGCGAATCGCACCCACACCAACTACCCGCTGACGGTGGTCATCCTGCCGGGCGAGGTTTACCAGCTGCAATTCAGCTACGACCAGCGATATTTCCGGGAACGGGATATGCAGGTGCTGCTGGATCAGTACCACCAGGTTCTGAGCCAACTGATGCAGTCGCCGGAGCAGCCGCTTGCCGGTATCCGGCTGGTTTCCATGGAGGACAGGGGTGAGCTGCTTAGGCTCGGCCAGGGCCAGGTGGAGCCGGACTGGATGAGCCTGAGCTGGCTCGAACGGTTCGAGGCCTGGGCGCTGGCCGATCCCGGCCGGACTGTCGCCTGCTGCGAAGGCGAATCGCTTCACTACGGCGCCCTGAACCAGCAGGCCAACCGCATCGGGCAGGGCCTGATCGAAGCTGGTGTCGAACCGGACCAGGTGGTGGCCCTGTATTCGCCCCGCAACCTGGAGCTGCTGACCCTGATGGTCGGAGCCTTCAAGGCGGGCGGTGCCTGCCTGGCTCTCGACGAGCGCCATCCGCCTGCGCGCAGCGGGCGCATGCTGCACAGCAGTCATGCGCCGGTGCTGGTGGCGCCGGAAGCCTGTCTGGCGCAGGTGGAGGCCATCCTGACGGAATCCGAAGCGCGGCCTCGGGTGATTACCCTGGAATCCCTGCTGCGGACGGGCAGTGACGCCAATCCGTGCCGGTATCCGGCGATGGATCAATTGGCCTACGTGGTCTACACCTCCGGCTCCACTGGCGAGCCCAAGGGGGCGATGGTCAGCCACCAGGGCATGCTCAACAACCAGCTTTCCAAGGTGCCCTACCTTGAGTTGGGCGAAGGCGACATCATCGCCCAGACGGCCGCAACCGGGTTTGACATCTCCGTCTGGCAGTTCCTGACCGCCCCCCTGTTTGGCGGCCAGGTTGAGATAATCCCCGATACCATCACCCACGATCCCCAGCAACTGGTGTCAGCCGTGGCGGACAGCGGCGTGACCGTGCTGGAGACCGTGCCGGCGGTGATCGAGGGCATCCTGGCCACGGCGGAAGAACCGACGCTGCGCCTGCGCTGGATGCTGCCCACCGGGGAAGCCCTGAACCGCGAGCTGGCACGACGCTGGTTCGAGCGCTATCCGGCCATTCCGCTGGTCAACGCCTATGGACCGGCGGAATGCGCCGACGACGTGGCCCTGCAGACGTTGCAGGGCATCGCCGACACCGAGTCTGGCATTCCCATCGGCCACCCCACCGACAACAACCGGTTGTACGTGCTGGACGTGCACCTGCAGCCGCTGCCCCGAGGTGTGGTGGGGGAACTCTACGCCGGTGGCACTGGTGTGGGTCGGGGCTATGCCGGCCGGCCTAGACTGACCGCCGAACGTTTCCTGCCGGACCCGTTCGGGGCACCGGGCGAACGTCTCTATCGCACCGGTGACCTGGCCCGCTGGACGGATGACGGCGTGCTTGAATACGCCGGTCGCGCGGACCTCCAGGTCAAGATCCGGGGTCAGCGTATCGAGCTGGGCGAGATCGAATCCTGCCTGTTGGCCTACGCCGGCGTCCGGCAGGCCGTTGTCGCGGCGAAGGACACGCCCCATGGTCCCCGGCTGGTGGCTTACCTGGTGGCCGACGATGGCCTTCAACTGGCGACCGAAAACCTGCGGGACCGTCTGGCCGCCGAGCTGCCGGCGGTGATGGTGCCCACCCACCTGATCGTCGTCGATCGTCTGCCGTTGAATGCCAACGGCAAGCTGGACCGCAGAGCCCTGCCGGAACCCGCCCTGGACGATCGCCCCTTCGAGGCGCCGTCCGGTGACATTGAGACCGACATCGCCGCGCTGTGGAAGGAACTGTTGCAGGTCGAGCGTGTCGGCCGACACGACCATTTCTTTGAGCTGGGTGGTCACTCGCTGCTCGCTACCCGCCTGTTGTCCCGGATCCGTGAAACCCTGGGCGTCACCGTCCCGCTGGCGGAAGCCTTCGAGGCCATCACCGTGGCGGCCATGGCGGAGGTGGTGAGGCGCCTGCAGGACCAGACCCTGGACCAGGACCGCCTGGACAACCTCGACGCTTTGATGAGCGAACTGGAGGAGATCGAATGATGCCGGACAACGCGATGTCCCTGTCACGCCGCTTCCTGGAACTGAACACCGACAAGCGCCGGATCTTCCTTCAGAAACTGCAGGCTCAGGGACTGACCCTGTCGGCCCTGCCGATCCCGCAGGGCGTGGCCGGCGATGTGAGTCCGGCCTCGTTCGCCCAGCAGCGTCTTTGGTTCATCGACCAACTGGAACCCGGCAACAGCGCCTATCACCTGCCGGGGGCCATCCGCCTACGCGGTTCGCTGGACCGGGCCGCCTTGCGGACTGCATTCGATACCCTAGCGCAGCGCCACCAAAGTCTGCGCACCACCTTCCGGATGGACGATGACGGTGAGCCGCAACAGATCATCGGTTCGTTCGCTCCGGTGGAAATCCTGCAGCTGTCCGCTGACAGCGAAGCCATGTTCCAGAAGCAGGCCCAGGACGTGGCGCAGCAGCCTTTCGATCTGGTCAGGGGGCCGCTCTGGCGGGGCGTACTGGTGCGGATGGGAGAAGACGATCACCGCCTGGTGCTGTGCCTGCATCACATCATCGCCGACGGCTGGTCGATCCAGGTCATGCTGATGGAGTTCGTGCAATGCTATCGCGCCGCGCTGAACGGTGACGTGTCCGATCTGCCGCCACTGCCGCTGCAATACGCGGATGTGGCATTATGGCAACGTCGGGCCCTGGAGGCGGGCGCCGGTGAAGCCGATCTCGATTACTGGGCCCGCCAGTTGGGTGACGAGCCGCCGGTCTTGGAACTGCCCACGGACCGGCCGCGCCCGGCCTGGCAGTCCTTCCGGGGTGGGCGCTATCACTTCCGGCTGGACGACGGGCTGGTCAAAGCCCTCAACGCCCTGGCCCTTACCCGAGGCACTACGTTCTTTACCGTGATGCTCGCCGCCTACAAGGTGCTGCTCCACCGGTTGAGCGGCCAGACCGACCTGAGTGTCGGTGTGCCGATGGCCGGCCGCGAGCGAGCGGAGCTGGAAGGGTTGATCGGCTTCTTCGTCAATATCCAGGTCCTGCGCAGCGAGCTGGACGGTAGCGAGCCGTTCACGGCGGTCCTGAACCGGGAGCGTGAGGTGGCCCAGCAGGCCCAGGCACATCAGGCATTGCCTTTCGAACATTTGGTGGACCACCTGCAGCCAGAACGCAGCCGGAGCCACAACCCGCTGTTCCAGGTGCTCTATAACCACCAGCAGCGCGATGGCGAACGCTTTGAACTGGCCCCGGGCCTGAGCGCCGAATTGTTGGCTCAGGATGCCGGCGCGGCGCAGTTTGACCTGGCATTGCACACCTGGGCCTTCCCGGACGGGCGCGTGGGCGGTAACTGGAACTACGCGACAGATCTGTTCGATCGCCAGAGCGTGGAGCGGATTCATCGTTGCTTCGAAGGTTTGCTCAGGCAGATCGTGGATGCCCCCGATCAGTCAGTAGGCGATTATGATCTGCTGGACGAGACGGATCAGGGACAACTGTCGGCCTGGAACACGACCGTCACTGATTATGGCCAGCCCAAGCCGGTGCATCGTCTGTTCGAGCGCCAGGCAACCGCGCACCCGGACCGCGAGGCCCTGGCCTTCGGCGACGAGCGCCTGAGCTTCGGGGCACTGGATGCGCGCGCCAACCGCCTGGCCCATTACCTGATCGGGCAGGGTGTGGGCCGCAACAGCCTGGTCGGCGTGGCAGCCGAGCGCTCGGTCGCCATGGTGGTGGCGCTCTACGCCATCCAGAAAGCCGGCGCGGCCTATGTGCCCATCGATCCCGAGCACCCGGAGGCCCGCCAGAGGCAGGTACTGACTGACGCCGGTGTGGACCTGTTGCTGAGCCATAAGGCGGTGATTGATCAACTGCCGGCCCCAGACGATCTGTCGGTCATTAACCTCGACCAGCTTGATCTGACGAATCAGTCCGCGTCGAGACCCGATGTCGAGATTCATCCGCAACAGCGGGCTTATGTGATCTACACCTCCGGCTCCACCGGCAAGCCCAAGGGTGTGGTCAATACCCACGCTGCGCTGTTCAACCGCTTGCAGTGGATGCAAGCGGCCTACGAACTGGACGCAGATGACACCGTCCTGCAGAAGACGCCCTACAGTTTCGATGTGTCGGTATGGGAGTTCTTCTGGCCGCTGATGGTAGGCGCGAGGTTGGTGGTTGCCCAACCGGGGGACCACCGGGATCCGGCGAAGCTGGTGGATCAGATCCAGCGTGAATCGGTCACCACCATCCACTTTGTGCCGTCCATGCTGTCCGCTTTCCTGACCCTTGATGACCTGGCTGGCGGTGACTCCCTGCGCCGGGTGATCTGCAGCGGCGAAGCCTTGCCGAAAGACCTGCAGGACGAGGCCCTGCGTCGCCTGCCCAAGGCGCAACTCTACAATCTCTACGGCCCCACCGAAGCGGCCATCGACGTGACCCACTGGACCTGCGGCAAGGACGAACGCACAATCGTGCCCATCGGCCAGCCCATCGCCAATCTGCAGGTCTATATCCTCGACCACCGCCTGAACCCGCAGCCCATTGGCGTGCCGGGGGAACTGTATATCGGCGGCGCCGGTCTAGCCCAGGGCTACCATGGCCAGACGGACCTGACGGCGGAACGCTTCGTGCCGAGCCCCTTTGCCCGGGGCGAGCGGCTCTACCGCAGTGGTGACCTGGCCCGATGGTGTCACGATGGCACGATTGAATACCTGGGTCGGCTGGACCACCAGATCAAGCTGCGTGGTTTGCGTATTGAACTGGGTGAGATAGAGGCTGTGCTGCGGGAGTCCGCCGATGTGATTGATGCCGTTGTCATCGCCCGCAATGATCAGTTGATCGGTTACGTGCAGGGTACCGGCATTGAAACGGACGCCTTGAGATCGGCGCTGAAAAAGCAACTGCCGGACTACATGGTGCCGGTGCACCTGGTGGTGCTGGAGCGCTTCCCGCTGTCGGCCAACGGCAAGCTGGACCGCAAGGCACTGCCCGAGGTGGAGGTGCAGTCAGCCGGGTACGAGGCGCCGCAAACCGATACCGAACAGGCCCTTGCCAATCTGTGGCAGGAGGTACTTGGCGTTGACCAAGCCGGGCGACAGGACAACTTTTTTGCCCTGGGTGGCGATTCCATCCAGAGTCTGCGGATTATCGCCAAGGCCAAACGCATCGGTCTGGAACTGACGGCCCGGCAGGTGTTCGAGCACCAAACTATTGCCGACCTGGCTTCCGTGGTAACCCATGCGACGGTCCAAAATCACGCCATTGACCTGGAACGGGACTTCCCGCTGACACCCATCCAGCAGTGGTTCTTCGACCAGGCCATGCCCCGGCCGGATCACTGGAACCAGGCGCTGTTGCTCAAACCGGAGACCGTACTGGACGGCTCAGCTCTGGCCCAGGCCCTGAGCGCCGTCTATCGACAACACGATGCACTGCGCCTGCGTTTTGCCCACCATAACGGGGCGTGGCGGCAAGCCTATGGGGCACCTGGCGAGTCGGATGACCTGCTCTGGTCGGTGACCACAACCTCTGACAAGCTCGCGAACGAATGCGACCGGGCCCAGGCCAGCCTGGACCTGGGCGAGGGTCCCTTGATGCGGGCACTGCATGCGCGGCTGGACGACGGTTCCGAGCGGCTGCTGCTGGCGGTACACCATCTGGTTATCGACGGTGTGTCCTGGCGCATCCTGCTGGACGACCTGATGCGGGCCTACCGCCAGGCCCGCCAGGGAGAAACCATTGACCTGGGGCCGAAGGGCGTTCCGTTCCAGGCCTGGGCGGATCGATTGCCAGCGGTGTGGGATGAAGCGTCGCTGGCCGAAGAGATGGACTATTGGGCTGCCATCCCCGCCCCGACACCGCTGCCAGGTGTGAACGAAGCCGGGCCGAACACCCTGGCCCAGTTGGCCCTGTCGACCATCGCTCTGTCCGCCGAGATAACCCGGGAGTTGCTGACAGAGGCGCCGAAGGCCTGGCGCACGCAGGTCAATGACCTGCTGCTGACTGCCCTTGGCGAAGCGCTGTTCCAGTGGGGCGGTCACTCGCAATCGACCATCGCCCTGGAAGGGCACGGTCGCGAATCGCTGATTGAAGGCGTGGACCTGAGCCGAACTGTCGGCTGGTTCACCAGCCTGTACCCGCTGTGTGTATCCGGTGGCGGCAACCTTGTCGATAACCTGAAAGCCACCAAGGAATCCCTGCGTCAGGTGCCCCGTGGTGGACTGGGGTATGGCGTATTGCGCTACCTGAATGGCGAGCGCGGGCTGCCGGATCTCGCCGGCGCCGTCCTTTTCAACTATCTGGGGCAGGTGGACTCACGCAGCCTGGATGGCCTTGTTCTGGCGGAAGAATCGCCCGGCGCCATGCGGGCAGCGGATGTCCCGCTGGGATTTGAGCTCTCGCTGGATGGGCAGGTGCGTGACGGTGTGCTGTCCTTCACCTGCAGCTACAGCGCCGCGCGTCATCAGAGCGAGGCGATTGACCGCCTGATGGAACACTTCCACCGGGCCCTCGAAGCCGTGGTTGCCACCTGCCGGGAAACCGGGGGCGTGACCCCCTCGGATTTCCCGCTGGTTGCCCTGGATCAGGCTGCGCTTGAAGCCCTTCCAGTCGGACAGTACGACATCGACGATGTCCTGCCGCTGACGCCGATGCAGCAGGGACTGCTCTTCCACAGCGAGCTGGGGGGCTCGTCCGATGCCTACGTCAATCAGGTGTCCGTGACTCTGGATGACCTGCCTGTGGAGCCGTTCAAGGCGGCCTGGCAGTCGGCGATTGCGCGACATCCAATCCTGCGGGCCGGGTTTATCCACGCGCCCGGTTCCCGGATGCCGGTGCAACTGATCCACTGCAAGGCCCTATTGTCGATCCGCGAGCTGGACTGGCGCACTGAAGAGTACGCGGCGCTGGATGCCCTTTGTCAGCAGGAAAAGGCTGCGCCCTTCGATCTGGCCCGGCCGCCGTTGATGCGGATGGTGCTGGTACGGCTGGGGGAGCGGCGCTGGCAGATGATCCTGACGCTGCACCACATTCTTCTGGATGGCTGGAGCAGCGCGGCGTTGTTGAGCGAGGTGATGCGCGAAGCGCTGGGTGACCAGCCGCAAGGCCCGGCTCGCTACCGTGACTATTTCCAATGGCTGGGCGAGCGTGACGCGGTGGCCGCCGAAATGTTCTGGCGGGACCAGCTCAGTGCGTTGTCCGAACCCACGCGCCTGGCCCCGTTGCTGGCAGACAGCCGCTGCCTGCCGCTGGAAGAGGCTACACTGGCGGATATCGTGCTGAACCTGGATCACGATCACCTGGCGGCGTTTGCCCGCCAACAGCAGGTAACCCTCAATACCCTGATCCAGGCAGCTTGGACCCTGATCCTGCAACGCTACAGCGGCCAGCGTCGGGTAGCGTTCGGCGCCACGGTGTCGGGCCGGCCGGCATCGGTGGCGGGCATGGATCGGCAGATAGGGCTGTTCATTAATACCTTGCCCGTGGTCCAGGCGCCGGCCCCGGAGCAGCGCCTGGGAGAGTGGCTGGCGGAGCTCCAGGCCCATAACCTGGCATTGCGGGAGCACGAACATACACCGCTGTACCAGATCCAGCAGTATGCCGGGCAATCCGGCCGCGAGCTGTTTGATTCCTTGCTGGTGTTCGAAAACTTTCCGGTGGACGATGCCCTGCGCAGCGATGCTTCTGGCGTGCGCGCCAGTAACCTGCAGGTGAGCGAGCAAACCCATTATCCTCTGAGCCTGGCGGTCGAGGCCGGTAAGGGGTTGGTCCTGCACCTGCACTACCGTAACGATCACGTATCCCCGGCTCGCGCCGACGCACTGGCCGGCCAGTTGGAGCAGCTGCTGACCGCCATGGCCCGAGGCGGCGAACAGCGACTGTCGGGCCTGCCACTGCTGACAGCTTCCGAACGGCAAGTCTGGGACGACTGGAATACCGTCGATCATCCCTCGGTGGACCCTCGTCCGATCAGCGCCCTGATCGCCGATCAGGCGCAGGAAAGGCCGGAGGCGATGGCGGTGGTCCACGGCGAGGATCGCCTGACCTTCGCCGAATTCGATACCCGCGCCAACCGCCTGGCCCACTGGCTGATGGGGCAGGGCATCGGCGCCGAGAGTCGCGTGGGCGTGGCCCTGGAG
>NZ_JAKGAM010000009.1 GCF_023061285.1 Chromohalobacter nigrandesensis
ACAGTCAGTACGGAGGATGATTGAGCGCGCGGCCCGGTCAATTTCAGCGCGCAATCTTCATTGCTTGATAAACCCGAAACCGCCGATCATCGGCGAGGATCGTGAAATCACCGAAGGCCTCTTCCAACAAGCGGGGATACGGCAGGAAGGCGTTGGCCACCAAAATCAGGCTGCCACCCCGTGCCAATTTTTCAGGTGCCTCGCGTATCAAGCGCGCCGCCGGGTCGTAATCGATGGCACGCTCCTGATGAAAAGGCGGGTTACTGACGATAGCGTCGAATTTTCCAGTCACTGCGCTGTAGACATCGCTCTGCCACGCCTCCCCCATTACCCGATTGGCCTCGAGCGTGCGACGTGTCGCGGCCACCGCAAAAGCGTTGAGATCCACCGCCGAGACGCTTGCGCCTCTAACGCCGAGCCAGGCGGCGAGGATGCCGTCACCACATCCCATGTCAAGCAGATGACGCCCGGCAGGATCACCCAGAGCATCGGGCAGCGTCTCGAGCAGCAAGCGCGTGCCGTCATCGAGCTTGCCGTGACCGAATACGCCGGGATGGCTCGCCACGCTGAGCCCCTCGGCCTCGAACGTGGTCCAGGCTGCCTCCGGCGACAGTGACAGCGACGCCGTGCGCGTGGCATACAACGTGCACCGCCGCGCGCTATCCACCTTGCGACATCCGAGCCCCAGCGCGGCCAGCGATTTGAGCACCCGCTTGACGCCCCCTTGATGCTCGCCGACGACCTGAAGCGGCGTGCCTTCGGGCAACACCGCACACAGCGCCAGCAGCCACCACTCGCCGAGCGCATGCGTCTTGGGCCAGAACAACACGGCGCCTGCGACCGGTGCCTCCAGCGCCGGTGCGAGGTCGTCATAAACTCGCTGCCCACGCCCTAGCCCTCTCCAGGCCTGGCAAATTGCTGCATCTGCGCTCCATACACTACCGCCGACCGCTTCCAGCCAAGCATCGCGAGGCGGCGCAACCCACAGCCAATCGCGATAATCGTGGGACTGACGGGCAAGCAACTGGCAAGGCGGCGTCTCGGCGCTCATGACGCGGTCTCCGGTTTGTACAGGGTGTAATGCAGATAACGTCCCAGGCGCCAGTGCGGTTCCTGCTGGCAATAACCACGCTCGAGTTCGATCACCTTCTCGAGTTGCTCCGCGGGAGGATCGCGCTCGGCGAGATAATCGTAAAAAATTCGCACGCCTGTTACCGCCTTCAGTGACAATCCCGCCGCCGCGATCCATTCGCGCACGTCTGCATCAGTGAGCGGAGAGATCGGCGTCAAGCGTCGGCCCCTCCCCAGTCCTTCCAAGCGATCATCGAGCGCCTTGTCCAGGTTACCCTTGATCACGTTGGAGAAGCGCAGTGCATCGCGGTTGAAGACCATCAGCGACAGATACCCGCCCGGCGCCAGCAACGTGGCGAGCTGTTTGAAGGCGGCATGCGGCTCGGCGAGCCATTCCAGTACCGCGTGGCACACGATCAGTTCCCACGGTCCCGGCGTGCGTTCGGGCAACGTCTGCCAGGTGGCATCGACGGGTGTGACGGTTAGATCATCCATCCCCGCGATGGCACGTTCGCGCATGTCCCGCGAGGGTTCGACCATGGTGACCGCATGGCCACGTTGCGCCAGCCATATACTCATTTGGCCCAGGCCGGCGCCCACGTCCAGGGCGGGACGACCGTCGGCGGGCAATTCATTGGGTAACACGTGCTCCAGCACCGCCAGACGAATCGCACCTCGCGGCGTCCCGTAGAGGCCATGCTCAAACTTGTCGGCCAAGCCGTCGAATATGCGGTCATGAGTGACCAATGACATCCCCTCGCTATACAGCGTTTTCTTAAATGTCGGCAATTGAAGACACTTTTCTACTCAAGCCTGGCACTGGAATGTAAAAAAGGAGTAGTCTAGCGTTGCTGGACGTATGCCTCCAGCCCAGACCACACGGGGCTTTCAATCACAGTGCATGGCGTCGGCACGATACGCATGACGTCACTTGATCGCGTTCCGGCCGGTGGCCGGCGAAATAGTGCCATTCCCACGCCCGCGTGGCTGTCGTAGAGGACACGAGACCTTGGCTCCACATACCTTGCCTCCGTCGCTGACCGAGTTGCTGGAAGTATCAGGCATTGCACTCACGATTGCCGATGGCGATCAACCCGGCTGCCCCTTGATATTCGTCAACAAGGGCTTCGAGCAGCTTACCGGCTATACTCGCGAGGAAGTGCTGGGGCGCTCCTGCCATCTGCTACAGACAGGCGATGCGGAGGCCAATCACCGCCTGCAACGCGCCATCGATGAGCGCACACCGCTGACACTGACCCTCGAAAACCGTCGCAAGGACGGCACAGGTTTCGACAGCGAACTGATGCTGGCACCGTTATATAGTCAGGAAGGACATTGCTACCTGATCAGCGTGCAGCGCGACATCGATGAACAGCACCGGTCGCGCACCCGCTGGCGCGCCCAAGGCCATCTGCTCGAACAGCTCAGTGCCCAGGTGCCCGGCGTGCTGTTTCAATATCGGCAGTGGCCCAACGGACAAGGCTGCTTTCCCTACATCAGCCCCCGACTGACCGATTATTGCGGCATCGACCGAGACCCTCTGCAACAAGATGCCGAGACGTTACTGGCCCGGATCGCCCCGGAGGATCGACAGCAGCTGCGCAGCGCCCTTACATGCTCCGCTGCGTCACTCAGGCTATGGCAAAAGGCCTTTCGTTACCATCATCCCACTCGGGGGCTGCGCTGGCTGGAATGCGTCGCCATGCCCACACGTCTCGCCAACGGTGGCACCCTGTGGCATGGCTATTTGACCGATGTCACCGCGCGTAAGCTTGCTACCGAGCGCATGGCGCTGGCAGAGACGGTTTTCGACAGTACCCATGACGGCATCCTCGTGACCGATGCCGACAAACGCATCATCGATGTCAATCCCGCCTTCACGCAGTTGACCGGATACAGTGCCGAGGAAGCCTTAGGGCGCACGCCCCACTTACTGTCCTCGGGCAAGCACAATGCACAGTTCTATACCAGCCTGTTCACTACCGTACACCAGCACGGATACTGGACAGGCGATATCTGGAACGTTCGCAAGGATGGTAGTCAGCTCATCGAGAGCGTCACCATCTCGGCGATCCACGATGCTCAGGGCGCCATCACGCATTACATCGCCGTATTCCGCGATATCACCCAGAAGCATCTGAAACAAGCACGCCTGGAGCGGCGCGCCACCTATGACCCGCTCACCAGCCTGTTCAACCGTGATCATTTTGGCGGTGCGCTGGAAAATCTGCTCTCCGGGCTTTCCTACACCGGCATCGGGATCGCCGTACTATTCATCGATCTCGACGACTTCAAACCGATCAACGATACATACGGCCACGCGGCAGGCGATGAAGCCCTGGTGATCATCGCCCAGCGGCTCAAGCAGCAGACACGCAGCACCGACCTGGTCGCGCGGCTAGGGGGCGACGAGTTCGTCATTGCCCTGGCGGGCATGCGCAGCGCGGAAAAAGCCGAGAAGGTCGCCTTCAAGATCCTCGACGACTTGATCAGTCCCATCCACCTGCGCAACGAACACAGCATCACGCTCTCCGCATCCATAGGGGTCGCCTATACCGAAGACAGCCAATTCACCGCGAACGCGTTGATCGCAGCCGCCGATAGCGCCATGTACGAAGCCAAGAGCCAAGGCAAGAACCGCGTCGCGATGAGCCAGCGCCACTCAAGCGATGGTGACGATCTCTACACGCGCCTGCAAAGTGCCCTGGAGCAAGAGGAATTGGCGCTGTTCTATCAGCCCATCCTGTCGCTGGCAGACGAGCGCATCGTCAGCTTCGAAGCGCTGGTACGCTGGTATCACCCCGAGCAGGGCTTGCTCGCACCGCACCATTTCATCGATATCGTCAATCACTCCTCGCTGGAGTGTGCCTACAGTACCTGGCTCGTCCATCAGGCCGCGCGCACCGCCCAACGCTTTCAGGCTTTCCACATGGCGGTCACCGTGAGCATTAACGTCACGCGCGATCAGGTCGAGTCCGGCCAGCTCGCGGAAGACATGGCGCAAGCACGCAAGCGTCATGCCCTCGCCTCGCCGTTCCTCAATGTAGAGGTCGTGGAAACCGCCCAATTCCATGACATCGACCTGGCCTACAATCAGCTCCAGCACGCACGCCAACTCGGCGCCCAAATCGCCCTCGACGACTTCGGCTCTGGCGTCTCATCGCTGACATACGCCAGCCAGCTTCCCATCGATATCGTCAAGATCGATCAGGCGGCCATTCGCCACCTCGTCGAGCAGCCGCAACAACGTCGTTTCGTCAGCGGTATCATCGACATGGCGCATGCCATGCAGCGCATCGTACTTGCCGAAGGCGTCGAAACCCCCGAGCAGCTCGAGGTCCTGCGTCAAATGGGCTGCGACATGGCGCAAGGCTTTCTTATCGGCCATCCTCTGCCAAGCAATGAGCTCGAAGCGCACTACCTTGCCGGCACGTCCCAACTTCTCTATCCACTGGCGTTACAGACGCAATAAAGGCTTACCAAAGCCTGCCACGGGTTTATCCCGAGCCCCGGTACGCTTATAATATCAACCCCGCCACGCCCCCGTAGCTCAGCTGGATAGAGCAATCCCCTCCTAAGGGATAGGTCATAGGTTCGAACCCTATCGGGGGCGCCATCGTGCCTCAAGCGCCGACGCCAAGACACCTTCTAGAGACGTCTTGGTTTTTGTCTCGTGATAGTCCCTTCAAAGCGTTATTCATCCGAATTTTTATTATAAAGTTTGTTAACATTACGATAATTGCGTAATATCTCCACGCCTTCTAAGGCTAATTAAAATTCGATTTACGCAAGGGAATCTCATGAATCTAAAAATGACTGCGGCAGCCATCTGCGCAGCAGGAATGCTATCGCTATCCGGTTGCGCCAGCATCGTCGGTGACAAGGATCAGCAAATCACGATCAACAGTACGCCATCTCAGGCAGACCTAGTGATCACGGACGAAACCAATCAGGAAATTTTTCAGGGAGAAACGCCGACCACCGTCACGCTAAAGAAAGCGGATGGCTCCTACTTCGGAGGCAAGGAGTATAACGTCACCCTCAGTAAAGACGGCTATGAATCACGGGCCATCTCTATTTCCAGCTCACCCAATGGCTGGTACATCGGGGGGAACATTCTCTTCGGCGGCCTCATCGGCTGGTTGATCGTGGATCCACTGACAGGCGCCATGTATACGCTTAGCCCCGATGAGATCAACGGCAACTTGGGAGAGAGCGTCGCCCAGCATGAAGGCTCTCAAGAGCTGAACCTGGTACTTCTCAAGGACGTTCCCGACAACTTGCGCAACGATATGCAGCTCCTGGGGAAAATCTAAACTGCCCATTGGGGTCGCGCCTTCGCGGCCCCAATAGCCCTCTCTTTCCCAGATAAACCTAATTTCCTCGATACTGAATACTGCGACACCCATTGTCGCTACCTTCCTCGATACTCCTTGCCTACCTCAACGTGCAATGGAGTTCGGTATGAGCAAGGGAGTGGTGACGCAGTTAGCGTCGTATATCGCACGCAAGAAAGGTAATACCGAGAACGCAGCAGCACGAGCATTAAAGGATGAGCAGCTCGCGTTGTGGGTGTCGGATCGCGATCACTGGCGGGATAGCTGTCCGTTGAATGCCGATCTCGCCGATGGCCTCACGCTCGTCCCTGTCATCGACGATCGCGTGGCGACGGCTACCACCGATGGACGCAGTATCTATTTCGATGCACGTTTCAGTGCGACGCTCGAAGCAGAGCATCGCCGTTATCTACAGGCGCACCTGACCTGGCACTGTGCCTTGGGCTATCTACTTCCTGTTTCATCGTCCTCCGATATGTGGCACCTGGCATGGGACCATGAGATCAACAGCTTGCTATTGCAGCAGGGTTATATGCTGCCGACTTCGGCCGTATTGTTCTTCTCGAAAGTCCCGTATCCCGCTCACGAAGTGCATGATTGGCTACTCTCTCACCCTGCGCTTGAACAGGAAGCCACGACCGACCGCCTGTATGAAGAGTGCGTCGTGCCACTTCTTTCCTCACAGGCAAGCCTCGACCCGGATTTCATGCCAACGCCACCCGACAGCAGGCTCGTCGAGACATGGCGCTCCCACACTCGGATGCTCGCCAATGACTACCAGTGGACGCATCACCTCCCCCTGCCCATCGCGACACGCCTGAAGCATTTGTCATAGCACGACATGGCGGACCGAATACCCGAATTTTCTAAAGAAACTTAGGCCAAGGCCGATAACCTTTATGTAATAAAACGTAACTATTCCCCGAGGATGCCATGCCCCACGTCCGCGATACGCTCTTTCGTTACCTCACACTGTTGCAGCTAATTCCCCGCAGCCCGGGCCGCATCGCGACCCCCGTGCTGCTGGAGAAGCTTCGCGAACGCGGTTTCATGGTCGATACTCGCTCGCTGCAACGCGACCTTCGCGACAAATTGGCGCTGCACTTCCCCCTGATCTGCGACGATACACAAAAGCCCTTTCGCTGGTATTTCGACCGTCAGTTTCAAAGCAACCTCCCGGCCCTGGATTTACCCAGCGCCCTCACGCTCGTGCTCGCCGAAGAATATCTCAAGGGCATTCTACCCCCCGTCGTCCTGGGGCAACTATCTCCCCAATTCGCCGATGCACACCGGCTACTCGACGATCTGGAAGGCAACAGCTTGAGTCAATGGCGAAAACGTGTCCGCGCCATTCCCAACGGCAAAGCGCTTCTTCCTGCCTCCGTCGACGCCTCCATATGGCAAGGCGTGACGCAGGCCTTGCTGGAAAACAAGGCCATCGAGGTACGCTACCTTTCACGGAGTCGTGAGGAGTACAAGATACTGACTCTCCACCCGCAGGGGCTCGTCAGCCGTCACAGTGTTACCTATATCGTGGCGACCGTGGATAACTACAGCGATCTGCGACAGTTCGCACTACACCGCATACACCAAGCGACCAACAGCCAAATACCATGGCGCGAAACCCCGGGATTCGATCTCGATGCATATATCGCCGATGGCGCTTTCGGTTATCGACAATCGCGCGATGATGTCCACCTGATTGCCAATGTCGCCCCGCAAGTCGCCTGGCTATTGACCGAAACACCGTTAGCGAGTGAGCAAGAATTGACGCCGCTGCCGCATAGTCAGTGGCAACGACTCAGCGTCGAATTGCCCGACGATCAGCAAACACTCTGGTGGCTGAAAGGCATGGGCGCCAATGTGGAGGTGCTGGAACCCTGTGCCTGGCGTGAGGAAATACGCGACGATGCCCGCCGTATTCTGGCGCAATCATCCTGGGAAGCAACCATGGAAACCGAGACGTAGCATCCTGCCATTTCCATACATATTCTTACTAAAAAATATCAAACCTTACAGATGCACATTAAAAAAGCCGGCTCGCAATGAGCCGGCTTCGTTTTGGCCGCGACCTTCAAGATCGCTGGGGCATCGACAACTTAGAACCCGTAGTAAGCACCCACGGCAACACCGTCGCCTTTGTCGTTGGTACGGTCATACTTCGCGTACTCAACGAAGGTGTACATCGTCGGAGAAAGGTTGTACGTGGCGCCCAAGGCGAATTCGTTGAAGCTGTCATCGCCATTATAGTCACCCGGGCCGTCATAGCCAGCCGGGTTGGCTGCACCAGCGACTTCTTCATCGGCATCGACGCGCTGATAGGAGCCGTAGACATCGCCGAAGCCGTAGCCGTAGCGGGCACCGAGGGCATAGCGCATGATGTCGCCATCGTCACTGCCCATTTTGACGTCGGTATTCTCGACCTTGGCAGAAACACGCAGCGCATCCATGGTGTACTGCGCATTCAAGCCATAGGCCTTGAATTCGACTTCGTCGGAACCGTTGGTCAGCTTGTAGTTATCGAGGTCGTCATAGACGCCTGCGAGAGAAAAGGCACCAGCAGTGTACTTCACGCCACCGAAGAAGGACGCGTTGGAGTCATCGTCCTGTTCGTAGCCGTTGGCGTTAGGTACTAGGGCTTCGTCAGGGTCACCCAAACCTACGTCGCGGTTAGCATCGCCATCGCCCTTGAATTGCGTACCAACGGCGAATTGCAGACCACCCAGCGAGGGAGAGAGATACCGGAGTTTATCCCCTTCACGGTCGCCGTCTTCGAAGAAGTTACCCACATCGATTGTGGAATCGGTGACGTCGAAATACTCGTTGTTGGAGATCGGGTCCTGAATCCAGTCGTCGATCAACGGATCCCAGGTACCGCCACGCACATCACCGAAGTTACCCTTCAAGCCCATATAAGCTTGGTCAGTGCTATCCAGACCACCGCCGCCTTCAGCGTTAGTCTTGGAATCAGCGTCGTATTCCAACTCGGCCTTGAAGTAGCCGGTCAGGCCCGGGTTGATGATGTGCTGGCCGGAGAAACCGATGGTCGAACCGTTGTCGCCCAACTGATCTTCGGAGTCGCCGTCTGCGTTATCAACATCCGAATAGACCAACTGAACGTTGCCGTACAGGTCGAGTTGAGTGCCGTCTTGGTTGTAGATGGTGGCAGCCTGGGCAGCACCTGCGGAGGCGCCCAAGGCACCGGCAACGGCAGTCGCTAAGAGTGTCTTTTTCATCGCGATATATTCCTTAACTAGCTTACTGTTCGATCGTGTCTGCAAATGCAGTCGGCTTTCGACCCGGTCTGTTTTTTCAGCGGCTTGCTAAGGCAACACCGCGACGAGTTCGTAAAGCCTTGTTGTTATCCAATGCTCGCAGAGAAACCTTATACCGGTCTTTTGGAGAACGCAACAAGAAAAAAACACTGTTTTCCTTCCGCGCTTCCTGTCGATTCGGTCAAGATCACCTCTCTCGCGAGCCGGCCTCAAGAGGCCTGGAAGCCACTCTACGCCGCCAATATGACATTGGCGTGACGTCAGCGACACGTTCATCTTTACGATTCAAGGCTCTCTCTGGCAAGGGGCAATCCGCAATGAAGGCAAGTTTTACTACAAAAGTCGCATAACGCGGATATAACCACCATCCGGCGCTGAAAAATATAGCAATAAAAAAGGGGCTTGCGCCCCTCTTTTTCAATGCTTCGATCCGATTGTCATCGACCGTGCTTGGCGAGCAACTGGCTCAGTTTACGCTCTAGCTGCTCGGATTCCTTGCGCTCGTTGTGCTGCTTCTGCTGCTTTTTCTGCTTCTTGGTGAGTTCATCGAGCTGCTTGCGGGCGTGACGCGCCTCGCCTTCGGTCACGGCGCCTGCCGGCTGACCGTCGAGATCCACCCGCATCGCGTCGGCTCGCACTGCCTTGAGATAGCGCGGCAAGTGTACATAGCACGCCAGGGCGCGGCGCACGAGTTTCTCCGGCCAGGGCTCGCGCGCGACAAGGTCGAGATGAATGCCCGTCTTGAGCGGCTGAGTGTGCCCCTTGAAGAAGGTTTCCGGATAGCGCTGGTACCACTGCGCCAGCAACGACTGGGGAGAAGGCGGCTCATGTTCCGCGCCCAGTGCCAGACTGGCCTGCGGAATCTCGCTCTCCGCCTCGCCAGTGGGCTGGCTGTGATCGTCTGATGGGGAGGCAAGGGCGGAAGGCGCGTGATCTTCGGTGGCGTCTCCCGTCGGCCGACGCGGGCCACGAAACGCGATAGGCCCAAGCCCTCTGGCTTTCGCGCCAGCGTCAGGCAGTTCCGCCTGAGTGGCGGGCGTCTGGGTATCGTCGGGCTCCAGCTCGGCAAGCGCCAGGAGGCGCTCACGCAAGGCGCGGTTTTCCAACTCAAGTGCCGAGACCTGGCCACGAGCCGCCTCGAGTTCGGCCCGGCAAGCCTCGGCTTGATGTTCCAATGCCCTGAACAGGGCGTCTGCGTGGTCGGTCAGCAAGGCGTGCACTCCCTGATTGCCTTGAACGAACGCTGGGCCTCGAATCGTCTACGCAGCGTCGCGGCAGACAGGCCCGGCCCATGCGGGCTACCAAGTAAGTCTGTGCCAGCTTCGCCGCGCTGGCAACCTCAACGCCGCTCGTAATGCACGAACGCGTAGTCGGGCTTGCCATCACCGCCCTGGCCCGGCACACGCTGGGTTTCCTGCCAATGCGTGGCATCGAAGGCGGGAAACCAGGCATCGCCGTCCACCGAGACATCGACTTCGGTCAGATAGAGCCGCGTGGCGCAGGGCAAGGCCGCGGCGAAGATCTCGCCACCGCCGATCACGCAGATATCCTCGACACCCTCGATAATGGCCTGGCCATCGGCCATCTCGAGAGCACTGGCCAGATCATGGCAGACGCTGATTCCGTCATGGAAATAGCCACGATCACGCGTGACAACGATATTCATGCGTCCCGGTAACGGCTTACCGATGGACTCGAACGTCTTGCGCCCCATGACCAACGGTTTGTTCATGGTCACGCGCTTGAAGAACTTGAGATCTTCCGGCAGGTGCCACGGCATTTTGTTATCGACACCGATGACACGCTCTCGCGACATCGCCGCCACCAGGGCGATGGGCACCACCGTATCGACACAGGCGTTGGTGGGCTCGTTCATACGGCGACCTCCGCCTTGATATGCGGGTGCGGATCATAGTCTTCGATGGCGATATCCTCGAAGGTGAAATCGAACACATCCGTAATCTCGGGATTGAGCACCAGCCGTGGACGCACATGCGGCGCGCGGCTCAACTGGAGGCGCGCCTGATCGAGATGATTGAGATAGAGGTGCGCATCGCCCAGGGTATGAATGAACTCGCCCGGCGCCAGGTCGCAGGCCTGCGCGATCATGTGCGTGAGTAGCGCGTAGCTTGCGATGTTGAACGGCACGCCGAGGAAGATATCCGCACTGCGCTGGTACAACTGACACGACAGCCGACCATCGGCGACATAGAACTGAAACAGGGCATGGCATGGCGGCAACGCCATGTCATCGACCAGCGCCGGGTTCCAGGCCGAGACGATCAACCGGCGCGAATCGGGGTTGCGCTTGATCTGCTCGACGACATTGGCGATCTGATCGACATGCCCGCCGTCCGGGCGCGGCCAACTGCGCCACTGATAGCCGTAAACCGGCCCCAGGTCGCCGTTTTCGTCGGCCCACTCATCCCAGATGCGAACCCGGTTTTCCTTGAGGTAGGCAATATTGGTGTCACCGCGCAGGAACCACAGCAGCTCATGGATGATCGAGCGCAAGTGGAGCTTCTTGGTGGTCACCAGCGGGAAGCCGTCGGCCAGGTCGAAACGCATCTGATGACCGAAGACGCTGAGCGTCCCGGTGCCGGTGCGGTCACTTTTTTCCACGCCATTGTCGAGTACATGGCGCATCAAATCGAGATAAGGCTGCATGTCATCCGAACGTTGAACGATGAAGGCGCGACGACGATGTCACGCCGGAATTGGATGCCTGGCCGCTCACGCCGCCGGTGATGCTTCACGCGCATCGTCGACCGGTTGCCGACGCGACCAGGCGATCAAGGCGATACCGGCCAGGACCATGGGGACGGTCAACAATTGGCCCATGGTCAACCAGCCGAAGGCGATGAAGCCGAGTTGCGGATCGGGCTGACGCACGAACTCGACCGCGAAGCGGAACACCGCGTAAAGCAGCAGGAACAGGCCGGATATCATACCACGCCGACGCGGCCGACTAGAGACCCACCACAGCACGACGAACATCACCACGCCTTCCAACGCGAACTCATAAAGCGGCGAGGGATGACGTCCCTCAGGGCCGAGGCCGGGATACACCAGCGCCCAGGGCACGTCGGTCACGCGCCCGGGTAACTCATGATTGATGAAGTTGCCGATGCGCCCGGCTCCCAGGCCGATCGGCACCATCGGCGCCACGAAATCGGTGAGCTGAAAAAACGCCAATCGATGCTTGCGTGCGAAAAGGCCAGCGGCAATCAGGACACCGACGAGGCCGCCATGGAAGCTCATGCCGCCATCCCAGACCTGGAAAATCCATAACGGATTATCCATCAGGCGCTCGAAACCGTAGAAGATCGCATACCCTATGCGCCCGCCGAGCACGACGCCCAGCGCGCCATAGAACAGCAAGTCGCCGATATCATCCGCCTTGAGACCGATGCGCGCAGCGCGCTTGCGCCCTAGCCACCAGGCTCCCACGAAACCAATCACATACATCAGCCCGTACCAATGCACCTTGAAGGGTCCCAAGGCGATGGCGATGGGGTCGATCTCGGGATAACTCAGCATGCGTGCGTTCTCCTTGCATACGTTCTGGTCGGCGGCGAGCCCGACACCTTACGACAGCCGCTGCCGGGCGGCAACGACGCACGTCATCGTCTATGTCTCGGGTGTCGCATCTTTACCCACCCAACGGCGCACCATCGCGACCAGATCGCCGGGGCGGTAAGGCTTGGCCAGACAATCGTCCATGCCCGCCTGCAGGAAGGCGTCACGACTGGCTTGGGTGACATTGGCGGTCAACGCCACCAGCACGCTGGCATGCCGCCTCGCCAGACGACGCTCCAACCGACGCCAGCGACGGCTGGTTTCCAGACCGTCGAGGGTCGGCATGTAAATGTCCATGAACACCAGATCGAACGCTTGTCGCTCGGCCAGTGCCAGCGCCTCCTCGCCGTTCGTCGCGGTCTCGACATGACACCCCTGGCGCTCAAGCACACTGCATGCCAGCAGCGTATTGACGGGGCCGTCATCGACGATCAGTACCCGGGGGGTCGCATCGCTTTGGCGCGTATCGGACGCCGGCTTGTCCTCCGTCAGGGTATCGAGCAACAGCATGGCATCTTCCAGCCGTCGACGCAGCGCCTCGCAGCGCGAAGGCTGGCGATGCGTGTCGACCTCGGGAAGCGAGGCCAGCGTGTTAACGGAGGCCTCGAGCTCTTGGCGTAGATGCGATAGATAGCCCGTCTTGAGGCGCGCATCCTCGCGTGCCTGATCACGGGCCAGGCGCAAGCGGTACAAGGTTTCGCCGGCCTCGGTCTGATCGATCAACGCCCAGACGGAGTGTTCACCACGTACGGCCAGGCATTCGAGGCGATACTCGCGCGTTCCCCCTGCCGCATCGGTGACCCGCACCCGGCGCCGTTGTTCATCGACGAGCCGCGGCTTCAACCATTCAGTCAATTGAATGTCGCGCAACGCCTCGGGGCGCTCGCCGAGCAATCGCGCCAAGGCGGAATTCAGGGTGACGATGGCATCGCCCTCGGTCAGCAAGGCCGGTAGCTGCAGGGTATTGAGCCAGGCGGGCATATCCCATGCATCGTTCGAGGCGCGAGTATGCAATTGCGGTTCGAGCCGCTTCAGCAATGCATTCAAGGTCGCTGGCGAGACATCGGTAATGTCCGGCGCATCCTCTTGCGTACGAGGCAGCCAACCGACGAGTCTGCCCAGCGCGGCCTGCCAGGCATCCTCCTCGCGCTGCAATCGCCAGTAGAGCACGGTCACGAAGCCCGCGAAGATCAGCACGTTGCCCAGAATCAAGCCGATACTCAACCATGGCAGCGCCTTCTGCCAGGCACTGTCATCGGGCAGGCTCAGACGACTCACCAGACGCCAACCAGTACCGGGAAGCGTGTCCCAGATCAACGCCCGGCGTCCCTCCTCCAACCACTTCATGCCATAACGACCCGCGGCGTCCGGCAACACGCGAGAAGCATCATCGCGCATCAAGTCATGCCCGGTACCATCGACCAGCCAGTGCTTCCCGGTGTTGCCGGTTTCATCACCAATCAACCGTTTCAGACGTGGCAGGGAGATTTCTATCCCCACCCGCGCGAGATAGCGCTCGTTCCACACCACATCGCGGGTGGCCACCAAGCGTCCCGAAGGCGCTTGTGACCCGGTCCACCAGGTCACATTCTCCGCATCGGTGGGGGCGCGTTCTCGCTGATAAGGGGGAAGGCCGCTATCAATATCATCCTGCTGCTCGGGCACGCTAAAATCGCGCATGCCCACAGGCAAGACAAAGAGGCGAGTGACCAAGGCATCCATGCCGTAGTAGTCATCGAGCAGCCTTATCAGTAGCTGCTGAGTAGCGTCTTGCGACAGCACGGCCGGCAGTACCGGCGACACATTCGGAGAAGGCGCGTCATTCTCGGCCATCGACTGCAGAATGCGCCGCGAGCCACGTGAGAGCATCACAAGATGCTGCTGCTGAGCGGTCAAGCGAGCATCCAACTGGCGCGCATAGACACTGTGCGAAGCCTGCAAGCGCGCCAGCGCGTTTTCCGCTTCACGACGGTCGCTCGCCTGCCAGATCAACGCCCCGGCGCCCAGACACACCAACGTGAAGGCTATCTCGGCCAGCAACAATGGCCACAGCAACGCTTTCCAGCGCGAACGATGGGGGCTCGGAGGAGTCGCGGCTTTGTGCATGCCCTACCCTGCTCGTGACGATGCAGCGAGTGTACGCGCTCGCTTACCGGCTGTCATGGCACGTGCGGGGCTCGGCATGGCGCGTTACGCTGGCGCTATCATCTTCACGAGAGCGACGTCCACGAAAACCCTTTGCGAGAGAAATACGCCATGTGCTTGATCGTCTTCGACTGGCGCCCGGGCAGCGACACGCCACTGCGACTGGCCGCCAACCGCGATGAGATTCACGATCGCCCGACACAGGCGCTGGCCCCGTGGCCGGATGCCCCGAGCCTGGTCGGCGGTCGTGACCTGCGCGCCGGAGGCACCTGGTTGGCGGCCTCGCAAAGCGGGCGCCTTGCGGCAGTGACCAATGTTCGCGACGCGCACACTGCAGCGCCGACTTCACCCCCCAGCCGAGGCGCCCTGCCTTATCAGGCACTGACGCATGAAGCACCGCTCGACTGGCTCGAGGCCCTCGCGTCGAGCGAGGCACGCGCCTATGCCTGGTTCAATCTGCTCTATTGCGACGGCGTCACGCTGATGCATATTCATCACGGCCCAACGGGGACAATGCTCACCCAGATTGCACCCGGCATGCATGGCCTCTCCAATGCCACCCTGGATACACCCTGGCCAAAAGTGATCCGCGCCCGAGACGGCTTCGAACGGACACTCGCGCAAACACCCTGGCAAGCGCCTGCGCTCGAGTTGATGCAGGATACCAAGACGGCGCCGACACCAGACCTACCGGATACCGGCGTGGGCATGGAAATGGAGCGCTTCCTGGCACCGATCTTCATTCGCGGGCAACGTTACGGCACCCGTGCCACGACGCTCGTGGAATGGTGGCCCAGTCATATCGAACTGCAAGAATCGCGCTTCGGCCCGAACGGCATCGTGCAAGGCAGTCGCCGACATTCGCTCACTCTGGCCGACGTCACGCAGGCCTGACCTGCGCCGTTCATCGAGCATGGCACCCGTCGAGGCTCAATCGTCGGGGGGCAGCAAATGTGCCAGTTTCCATTCCCCCATGCGCTGGCGCAGGTGCGCCCGCACCGCCGCAGTGGTGGATAACGCCAGGGTTTCGTCGAGCAGCGCCTGCGCATCCTCGAGCGAAACACGCCGGATCGCCGCACGCACCCGGGACAAACTAGGCGCATTCATGGAGAGCGCCTCGAAGCCCATGCCCATCAGCAGCAAGGCACCAGCGGGGTCGCCGGCCAGCTCACCGCATACCGAGGCCGGCACCTTCAAGCGCCGCGACTCGATGGCAAGATGCGACAAGGCGCCCAGCACGGCCGGATGGCAGGCATCGTAAAGGCTCGCCACGCGCGGATTGTTGCGATCCACTGCCAGCAAGTATTGAGTAAGATCGTTACTGCCCACCGAGAAGAAATCAACGCGGGCGGCCAGCGCATCGAGCTGATAAAGCGTCGCCGGCACCTCGATCATTACCCCAACCCGGGGACGCGCCAGCTTGACGCCTTCCTCGGCCAGCTCCCGCTGGGCCCGGTCGATGAGTCTGAGCGCGGTATCGACTTCTTCGATGCTCGAGATCATCGGTAACAGGATGCAAAGATTGTCGAGCCCCACCGAGGCGCGCAGCATGGCGCGCAACTGGACCATCAGCACTTCCGGATGATCGAGCGTCACGCGGATTCCGCGCCATCCCAAAAAGGGGTTGGCTTCGTCGATGGGAAAGTACGGCAGGTCCTTGTCGCCGCCGATGTCCAAGGTGCGCATCACCACCGGTAACGGCGCGAAACTTTCGAGCTGATCGTGGTAGAGCCGCGTCTGCTCCTGCTCGCTGGGGAAGCGCTCGTTCATCATGAACGGCACTTCGGTGCGATAAAGACCCACACCACTGACTCGCGACTTGAGAGACGCCACAGCTTCCACCGCCAGGCCGGTATTGACCATCAAGGGCATGTGGTAACCGTCCGAGGTTTCGCTGGGGCGATCCTGCTCATGCTCTAGCACCTCGCTGAGCGCCTTCTCCTCGGCGATCAACGTCTCGTAATGGTGCTCACGCTCGGCATCGGGGCGCACGAACAGCCGACCGCGATGGCCGTCGAGAATCGCCCGGGCGCCGTTGAGCCTTGGCAGGGGTAAATCGACCATTCCCAGCACGGTGGGAATACCCATCGCGCGCGCCAGAATGGCGACATGCGAGGTGCTCGAACCGCGAATCGATACCAATCCCACCAGCTTGTCGCGCGGCACTTCGCCCAACGAGGCGGCACTCAACTCATCGCCGATCAGGATGGTCTGTTCGGGGAACGTATCCGGGGTGCGCGGACTGTCCTCCTGCAGATGGGCGAGCACGCGGCGCCCCAGATCACGAATGTCGGCGGCTCGCTCGCGCAAGTAGTTGTCGTCGACACGCTCTAGATACTGCACATGGCGCTTGACCACATCGGCCAGGGCACCGGGCGCCCACTGGCCTTCGCGGATGCGCTTCTCGACCTCTTGGCCCAGTGCCGCGTCGCCCAGCATCTGCTGGTAGGCGTCGAACAGCGCCACTTCCTGCGCCGAGATACGCTTGACCAAGCGTGCCGCCGCAACGCCGATTTCCTTGCGAACATTGGCGATCGCTTCGTGCAGGTGGGTGATTTCGGCTTCGATATCGGTAGGAATCAGGTCGGGCACGCTATTGAGATCCGCCGGCGGCATCAGCACCACCAGTTCTCCCGACGCCATGCCGGGGGATGCCGCCACCCCCGAAAACATCGCCTGGCCATCGGCCTGGGTCGGCCGGGTCAACGTCCCCGTCGCCATGGCATGGGCCAGCACACCGGCCAACTGCGCGGCCATGGTAACCAGAAACGCTTCATCGCCTTCATCGAAACGCCGCATGGCCTGCTGCTGGACGACCAACACCCCCAGCATGCGGCGCTGATGAATGATCGGCACCCCGAGGAAACTCGAAAAACGCTCTTCGCCCGTCTCGGCGAAATAGCGGAAATACGGATGCGACGGCGCGTCCTCGAGATTGAGCGGCTCTTCGCGTTGCCCCACCAACCCGACCAACCCCTCGCCGAGCCCCATGCTCACCTGCCCTACCGCTTCGCTGCGCAAGCCCAGCGTATCCATGAGCACCAGACTGTCGCGCTCAGCGTCGAACAAATAGATGGAACACACATCGGTGTGCATGGCCTTGCGAATTCGGCGCACCATGGTCGCCAGCGCGGCCTCTAGACTGCGCGCGCCGTTGACTTCCTGGATGATGCGTCGGAGAACATCGAGCATTGGCATTTCTTCTTGTTGTCGTCACGACATGCGTGCGACGGTTGATCTCAAGGCGAACGCAGGGCATCTTGACGCCCTTGCGATGTCGGCCCTCGGTGGCGATATCTAACGCGGCGCTCAGCAGGCTCCCTCTTCGAGCGCCAAACGATGCACGCGTGGCGCCAATTCACGCAGGGCACGGCGGTAGACTTCGCGCTTGAAGGGCACGACCTGCCCCAAGGGATACCAATAACTGACCCAGCGCCAGCCATCGAATTCCGGTTTGGGAGTGGAGTCCACGCAAACCCGGCTATCCCGACACCGGATCTTGAGCAGGAACCACTTCTGTTTCTGGCCGATACATATCGGCCTCGAATGCGTTCTCACCATGCGTCGTGGGAGACGGTAGCGCAGCCATCCGCGCGTACAGGCCAGGATCTCGACATCCTCCGGCGTCAAGCCGATCTCTTCCTCGAGCTCCCGATACAATGCCTGTTCCGGTGTCTCATGCGCCTTGATTCCTCCTTGCGGAAATTGCCACGCATTCTGTCCCACACGACGCGCCCAGAGCAGCTGTCCACTGCGGTTGGCAATGATGATGCCAACGTTGGGCCTGAAGCCGTCAGCGTCGATCACGGACATCACCTTAATGAATCTTCGTTGAGGCCATTCTTCCACAAAGCCAGAAAGCGCATCAATACGCCTTGTGGTGGGCAACATTCGGTAACTCTGCGATAATCCTCTTCCCTTTACGCCGCAATCTTCCCGTTCACCCAGCACGATGCAAGGAGTCCTCCTTGAGCCTGGCGATCTTCGATCTCGACAATACCCTACTGGACCTCGACAGCGACTATGCTTGGGGTGAGTTCCTCATCGAGCAAGGCGCCGTCGACGCGACGACCTATCGCGACGCCAACGAACGCTTCTACCAAGATTATCAGAGCGGCGATCTCGACATCATGGCGTACCTGGCCCTGGCACTACAGCCATTGGCCGAGAACACGCCGGAACAGTTGGCCGCCTGGCATCAACAGTTCATGGCCAGCAAGATCGAGCCGCACATCCTGACGCGCGGCGAAGAGCTGCTGGCACGCCATCGCGCCAAAGGCAACCGACTACTGATCATCACCGCTACCAACCGTTTCATCACCGGTCCCATCGCCGAGCGCCTGGGCGTGGATGATTTGATCGCCGTCGAACCCGAGGTCGAGGCCGGCCAGTACACAGGGCGCGTGGTGGGCACCCCGAGTTTCCGTGAAGGCAAGGTAACCCGCCTGGAAACCTGGCTCGCCGAGGAAGACGTCACCCTCGACGGCGCCTGGTTCTACAGCGACTCGCACAACGACCTGCCGCTTCTCGAGCGTGTCGACCATCCCGTCGCCGTCGACCCCGACGATGCCCTGCGCGAGGCCGCCGAACAACGCGGCTGGCGCATCATCAGCCTGCGTAATTGAGAGCGCACGACCCAGCAGCGCATCTATAAGACGCCAAAGGGATCCCTTATGGCCTTGTCATTAGTCATAATGTCGGCCTTGGGGAGGCAGTATTTTCACGCCAAAAGCGTTATAATGCGCTCATAATTCCATCGCGCCGGTCGCAGTTCGAGACGCCGTTCGCCGGCTGACCGACGCACCTTTTCAAGGGTTATGTGAATGGTTGGCACGCATATGGATGAGTCAGTAGACATCGTACTCGTGGGTGCAGGCGTGATGAGCGCCACGCTCGCGACACTGCTTCACGAGCTGGAGCCGGAGGCGCGCATCGAGATCATCGAGCGCCTCGACACCACTGCCAGCGAAAGCTCGTTTGCCTGGAACAACGCCGGCACCGGCCATGCTGGCTTGTGCGAGCTCAACTATACGCCTCGCGCCGAGGACGGCTCGATCGTGCTCGACAAGGCCATCCACACCAACACCTTGTTCGAGGAATCCAAGCAGCTATGGAGCTACTTGGTCGAAAAGGGCAATCTTGGCGACCCGGCACGCTTCGTCCATCCGGTACCGCACATGAGCTTCGTACGCGGCGCAGACGATGTCCGCTTCCTGCGTGATCGCTACCATGCCATGCGCGAACACCCGTGTTTCGAAGGCATGGAATACACCGAGGAACGCAGCGTCATCGACCAATGGGCGCCGTTATTGCTGGACGGGCGCGAGGGCGACGAACCGTTGGCCGCAACGCGCGTCGCCGGCGGCACCGATGTCGACTTCGGCGCCCTGACGCGCCAGCTCCTCAACCGACTCGAGGAAGCGCCCGACGAGCAGGTACGCATCACCACAGGCCAGACGGTCGAGGACCTGGACCGTAACGACGATGGCAGTTGGACCCTAAAAGTCGCAGGCAACGACAACACCAAGCGTACCCTGCGTGCACGCTTCGTGTTCCTGGGCGCCGGCGGTGCCTCACTGCATCTGCTGCAGAAAAGCGGTATTCCTGAAGGCAAGGGCTACGCGGGTTTCCCGGTCAGCGGCCAATGGTTGCGTTGCGACAAACCCGAGGTCGTCTCCCAGCATCATGCCAAGGTCTACAGCAAGGCCCCCATCGGCGCACCGCCGATGTCGGTGCCCCACCTGGATACGCGCAACGTCGACGGCACGCCCTCGTTGTTGTTCGGGCCCTTCGCCGGCTTCACCACCAAGTTCCTGAAAACCGGTTCGATCATGGACCTGGCGAGATCCGTGCGCTCCTCCAACCTGAGCCCCATGCTCTCGGTGGCGCGTGATAACTTCAGCTTGGTCAAGTACTTGATCGATCAGGTTCGACTCTCTCATGAGCAGCGCGTCGACGAGTTACGCGCTTTCTACCCCACGGCGAAAAGCGAGGACTGGCGTCTCGAGATCGCCGGTCAACGCGTCCAGGTCATCAAGAAAGACCCCGAAAAAGGTGGCGTGCTGCAATTCGGCACCGAGGTCGTGGCGGCCAGCGACGGCTCGCTCGCGGCACTGCTTGGTGCCTCGCCAGGCGCCTCCACCGCCGCCTCGATCATGATCAATCTCGTCGAACAGTGCTTCCCCGAGAAGTTTGCCAGCGATGCCTGGCAGCAGCGCCTGCAAGAGCTCGTGCCCGCGCGCGCCGACACCTTAGCCGACAACGGTCAGCTACTGCGCGACGTGCGTCACCGCACGCACACCACACTCAAGCTCGCCGATGCCCAGCCCGCCACAGCGCCGGTGGCATAAAATACGCAACATTCTACGCAAAGCGCCTCGATCCGATGGATCGAGGCGCTTTTTCATGACACCACATACGTAATAGCAAGCGTGAGCACAGTCACTTTTCGAACAATGCCTAATGCAGCCAGAACCACAAATGCATAGTGCTCCAAGCGTACACGCCGGCAAGCACGTCATCGAACATGATCCCAAAGCCCCCGGCCACGTGGCGGTCCACCCAGCGAATCGGCCACGGCTTGATGATGTCGAACATGCGAAACACCACGAAGCCCCATAACGCCGCTTCCCACGAAAAGGGCACTGCCGCCATGGTCAGCCAATATCCCACGAACTCGTCCCAGACAATGCCGGAATGATCGTGAACGCCCAGATCGCGCGAGGTCTTTTCGCATAACCAGATGCCCAGGATCGAGGCCACGCCCATCAGTCCCAGGTACCAATCGAGAGGCAGCGCCGACAACAGCCAATAGAACGGAATGGCGGCCAATGTACCGAAGGTACCCGGCGCGAAAGGGATCGCCCCACTCCCCAGGCCAAACGCCAGGAAATGAGCCGGGTTACGCCAGACACTGCGCGGTGAGCGATTCATGGCCCGCCTCCCGTGAAATGCTGCCATCCTGCGCCCTTCAATGTCTCGGGTATCCCGCTGATACCGGGCTCGGCGACGACGCGTCCGATCTCCGTCAGGGTGACATCACAATCGGTACAGCGCCGCTGAGCAGCTTCCCAGGCCGTATCGGGCACGCTGACCAGAAGCTGATAATCGTCCCCACCGCTGAGCGCGGCATGCAAGGCGCCTTCGCTGCCTAACGTCATTTCCAGCGTCGGCGCCAGGGGAATCCGCGCCGGGTCGAGGCTGGCGCCCACCCCCGAGGCATGACAAAGGTGGCCGAGATCGGCCAGCAGGCCATCGGAAACATCCAGTGCCGCCGAGGCCAGCCCCCGCAAGGCAAGACCTGCATCGAGCTGGGGCGTTGGCGTCAAGTAGGCCGCCAGCAGCGGATCCTCTAGATCACTGCCACCGGCCTGCCAGATACGTAGGCCGCCGTGGCCGCCACCCAGCGCCCCGGTCACCGCCAAGCGCTCTCCCGGCATCGCGCCGCTGCGCCGCAGCGCCTGACCGACAGGCACATCGCCGATCACCGTGACAGCGATGGACAGAGCGCCACGCGTGACGTCACCGCCGATCAAGGGCGTCGACGTATGTCGGCCGAGATCGCGAAACCCGTGAGCGAAACGCTCCAGCCACGCGGGCTCGGCATGCGACAGCGTCAAGGCCATCAGGCAGCCGCGCGGTCGCGCACCCATCGCCGCCAGATCGGAAAGCGCCACCGCCAGTGCCCGATGCCCGATTGCCTCGGGTGGCGCATCGCCGGGGAAATGCACCTCGGCCACCGAGGTATCCACGCTCATGGCAATCTCGGTCCCCGCGGCAGGACTTAGCAGCGCACAGTCGTCACCCGGCCCCAGCGTAATGCCGGCGCTTGGCGAGGACTGATCGGGCGTCGAGAAATAACGCGCGATGATGTCGAATTCAGCCAACATGTCAACGCCGGCGCGCAGCGACCTCGGTACTCCGCAAGCGACTCGCCAGCTTGTCGAGAATACCGTTGACGTACTTATGACCATCGGTGGCACCGAAGCCCTTGGCCAGTTCGATGCCTTCGTTGATCACCACGCGATACGGCACTTCGAGGCGATACTTGAGCTCATAGGCCCCCAGGCGCAGAATCGCCAGCTCGATGCGGTCAAGATCCTCGAGGCGACGGTCGAGCAACGGCGCGATGGTCTTATCGATGGCTTCGCGGTCGCCGGCCACGTTGTGCAGCAGTTCATGAAACAGCGCTAGATCGGCGATGCCCATGACCTTGTGCCAATTTTCGTGATCCTCGAGATCCTCATCGACGATTTGCGCGCGAAACTCCGACTCCACCGCCGTGATCGACTTGCCGGTCATCTGCCATTGGTAGAGTCCCTGCACCGCCAACTCACGCGCCGCACGGCGCGCTTCCTGCCCCGGGGTCGCCTCACGCGGCGTTTGACTCATGCCTCGCCTCCCATGCGCTTGAACAGCGAGACCATTTCCATCGCTGCCATCGCCGCCTCGGCGCCCTTGTTACCTGCCTTGGTGCCGGCACGTTCAATCGCCTGGTCGATGGAATCGACCGTCAGCACACCGTTGGCGATGGGAGTCTCAAGCTCTAGCTGCAGACTACTCATGGCACTGTTGCAATTGCCCGCCACGTAGTCGAAATGCGGCGTCCCCCCGCGAATCACCGCCCCTAGGGCGATGACGGCGTGAGGCTTGAGCACCTGCACGGCCCGCTTGACGGCCAATGGCAGTTCCCAGGCGCCGGGCACATGGATGATGTCAACGTTTTCTTCGTCCACACCGTGGCGAACGAGGCTGTCCACTGCCCCTTCTACCAAGCTATCGACCACATGATGATTGAAGCGGCCCACGACGATGACATAACGGCCATCGACATCGGTGTAGCCACCCTCGACTTGAGAGATCGGTTGCATTGTCAAATCCCGGGTCTGAATGCGCGATACTTCGCGCACGATATATCAGCTATGTCAGTGCATGCCAGTGAAGCGATCACTTACTTCATCATGGCGCGTGGTACTACCTACCTATGACGCGTGGTACTACCTACCGCCGAGAAGCGATTTTCTTCACCGGCACGCGCGGCTGCCGGCGCCCAATAGGCCCGGCATACGAATGAATGAAAGACTTATTCTACCGGCTGGTCGCTCTCGGGGGTATCGCCACCCACGCGTTCGACGACTTCGAGATCGAAGCCGGACAACGCGGAAAACTTCCACGGCGAGCTCAAAAGGCGCATTTGTCCAACGCCCAATTGGCGCAGAATCTGCGATCCAGTGCCGATAGTCAGGTAATTGCCGGCACCGTCGGAGGCACTCGAGCGCGGCGCGGGTTTACGCGCCAGCAACACATCGAGCTGATCCTTGAGATCGAGACGCGGGCGACCATCGTCGAGCAGCACGAAGACCCCGGCCTCGGCTTCGGCGATCTGCGCCAAGGCACTGGACGCCGTCCAACTGTGGCTCTCCGGCTTGCTCAGCATCAGCAGATCGCGCAGCGTATCGGCGATATGCACACGTACGGTCGTCAGTGTCTCGCTATGCGGCGCGCCTTTCACCAGCGCCAGATGATGAGCGTTCTGAATGCTGTCGTGGAAGACGTGCAGCATCAACTCACCGAATGCCGTGTCGACGACCGTGCGTTCGACTTCCTCGACGGTGCGCTCATGGTGGATCCGGTAGTGGATCAGATCGGCGATCGTGCCGACCTTGATACCGTGCTCGACGGCGAAGCGCTCCAGCTCGTCACGACGCGCCATGCTGCCATCGTCGTTCATGACTTCGCAGATCACGCCGCTCGGCTCGAAACCAGCCATGGCGGCCAGGTCGCAGGCGGCTTCGGTATGCCCGGCACGGCGCAGCACGCCACCCGGCTCGGCCATCAGCGGAAAGATATGCCCGGGCTGGACGATATCCGCTGCAACGGCATCGCGTGCCGCCGCAGCGCGCACGGTGCGCGCGCGATCGGAGGCGGAAATGCCCGTAGAGACACCGCGTGCGGCCTCGATGGAGACGGTGAACTTGGTGCCGAAGCCGGAGCCGTTGTCGCGCACCATCAATGGCAACTCGAGACGCTCGCAGCGCTCACGGGTCATCGGCAGGCAAATCAGGCCCCGCGCATGGCGGGCCATGAAGTTGATGTGCTCGGCCTCGACGCACTCGGCGGCCATGATGATATCGCCTTCGTTCTCGCGATCCTCATCGTCCATGAGTATGACCATCTTGCCCTGACGAATGTCTTCGACAATGGCTTCGATGGAGGCCAAGCCCTGTGTGGATGAAAGCGCCATGGAGTCTCCGATGCTCGTCTCGTACGCCGATGCAGTCTGTCATCGGCGCCGTCATAAGATGTGTCGTGGTGTCACGACGCGGGCGTCGTCGCTCTTCGACACCCAGCCAGGTCGGCGCCCAGAGTACCTGCAAGCGCGCTTGCGCGCCAGTGGCAACGCCCAGGCGGACGACGATTCAGGTGTCGTCAGACGCCGCGCTCATGAGGGAGCGGTCGCGCGATAATGCGCCAATCGCGCCCCACAGCGCGGATGTCGTCGATTTGCAAGGGGCGCTGCTGGGCCATGCGCTCGAGCCCCGGCAACGCGAACAGCGGCCGCGCCTCACCGCCCAGTAACGTCGGCGCCACGAACAGATGCATCTCATCGATGGCGTTGATATCGAGCATGGCACCGGCCAGCGTCGCGCCGGTTTCGAGCAGCACTTCGTTGCATTGCTCGCGCGCGGCCAGATACGCCAGCAGTGCGCGTAGATCGACACGTCCCTCGGCCGCCTCGGGCAGCACGAGCACTTCCGCCCCGGCTTGTTCAAGCGTCGCGCGGCGCTCTTCATCCCGCGAGACGGTCGCCACCAGGGTGCGCCCCGGCTCGCGCAGACACGCCGCCGCCACCGGCAAGCGCAGCCGCGAGTCGACCACGACGCGCAGAGGCTGGCGCTCGGCGATCACTTCAGCAGCGTCCAGCTCGAGCTGCGCGGGACGTACCGTGAGGCGCGAATTATCGAAAATCACCGAGTCGACTCCGGTCATCACCGCGCTCGAGCGTGCGCGCAAGCGTTGCACCTCGGTACGCGCCCGCTCGCCGGTAATCCATTGTGACTCGCCGCTGGCCATGGCAGTGCGACCGTCCAGGCTCATCGCCATCTTCAAGCGCACGAATGGCAACCCCTCGCGCATGCGCTTGACGAAACCGACATTGAGCGCCTCGGCATCGGCCTCCAGGCAGCCCACCTCGACCTCGATACCTGCCTCACGCAGCATTGCCACGCCGCGCCCGGCCACCTGCGGGTTGGGATCCACCATGGCGACCACGACACGGCCCACGCCGGCGTCGATCAGCGCCTGGGCACACGGCGGCGTGCGACCGTGGTGCGAACAAGGCTCCAGCGTGACGTAGACCGTGGCGCCTCGCGCCGCCTCGCCAGCGGCGCGCAAGGCGTGCACCTCGGCGTGAGATTCACCGGCACGTGCGTGATAGCCCTCTCCGACAATGCACCCCTCACACACCACCACGCAGCCGACGCGCGGATTGGGATCGGTGGTATAGCACCCTCGCCGGGCGAGCTTGAGCGCGCTTGCCATGCATGCTTCGTGAGATAGCGCCGACGCTGCGGTGTCCTGTGTCATGGTCATTCCGTGAGCGGTTCGAGTCGGTACGTGTCTTGATCAGCGCTGATCGTTATCGTCGGGCACAAAGCTGGGCTCTTGCGCCAATCGGTCGATTTCGGCGCGAAACTCGTCGAGATCCTGGAAGCGTCGATAAACGGAAGCGAAACGGATGTAGGCGACCTGATCGAGTCGTTTCAGCGAGCGCATGACCTCCTCGCCAACCTCGCGCGCTTCCAATTCACGCTCGCCACGGGCGCGCAGGCGCTGGCGGATACGCTCGACCGCCGCTTCGATGGATTCGGCGCTGACCGGGCGTTTCTCCAATGCCCGCAGCATGCCGGCACGCAGCTTGCGTTCGTCGAAGGTTTCCCGCGAACCATCGCCCTTGATCACGCGGGGCATGACCAGTTCCGCCGTCTCGTAGGTGGTAAAGCGCTCGCCGCAGTCATTGCACTGGCGGCGCCGACGCACCTGGTCCCCCTCGGCCACGAGGCGCGAATCGGTCACCTTGGTGTCGTACTTTCCACAAAAGGGGCAGTGCATCGTGGCGCGTCCGCAGTTAAATATCGAGAATGAGTCGTGGTCATCGAGATTGCCCGGCATTGTAGCCTTTCCCCACGCCGCGCGGAAACTCGCTTGCGCACGGCCGCCAAGCCGGCCAAGCTCATGGGGCTGCTTGTGTTTTCGCGCTCGCGCACGCCAAGAGCATGCTTTCAAGGAATCGCCTAGGAGATAAACCAATGGGCATCATCGCATGGATCGTCTTCGGCCTACTGGCCGGCATCGTCGCCAAACTGATCATGCCGGGGCGCGACCCCGGTGGCATGATCATCACCATGATCATCGGGATCCTCGGGGCCATCGTCGGAGGATGGGTCGGCACCGCGCTGGGATTCGGCTCGGTGGATGGCTTCAACCTCGGCAGTTTCGTCATTGCGGTGCTCGGCGCCATCATCCTGCTGGGGCTTTACCGCATCGTGAAGAAGTGACCTTTGCCGCGTCCGTACACGCCGGCCATCGCCGGCGTGTCGCACATGGCACGACTCCTGCAACAGCAACGACAATGTCGACGTGCGAGCCACCGATTCTCACGAGGACCCTCGATGCCCCACCCCATCTCCCCAACCCCGCAGACCGAGCTCGATGAAGCCGCTTTCACCGCACGCGCCAAGGCGCGCCTGAACGATATCTACGGGCCACGTGCCGATGAAGTGCTACGCCGCCTGCTGCGCCTGATCTCGCACCAACGTGGTGCCATCCCCGAACGCTCGCGTCCATTATGGAGCGAGCGCGACCAGGTACTGATCACTTACGGCGATTTACTGCTCGACGGCGAGCGGCCACCGTTGCAAGTGCTCGACGAGTTTCTCGAGGCACGCCTCGCGGATACCTTCAGCGGCGTTCACGTGCTGCCCTTCTTCCCCTGGAGCAGCGACGATGGCTTCTCGGTGATCCATTATCGCGAGGTCAATCCGGCACTCGGCGACTGGGAAGACATCCGTCGCCTGACACGCCACGGGGATTTGATGGTCGACCTGGTCATCAATCATGTCTCGCGGGAGTCACTGTGGTTCGTCGACTACCTGGCCGGCACCCAGCCGGGACGCGACTACTTCATCGAAATGGACCCGAACACCGACCTGTCGCAGGTCACCCGGCCCCGCAGCTCGCCGCTATTGGTGCCAGTCTCCACGCGCCGCGGGACACGCTATCTGTGGGCGACATTTTCCGAAGACCAGATCGACCTCAACTTCGCCAATCCCGATGTACTCATCGAGTTCATCGGCATCATGCTCTACTACGTAGAGCAAGGCGCGCGCATCATCCGTCTCGATGCCATCGCCTATCTGTGGAAGGAAATCGGCACCTCGTGCATTCACCTGCCGGAGACTCACGCCGTGGTACGGCTGCTGCGCGCCGTGCTCGACTATCTCGCCCCCGGCACGCTGCTGATCACCGAAACCAACGTGCCACACCGCGAGAACATGAGCTACTTCGGCCTCGAGCGCCTCGACGACGCCACGTCCGACGCGCCCGCGCAGCCCGACGAAGCGCACATGATCTATCAGTTCACGCTGCCGCCACTGCTGGTGCACACACTCACCAGCGGCGATGCCACGGCGCTGGAAGCCTGGGCACGCAGCCTCCCCGCGCTGCCGCCCGGCTGCACCTATTTCAACTTTACCGCCAGCCACGACGGGATCGGCGTGCGCGCGCTGGAAGGACTGCTGCCGCCCCACGAGATCGACGCCATGCTCGAGCTCATGCACCGCTTCGGCGGGTATGTGAGCATGAAGGCCAACGCCGATGGCAAGGACACGCCGTACGAGGTCAACATCACCTACTTCGATGCGCTACGCGGCACTCGTCGCGGCGCCGACCCCTGGCAGGTGGAGCGTTTTCTGTGCAGCCAGCATTTGATGCTTGCGTTGCAGGGCGTACCGGGCATCTATTTCCACTGCCTGACCGCCACACTTAACGACCACGAAGGCGTCGAGCGCAGCGGCCAATTGCGCACCATCAACCGTCGGCGTTGGCAGAAGGAAGCCCTGGACGAACTCCTCGATAGCCGCAACACGCCCACGCGCGAGGTGTTCATGGCCTTGCGGCGGCGCCTCAAGCTGCGCGCCCAGGAGCCCTGCTTTCACCCCGAGGTAGAACAGCGCATTCTCGACACCCCGCCAACACTCTTTGCCGTACAGCGAGGTCCGCTGGCCGATGGGCGCCGCCTCCTCGCGGTCTACAACGTCACCGACAAACGCCAGCCACTGTCCTTGCCCGATCTTGACGAAGACGGCTGGTACGACCTGCTCGCCGATGCTCCCTGGGATGCGCAGGCCCCGCGTGAGCTACGTCCGTATCGCAGCCTGTGGCTGGTGCAACGGCCTGGCACACCGACCTCCTGAGGCTTGCCGATAGGTCCGGCGCTGGTTACAGTAAACATGGAGATGGCATTCCTCCCGTCGCCATCGGCGCTCGAAAAAAGCGCCCATCGCGACAAACCGCCTGGTCCGGCACTACACCGCCGACGCATCCCCGCCAGCGCTAATGATGCCTGCCAACGCACCCGAGGTGCGTCGTGCGCAGGTATCGCGGTTCCCCTTTTTTTGCAAGCCGCCCGGCACGCGCACCTCGATGACGATTCTCAATTGCGAGGAATTGAACGCATGTGGTTATCCATCGTGGCGATCGGCGCCGGTGCTGCGCTCGGCGCTAACCTGCGCTGGCTGCTTGGGATGTGGCTCAACGCCCTGTTCCCGGCGATTCCCCCCGGCACCCTGGCCGCCAACTGGCTGGGCGCCTGGCTGATCGGCATCGCCATTGCCGTCTTCGCCCAACTGCCGCACCTCTCGCCGGAGTGGCGTCTTTTCGTGGTAACCGGCTTTCTAGGGGCGCTGACGACCTTCTCGACCTTTTCCGCCGAGATGTTCACCAACCTGCAGGCCGGGCGTTACCTCATGGCATTGTCGGGCATCGCCGTGCACGTTCTCGGCTCGTTGGCCATGACCGGTGTAGGCATCGCCACCTTCGGTGCCATCAAACACCTCACGGGAGTCTTGAAATGAGCGAATGGCAATACGGGTAGTGTCAGACTGCCACCAGCGCGAAGCCAGCGTTCTGCAGCGCAATGCCTACCGTCATGCTGGACTGGGCCAGCTCGATATCGGCCAGCAGAGCGTCGCGGGCGAATCCCTGTCCGTGCCAGGCCTGTAGACACACCATGACGCCAACGCCTTCGCGCTGGAGCGCCTCGATCAACACACGGTTGGGATTGTTCGAGTCGGCCGGCAGTCCGTAATGGCGCGCATAGGCGGTATCCTCGAGAAGGCACGGCGTCGCCGCCCCGGAGACGAGGACGATCATATGACGACGCTCGACGGGCACGTCGGCCGCCGCGAACAGGTTTACCGCACGCACGGCGCGCAGCAGACCGGCATTGGCCATGGCGCCCTGAGCACTAGGCGTCGTCCACTGGAACAGCGCCCGGTAGGTGCCATGCGCCAGCGGCAACCATTGGGCTTCTTCTTGCCCAGCGAGCGGCGCGTCGTCGATGGGCGCTGGCGTGGCACTCGGCGGCTGCCGTGATATCCAATTGTCCCAGCCTTTCGTCATGTCACCCCCTCCACAGATTGTAATCACACCACTTCAGCGCGTTGCCGCTCGCTTGGCAAGCGTCATGATATACCGACCTGCATTGCTATTAATGCTCAGCTAATCCCGTGCCGTTATGCTAGGCGCCATCTCGTCACCCGTATGGACTGTCATGATTTACGACTCGCGCCGGCCAGTATGCCATTTTCGCTCCTTCAGCCTCAGGCTCACAGCCTGTCTGGCCACGCTCATGCTCGTCTTCGCCACGCCGGCCCTCGCCGAGTCGCCATTTGCCAGCCAGGACGATTTTCTCTCCGCCGAGCAAGCCTTCTCGCTGTCGGTATCCCGCGATGACGACACGCTTACCGCCGAGTGGGACATCGCTCCCGAATACTATCTTTATCGGCATCGCTTCAGCGTCGAGACCGACGAAGGCCCAGTCGAGGTCGATCTGCCCAAGGGCGAGATCATCGAGGACGACTATTTCGGTCGCTCGGAGGTCTACCATCACCAGGTGGCATTGCGCGCCGCGCTAGGCGATGCCGAGCAGGTGACGCTGACCTGGCAAGGCTGCGCCGAAGCCGGACTGTGTTATCCCCCACAACACCGGACCTTCGATGCCGAAACACTCGCCCCCGTCGAGGCGACGGATACCGCAAACAATACGGACAGCGCGAGCGACACGGCTTCACAAATCGGAGCCGCTACCGATAATACTGCAAGCAAAAGCGACACCTCTTCTTCAGACGGCACTTCTTCGGACGAGACCTCTCAAGCCGACGATCAGCGCCTCGCGGCCCAGCTCGCCGATGCCCGTTTGGGCTGGGTTCTGCTGGCCTTCTTCGGCATGGGCTTGCTGCTGACCTTCACGCCCTGCGTGCTGCCCATGGTGCCGATCCTTTCCAGTCTCATCGTCGGCGCCACGCGCGATGGCCGCCCGCGAATGCGTGACGGCGCCATGCTCTCGCTTGCCTACATCCTGCCCATGGCCACCACCTATGCGGTGCTGGGCGTCGCGGCGGCGCTGGCCGGCGCCAACCTGCAGATGCTCTTCCAGGCGCCCGCCTTCATTGCCAGCTTCGCCGTGCTCTTCGTGCTCCTGGCCCTGGCGATGTTCGGCGTGTTCAGTCTGACGCTACCCCAAGGCCTGCGTACACGGCTCGATGCACGCCTGGAACGCCAACGCAGCGGGCGAATCAAGGGGGCCGCGATCATGGGCGTCCTCTCGGCATTGCTTGTCGGACCATGCATGACGGCGCCTCTGGCCGGCGCATTGTTGTACATCGCCGAAAGCGGCGACGCCTGGCAAGGCGGCCTGGCACTGTGGGCCCTGGGACTCGGCATGGGAGCGCCCTTGCTGGCGGTCGGCCTGCTGGGCCCGCACGTTCTACCCCGCCCGGGGCCGTGGATGAACCGGGTCCGAGCGATATTCGGTTTCGTCTTGCTAGGCATGGCGGTGTGGTTCGCGGCGCGCATTCTGCCCCCCGCAATGGAGATGGCCGCCTGGGGCGCCCTGCTCATCGGTTTGGCTCAAGCCAGTTGGACGACGGCACACGCACTGCACGACGCGTTGCGGGTATTGGGGCGTAGTCTGGCCATGCTCTTCGGCGTGTGGGGAACTCTCATGCTCGTCGGCGCGGCGGGGGGCCAACATGATCCGCTGCGGCCATTGGCGGGTTTCACCGGCGGCGGCGACTCTCAAGCCACCGAGACCTCCTCGGCACTCAGCTTCGAGAGCGTCGACAACCGCGACGCGTTGAACGCGCGCCTCGAAGAAGCAGCGGCACAGCAACGTCGGACACTGGTGGAATTCACCGCTGACTGGTGCATCAGTTGCGAGGTCATCGAGGAAGAAGTGTTCGGCGATGCACGCGTGCAAGCGGCTCTGCAAGACGTGCAACTCCTGCGCATCGACGTGACCGATAACGACGCCGACGATCAGGCCATCATGCAGGCCCTCAGCGTGGTCGGTCCTCCGACGCTGATGCTTTACGGCGCCGATGGCCGCGAACGTCGAGACAACCGCATCGTGGGTGAATTGAGCGCAGAAGATTTTCTCGAACGCCTTGAGCGGGTGAAAGGCGCGACCCGCGCAGGAGACGACGCATGACGGCTCTCGACCGCAGTCTGGCCCTTGGCCCCCTGGCGGTCAGCTTAGGCCAATTGCTGCTTGTCTTCGCATTGGTCGTCGCCATCGTCATCGGTGCCCTGGTCGGGCGTCGACGACGCATCGGCGTCAGCGACACCCTTTTTACACTGGTTTTCGTCGCCCTGGTTGGCGCGCGTCTAGTGTTCATCGTGCGCTATTGGGACGCTTACGATTCTATCTGGGCGATGCTCGACATCCGCGATCGTGGTTTCGACCCGCTCGGCGCAGGCATCGCCGCACTGGCCTACAGCGGCTGGCGTTTGTGGCGTGCGCCACGCCAACGCCACGCCTTGTGTGCCGCACTGCTGGCCGGCGTCCTCACCTGGGGAGTGGCGGCCTACGCCCTGGTTCAGTCCGATGATGGCAACCGCGCCGCCTTGCCCGAGACGCCGCTGGCCACGCTCGACGGCGCCACCACCGACCTCCCTGCGCTGCACGACGCCCAACCCTTGGTCGTCAATCTCTGGGCGAGCTGGTGCCCACCTTGCCGGCGCGAAATGCCGCTGCTCGCCGACACACAACAGCGTCGCAACGATGTCACCTTCATGTTCGTCAATCAGGGCGAGTCCCGCCAGGCCGTCCGTCATTACCTGGATAGCGAATCTCTCGATCTCGATAACGTACTACGCGACGAGGCGCTGGCGCTCGGAGAGTACGTCGGCGCCCAGGCAATGCCCACCACCTTGTTCTATGACGCCGACGGCCACCTGGCCGACACGCATTTCGGCGAACTCTCGCAGGCCACCCTGACACACGCCTTGTCACGCCTGGCTTCACCACAGTAGGAGAATGCGCATGTCCCTGACATCTTGCGGTCCACGCCTGGGGCTCGTCACCGCCCTCTCTCTGATCACTTTTCCCGTTTGGGCCCAGCCTGACGACCTTCCCGCGCCGGTCGAAGCGCTCGTCGACCAAGGGTTGACGATACATGAACGCTTCGAGGCCCCCGATGGCCTCACCGGTTATGCTGCCAGCGCACAAGGCCAGCCGGTGGCGATCTATGTGACCCAGAACGGCCAGCACGCCATCGTCGGCAACCTCGTCGATGCCGAGGGCAACAATCTCTCCAGCGAGTCGCTCGATGAGTTGGTCAAGGGCCCGCAAGACGATGCTTTATGGCAGCGCCTCGAGGACAGTCACTGGATTCTCGACGGCGATGCCCAAGCCCAACGCACGGTGTATGTCTTCACCGACCCCAACTGCCCATACTGCAAACGCTTCTGGGAAGCCGCGCGCCCCTGGGTGGAGGCCGGTGACGTCAAGCTGCATCACATCATGATCGGCGTTCTCGAGTCCGATAGCCCCGCCAAGGCGGCCACCCTGCTGGGCGCCGACAATCCCGCCGAGGCTTTCACGGCACACAATCGCGGCGATGAGGTCGCGCCTTCCGCGCAACCGGCGGACATCGAGCAGCAGGTCCAGGACAACAATACTCTCATGCGCTCGTTGGGGCTGCGTGGAACACCGGCGATCATCTACCGTCAGGACGGCAAGCTGGAGGTCGCACAAGGGATGCCAGACGAGGAAAAAATGCGGGCCGTCATGGGTTCGCCACGCCCCTGATCATCCGTAGCCAGTTCCAGCGGCACCCCCACGTACGCATCCGGGAGTGTGGCCGGAACGTCGATGCGCGCAGACGCTTGCGTATCGCGCACGGCACTGCGGACGATATCGGCCACCGACGCGCCGCTTGTCTCGTACTGCGCCCTGGCTACCTCGATACGTGCCAGGGCCAGCAATTGATCGAGTGTGGTGGCCAAGCGCGCGGCGTCTCGTCGGCCGCCCAGGTACCCTCAGGCAATCGCGCCATCAGGCCCGCGACCATGCTCGCCGACCAACGACAGGCCATCGCCGTCCTGAAGGCCACGGTCGAGTACCGCGATATCGCTGCTCAAGGTATGCAGCGCATGACGCGCCGCCGCCATTGTCGCCACGCGATTCACCGCCCAGCCATGGCTTTCCAGTCCCGCACGGATACCGGCGGCGACCAGTTCGTCGTCTTCGATGAGCAATACGTGCATGGAGACTCCTTCGTTCAATGCCCTGGCATGAGGCATCGTCACTCCCAGGCAGTTCCCTCGAGCGCATTCAATGGCAGCTTGAGATAGCGTGTACCGTTGGCTTCCGGCTCCGGCAGACGCCCACCAAGAATATTGACCTGCAACGCGTGCAGGATCAGCTTCGGCATGGGCAGCTCGCTGTCGCGGCGGTTGCGCAGCTCGACGTACTCGGCTTCACTGCTCTCGCCGAGCCGATGCTTGTTGTGGTCACGCTGCTCGCATACGGTGCTTTCCCACTGCGGTTCGCGGCCGTCGGGCATGTAGTCGTGTCCAGTGAACAGGCGCGTCTCGTCAGGCAGGGCCAGGATCGCCTGGATCGAGTGCCATAGCTGATGTGCGCTGCCGCCGGGAAAGTCGGCGCGGGCGGTACCGAAGTCGGGCTGAAACAGGGTGTCGTGAACGAAGGCGGCATCGCCGATCACGTAGGTGATCGAAGCAAGCGTATGGCCCGGCGAGTGCATCACGCGGCAATCGACCTCGCCCAGCGTGAAGGTATCCCCTTCGTCGAACAGATGATCCCACTGGCTGCCGTCGTCCTTCAGGTCCGGCCAGTTGTAGATTTCCTTCCACAGCGCCTGCACCTGGGTCACCGGTCGACCGATGGCGGTGGGTGCGCCAGTCTGTTCATGCAGATAGCGTGCTGCGGAAAAGTGATCCGCGTGCGGATGGGTATCCAGAATCCAATCGACGCCGAGTCCTTCGCGCTCGATGTAGGCCAAAAGCTCATCGGCCTGATGGGTCGCGGTGGCGCCGGCCTTCTCATCAAAGTCGAGTACCGGATCGATGATCGCGCAACGGCATGTAGCGGGATCGCTGACGACATACTGAATGCTGAACGTACGAGGATCGAAGAAGCCGGCGACATCCGGCTGGCCAGCGCCTTGGCCGCGTGATAAGGCAAAGGTTTTCATCTGGTCTGCTGTCGCCTCCATGAATATGTGAACGGTCATCACAGTCTAATATATTTTTAGTTCTAACGTTATACTATTTATTCATATAAAGAGGCGCATCATGATGGCGCGTCATAAGGCGTCTACTTAATGAATAGCAGTGGCTATGGCAGCGCTGGCGGGGATTCAGAAAAACTAAAAGGAATATAAAATTGATTCATTATTCTCAATTGCACTAGTTAGGCTACACTAGCGCTATACACCGGGGCAGCGTCATTATGACAATCCCCAAACGATCGTTTTCGAGACCATGCAGGAGCCCATCATGTCGTTGCGCCACTTCATGCAGTATGCCCTGGCGGGACTCGCCTTGAGCGCGACCGCCCTCACCGCGCATGCCGATACCCTGCGTGTCGGAATGTCTGGCGGTTATTATCCCTTTACCTTCGTCGAGCAGGACGAGCTCAAGGGCTTCGAGGTCGATGTCATGAATGCCGTGGGCGAGCAAACCGGCGACGATGTCGAGTTCGTTACCGCCAGCTTCTCGGGACTCGCCGGCATGCTCGACGCCAAGCGTGTCGATACCATCGCCAATCAGATCACCATCACCCCCGAACGTCAGGAAAAGTACGCCTTCACCGAGCCGTACGTCTACGACGGCGCCCAGGTGGTGGTACGCAAGGGTAACGACGCCATCCAGGGTGTCGAGGATCTCAAGGGCAAGACCGTCGCGGTCAATCTCGGCTCCAACTACGAGGAGCTGTTGCGTGAGCTGCCCTATGCCGATGACATCGATATCAAGACCTACGAATCGAACATCGAGCAAGATGTGGCCCTAGGGCGTGCCGATGCCTTCGTCATGGACCGTATCAGCGCTACCCAGGTCATCAAGGACAAGCCCCTGCCACTCGAACTCGCCGGTCAGCCGTTCTCGCGCATCGAGAACGCCCTGCCTTTCCGCGACGATGAGGCCGGGCATGCCTTGCGTGACCGCGTCAATGAAGCACTGAGGGCACTGCGCGAAGACGGCACGCTCAAGCAAATCTCCGAAAAGTGGTTCGGCACCGATATCACCTCGCCGTGACCCCACGTTCCATTTGAACGGCCGGGGCTTGCCTCGGCCGTCTGCTTTCAGGCGACTCGTTCATGCACGTTCTCGATCTCGACTACATGCTGGGGTTGTTGCCGATCCTACTCGGCTATCTACCGCTGACATTGGAAATGGCCGGCGCTGGCATGCTAGCGGCGCTGGTGCTGGCCTGCCTGTTGGCCGTTGTGAGAGTGCAGCGAACGCCGGGGCTCAATGCGCTGGCCATGCTGTTCATCTCCTTCTTTCGCGGCACACCGCTGCTGGTGCAGCTATTCCTGTTCTATTACGGCTTGCCGCAAATCCTGACCTTTCTGGTCGCCATCAACGGCATTACGGCCACGATACTGGGGCTGACCCTGCACTTTTCCGCCTACATGGCGGAGTCGATCCGCGCCGCCATCGTCGGCGTCGACCGCAGCCAGACCGAGGCGGCGCTGTCCATCGGCATGACCCAGGGACAACTCATGCAGCGCATCGTGCTTCCTCAGGCGACGCGTGTGGCCACGCCCACGCTGATGAACTACTTCATCGATATGATCAAGGCTACCTCACTGGCCTTCACGCTGGGCGTGACCGAACTTATGGGCGCGACGCAGAAAGAGGCGGCAGGTAGCTTTCTCTACTTCGAGGCGTTCTTGTTGGCAGCGATCATCTATTGGATCGTGGTGGAAATTCTGTCGTGGCTGCAACGGCGGCTGGAAAAGCGACTCAACCGGGCCTATCAACGATGATCGCACTCCACGGCATCACCAAACGCTTCGGCACGCATAGCGTCTTCGAGGATATCGACCTGACCCTGGAGCAGGGCGAAATCATCGTCATCATCGGTCCCTCGGGCACCGGCAAGTCGACCCTGCTGCGCTGCATCAATTATCTCGAAACGCCCGACGCCGGACGGCTCACAGTGGGCGACCTCAGTCTCGATGTGACCCGCGCCAGCCGTCAGGAGATCCTCGCCCTGCGTCGGCGCACGGCGTTCGTGTTCCAGAGCTATGCCTTGTTCGCCAACAAGACCGCGCTGGACAATATCTGCGAAGGCATGATCGTCGTCGATGGTCTCTCCAAGGCAGAGGCACATGCCCGAGGGCGCGAGATTCTCGAACGCATCGGTCTCGCGGACAAGGCGAATGCGTACCCGGCATCGCTCTCCGGCGGCCAGCAGCAACGCGTGGGAATCGGCCGAGCGATGGCCGCCAAGGCCGAGGTCATCCTCTTCGACGAACCCACCTCGGCGCTCGATCCCGAATGGGTCGACGAGGTGCTGTCACTGATGAAACAGCTCGCTCTCGAGCGCCAGACCATGATCGTGGTCAGCCACGAGATGCAATTCGCCCGCGAGGTCGCCGACCGCGTGGTGTTCATGGATGAAGGTCGGATCATCGAGCAAGGCCCGCCCGACGAGCTTTTCACCAATCCTCGGGACAAACGCACCCAACGCTTTTTGCGCAAGGTGCTGGCCAACAACCCCGTCGTCTGATTTGTGACACACAGCCAGGTGCCCGGACGGGTTACACCTGGCCCTGGTTATCGAGTTCCACGGCCTCGTACATGCGTTCCTTGAGATCGGGGATCGCCGCACCGACCCGGTTCCAACTGGGAATGAACGGCTTGTCACGGGGTGATTCCAAAAACGAGGTCCCTGCCTCGAGAATATTGGCGGTGAACAGCTCGACCGCCTGCTCCTCGCTGTGACGGTCGAGCGACAGGCCGTTCATGCGCGCATCGTTATCGTAGGCCTCGATCAGATCCAGCGCGGTGCGGTAATAGGTCGCCTTGATGGTGCGGAAGGTCTCGGAGTGGATGGGCACGCCCAGCGTCGCCAGCTTGCGGAACATGGCCTTGGCGATATCCAGACTCATGCGATTGAGCCCGCCACTGGGATCGTCCTGGGAAACGGGCTGATGCTTGTGATCGTAAGCATCGGCGATATCCACCTGGCATAGCCGCTTGGTCGAGTGGTTGCGGTGCACCTCCGAGAGCACGCCGATCTCCAGGCCCCAGTCGCTGGGAATGCGAATGCCGTCGAGCACATCGGAGCGCATCGAAAATTCCCCCGAGAGCGGGTAGCGATAACTGTCCAGATACTCCAGATACGGCAGCGGTCCGAAGACCATCTTCAGCGCACGAATCAGGGGCGTCACCATCAGGCGGGCCACGCGGCCATTGAGCTTGTTATCGGCCACCCGCGAGTAATAGCCCTTGCAGAATTCGTAATTGAACTGCGGGTTAGCGACCGGATACAGCAGCCGCGCCAGCATGCCACGGTCATAGGTAAGGATATCGCAATCGTGCAGCGCCACCGCCTCCGTGCGCGCGGAAGCCAGCACATAACCGCTGCAGTACCACACATTGCGCCCCTTGCCGGGCTCCTGCGGTGACAGGTCGAGGGCACTCAACTCGGCATCCAGCGCCGACAGACGTGGCCCATCGTTCCACAGGATGCGGTGATGCTGCGGCAGGCGCGAGAAGAATTCGCGGGCACGCAGGAACTGGTCACGGTCGGCACGATCCAGCCCGATCACGACCTCCGAGAGATACGGTACCTGGGCCAGTTCGTCGACGATGTTCGATAGCGCCGGTCCCTCGAGTTCGGAGAACAGCGACGGCAGGATCAAGCCCATCGGCCGGCGTTTGGAAAACCGCACCAGGTCGGCTTCCAATGCTTCCACCGGGCGTTGGGTCAGGTTATGGAAAGTAGTAACGATACCGTTCTGGTAAAAATCGCTCATCGTGACGTGCCCTCCTGGGAAGTCTTGTCTCCGGGCGTCGCATCCATGTAGGTCTGCCACCAACCGGCGATGCCCTCGGCCCAGCCTTCGGGGCCAGGTTGCCGGGTACGATAGAGCGTCATGCCTGCGGCGATGTGCACCACTGCCTCGTGCTTGCCATGTACCAGAATCGGATGATCGACCGCCTCGAGCAGGCTGACATCGTTGGGACCGTCGCCCAGCCCCACGCTAGCGGGCCTGACACCGCGCAGCGCCGTATAACGCTCAATCAACCAGCGCACCGCCTGGCCCTTGTCGACCGCGCCCATCACATGCCAGAAACGCCCGCCCCGGGTGAGGCGCAAGCCATCGCTTTCCAGAGCGTGACGAAAGCGCGCCAGAGCCGCCTCGTCATCATCCCACAGCAAGGGCTCACTCCCCTCGCGCGCCTGCGCCTGACGCGCCTTGTCGGGGGTCAGCGAGGTCAACGCGCACAGCGTGTCGAGGGACAACTCGCCCATGCCGCGAAAGCGCACGCCCAACCGCTCGCGCAGCACCTCGAGTCGCCGCCGAATAAAGCCGATATCCAGCGACGGCGTCTTGACGATCAAACCATGCGGCGCGGCAGGGTCACGGTCCAGCCGGGCATGTTGCCAACGCGCGGGAAGGCCGATCACCGCCCCGTTCTCGGCAATGAACGGCGTCGTCGCCAGACCCAGTTCGTCGCGCAGGGCCAGCAGTTCCTCGCGGCTCTTGCTGGTGGTAGGAATCACCGCGACACCGGCTTCGGCGAGCCGCGCCAACCAGGCGGCGGCGGGCTGCCACGTATAGCTGTCGTGATCGAGTAGCGTGCCATCCAGATCGGTGAACACCAGCCACGGCGTATGCGAAACAGACTGCGTCATGAGTCTTCTCTCCTTGGCACCGCCTCACATGTCATGGAATGCGCCGCATGACCGCCGTCAGCGGTCATGCAAGGTGCTCTTCAGATGAAGGTAGCACGGATCATGCCATACCCTGACAAGCAGCGCGCAGAAACCCGACTGCGGGGGATCGAGTACGCGCCGCTACAGTGCATGGTTTCCACACAAACACAAAAATACCCCGTCACGGTGCATCTTGCGCACCATAACGGGGCATGCCATCACAGCACCTGGCGGGCTGAATGCGTTATCGGGTGTGATGATGCTCGGCGATCACTGCCAACCCGGCGAGCGTCGCCGCATCGCTATCCAGCGGCGTGACCTCGAGGCCGGCCGTTTCCAGCGCCAGCGTATAAGGGCGGCGTAAAGCCTCGGCGCCAATCAACAGCAGGCGTTCGAGATCGGGGCGCGCAACGCGCATGGCACGCACTTCCTCACCGATCAGCACGCCGGAGATGAAGCTACCCACCTGCTCGGCAGCCAAGCCGCGGTAGAGATGCCGGCTGCGCGCCTCGAACAGGGCATGCAGCACGCCTTCCTCGCCCTGAGCCCGCGCCAGTCCCTGGCGAAATCCATCTTCATCGAACGGCGCCTCATCGCGGGCGGGCTCTCCTGGCAAGGTGTGAAAGCGTACCGCGTGATACAGCTCGCCGGTCATCAACGTGGTGAAGGCGGTCAAGTGGTTGTCACGCAGGCGCGCCCACTTGCTGTGGGTGCCGGGCAGGCAACAGTCGGCGTCGGGGTTTCCTGCCAGGGCCAAGGCGCCGAAGGCCTGGACTTCCTCGCCGCGCATGACATCGCAATGCGCCTCATCGACGTGCTTCACGCCCGGCACGATCCAGGCGTTTTCCAGCCCTGGCGCGGCCACGACATGCGCGGCGAGATCGCGCCCCGAGACGGGCAGATCGAGCTGCGGCGCCTCGCTCCAGCCGCGCTTGGAGCCGACCATCCCCGCCAGATAGACCGGAACCTGCCCGCCTTCCCGCCAGTCGCCAACCTGGGCCTCGCAGTAATGCGGGAACTCGGCGGTTTGCAGCGCCTTGAGCCCCGCCTCGCTACGCCGCGTCTCGAGACAGGTGCCACTTTGCCGATCGACGAGAAACGCCCGGAAATTGCTGGTGCCCCAGTCGATGACGATCAGCCGCTGCTCGGCGCTCATTGATCGCCCTCATGCTCGAACAACTCGCTCATGGTGTAGAGCTCCTCGAGTCGCTTCCACTCGGCGACAAGTTCGCGCGCGACCTCGCCCACCTCGGCGGCACTGCGCCCGGGGCGATAAAGGTTGCTGCCAAAGCCGAAGCCACGAATGCCCACCCCGTGCCATTCGGACATGTTGCTCTTGTCGATGCCACCGACCGCGAACACCGGCAGCTCGGGCGGCAGAATCGCGCTGATATCCTTGAAGTAGCCGGTGCCCAGACGCCCGGCCGGGAACAGCTTGAGCGCCGTCGCCCCGGCACGCGCCGCGCTTAACGCCTCACTCGGCGTCATGCAGCCGACCAGCGGCGCCAGGCCCTGCTCGACACCGGCGCGAATCACCTCGGGGTCGCTGTTGGGAGTGACCATCAACGGCGCCTCGAGACGCGCCAGCTCAGCCGTATCAGCGGCATCCAGCACCGTACCGGCACCCACCAGCACATGCTCAGGACAACGTGACGCGACACGCTCGATGCTCTTCCACGGCAAGGGAGAGTTGAGGGGAATCTCGATCAGACGAAACCCCGCCTCGACCAGCACGTCGAAGACCTTATCGATCTCCTCGGGACGAATACCGCGCAGAATCGCCACCAGCGGCAATTCCTTGAGTGCCGCGTCGAGTGCGGCCTGCTGAGTCTCGTTCATAGAACCTCCTTTACCTCTGGGCTCTTTACCACTCCGCTATCGAGCCATCCTCGTGCGTCCACACCGGGTTACGCCAGCGATGCCCCACCTTGGCACGCTCCTCGACGAATTTCTCGTCGATCTCGACGCCCAAGCCAGGCCCTTCGGGAATCGCGCAGAAGCCATCGGTAATGGCCAGCGCGGACTTGTCGACCAGGTAATCCAGTACATCGTTATCACGATTGTAGTGGATGCCCATGCTCTGCTCCTGGATGAATGCGTTGTGGTTCACCGCATCCACATGCAGCGAAGCAGCCAGCGTCAACGGCCCCAGCGGGCAATGCGGTGCCAGCGCGACATCGTAGCAGGATGCCAGCGAAGCGATCTTCATGCCCTCGCTGATGCCACCACAGTGCGAGAGATCGGGCTGGATCACGTCGACCATGCCCTCGGCGAGCAGATCGCGGAACTGATAGCGGGTATGCAAGCGCTCGCCGGTGGCGATGGGATAGCCGAGCCCGCCCGCAATGTGCTTGAGACTGGGAAGATGCTCGGGCAGCACCGGCTCCTCGACGAACATCGGGTGATAAGGCTCCAGCTCGCGCATCAGCACCTTGGCCATGGGACGATGCACGCGACCGTGAAAGTCGATAGCGATGCCAACGTCCGGACCGACCACCTCGCGCGCCTCGGCGACGCGTGCTACCGCCTCGTCGATCTTGCGGTGCGAATCGACGATCTGCATTTCCGGCGTGCCGTTCATCTTGAACGCCGTGAATCCCTTGTCGACCAGCGCCTTGGCGCCGGTACCCACGTCGCTGGGACGATCGCCACCGGTCCAGGCGTACATGCGCATCTTGTCGCGCACCTTGCCACCCAGCAGTTGATAGACGGGCACGCCGAGATCGCGACCCTTGAGGTCCCACAGCGCCTGGTCGATCCCCGCGATGGCGCTCATCAGGATCGGGCCGCCGCGATAGAAACCCGCGCGATACATCGTGTCCCACAAGTATTCGATACGGTGCGGATCCTCGCCAACCAGATAGTCGGCGAGTTCATGCACCGCCGCCTCGACGGTGGCCGCGCGCCCTTCCACGACCGGCTCGCCCCAGCCATAGCATCCCTCGTCGGTCTCGATCTTGAGGAACAGCCAGCGCGGCGGTACTTGCCAGGTCTTGAGCTGGGTAATCTTCACGAAAGGTCTCCTTGTCGATGAAAAAGTGGGGACTCGCTCAACGTCTCTCGGACACGTCGCCACCGAGCGGAGGCAACGAAGGTAGATCCGCCGGGGTTTCGGCGATGCCCAGGTCTTGTCCGGTGCGCTCGAGAACCGCCAAGGCACAGGCTTGCGCCCGCTCCGGCTGACGCAGGCGAATCGCCTCCATCACCTTGCGGTGGCGCTCCATGCTGTCAGCGAGCTCATCGGCGCTCTGGTTGGAACGCTGGACCAGTACCGTAATCGTAGGCCGTAACACATGGCTGAGCTGCGTCCACACCACGTTGTGGGTCGCGGCGAAAATCGCCTCGTGAAAGGCCACATCGTAATCGTCGTGGGAGCGCCCTTCCCAACAGTGGTCGGGGGTCTCGAGACTACGCGCCATGCCTTCATAGGCCCGCTCGATCGCCAGCAAATCGGTCGCCGTGGCAGCGGTTGCCGCCAGATACGCCACGAACGGTTCGACGGCCACGCGGAATGCATAGATTTCACGTTGGAAGCGCGGATTGGGCTCGGCGTAGCGCGCCATCCACTCGGTCACTCGCGGGTCGAGCATATGCCACTGGGTCAGCTCGCGCACCCGGGTTCCCTGACCGGAAATACGCACCAAGAGCCCCGCCGAGACCAGATTCTGCAAGACGCTACGTACCGTGCTACGGCTGACGCCATACGTCTCGCAAAGATCCAGCTCGCGGGGGATCAAGTCACCGGGGGCATAACGGCCACTGAAAATAGCCTCGGCCAACGACTCGGCGATATCGGGCCGGGCCGTGGTACCGGAAAGTGAAGAAGGGCGCATAAATGGCTCCGCCTGCCTTGTTGGACAAATTTACCTTTATGTCCGACATAGACTCCAGCATTTTCGGCCATATTGCTCTTAGACCTTCGTGCTAATGGGGAATAACGACATGCACCCCTAGAGGCAGCGCCCTGTATGGCAAGAAAACCAGCTTGTTTTCCTAGCAAGAGAATACCACTTACTAGTGGCGAGAAAAGAAAATCCCCCGCTTCGCAGCAACACGAAAAGCGGGGGATCTCATTAGGGCTTGCCCTCCATCAGAAGGCCATCACGCTTTAACGATACACCGGCAACCGCGCGCAGATGGCCTCGACCTTGGCCTTGACGTCGGCTTCGGCCTGGCTGGCGTCGCCCTGCTGCATGGCGTCGAGGATGTCGCAGATCCAACCAGCAAGATCGACACATTCACGCTCACCGAAGCCGCGTGTGGTCACTGCCGGCGTGCCGATGCGCAGCCCGGAGGTGACGAACGGGCTCTGCGGATCATCGGGTACGGCGTTCTTGTTGACGGTGATGTGGGCACGGCTCAATGCAGCATCGGCATCCTTGCCGGTCAGGCCCTGCTTGACCAGAGAGAGCAGGAAGAGATGATCCTCGGTGCCGCCGGACACAACGTCATAGCCGCGTTCGATGAACACGCTAGCCATGGCCTTGGCATTGACGACCACCTGCTGCTGGTAGGCCTTGAAGTCAGACTCCATGGCTTCCTTGAAGCAGATCGCTTTGGCGGCGATGACATGCATCAATGGACCGCCCTGCCCGCCGGGGAAGACGGCGGACTGGAATTTCTTCTCGATCTCGGCGTCGTTTTCGGCGGAGAGAATCAATCCACCGCGCGGGCCGCGCAGGGTCTTGTGCGTGGTGGTGGTGACCACGTGCGCATGGGGCAAGGGGCTGGGATAAACGCCCGCCGCCACCAATCCGGCGATGTGGGCCATGTCGACCAGCAAGTAAGCACCCACCTCGTCGGCGATTTCACGGAACCTGGCCCAGTCGATGATCTGCGAGTAAGCGGAGAAACCGGCGATGATCATCTTCGGCTGGTGCTCGCGCGCCAGACGGGCAACCTGGTCGTAATCGATCAAGCCGTTGTCGTCGAGGCCATACTGTACGGCATTGTAGTGCTTGCCGGAGAAGTTCGGCTTGGCACCATGGGTCAGGTGGCCACCCGCGTCCAGGCTCATGCCCAGCACGGTGTCACCGGGCTTGACCAGCGCCTGAAACACCGCGCCATTGGCCTGGGAGCCGGAGTGCGGCTGAACGTTGGCATAGGTCGCATCGAACAGCTCCTTGGCGTAATCGATGGCCATCTGCTCGACGACATCGACGTGCTCACAGCCGCCATAATAGCGCTTGCCGGGATAGCCTTCCGCGTACTTGTTGGTCAGTTGCGTACCCTGCGCCTGCATGACGCGCGGGCTGGCATAGTTTTCGGAAGCGATCAGCTCGATGTGCGCTTCCTGACGGCCCACCTCCTGCTGCATGGCGTCCCACAGGGCATCATCGAAACCGGCAATCTGCATGTCACGGGTGAACATCGGCGAGAGTCCTCGAATCACGGAAGGTCTGCGCGGCGGCAAGCCGCATGGGGTCGACGGATAGTTCGTCGGGCTACCAGAGCGCCATGATAGCGCAGCCCGCAGCGCCTTTCATATGAAAGGGGAGCATGGGTCGCTACAGGATTTCTCATGGTCGCTTTAGAGGCACTCAAGCACGCGCGATGATCGTAACGCGTCCGGCAATGATCAAAAGCCTGCCCAGTGATGAGGAAATTCATCTTCTAGGCCAGTCAATACGACGCTACGCTGGCTTGGCTTGTCGGCGAGGGTCGACGAGCCGAGGGAATGCCCGGGCACGGATGCCCACCTACCGACAATGCCCTGCACCTTTGGCCCTCCCCGCCGAACGATCAATCGTCGGCGGGGCTTCTTGCGTCTAACACCCCCTCACTATCGCGAATAAATTCGCTCCTCCCTAGCTCTGGACACCGGCACTCCGCAGGCATAGGCTTTGACATATGCTGCCTGACACAGGAGCCAGCCCATGAATACCGAACGCCATGTACGCCTTTTTCGCAACGGCCGCAATCAGGCTATACGCATTCCTCGAGAGTTCGAGCTAAGCGGTGACGACGCCCTCATTCGCCGCGAGGGCGATACACTCATCATCGAACCCATCAGAAAACCCGGTCTTCTGGAGACGTTGCGACATCTCAGTTCCTTGGATGAAACGCTAGATGAAAGCGACGAAGGGTTACTACCACTCGACGATATCAAGCTATGAAAACGACCGGCTATCTGTTGGACACCAATATCGTCTCGGCACTCGTGCGTGACCCACAGGGCCAAGTGGCACGACGAATCGCCGATGTGGGAGAGCGCGCCATCGCCACCAGTTCGATCGTCGCTGCCGAACTTCGCTTTGGCGCCCATAAACGCGGCTCCAAACGCCTGACGCATCAGGTGGAAATCCTGCTTGATGCGCTGACAATTCTACCTTTCGAGTCGCCTGCCGATCGCTATTATGCGCAGATACGCTGGCAATTGGAGCGCGCCGGGACGCCGATAGGTCCTAACGACCTGCTTATCGCCGCCCAAGCACTATCGGAACAGCGTATTCTGGTCACCGCTAATCTCGGCGAATTTAGACGTGTCGAGGGGTTGAGCGTCGAAAATTGGCTTTGAAGACTGCCCCCACTAATACTCAAAATAATATTAGCTCTCGGCTCGAAACTTCAGGTCTCCCCCAACAGCCGCAGGCTTTCCATGGGTGCCTGACGACGTACCTGACGCGTCAATAGATGGCCGATGCCTCCAATGAGCAGCCCACCGCCTATGGGCATCACGACCCATAGTGGCCAATGCAGGCGCAGCGGCAGGTCGAACCACATCAAGTAGACGCCCAGCGCCGCCGCTTCCGCCAGCAATGCGCCCAGCAGGCCGCTGGCAATACCCAGCAGGGCGAATTCAGCCCCTTGAATCCGTGCGATCATGCGGTCGCCGGCACCGAACACACGCAGCAAGGCACTTTCATGAGCACGCATCGGGCGGCTCGCGGTAAGCGCGGCGTAGAGCACGCTGATCCCCGCCAGCAACACGAACACCAGCACCAGTTCGATGGCACGCGTCACTTGCACCAGCAATTCGCGCACTTGCTCGAGAATCGCGTCGACATTGAGTAGCGAGACGCCAGGATAGCGCGAGACCAGCTTGCCGATGGTCGTCTGGCGCTCGTCCTCCAGGTGGAACGCCGTGATATAGCTGTGGCTGAAGCGCTCGAGCGTCCCCGGAGGAAAGATCACGAAGAAGTTGGGGCGAAAGCTTTCCCAGTCGAGACTGCGCAGGCTGGTGACGCGTCCCTCGATCGCTTCACCACCGATATCGAACCGCAGCACCTCGCCCAATGTCACGCCCAGGCGCTCGGCCAGATCCTGCTCCATGGAGATGGGTACCGGGCGGTCGTCTTCGACAGACGCATCCGCATCGAACCATTCGCCAGCGACGATGCGATTGCCCTCAGGCAGTGTCTCGCGCCACGTCAGATTGAGCTCACGGCGCAGCACGTTAGCGTCACGTTGATCGGCCGGCACTGAGTCCTCGGCGGCGTCACCATCGATGGCGACCAGCCGCCCACGCACGATGGGATACAGGGCACTACGCGTATCGCTGGCACCCTTGACGATCTCGCGGAAGCCTTCGCGCTCGGCCGGCTGGATATTGATGGCAAAGTAGTTGGGCGTATCCTCGGGCAACTGCGATTCCCAAGCGGTCACCAGATCGCCGCGCACCAGGGCGATGATCGCCATGGCCGCAAAGGTGACCGAGAAGGCCAGCAACTGCCCCAGGCTGGCATGTCGGCGACGTGCCAGTTGACGCGCACCAAGACGCCAGGCATGCCGCGCGCCGTGGCGGCGCTCCCCGGCGACGCCTCGCACCAGTCGCAGCAGACCCGAGAGTAGTCCGTGACCCAATAACCACAGCGCCGCCAGCGCCAGTTCGCCGCCGATCAGAAGCCCCAGCGAGAGCGTGAAATCGCCCGAATACAACCACAGCAAGGCGCCGAACACCCCACTGGCGATGACCACCACGGCCCAGCCGGCCATGGGCACGGGATCGAGCTCGCGTCGCAGTACCTTGAGCGCGCTCACCCGCTTGAGACGCAACAAGGTGGGACCGGCGAAGCCAATGAGCACCGCCAACGCCGTGAGTACCCCCATCAATAACGGCAATGGCCCCGGCGGCGGCAGCTCGAGCGGCAGAAAATTCGTCAGAATCACCAGCAAGCCCGCCTGTCCCAGCAGGCCCAATAGCGCGCCTACCACCGCCGCCGCCAATGCCAGCCAGGCGAGCTGCAGGGCAAACAATGTCACCAGCTGTCGCTGCGAGGCGCCGAAACAGCGCAGCAACGCCGCCGTATCCAAATGGCGATCGACATAGCGGCGCGTCGCCATGGCCACTGCCACTCCCGCCAGCAATACCGCCGCCAGCCCCGACAGACTCAGGTAACGCTGGGCGCGATCCAGCGCACCGCCCAGCCGGGGCCGGTCTTCGCGCACGTCGCGCACCTCGACGCCGTTGCCGCGCAGCCTCTCCAGGCGCGACTGCACGCGCGCCACGGCCTCGGGCGGCCCCTTGGCCAACAGCTCGTATTCGAGCCGCGAGCCGGGCTGCACCAGGTCAGTCGCCGCCAAATCGTCGCGGTGCATCATCACGCGCGGATTAAAGGCCGAGAATCCCGCGCCCTGATCCGGCTCGCGCTCGATCAGGCCGCTCACGGTGAGCGTGCTGTCGCCTATCGCGAGCGAGTCACCGATGCCGAGTTCCATCAGCCGCGCCAGACGCGGCGCTACCCACACGCTGCCGGGTGCGGGACCATGAGCCAGTGTCTCGAGGCCCTCACCACGCTCGACGCGCACTTGCCCATACAGCGGGTAAGCGGCGTCAACGACCTTGAGGTTGGCCGGTTGAAAGGCATCGTCGCGACTGACCATCGAGATCAGGTCGACCTGCTGCGAGAGCGCCAGCCCAGCATCGCGCAGCGTCTGGCGAAGCTCTTCGGAGAAGGGATCGCTCTGCTCGAGCACCAGATCGCCGCCCATCAGTTGTCCGGCCTGCCGAGTCAGCCCCCGGTCGAGTCGATCCAGGAAGAAACCGATCATCGTCGAGGCCGCCACCGCCAACGCCAGCGCCACGAACAGCGCCCGCACATCGGCGGCACGAAGATCGCGCCACAACCCCTTGAGCGATAGCGAGAGAGCCTTCACAAGGCCACCTCTTCATGGCTCATGGCCTGCAGGCGTCCTTCTTCAAGGCGCAGGCAACGCCCGCAGCGGCGCGCCAGGGCATGATCGTGTGTGACCAATATCAGGGTCGTGCCCATTTCCCGATTGAGCTCGAACAGCAAGTCGATGATATGCGCCCCCGTGGTGCGATCGAGGTTACCGGTGGGCTCATCAGCGAAGACCAGCTTTGGATGGCTGACGAAGGCACGCGCCACCGCCACGCGTTGCTGCTCACCGCCGGAGAGTTGCTTGGGTAGATGGCCGAGCCGTTCGCCGAGCCCGACTCTCGTCAACCAGGTGCGCGCTCGCTGCTCATCATCGCCCGAAGGCGAAAGCTCCTGGGGCAGCAGAACATTTTCCAGCGCCGTCAGCGTAGGCAGGAGCTGGAAGTTCTGAAACACGAACCCCACTTGCCCAGCACGTAGCCGCGCCCGGCCGTCCTCGTCCAGGGTGCTCAGCGATTCACCGAATAACTGGATATCACCTTCACTGGGCGTATCCAGCCCTGCCAGTAAGCCCAGCAGGGTCGACTTGCCCGATCCGGAACTCCCCAGAATGGCCACGCTCTCGCCGCCATGGACGTCCAACGCCAAGTCGTCGAGAATCGTCAGTACACGCTCACCGCTGCGCACGCGCTGTGTAACGTGACTTGCGTGTAAAATGGGTGCTTTCGCTTCACTCAAGGAGTCGTCGGACATGCGTGAGAGTTCCTTTTCCTGGATACGCGGAGGCATGCGCGTCCTGATGGTCGCCATGTTGTGCTTCGCTGCAGGACATGCCGTGAATGCCCGCGCCAATACCCTGCTGGTAGTCGGTGATAGCCTGAGCGCGGCCCACGGTATCGAGCGCGACGCCGGCTGGATCAACTTGCTTCGACAGCGCCTGGGCAGTCAACACCAAGTAATCAACGCCAGCATCGGCGGTGACACCACCTCGAGCGGCGCAGCACGCCTGCCGGAACTGCTCGAGCGTCACGCTCCGGATATCGTGCTGCTCGAACTGGGCGGTAACGACGGCCTGCGCGGGCTGTCACCGCAGCAGATGAAGCTCAATTTGCGTGACATGATCGAAAAAAGCCAGGCCGCCGACGCACGCGTACTGCTGCTGGGTATCGAAATACCACCCAATTACGGCGCTTCTTACACCGATGCCTTTCGCGGCGTCTTCCGACAGCTCAGTGAAGAATACGACATTCCCTTGGTGCCCTTCATTCTCGACGGCATCGCCCTGCAAGACGCCATGATGCAGGACGACGGCATTCATCCCACCGCCGAGGCACAGCCGATCATTCTCGACAATGTGTGGCCCAAGCTGAAAGCCCTGCTATCCGACGATGCCGATAAGCCGTAATCATCACGTTGTTTGCGGACCATAATTGGACCAAAATAGAACCATTGGATCCTGGAGGAAGGTCGCCATGCGCACCGAAACCATCAGCTACTTGAAGCAAAATGCCGCTACCCTGGATGTGGAAGAACCGCTGGTGATTACCCAGAAGGGCAAGCCGACCTACGTGGTTGAATCCTACGCTGCCCATGAACGCCGAGAGCAGGCCATCGCACTGCTCAAGTTGCTGGGCCTGGGCGAAAAGAGCCGCGAGGAAGGCAAAACCATGAACGCCGAGGAATTCATGGCGAAACTGCAGGCACGCCATGCAACCGAACGAGGCGAATCGATGTGAACGCCCCCATCGAGATCAGCTTCGAGCAGACGGCTGATGCAACGCTGGAAGCCTGTGAGCATTTCCTGATCGACAAGCTGGAGATGCCAATCGACCAAGCCCAGGCGCTTTCCTTGCGACTGCTCTCGATGACATCCGAGCGGCTATCACAAAGACCCGGTACCTATCGTATTTGTCGCCTCGCCCTGGAGATGGGCGTCAGCCATTATCGTGAACTATTGATCGACGACTACCGGATCATCTATCGCTTCTGGCCCGACGAAAACCAAGTCTCCATCTACCTCTTCGCCCACCAGCGGCAGGATTTCAAGCAGTTGTTGTTCGAGTATCAACTGCTGAGCTAATGCTCCATCATCTGCGACCCCGCCTTCTCCTACTGTTGTAACGATTGTTGCAACACCCATTCCTCGGTTGATTTTGCTCATATCAGCGATGACTATTTAACGCATATTTACCGTGCAGAGTGAATCGTCGACGAGGAGATCCCGATGAGTGACATGGACACCGCGCTGGTGGCCGCCTACCGATTGAACGGCCAAGGCGGTGGCGAATTATTGAGCGTACGCGACCTGCAGGCCGCCTGGGGCGGTGATGAGGCGCCCATGTGGATGCATCTCGACTTTCGCCACGACGATATCGCGACCTATCTCAACGACTTGGCCGAGCTCGACGAGACAGTGGTCGAGGCGTTGCTCGAGGAAGACACGCGTCCGCGCGTTGCCAAGTTCGGGCGCGGCATCGTCACCACGCTGCGCGGCGTCAACCACAACCCCGGCGCTGCCATGGACGACATGATCTCGCTGCGGGTGTGGATGACACCCAAACGCATGATTACGCTGCGTCGCCGGCCGCTGAAGGCCGCCAGCGATGTGCGTGAACGCCTGGATGCCGGCGAAGGCGCGTTGTCGGTGCCCGACCTCCTCGCCTGGCTGGTCGAGGCGCTGGTGGACCAGGTCGGCGACTATTCACACCAACTCGATAACGCCCTCGGCGAACTCGAGGAATTGCAACTCGCCAAGAGCGCTGTCGACGCCGATGACCTCACTCGGCTACGCCGCCCCTTCATCACCCTGCGGCGCTTCATGGGGCCGCAGCGCGACTGTCTTTCACAGCTTGCCCAGAGCCCTCAGTGGCTCGATGAGACGACCCAGGTTGCATTGCGCGAGAACGCCAATCAGCTCTCACGCTACGTCGAGGATTTCAGCGCCATGCAGGAGCGCGCGTTGATCCTCCAGGAGCAGATCTGGAGCGAGCACAACGAGCAGCTCAACCAGCGCATGTACATGCTGGCCATCATCACGACCGTTTTCCTGCCCTTGAGCTTCTTGACTGGACTATTGGGCATCAACGTAGGCGGCATCCCCGGCGCCGACAGCCCCTACGGTTTTGCCGTCTTCATCACCATCACCCTGGTGATGGGGCTGGGTGTGATGTGGCTACTCAAGCGTAAGCATTGGTGGTGAGGCTTTATCGATCGGTATGCCCCAGGTCGCGCGCCGGATCGAGCCGGTCGCGCACCTGCTGCTTGAGCCATTTGATATCCGGGAAGCCGCCGTCGCGCTTGCGCTCCCAGATCACATCGTCGTCATCGTAAACGACCTCGAAATGGCCGCCGTGGCTGGGTGCCAACGCCACTTGCTCGAGGTCTTCGCCGAAGGTCTGCAGCAGTTCCTGGGCATACCACCCGGCGCGTAACAACCAGTGACATTGCGTGCAATAATGGATGCGAATGCGGGACATGGCGAGCGCGCCTCCGTCGGTGGATAGGGCGGTCATGATGCGGTGGCCGCTCCCCTCGAACAAGTCTTTCAATCGTGCTCAGCCAGTCAGCCAGGACATAACGTGAAGACACAACGTAAGGACAAAACGCATGGGTGATCGTGCCTCCTCCTTGACGCGACTCTACGAGCGCTTGACCGGCGACGAAGACAGCCGGCTATGCAAGGACATTCCCGAGGCCGCCTGCCATGAGCAGCCCGGCAACTTCCTGCGCCACTTACTGGCTTCACTGGGCAACAAGCTCGCCGATGAGCTCTCCAGTGCCCGCCTGGTATTGCCGTGGCTGCTGGGCGCCCTCGGTGCGCCGGTGTGGATGATCGGCTTCCTGGTGCCGATCCGCGAGGCCGGTGCCCTGCTACCGCAAGTATTCGTCGCCAGCTACATTCGCCTCAAGGCGATTCGCAAGGGCGTATGGGTGACCGGCGGCATCGTGCAAGCGCTCGCGGCGCTGGTCATGGCCATCATGGCGCTGTTCGGCCAGGGCGCCTGGGGCGGCGCCATCGTTCTCGCAGCCTTGGTAGTGCTGTCACTCGGCCGCGGACTCTCGTCGATTGCCACCAAGGACGTGCTGGGCAAGACGATTTCCAAGCAACGTCGTGGCACGCTCATGGGCTGGAGCGGTAGTGCCGCAGGTGCCATCACATTGGCCGTGGGCGCTGTACTGATGCTGTTCGGCGACCGCCCGGGGCAGGTGGCGCTGGCGATCCTGTTGCTCATCGCCACGCTCGGCTGGGCGCTCAATGCGCTCTGCGCATCACGCATCCAGGAAGAACCCGGCGCCACCGAGGGCGGCCAGAATGTCTGGAGCAGCCTCGGCGAAGGCCTGCATCTGCTGCGTACCGATCGCCACTTCCTGCATTTCAACATGGCGCGAGCACTGCTGCTTTCCAGCGCGCTGGCACTGCCCTATATCGCCCTGCTGGGGCAACGACAAAGTGGCTCCAACCTCGGCGGCCTGGGCATCATGATCCTGGTCTCGGGCCTGGCGGGCATGCTCGCCAGCCCGATCTGGGGCAAGCTTGCAGACCGTTCCAGCCGCAAGGTGATGCGCGACAGCGCCGTGATTGCCGCATTGTGTTGCGCGGCGGCGGCATTGATCGCCTGGCTTCCCGGCGCATGGAGCGAGAATGTATGGCCGTACGCGCTGGTCTACGCGCTGCTCGTCATCGCTCATGCCGGCGTGCGCCTGGGCCGCAAGACCTACGTGGTCGACATGGCGGGAAGCGACAAGCGTGCCCTGTATGTCGCACTCTCCAATACCTTCACCGGCATTCTCATGTTGCTGGTAGGCGGGCTACTGGGCGCCATCGCACACGTCACCGGCAGCGCTGGACTGTTGCTGGTCCTGGCGCTGTGCGCCTTGGGTGCAGCCGCCTCCAGCCAGCGTCTGCCAGAGGTCGAGATGTAATACGTCGCGTTGAAATCCACCCCCGGCATGGCCATGATGAGTGCATGACAGTCCCAAGGAACGCAGAGACGATGAAACGACCTCCGATGATCAGCCCGGCGCTACTTGAACGTATTGTCAATGCGTCAGATGATGGCATCGTGGTGGCCGAACAGGAAGGTGACGAAACCATCCTGATCTATGCCAACCAAGGCTTCGAACGGCTCACCGGCTACAGTACCGACGAGATCCTCTATCGCGACTGCCGTTTCCTGCAGAACGGCGACCACGACCAGCCTCAACTGGATAACATTCGCCAGGCGATCCGCGCAGGACAACCCTGCCAGGTGGTCTTGCGAAACTATCGCAAGGACGGCTCGATGTTCTGGAACGAACTCTCGATCACGCCTGTCTACGACGATGAAGACCAGCTGACCTACTTCGTCGGCGTGCAGAAGGATGTCACCGCGCATGTCGAAGCGATGCAGGAACTCGAGCGTCTACGCGCCGAACGCGGGCAGGCCTGAGGAGGCGTTTCAAGCAACGGGGCTTGCGTGAAGCAGACGCGTATCGCGCTAGCCTTTACGCGACGCCCCCTCTATCATCGTTACTTGTGATCCATTTCCCAACCAAACCGGAATTCCATGGCGCAATACGTCTATACCATGAATCGGGTGGGCAAGATCGTCCCCCCCAAGCATGAAATCCTCAAAGATATTTCGCTTTCCTTCTTCCCTGGCGCAAAGATCGGCGTGCTCGGCCTCAACGGCGCGGGCAAGTCCACTCTGCTACGGATCATGGCCGGTGTGGACAAGGAATATAACGGCGAAGCGCGTCCCATGCCGGGCATCAACATCGGCTATCTGCCGCAGGAGCCCGAGCTCGACGACGCCAAGAACGTCCGCGAGACGGTCGAAGAAGCCTTGAGCGAGATCACCGAGGCACAGGCACAGCTCGAAGCGGTATATGTTGCTTACGCCGAGCCGGATGCCGATTTCGATGCCTTGGCCGCCAAGCAAGCACGTCTCGAGGACCTCATCGAGGCTGCCGACGCGCACAACATCGAGCGCAAGCTGGAAGTCGCCGCCGAGGCCCTGCGTCTACCGCCCTGGGATGCCAAGGTCGGCAACCTCTCCGGGGGTGAGCGCCGCCGCGTGGCATTGTGCCGCTTGTTGCTCTCGAGCCCGGACATGCTATTGCTCGACGAGCCGACCAACCACCTCGACGCCGAATCGGTGGCCTGGCTGGAACGCTACCTGCACGACTACAGCGGCACCGTGGTGGCGATCACCCACGACCGCTATTTCCTCGACAACGTCGCCGGCTGGATTCTCGAGCTGGATCGCGGGCAAGGTATTCCCTTCGAGGGCAACTACTCGCAGTGGCTGGAATCGAAGGAGAAACGCCTCGAGCAGGAAGCCAAGCAGGAGGCTTCCAAGAACAAGGCGATCAAGCAGGAGCTCGAGTGGGTGCGCAGCAACGCCAAGGGTCGTCAGACCAAGAGCAAGGCGCGCCTGAACCGCTTCGAGGAAATGCAATCCGGCGATTTCCAGAAGCGCAACGAGACCAACGAGATCTACATTCCGCCCGGTCCGCGTCTCGGCGACAAGGTCATCGAGTTCCACGACGTGGCCAAGCGCTTCGACGACAAGCTGCTGTTCGAGAACCTCTCGTTCCAGCTACCCAAGGGTGCCATCGTGGGCATCGTCGGCGGCAACGGCGCAGGCAAGTCCACGCTGTTCAAGCTGATCGCCGGCATGGAAGAGCCCGACAGCGGCGAAGTCGTTACCGGCGAGACCGTGGACATCGCCTACGTGGAGCAGTTGCGCGATCACCTCGACGACAAGCAGACCGTCTGGGAAGCGGTGTCCGACGGCCAGGACATGATCAGCATCAATGGCTACGAGATGTCGTCGCGCGCCTACGTGGGACGCTTCAACTTCAAGGGCAACGATCAGCAAAAACGTCTATCGGAGCTCTCCGGGGGCGAGCGCGGTCGCTTGCAACTGGCTCAGACCCTCAAGCAAGGCGCCAACGTCCTGCTGCTCGACGAACCCTCCAACGATCTCGATATCGAGACGCTACGTGCCCTGGAAGAAGCGCTGCTCGCCTTCCCCGGCTGCGCGCTAGTGATCTCGCACGACCGCTGGTTCCTCGACCGTATCGCGACCCATATCCTCGCCTATGAAGGGGATTCCAGCGTTAAGTTTTTCGAGGGCAACTACAGCGAGTACGAGGAAGACTATCGCCAGCGCGTGGGCAACGACACACCCAAGCGCATGAAGTACAAGCGTATCGACGCCTGACCGGCTCCGCCGGAGACGTAAGAACGCCCGCTGCGCGGGCTGAAGTTTGAAGCTGGAAGAAGACCCCACAACCGCCAGGTTCGTGGGGTCTTTTTATGACTCCCCTCTTCCAGGCGCGAAGCGGGCGTTCTTCCCGGCTTTTATAGACGCTAAGCGTCAATAAAAGCCGGGCTCGCCCTTCGGACGTGTCTTGAAACGCCTATGCAGCCATAGATACTGCTCTGGATGGCGGCGAATGGCGGCCTCGATGACAGCATTGATGCGGGTGGCATCGGCCACCTCGTCACCGCTGGGGAAGTCCTCCAGGGGCGGCAGGTATTCCACCGTATACGTCTCGTCCTCGGGGTTGCGATGAAAAATCAACGGAATCACCGGCGCCCCGGTCATGCGGGCGATCTTCGCGGTGAGCCTGACCGTCGCCGCCTCGACGCCGAAAAAAGGCGCAAAGACGCTAGCATCACGCCCGAAGTCCTGATCCGGCGAGTACCACACGGCATGCCCTTCCTTGATACGACGCACCACGCCGCGTAGATCGTAGCGATCTAGAATCGCGTCGAAGTAAGGGGCCCGAGCCCGGTCCATGAAACGAGCGAAGAGGGGATTGTCATGGGGACGCTGGACGGCATCGGCGCGAAAGTAAAGCGCATGCAGCGCGGCCCCGAGATCGAGGGTCGAGAAGTGCACTCCGAGGATCAACGCCCCTTTACCCTCGGCCTCCAGCTTGGCCCTGTGCTCCTGGCCCTTGAAGACGACCCGGTGGCGCAGATGCTCAGGATTCCGACACCAGGCGGTGGCCGTCTCGATCAGACCGATACCGTTGGCGATGAAGGTCTCGCGGACCAGTCTTGCCTGCTGCCGCTCGTCCCTCTCGGGAAAGCACAGTCGGATATTGGTCTCGGTGATGTGGCGTCGCCGCCGCGCGAAACGCCAGGCGCATAGCCCAATGACCCGCCCTACCGCCATCTTGAAACGCCAGGGTAACCAAGCACCGAGACGCATGGCCCCAATGGCCAGCCAGGTGAGCCAATAGCGGGGATGAGCGAAACTGTCAGGAAATGCGTGCTTGGCCATGTCTCTCTCGGGTCATCGAAACGCCGCTCATTGTAGCGGATTTTTACACGGTATCGGCCATCCGATAGCGACGCGGCACGCGGGGTAATACACCGGTCATCAGCGTATAACTGATGGTATCGCAGTGACGCGCCACTTCGTCGATGGGCAACCCTTCGCCCCATAGTACGACCTGGCTACCGATGTTCGCTTCGGGCACTTCGGTAATATCGACCGTCAGCATATCCATGGAGACCTTGCCGGCCAATGGCGTACGCATTCCCTCGACGAGCACCGGCGTACCATCGCGTGCATGGCGATCGTAGCCATCGCCGTAACCGCAGGCGACCACGCCGATGCGCGACGGGCGCGGCGCCCGCCAGCGTCCGCCATAGCCGACCGCTTCTCCGGTTGCCAGTTCACGCACCGCGATGATCTCGGAGCGCAAGGTCATCACCGGCTTAAGGGCGCGACTGGCATCGTTGGCGCCTTCCAACGGATCGCTGCCGTAAAGCATGACACCCGGGCGATTCCAATCGCCATGCGCCTGAGGCCAGGCCAGCGTGGCCGGCGAATTGGCGAGGCACACCGGGGCCCCGAGCCGTACACGCAGCGCTTCGATACACGCCAGCTGGCGATGGAAGTACGCCGGCTCGAGCGCATCGGCGGTGGCGAAGTGCGTCATCAGGTGCAGATCGGTCACCTGGGCCGGCGCCGCTTTTAGACGCTGCCAACGCGCCTCGAACGCCTCCGGCGCAAATCCCAGACGATGCATGCCGGAATCCAGCTTGAGCCAGGTTGGAATCGGCGCCCGAGGCCGATACGCCAGCAAGGCGTCGAGCTGCCAATCGCTATGCACGGCGATCCATAATCGATGTGCGTCGATGAGCGGTAATTCCTCGGCGGTGAAGAATCCCTCCAGCAGCATGATCGGCTGCGCGATTCCCGCGTCGCGCAGTGCGACCGCTTCCTCGAGACTCGCGACGGCGAAAGCAGGCGCCATATCGGCCAGGGCGTTGGCGCATTGTGTCGCCCCATGGCCGTAGGCATTCGCCTTGATGACCGCCATGGCGCGACTGTGCGGCGCTTGATCGTAGGCAAGACGATAATTGTGGCGCAAGGCGCCCAGATCGATATCGGCGATCAACGGCCGGGACATGGCAAACGTTCCTTCTGAAAGGCAATAACGGGCGCCTATTCTACCTCGCCCGCACGATATGGTGCGCGGCACGACGCAAAACGCCGCACCCGAAGGTGCGGCGTGACGAATCGCGCTTGTCGAGCCTCGCGTCAGGGCGTGGACGACTGCTCCATCGTGGGTCGCTCGCCGATGTCGTCCATCTGGCTCATGCCGCCATCTTCGGGCAGGCGTAGCGTCACGGTCTGAGTCTCCCGCAGCCATTGGTTGAGATCGCGAATTACGTCTTGATCGAGCACCCCAGCTTGCTGGCGAAGCTCCACCATATCGGTCACGTAGGTATAACGCGCATCGGCATAGTCGGAGATCGCCTGATACAAGGCTTGCTCGGCGTCAAGCACGTCGACGATATTGCGGGTTCCCACCTCGTAGCCGGAGCGCGTCGCTTCCAGCGCGCTACGGTTGGAGACAATCGCCTGCCGCTGGGCCTCGACGCTTTCGACATCGTTCATGACCCGCGTGAACAGCGAGCGTACCTGCTGCGTGGTATCGCGACGCTGGGCCTCGAAATCGTACTGTGTCGCCTCCAGCGTGTAGGTCTGCTGACGCACCTGGGCACTGGTCGACCCACCGCTGTAGATAGGCAGCGAGGCCTGGAGCCCGACTTGCGTATCCGCGTTGTGGCCATCCAGATAATCCTGGTCGCTATCCGAATAGTTATAGTTGGCGAAGGCCGAGAGCGTCGGTTTATGGCCGGCTTCCGCCTGCTCGACTTCCGCCTGGGAGACATCGACCGCAGCCTGCGCCGCCTGCACGCTGGGGTTGTTGGCGATCGCCATCTGAATCCAGTTATCGCGCCCCGCCGGCTCGGGAGACTCGATGGGAATATCGTCCGACAAGGCGTCGATGCTGTCGTAACGCTTGCCGGTCAGGCGCTCGAGCGCCTCGAAACTGACCTGCAGGTCGTTTTCGGCGGAAATACGTTGGGAGCGGGCCAGGTCGTAAGACGCCTGCGCCTCATCCACGTCGGTGGTCGCCACCAGGCCGACATCGAACTGCTCCTGCGCCTGGTCGAGCTGACGCTTGATCGCTTTCTCTTGGGAAATACTCGCCTCGAGCACGTCATTGGCGCGCAGGATCTCGAAATACGCCGAGGCGACATCGTAGAGCAACTGCTGACGGTCGGCTTGCAGCAAGAGCGCTTGCTGGCCGGTCTCGCGCTTGGCGATTTCAAGCTCGGCCCAACTCGTAGCGTCATAAAGCGCCTGGGTCAATTCAAGCCCGGCACTGGTCGAGTTGTAGCTATCCTCGGAGTTCCCCACACCACTCTGAGTACCACCCTCCTGACTCTCAAGCGTGTTGTTGTGCGCGACCTGCGCGGTCGCGTCAATCTGCGGCAACAAGCTGCCACGCGCCACATCACGCCCGGCATCGACACTCTGGAAGGTCGACTGCGAGGCGCCCAGAGTAGCGTTGTTCTGCAGCGCGTCCTGAGTAATGGTCCACAAATCGGCGGCGTGCGCCTGAGAGGTGACAGCAGCGGCGATCAACACCGGCAATAGACGCAGCCGAAATTTCGGCGATGACGGCTCTCGAGAGGACATCGGCTTGGGTTCCTTACTTTTGACGTACGTTCTTTTGACGCACGGTCTTTTGACGAACGTGCCTTGAACTGACTTGCTTGAGCGGGCTAGACACGGACTCGACGACCGGCAGCGTCACCGCCAACATTGGCATCGGGGTTACATACAATGCCGCATGTATTGCCTCAGATCAATGTATCAGGCGAATAAGCAAGTACCAAGAAAGTCCAAGGATAGCGTGGAAAGCGCGTCATTGCCGTGACAAGTCAGCGGCATGACAAGCCATGCGGCCCGTCATGCCTGGCGCGTCATTCAAAAATCGAGTCCAGCGACAATCCTTGCTTCTCCAGTACTCGGCGCAATTTTTTCAACGCCTCGACCTGAATCTGACGTACCCGCTCACGGGTCAGACCGATTTCCGCCCCGACATCCTCGAGGGTCGCGGCTTCATGTCCGCGCAAGCCGAAACGACGCACGACGACTTCCATCTGTTTGTCGGTCAACTCCGCCAGCCAGTCGTCGACGTGCTGCTTGACGTCGTTGCCGACCAGTAACGACTCGGGACCGGCTTCATTTTCATCGGCTAGCGTGTCGATCAAGGGCTTATCGCTTTCGCTGCCCATCGGATAATCGACCGACGACACGCGCTCGTTGAGCCCGAGCATCTTCTTGACGGTGCCTACCGGCTTGTCCAGAAAATCGGCTATTTCCTCGGCCGTGGCTTCATGATCGAGTCGCTGTGTCAGCTCGCGCGCGGCGCGCAGGTAAATATTGAGTTCTTTGACCACATGAATGGGCAGGCGAATCGTGCGCGTTTGATTCATCAGCGCCCGTTCGATGGTCTGGCGAATCCACCAGGTCGCATAGGTCGAGAAACGAAAGCCCCGTTCGGGGTCGAACTTTTCCACGGCACGAATCAGGCCGAGGTTGCCTTCCTCGATCAGATCGAGCAGTGACAACCCCCGGTTGAGATAGCGTCTGGCGATCTTGACCACCAGACGCAGATTGGACTCGATCATGCGCTGACGCCCGGCGGGATCGCCCTTCTGGGCCAGGCGCCCGTAGTGCACCTCTTCTTCGGGGGTCAAAAGCGGCGAAAAGCCGATTTCATTGAGGTAAATCTGTGTTGCATCGAGACTTTGATGGTAACTTTTTTCGTCACGATTCAATGCCTTCTCGAACGCATCGTCATCCTTGTCGCTAGCGACCTCTCCGGCATCGACTTCTATTTCATTGTCGACGTTGTCGAGGTCCACACCCTGAATATCCCGCTCCAGCATGCTCATATCCGATACCCCACTTTACTGCTGCCGATTTGATAACCACGGCCGGAGCGTGCGAGCCACCGGCCATGGCGGACTACCCGTTTATTGTTGTGCGCATGTTCAGGGTTTGAGTCCTACCGTGCTCAACGCGACGGCAGATACTCCATTGGATCTTGAGGCTGGCCGTCCTGGCGCACCTCGAAATGCAGCTTGACGCGGTCGGCATCGGTATCGCCCATGGTGGCAATGGCTTCTCCTGCTTCGACGACATCGTTTTCCTCCACGCGCAGTGTATCGTTATGCGCATAAGCACTCAGGAAATGGTCGTTATGCTTGAGAATGATGAGGTTGCCATATCCACGGACGCCACTGCCGGCATACACCACGATACCCGGACCCGCCGCCTTGACAGGTTGCCCCTTTTCACCGGCGATATCAATGCCGGCCGTCACGGTGGAATTGTCGTCGAAACCATTGACGACATCGCCCTCGGTGGGCCACTGCCAAGCCACATCTTCGACCGGCTGGTACTCGCGTTGAGAGCGGTCGGGCGTCGCGTCGCTTTCACCGGCGACGCTCGTACCGGCCTCTTGGGTGGACTCGGACTGCTCGGATTTCTCAGACTGCTCGTCGCCCGTCGCCTGCTCGTCCGTGCTAGGCGCACTATCTTCTTGCGCCTCTTGCCGCTCATCGTTGGCGGCTGACGAATCCGAAGCATCGCTCTCGTCTTGGTTATCGCGCGCGGACTCGTCGGCCGCCTCGTCCGCGTCGTAGACCGGCCCCGGCGCACCGCTTCCGCTTGCCTTGGAAGCGGCCCCTACGGCCTGCGAGTCGATAGAGGCGACTGCCAGATCACGATCTTGCGACGACGCGCCATCCGCCGGTGTCAGCCAGTCATCGTCCTGCGCACCAGCATTCGTATCGGCACCACCGCCAAGTGGGGTAGCCACCGCACCATCTATCTCGTCGGACGCGTCGCTTGACGTTGCCTCGGCGTCGCCATCGGGGCTCAGACGTAGCGTTTGCCCCGGATCGAGACGGTAAGGGGGCGTAATATCATTGAGTTGCGCCAAATCGCGGAAATCGAGGTTATTCTGCCAGGCAATGCCATACAGAGTATCGCCCGATTTGACGGTATACGAACTCGGCGGGTCGCTGTTACGACTGACCGAGAGATCCTGCACCTGAGGCGCGCCGCTGGAACTTGCGCATCCCGCCAGTCCCAGCGCCACGAGCCCTAGCGCGGGTAGTAGTCGACGAGCGTCAGACATGGGTTCGATCCTCTTTAAACGGGGAAGGACTGCGTTCTCCGATGACCATGACCAGCACCAAGCCTGCGATCATCAAGGCGACCGCCGCCAATAAGTGGGCTGGTTCACCGGTGATCGCGCTATAGTCCGAAGGCATGAGATAGCGATAATCGAGCGGCACGATCTGGCCATCGCCGGCAAGGCGGTAGCTGGCGAGTTCGCGCCATGGCCAGAGTTGCGGTAACGAGCCGAAAATGAAACCGACCAGGGTCAAGAGCGTGCCCCTTCGGTAGTGATGAAAAAGCCATGAGAGTATGCGCGAGAAAACCATCAAGCCGATGACACAGCCCGCACCGAAGGTCGCGATCAAGGGCAGGTCGGCACTCTTGATGCCCTCCATGACCGTCCCATAGAGTCCCATCACCAGTAATAGAAAACTCCCCGAGACGCCCGGCAGGAGCATCGCGCTGATAGCGATGGCGCCTCCCACCAACAATACCCACTGACTGGCTTCGCTGGGTGCCGGCAACAGGCTGGGCAGCCACAGGGCCACGCAGACGCCCAGAATCAAGGGAAAAATGTGCTGCCACTGCCAGTGGCCGACCTGTCGACCCACGACGACGGCCGAAGCCAGCACGAGGCCGAAGAAGAAAGCATTGAGCAACAGTTGATGATGATCGAGCAGCCAGGTCACGAGGTGCGCGACACTCACCAGACTCACACCGATGCCCAGCAGCAAGGGCACCAGAAACGCCAGGTTAAGATAGTCGGCAAGTCCCTTCAGACCACCGCGGCGCCACGCCCCGAAGGCGCGGGGGCCGAATTGCTTGATCGAGTGAATCAACTCCTCGTAGATGCCGGTGATGAACGCAATGGTGCCGCCGGACACTCCGGGTACCGCGTCTGCGGCGCCCATTCCGGCGCCTTTGAAGAAAAGCGTCAGGTAACGCTTCATTGTATGACCCCTTCCAGTAGCGGTACGAATCTGACCCGCTCGAGCCGCGTGCGTTCGAAGGTGGCACCGCAACGCCGCACACGTGTCAGCCATTGGCAGCCGGCCTCATCCTCCAGCGGCGCGATCAGTTGCCCTCCGTCATCCAGTTGGGATAACAGCTCCTGAGGTAGCACGCTGGCACAGGCGGTGAAGAGGATGACATCGAAGGGGGCAGCCTGCGGCCATCCATGTCCGCCGTCTTCATGGCGCAGGCGCACGTTATTGACGCCCAGCATGGCCAAACGCGAGGCGGCACTACGATGCAAGGCACCGATGCGTTCGATGCTCCACACCGACTCGACCAGGCGCGCCAGGATCAACGTCTGGTAGCCCGAGCCGGTCCCGACTTCCAGCACGCGTCGCGGCTGCGCGGCCAGCACCAGCTCGGTCATGCGTGCCACGATCCACGGCTGCGAGAGCGTCTGGCCATGGCCCAGCGGCAAGGCGGTATCTTCATAGGCGCGGTGCGCCAGCGCCTCGTCGAGGAAGACGTGACGTGGTTCGCGCGCCATGGCGTCGAGCACCCGTGTATCACGGATGCCGCCTGCCTGCAGCCGCCGTATCAAGCGATTGCGAGTACGCTGTGAGGTCATGCCGATGCCACCGAGTCGGTGTGTATCATGTGGAGTTTCAGGAATTCGACAATGCATCCAGCCAGTTCCGTACGTCGTCCAACGCCGCATGGCGTGTGAGATCGGTCTGAAGGGGCGTGATCGACACGTATCCCGCTTCAATGGCCGCGAAATCGGTGTCCGCACCATCATCGGCGTTATCGCCGACGGCGGCAATCCAATAACGTTCGCGGCCACGCGGATCTTTCACCTTCATCGGCTGGGCCGCAGGGCCGCGATACCCCATCCGCGTCACGCGTACGCCCTGAATGTCTTCCCAGGGCACATCCGGCACATTGACGTTGAGCAGGCTGCGGGGCGGCAAGGACAATGACTCCGCCGCTCCCACCAGGGTCGCCGCGACGCGCCCGGCGGTCTCGAAATAGCGCGCACCGCAAAGCGATACGGCAATTGCCGCCATGCCTAGATTGCGTCCTTCCATGGCGGCGGCCACGGTGCCCGAATACAGCACGTCATCGCCCAGATTGCTGCCATGATTGATACCCGAAATCACCAGGTCAGGCTTCTCGTCCCAGACCCCGTTGACGCCCAGATACACACAATCGGCCGGCGTGCCGTCGACGGAATAGAAGCCGTTGTCGAGTGACGTCAATGCCAGGGGACGCGTTAGCGTCAACGAGTTGCTGGCGCCGCTCTTGTCGCGGTCCGGTGCCACCACCCGCAGGCGCCCATGTGCCGAAAGTGCATCGTGAAGCGCACGCAGCCCCGGTGCATGGACGCCATCATCGTTGGATAACAGTAACTTGCGCATATCTGTCCTCTTGTTTTCCTGATAGCCGATATTCCTTCACAGCAACGGATGATGCATCAGCTCGCGCAATACCGAGGTGGCGAAGGCGCCGCGCGGCAAGCCGAAGCCAAGCGTCACCCGATTAGGGGCATCATGCTCCAGCGACGGTGCGTCAAGCGGCACGCATAGCGCGCGTCGATCCATGCGTACGCCGGCCGCTTCGAGTCCCTGCGACAGGGCCTCATGCCGCGCCGCGAGCCGCGTTTCTTCCTCAGCCACCTCCGCGACACTCTCCAGACGCCCGCGTCCCCACATAGGGCCGGTGGGCGTAACGTCGCCGCGTGCGGCGCGTTCGTGCAAGGCGGCGTCGACCTCGTCGGCCACGAAGCGACTGGCCGTTCCCGCCAGCGTCAGCACATCGCCAGGACACGGCGTCCGCCAAGTCTGCGCGCGCAGTCGTGCGGCCAGCACCTCATTGAACAGGAAGCTGCGCGCTGCGGAAAGCTGCATGCCATGCGGATCGTCACGCTTGCGCCAACCACGCGTGAAAGCCTTCTGGGCAAGCACCAGGTTGCGCCCTTCGCGGCCGAAGCGTTGCGGGCCGAAGTAATTGGGCACGCCGACCGTACACAGGGTACGCCAACGACACGCCAGATCGGGATGCGAGGCGACCTCACCGCTCAGACGGAGCGTGAAACGATTGGTACGGTGTACGCCGCGCTTGAGCTTGCGGGGATGACGTTGTGCGTCAAGGACCACGATTCCCACGTCGCTGAGCTGGACAGCGAAGGCGTCAGGGGCATCACGCCCAGGCAGATGCACCGAGAGCCATTGGCGAGTGACCGCGACGCGGTCCTTGAGGCCGCTATAGCCCACGTCGCGCGGGCGCACGCCACACACTCGCGCCACATGCTTGGCGGCTTCCGGCGTGGTCAGATCGCGCTTCTCGATCCACAACCAAAGGTGCTCGCCCTGCCCTTCCGGCGCGAAATCGAACACCTCCTCGACGATGAAGTCCTCGGGCGTCATGCGGAACTCGCCCGACGCCAGCGGCCCGCCGTGAACACGCGGCCAATCGGGTGGCCAGAGCGACATATCGCTCATGTCGCGTCCGCGCGTGTCAGCAGCACCACGGCTTCGGCGGCGATGCCTTCCTTGCGCCCGGTGAAGCCAAGCCGCTCGCTAGTGGTTGCCTTGACGTTGACCGCGTCTTCCGCCACACCGAGCGTTTCGGCGATACGCGTGCGCATCAGCGCGATGTAATCGGCCAGGCGCGGCGCTTGGGCGATCACGGTAGTATCCAGGTTGACGATCCGATAACCCTTGGCGGCGGCTTGGTCATGTACCTGTCGCAGCAATTCACGACTGTCGGCACCCGCCCAGGCCGCGTCGGTATCGGGAAAATGATGGCCGATATCGCCCAGGCCGCAGGCACCGAGCAGGGCATCGCACAATGCGTGCAACAGGACGTCGCCATCCGAATGGGCGATGAAACCGTGAGTATGCGCGATGCGCACGCCGCCGATCATCAGGTGATCGCCATCACCGAAGCGGTGCACGTCAAAACCGTGGCCAATACGTAACGTCATGAGCATGTCTCGTCGGAAAGCGGGGTATCGCACGCGGTTTCGCTGAGCAGCCGCGTGGCGAGGGAGAGATCCTCGGGATGCGTGATCTTGAGGTTATCCCGGCGGCCGGGCACCAAACGCGGCGCCAGGCCCAGTGCCTCTAGTGCCGAGGCCTCGTCGGTGAGCGCCACGCGTGTCTCGCGGGCATGGTCGAAGGCACGGCACAGCACGCGATAGAAGGCACCTTGCGGGGTCATGGCATGCCATAACCCCTCGCGCGACACGGTATGCACGACGTGACCTTGGGCATCGGCGCGCTTCATGGTGTCCGCCACCGGTGCCGCCAGCAGCCCGCCATCGGGCGAGGTCTCGAGCACGGCGCGTAGACGACGCAAGTCATCGAGCGCCACGCAAGGCCGCGCGACATCATGGACCAACACCAGGTCGTCGTCCGCCGCGACGCCCTCGAGCGATTCCAGCGCGTTGGCCACCGAATCGGCACGTTCACGGCCGCCGGGGACTCGCTGCCAGTCGGCGAAGGGCACCCACTCGGGGGAGAAGCGCGCATCGTCGGCATCCAGGCACAGGCGCAGCGCTGCCTCCGGGAAGGCGGCGTGCAACCGCGCCAAGGTATGTGCCAGTACCGGCCGGCCGGCGATATCGAGATACTGCTTGGGCAAGACGGCCCCCATGCGGCGGCCTTGCCCCGCCGCCGGCACGATCAACCACAAGCGACTCACGGTGCGACCTCCTCGGGCATCGCCGCCGCCTTCTCGGGGTCGCCCTGCAGCGTAGTGGCACTTTGTTCCAGAATGGAGCGCTCGGCGGTCACGCCGGGCACCCAGAAAAACTGCTCATCGCGGCGTACCATGCCCAGGTCGCTGCGTGCCCGTTCCTCGATGGCATCGAGTCCTTTCTTGAGATCGATCACCTCCGCCGCCAGGCGGTCATTGCGCGCCTGCAGCCGGTCGTTTTTTTCTTCGAGCACATCGGCACGGTGACGAATATGGTTGAGTTCGCGCACTCCCCCTTCACCGAACCACAGGTGATACTGCAGTAGACCGATCAGTACCACTAGCGCTATGCATACCCACTTCAACATCGTTGGTTCCGTCCTGGACCGACAGCTGCCCGGCATTATGCCATCATCAAGGCACCCGCGCAGTCCGTGCGGCGAGCCAATCGCCGCGCGACGCGCCCCGCTGACCACGATGTCAAGGAGCCTCGCATGTACAAACTCGCGTTTTTCGTTCCCATGGACGACGCCGAATGCGTCAAGGAAGCCATATTCGCCACCGGTGCCGGGCGCATCGGCGACTACGAAGCCTGCTGCTTCCAGACGCCCGGACAGGGCCAGTTCCGCCCGCTAGACGGTGCCGACCCGCATATCGGCAAAGTCGGCGCGCTCAGCCACGTCGAGGAGCTTAAGGTCGAGCTGGTCTGCGAGGACGATCACCTGGAAGCCGCCGTAGCGGCGCTCAAACTAGCCCATCCCTACGAGGAACCGGCATATGAGGCCTGGCGCCTGGCAGACGTCTAGGCGCGTTACGCGCTGCCCAGGTAACGTTCACGGTCTTCGGCGGTGATGTCGCTGACATGCAGCGGATAGTCACCGCCCCGACGATCGTCGAAGTAGTGGCGCAAGGTACGTTCGATGGTGGGAAAAGCTAACTCGTGCCAGGGAATCTCGGCCTCCTCGAACAACGCCACCTCGAGGCTCTCGGGGCCGGGCGCGTAGTCGCCGCGCAACGCCCCACGGAAGATCATGTAGACCTGATTGATGTGTGGCAGATTAATGAGCGTATAAAGCCCCTCGAGATCGACCTCGGCGCAGGCCTCCTCGCGGGTCTCACGCATGGCAGCCTCGGACGTGGTCTCGCCGTTTTCCATGTAGCCGGCAGGCAGCGTCCAGTAGCCCATGCGAGGCGAGATCGCGCGGCGACACAACAAGACGCGCTCCCCTGCCACCGGCAAGGTACCCGCCACGATGCGTGGATTCTGATAATGGATGGTGCCGCATGCATCGCACAGAAAACGCCCGCGATCGTCACCCTCGGGAATCGCGAAACGCACGGTTTGGCCACAATGGCTACAGAAATTCATGATCGTCCTCGGGCGAGCGATACGGCGCCCCATTAGGTGAAAAGCAACATGTTAGAGACACTGTGCGAACGCCTGCAAGCGCATCAGCCGCGCCAACTGAACGCCGACATGCCCAGAGCCGCGGTGCTGCTGGCGATCGTCGAGCGCCGCGAGCCCACGCTCGTGCTGACGCGCCGTGCCGGTCATCTCGCCCAGCATGGCGGGCAAGTCGCGTTTCCCGGCGGCAAGGTCGAGCCGGAGGATGCCGACCTGTGGGCCACGGCCTTGCGCGAAGCGCACGAGGAGATCGCGCTGCCACCCGCGCACGTCGCATGCCTCGGCCGACTGAGCGATGTCACCTCGCGCCACGGCATCTGCGTGACCCCGTTCGTCGGGTTGATTCCACCCGGCCTCTCATTGGTACCGGATCATAATGAACTGGATACCATTTTCGAGGTGCCGCTGACGTGGTTTCTCGAGGATCGCCGCAGTCATACCGATGTCATCCGTCACGGCGAGCACACCTATTACGTGCCCAGCTATGCCTACGCCAATCATATAATATGGGGGCTGTCGGCGATGATGCTGGTCGAACTGCTAGCGATAGGTTTCGCACGCCCCATCAGCCTCGACAGTGCGCCTCTCGGTAGCCCGTTGCGTCATCTACCTGCGCCTCCCCCGCCACGGCCTTGAAACCTGCACAGGACTTTTTCACATGCCGCGACATGATCCCGCCGACTATCTCGACATGGCCGCGTTACCCCGGCTGCTTGATGGGCTGGTCACGCAGGGCTGGTTCGTCGGCGAACGCTTCATCGATACCGCGCTATGCCACACCTTGCAGGCGGAACTGCAGACGCTGAAGGCATGCTCGCATCTCGACGAAGCCGGCATCGGTCGGGGACAGGCGCACCGTATCGAGCGCGATGTCCGGGGCGATGCCATTCATTGGCTGGATCGCGAAAGCCGGGCCCAACGCCAATACCTGACAGTAATGGCGTTTTTGCAACAGACCATCAATCGCGAACTCTATCTGGGGCTGTTCGAATTCGAGGCTCACTTCGCCTCGTACCCACCGGGCGCCTTCTACAAGAAGCACTTCGACAGCTTTCGCGGCCGCAGCAACCGCATCGTCTCGACCGTGCTGTATCTCAACCCCGCGTGGACGGCGGCGCACGGCGGCGAGATGGCGTTGTTCGACCCCGACGACCCTGAACGCGAAATCGCACGCATACGCCCTGAACTCGGCACCTTCGTGTGCTTTCTCGCCGACCGCGTCCCCCACGAGGTGCTGCCGACCCAGGCCCCGCGTGCCAGCATCGCCGGCTGGTTCCGCCGCAACACCTCGCTGGGCGGCAGCATCGATCCGGCGCGCTGAAGACGCTGCCTTAATAGACTTCGTCGAACACGTCGGGATCGGCCTCGATCGCGGCCAACTGCGCCCGCCCGATGGGTAGCCACTGGCGCAAGACGAAATCCGCACTGGCCAGCTTGGCCCGATAGAAGGCATCGTCATCGCCGGTTCCCAACGCCGCTTGCGCAATCAGTGCCGCACGCCCCATCTGCCAGGCGCACAGCACATGACCGGTCAACGCCAGCAGCGGTGTCGCCAGGGCCTGGAGCGCATCGAGGCCACGCTCGGCATCATCGCCCCCATCGCCCCGCGCCAGCACGATCGCCACCGCCCGGCGTAGATCCGCTACGCCCTGATGCAGTGACACACCCAAGTCATCGAGATCAGCGTCGGCGGTAAGCGCATCGGCGCAAGCGGCGACCTCGTCGAGCACGTCCCCCAAGGCGGCACCGCCGTCGCGGTGGATCTTGCGACCGGCGAGGTCGAGCGCCTGAATGCCGTTGGTGCCTTCGTAGATCGGCGCGATACGCGCATCACGTAGATGCTGCGCGGCGCCGGTCTCTTCTATGTACCCCATGCCACCATGTACCTGAATCCCCAGCGATGCGATATCCACCGCCTGGTCGGTGGAGAAAGCCTTGACCACCGGCGTGTAGAGATCAACCCTCCGTTGGGCGCGTTGCCGCTCGTCCGCCGTGGGCGCATGCCGGGCACGGTCCATCTCGCTGGCCGACAGCAAGGCCAGCGCCCGCAGGGCTTCCAGGCGCGCACGCATCGACAGCAGCATGCGGCGTACATCGTAGTGCTCGCCGATCACCGCGGAATGGCCGGCGCGTGCCTCGGGCGTGCGGCCTTGAACGCGCTCCGCGGCATATCCACGCGCTTGCTGATAAGCCCGCTCGGCCACGCCAATGCCTTGAATGCCCACCTTGTGGCGCGCCGCGTTCATCATCGTGAACATGTGTTGAAGCCCGCGTCCGGGCTCGCCGACCAGATAGCCGATGGCGCCCTCGCGTTCGCCGAAGCTGAGTACGCAGGTCGGCGAGCCATGAATGCCCAGCTTGTGCTCCAGCGACACGCAGCTCACGTCATTGCGCTCTCCCAGACGCCCCTGTTCGTCGACCAGGATCTTGGGCACCAGAAACAGCGATATACCGCGATTGCCCTCGGCGGCATCCGGCAAGCGGGCGAGAACGAGGTGGATGATGTTGTCGGCGCAATCGTGCTCGCCCCAGGTGATGAAGATTTTCTGTCCGCTGAGGCGATAGTGCTCGCCTTCCGGCACCGCCCGCGTGCGTACCACCGACAAGTCCGAGCCGGCCTGCGGCTCGGTGAGGTTCATGGTGCCCGTCCACTCGCCACTGACCAGCTTTTCCAGATAGCGTGCCTTGAGTGACTCGCTGCCGTGCTGGGCCAGTGCTTCGACGGCCCCCGCCGTCAACAGCGGGCACAGCGCCAACGCCATGTTGGCGGCTTGCCACATTTCCTGCACCGCGCTGGCGACGACCTCCGGTAGACCCTGCCCGCCATGGGCGGGATCGCTGCCGATGCCGTTCCACCCGCCCTCGACGAAGGCACGATAGGCCTCGGCGAAGCCCGCCGGCGTGTGCACTTCACCTTCTACCAGGCGGCACCCTTGTTCATCGCCACGGCGGTTGAGCGGCGCCCACACATCGCCCGCCAGACGCGCGGCCTCGTCGAGGATCGCGGTGATCAGTTCCCCGGAGAGCTCTTGATACTCGGGCAGACGCAGCGAGCGATGCTCGAGGAGTTCTTCGAGGACGAAGCGAAGGTCGCGTAACGGCGCAGCATAGGAAGACATGACTCACCTTCATCGTTCAGACGTTAATCATTCAAACGTATGTGTCAAATTGGAATACATGCAGTGATCATAGAGGTGCAGGGCGCGATGAGCCATTAGCCGAACGGTGCAGGAATTATCTTCTGGCGATAACCAATCGCCGGCCACCCATGCAAAAGGAGCGCCTTCGGGGCGCTCCTGGCGTTGGCGGCGCCCTCGTTGGAGGGCGCGTCGTGCGAGCGGTATATCAAGATGCCACTTTTTCTTCGACCGGCATGGCAGAGGCGCCCGGCTTGATGACGGCATACGCCACTCCAGCAATCACCGCACCCACCGCGATGGACAAGAGATACAGCAGCGCCAGATTGACCGCGTGCGGTATCAATAGCACGAAGAGCCCACCATGCGGCGCCATTAGTTGAATGCCGAAATACATCGACAAGGCCCCGGTCACGGCCCCGCCGACGATGCACACCGGCAACACGCGCAAAGGGTCCTTGGCGGCGAAGGGAATCGCGCCTTCGGTAATGAAGCAAAGCCCCAATACGAAAGCCGCCTTGCCACCCTCACGTTCTGTCTGATCGAACTTGCGCTTGGCCAGCATGCTGGCGATACCCATCGCTAGCGGCGGCACCATCCCCGCCGCCATGATGGCCGCCATCGGCGCATAGGTCTCGCTCGACAGCAGCCCCACACCAAAGGTATACGCCGCCTTGTTGACCGGCCCGCCCATGTCGACGCACATCATCCCGCCGAGCAGCAGTCCCAGCAGTACGGCATTGGTAGAGCCCATGCTGTCGAGGAAACTGGTCAACGCATCAAGCAACCCAGCCACCGGCGTACCGATGATGTAGATCATCACCAGTCCGGTGAACAGGCTCGCCAACAAGGGAATGATCAAAATCGGCTTGAGCGATTCCACGCTCGCCGGCAGCTTGAGATAGCGGGCAACCGCCTTGGCGGCGTAACCAGCCAGGAAACCAGCGAGAATGCCACCGATGAAGCCCGCGCCAATGTTGCTGGCCAGCATCCCGCCGATCATGCCGGGCGCGATACCCGGCCGGTCGGCGATGGAGTAGGCGATATAACCAGCGAGGACCGGCACCATCAGGGCAAAGGCGGCATCACCGCCGATCTGCATCAGGGCCGCCGCCAGAGTGCCTTCCTCTTTGAAGGCTTCGATACCGAAAACGAATGACAGCGCGATGCACAAGCCGCCGGCAACCACCATCGGCAGCATGAACGAGACCCCGGTGAGCAGATGCTTGTAGACCCCTTTGTCCTTGACGCTCTTGCCCTTGCCGGTGCTTTTCTCGCCAGACGACGCGGCAGCCCCGTCCTGGCGCTCTACGGCAGCTTCGGCGAGGGCCGCCTCGATGGTCGGGCGAGCCTTCTTGAGTGCATTGCCGGTCGATGTCCGGTAGACCCGCTTGCCCGCGAAACGCTCGTCGTCGACCTCGATATCGCAGGCCAGCAGCACCACATCGGCGGCGGCGATGTCCGCCTCGCTGAGCTGGTTCTGCGCCCCGACCGAGCCCTGGGTTTCGACGCGGATGTGATGTCCAAGACTGCGTCCGGCCTCCTCCAGCGCCTCGGCCGCCATGAAGGTGTGCGCGACCCCGGTCGGACACGCCGTCACCGCAACGATACGCTGCGCCTGGCCATCCCCGGCCTGGGCATCGTCCGTGGGCGCCGCCTGCGGCGTCTCTGTATCAGCGCCGACGAAGGATTCGGCCTCGCGCTCGGCGCGTGACAGGAAGGCATCCGGGTCGGGTAGCGCCTCGGCGATGGGTGCCTGGAACAAGCGCTTGTTTGTGAAGCGTGATGCATCGGGCACATGGTCGGCGGCGACGATGACCAGTTCGGCATCATGCACGTCCGCCTCGGACACCGGCTGCGGCGGCTCGAGCTCGCCGTGCATTTCCACCGTGACCTGCCAACCGCGACGCCGGGCGGCCTGCTCGAGGCGTCGCGCTGCTAGAAACGTCGTCGCCACGCCACTCGGGCAGGCCGTGATCAGGATCGCTTTCATGAGTCCTCCCTCGCGTTATCGTCGAGCCGACGTACGCACGTGTTTTGTTGGAGTTGATCTAGATCCGGGGCATGCACATCGCCCACCCCGACATGACGCACCGCCTCGGCGGATAGCGCCGTCGCCAGGCGCAAGGTAGCCTCGGCGGTGAGCTCCGCGAGCTGACCGTGGAGCATCGCCGCCAGCAACGTATCGCCGGCGCACACCGTACTCGCGACCTCGACACGCGGTGGCGTAGCCTGCCAAGCCCCCTCGGGGCCAACCCACAGCATGCCCTCGCCGCCCAGCGACACCAGAGCGTGCTCGATGCCTGACGCGTGCAGGCGGGTCGCGGCGGCCAGACGCGACGCGGCGTCCTCCAGCGGCTCGCCCGCCCATTCAGCCAATTCCGTCTCGTTGGGTTTGACGGCGCTGGGCGCAGCGGCAATCGCGGCATTCAACGCCGCGCCGCTGGTATCCACCCAGACCGGCACGTCATACCCGCGCAACCAACCGATCAAGGCCGCCAGATCATCGGGCGACACGCCGGGCGGCAGACTACCGGCGATCACTACCGCTTCGGGGCATCTCGCGGCATCCGTCAGCCGCGCCTCGAGCGCGGTATACAGCGCCGCCAGATCATCGCGCGCAACCTCGAGACCGGGGCCATTGATATCGGTGACACGGCCCTCGGCTTCGGAGAGCTTGGCGTTGATACGGGTATCCCCAGGCAAGCGCAGAAAGGCGTCGTCCAACCCCCAGTCGGCGAAAGCCCGCCCGAAGGCGCCGTCGTTGTCCGCACCCAGAAAGCCCGAAACGACCACCTCATGGCCCAGCGCCGCCAGCACCCGGGCAACGTTGACGCCCTTGCCCGCCGCCTCGAGATGCGTGGCCTCGGTGCGATTGACCGCCCCCAGGGTGAGCGAGGGTAAACGAATCGCCAGATCCAGCGCAGGATTGAGGGTCAAGGTCATGACACGTGCCATCAGAGAACCTCCAGCGCTTCGCGTACGGCATCGCTGGTCGACTGGCTCAGGGCCAACTCGGCGTGATGACGCGCAGTCTCGAGGGTCATCTCACGCAGGCGTGCCTTGACCATCGGCACCTGCCGCGCCGAGACTGAAAGTTCATCGACACCCAGCCCCACCAGTACGGGCACCGCCTGAGCGTCGCTGGCCAGTTCGCCGCATACGCCCACCCATTTGCCCTGGGCGTGCGCTGCCTCGATGGTCATGCGGATCAGCGCCAGTACCGCAGGATGCAACCCGTCGGCCTGGGACGAGAGCTCGGCGTGACCGCGGTCGATGGCCAGGGTGTACTGGGTCAGATCATTGGTGCCGATGGAAAAGAAATCGACCTCGGCGGCTAGACTCGGTGCCAGCAGCGCGCACGAGGGAATCTCGATCATCACCCCCAATTGCACATCGCCGGCCTGTACCTCGGCCTGCACGCGATCGAAGATCTCACGGGCGGCGCGGAACTCGGCGATGTCCTTGACCATCGGGAACATGATCCGCAACGGCCGGTCGCCTGCCGCCGTCAGCAAGGCCCGCAGTTGTGTCTCGAGCACCTCGGGGCGCGTCAGCGCCAGACGAATGCCGCGCAGGCCAAGAAACGGGTTGTCCTCCTGAGGCAGCGGCCAGTAAGGCAACGGCTTGTCGCCGCCGACATCCAGCGTGCGCGCCACCAGCGGGCGGCCGTCGAGGGCGTCGATGGCCTGGCGATATTCGGCGATCTGGGTATCCAGGTCCGGCGCCTCGGGGTGCGCCATGAACACGAACTCGGTACGCAGCAGCCCCACGCCCTCGGCACCGCGCTCGACGGCATCCGCCGCGTGGGCCGTATTGCCCAGGTTGGCAGCGACCTCGACACGGTGACCGTCCTGCGTGCGCGCTTCATCATGGCGCGCGGCATAGGCCTCGCGCTCACGCATCTCATGTTCCTTCAAGCGCAGCTCGGTGCGCGAGCGGCGCTCGTCGGAAGGCGCCGGAATAACGCGGCCACGCTCGCCATCGACGATCACCTCAATGTCGTTGGCAAGCGTCAGTACGCGCTCGCCGCCGCCCACCACCGCCGGAATGCCCAACGCCCGGGCGAGGATCGCGCTGTGCGAGGTCGCCCCGCCGCGCGCAGTGACCAGACCACGCACCTTGGCGGTATCCAGGCGCGCCACATCGGAAGGGCCGACGTCGTCGGTGATCAGAATGTAAGGCGTCTCCGGCGGCGTGGGCAGGCGCACACCGCACAGGATGCCCAGCACACGCCGGCCGACATCACGCAAGTCGGCGGCACGCTCGGCAAGCAGACGGTCGGCGAGATTTTCCTGGGCGCGGGCGGCGGTATCGATGGCCGACCACCACGCCGCCTCGGCGCTCATGCCGGTATTCAGCGACTCATGCGCCGCTTCGCGCAACTCGGGGTCGTCGAGCATTTCCTCATGCATCGACAGGATCTCGGCGACTTCGCCGCCCTGAGCGGTCCGCACCAGAGCGCGAAGCTGCTCGGCAGCTTCCTGGATCGCCGCATCGAGGCGCGCGAGTTGCGTGGCGCTGTCGCCGCGCCGGGTTTCATCGAGCCCGTCGGCCCGTTCAGGGTACTCGAATCGCGGCGTGCGCATCACGAAGGCCGGCGCGATGGCCAGACCCGGCGACGCCGGCACGGCGGGATGCGCGACGTCATCCTCCAGCGGTTCGGGTAGCGAAGCCTCCTCGGCGGCGGGTGCTTCGAACGATGCTTCCTGAAGGGGTGTGACGTGCTCGCCAAGCCCATCCTTGACGGCTGCGACAAGGGCCTCAAGCGCCTCACTGGCGCCCTCACCCTCGGCGGAGAACACCAGCGTCTGGCCGCGTCGCGCCCCCAACCCGATGACCTTGGTCAGACTCGCCGCCGAGACCGCCTCGGCACTGCCCTCAAGCAAGCGGACCTTAACCGGCATGGCCTGGTGCCGGGCAACCTGCACCAGTTGCTTCGCCGGCCGTGCATGCAGCCCATGCGCGTTGAGCACCGTGGCACGCGCGGTCTCGGCCTCGGCGGACTCACCGGAAAGCCGTGCCAGCAGCGTCGCGGCATCGGCATCGGCGAGGCTTTCGCCATCGCCGGCATCCAGCAGGCTACCCAGGCGTTCGAGCAGACCGCGATGCGCATCGCCTTGCGCCGCCAGACAGAAGACGGCATTGACCGACCCCTTAGGCCCTGAGAAGGCCTGCTCCGGTGTGGCCACGCCCAGCGTCGGTGTGATGACACCCTGGGCGCTGCTCACCAGCCACAGGCCCTGACCCAGCGCCACCGGCTCGAGGGTGTTGATCTCGGCCACGAAGCTGCTATCCACGCTCCCCACCTGACGCAACCGCGCCGCGGCGGCCAGCGCCAACTCGAAGCGATCCCGCGCCGGGAACCCTAGGCACAGCGTATCGGCATCCAGGCGCGCCTCGACCGGCGCCTTGGACAAAAGCGCGATGACGTCTTCACGGCTGTCGGCAGCCGCCAGACGCTCGGCCACGCCGTCACGATCGAGCACATGCGTCAACTGGCGCAGAATATCGAGGTGCTCATCGCTCTGCGCGGCGATGGTCACCAGCAGAGTGACGCGTTGACCATCGTGCCATTCGACGCCATGAGGAAATTGCAGCACCCTCACGCCGGTGGTCTTGACGTGTTCGCGACTCGCCGGGGTGCCGTGAGGAATGGCGATGCCATTGCCCAGGTAGGTGGAAGACTGCGCCTCGCGCGCGTGCAGCCCGTCACGGTAACCGGGCGCCACGCGGCCAGCCTCGACCAGAGCATCGCCGGCCTGATTCAAGGCATCGCGCCAATCGTCGGCGTGCCGGTCGAGCAGAACGTCTTCGCTTGTCAATGTCAGCATGGAACTCTCCAGAATGCCGCCGGAACGGAACCCTCCGTCCTTCGGGTAAGGCCAACGATCACACCCGTCGTAGCACCGCCATATAGAAATAAGCACCGTCGAATCGGGACATGCCAACGATTGGATGCCATCCATCCGGTCTTGCGGATGACGGGCTGAATCGTGTCAGCTATCTTGGAGGCAATGCTGAAACGTTCACCGCAATTTATCAAGCCACACGGGACTAGACCTTAGCAGGGGCGGGCAAGCAAGACCGTCCGTCAGTCTCTAGAATAGGCGCTTTTGCATCGTCGGCTCGTTCAAGGAATGCACCCATGACTCTCGCAGAAATCGCTCGGCTGGCCGGCGTCTCGCGTACCACGGCCAGTTACGTGATCAACGGCCAGGCCACCGAGCGGCGCATTCGCCCCGAAACGGTGGCCCACGTGATGGCTGTGGTCGCCAAGCACGATTACCGCATCGATGCGCAGGCAGCGGCGCTGCGCCGGGGTGCGAGCCGAACCTTGGGATTCATTGTCCCGGACCTGGAGAACACCAGTTACGCTCGCCTGGCCAAGCGTCTGGAAAATGGCGCGCGCCGCCTGGGCTATCAGTTGCTGATCGCCGGATCGGACGACGACCCGGATACCGAACGCGAGCTGGCACGTGCCTTGCGCGCCCAGCGCTGCGATGCCTTGATCGTCGCCAGCAGCCTGGCCATGGACGATTCGTTCTATCCCGACCTGATGACGAGCGGCCTGCCGATCATTGCTCTCGACCGCACCCTGGACCCGGAACGCGTGGTCTGCGTCGTCAGCAACAATACCCAGGCCGCCGGCGCCCTGACGCGTTCGGTGCTCGACGCCGATGTCGCGCGTATCGCTTGGCTGGATGCGGTGCCGGAACTGTCGATCAGCGTGGAACGACGCGCGGGCTTTCTGGAGACCGTTCGCGAGGCGTCTCTCGACAACCCGATACTACTCAGCGGCGCGCGCTACGACCGCGCCACCGGCGCCGCGCTCATGCGGCGCCTGATTGATGAGCACGGCATTCCCGATGCCCTCGTCACCGCGTCCTATGTGCTGCTCGATGGGGTCTTCGATGTGCTGCTCGAACAAGGAGGGCTGCCCGAAGAACTGCATCTAGCCACGTTCGGCGACGACCGCCTGCTGGACTTCTTGCCGGTGGCGGTCAACTCTCTGCCTCAGCACCATGACCGCATCGCCGAATTGGCACTGCACCGCGCCATGCAGGCGGCACGCGGCGATTATCGCCCGGGAGTGGATATCGTCGAGCGCGAGCTCAAGCTGCGACGTGGCGACTGACCCAGCACCGCCCACGCGCAGAGTCACCAGTATTATGACGCAGGTGCCTGTCCTCGTGGACAGGCATAAAACGAGGATGGATTGATACGCTTACGACAAGGCGCGCGGTGGGGAGGAATCGCCAACGCCGGCCCCAGGCGAATGCGCAGCATGCAGGCGCGCGATCAATTGATCTTCGAGCGCGAAGCGCTCGGTCAGGGCCTTGCTCAGACGTTCCAGCCAGGCCGGCAGGCGTGTCACGTAATGCTGACAGCGCGTAGGTGTCGAGTAATCGTTGTCGAACTCCAGCACCATCTGCGTGGACATCTCCAGGCGTTCAAGCAGCCGGTCGGCCAGGGCCAAGGCGTCTCGGTCGTCGAACGCTACCGCTTCGTCACGCAGTTGCGGATAGACCTCGAAATGGCCGCCGCTGATATAGTCCATCAGGGCTTCGCTGAAGGCATCGATGCGCGCCTTGGAGACCGCTGCCAGTTCCGCGTCGCAGGCCTCACGCAGCTCCATCAGCATCACCAGCATGTCGTAGCGCTGTTGCAGCCAGCGGTCGATGAGCGTGTGTACTCCGCCCCAGCGCTCGAGTGCCGTCTTGGTATCTTCCAGCATGGTGAATCTCCCCCGTCATGGCCGCGTGAGCCACACTCCCTGACATTGAAGAAGGCAGCTCCTGCCGCCTTCCCGCCCCCTCAACGGCGGCGAATCACGATACCGGCCAGCATGCCCAGCGGAATCAACAGCAGCACGGCGAATCCTACCAGCGTCCATTGCGGTATCGACATGCCCAGCAGCAGGCCGTGTATCTCGGCGCACTCTCCCGAACCGGCTAGCACTCGCGAGATTACGCCCCACAATGGCAGCACTTCCATCATGTAGTCCAGCCCCGGACCGCAACTAGGCACGCTTTCCGGTGGCAGCGACTGCAACCATACGTGACGCGCGGCGACCGCCACGCCCAGCGCTGCGGCCAGGGCGCCCAGACCGGCGTAGACGCCGCGCCCGATGCGCCCTGCAGGATTATGCACCGCCCCCACGGCGAAGACGAGCGCTGTAAGCAATACCGCAATGCGTTGACCGATACACAGCGGGCAAGGCGTCAACCCATAGACATATTGCAATACCAACGCCACGCCCATCATCAGCACGCACATCGCCAGGCCCAGCAAGCAGCCTCGACGCACGTTCATCGCGGCCAATCGGGTAATCATCGTCACGTCTCCTCAGGCAATCCGACTAGTTTCGTGTTGGGTCTTTGCTTCGCTCATAAAAAGGCCCGTGCGGCAGGCGCAGCACGGGCCTTGGACAATGCTTCGACTCACGCGACGCTGAGAGGTTTACCCGCGCGCTCGAAATAATGCGCCAGAAAGGTCTCGAAATCCTCGTGATCGGCGCGTTCGATATCGCCTTGCTGCTGATGCGAGGTTTCGACGAGCTGCTCGAACAACGCCTGCCGCGCACGATCCATGGGCGCCTCACGCAGCTCGGCAGCCTGTTGCTCGGCCAGGGCACGCATCTGGTCGAGGTATTCGACGCCTTCATTGACCAACTGAGAATAAAGCTGGCCGGACGGTGTCAATTCGGGGTCGTCGAGGCGCGGTGCGAGTGCTGAGAGGGCGTCGCGATGCGGGGTGCCCTCCTCATTGGTATCGAGCAGATCGGCGACTCCATCGAGCTCGGCGAAGATATCGTGGCCCCAGTCACGCAGATAGCGCTGGCGACCAGCGGCGTTCAGCATCAGCTCCGGATCGCGGCCGCGTTCTACCACCAGGCGGCGATTGTCGTCGAGGCGGTCGCACTCCTCGTCGGGAATCCACGGGCTCTCGGAGAGCAGACACCACAGCAGGAAGGTATCCAAAAAGCGCATCTGGGTTGCGTCGATGCCCAGCGGCGTGAATGGATCGAGATCCAGACAACGTACCTCGATGTATTCGACACCGCGTGCCTCGAGCGCCTGGGACGGCGTCTCGTCGTGGCGCGCCACCCGCTTGGGGCGAATATCGCTGTAATATTCGTTCTCGATCTGCAGGATATTGGCGTTGAGCTGGCGCCAGTCGCCGTCGACATTGACGCCGAAGCGCTGATAGTCCGGCCACGGCGTACTGATCGCATGGCGCAGCGTGCCCACGTAGTTGGACAACGAGTTGAAGCAGATCTTGAGCTGCTCCTGCACCTTGTTCTGATAGCCCAGATCGGACATCCGCAGGCTGGTGGCGTAACGCCCCGCCAACGTGTGCTCGCCCACCGCTTCGAGATGATCCGGCGCCGGACCGGTCAGGAAGCTGCGATCCACTGCCGGCGACGCACCGAACAGGTACAACAGCAACCAACTGTGGCGCCGGAAGTTACGGATCAGGTCGAAATAGCGGCTCGAGCGATAGCCATCCAGATTCTCGCCGTCGCGGCCTTCTAGTTCACGCAGCATCGGCCACAGATTCTCGGGCAGCGACACGTTGTAGTGGACGCCAGCGATGGATTGCATGATGCGCCCATAACGCACGTCGAGCCCCTTGCGGTAGACGTGCTTCATAGTGCCGACATTGGAAGTGCCGTAATCAGCGATGGTCACGCTGTCATTGCCATCCAGGCGGCTTGGCATGCTTGCCGGCCAGATCAATTCGTCGCCGAGCTGCCGATAGCTGTAGCGCAGCAAATCGCCGAGAAACGCCATGGCGTCGTCGGGGCGACAGTAGACCGGCGTGATGTACTCGAGCAATGCCTCCGAGTAATCGGTGGTGATATAGGGATGCGCGAGCTTGGAGCCCAGGGCATGGGGATGGGGCGTCTGGGCGATGCGCCCGGCACCATCGACGCGCAAGCCTTCCTTCTCGATGCCGCGGCGCAAGCGGCCGAATCGCCCCTGGCGGGCCAGCCCATGCATGCGCGCAATGGCGGTGGCGAGTGTCTCGGACAAGATAAATTCCCTCACGTCTGGAAAAAGCACGGCTTTTCCCGGGTGTCACCGGTGGATCATGTCTTGCCGGCGTCGCCGGCCGACTTCGTATCTGCGACTAACGGCACCATTGCCGGAAAGTTCCCGGCGTGCCGTCGGCCCCCTGAGCGCGCCGCATGAAAAAACCATTATGGAGGCAGCCGGCCACCTTTCAAGGCAAACTGCGCTCACGCGATCCATCACGATTGGCGACGTGCCTTCGCCAACGCCTCGCCGAGTGCGCCGAGCCCCGCGCTCTCCGGTTTCGACTCGCGCTTGTCGCCCCCGCCACGCTGGCCACGCGAGCGGCGCGGTTCGTCGCCGTGCGAGGCATCACTCGGCGTATCGCCCATACGCATGGACAAGCCGATCCGGGAGCGCTCGAGATCCACCTGCATGACCTTCACCTTGACGATATCGCCGGCCTTGACCACCTGGCGCGGGTCTTCGACGAACTTCTCGGAGAGCGCGGAGATATGCACCAGGCCATCCTGATGAACGCCGATATCCACGAATGCCCCGAAGTGCGTGACGTTGGTCACGCTGCCTTCCAACACCATGCCCGGCTCGAGGTCCTTGAGGGTTTCCACACCTTCGCGGAACTCGGCGGCCTTGAACTCGGGGCGCGGGTCGCGGCCGGGCTTGTCGAGTTCCTTGAGAATATCGCTGATGGTGGGCACGCCGAAGGTATCGTCGACGTAATCGGCCGGATCGAGCGTCTTGAGGAAGCCACTATCGCCGATCACCCCGGCCAGATCACGCGCATGGCGCTGGGCAATGCGGTTGACCACAGCATAGGCCTCGGGATGCACGGCACTAGCGTCGAGCGGGTTGTCGCCGTCCGCGATGCGCAAGAAGCCCGCGCACTGCTCGAAGGTCTTGGGCCCCAGCCGGCTGACATCCAGCAACTCACGACGCGACGCAAAGCGTCCCTTGGCGTCGCGTTGGGCGACAATATTCTCGGCCAGCGTCGGATTGAGACCGGAAACACGCGACAGCAATGCACCGGACGCAGTGTTGAGCTCGACACCCACGGCGTTGACGCAGTCCTCGATGACCGCCTCCAGACTGCGCGAGAGCTGGACCTGTGAAACGTCGTGCTGATACTGGCCGACGCCGATGGACTTGGGCTCGATCTTGACCAATTCGGCGAGCGGGTCCTGCAGGCGCCGAGCGATGGAGATCGCCCCACGCACAGTGACATCGAGCTGCGGAAATTCCCGCGAGGCAAGCTCGGAGGCCGAATACACCGAGGCCCCAGCTTCGCTGACCATGACCTTGGCAAGCGGCCGCGATGCCTGCTTGACCAGTTCGCCGGCAAGCTTGTCGGTCTCGCGGCTGGCGGTGCCATTGCCTACCGCGACCAACGCCACGTCATGCTTGTCGACCAGCGCCGCCAGCGTGGTCAGCGCCTGATCCCAGCGCTGCTGCGGCGCATGCGGATAGATCACCGTATCTTCCAGATACTTGCCAGTGGCATCGACGACCACCACCTTGCAACCGGTGCGCAGTCCCGGGTCGATGGCCAGAGTGGCCTTGGCGCCGGCCGGCGCCGCCAGCAAAAGATCCTTGAGATTGGCGGCGAATACCTCGATGGCCTCGCGCTCGGCGCGTTCGCGCAGGCGGCTCATCAACTCGGTCTCGAGGTGGGTGTAGAGCTTGACCCTCCAGGTCCAGCGCACCACCTCCTTGAGCCAGCGCGAGGCCGGCCGCGTGGCAGTGAGCGCCACGCCGACGTGCTTGGCGATGGCGACTTCGGCGGGATGAATCTCGGCGTCTTCCTCGCCGGGCAGGCGAATCGCCAACGACAGCACGCCCTCGTTGCGCCCCCGAAACATGGCCAGCGCACGATGCGAAGGCGCTTTGGCAAATGGCTCGTCGTGTTCGAAGTAATCGGAGAACTTCGCGCCCTCTTGCTCCTTGCCGCTCATCACGCGCGAGACAAGCTGCCCTTCGCTCCACAGCCGTTCGCGTAGCTGCCCAACCAAATCGGGATCTTCGCTGAACCGCTCCATGAGGATCTGCTTGGCGCCATCCAAGGCAGCCTTGGCATCTTCGATGACGGGCGTATCGCCCTCGGCGGCGCGAATATATTGTGCCGCTTCGGTTTCAGGGTCGAGATCTGGGTCAGCCAACAGCGCCTCAGCCAGTGGTTCGAGCCCCGCTTCCCGGGCGATCTGCGCCTTGGTGCGACGCTTCTTCTTATAAGGGAGGTACAAATCCTCGAGGCGCTGCTTGGTATCGGCGGCCTCGATCTGCGCGGCCAGAGCGTCGCTCAGCTTGCCCTGTTCGTCGATGCTGGCGAGCACCGCGCCACGCCGTTCCTCCAGCTCGCGCAAATAGCGCAGGCGCTCTTCCAGCGTGCGTAGCTGGATGTCATCCAGGCCGCCGGTGGCTTCCTTGCGGTAACGAGAGATGAAGGGCACGGTGGCGGCGCCGTCGAGCAACGCTACGGCGGCACTCACCTGCTGGGAGCGAACGGCGAGCTCGTCGGCGAGCCGAGCAACGATCTTGAGATTGGCGTCCATGATGTCCTTGAAGTTCCAGCGGCTGGCGATCCAGCGACAGAAAGTTCGCGACAAGGTATCACAACCGCCGACGCGACGCAGACGATGGCCCTTTTCAGGAGGCCTCGTCGGGCACGAAGCGCAGTGCCAGACCGTTGTTGCACCAGCGCAGGCCGGTCGGCTCGGGGCCGTCCTCGAAGACGTGGCCCTGATGGCCGCCACAGCGCGCGCAGTGATACTCGGTGCGCGGAATCAACATCACGAAATCCAGCTCGGTCAGCAGGTGGCCTTCGATGTAATCGTAGAAGCTCGGCCAGCCGGTACCGGAGTCATACTTGGTGCGCGACGAGAACAACGGCAAATCGCAACCGGCGCAGCGGTATTCACCGGCGCGGGTTTCCTGGTCGAGCGGACTGCTGCCGGCCGGCTCGGTATCGGCCTCACGCAGGATACGATAGCGCTCCTCGCTGAGGCGCTCGCGCCACTCGGCGTCATCGAGCGTGAGCACCTCGACGTCCGCGCCCCGCTCCAGTGACAACTTGGGGCGTGCCAGGACGACACTCGGCACCGCGCCCAGCAAACCCGCGGCACCCAACCAGCCTAGAAAACGACGGCGATGCATGACGTGCCCTCCTTGCAAGACATAACGGGGAGAGCCGATGGTCGACTTTCCCCGTTAGAGGCGAATTCCGCTGAATGGTTCGCGCCGTCAGGAAAGCGACGGACCGGCAGCGACGATGTCCTCGTCGACGCCATCGAACTTGGCGAAATTGGCGATGAATTTGTCCGCCAACGCCTTCATGTGACGCTCGTAGTCGGCGCTGTCCGGCCACGCCTGGCGCGGGTCGAGCAGCATCGCATCGACGCCCGGAACGGCCACCGGCACGTCCAGATTCAAGCCCTCGATGTGACGCGTCTCGACGTCCTTGAGATCGCCATTCTGGATCGCCGCGATGATGGCGCGCGTGGTGGGAATGGAAAAGCGCGAACCGCCCTCGCCATAGGCGCCACCGGTCCAGCCGGTATTGACCAGATACACGCGCGACTCGAAGGCCTCGACACGCTTGATCAACAGGTCGGCATACTCGCGCGCTGGACGCGGGAAGAACGGCGCGCCGAAGCAGGTCGAGAACGTTGCCTCCAGCCCTTCGGACGCTCCCATTTCGGTGGAACCGACCTTGGCGGTATAGCCAGACAGGAAGTGATAAGCCGCGGCTTCCTTGGACAACAGCGAGACCGGCGGCAGCACCCCGCTCATGTCGCAGGTCAGGAAGATGATCGCATTGGGCTCGCCAGCCAGGTTCTCGGGCACGCGCTTGTCGATGTGCTCGAGCGGATAGGCGGCGCGGGAGTTCTGAGTCAAGCCGTCATCGCTATAATCGGGATGGCGGTACTCGTCGAGGACCACGTTCTCGAGCACCGTGCCGAAACGAATGGCTTTCCAGATGAGCGGCTCATTCTTCTCCGAGAGGTCGATGCACTTGGCATAGCAGCCGCCTTCCAGATTGAACACGGTGCCCTCACCCCAGCCATGCTCGTCGTCGCCGATCAGGTAGCGGTCGGGGTCGGCGGAGAGCGTGGTCTTGCCGGTACCCGAGAGACCGAAGAACAGCGTGGTCTCGCCATCCTCACCCACGTTGGCGCTGCAGTGCATGGGCAGTACGTCTTTCTCGGGCAACAGGAAGTTTTGCACCGAGAACATGGCCTTCTTCATCTCGCCGGCGTAGCGCATGCCGGCAATCAGCACGCGGCGCCGGGCGAAGTTGAGGATCACCGTACCGTCGGAATTCGTGCCATCACGCTCGGGCACGCATTCGAAATGCGGCGCGTTGAGGATCGTCCACTCGCTTTTGCTCTTGGGGTTGTAGCCTTCGGGACGCACGAACAGGGTCCGCCCGAAGAGGTTGTGCCAGGCGGTTTCGGTGGTCACGCGAATCGGCAGGTAATACTCGGGATCGGCGCCGACATGCAGTTCGGAAACGAAGTTGTCGCCCTCGGCCAGATAGTCTTCGACGCGCTCCCATAAGGCATCGAAACGCTCGGCGTCGAACGGCTGATTGACGCTACCCCAGTCGATCAAGTCGGCCGTGGAGGGTTCCTTGACGATGAACCGATCCTGGGGTGAGCGGCCGGTCCGCCGTCCGGTGTTCGTCACGAAGGCACCATTGTCGGCAAGATGGCCTTCGCCGCGCGCGATGGCATGCTCGATCAACGCGGCGCTGCTCAGATTGGTATGGGTCTGCACGGGACGTGCCTCGTTGGTTGCCGGGGAGGCGGCTTGGGTCATGGTCATTATAGTGTCCTGGGCCCGGAGGGCGTTTCTCTCTCGTTAACCGATGCTTACTCGCCAGGACCACCCGGACAATGGGTTGTCTCTTGTGAGGCCAAGGCGAGACTGAGGGGGCGTCATTATGGCAAAAAGGCTCTACGCGGAAAACGTCACCAGCACGGTAATGACACTGCGCGCCCTTGGGCATGACGCGCGTCAGGTCAATGCAGCGTCGAGGATCCCGCACCCGGCGATTCGATAAGGGCCTCGATGTCGGCGGCACTGAAGCGATAATGGGTATGACAGAAATGGCATTGCGTTTCCACTTCGCCTTGTTCACGCACGATGTTGCGCAATTCTTCGACGCCCAAGCCATTCAAGGCATTGGCAATGCGCTCACGCGTACAGGTGCAGCCGAAGCGTAGCGTCTTGGGATCGAAGACGCGGGCGTGTTCCTCGTGAAAGAGGCGATGGAGCAGCTCGCGTTGCTCGAGATCGAGCAATTCCGCATCGCTGAGCGTGGTGGCCAGATACACGGTGCGCTCCCAGGCATCGGGGTCGCGATGAGCGCTATCATCGGGCAACTGCTGCAGAAGCATCCCCGCCGCACGGCTTCCATCGGCCGCCAGCCACAGGCGAGTGGCCAACTGTTCGGAGCGTGCGAAATAATCCTCCAGACAGGCGGCCAGACTATCGGCCTCCACGGCGACGATACCCTGATAACGCTGCCCCTCGCGTGGGTCGAGCGTGATCACGATCTGCGCCTCACCGACCAGGGCCGTGAGCGAGGCGTTTTCCTCGGGAAGCGCCGCTTCATCATCGAGACGTGCGATGGCCCGCAAGTCGCCTCCGGGATTGGACTCCGCCATCAGCAAACGTACGGGGCCCTGGCCACGTACCTCGAGGCTTACGGTGCCATCGAGCTTGACCGTCTCGGTGAGCAGGGCCACAGCACTCAGTAGCTCGCCGAGCTGGCGGCTCACGGCCTGGGGATAGGCATGCTTGTCGAGCACCTCGGCGTAGGCCTGCTGCAGGCCGACGATTTCGCCGCGCACGTTGGTATCGTCGAAAAGGAAACGTTGGATCTGGTCGGTCATGATGTTTCGTCGTCAGGTTGGGGAAAGCCGAAAGTAGGCCATGTCGGCTTCAATCGTCGAAGCCATGGCGCTGAAAGTCCTGAATCGCGCGGCGTTGCTTCTTGTCGGGGCGACCATGTGGCCCTTGCATGCTTTGATTAGCCAGGCGCCGATTCTTGGCTTCGCGCTCACGCCGCTCCTGGCTGGCCGCCGTTTCGCGGTACAGCGCACGGGCCTCGGCGGCGCCGCGACGTTGATCGGAGAGCCCCGTCACTTCGACTTCGAGCGTGTCCCAGCCTTGCGGCACCTTGAGCAAGGCGCCGAGCTCGACCATCTTGCTGGTCTTCACCCGCCCACCATTGTAGTGGACCTTGCCCCCTTCAATGGCTTTCTTGGCCAGACCACGCGTCTTGAAGAAGCGCGCCGCCCATAGCCACTTGTCGATACGGATCGTGTCGCTCATGTTTTTTCCTGAATCGCCTGCTCCACATGCGGGGACACCCCACGAGCGCATCGTCTAACGTGGGCCCCGATGGGCGACTTTTCAAGGCGCCCTTAGGTGTAATCAGCGCCGTGATGAACTCGGCATATCCTGCGGCAAGAGCGTGGCAAAACGCTCGAGGGCAATGAAGTTTTCCAGCTCACGCCCGGGACGCTGGCTGTCGGGCTGCTGGATACCCAACAGATAACGAATGCCGTATTCACGCGCGCTTTCCAGCACCGCAGGGTTGTCATCGATGAATAAGGTACGCGCGGGTTCGAAGGATTCGATATCCTGCAGCGCGAACCAGAACTCCGGTGCTTCCTTGGCGACACCTACATCCGCCGACGAGACGATAGCATCGAGATACCCTTCAAGCCCGGTCAACGGCAGTTTGAGCGCCAGGCTTTCACGATCGGCGTTGGTCGCCAGCACGACACGCGGATGCGCTTCCTTGAGCCACTTGAGGAAATCCAGGGCATCGCCGCGCAAGCCGATCAAATGCTGCACCTCACGCTTGAGCGCAACCACGTCGACGCCCAACTCACGACTCCAATAAGCCAGGCTGTACCAATTGAGGGTGCCCTGCTCGCCAATGATACGTGAACGCAACGTATCGGCGTGATGGGCATCCAGCTTATGCAGTTCCACGTAGCGCTGCGGCAAGTGTTCCAGCCAGAAGTGGCTGTCGAAGTGCAAATCCAGCAGTGTGCCATCCATGTCGAGCAGCACAGTGTCGATGGCATTCCAGTCAACCATGGTGGGCTCCCGCCAGGGTGGATATCGAATCTAGAGTTACCTTATTGTACGCTGCATGACAGCTACCCGCACGGAGACACCATGGCCTTTTCTTCTCACTACGCTGGCTCCACGCCGCCCGACGACACCGGCACAGGGCATCCCAAGCCACGCCTCTTGAACCGCCGTGAAGTCGCCCGCAGCCGCCTCTTTGCCATCGAAGAACTCGAGTTGCGCTTCGCCAACGGCGCCGAACGTACCTTCGAACGCCTCACGGGCAGCGGCAATGGCCATGGCGGTGGTGCCGTGATGATCGTCGCCATGCCGGACCCGGAACATGTGTTGCTGATTCATGAATATGCCGCAGGCTTCGATGACTATGCCCTGACCTTGCCCAAAGGGCTCGTCGACCCCGGCGAAGACATCGTCAGTGCCGCCAACCGCGAATTGATGGAAGAATGCGGCATGGGCGCGCAACACATCGAGCCACTGGTGGAGCTCTCCCTGGCGCCGAACTACATGAGCCACCGCATTCACGTCATGCTCGCCACCGACCTGTACGAGAAACGCTTACCCGGCGATGAACCCGAGCCCTTGATCGTCGAGCGTCATCCTCTTGAGGACATCGCCTCCCTATTGGCGCGGGAGGACTTCCACGAAGGACGCGCCATCGCCGCCCTGTTCATCGCACGCGATCGTCTACGCAACGAGCAAACCAGCGAACCATGGTGGTGAGCCACGCCCCAACGCGACGAGGCCCCGCCATGGCGGGGCCTCGTCGTATCGCTTCCTAGCGTGACAGCGGCTCGCTCCATGAGCCTTTCAAATGGTCATTCTTCGGGATCGACATCCTGCGCGGAATCGACGCCATGATTGTCTTCCGGATCATCCATGCTTTCCGGTACTGGAGCGTCATCCGCATCGGGATCGGCGGCAGTGCCACCTTGAGCTGCGGTATCACCCTGCTCGGTATTGGCAGAGCCGGTTTCGGTGCTCAGACCTTCCTGATCACCACCGGGGATGCTGTCTTCTCCGTCGACATGACCTGCGGTTTCACCACTGGCGGTGCCACCCTCGGCCTTCATCGAACCTTCTTCGGTATTGGCCGAACCTGTCTCACTGCTGACATCCTGCGCCGAATCGTCTTGCGCGAAAGCACCCGCCGTGGGCAGTGCCAGAAGCGCGGCGAAGGTCAGTGCGGTAAGTTGCTGTTTCATGCGAATCCTCCTTAATCCTCTACGCCTTCACATTCAGGTGAAGTGCATGGGTCGCGTGGCAAGAGGCCATCGCTTGACCTATACAAACCCTAGACAAGGTATTGGCATGATGCAAGAAGAAACCGGCTATCCAGCGATTTTCGAGGGCCTTCCAGCAGCCTTCAGTGAAGCCTCAATGCGCCACAAGCTGCTCGAAGCTCCCGTTTTGCGCACTGCGGCGTCCCGCTTCGAGCACTCGCATCACAGCCAAGGCTTCCTCCACGGGCACAGGGTTCGCCCCCTGACCGCGTATCGCATCGCGAATACCCGCATAATAGGCTGGATAATTACCCGCCCGCGTAGGCACCTCGCGCAACTCAGGTCGCCCACTGGCGTCGTGCACATCGGCCACGGTATGCAGCCCATGCTGATGATCCTCGCCCCACTCCGGCGTGGGTAAACGCTCGCCGCGCTTGAGCATGTCTTCTTGTGGGTCGAGCCCATGCTTGACGTAGCTACCGTGCGTGCCATGCACGGAGAAGCGTGGCGCGGGTGCCGCCATCAGGCTGCCAGCATGCAGGATGACCCGCCGCTGACCGTAGCGGAGCACGGCGTGGAAATAATCGTCGACCTGCGCACCATCACGCTGAGAAGCCTGATCGAGGAATATCGCCTCGGGCATGCCGAACAGCACCAATGCCTGATCGATGAGATGCGGGCCCAGGTCGTACCAGATCCCGCCACCCGGGGCGTTGGACTCACGCCAGCGCGTCTTGACCTCGGGACGGTAACGGTCGAAGTGCGATTCGAAATACGCGATGCGTCCCAGATCGCCACGCTCGAGTAGATCCCGCACGGTCAGGAAATCCGCATCCCAGCGCCGATTGTGGAAGACGGAAAGCAGCTTGCCCGCCCGCGAGGCTTGTTCGGTCAGTGATTCGGCTTCCTCGAGGGTGACCGTGAAGGGCTTGTCGATCACCACATGCTTACCGGCGGCCAGAGCGGCACTCGCCAGATCGTAGTGCGTATCGTTGGGGGTGGGAATCACTACCAGATCGAGATCGTCACGCGCGAAGAGCGCGGCCGCACTGGCTTCGACCTCGACCTGCAACCAATCGGCCGTCACCTTGGCAGCATCGCTGCTGGAAACCGCCCGCAAGGTCATGCCGTCATCCGCCATCAACAGCGGTGCATGAAACGTCTTGCTGGCGAAGCCGTAACCCACCAGTCCCACATTGATTTTATCGGTCATGCGTGGTCGCCTTCTGATCCTGCACTGTCGGTCCTGACATCATATCCGGGACGACGGGCTGATACCCACCGGTAGCGCAGTGACAGAGTGTCACCAAAACCTCGGCGATTTGACCTACGCGCGCCATACTGAAAGATGGTGCTCACTCATTCCGCCACGCTACAGGGGGAGACATCATGTGTTGTTCGGAAGAGAGTCTCGAGCTGCTATCAGGCACATGATGGTACATCATCGAGCAATGGCTAATGATGGACGATGCCGCTCAGGCTTGGCAACTTGCCGCCTGAACCCACGTACCGCCTATTTCGAGGCTCACCCCAATCTTTTGGAGTGGGCCTTGTCTTGCGATGACCTTCCCGTCACTGGCAAAGGTAGCATGCGCAGTCCGTGAAGCAGTCGATGTCTGTCCTACACTGAGGGAAGCAAACTTCGCCAACACGGAAGCCAAGCATGAATCAGACACCCCGTAACGTTACCCAGAAACTGATCGCCTCGCACCTCGTCAGCGGCGACATGACGCCGGGGGCAGCTATCGGCCTGACAATCGACCAGACCCTCACCCAGGATGCCACCGGCACCATGGTGATGCTGGAGCTGGAAGCCATGGCGCTCGACCGCGTCAAGACGGAAGTCTCCGCTCAGTACGTCGACCACAACCTGATCCAGGAAGACAACAAGAACCCGGACGACCATCGTTTTCTGCAAACCTCGGCGGAACGTCTAGGCGTGTGGTTTTCACGTCCGGGCAATGGCGTCAGCCACCCCACACACCAGCAACGCTTCGGCAAGCCCGGCAAGACCCTGTTGGGGTCCGATAGCCATACCCCGGCTGCCGGTTCGCTGGGCATGCTGGCGATCGGCGCTGGCGGCATCGACGTCGCCATGGCGATGGCCGGCGAACCCTTTCATACGCGCATGCCGGAGGTCTGGGGCGTGCGCCTCGACGGTCGCCTGCCCGACTGGGTCAGCGCCAAGGACGTGATTCTCGAGATGCTGCGCCGCCATGGCGTCAGTGGCGGTGTGGGGCGCATCATCGAATATTACGGGCCCGGCCTTGCGCATCTTTCCGCGATGGACCGACATGTCATCGCCAATATGGGCGCAGAACTCGGCGCCACCACCAGCGTGTTCCCCTCCGACGCGGCGGTGAAGGCATTCCTCACCGCCGAGGGGCGCAGCGAGGATTGGCACGAACTGCTGCCGGATGACGGCTGTGGCTACGATCGCCACGAGACCATCGATCTCTCGCAGCTCGAGCCACTGATTGCCAAACCCTCGAGCCCCGGTAATGTCGTGCCTGTACGCGAGGTGGCCGGCGAGCCATTGTCGCAGGCGTATGTCGGCTCCTCGGCCAACCCCGGCTATCGCGATTTCGCCATCGTCGCTGCCATGCTCAAGGAGCAGACCATCGACGACAACGTCTCGCTGGAGATCAATCCCACCTCGCGCTCGATTCTCGAAACGCTGACCCGCGACGGCCATCTGCTCAGCTTGCTCGGCGCCGGTGCCCGCCTGCATCAGGCCGGCTGCAATGGCTGTATCGGCATGGGGCAAGCGCCGGCCAACGACACCAACAGCCTGCGCACGGTGCCGCGCAACTTCCCCGGACGCTCGGGCACGCGCGAAGACCGCGTCTTCCTGTGCAGCCCGGAAACCGCCGCAGCCTCGGCGCTCAAGGGTGTGATCACCGATCCCCGAACGCTGGGCATGGCCTACCCTCAGGTGCAAGAGCCCGACGATCCGATCATTAACACGCGCACCCTGATCGCCCCGATGGAGGCCACCAAGGCGCGCAAGATCCACCTGATCAAGGGGCCGAACATCGAGTCGCTGCCGGATTTCGAGCCGCTCGAGACACAACTGGACCTGCCGATTCTGGTCAAGGCCGGCGACGATGTCTCCACCGACGAGATCATGCCCGCCGGCGGCGAGGTGCTACCCTATCGCTCCAACATCCCCAGGATCGCCGAGTTCTCCTTCCGTGGCGTCATCGACGGATACGCCGACCGCGCCCGCGAGACGGGCGATCATATCGTCATCGGCGGCGAGAATTACGGCCAAGGCTCGAGCCGTGAGCATGCCGCCATCGCCCCGCGCTACCTAGGGCTGCGTTTGGTCATCGCCAAGAGCTTTGCCCGTATCCACCACCAGAACCTGATCAACTTCGGCGTGCTGCCGCTGACCTTCGCCGACGGCAACGATTACGACGCGCTCGACGTCGATACCCGAATCACGTTCGACAAGCTGCAAGAAGCACTGGAAGCGGGCGGTCCCGTGACGGCAAAAGCCGAAGGCCGAACGCTGACGCTGGAACACGCCTTGACCCCACGCCAAGTCGAGATCCTGTTCAGCGGCGGCCTGATTGCCTGGATGCGCGACCAGCAGGCAGCCTGACGAGACCGCCACGAGAAGCGGCCCACTGTGGGGCCGCTTGGATGACACAAGGCATTCACCGTATCAGTCGCCCAACGCTTCTGGCAGGTCGGTGACCGCCCCCTTGGAGGCGGAACTTACCGTCTTGGCGTACTTGGCCAGGGTGCCGCGGGTATAACGCGGTGCCGGACGCTGCCAGGCCGCGCGCCGCCGATTCATCTCGTCTTCACTAATATGCAGCGTCATTACGTCGTTCTCGGCATCGATGGTGATCTCGTCGCCATCTTCGATCAGGCCGATGGGACCGCCGACGAAAGCCTCCGGCGTGACATGACCGACCACGAAACCGTGGCTACCACCGGAGAAACGCCCGTCGGTGATCAATGCCACCTTGTCGCCCAGACCACGTCCCATGATCGCCGAGGTCGGCGTCAGCATCTCACGCATGCCTGGGCCACCCTTGGGCCCTTCATAGCGAATGACGACGACGTCGCCGGCGACGACGGTGAGATCGTTGATCCGTGCCTGCGCTTCTTCCTCTGAGTTGAAGACCCGGGCGCGACCGGTAAAGCGCGTGCCTTCCTTGCCGGTGATCTTGGCCACCGCACCTTCCGGTGCCAGATTGCCGTAGAGCACACGCAGGTGGGTGGAGGTTTTGACCGGCTTGTCCAGCGGCTTGATGATCGCTTGATCGAGCGGATACGGGGTCACATCGGCCAGGTTTTCGGCCAGCGTCTTACCGGTCACGGTGATGCAGTCGCCGTGCAGCAAGCCCGCGTCGAGCAGGATCTTCATCATCGGCTGAATACCGCCGATCGCCACCAGCTCGCTCATCATGTAGTGGCCGCTGGGACGCACGTCGGCGAGCACCGGCACGCGCTTGCCGATCCGCGTGAAATCATCGAGCGAGAGTTCCACGCCGACGGTGTTGGCCATGGCCAGCAGGTGCAGCACAGCATTGGTGGAGCCACCCAGGGCGATGACCACGGTGATAGCGTTCTCGAACGCCTGACGCGTCATGATGTCAGAAGGCTTGAGGTCCAGCTCGAGCAGCTTGAGCACGGCTTCGCCGGCGGCGCGGCAGTCGTCGTTCTTGGTCTGCGAGACCGCTTCCTGGGCCGAGGAGTTGGGCAGACTCATGCCCAGCGCCTCGATTGCCGACGCCATGGTGTTGGCGGTGTACATGCCGCCGCAGGAACCCGGCCCGGGGATCGCCGTTTCCTCGATCTGCTTGACCTCGATCAGCGACTTGTTGCCCTGAGAATAGGCGCCCATCGCCTCGAACACCGAGACGATATCGGTATGCCCCTTGCCTGGCTGGATAGTGCCACCGTAGACGAAGATGCCGGGGCGATTGAGGCGCGCCAGGCCGATCATGCAGCCCGGCATGTTCTTGTCGCAGCCGCCGATGGCGACCACGCCATCGAAGCCCTCGCAGCCGGAGACGGCCTCGATGGAATCGGCGATGATCTCGCGCGAGGCCATCGAATACTTCATGCCCTCGGTGCCGTTGGCGATGCCATCGGAGATGGTGATGGTGTTGAACACCACGCCCTTGCCTCCGGCGGCATCGGCGCCCTCACTGGCGGCATCCGCGAGCACGTTGATATGACTGTTGCACGGGGTGACCCGGCTCCAGGTCGAGGCGATGCCAACCTGCGGCTTCTTGAAGTCTTCGTCGGTGAAGCCCACCGCACGCAGCATCGCGCGGCTGGCCGCCTTGCCCGGGCCGTCGACCACATTGGCGGAATGGCGGCGACGGTGATCGGTGTTCTCCGGAAAATCCTGGCTCATCAAGTGCTCCTGTTTCGTCTGGTAGGCCCGAGGGCGAATCATGGGCGACGCATGCCGGCTGAAGAGATGCAGCGATAAAACGAACGGCTAAACGTCGGTGTCACGGTCAGATGACAATGCGCGGGCCTCGTATTTCTTGATAAGGCGGCTCTTGTGAAGCGGCTCTTCTAGTGAAACGACCTAGATAAAGCGACTCGCCACGCCCCGCGCAGAAAGGGATCACCCATTGTAACGACGTTGGGCGCGATCGGACATCCGATCGCGCCCAATAGTGAGCACGTCAACACGGCCCTTCGAGCCGGTACTAAACGGCTAGCCGAAGACCACCTTGGCCACGTCCCGGTAGCGATTGGCAAAGTGCACGGTCACTCCCTTCTTGAGGTAATCGGGCAGTTCCTCGTAATCGCGACGGTTGGGCTCGGGCAGAATCAGCTCGAAGATATCGCTGCGCCGCGCGGCGATCACCTTCTCGCGAATACCGCCCACTGGCAGTACCTGACCGCTCAGCGTCAGCTCTCCGGTCATCGCCAGGGGCCGGTCGAGGGGCTGCTGCTTGGCCAGCGACAGCAGTGCCGTGGTCATCGTCACGCCGGCCGAAGGACCATCCTTGGGCGTGGCACCCTCGGGCACGTGCATGTGTACATGTGCCTCGTCGAAGAAGGTCGGATCGGCGCCGAATTCCTTGAGATGCGCCACTGTGTAGCTATAGGCGATATTCGCCGACTCCTGCATCACATCGCCCAACTGGCCGGTGAGCTTGAAGCCGCGCGACTTCGCGTGCACGCGCGCCGCCTCGACCGGCAGTGTCGCGCCGCCCATCGAGGTCCAGGCCAGCCCGGTGACCACGCCGACGCCCTTGAGCACCTTTTCCTTGCGGAATGTCGGCGCGCCGAGAAACTCCTCGAGGTTGTTGACCGAGATCTTGACCGTATCCTGCTCGTTCTCGAGCATCGTCACCGCCGCCTTGCGCACGATGCGATGCAGTTGCTTTTCCAACTGCCGCACCCCTGCTTCCCGGGCATAGCCTTCGATCACACGCCGGAGCGCGGCATCGGTGAGGTTGATGCGCTTCTTGGGAATGCGGTCGCGCTCGAGCAATTTGGGCCACAGATGGTGCTTGGCGATGGCCATCTTTTCCTCGGCGATGTAGCCCGACAAGCGAATCTGTTCCATGCGGTCGAGCAAGGCCGGCGGTAGCGAATCCAGGGTGTTGGCGGTGCATACGAACAACACCTTGGAAAGGTCCATGCGCACGTCAAGATAATGATCGAGGAAGTCGACGTTCTGCTCGGGGTCGAGCACTTCAAGCAGCGCCGAGGCCGGGTCACCCTGGAACGACTGGCCCATCTTGTCGACCTCGTCGAGCATGATCACCGGATTTTCGACCTCGACTTCCTTGAGCGCCTGCACCAGCTTGCCCGGCATCGCCCCGATATAGGTGCGCCGGTGACCCTTGATTTCGGCCTCGTCGCGCATGCCACCCACCGAGAAGCGATAGAACTCGCGGCCCAGCGCTTCGGCGATGGAGCGTCCCACCGACGTCTTGCCGACCCCTGGCGGGCCGACCAGCAGCAGGATGGAACCGCCGACATCGCCCTTGAAGGTGCCTTCGGCGAGAAACTCGACGATACGCTCCTTGACGTCCGTCAGACCGTCATGGTCGCGATCGAGAATCTTGCGTGCCCGAGGTAGATCGAGTTGGTCCTCGGAGGTGATCCCCCACGGCAGGGAGGTCAACCAATCCAGGTAGTTGCGGGTAGTACCGTATTCCGGAGAGCCGGTTTCGAGTACCGACAACTTGCCCAGCTCGTCCTCGATGCGTTCCATGACGCGCTCGGGCACTTCCAGGTTCTCGAGGCGTTCGCGGAACGTATCGACATCGTTCTCGCGATCGTCCTTGGAGATACCCAGTTCGCGCTGGATGACCTTGAGCTGTTCGCGCAGGAAGAACTCGCGCTGGCGGTCCTGCATCTGCGCGTTGACCTGCTCGCTGATCTCGCTTTGGAGCTGCGCTACCTCGATTTCCTTGCGTAGCAGCGGCAGTACTTTCTGCATGCGCGCCATCACCGGCAGCGTCTCGAGTACTTCCTGAAGCTCGGGCCCCTTGGCCGAGGTGATGGCCGCAGCGAAATCGGTCAGCGGCCCGGGCTCATGGGGGCTGAAGCGATTGAGATAATGCTTGAGCTCCTCGCCGTACAGCGGATTGATCGGCAGCAATTCCTTGATGCCGTTGATCATCGCCATAGCGTAGGCCCGCGCTTCCTCGTCGCTGGCCTCGATGGGTTCCTTGGGATAGGTGACCTCGACCAGGTACGGCGGTGTCTTCGACAACCAGCGGACGATGCGAAAACGCCGCACCCCTTGGGCGATGAACTGGATCTGCTGCTCTTCGGTCTGCGAGCGATGGACCTTTACCGCCGTGCCGATCTCCGGGAAGTCACCAGGCCCTAGCTCATCGACGCCGGAATCGCCGACGAACGCCACCCCGACGCTTTGGTGCGGCGTGTTGCCGACCCGCTCCATGGTGTCTTCCCAGCGTTCGCGGTGGATGACCAGCGGCTGCACCTGCGCGGGAAAAAACGGCCGGTTGTGAATCGGCAGCAGGTAGAGCCGCTCAGGCAGATAGGCCTGAGTCGGCACCATCGCGCGACCTTGGGAGGTCGACTCCTGGTCGTCCTGCGTCGGGGAATTTTGCTCTTCGGCGTCTTGCCGAGCCTCTTCGAGCTCGGCATAAAAGTCCCGGGATTGATCCTGATCGCGTTCGCTCATCATTCACCTTGAGAGTCGTCGGGCAAATGGCCCGTTTGCCAAGAGGAATGCGGGCGTCACCGGCGAACTTCAAGCCTACGCGGGATAATGCTTACCAGCGCAGCGCTCGCTCGTTGACGCGCCACTGGCCGGCATCGACGCGAAACACCAGACGCGGCGTCTCCGGCGGAAGACCCAGATGCAAGGCCAAAAGCGCCGGCGCATCGACAAGCGTGACATGGCCATCGAGACGCTGCTGGAGGCGGCGCCAGAAATCGGGGAACGTCACCGGCGTGGCTGCCAGCGAGGCCGCATCGTCACCGTCGAGCGTCAACTCTCCGAAGGCGCGACTATCGACGCCGAAGGCCTCGCTGGTCACTTGCAAGGTTTCCAGCGTGAGTCGCGGTGAATCGTGCAGCATATCCACCACCAACGGGGTCAGCCGCGCCCACCGCGACGACACGTCGATGGAAGCCGCATCATGGCCGGTGGCGGCGCCAGCACCATCCGCGTACATGCGTTCGAACAGCGCACGCAGGGCATCGGCATCGACGCGCTCCAGCCCCAGCGACATGCGCCCCGAGGCCACCGACTGCCCCGCTACGGCGATATCCGCCACATCGCCTTCGCCGTGATAGCCGAAGGTGTCATCACCGAGACGCATATCGGCCTCGTAGTCCAATGCATTCAGCGAAAACGGCGCGCCACCCTGCCAGGTCAGCGACGCCAGAGAGAGATCCATACTGTGATGAAAAGTTCGCTCATCACCCCGATGGCGACCCTCGACGTCGAGCGCCCCGAGTCCGAGCGATGTCTCGCCCAGCGAGACGCGCCACGGCGCCGAACGCAAGTGGTAACGCACGTCCCCGGCTTGCCCACGCAATGCCAGCTCGCCGGCGCCGACTTCCAGCGACGCTCCCTCCCGCAGCACAGCACGTGAGGTGAACGCCGGCCATTCCAGACGCCCTTGCATATCGCCCGATAAGGTCCGGTAGGTGGCCTGCCATGTCGGGGCCGCCTCCGCCGCCAACAGCGTCTCCCCTGCATAGGTGACAACCGCCTCGCCATCGAGATGGCTGCTCAGTACGCCGTGGCGGACACCATAAGGAAGCATCACGCGCAGCGGGCTGCCTTCCGGCGCAACGGTTTCCAGACGCAGAACGCCTGAGGAATGCCACCACTCTTGTTCGACCTCATGCCGCGAGGCCTGCCAGCCCTCGCGAGCGTCCAACTGTGCGGTCAGACGCTCCAGCGCCTGTTCGCCGACATGACTCGACCATGCCTGCGCGGCGCACCAGCCGACTCCCAGCAATAGCAGCAGAACGCCCCCGCCGATCCAGCGTTTCTTGTGCATCGCGATGTCTCCTGATGAGAAGTGCCCTTCAAGCAGGCATATCGTTGGCCATGCGCAGCGCTTGCCGCGACGAGGTGATGATGGGACGCAGCATGGTCCATTGGCGGCCAGCTTCCTCCGAATCTGCCTGGCGTGCCGCGCGCTCCAGGCAGTCGCTGTCGCGCACCAGGCGCATCAAGGCCAGTGACGACGATTCACCCTTGAGGCGATGTGCCAGCTCGGCCGTACGTGTCATGTCCGCGTCGGCGATGGCCGCCTCGAGTGCCGCCTCCAACACCCGCGACTGATACTGCCAGGCGGCCACCAACGCACTGCGTTGCGCTGCGCCCAACGTCTCACCGAGCGTCGCAAATTCCTGGCGATCGAGAAGCGCCGGTCGCGTATCCGCCGACTCAGCCACAGCAGAGGGCCGGTTATGGTCAGGCGTGATCGCTTCTTGCGGATCGCGTACGCCGAAACGCACCAGAATATCGACCAGCACCTGCTGGCGTATGGGCTTCGTCAACACCTCCGCCATGCCGGAGGCCAGGGCCCGTTGGTGCTCCTGAGTGGTGACACTCGCGGTCATCGCGACCAATGGAGTGGCCTGGTTGGGGCCGTGCTGAGCGAGAATTCGCCGCGCCGTCTCCGGCCCATCGAGCGAGGGCATGCGAATATCCAGGAAAATCAAGGCGAACGGCGTGTGCTCGGTCAGCGCCAAGGCAGCCTCGCCACTCTCGGCGACACTCACCGTATGCCCGAGACGCTCGAGCATGGCCACGGCCACCTGGCGATTGACGGGATTATCCTCGATCACCAGCAGCGGCGCGGTACGTGCCGCCGTCGCGTTCCAAGTTTCTCCTGACGGAATGTATGTTTCCCCATTCTCGCCGTCACGCGGCAATGGCAGCTCGAACCAGAAGCGGCTGCCCTCATCGACCGGACTCGAGACGCCGATACGTCCCTGCATAGCTTCCACCAGTCGCTTGCTGATCGCCAGGCCCAGGCCGGTCCCGCCCTGCGTGGCGCCCCCCTGGTAAAAGGGCTGGAACAAGCGTTCGCGATCCACATCGTGGATGCCGCAACCGGTGTCGCTTACCTCGAAATGTATCCAATCGCCGCGCATGGGCTTGACGATCAACGTCACATTGCCTTGCCGCGTAAACTTGAGCGCGTTGGAGAGCAAGTTGAGCAATATCTGACGCAAGCGTCCCACATCGCCTACCAGGCGTTCGGGGACCGCAGGCGAGACGACACTCGCAAACTCGACATGCGTGGCGCGCGGCTCCAGCAGCCGCATCAAGGACGCAACCAACTCGGAGAGCGAAAACGTCTCGTGCTCGATATCCAGATGCCCGGCTTCGATCTTGGAAAAATCCAGCAGATCGCTGATCAACGCCAGCAGCTGTGAACCGCTATCGTGGATGGTTTCGACATATTGATCCGAGGTCTCATCCAGCTCGCGCTCGCTCAGCAGCTCCGTCATGCCCAGCACACCGTTGAGCGGCGTGCGTATCTCATGGCTGACGGTAGCCAGGAAGTCCGACTTGGCCTGGTTCGCAGACTCGGCATGACGCGCGGTCTCCTGAAGCTCCTGGCTCAGATGCTCCAATGCCCGTCGCGCCGCAATATTCTCTCCCGCTTCCTGGAACAGGAAGCGGATCACCAGCACGGTGGCGCCGCACATCAACAGGATCAACGCCAGCAAGGCCGCATACAGCGCCAATTGCACCTCGCGCTCACGCGTCTTGGATTCGGCGAGATAGGCGTTGACCGACACGACGAGGCGCTCGCTGAGGCCGCTCAACGTTTTCAGGCGCTCTTCCAGAGAGCTCAGATCGGGCGATGCTGTGGACATACGCGAAAGGGCGGCATCAAGTGCATCGCTACGCGACAGGATCTCCGGTAGCAATGCTCGCGCCTCGGGCAGCGACTGGAATAGCGCGGCGATTTCACCCTCGCGCAGCAGATTGATACGGCTATACAGCAGCTCGAAGCGCATGCGCACGTCATCGAATTCGCTCGGATTCTGTTCGGCCTGCAAGACGGCATTGCGCATCTGGATGGTTTCCCGGTCCAGCTTGTAGGCCGCCCAGGCGGCGTCGCCGGCAACGCTCTTGGCCAGGACTTCCTGTCGCCAGATGATCAAGCTGACCACCACCAAAGCGGCGACGAAAAACAGGGTCGCCGCACAGGCCCCAAGCTTGAGCCGTAGCGGCAAGCGCGACACGAGGTGGATGCGGGAACGCCAGGCCATCATCATTCCACGACAATGTGCGTGACCTGCCAGACCGAGCGGAAGCGCACTTCTTCAGTCTGCAGTTCGGAATGATCATCGAAAGGATAGAGCACGAACAGCGGGCCGTACTCACGCACCGGCATCGGCTCGCCGTCGCGCTGCATGGCCAAAATCACGTCATACTGCTCTGCCTCGGCCAGCGGTACGTCGGCAGCGAAATCATTCAACGCGACGACGTGCAGCGAATCGCCGTGAGCGCCGACCGCCTCATAGATCGCGCCCAGCAAAGGGCCTTCGAAGCGCGACACGCCCTCGGTCCAGGGGGTATGCGTGACGATGGTGCTCTGCGGCAATTCCTGAAGCATGGCGCGGTCGAAGCGTGCCACACCATCACCATTGGTACGCGAGATATCCCCTTCCACGGTCAACATGACGTCTCCTTCGGGAGCCGGCAATGGGTGAGCATGTACCGCCGAAGCGCCGATCATGAGCAAAAAGAAGCCCAGTCCGCCCATCATGCCTCGGCGCCCGAGGCATTGCCTCAGCGTCATCAAGCCCCCCATGATTAGCCGTTCCCATCCGAGTGCGAGCAAAAACATCATACCGCCATCAATGACCCTACCACTGCAAAAGGGCACTTGCATGCCATGCGCAGTCGCCGAGTAACCTGGCTGATCCATCTTCGTCACTCCAGTACCTCGAGACGATCATGACGCGTGACACAGCCTTCGTTTTCGGCAATCAGGTTCTGTCCGAAATACACCTTGCCGCCCTCGCCGCGCCGGTAACCGGCGAGCGTACGCAGGGGTTCACGGCCCTCCTTGAACGTGCCCGTGGCGGGATCGACGCTGACCATCGCGCAGCGAGCGCAAGGCTTGTCGACGCGGAACACGACCTCGCCCAGGCGGATGCGTCGCCACTCATCCTCGGCATACGCCGAGGTACCGGCGATTACCAGATTGGGGCGAAACTGCGCCATGCGATGCTGCTCAGCAGTACGCGTGTTGAGATCGGCCAACGAGGCCTCGGAGATCAATAACAGCGGATAGCCGTCGGCAAAGCTGACGCGTTGTTCGATGGAGCGCCGATAGCGCGGGGACTGATCGCCCAGCCACAACAATCGTGCGGGCTCTCCCGCCGCTTCGCTGAACCAGGCGTCGAGGCGCGCATGCGTGGTCCAGGCATCGAAGTCGTCGGCCCATACCGTGGTGGCGAAGGTCGTCAGATCGAAGGCGCCCACCGCCAGTTCCAGCGCCGGCAATTCGGGATGCGACAGGCTCAACGCCTGACCGTCGAACGTCGCGGTTACGCGCTGTAGTTGAGGATGCGTGCGGGCCGTCAGAAAAGTGCCATCGGGCTTGGCAACCATGAAACGCCGATCGCCTACTATCCCTTCCATACCGACCCATGCCGATTCTTGCATGCGTCCCGCAGTGGATTTGATGGGATAAAGATGAATCGCGGACAGCGTCGCCATGGCAGCCTCATTGGGAGTCTGAGAAATTGTGAGGGTATTTTTGAGCATTGTCGCAAAAAATACTGACTGCCGCCTCGATAGTGACACGCCATTGACCCTTCCGGGTGCTCACTCCGAGGCGATGGCATAGCCAATGCAGGCAACGGCCGTCATCAAAAGCGCCCGCCTCTTGCGAAGCGGGCGCATTTTGTTGCACCACGTACCGACACGATGAGGCCGTTTACGTCGTGGCGTCGGCGTGCCGGCTCGGTGTCGGCCGCCTGCGGCGTTGCAGCCAGACGACGAGTGCGAATACCGCCAGTCCCGGTATCCACATCCATTCCTTCGGCCAGCGTTCGACGGGCGCACGGATCGACACGATCTCTTGATCGAAATCGAAGCCCAATTCTTCTGCCTGGCTATCGAAATCGGTCATGTCGACCAGCGTCTTGCCGTCCTCCTGCATCAGGGTCAGCCCCAGGTTCTGCATGCGCTCGGCACCAGTATCGCCGTCCGGGGCCGGCACCAGCATCACGAAGCTGGTCGGTGACCCATAAGCATCGAGACCATCGACACGAACACGCAGATTGCTGTCGTCGTCGATGGCGCCCAACGCTTGTTCGAACTGCGCGGGCGGGATGTCACGATACGGATCGTGAATCATGTCCATCCAGAACCCGGGCCGGAATAGCGTGAAAGCCACCAGCAGCAGCAACAGACTCTCGTACCAGCGGCTTCTCACCACCATGTAGCCCTGCGTGGCGGCGGCGAAGATCAGCATCGCCCCCGTCGCCACCACGAAGATCAGTATCCCGTGCCACCAGTTCACATCGATCAACAGCAGGTCGGTATTGAAGATGAACAGGAATGGTAGCGCCGCCGTGCGCAAGCTGTAATAAAACGCCTGGAAACCAGTGCGAATGGGATCGGCCCCGGAAATCGCTGCAGCAGCGAAGGAGGCCAACCCTACCGGGGGCGTCACATCGGCCATGATGCCGAAATAGAAGACGAACAGATGCACCGCGATCAACGGTACGATCAAGCCATTCTGCTCACCCAACTGGACGATGACCGGCGCCAGCAGCGCGGACACCACGATATAGTTAGCCGTGGTCGGCAGGCCCATGCCCAGAATCAGGCTCAGTACCGCCGTCAGCATGAGCATCAGCAACAGGTTGCCCATCGACAGTGTCTCGACCAACCCGGCCAACACCAGACCCACCCCGGTCTGGGAGACGGCGCCGACAATGATCCCCGCCGCCGCCGTGGCGATGCCGATACCGATCATGTTGCGCGCGCCGTCGATCAAGCCTGCCCAGAGATCGATGAAGCCACGCTTCACTTCACGACCCAGTTCGCCGCGACCGCGGAAGAACGCCTCCAGCGGGCGCTGGGTCAAGATGATGGCGATCATCAGCACGGTGGCCCAGAAGGCCGAAAGCCCTGGCGACAAGCGCTCTACCATCAGGCACCACACCAGCACCACGACGGGCAGCAGGAAATAGAGCCCCACCATCACCGTGGGCCGCGTTTGCGGCAATACCGTGATGTCGGTACTCGCATCGTCCTTCTCGAGTTCGGGATAGCGCGACCCCAGCTTGAGCAGCGCCACGTAGATCACTGCCAGCCCCACGGCGGCTACCCATGGCATGGCCTCACCCAGCACCGGTTTGAGCCACCCCAAGCCGTAATACACGATCAGCGCCAAGGCCATGAGTCCAACCAGCCCGGTCAAGAAGCCGACTATTTTCTGTAGCCACGGGCGCACGGGATTGCTGCTTTCAAGCCCGCGCATATTGGCCTTGAGCGCCTCGAGGTGAACGATATAGATCAATGCGATATAGGAGATCAGCGCCGGCAGGAAGGCATGCTTGATGACCTCGACATAGGAAATGCCCACATACTCGACCATCAAGAACGCTGCAGCCCCCATCACCGGCGGCATGATCTGCCCGTTGACCGATGAGGACACCTCGACCGCACCGGCCTTGGTGGAGCTGAAGCCGACACGCTTCATCATGGGAATGGTAAAAGTACCGGTGGTCACGGTATTGGCAATCGAGGAGCCCGAGATAATGCCGGTCATGCCCGAGGCGACGACCGCCGCCTTGGCCGGACCGCCGCGATAGTGGCCCAGCATCGAAAACGCCATCTTGATGAAATAATTGCCGGCTCCCGCCTTATCCAGCAAGGCACCGAACAAGACGAACAGGAACACGAAGCTGGTCGATACCCCCAAGGCGATGCCGAACACGCCTTGCGACGTCAACCACTGATGATTGACCAGACCATAGAGACTCACCCCGCGATGCGCCAGCATCCCCGGCATGTAAGGGCCGGCCAAGGAATAGACGATGAACACCATCGCCACGATCATCAACGGTGGCCCTAACGCGCGCCGCGTGGCCTCGAGCAACAGCACCAGACCGATCACACCGATGATGACGTCCTGCAAAATCGGCGCGCCGGGGCGCTGTGAAAGCTGCTCGTAAAAGAAATACATGTAGGACGCCGCGAAGGTGCCCACCAAGGCCAATCCCCAGTCCAATAACGGCACTCTGCCACGCGGTGAGCGCTTGAAGGCCGGGTAGGACATGAACGCCAGGAAGATGGCAAAGGCCAGATGGATGGAACGTGCCTCCGTGGCACTGAACACCCCAAAGCCGAATACGAAGGGTAAGGGCGAAGCGATCCAGAGCTGGAACAACGACCAGATCGCCGCCACACTCAGCAACAACTTGCCAACCGGTCCGACAGGCTTGCGGGCTCCGGTCTCGTTGGCGGCCAGTTCCTCAAGCTCGGCGTTACGTGTAGACGCCGTCGACTTATCGTCTTGCATATTATTGTCCCGGTAGTGTTAATCAGGGCCCACAAAGCGCGCCCTGACCGACAAAAACATCACGGCCGTTTGTTGCGTTCGCTACCGCGTGGCCAGAACCAACGATGCGCGGCGCCGAAGCGGCCGCGCATCGTCTAGTACGACATCAAGCTAACGCTTACAACCAGCCACGCTCTTCATAATAGCGCTTGGCGCCATCATGCAGCGGCGCGGAGAGACCGTCGGAAATCATTTCTTCCGGTTCCAGATTGGCGAAAGCCGGGTGCAGACGCTTGAAACGGTCGAAGTTGTCGAATACCGCCTTGACTACTTCATAGACGACATCGTCATCCACTTTGGAAGAAGTCACGAAAGTGGCCTTGACGCCAAAGGTCTCGACATCATCGTCATTGCCCTTGTACATGCCGCCGGGAATGACCGACTTGGCGTAGTACGGATACTCCTCGACCAGGCCATCCACCGCGTCGTCGTTCAACGGTACGAGGTTGGCATCCACGGTCGTGGTAGCTTCCTGAATCGCGCCATTGGGGTGACCGACCACGTACGCCATGGCATCGATGTTGTTATCCGCCAGCGCCGAGGCCATTTCAGAAGCGCCCAGTTCGGAGGCCATCGAGAACACGTCAGTATCCCAGCCTTCGGCGTCCATCAGCACTTCCATGGTGGCACGCTGACCGGAGCCCGGGTTGCCGATGTTGACGCGCTTGCCCTTGAGATCCTCGATACCGTTAATATCGGCATCCTTGCGCGCCAGAACGGTCAACGGTTCGCCGTGCACGGAAAATACCGCACGCAGGTCTTCCATCGGCTCCTTGAAGTCACCCTCGCCGTTGTAAGCACGATATTGTACGTCGGACTGCGCGACCCCCATGCTCAGCTCATCGGACTTGATGCCGTTGATGTTGGCCACGCTGCCACCGGTGGACGGCGCGTTACAGCGAATATTGGTGTCCTCCGAGTTGCGGTTGACCAGACGACAGACCGACTGACCCACCACGTAGTAGACCCCTGTCTGTCCACCGGTCCCGATGGTGACGAAGCGCTCCTGATCCTGAGCCATCGCCGGCGTCGATAGCGCGGCGGCACCCAAAAGGGCCCCAGAGAATAACGCAGCGGTAAAAGCGTAACGTTTCATGCATGCACCTCTTTGACATTATTTTGACGAACCAGCCGCGGAGCCAATGCCCGCGCCAGTTACAGGGAGCGACCTGAAGATGACCTCGGCGCGGCCTCTTCAGATGCATTCGGTTCCCTTGCCCTCAGCTTAGGCAATATGTGCCCAAGTCGATAGCCGGCAGGCATGATAACCGCCCGTTATGCCGACCGGAACAGACGTTTTCCATATCCCGCTGATATTCGACTAACGTCTAACCCAATCCCGACGCCTAGCCCGACAAGACGGTGAACAACATCTTTAAAGACAACGCCATCAAGACGAACGCGAAGATGCGCTTGAGTGCGGACACGGGCAGACGGTGGGCAAGCCGGGCGCCCAGTGGCGCAGTGAAGAAACTCACGCCCGACATCAGAATCACCGCCGGCCAGTAGACGAATCCCAGCGTTCCCACCGGCAACCCCGGCTCTCCCCAGCCGTTGATCAGATAGCCGACCGCTCCCGCCAGCGCGATCGGCAGTCCTACCGCCGCAGAGGTGCCGATCGCACGCCGCATGGAGACGTTGCACCAGGTGAGAAACGGCACCGTCAACGAACCACCCCCGATGGCGACCAGAGCGGAGATACCGCCGATACCCAGCCCCACACCCGAGACGCCCCAGGCCCCCGGCAAGGTCCGCGATGGCTGAGGCTTGAGATTGATCAGCATCTGTAACGACACGAAGGCCATGAAACAGGCAAAGAAGATGGCCAACCCCGACGTCGGCACGTGGGACGCCAGGAATGTACCCAGAAACGTTCCCACTAGAATGCCCGGCGTGATAGAGCGCACCACTGACCACACCACCCCGCCGCGACGATGATGCGCGCGCAGGCTCGCCAGCGAGGTGGGCACGATGGCGGCCAGCGACGTCCCCAGTGCCACATGTACCAGGGTGTCATGCGGAAAGCCCTGCAAGGCGAACAGCGACGTCAGTAGCGGCACCATGATGCCACCACCGCCGACCCCCAGCAGGCCGGCGAAGATACCCACCACCCCGCCCAAAGCCAGATAAGCCAACCACCATATCGGATCCACGTACTCACTCCTTGTCATCGAACATTCGGCGCCACTTCATCGGCCCGTTAACCTAGCGCGGCGATAGCAAGGGCGCGATCGAGAGATGATCGCCCGCCTCAATGCCGTGTCGACGAAAGTAACCGGCATTGACCTCCAAGGCCGCGCGAAACGGGACCTCGGCCGCATAACTGGGGCACTCGGCGCTGGACTCAGCCTGGCATGGCCGCATGTGCCGGATGGCGCGTACCTCGCCGTCCGCACCTAAAAAGGCGATATCCAGCGGAATACGCGTGCGGTACATCCAGAACGATGCCTCGGGGGGTTGCTGGCGGGGATAGACGAATAGCATGCCGGCATCCGGCGCGAGCGTATCTCGATTCATCAGCCCCGTCGCGCGCTCGTCGGCTTGTCTGGCTACCTCCACCGACAGCGTCTCGCCGGCAACCTTCAAGGTGGCACGCTCGAGTGTCGAACGCGCCTCGCCGAGCGTCGACGCGAGAGTCAGCACCAACATGGCCAACGCCATCATGCCCGACACGTACAATGTCCGTTTCATGCGCTATCCTTTTGCGTTCTATCAGCCAGTGCGAATAATGCCTGACGCCACTCGCCTACAAGGACATCCTCGTGCCGCTTCGCGACCTCTTGCTTGGCCTTCTGGTCATCGTCATCTGGGCCTTCAATATCATCGTCATCAAGGTCGGCGTGGACGACATGCCGCCGCTGATGCTGATGACACTGCGCTTCATGCTGGTCGCGGCATTGGTCGTGCCCTTCACTCGGGTGACACGGCCGCAACTGCCGTGGCTGCTGGTGCTGTCGGTCACCTTCGGGGGCCTGCATTTTCCGTTGCTGTTTCTGGGCCTGGGCCAAGCCGAGGCCGGTACCGGCGCCCTGCTTGTACAGATGGGCACACCCTTCGCCACCTTGCTCGCTGCCGTGTTCCTCAAGGAACGCCTCGACCTGCGCCGCCTGCTCGGCTTGCTGCTGGCCTTCGCCGGTGCCGTGGTACTCGCCGGCGGGCCAGCGCTGCCCAACGCCACGGCCACGTTGACGCTCTTGACCAGCGCCCTGGCCTGGGCGGTATCGACGTTGATCATCAAGCGCGCCCCGGCCATCTCGCCGCTGACGCTGGCCGGATGGATCGCGCTGTTCGCGATTCCCCAGGTCGCACTCGGCAGTTGGCTCTTCGAGACCCAGCACATACAAGCGCTGCGGCATGTCGGCTGGATTGGCTGGGGCGCGGTATTCTACACGGCAGTGATGTCGTCGATCATCGCCTACGGCTTGTGGTATGCGCTGCTACGCCGTCACCCGATCAACCGGGTCGTGCCGCTGACGTTGCTGATGCCGGTCATCGCCGTTTTCCTCGGCGTCTGGCTGCTCGGCGATGGCCTGGATAGTCACAAGTTGCTCGGCGGGGCGCTGGTCATCGCCGGGCTGGCGGTGATCAATCTACCGGGAAGGCGGCGGCAGCACACCGCCTCCTGAAGGCCCTTACGTGACGATCACGTCATGGCGGGAGATCGTCACGCTACGCAGCCGCGCCTGCAACGCTTGGCCCGCATACAGTCCCATCTGACCGACGGCTTCACGGGTAAGGCGCGCCCGCAGCGCCTGCCCACCGACATCCAGCATCACCTCGACGAAGGGACCGTGGGCTTCATCACCGATCTCCCGTAGCGTCGCCGGTAGGCAGGCGACATCCGGCAGCGGCGGCGTCTGCGTAGAGGCGACACCCACATCGCGCGCCCGAAGGCGCAGGCGCACCGCATCGCCGACCGCGCCGTCGAGACGCGCGACGCTCAGCGTCTCGGCCTCGGCCATGCCCGGCAGTGCCAGACGCGTCAGGCAAAGCGCCTCGTCATGCGCAACGATACGCGCCTCGAGCAGTGAAGACGCCTCGAAGCGCCCCGTGCGCGGCCCCAGGTCGAGGCGCGAAAACATCTCGTCCACCGGACCGCTGGCCAGCACGCGGCCCTCCTCGATCAATGCCACGCGGTCGGCCAGTGCGCCGATTTCACGCGTATCGTGACTGACGAAGAGAATCGGTACGCCAGTATCGCGCGCCAGACGCCGGATATAACGCAAGAGCTCCTGCTTGCGCGCGCCGTCCAGCCCGGTGAGCGGCTCGTCCATCAACAGCATCCGCGGGCGCGACAACAACGCCCGGCCGATGGCCACGCGTCGCGCCTCACCTCCCGAGAGCCGCCCCGGCGTACGCGACAACAAATGACCGATCCCCAGAAGTTCGACCAGGCCATCGAAATCTGCGCGCGCCGCGCGCGGCATGCCGTAGCGCAGATTGCCGCGCACCGAATAATGCGGAAACAGCCGCGCTTCCTGAAACACCACGCCCAACTGACGCCGGTGAGGCGGCACCCAGCGACGCCGCTGGGTGTCCACCAGCCATGTATCGCCCAACCGGATGGTGCCTGCCTCCGGCGCCCCCAATCCGGCGATCAGCCGAATCAGGCTGCTCTTGCCGCTCCCCGAGCGCCCGAACAACGCCGTGACGCCTTGCGCCGGCACCGTGAGAAAGGTATCGAGGGTGAAATCGCCCAGCCGCTGAAATACCTGCGCTTCAAGCATGACGGCCCTCCAGACGCCGACGCGCGCGCCGCGCCAACCATTCCGACGCCACCAGCGCGATCAACGCCACGACCACCGAAATCACACAAAGCCGCGCGGCGGCGGCCTCCTTCCCGGGCGTCTGCACCAGGCTGTAGAGCGCCAGCGGCAAGGTGCGCGTCTCACCGGGAATGTTGGCGGCAAAGGTGATCGTCGCGCCGAACTCGGACAGCGAACGTGCGAACGCCAGCACGCTGCCGGTCAGAATGCCCGGCAGCATCAGCGGCAAGGTCACCGTGAGAAAAGTCTTCCAGCGGCTCGCGCCCAGCGTACGCGCAGCCTCCTCCAGCTTACGATCGACCGACTCCAGCGACAGGCGTACAGCACGCACCAGCAAGGGAAATGCCATCACCGCTCCGGCGAGTGCCGCCCCTTGCCAGGTAAAGGGCAGACTCACGCCCAGCGTTTCGTGCAGCCATTGGCCCAGCGAACCTTGGCGTCCCAGCGATACCAGCAGCAGATACCCCACCACTACCGGTGGCAGCACCAGCGGTAAATGCACGATGCCATCGACAAGGGCCTTGCCCGGGAAGTCAAAACGCGCCAGCACGTAGGCCATGCCCAGTCCCGGCAGCAGGATCGCGGCCACCGCGACACCGGAAACACGCAGGCTCAGGGCCAGCGCCTCCCATTCCAGCGGTGTCAGCATCAGCTATCCCCGTCGGTCAGCGTCGCAAAGCCGAAACGTTGGAAGATAGCGCTCGCCGTGTCGCCTTCCAGCCACTTGGCTAACGCCGTGGCCTCCTCGCTGGGCGACGCACCAACCAGCGCTACGGGATAGACAATCGGGGCATGGGACGACTCGGAGAAGGTGCCCAGTATATTGACCTTGTCGCTGGCCTGGGCATCGCTGGCATAGACGACGCCCAACGGCACCTCGCCGCGTTCGACCAGCGCCAGAGCGCTGCGCACGTTGTCGGCGCGCGCCAACCGTGGCACGAGCGCCTGCCACTGACCCAGCGCTGTCAGAGCCTGTTTGGCATAAATACCCGCGGGGACATGCTCCGGGTTGCCGAGTGCCAAGCGCCCGTCTCCCAATCGTTCGGCAATCGAAGTGGTCTCATCCATTGTAAAACGCTCGAGCTCACTATCCTGAGGTGCAATCAATGCCAGACGATTGCCCAGCACATCATGGCGATGCGAGAGCGTGATTCCGTTCTGCGAGCCGAGCCAATCCATCCAGCGCTCGTTGGCCGAGAGATACACGCCCGCCGGCGCACCATTGGCAATCTGCCGAGCCAATGTCGACGACGCGGCGTAGACGGGCACGATGTCGACATCGTGATCGCGCTCGTAGGCCTCGGCCAGCGCATCGACGGCATCGGTCAGCGAGGCCGCAGCAAAGACCTTGACGCGCTCGGCGGCCAGCGCCGAAAGACTGGCCATGCCCAGCGACAGTGCCAAGGCATGGACGATAAAAATACGCACCAGCGAACGACGTAACATAGAACTCCGGGCCTAGCGGCCTCGATACCAATGACGAGTGAGTAAGCTTATCGAAAATAGCATGCGCGATGGCAACAACCCAGACACCGATCCAAGCCTTCTCGAACGAAGAAGGGAGGCCCGAAGCCTCCCTGCACGATGATCGGCAATCTGTCTTATGCATCAGAACTCGACGCGGATACCGGCATTATAGTGACGACCATCCAGCACCTTTTCATAAACGTCGTAGTTCACATCCTTGTCGAAGACATTGTCCACACCGCCAAACAGGGTCGCCGCATCGGTCAACCGGTAGGCTGCGCCCACGTCTACGAAAGTGTAGGAAGGAATCTCATCCGTCATGCTCGTGCGACTCAATCCTTGGGTCGTGCGGCCACGATAATTGACGCGCGCCCACCCCGATAGCGGGCCACCCGGCTCCCAATCGAGCGTGGCATTGGCCATGTGCTCGGGCAGTCTGTTGAGCGGTTGCCCTTTGAAATCCCCGGTTTTTTGCTCGGAATCGGTATAGGTGTAATTGGCCGTCAGGGAATAATCCAGCCCCAATGGCAATGTCAATGTCGCCTCGACACCCTGCATGGTGACCTTGTCGACGTTGAAGCGCTGGCTGATGAAGCGGTATTCCTCATTGTTGAAGGTACACGTCGCGTCACCCGCTTCCGTATCGCAAACACGTTGTTCGGTGATCTTGTCGTCGAACTCCGTATAGAACAGTGTCACCCCGGCTTGGGTGCCTTCTTGATCATCCCATACCACACCCAGCTCATGGCTCAGACTTTCTTCGGGCTGGAGATCCGCATTACCGAGAATCACCGCCGGCACTGCTGAATTCGGTCCGCCGGTGATCTGCCCCCAGCCAGGCGATGCCTGACGCAGATCCGGCGCACGATAACCGCTGGTGACGCCACCTTTGACAGTCCATTGTGGCGCCGCCTGCCAGACCCCATAAAGTCGTGGTGCCCAATGCGTCCCATAGTTTTCGTCTTTATTGAGCCGCGCGCCCCCCGTCAGCGAGAAATCCTGCGTCAGCGCCCATTCGTCCTCGACGAAGAGTGCCCATTGCCAGCGTGTCAGTTCATCCAGGTTACCCGCTTCGTTACCGCCATCCGTCAACGCCTGATCCTGGTATTGACCGCCAAGCGTCAAGATATGACGCCCCAGAGGCATTACGCTTTGCGTGTTGAAGACCGTATTTTCATATTCCATGTCGCGCGAGGGATTATCGACTTCTTCACGCTGCACATAGCTTTCCGTGGTGCCGAACCCCCAACGACCATTGTGCGTAACGGCATAATGACGACGGTCGTAATCCTGTTCCGAACGCTCGTTGGGACCGCCTCGCCCTTCTTCGGCAATCGACTCACCGGGATTGGAAGTACGCTTCTGATTGCTGTAACCCGCCTCGACGTCAATATCGTGCGCCGCTGATGGCGTCCAGCTCAGCTTGGCCGTACCGCTCGCTAACCGCCGCTCGTTAAAACCATCGACGATTTGATCCTCGTCACGGTGTGAATATTGACCGTGAACCTGAAGCCCCAGCGTGTCCTCTTTGAGCGGGCCGCCGACATAAAAGCGGCTACGGTTCGAATCGCCCGAGTCCGCGTCTTCCTGAACCGTGGTGTCGGCGGTGACGCTACCATGCCAGTCCTTAGCCACCTTGCGCGTGATGATATTGACCACGCCGCCCAGGGCATCGGACCCATACAAGGAAGACATGGGCCCCCGAATCACCTCGATGCGCTCGATGGCGGACAACGGTGGCAGCCAACCCTGCTCGATCCCCGGTCCATCGCTATTGGGGCGTGTCTCCCGAGACCCCTGACGCTTGCCGTCGACGAGAATCAAAGTGTACTTGCTGCCCATGCCCCGCATGCTGATGTCCTGCGAGGCGCCCCCGCCGGTGATCATGACGCCGGGCACATTCTGGAGCGCATCGGTGACATCCCGATAGCTCTTGTTCTCGAGCTGCTCGCGCGAAATGACACTGATCGACGCCGGCGCGTCCTGTACCTGCTGAGCGTATCCCGCAGCAGTCACGACGACATTATCCAGTTGGACATCGTCATCGGCGGCATAGGCCAGCGGCATGCCGAAAGTGGTAACGGCGAGTGCCAGCGCCGACGGACGAATGTGATAAGACATAATGCGTTGTTCTCCCTGATGAACCCGCTCCGACACCGGCCGAAGCATTTGCATGATACTTTGATGTTTAATACGAATTTTTATCATTTAGATTCTTTCATAGAGAACACGCTAGGTCACGGTACGGGGCGTTTCGCAATCTGCAACGCAACGAGAGATCGTTACAAGCGTTAATGATTTTCAAAAGAGTCATGCAATATGCCAGAATGGATATCCACTCCACGCACCACGCTGACGATGGCCTATGGCATGCACGATCTTGATGAACTGACCGCATTCGCCTCGGTCATGGCGTCTGGCAGCCTGACCGCCAGCGCCCGTGAACTGGGACTCGCGAAGTCGACACTCAGTCGACGCATCAGCCAGTTGGAGGAACGGCTGGGTCAGCCGCTGCTGCGACGCCAAGCCAACCGCCTGCTTCCCACCGAAGCCGGCACGCTGTTTCTCGCCTACAGTCAGCAGATACTCCACCTCGCCGAGCAAGGCCAGCAGGCGCTCGACGACTTGCGCGCGGATGTCAGCGGCGAGTTGACCGTCGAGGTGCATAACGCCTTTGCGCGGGGCTGGTTCAGCCAGCAAATGGAGGATTTCGTGGCGCGTCACCCAGGCGTGCGCCTGAACCTGCATACTCGTCTGACGCCGCCTACGGGCCCCGAAGACGAGACCCTGTGCCTGTGGCTGGGCGATGTCGCCGACTGTGGCCTACGTCAGGAGACGCTTGGCTACATGCGTCGCGGGGTCTACGCGCATCCTGACTATTTCCGGCGCCATGGCATGCCGCGTCACCCGCGCGAACTGACCGAACATGCCTGGGTCGACCTGCTCGGGACCAGCGAACAGGGCGTGACGTTGCATCACGCCCGCGAAGGGGAAACCCGGATTACGCTCCCGCCGTCACGACTGCACGTGGATCAGTACGTCCTGCATATCGATGCCATCGCGCGGGGGCGCGGCTTGGGTCTTCTTCCCCATTGGATGGCCGAAAAACGCCTCCAGCATCATCCTGGTAGCCTGGCGCCTTGCCTTGCAGAATGGGCGCCCTCGTCGCTCCCCATCACCCTGCTCTACCCCTTCGGACGTTTGCCTCGCAAGAGCGTCGCACTTCTCGAACAGATCCGCCAGACCGTGCCGGAGAGCTGGCGTCTGCACTCGCATATCCCGCCCGAACGCGTTTTCACGCTAGACTGACAACCTCGAGACGACATGTTGTACTCTTTTATAAAAGATCGGTTTATATAAAATACCGAATCATATAAAAGACGGGTTCATGTGAAAGTCGGTGCATGAGGAAGCCGGTTCATGCGAAATGCCGATAGGCAGGTGTTGCGCATTTCGATAGCGTGCTAACATATTCGCTTGCTTTGGCGAACGGGAGAGGGAATGGGTCTCAAGGAAATCGCTGTCGGTGGCATTTATCTCAGCCCGCTGCTTATCTATGCCCTATTAGGATTCATCGGCGCACTCATCGTGCGTACCGTGTTGCACCGACTCGTCGGGCAACATACCCCCTGGTTCGAAGCGTGGTTCGATGTCGCCTTATTCGTCATCATTACCGCCGCCGTCGCCTTTGCCTTCTCGTCCACTGCTGGAATCGTTTAAATGCGCACACCGCTACGCATGCTGATCACTCTCGTCGTCGTGGCACTGGCTGTCGCTGCCGGTGTCTGGCTCTGGCATTACTACCTGTATACGCCATGGACCCGTGACGGCCGCGTTCGCGCCGATGTCGTCACGATCGCCCCGGATGTTTCGGGCTGGGTGCGCCAGCTACCGGTAAGCGATACGCAACACGTCGAACAAGGCGATACCCTGTTCCAGATCGATCAGTCGCGTTACCAAACTGCCGTCAACAAGGCCCAGGCCGTGGTCGCGTTGAATCAGGCGCAGTTGGAGCTCAAGCGACACGAAGAGAACCGCCGCAACAACCTCAGCAACCAGGCCATCAGCAGCGAGGATCGCGAAGTCGCGCGGATCGATACCCGCGTGGCGAAAGCCAACCTCGACGAGGCCCAAGCCGATCTTGAAAGCGCTCAGCTCGATCTGAAGCGCACCGTGGTCGAATCCCCCGCCGACGGACATATCCTCAATCTGCGCCTCACCGAGGGCAACTACGTCTCGGCCGGTAATCCCGTGATGGCGCTGGTCACAGCGGACTCCTACTACGTGACCGGGTATTTCGAAGAAACCAAGATGTCGCGTATCGAAGAAGGCGACACCGCCAAGATCACGCTGATGAACGGCGACACCGAATTGCGTGGCCATGTCACGGGGGTCGGTCGCGGGATCGCCGATAGCAATACCTCGTCCAACGATCAACTCTTGCCCCAAGTCGAGCCGACCTTCAATTGGGTCAGACTGGCCCAGCGGATTCCGGTGCGTATCACGCTCGACGAGATCCCCGACGAGACACTGCTCAGTGCCGGCATGACCGCCACCATCCATATCGTCGATGAGACGGATACCGACTGAGTCGCCCATGTCGCCCTGGCTGGAAACCTACCTCACCCCCTCGAAAACGTCACTGCAGTTCGCCACCAAAACCACACTGGCGATGCTGTTGGCGCTTTACATCGCGCTATGGTGCGATCTCGACCGTCCCTATTGGGCGCTGATCTCGGCGGCTTTCCTGCAGATCCGGCCGATGAGTGGCATGGTCGTCGAGAAAGGCATCTGCCAGATCGGCGGCACGCTCATCGGGGCACTGGTCGGCATCGTGATCATGGCCTTCTTCGCCCAGGCGCGCGTACCTGCCTTGGTGGTGCTGACGCTGTGGATCATGTTCTGCGCCTACGGCAGTTCGCTGTTGCGCAATAACTTTTCCTACGGCTGCATCATGGGCGCCGTCACGGCGATGCTAATCGTGGTGATTTCCGCCAATCAGCCTCCTAGCGGTATCTTCGATATCGCCATCGCACGGCTCTCCGAACTGGGGCTCGGCGCCCTCTGTGCCATCCTGGTCAGTGCCTTGCTGTGGCCCACCCGCGTCAAGAATCACCTGGCCAGCCAAGCCGACGAGGTGATCAATCACGCCTTCACCCACGCCGGGCAACGCCTCGACGCCGGGGATGAGTTGGATACCATGCAGCAATCGCTGACCGCCAGTCTCGAACCGCTGACGATGCTCGAAACCGACAGCCAGGCGGCACGCTACGAGGGCCCCGACGGCGCCGGTCGCATCCGCGCCACACACGTACTCACCCGGCGCACGTTACGTTTTTTCGCCACGCTAGGCGCGCTTTATCAGTTGCTGCACGATCATCGCGAGCGCATCAGCGCGCCCTTGCACCAGTTGGCCAGCGAAATCGCCGATGGCTTTCGCAATGCCGAGCATGTGAAAGGCATCCCGGCGGCACGTCGCCAATTACAGGAACTGCGCAAGCGAGCGCACGCCTGCACCGACACCCAGCTCGACCCCTTGCAGCGCCGCGTGCTCCTGGCCCTGCGCGAGGTGCTCGGCCATGCCATGATCATGCTCGACGCGCGCGAGGCCATCGCCCACCCCGGGCGCAAGCAACTCCGCGCCGGCTCGCTGTCCTGGCATCGCGATCACCTGGTGGCGCTGCTCAATGCCGGCCGTGCGGGGCTGGTCTTCTCGTGTCTGGCGATCTTCTGGTTGCAGACAAACTGGGGCAACGGCCAGGTGGCAATGCTGCTCGGCACGCTGTTCTCGGCGTTTTTCGCCACCCGCGACAACCCCGTGACGATCTGCATGATGTTCTTCAAAGGCATGCTGGCCGCATTACCCAGCGCCTTTCTGTTCGGCCATGTGCTGCTCTCGCAGGCCAACGGCTTTCCCATGCTCGCCATGCTATTTATCACGCCACTTTTCCTGGGAATGCTCGGGGCCTCTAATCCACGCCTGATGGGCTATTGCCTGGCCTTCACCATTTTCAACATTCTGCTGACCATGCCCGGCAATGGCATGGACTTTTCCTTCGACAGCTTCGCCAATCGCGCTATCGCCGTTATCGTCGGGCTCAGCGCCGTGGTGATGGGCTTCCGGCTATTCCCTGGCCTGGGCACACCCATTCGACGCCGGCGTTTGATCGGCGCCATCAGCCACGACTTGCGGCATATCGACCAGCAGCCCTTGCATGAAGCCGAAAGCCGCTTCAGCGGCCGTATGGCCGACCGCCTGCTGCAACTCGCCCGGCACGACGACATGCTGCCCGAAGATCATCGCCATCTGTTCATGATCGGCCTCAATGGCCTCGATTTGGGGCGCTCGTGTCTGCGCCTGCGCCACCGCCTGGATGACGCATCAGCACCGGTACATGACGCTATGCGACATCTTCTGTCCACGCTGGCCGACGGCTTCGAGGCCAGTGCCCATGGCCGCTCGCCCCAAGGAATAAACGAAGCTGGCCAAGCACTGGACGACGCCATCGCACGCCATGGCGGCATCGAGGAAGACACGCGCGAACTCATCGAAGGCTTGATCGAGCGACTTGTGCTGGTGCTGGAACATCAGGCCGAGGTCATGGCCAAGCGCCAAAAACCGGCCATTTCCACGGCCAAGACCGCCTGACAGCTACAGCCATCCAAGAGAGCAATATGCAGATCCGACCTTTCCAGCCCGGCGATGAAGAGAGCGTCATTGCGCTATGGGAACACTGCGAGTTGACGCGCCCATGGAACGACCCGCGCCGTGACATCGCCCGCAAGCTCGCGGAAGACCCCAGCCTGTTCCTGGTCGGGGTGGAAGCGGACACGCTGATCGCCAGCGCCATGGCGGGCTACGACGGTCATCGTGGCTGGGTACACTATCTGGCGGTCAGCCCCGACCGTCAGCGCTGCGGGCTTGGCCGCCAACTCCTCGCTGCCGTGGAGCGCGCCTTGCAGGCTCGGGGCTGCCCGAAGCTGATGCTGATGGTACGCAACGAGCATCCCGCACTGATCGACTACTACCGCCGCCAAGGGTACGACGACGGTGACTTCGTGACCCTTGGCAAGCGCTTGATCGCCGACGACTGACTCAGTCGCGGTCGACGGCGAAGGCGGACCACGCCTGGCGTGTCGGCATGACCTCGAGGCGATTGACGTTGACATGCGCCGGCAGCGAGACCGTGTAGAAGATCAACTCGGCGATATCCTCAGCCTCGAGCGGCGTGGTATCGCCATATAACTTGTCGGAGGCCGCCTGATCGCCACCGGTACGCACTAGCGTGAACTCGGTTTCAGCCATGCCCGGCGCGATATCGGTGACGCGCACGCCGGTACCCTGCAGGTCGCAACGCAGGTTATAGGTAAACTGCTGCACGAAGGCCTTGCTCGCGCCATAGACGTGACTCCCCGGGTACGGCCACTGCCCCGCGACCGAGCCCAGGTTGACGATACTCGCGCCGGCACCGGTCTCGATCAGCGTAGGCAGCAGCGCATGCGTCACGTTGACCAACCCGGTGATGTTGGTATCGATCATGGTATGCCAATCGGCCAGGTCCGCCTTAGGCGCCGGCTCCGGCGCCAGGGCTAACCCGGCATTATTGATCAGCGCCTTGACCGCGCGGAAGCCTTCCGGCAACGCTGCAACGACCTCCTTGACCGCCTCGGCATCCCGCACGTCGAGTACTGCGGTATGCACGGGCACCTTGCCACTCAGCTCCTCCTCGAGATCCTCGAGGCGCTCCGCGCGCCGCCCAGTGAGGATCAACGACCAGCCGGCCTCGGCGAAACGCCGCGCCGCTGCGCGACCGAAGCCCGAGGTCGCGCCGGTGATCAATACGATATCGCTCATGCTTCGCTCCTTATCTACATACGCCTTGCCGCCGATGCGCGTTCACGGCGCCATCAGCCGGGATAGCCGCCTTCGATGTCGACGATACGCGTGGCATTGCGCCCCACGCCGCCGTGCAGGTCCAGCATGCGCTCGATCCAGGCGTAAACCGGGTCGGCATTGGAAACGAGATCCGCCGTCGAGACGCAGTGCGCCCACATGAAGTGGCCGAAGACCATGTAGTCGGCGCCGCCGGGCGCTTCACCGTCGAGGAAATCGGCCTCTTCGAGGCGCCCACGCAGCGGCTCGAGGGCCGCATCGAGTGCCGAGAGCCCTTTGCTTGGCGCATGCATTTCCTCGAGGCTGCGACCCAGCGCCTTTTCGCGCGTTTCACGGAAGTACGCCTGATCGTCGGGATGCACGACATTGAACAAGTCCATGATGACGGTTTTCAGGATCCCCGGCGCCAACGCCCGCTCGCTGTAGAACTTGAAGAAACGCGCCCGTGACTCGGCCGTGTCGTCGCCCAAAAGCGGGTTTTGCGGATACACACGATCCAGGTAGCGGAAGATCTCGTAGCTATCGGTGACCGTGGTCTCGCCGTCGACGAGCACCGGCACCTTGCCTTGTCCCGAAAACGCGATCGCGTCCTTCTGCGTGAAGTGCCACGGAATGAAATCGCATTCCAGGCCCTTGTGTGCCAACGCATAACGCACACGCCAGCAGTATGGCGAGAACCGTAGCCGCTCGTCACGCCCGCTCAAATCGTACATCTGCAACGTCATGCCACCGCTCCTTTTTGATCATAGGCTTAGCGTGAGAATACTCACGCGCCGGACCTCCGACGCTACCACATGCCACGCAATCGCGCCTATCGACGCACACAAGTGGGCAGCGATGTCCTTGAAAAGACTCGTCTATTAGTCGAACTCAAAGCGTGTGAAACACCTCATCAACACGCCCAAAGGCTCCGACGAAGGTCACAGACAAGGTCATAGAAATTTGATTTTGAAGGATATTTCAAGATCATTAGCCTGCCAGCATAATTGGTAATACCAATTATCCAACAATTGGCCCCGCCGCGTTTCACGTTTATCTTTCGCTGGATGACGGGCGGCATCTGCATGCCTCCGTCTGGCGCTGCACAACAACACCGTCAGGGGCACTTTCATGAATCAAACGCTGCTCTCACTACTCGCCTTTCTGCCATTGGTACTGGCCGGCGTACTGCTGATTGGCTTCCGGGTTCAGGCCAAGGTCGCCATGCCCGTGGTTTTCGTGGTCACCGCACTGATCGCCTTGCTGGCCTGGGACATGACCTTCACCCGGGTACTGGCTTCGACGTTCCAGGGGCTGATTCTCACCGTGGGCCTTTTGTGGATCATCTTCGGCGCCATCATGCTGCTCAATACGCTGAAGCATTCCGGCGGCATCACCGCCATCCGCAACGGCTTTTCCAGCATCAGCCCCGACCGCCGCGTGCAAGCGCTGATCGTCGCCTGGCTGTTCGGTTGCTTCATCGAAGGGGCCTCGGGTTTCGGTACTCCAGCGGCGGTGGCGGCACCGCTGATGGTGGCGCTGGGCTTCCCCGCCCTGGGCGCCGTCACCGTGGGCATGATGATCCAGTCCACGCCTGTCTCCTTCGGCGCGGTCGGCACCCCTGTCGTGGTGGGCGTCACCGGCGGCCTCAACCGTAACGCGATCACCGAACAATTGACCGCCAGCGGCTCGGGCTGGGAAAGCTTCTTCCGTCTGATCGCCTCGGAAGTTGCCATCACCCACGCCATCGTGGGGGTTCTGATGCCGCTGATCATGGTCATCGTGATGGTGCGCTTCTTCGGCGCCAATCGCTCCTGGAAGGAAGGTCTCTCGATCACACCCTTCGCACTATTCACCGGGGTCGCCTTCGTGGTGCCCTACGCCTTGGTGGGCGTCATCCTGGGCCCTGAATTCCCGTCGATGATCGGCGCTCTGGTGGGCCTGGCAATTGTCGTTCCCGCCGCCAAGAAAGGCTTCCTGCTGCCCAAGGACACCTGGGACTTCCCGGACAGCTCGACATGGCCGGACGAGTGGCTGGGACGTCTGGACATCAAGATGGACCAGGTCGCCGGCAAGGCGCCAATGTCGGTCTTCATGGGTTGGATGCCGTATGTGCTGCTGGCCGTTCTCCTAGTGATCTCGCGCACCGTGCCGTCGGTCACCTCGACGCTGCAATCGCTCAGCCTGAGCTGGAACGACATCCTTGGCGAAAGCGGCGTTTCCGGCAGCCTCGAGCCGCTGTATCTGCCCGGCGGCATCATTCTGGTCGTGGTGCTGCTCACCGTATTGCTGCACCGCATGCGCGCCAGTGAGCTGGGCGCCGCCTTCAGCGAGTCGACCAAGACGCTCTTGGGCGCCGGCTTCGTGCTGATCTTCACCGTGCCGATGGTGCGCATCCTGATCAACTCCGGCGTCAATCAGGCGGATCTGGTCTCGATGCCCGTGGCCATGGCGCAGCTGGTCGCCGATGGCGTGGGGCATGTCTACCCGTTCTTCGCACCCGCCGTCGGTGCGCTGGGCGCGTTTATCGCCGGCTCCAACACGGTCTCCAACCTGATGCTCTCGGACTTCCAGTTCAACGTCGCCGAGGCCTTGGGGCTGTCCACCGCGATGATGGTGGCACTCCAGGCGGTAGGCGCCGCAGCAGGCAATATGATCGCCATTCACAACGTGGTTGCCGCGTCCGCCACCGTGGGACTGCTGGGCCGCGAGGGAACCACGCTACGCAAGACGATCCTGCCGACGCTTTACTACCTAATCTTCACCGGACTCATCGGTTTGATCGCGTTCTATGTGGTCGGGGTAAGCGACCCGTTAATGGGTTAATCGCTTAGAGTATTGATCCACCTCCCGCGCCCCGGCTTCATCGTCGGGGCCCTTTTATTGGTCTTACCAATTCTCCAGATTTTATCCTTTCGGCTAATAGGCACGATCATTCGCCATGCGCGAACATGGAAACACTTTCCATATTCGATGCGACTCCGAGGTGGAAATCATCTTGATTCGATCCATGCGCCGCCCGAGGAGGCCTCATGAACATCCTCTTTGACGAACGCCTCGACGGCGCGCTCCCCAGCGTCGACCGCGAGGCATTGATCGCCCACCTGCAGGCCGAGCTTCCCCAGCTCAAGCTGTTGCATCGCGAGGAGGATCTGCGTCCGTTCGAGTGCGACGGGCTCTCCGCGTACCGCGTACTCCCCATGTTGGTGGCGCTTCCTGAAACGCTTGAGCAGATCGCCTCGCTACTCGAAACATGTCACGCCTGGGGCGTGCCGGTAGTGACACGCGGCGCGGGCACCGGCCTCTCGGGAGGCGCCCTGCCCCTCGAAAAGGGCCTACTACTGGTGATGTCGCGCTTCAGTCGCATTCTCGAGGTCGATCCGGAAGCGCATATCGCCCGCGTACAGCCTGGCGTGCGCAACCTGGCGATCACCGAGGCGGCAGCGCCTTATGGACTCTACTATGCGCCCGATCCGTCATCGCAGATCGCCTGTTCGATAGGCGGCAACGTCGCCGAGAATGCCGGCGGCGTGCACTGCTTGAAATACGGGCTGACCGTTCACAACGTACTCGCGGCGGACGTTCTTACCCTCGAGGGCGAGCACATCACGCTGGGCAGCGAGGCCCTGGATACGCCGGGTTTCGATCTGCTGGCGCTGTTCACCGGCTCCGAAGGGATGCTCGGTGTGATCACCGAGATCACCGTCAAGCTGCTGCCCAAGCCCGAGGTCGCCAAGGTGCTGATGGCCAGCTTCGATGACGTCGAGAAGGCCGGCAAGGCGGTGGGCGACATCATCGCTGCGGGAATCATTCCCGGTGGCTTGGAGATGATGGACAAACTGGCCATTCAAGCCGCCGAGGACTTCGTCAAGGCCGGCTACCCGATCGATGCCGAAGCCATCCTGCTGTGCGAGCTGGACGGCGTCGAGGCCGATGTCCACACCGACTGCGAGACGGTGCGCGGCGTCTTCGAAGCGGCCGGCGCCACCGATATCCGCCTCGCGCGAGACGACGCCGAGCGCGCCACTTTCTGGGCCGGACGCAAGGCCGCCTTCCCTGCCGTGGGACGCATGGCGCCCGACTACTACTGCATGGACGGCACCATTCCGCGCCGCGAACTGCCGCACGTGCTGAAGAGCATCGCCGAGCTCTCGGCCACGCACGGCCTGCGCGTCGCCAACGTCTTTCATGCCGGCGACGGCAACATGCATCCGCTGATCCTGTTCGACGCCAACGCCCCGGGCGAGCTGGCGCTGGCCGAGGAAGTCGGCGGCAAGATCCTCGAGCTGTGCGTCGAGGTCGGCGGCAGCATCACCGGCGAGCACGGCGTGGGCCGCGAGAAGATCAACCAGATGTGCGCCCAGTTCAATCCCGACGAGATCACGGTCTTCCATGCCGTCAAGGCCGCCTTCGATCCGCACGGGCTGCTCAACCCCGGCAAGAATATCCCCACGCTGGCGCGCTGCGCCGAATTCGGCGCCATGCACGTGCACCATGGCAACCTGCCGCATCCCGAGTTGCCGCGCTTCTAACACCGCGTGCGTGAAAGGAGAGAACATGACACACCCCCAGGATCAACGCCCGGCCCTCGCGTCCGAAAGCCTGCCGGCCGCCGATCACGATGCCAGCGACGCCCTGCTCGACCGGGTGCAGCAAGCGGCGCGAGACAACACCCCTTTGCGCCTGGTCGGCGGCGACAGCAAGGGCTTCTACGGCCGTCCCGTCAGCGGCGAAACGCTCTCGCTCGCCGAGCACACAGGGATCGTCCACTACGATCCGGTCGAACTGGTGGTCACGGTGCGCGCCGGTACCCGCCTGACCGATCTTCAACAGACGCTGGCCGAGGCGGGACAGCAACTAGCCTTCGAGCCGCCGCATTTCGCCGACACCGCCACGGTAGGCGGCATGGTGGCCTGTGGAATCGCCGGCCCGCGCCGCCCCTGGGCAGGCAGCGTACGCGACTTCGTCCTCGGCACGCGGCTCATCACCCACGATGCCAAGCGGCTGCGCTTCGGTGGCGAGGTCATGAAGAACGTCGCCGGCTACGATCTTTCGCGGCTGATGGTCGGCGCCCAGGGCACGCTGGGGGTGATCGACGAGGTCTCGTTCAAGGTCCTGCCACGTCCCGCCGCCAGCGCCAGGCTGCGCCTGGAGATGACTCGCGACGCGGCCATGGCGCGCCTCGCCGAGTGGGGGCGCGAGCCACTGCCCATCACTGGAGCCGCACACGATGGCGAGACCCTGCATATTCGCCTGGAAGGCGGCGCCGGCTCGGTCGCCACCACGCGAGAACGACTCGGCGGCGAGCCGGACGACACCGACTTCTGGCGACGACTGCGCGAGCTCAAACTGGACTTTTTCTCGCGCCGAAACGACAGTCGCCCGCTCTGGCGGCTGTCGCTACCGCATCGCGCCCCTGCCGTACCGCTCGACGGCGACGAGCTCGTCGACTGGGCGGGCGCGCAGCGCTGGTGGCGCAGCCATATGTCGGCCGAGACAATACGCCAGCATGCCGCCCATGTCGGCGGGCACGCGACGCGTATCGACCTTGACCAACCCCACGGCATCGAGATGCCTTTCACGCCGCTCTCGCCGGTGCTGGCCAAGTACCACCGCCGACTCAAGGCCGAGCTCGACCCACACGGCATCTTCAACCCCGGGCGACTCTACGAGGGGCTATAGCCATGCAGACGAATTTCACCGAAGAAGCCTTGCGCCAACCGCACATTCGCGAGGCCGACCGCGTCCTGCGCTCGTGTGTGCACTGCGGTTTCTGCAACGCCACCTGCCCGACCTACCAACTCTTGGGCGACGAACGCGATGGCCCGCGCGGACGCATCTATCTGATGAAGGAGCTGCTGGAAAGCCGCGACGATGACGACCAAGTCACGCAAGAAACGCAGACGCATCTCGACCGCTGCCTGAGTTGTCGCAATTGCGAAACCACCTGCCCCTCCGGCGTCGAATACCACAAGCTGCTGGATATCGGGCGCGCCGAGGTCGAGCGGCGCGTCGGGCGCTCCTACAAGGAACGCATCTTGCGTTACGGCTTGCGCAAGGCACTGGTCGAGCCGCGTCGTTTTCAAGCGTTGCTCTCACTGGGGCAAACCTTTCGCCCGCTGGCGCCGGCGCCGCTCAAGGACAAGATCCCGCCCCGCGCGGTCAACGTGGGGAGCGCCGCGCCCGCGCCCCATGCCCGCCACATGCTGGTCCTCGAGGGCTGCGTCCAGCCAGGACTGGCGCCCAACACCAATGCCGCCGCGACCCGCGTTCTCGACCGTCTGGGGATCGCCCTGAGCTCAGCCCCGGAGGCCGGCTGTTGCGGCGCCATCGACTATCACCTCAATGCCCAGCAGGACGGTCGTGCACGCATGCGCGCCAATATCGATGCCTGGTGGCCACACGTCGAAGCAGGCACCGAGGCCATCGTGCAGACCGCCAGTGGCTGCGGCGCCTTCGTCAAGGAATATGGCGAGATGCTTGCCGACGACCCACGCTATGCCGAGAAGGCACGCCACATCAGCGCACTCGCCAAGGACCTGGTGGAGATCCTGCGCGACGAAGATCTTGAGACGCTGACGCCGCGCCACGACAAGCGCCTCGCCTTCCATTGCCCGTGCACGCTGCAACACGCCCAGAAACTCGGCGGCGCGGTGGAAGGCGTCTTGACGCGTCTGGGATTCACGCTATCCCCGGTGCGCGATCCCCATCTATGCTGTGGGTCGGCCGGTACCTACTCCATCACCCAACCGGCTCTGGCGACACAATTGCGCGACGACAAGCTCGACGCCCTCGAATCGGGTCATCCCGAGGAAATCGTCACCGCCAACATCGGTTGCCAGACCCATCTGGCAGGCGCGGGCCGTACCCCGGTTCGGCATTGGATCGAAATCGTCGATGAAGCCCTGATCCCGGCTACGAGCGATGCGCCTCGAGCTGCGAGCGTCCCGTAGCCCATAGCCATTATCTACCAAGGAGACACAAATGAAGACTCACGCAGTGCTTGAACTTAGCGACGTCAACCAGTTGCTCGACGCCGCTCAGAAAGAAGCCGACGCCAACGGTTGGGCAATCACCGTCGCCGTCGCCGATGCCGGTGGCCACCTGCTCGGCCTGCGCCGCCTCGATGGCGCGGCACCGTTCAGCGCCGATATCGCCACCGAGAAGGCACGCAATGCCGCCATCGGCCGCAAGGAGACCCAAGTCTTCGAGGACATGATCAACAACGGCCGTACCGCCTTCGTCAGCGCACCGATGCAAGCCTTGCTCGCCGGTGGCGTGCCGCTGATCGTCGAGGGCAACGTCATCGCCAGCGTCGGCGTTTCCGGCGTCAAACCCGATCAAGACGTCCAGATCGCCAAGGCCGCCGTCGCCGCCTTGACCTGATTTTCACCTGTCGCGAGACACGCCGCTGGCGTGTCTCCCTTTTCTTCCCTTTCTCCTCTCCGTTTCCTCCTCTTTCCCCCTGCAAAATCGCGTTTTCGTTGCCATACTTGATGACCACCATACGGTGAAATCGTAAACCCTGCGGAATGCTCGCCACGAGTTGAGGGCCCGTGAGCCAATACCACAGGCGCGGCATGCCGAATACCGAGGAGACGACATGGCAGGAGGATGGTCGAAGGACGGTGCCGTACAGGATCAGATCGACAGTACCGTCGAAGACGCCGTGCAGCGCTCGCGCCACCAGCTACCCAGTGGCGAGAGCCTGCGTCACTGTGAAGAATGCGGTGACCCCATTCCCCAGGCGCGGCGCGATGCCGTGCCCGGGGTACGCCTGTGCATTGCCTGCCAGAATGAGCGTGACCGGTATCAACAACGTGATGCCAGCGGCTACAACCGCCGAGGCAGCAAGGACAGCCAATTGCGTTGAGTCGTTCCGCCGTCGGTGAATCGCATTGCGACTGACGGCGGAACGATCGTTCTCATCGACACGCAGTATTTTCCTGCCACGCATTGTGTAGATTTATCACTCTACTTTTGAGGTGACTTTTACACACGAATAACACTCTTTTCATTAAATAAATAACACAATAATACCAATATAATCATCGTTGACATAAACACCTGCACACTCTTAAATAAACACATAATTAATACTAGGGAGCAAGGGTGATGCGCAGCCTAAACAAACAACAAACAGACAATGTTTTCATACTGCTAGAGAATACCCGTTGCTCGAGCGATCACCGCGCTTCATTGTTGTTCGAAAACCCCGAATACGAAGTGATCTGTTACCGCAACGATGCCTTACAGGGCGCGTTGCGCGAGCTCGATGAATTGCGTGAGCAAGGCTATTACGTGTCCGGCTACCTCGCCTACGAGGCGGGCTATGCGCTTGCCGACAAGCCGGATTTCAAGTTCTGCCGTCGCGTCAAGAGCGATACCCCACTCGTGCACTTCTATGCGTTTCGCGACGTGCGACGTTTGTCACAGCATCAAGCCAGCCGGTTTCTCGAAGCCCAAACACCCGACGCGACACCCGCAGCCATTCGCCACCTGGCGCTCAACGCGCAGCGCGAAGAATATCTCGACAACATAGAAAAAATAAAATCGTATATCCGTGAAGGCGATACCTACCAGGTCAATTACACACTTAAATATCGCTTCGAATATCAAGGTACGCCCGTTGGACTCTATCGCAAACTTCGCGACCGCCAAAAAGTCGAGTTCGGAGGACTGCTCAACTTTCCGGAGTATTCGGTACTCTCGTTATCGCCGGAACTCTTCTTACGTAAACAAGGAACGGCGCTGGAATCCAAGCCCATGAAGGGAACCTTCCCACGCGGCACATCGGCCGAAGAAGATACCGATATTCTCGATACGATGCGCCACGATACAAAGACCCGCTCCGAGAACGTGATGATCGTCGATTTACTGCGCAACGATGTCAGCCGCGTCGCCTCGCCGGGCTCCGTGACGGTCAAGAATCTATTCGAGATACAGACCTTCGAGACGCTGCATCAGATGATTTCCACGGTGACCGGCAAGATCGACCCCAACGCCAGGATCGAGCAGGTGTTCCGCGAACTATTCCCCTGCGGCTCGATCACCGGTGCCCCCAAGATACGCACGATGCAGATCATCGAAGAGCTGGAGCACGAACCGCGCGGCGTGTATACCGGCGCGATCGGCTACCTGACGCCTCACAACGATTTCTGTTTCAACGTGCCCATCCGCACCTGCATCACGCATGCCGACGGCCATGCGGAGATGGGCATCGGCGGCGGCGTGCTCCATGAGTCCGACTCTGAGGCCGAATACGCGGAATGCCTGCTCAAGGCACGTTTCTTGAGCGGGCTCAATCAGGATCTGCAGCTCATCGAGACCATGCGTTATCAGGCGGATAGCGCCCACATCGCGCACCTCGAAAAACACCTGCAACGACTGTCACACGCGGCACACGATCTGCACTTCGCCTTCGAGGCGACCAGCGTCCGGCTGGCCCTCGCCGAGACCATCGACGGACTCGATCACGACACACGGGTGCGCCTTTTACTCGCCCACGACGGCCAGTTCGATATCACCACCACGTCGCTGGGGCCCGAGGACGAAACGCCATCTACGGCGCGACTGGGTATCAGCAACCGATCCATCGACCAGCACGCCTTCTTGCTGCATTACAAGACCACCGCACGCGATATCTACGACAACGAATATCGACGACACCAAGCCCAGGGTGATTACGACGTGGCCTTCCTCAATCACCAAGGCCGCGTCACCGAAGCCAGTCGCCATAACCTATTCATCGAAAAGGATGGCTTGTTGCTGACACCGCCTCTCGACGAAGGCGTACTCCCCGGTATCGCCCGCGAGACGCTCATCGAAGCGAGTTGCGAGCGCTGTTGCGAACGCCCGCTCATCCCGCAGGATCTACTCGACGCCGATGCTATATGGCTGACCAACGCCGTGCGCGGCGTCGTGCCGGTCACGCTCAGCGAGCAGGCCATACAAACCCTTACCGTCTGGGCGGGCCAGGAGGCTACCTATGCTGTGTCTCATTGATAACTACGATTCGTTCACCTACAACATCGTGTCCTACCTCAACCAACTGGGCGTCCAGCCATGGATCGTCAAGAACGATGCGATGACGCTAGACCAGCTAGCAAGCCACGACATCGAGGGCATCCTGATCTCGCCGGGGCCCTGCACGCCGTCGCAGTCCGGCATCACGCTCGAAGTTATCAAGGCCTACGCAGGCAAGGTCCCGATTCTGGGCATCTGCCTGGGTCATGAAGCGATCGCCGAGGCCTTCGGTGGGTATATCGAGCACGCGCGCGAGGTCATGCACGGCAAGGTCTCGTACGTTCATCACGACGGACATGGCGTGTTCACCGGTGTCAGCCAACCCGTGCGCGTGACGCGCTATCACTCGCTGATCGTCACCCGCCAACGCATGCCCGCCGATTTCGAGATCAGCGCCTGGACCTGTGACGCACAGGGCAATATCGAAGACGTCATGGGCATTCGGCATCGCGACCTGGATATCGAGGGCGTGCAGTTTCATCCCGAATCCATCCTCACCGAGCATGGCCACCTCATGCTGGCGAACTTCCTACGTCGGCTCGATCGACAGCGCCCATCGCTCGGGAAAGCGGCCGGCTTCTAGGCAAGGATTTTCAAGGAAGAACCTACATGTACACCGGCATCGATCAACACACGAGGGCCCGCGAAAGCGAGATACTCGCGCGCCTCACCGAAAACTGGAACCAGCGCGTCGCGGTGCGCAAGGTGCGACTCGACCTGAGCGAATATTACGACACCACGGCGCCGGACTTTCCGCCGTCGATGGTGCCTTTCTGGGACGATCCGCGCTTCCAGGCCATCGACGAAGCGGACAAACGCCGCGTCCTCGCTGGCGCCTGGATCAACTACAACGAGAAGACGATCTTCGTCGAGGACAAGGTCATCAATCCCATGTGCTCGTTGCTGCTACGCGATGCCCTGCCCGGCGTCGGCGATAGCGTGACCAAGAAGGCCATCGCGCAGACCCAGGTGGACGAGCAGTTCCATATACTGATGTGCTTAGAGGTCTGCGACTGCGCGCGTCGTCAGCACCAGCTACATGACTTGCACATTCCCACGCCCCTGCTCGAGCAGCGCATGGAGACAGCGCTTTCCAAGGCGGACAACGAGCGCGAGTTCGCCTTGATCCGCATGGCCTATGCCACCGTGGCCGAGATAACCATCAACGTGTTCTTGAAACGTCTCTCGCAGGACCGCAGCATCCAGCCGCTCAACCGTCTGAACACCGAGCTCCACCGCCAGGACGAAGCCTCGCACGCCGCCATTTTCGGTGAGATTGCCCGCGCCGTGTATGAACGTCTCGGCGCCGGACAGCAGGCCATTTTTCGCGCCCACTTGATGCGCGCCATCGACGACTTTGTCGAACTCGACGTGGGATTCTGGCGCGCCATTCTCGACTATCTGGCGATCCCCGAACGCGGGAGCATACTGCAAGACATGGCCGCGAAGAGCCGCACGAAGCGCTCACTTCGCGATTATGGCGCGTTGGTCAAACTGTTGCAGCAGATCGGCATTCACGAAGGGCCGAGTTTCGTCTTTCAGTAACACGACATCGCGCGAACAGACCACTACCTGGCGCCCATCCAGGCGCCAAGGCTAGCAGACTCAGTGAGTATGGAATTCACGCCCTGCCAGGGTCGGTGCGATCACCCCGGCGCGCACCACGAAGTCGCCAAAGGCCTCGCCCGCCTCGCGCTCGGCGGCGTAGCGCTGAATCAGCGGCGTAAGCTCCTCGAGGATGGTCGCCTCGTCGATGTTCTCGCGGTAGAGCTTGTTGAGACGCTCGCCGGCGAAACCGCCGCCCAGATAGAGGTTGTAGCGTCCCAGCGTCTTGCCCACGAAGCCGATTTCCGCCAGATAAGGTCGTGCGCAGCCATTCGGGCACCCCGTCATGCGCACGACGATGGCGTCGTCACCCAGGCCCACGTCTTGCATGATCGCCTCGAGCCGGTCAATGAGCGACGGCAGATAACGCTCGCTTTCGGCCATTGCCAAGCCACAAGAGGGAAATGCCACGCAAGCCATCGCGTGGCGGCGCAGCGGCGTCGTCTCGAACGTCATCGCGTAATCCGCCAGCAGTGTATTGATGGCCTCGCGACGCGCCTCGGGTACCTGGGTGATGATCAAGTTCTGGTTGGTGGTCAGGACGATATCGCCGTCATGCGCCTTGGCAATCTCGCGCATGCCGCTCAGTAGCTGCGGACCTCCGTCGACATCCGCCAGGCGACCGTTTTGAACGAACAAGCCGTAGTGCCAGAGATCATCCTCACCCTGATACCAACCCAGCCGGTCACCGTTATGGGTGAGCGGCAATTCTTGCGCTGGCGCCAGCGACTCGCCCAGGTACTCCTCGACGCGCTCGCGGAAGCCTTCGACGCCTAAGGCCTCGACGGTGTACTTGAGACGCGCCTGCTTGCGGTCATGACGATTGCCGTTATCACGCTGCACGAGCATGATCGCTTCCGACACGGCTGCCGCGCGATCCGGCGTACAGTAGCCGACGATGTCAGAAAGCCGCGGGAAGGTCGCGGTCTCGCCGTGCGTCATGCCCATGCCGCCACCGATGCAGACATTGAAGCCCTTGAGCTCGCCCGCCTGCACGTCGGCGATGAAGCCAACATCGTGGGCGAACACATCGACATCGTTCTCGGGCGGAATCGCCAGCGCGACCTTGAACTTGCGCGGCAGATAATGCCGTGTATAGAGCGGCTCGACCTCGTCGCCGGTTTCCTGAGGCCCGCCCGCCACGCGCTCTTCGCCGAGGAAGATCTCGTGATAGGCCCGCGTGCTCGGCAACAGACGCGTGCTGATCTCGTGCGCGAGGTCGTAGACCTGACGGTGCACCGCCGAGCGGTGCGGGTTGGCGGTGCAGATCACGTTGCGATTGACGTCACCACAGGCGGCGATGGTATCCATCATCGCCTTGTCCAGCGCCTGCAAGTGGCCACGCAGGTTTTCCTTGAATACCCCGTGGTACTGAAAGGTCTGACGCGTGGTGATGCGCAGCGTGCCGTTAGCATAGCGCCTGGCGTTGTCATCCAGCGTCAGCCACTGCTCGGGCGATACTCGCCCGCCGGGCAAGCGCAGACGCACCATGAACGAATACAGCGGCTCCAGCTTGCGATGGCGACGATCGTCGCGCACATCGCGGTCATCCTGCTGATAGAAGCCATGAAACTTGGTCAGTTGCGTGTCCGCTTCATTGACCGCGCCGGTGGCCCGGTCGGCCAGGCTCTCTTCGAGGGTGCCATAAAGATAGTGGCTCTCTACCTTGAGGCGTTCGTTGGGGTGCAGCTCGTCGAGCGACACGTCACGCAGCTTGGCGATGATATCCATGTCGGTCTCCTCAATAGACGTCGCGCTGATAGCGCTTTTGCTGCTGCAGGTCACGCAGGTACTCGGCAGCGGCTTCCTCGTCATAGCCACCCTGCTCGCGAATCACATCGAGCAAGGCCTGGTGGACGTCCGGCGCCATGCGCTCGGCGTCGCCGCACACGAAGACATAGGCCCCGGCCTGCAGCCAATCATAGAGGATGGCGGCCTGTTCGCGCAGGCGGTCCTGCACGTAGACCTTGTCTTGCTGGTCGCGGGAAAACGCCACGTCGAGTCGCGACAGGAGCCCCGTCTTGCGCCATTGCAGCCATTCGGCCTGATACAGGAAGTCACTGCGCCGCCGCCGGTCGCCGAAGAACAGCCAGTTGTCGCCGCTCGCACCGCGCGCCTCGCGTTCCTGAAGGAAGGCCCTGAACGGCGCCACCCCGGTGCCCGGCCCGATCATCACGATGGGCGCCGCGTCATCGTCGGGCAGCTTGAAGTGCTTGTTATGATCGATGTAGATCGGCACTTGATCGCCAGGGCTGACGCGGTCGGCGAGGTAGGTCGTCGCCACGCCGCCGCGCGCGCGACCGTGGGTTTCATAGCGCACCACGGCCACCGTGAGATGCACTTCATCGGGGGCCGCGGCCTGGCTCGAGGCAATCGAGTACAAGCGCGGCGGCAGCTTGCGCAGCGCACGAATGAAGGTGTCCGCTTCCAGTCCCTCGACCGGAAAATGCTCAAGCACGTCGATGATATGCCGCCCCTGCAGCCACTCGCGCAGCTCGTCGCGCGACTCTTCGTCGAGCAGGCGACGCAGCTCGGCATCATCGCTGATCTCGGCCCAGTGATTGAGGAAGGGACGCGTCAGGGTGGTGACCTCGAAATCGTTGAGCAAGGCGTCGCGCAGTTGGCGCCCTTCCTCGAATGGCGCCTCGCCATCCAGCCGCAAGGTGTCCAGCAGCTCATCGACATAGGCGGGGTCATTCTGCGGCACGACGCCCACCGCATCGCCGGGGCGATATTCCAGTCCCGACTCCTCCAGCGAGAGCTCGACATGCAGTGTCTGCTTGTCGGAATCCTGGGTATTGAGCGGCTGCACCTCCAGCACTTCCGCCTGGAAGGGATGCGAACGCGAGTAGCTGGCGGCCGCGCCGCCGGACGTATCGGACGCCGGCTCTGGCGCAGCACTTCCCGAGAGCGCAGCGAAGGCCTCGAGCGTCGCGTCGATCCATTGCGTCGCGGTCTCTTCGTAATCGACATCGGCATCGACCCGCGCACATAGGCGCTGCGCCCCCAGCGACTCGAGGCGCGAATCGAGCACCTTGCCGGACTCGCAGAAATACTCGTAGCTGGCATCGCCCAGTCCAAAGACGGCGAAGCGATGATCGTCACTCAAACGTGGCGCCTTGCGCCCCGCCAGCAACTCATAAAAACTCAGCGCACTATCCGGTGGATCGCCATCGCCCTGAGTGCTGACCACCGCCATCAAGCGAGTGGCCTGCTTGAGATCTTGCTTGCCGAAGGACGCCATGTCCTTCAGCTCGACTTCAAGCCCCCGGGCCCGCGCGCGCTCAACGGCCTGCTCGGCCACGCCCTCGGCATTGCCGGTCTGGCTGCCGAACAGTACGGTCAGCGGCTCACCCGGCGTCAAGGCGGCTGATTCGGCGGCCGCGGGTGCATCATGCGCATCCAGGCCAGCCAGATAGCCCTGCAGCCAGGCACGCTGCCGGGCATCGAGATCGACCAGCGCGTCATTGAGCCGCCGCGCCTGATCGGCGCTGAGGGGGCTGTTCGATTCGGACAAGCGTCCTTGCGACATTGGACCTCTCATCGTTGCCATGAATAATCGGGAGCTAAAGACCTCTAGGCTAGGCAAGACTGAAAAGAATTAAAAATTCTAAAACGCAATCTTTATATTCTTTAAAAGCTTAAGCCACCGAACGACCCATCTGGAGCATCGTTCGCCTGCGAACATCCTGGCCTTCATGGTGTCAGCTCTCTAGACTAGAGCCATATCTCGAACGCTTCATCCCTCCAAGGAGACACCATGAGCGATTCCGCCGTCACTATCCAGTGGATCGATATCACATCCCACGACGCTCAGACCTTCAAAGGCTATCTAGCCCTGCCACCCGCCGGCAAAGGCCCCGGCATCGTCTTGATTCAGGAAATCTTCGGCGTCAATGCCCACATTCGCAGCGTCGCCGAGCAATATGCTCAGGACGGCTACGTAGTGCTCGCGCCGGATGTATTCTGGCGTCAGGAGCCGGGCGTCGAGCTCGCCTATGAAGGTGCCGACATGGACAAGGCCTTCAAGCTCGTCGGCGATATCGATTTCACGGTGGCCGTCAAGGACCTCGCCAGCACCACCCAGGCATTGCGCCAACGCAGCGAATGCGACGGCGACGTCACCGCCATCGGCTACTGCATGGGCGGCATCCTCGCCTACCTGGCGGCCATCGACGCCGGCGTCGACCGTGCGGCGAGCTTCTATCCCGGTGGCATCCACAAGCATCTGGACAAGGCCGCACGGCTCGACGTGCCGGTGCAGTTCCATTTCGCCGGTAACGACGGGCATATTCCCGCCGAGACCGTCGATCAGGTACGCGCCACCTTCGCCGACCGCGACGACGTCACCATTAACGTCTACGACGGTGCCGATCACGGCTTCAACTGCTGGGCCCGCAGCGCCTACCATCGTCACGCTGCAGCGCTCTCCCACGGCCGCACCCTGGTCTTCCTCGAAAATCGCGCCTGACACTCAGCCACGCATATCTTACCAACGAGAACCCCAGCCAAGACGGGGTTCTTCCCCTTCCTTCCCGCTGCCGGCGGCGGTCTCACGAACACCATGTTTCGTCATGGCGAACGCGCTTTCCGAGCCGCCTCCATCGAAAGACTCTCGCCGTTAAGAAAAGTGTCGTAACTTCTTTTAAACAAACTAAAAATCAATGACTTGAAAAAAAATACCCACTCTTTTCATGCATCGCTCTTGCCACCCGCCACCTAAATTCGGCCCGCCATATGCCTGTCTTTGCGTCTCTCAAGGAGACGACATCGCCTGATCCATCGTGAGACAGCTTCTCATTTACATTCGTTCTCGTTTACTATTCTTGGCGCTTTTACGACGGATCATTCCTCACGGGATCAACAGGTAGGAACCTCGCCATGACATCTCTACGTCGCTTTTGCATGACCGCGACCGGCATCGCCGCGCTTTCCGCGACCTTGCCGGCCAGCGCCACAACCCTGGAAACGGCTTTCGGCTCGGTTGAGGTCGATGACGATCCCTCGCGAGTGGTCACGCTTTACACAGGGGCGCTGGATACGGCACTGACGACGGGCATGACGCCCCTCGGTGCAGTCGCCACGCGCGGCGGAGACGGCGTACCCGGCTACCTGAGCGACGCCGCCGGCGATATCTCCATCGTCGGCACACCGCGGGAAACCAACATCGAGGCCGTGGCGGCGCTCAAGCCGGACCTGATTCTCGCCTCGCCGCAGTTGTCCGAGTCTCAATATCAGTTGCTATCGCGTATTGCCCCCACCGTAGTGCCGGATGTCACGCCCTACCAGATGGATAGCTGGGAGCAGGAGGCGCAGGTCTATGGCAAGGCCCTCGGACAACTTGATGCCGTCAACGAGGCGATCGACGAGGTCGATGCTCAGACACAGGCAATTCGCGAGGACGTCGCGGACTCACCCACGGCCAGCCTGATTCGCTGGATGCCGCAAGGTGCCATCGTCATGGCGCCGCAAATCTTCTCCAATACGCTTCTCGCGCGCAGCGGTTTCACGGTCGATGACGGCGATACCGTCAAGGAAGGGCGACCACACAGCGATCCGTTGAGCCTGGAGAATCTGTCGAAGATCGATAATGACTGGCTGTTCCTGGCCACGCTGAATGCCGAAGGTGATGAGGCTTACCAAGCGGCCAAACAGTCGCCGGCCTTCGACCGCCTCGACGTCGTGCAGCAGAACCACGTCATCAGCGTCGACGGTCAACTGTGGACCAGCGCGTCCGGGCCGATGGCAGCGCAGGCGATCCTCGACGACATTGACACCGCCATGCACGAAATGAAGTGACTGCTACATGGCGTCGTTCATCAATCGTCACGCCGATAGCCGCGTCATGAGAAGCCTGAGAGCCTGTCGCTGGTCCGATGCGTCGCCCTCGCCGGTCGTCACATGGGGCCTGTTGATGATCTTGCTAGCGGCCATCGCATTGCTGAGTCTGTTGTTCGGGGCCGGGGACGTCGGTCCCGGACGCGCCTGGCAAGCGCTGAGCGATTTCGACGCCGCCGCCATGCACGATAGCGAAGCCCATTTCGTGATCGGCGAGCTACGCCTGCCGCGCCTGGGAATCGGCCTGGTGGTGGGAATCGCTCTGGGAATCGCGGGCGCGCTGCTGCAGGCGGTGACGCGCAACCCCTTGGCGGAACCCGGGCTGCTGGGCGTCAGCGCGGGCAGTGCCTTCGCCGTGACGCTAGCGATCCTGTGGGGAGCGGATGCCGCCACGCTGCGGATCTCGGTCGCTCAACTCGGCGCCCTGGGCGGGTGTTTGTGCGTGCTGGCCGCCGCACGCCTGCAAGGCATCGGCAATGACCCGGTGCGCCTCATCCTCGCCGGGGCGATCCTATCGGGTTTGCTGCACTCGCTATCGTCGCTGATCCTGCTGTTCGATCAATACACGGCGGATGAGATCCGCTTCTGGGTGGTGGGCAGCCTCGCCGGCCGGGACGCCACAGACCTGATGCCGCTGGCTCCCAGCCTGGCGCTAGCTGCATTGCTGACCGTCATTCTCGCGCGCCCGCTCGCGGCGCTGGCGCTCGGCGAGCATGTCGCCATCGGCCTGGGGCATCACCCCCGCATGGTGCGTCTGTTGGTGATCGTCGTGGTCGCGCTGCTGGTCGGCGGCGCCACGGCCATCGCCGGACCCGTCGCCTTCGTGGGGCTGGTCGTGCCCTTCGCCGCGCGGGCGCTGGCCGGCCCCGACATTCGGCGTACCTTGTGGTTCTGTCTGCCACTAGGGCCCATTGTCGTCGTCAGTGCCGATATCGTCTCGCGACTCGTGGTGCCGCCTTCCGAGTTGCCAATAGGGGTGATCACGGCGCTGATCGGTGCCCCCGTGCTGATCGCCGTGGTCCGCCGCCGCCGACTCCCGATGCTGTAAGCCATCCATGTCGACGTCGTCCATAACGAACAAGCCGCCCATGTCGAATATGCTTTCCACCGCCTCGCGTGCCACGAAATACGAAGTGACACCGTTCTCTCGAACGCAGGCGTCGAACCAGGCGCAAACGGGCAAACTTCTCCTCACGCTGCCGCTGGGCAAACGTCCGCCACTGCGGATCATCGTCGACAAGCGCAACCTGCTCGCCAACTTGTTGCTGGCAGGGCTTCTGATGGTGCTGACTGGGGTATCGCTGGCGACCGGCAGTGCCGCGACGCTGTCCGGGCCGGCAATGCTCGGGGCACTGCTCGGCCACGGCAGCGCGCTGGATATTTTCGTGGTCCACGAACTGCGCCTCCCCCGCGTCGTGGCCGGACTCGTCACCGGTGGCGCTTTCGCGCTGGCCGGTTGCCTGATGCAGACGGTGGCGCGCAATCGCCTGGCAACGCCGGGCATCGTCGGGCTCGACAATGGCGCCACGGCCTTCGCGGTAGCCTCCGTGGTGGGTACCGGGATCAGCCTGGCGCCGCCTGCCATGGCCTTGACCGGCGCCGCCGTCGCCGCTGCGCTGACCTTCGGGCTGACCGGCAGCATCGGCGTGCGCGGCTATCGCTTCCTGGTCGCCGGCATCGGCGTGGGCGCGGTATTCGGCGCCATCACCCAACTCATGCTGACGCGAGTCTCTATCGATGCCGCCAATGCCGCCTATCCGTGGACGGTGGGCAGCCTCAACGCGCGTCCCGCGCATGCGGTATCGATACTCTCACTGGCGCTACTGCCCGCGCTGTTGGCGGCCATCCGGCTGACACGCTCGCTAACCGTGATGCGCCTCTCCGACACCGTGGCCATCAGCTTGGGCGTCTCGGCAAGCCGCTGTCGGCTGATGGCGTTGAGCGTAGCGGTAATCCTCACCGGGCTGGCCGTGGCGGTAGCCGGCCCGGTGGGAATGGTGGCGCTGATCGGCCCGGAGTTCGCACGCCAGATTAGCACTCGAAACACAGTACCCGTGGTCGGCGCGACCCTGGCAGGTGCCATCGTCATGCTCGCCGCCGACCTGCTAGGGCGCGTGATACTCGCCCCCATCGAAGTGCCGGTGGGCATCGTCACCGCCTTGATCGGCAGCCCGCTGCTCCTATGGATACTCTTGAACCCCAATGCCAGGACGACCCCATGACCCAAGAGGCATTCGTTTCCGCCCCCCCCGATGACGAAAGCGCCCCGGACATCGCGACGCAGGGGCTATCGCTCGCCTATGGCGACGTGCCCGTCATCGAGGGGCTCGGGTTGCGCCTTCCTGCCGGCCAGGTCACCGCCATCGTGGGCCCCAACGGCTGTGGCAAATCGACCCTGCTCTCGGGGATGTCGCGCTTGCTCAAGCCGCGCGCGGGCGCGGTCCTGCTCGATGGCGCCGACATCCAGCGCGTGCCAAGCCGACAGATGGCCAAGCGTTTGGCGCTACTCCCGCAACAACCCCACGCACCCGAGGCGCTGACCGTGGCCGAACTGGTGCGTTTCGGGCGTCACCCGCATCAAAGCTGGCTACGCCAGTGGTCCCCTGACGACAAGGCTTGCGTCGATGAAGCGCTTGAGCTGACGGGGCTGACGACGCTTGCCGAGCGCCCGGTAGACGCGCTCTCCGGCGGCCAGCGGCAGCGTGCCTGGATCGCCATGGCCATCGCCCAGCAGACCTCGACGCTGCTGCTCGATGAGCCCACCTCGGCGCTCGATCTTGGGCATCAGGTCGAGGTCTACGAGCTCATCCGCTCGCTCACCGCTGCGGGCAAGACCATCGTCATGGTCATCCACGATCTAATCGGCGCCTGTCGCTACGCCGATCACCTGATCGCCATGCATCAAGGTCAGATTCTCGCCGAAGGGCCGCCGGGAGAGACGGTCACGGCCGATCTAGTGCGGCGGCTTTATGGCGTCGATTGCACGCTGATGACCGACCCCGCCACCGGTGCCCCACTGCTCACCAATGTACGCCGTACACGCGACGCCCTCGACGGCAGCGCGACCTAGAAGTGCGCGCCAGAATTGATTAGCCTAGATAACACCCAGATCATTCAAACCGGTCCCGGCGACGTACTTTCACGACGA